>NZ_JBZDOG010000011.1:0-65445 GCF_058268495.1 Planococcus sp. TJ-201 | reverse complement strand
TCGATCGAGGACTTAACCAAACTATTGTATCGTGAACGCTTCACCAATGCTCAATGTCGGGTATCCAGTTTTGAGTGAACAAGCACTCAACCAAATAGTCCAGTGATGATGGCAAAGAGGCCACACCCGTTCCCATCCCGAACACGGCAGTTAAGCTCTTTTGCGCTGATGGTAGTTGGGGGTCTCCCCCTGTGAGAGTAAGACGTCGCTGGGCATTTCAAGACAAACAAGTCGTTACCGATTCCGGTAACGGCTTTTTTTTTATGAAAAAATTTGAAAGTCAAAAGCAAAGTTCATAAAGAAATAAAAATAAGGATTGAAGAGGGGACAGAGTGGGAAAAACAAGAGTGAGGTGATTTCCATGAAACCAGGCATATATGTAGTAGAAGCTATTGATAAACGAACAGTATTATTGAAGGCTACAGAAGAAGCTGGTGAGCGTTATACCTTTCCATTAGCTGACTTTACTCACAATGTTTCTGTAGGAGATGCAGTGGAAATTTGGCAGGAAGGAATAAAGTGGAAGACGAAATACGCAGAAGAAAAAACGCAGTCCGTATCAAGTCACGCTAAAGATTTTGTAAAAAGAATACTGGATCAAGAATAAGGTAAAAAAGTCTTTAAGCAAATCTGCTTTAAGGCTTTTTATTATCGTAAACTTTTGAAACGTACTATTTGATATCTATAAAAAACTTGGTGTATAATTAAGTCAAATATAGTCAAAGTCAGTTTTGACGTATTATGTATCGAAGAGGTGAAAGCGATGCGGAATATTTCGGATGTAATAGAAGGTTATTTGAAACAAGTTATCGAATTAAGCGAGAGAGACCACATTGAAATTAAACGCAGCGAAGTGGCTGAAAAATTTCAATGTGTGCCTTCTCAAATAAACTATGTCATTAATACGCGCTTTACTGTTGACCGTGGATATTCTGTCGAAAGCAAGCGCGGCGGTGGTGGATATATTCGTATTAGGAGAATCCGGCTCCATCAAAAATCAGATGTTATAGCCGAGGTTATCCAACGATTAGAGCATGGTGCTACCCAAGTGATGGCTGAAGATATTGTTTTCAGACTGCTGGATGAAGAAATTATTTCAAAAAGAGAAGCAAAATTGATTCTCAGTGCTGTAGACCGCGCGACGCTGCTTTTGCCTCTTCCTACACGTGATGAAGTCCGGGCGCGTATCCTTATTGCCATGCTCTTCACAATAAAATATCAGTCGAACACATAAAGAGGTGAAAAGATGATTTGCGATCAGTGCGGAGAACGTTCTGCATCAGTAATAGTTAAAAAGCAGCAACAAGGACAGATAACTGAGCTTCACTTATGCCACATCTGTGCTGCTGAAAACCATAGCATTAATATTGCTTTTGAACAGGATCCATTAGCTATTCATCAGTTATTATCAAATTGGTTTCCTACTTCGCAGGCATCCATTAACCCAGTTAAAAAAGAAGTAGCTACTTGTCCTTCATGTGGTTTTACTTTCCCTAAGTTTTTGCAGTTAGGTAAATTTGGGTGTGCTTCTTGTTACGATGAATTTGCGCCACAACTCAATGAAATATTTAAACGGTTCCATAATGGAAACACTGAACATACGGGTAAGATTCCAGCTTCTTATGGGACAACCTTAAAGATAAAAAAAGAAATTGAAGAACTTCGCAAGCAAATGCAGGTATCTATTCAAGGGGAACATTTTGAAGAAGCTGCCAGATTAAGAGATGAAGTGAGAGTGTTAAGTTTGAAGCTTGAGGGAGGTGCTCCAAATGGCAATTGAACGGTTTCTCCAACCTCGAGCAAGCAGCTGGATGGCCAACGACGGTGAAAGTGTAGATATTGCAATGAGTACACGAATTCGGTTAGCGAGAAATTTAACTGACTTCAAGTTTCCCTATTCTTTTACGGAAGACGAAGCACTCAAAGTAGATAAAGAAATTTCTTCTGTATTATTAGATAAAGGCAGTGAGTTAGACTATACTTTTAGCCATATCAGTATTGAAAAACTTGCACAGCTGCAAAAAGAAGTGCTGGTAGAAAAACATTTAATCAGCCCTTATCTTGCCAATAGCGAACACTCCAGTTCGGTTTTGTTGTCTGAAAATGAAGAACTGAGTATTATGGTCAATGAAGAGGATCATTTAAGAATTCAAAGTTTGCAATCAGGATTTCACCTTCAGAATGCTTATAAAATAGCCAATGAGCTGGATACCTTGTTAGAAAAAAACTTGTCTTATGCTTTTCATGAAAAATATGGCTACTTAACCAGCTGTCCTACCAATGTCGGAACCGGCATGAGAGCTTCGGTTATGCTTCATTTGCCGGCTTTGACGATGTCGCATCAAATCCAACGGATCATTCCTGCAATTTCGAGGCTCGGCATGGTGGTTCGCGGTATTT
This sequence comes from Planococcus sp. TJ-201, assembly GCF_058268495.1. Lineage (NCBI taxonomy): Bacteria > Bacillati > Bacillota > Bacilli > Caryophanales > Caryophanaceae > Planococcus > Planococcus sp. TJ-201. Next base: position 63,045 of record NZ_JBZDOG010000011.1, on the reverse strand, counting down.
ATGGCGAAGGCAGTGAAGCTTTAGGGAACGTTTATCAAATATCAAACCAATTAACTCTTGGCAAGTCCGAATATGAAATTCTTCAGGACTTGGAAAATATGACCGAACAAATTATTCAACAGGAACGAAAAGCACGAGAAGCCATTGTTCTAAATTCACCGCTGGTGCTGGAAGATCGCATCTACCGGTCACTTGGAATTCTTACCCATTCGAGACTGCTGACGACGGAAGAAGCTGCTACTTGTTTGTCAGATGTTCGATTGGGTATTGATTTAAAGATGATCCAAGATGTCGACATGTCGATTTTAAATGAATTGATGATTTTTATGCAGCCGGCATTCCTGCAGCAATATGCAGACAAGCCGCTGCAGCCAAAAGAACGTGATTTTGCCCGGGCAAAGTTGTTTCGGGAGCGATTGAATAAAGAAGGTATAAATAGTGAAGGAGAGGATTTTGCATGATGTTTAATCGATTTACACAACGCGCACAAAAAGTTCTTCAGTTAGCTCAAGAAGAGGCCATTCGCATGAAACATGAATCAATCGGTACAGAGCATATTCTTCTTGGTTTAATTCGCGAAGGCGGCGGTATTGCCGCTAAAGCTTTAGAAGCGATTGAAGTAAATACACAATTGATCGAAGAAGGCGTTAAAGAGCTTGTAGGAGTCGGCGAAAAAGATGTTGGCCCGATTGTCCACTATACGCCGAGAGCAAAAAAAGTGATTGAATTGTCAGTTGATGAGTCCCGTAAATTGGGCCATTCTTATATTGGTACAGAGCATTTGCTATTGGCGCTGATTCGCGAAGGTGAAGGCGTTGCAGCACGTGTATTAGGAAATGCAGGCGTCAGCTTGAATAAGGCGCGTCAGCAAGTGTTGCAGCTCCTAGGCAACAATGAGCAGGCGTCTACAGGCACAAGCCCGAATGCTTCGGCAAACACACCAACTTTAGACGGCTTGGCACGCGATTTGACGCAAGTAGCCCGTGAAGGTGGCTTGGATCCGGTTATCGGCCGCAGTGATGAAATCACGCGTGTAATTGAAGTATTGAGCCGCAGAACGAAAAACAATCCGGTATTGATCGGTGAACCTGGTGTTGGTAAAACAGCGATCGCTGAAGGATTGGCGCAACAAATCGTCAACAATGAAATTCCAGAAACGCTTCGTGACAAACGCGTCATGGTTCTGGATATGGGTACAGTAGTTGCAGGAACAAAATACCGTGGGGAATTTGAAGATCGCTTGAAAAAAGTGATGGATGAAATTCGCCAGGCAGGCAACGTCATCCTCTTCATTGATGAGCTTCATACATTGATTGGAGCAGGTGGGGCAGAGGGAGCGATTGATGCTTCTAATATTCTAAAACCGTCATTATCACGTGGGGAACTGCAATGTATTGGTGCGACAACGTTGGATGAATACCGCAAATATATTGAAAAAGATGCGGCACTTGAACGCCGTTTCCAACCAATTCAAGTGGATGAGCCTTCAGTAGAAGAGTCGATTCAAATCATTCGTGGTTTGCGTGACCGCTACGAAGCGCATCACCGTGTGAAAATTACTGATGAGGCGATCGAAGCAGCCGCAAAAATGTCAGACCGCTACATTTCGGACCGTTTCTTGCCGGATAAAGCGATTGATTTGATTGATGAGGCAGGCTCTAAAGTAAGACTTCGCTCGTACACGACTCCACCGGACCTGAAAGAATTGGAAGCCCGATTGGAAGCTGCACGTTCAGAGAAAAATGAAGCGGTGCAAAGCCAAGAGTTTGAAAAAGCGGCTTCGCTTCGTGATGCAGAACAAAAGCTCCAGAATCAATTAGATAAAACGAAGAAAGAATGGAAAGAAAAGCAAGGCAAAGAAGAGTCGGAAGTAACCGTGGAAGATATTGCGAAGGTTGTGTCTATGTGGACCGGCATTCCGGTGTCAAAACTGGCGCAAACCGAATCGGATAAATTGTTGAACTTGGAATCAATTCTTCACAACCGTGTTATCGGCCAAAATGAAGCTGTCACTTCCATTTCAAAAGCCATTCGCCGTGCGCGTGCTGGACTGAAAGATCCAAAACGCCCAATCGGATCATTTATTTTCCTTGGTCCTACTGGTGTTGGTAAAACCGAGTTGGCGCGTGCGCTGGCTGAATCCATGTTTGGTGATGAAGATGCCATGATTCGCATCGACATGTCCGAATACATGGAAAGACATTCGACTTCACGTCTGGTCGGTTCGCCTCCAGGTTATGTTGGTTATGAAGAAGGCGGGCAGTTGACTGAAAAAGTTCGCAGAAAGCCTTATTCAGTAGTGTTGCTTGATGAAATTGAAAAGGCCCACCCGGATGTCTTCAATATTCTTTTGCAAGTACTTGAAGATGGACGCTTAACAGATTCAAAAGGCCGCAGAGTCGATTTCCGTAACACAGTCATTATCATGACTTCAAACGTTGGTGCGGAAGAACTGAAATACAATAAATATGTTGGTTTCAATTTAGACGATGCGAAAACAGACTACAAAGACATGAAAGGCAAAATGCTTGGTGAGTTGAAAAAAGCATTCCGCCCAGAGTTCTTGAACCGTGTCGATGACATGATCGTCTTCCACTCTCTTGAAAAAGAGAATTTGAGAGAGATCGTGAACTTGATGACCAAACAATTGGTGGATCGCTTGAAAGAGCAGGACATTGATTTGGAATTGACGGATGCAGCACTTGAAAAAGTTGCAAAAGAAGGATACGACCCAGAGTACGGGGCACGTCCACTTCGCCGCTCGCTCCAAAAACACGTAGAAGACCGGTTGTCAGAAGAGCTGTTAAAAGGTACAGCTCTATCGGGCCAACGCATTATCTTCGATGTGGAGGACGATGAATTTATCGTTCGTACAAACGAAACAGCAGAAGCAAAAGAAGTAGCAGTGGAAAAACAATAAAAATATTCCGCTCGCCGGAGGCCATCTCCGGCGAGCTTTTTTTCTATTATAGGAGGTACACATGGCTAAGAAAAAGACGAAATTCATTTGTCAGTCGTGTGGCTATGAATCTGTCAGATGGATGGGAAAATGTCCAGGCTGTGCAGCATGGAATACGATGACTGAAGAGGTAGAAGTGGCTGCTCCTAAAGGAACACGCGGTGCTTTTCAACACAGCGCATCAGTTCCTCAAAAAGCAACACCGATCAATGCAATTGAAACACAAGATGAACCGCGGGTGGAAACGGAACTAAGTGAATTAAACCGTGTGCTCGGAGGCGGTATTGTACCGGGTTCTTTAGTGCTGATTGGCGGCGATCCAGGAATCGGGAAATCGACTTTGCTTTTACAAGTTTCCGCTATGCTTGCAAATAGTGGGAATCGGGTATTATATATTTCCGGGGAAGAATCTATTCGCCAAACGAAATTGCGGGCCGAGCGTCTCGATGCTTCTTCTTCAGAGCTATTTATTTATGCCGAAACAAATCTTGAGCTGATTCATCATACGATTGAAGAAGTAGCTCCTGATTTTGTCATTATTGATTCGATTCAAACGGTTCATCATCCCGAAGTTACTTCTGCACCTGGCAGCGTGACGCAGGTACGAGAAAGTACCGCGGAATTGATGCGGATTGCAAAAACGAAAAATATCGCGATTTTCCTTGTTGGGCATGTAACAAAAGAAGGACAAATTGCCGGACCTAGAATTTTGGAGCACATGGTGGATACGGTGCTGTATTTTGAAGGTGAACGCCATCACACATACCGGATTTTACGCAGTGTCAAAAACCGTTTTGGTTCAACCAATGAAATTGCGATTTTTGAAATGCTTCAAAGCGGATTGAAAGAAGTGCTGAATCCGTCCGAGTTATTCTTGCAGGAACGGTCAAGCGGTGCAGCAGGTTCGACAGTCGTGGCTTCGATGGAGGGAACACGTCCCATCCTGGTGGAAATCCAGGCTTTGGTGACGCCGTCCAGTTTTAATTATCCGAAACGCATGGCTACAGGCATTGATGTCAATCGTGTGTCGCTGCTGATGGCAGTGCTGGAGAAACGGGCTGGCATGTTAATGCAGACACAGGACACATACATCAAAGTTGCAGGTGGGGTTAAGCTTGATGAACCAGCAATCGATCTGGCAGTACTGGCAAGCATCGTGTCAAGTTTCCGGGACAAAGCGCCCAATGTCTACGACTGTATCATCGGAGAAGTGGGTTTAACCGGTGAAATCAGGCGTGTGTCGCGCATTGAGCAACGCGTTCAGGAAGCCGCTAAGCTTGGATTCAAGCGGGCAATTATTCCAGCGTCAAACATGGGCGGCTGGGATTATCCGGAAGGAATTCGAGTAGTGGGCGTAGAAAGTGTTAACGATGCATTAAAAGAGATTTTTCCACAGTGAGGAGGCAAACATGCCTCCTTTTATTCCTAAATAAGGGTCATAAAAGCGTTTCAGATTTAAAATGTGTATAATTATAAAAAGGAGGTGGAGCGTGTGTTAAGAACCATTATAAAAATTATGTTTTTACTTATTGGTGCGACAGTCGGAATTTTATTATTGCCATCTGCATTTGAACTTATTCCCCTTCTCGACAATCCATGGATTAGTAACCCTTACGTAGCTGCAATTGTTGGTGCTCTTGTATTTTTCCTGTTATCTTTGTTATTTGTGGATTCGCTCATTAATTTCATGAAGTGGATGGAGGAGAAGTTGCTTCACGCACCGACGCCGGATCTGCTGTTTGGGACAGTGGGCATGATCATTGGCTTGGTGGTAGCGTTTCTCATCGGCTTTGCCTTAAGTACAGTCGATGTTCCGTTGGTGGCGACCATTGCACCGCTAGTGCTTTCTGTGGTGCTCGGCTACTTGGGTTTCCAGGTTGGCTTCCAAAAGCGTGAAGAAATGTTGAACATGCTGACACCATCCAAATTTACGGCAGCGAAAAAGCTGGAACTGGAAGAGCCGGTTGAAAAAGCTTCATACAAATTGCTTGATACCAGTGTCATCATTGACGGACGGATTGCTGATATTTCGGCAACTGGTTTCATGGAAGGCACTTTTGTAGTGCCGCAATTTGTGTTGTCTGAGCTTCAGCATATTGCCGACTCCTCAGATACCTTGAAACGGACACGTGGCAGGCGAGGCTTGGATATTTTGAAACGACTTCAAAGCGAACGTGTGGATGCTATTATGATCACAGAGGAAAACTTTGATGAAGTCAGCGAAGTCGATTTGAAATTGATGCGCGCTGCGAAGAAAATGGGCGGCCAAGTTGTAACCAATGATTTTAATCTTAATAAAGTATGTGAACTTCATAATGTTCCAGTATTGAATATTAATGACTTGGCGAACGCTGTAAAACCTGTTGTCATTCCAGGAGAAGATATGCATGTTGTGGTCATCAAAGATGGCAAAGAACAAAATCAAGGTGTGGCTTATTTGGACGATGGAACAATGATCGTTATTGAAGACGGCAAAGGATTTATTGGCCAGGCGATCAATGTCACGGTCACCAGCGTTTTGCAGACTTCTGCAGGTCGGATGATTTTTGCGAAGCCGCGCGAAGGCAAACAAACGGCAACAAATTGATAAAGGATGTTATCCAATGAACTATACAGTCGTCTTGCCTGCTGCTGGCAGCGGGAAACGAATGAAAGCAGATAAAAATAAATTGTTGCTCGAGCTTTCCGGCAAACCAATCTTTCTTTATACGCTAGAAGTTTTTCAACGGGATCCGAATTGCGATGCAATTTGGCTGGCGGTAAAAGAGCAGGAGCGGGAAGTGATCGAAGAATATGTACTGCGCCACAACATCACCAAAGTGCAAGGTTACGCTACAGGGGGAACCGAAAGACAGGATAGTGTCAGAGCCTGTCTTGAAGCGATTCCACCTTGTGGCGTTGTTTTGGTTCACGACGCAGCACGGCCCTTTATTGACAAAGAAGTGATTGAACGATTGGTGGAAACTGCGAAGGCATCAGGGGCGGCAATTGCCGGCGTACCTGTCAAAGACACCATCAAAAAAGCGGAAAATGGCGTCATTTCAGAAACTGTCGACCGCAAGCAATTGTGGATGATCCAAACACCACAGGCTTTTCGGTATTCATTGATTTTGAAAGCCGCACGTTCAGCCTACAGCGATGGGTTTATGGGGACAGATGAAGCGATGCTCGTAGAGCGCTTGAATTACCCTGTGGCTATTGTTGAAAGTACATACGAAAACATTAAAATGACGACGCCGGATGACTTGATCTACGGGAGAGCGATTCTGGAAAGTCGATTACAGGAGGAACAGAAATGATTCGAATTGGACAAGGTTATGACGTACACCAGCTGGCAGAAGGAAGACCTTTCATATTGGGGGGCATTGAAATTGAACATGATAGAGGGCTGCTTGGCCATTCCGATGCAGATGTGCTATTGCATACCATTACAGATGCTGCACTCGGCGCCATTGGCGGAGGCGATATCGGCAAGCATTTTCCGGACACCGATCCTGAATTCAAGGATGCCGATTCCCGGAAGTTACTGACCCACATTTGGAAATACGTGAAAGAACAAGGTTATGAACTTGGCAATGTGGACTGTACGGTAATTGCCCAGAAGCCGAAACTGGCGCCATATATTGAGCAGATGCGGGAGTCAATTGCAGACTTGCTGGAAGCTGATGTTTCACAGGTCAATGTCAAAGCGACTACTTCCGAACACCTTGGATTTACGGGACGCGAGGAAGGAATTGCTGCACTGGCAGTGATTCTATTAAACAAACGTCCGGTTTCGCTTGATGTCCCGGAGTGATAGAATAGCAGAAGGATAGACGAAATTTTAGGAGGAAATCAAATGACACAAGAAGTACGCGTACGTTATGCGCCAAGTCCAACAGGCCATCTGCACATCGGCGGCGCACGTACCGCATTATTTAACTATTTATACGCACGCCACAACAATGGGAAATTCATCGTTCGCATTGAAGATACAGACACAGCCCGCAATATTGAAACAGGGGTCATGTCTCAGTTGGACAACTTGAAATGGTTGGGCATCGAGCACGACGAATCTGTGGATATCGGCGGAGATTACGGTCCTTACCGCCAAATGGAGCGCTTGGATACGTATAAAGAACACTCAGCAAAAATGCTTGAAAAAGGATTGGCTTATAAATGTTTCTGTACAGCGGAAGAGCTGGAAGCAGAACGAGATGCCCAAAAAGCATCCGGCATCGCCGCTCCACAATACAGCGGAACTTGCCGCAATTTAACAGCTGAAGAAGTTTCTGAAAAAGAAGCAGCAGGCAAACCGTTTACGCTTCGTGCGAAAGTTCCGACTGGAGTTACGTATGAATTCAACGATTTAGTGCGCGGCCCGATTTCATTCGAGTCCAAAGATGTTGGCGATTGGGTAATGGTTAAGACCAATGGCATCCCGACGTATAATTTTGCTGTTGTTATCGATGATCATTTGATGAAAATTTCTCACGTGTTCCGTGGAGAAGAGCATTTATCAAACACTCCGAGACAGATGATGATCTACGACGCATTTGGCTGGGATTATCCAGGCTACGGCCATATGACTTTGATCATCAACGAGGACCGCAAGAAATTATCAAAGCGTGACGAGTCAATCCTTCAGTTTATCTCACAATATAAGGATTTGGGCTATATTCCAGAAGCTTTGTTTAATTTCTTTGCGCTTCTTGGCTGGTCTCCAGAAGGCGAAGAAGAAATCTTCTCGAAAGAAGAACTGATTCGTATTTTTGATGTCGAACGCTTATCTAAATCGCCGTCAATGTTCGATAAGCAGAAACTAATGTGGATGAACAACCAGTACATTAAGCAATTGCCGCTCGAAGAAGTAGTGAAGCTGTCTCTTCCGCATTTGCAAAAAGCAGGCAAACTGCCGGAAGAAATGACGCCGGAGCAAGCCGAATGGGCAAACAAGCTGGTTGCGTTGTATCATGACCAAATGAGCTACGGTGCAGAAATCACCGAACTTTCCGAGCAGTTTTTCACTGAGGAATTAACGTATGGAGAAGCCGAAAAAGAAATCTTGTCTGCTGAGCAAGTTCCTGAAGTGATGACGGCATTCAAAGAGCAATTGGCTTCATTGGAAAACTTTGAGCCTCCGGAAATCAAAGCAGCAATCAAAGCCGTCCAGAAGTCAACGGGCCATAAAGGCAAAAACTTGTTCATGCCAATTCGCGTGGTGATCACCGGACAAATGCACGGACCGGAATTGCCGGATTCTATTTCTCTATTAGGGAAAGACAAAGCCATTGCCCGCGTTTCCCAATATGCGAGTGCGTAACATTGACTTATTGCGCTAACGGTGTAAAATGAATTTACCATTAATAAAAACGTTGACGGGAAGAAGTACATGCAGCATGCTCTTTAGAGAAGATCCCCACCGGCTGAAAGGGATCTGGGCCGCTGCTGCATCGAAATGCCTCTCCGAGTGCTGAGTCGAATCAAGTAGACCAGACGTTTTGCCTGCGTTACGGGCCTTCGAGAGAAAAGAACTCATTGTTCTTTTAATCAGAGTGGAACCGCGCAACTATGCGTCTCTGTCATTTAGATGACAGAGACGCTTTTTATTTTGGAGCAGAAAGGGAGCGAGAGACATGTTTAAGTTATTGAAAGATGATGTTGATGTCATTTTCGAACAAGATCCAGCAGCCCGTAACTATTTGGAAGTCATCTTAACCTATTCGGGTCTGCATGCCATCTGGGCACATCGTTTGGCGCATTTCTTCTTTAAGAACAAATTATTTTTCATTGCCCGTGTCATTTCGCAGTTGAGCCGCTTTTTCACAGGCATTGAAATTCATCCAGGGGCTGTCATTGGCCGCCGTTTCTTTATTGACCACGGAATGGGTGTGGTCATCGGGGAAACCTGTGAGATTGGCGACAACGTGACATTGTACCAAGGGGTCACGTTAGGCGGTACTGGAAAAGAACGCGGGAAACGCCATCCGACATTGGAAGACAATGTTCTGGTTGCAACCGGCGCCAAAGTGTTGGGATCGATTGTCATCGGAGCCAACTCGAAAGTTGGAGCGGGATCGGTGGTTTTGAAGAACGTACCGATGAATTCAACGGTAGTCGGAATTCCGGGCAAAGTGGTGATTCAAAACGGCGTTAAAGTAAAACGCGATTTGAACCATCAAAATATGCCGGATCCTGTTATGGACAAATGCGAAAGCATGGAGGCGAAAATTGCCAGGTTGCAATATGAAATTGACGAATTAAAAAAAGTTAGACAGGAAGAAGGGCAACGTTTATGAGCATCCAAATTTTTAATACTTTATCACGGCAAAAAGAAAATTTTATTCCTTTAGAAGAAGGAAAAGTAAAAATGTATGTCTGCGGACCAACGGTTTACAATTACATTCACATCGGCAATGCGCGCCCTGTTATCGTCTACGATACAGTACGCCGCCACTTGGAATACCGTGGCTATGATGTGAAATATGTTTCAAACTTTACGGATGTCGACGACAAATTGATCAAAGCCGCGAATGAACTCGGCCAGGAAGTTCCGGAAATTGCGGAGCGGTTTATTGCGGCTTATTTTGAAGATACGACAGCGCTTGGCTGTGCAGAAGCAGATGTTCATCCGCGCGTAACCGATCATATGGTGCAAATCATCGACTTTATCGAGGCATTGATTGAAAAAGGCTATGCTTATGAGTCACAAGGAGATGTTTACTATCGGACCCGTAAATTCGAAGGCTATGGCAAATTGTCGCATCAGTCGGTTGATGAACTGAAAATTGGCGCACGCATTGAAACGGGCGATAAAAAAGAAGATGAACTGGATTTCGTTCTGTGGAAAACAGCCAAGCCGAAAGAAATTTCATGGGATAGCCCATGGGGCAAAGGGCGTCCGGGTTGGCACATTGAATGCTCGGTCATGGCACGCGAGCATTTAGGCGATACCATTGATATTCATGCAGGCGGACAGGATTTGACTTTCCCGCATCACGAAAATGAAATTGCTCAATCTGAAGCATTTACTGGCAAACCGTTTGCGCGTTATTGGATGCATAATGGGTATATTAATATTGATAACGAAAAAATGTCGAAGTCACTGAATAATTTTGTCTTGGTCAATGACATCTTGAAAGAAATGGATCCACAAGTACTGCGCTTCTTTATGCTGTCGGTTCATTACCGCCACCCAATCAATTATTCGCAGCAGCTGGTGGAAGATGCCGTTGCTGGACTGGAGCGCCTGCGCACGGCTTATGGCAACTTGAAGCACCGGTTAGGCACGTCGGCCGACCTTGGCGATCACTCCGATATTTGGATTCATAAGATCGAAGCCATCAAAACAGCATTTATTGAAACGATGGATGATGACTTTAATACCGCAAATGCGATTTCCAGCCTTTTCGATTTATCGCGTCTGTCGAATACGTATTTATTGGAAAAACAAACAGCAACAACCGTATTGGAAACGTTTATTGCCGTATTCGATGAGTTGGCCGGCGTTTTAGGCGTACCATTCAACCAGCAAGAAGAATTATTGGACGAAGAAGTCGAAGCTTTGATGGCAGAGCGAATTGAAGCGCGCAAAAACCGCGATTTTGCACGCGCGGATGAAATTCGTGATTTATTCAAAGAGAAAAAGATCATTTTGGAAGATACAGCACAAGGTACACGCTGGAAGCGAGGGTAATGCAGTGAACGTTTTACGAAAAAACGATGTCGATCAACTAAATGCATTGGCTCTTGCCTATATGGGCGATGCCGTTTATGAGCAGTCTATCCGTGAGCATTTGTTGCGTTCAGGCCGTGCCAAACCAAACATCCTGCACCGCCAATCGACTACCTTCGTTTCTGCCAAAGCACAGGCGATGGTCTTAAAGCGGCTGACAGAAGAAAACTTCCTAACCGAAGCAGAACTGGCGATCATGAGACGTGGGCGTAATGCCAAGTCCGGATCTGTCCCGAAAAATACCGATGTGCAGACCTATAATTTCAGCACCGCTTTTGAAGCGGTGTTGGGCTGGCTGTATTTGAAAGAAGAACAAGCGCGTGTGGACGAAATCATTTCCTATGCGATTGGAATTGTTGAAGAGCAGGGAGGCGTATTGAGATGACTGAAGAAGAGTTGGCACCGGAAATAATCGGCGGCAAGAACCCGGTTTTGGAAGCGTTGCGTGCAGACCGGGACATCAATAAAATCTGGATTGCAGAAGGCGTCCAGAAAAAGGGCATTACGGAACTCTTGCAATTGGCAAAAGACAAAGGCGTCATCGTCCAGTCGGTACCGAAAAAGAAAATTGACGGACTGACGGATACCAATCACCAAGGCATTGCAGCAGCAGTGGCCGCTTATAATTACGCAAGCTTGGATGATTTGTTTGAGGCAGCTGCAGCAAAAAATGAAGATCCGTTTTTCCTGATCTTGGACGAATTGGAAGACCCGCATAATTTGGGTTCTATTATGCGAACTGCCGATGCAATTGGTGTTCATGGATTGATTATTCCGAAGCGCCGGGCTGTTGGGCTGACAGGTGTGGTAGCAAAAGCTTCGACAGGCGCCATTGAACACGTACCGGTTGTGCGCATCAATAATTTGTCGCAGACCGTCGATGAGCTGAAAAAGCGGGGTCTTTGGATCGCCGGAACAGACGCCAAAGAGTCGGTCGATTACCGGAGAATGGATGCTGCACTTCCGCTTGCAGTCATTATCGGCAGCGAAGGCAAAGGCATGAGCCGGATTTTGCGTGACAAATGCGATTTTCTTTACCAATTGCCAATGGTTGGCCACGTCACTTCATTGAACGCTTCTGTGGCTGCAAGTTTGTTGATGTACGAAGTTTACAGAAAGCGCAATCCACTGGTTTAATGCCATGAATATTCTGCTGGTTGATGGATACAATATCATTGGTGACTGGGTTGAACTGCAGCAATTGAAAAAAGATAAATTGGCAAACGCCAGGGACCGCCTCATTGAGCGGCTGGCTGAATACCGGAGCTACAAAGGGTGGCGCGTCATTATTGTGTTTGATGCCCATCTTGTTCCGGGCATCGAAGCTAAAAATCTGCACCACGATGTTGAAGTCATTTTCACAAAAGAAAGCGAAACAGCAGATGAACGGATTGAAAAACTGGTGGCGAGTTTAAACAATCGCCGCGATCAAATATATGTAGCAACTTCGGATTTAACAGAGCAATGGGTTATTTTCGGCAAAGGCGCCTTGCGAATTTCGGCGCGTGAACTGGAAATTGAAATGATTGAGATACAGGCGAACATCACTAAAAAAGTAAAAGAAATCCAGGAGCAGCGCGGCATTTCAAAAATACCGCTGTCCGGTGAAGTAGCCGAAATTTTCGAAAAATGGCGAAGAGGCTTGAAATGAACGGTTGACGCTCATTTTTTTCTTCCTGTATACTGAACATATCGAGGCTCACGCAATCGGAGGGATCACCCGTGGAAAATCATGAGCAAGTTCAGCCCCAACGATTCACCGACATGACAGATGAGGAACTTGTCAGTTTAGTCCACAGTGGCAACACGGAAGCATTGGATTTTTTGATTACCAAATTCAGGCCTTTTGTTCGAATGAAAGCCCGGTCGTATTTCTTGATCGGTGCGGATAAGGAAGACATTATCCAGGAAGGCATGATCGGCTTATACAAGGCGATTCGGGATTTTCGAAGTGATAAATTGTCTTCATTCCGCGCGTTTGCAGAACTCTGTATTATCCGGCAGATTATCACTGCCATCAAAACAGCAACACGCCAAAAGCATATTCCGTTGAATTCTTATGTGTCCTTGGACAAGCCGATTTATGATGAAGAGTCTGACCGGACATTGATGGATGTATTGACTGGAAACGGCGTGGACGACCCAGAGGATTTGATCATCCATAATGAAGAGTTTCAGTATATGGAAGAGAAGATGGGGGAAGTGTTAAGTGAGCTGGAGCGCGAAGTGCTAGCCCTTTATCTGGACGGCCAATCCTACCAGGAGATTTCGGAAAAGCTGGAGCGGCATGTGAAATCAATTGACAACGCTTTGCAGCGGGTCAAGCGAAAACTGGAGCGCCACTTACAGATCAATGAGATGCCGAGCTCTTGACGCGCGGTTGACAGGTCTGTTTTAAGGTGATAACCTTGAAAAAGCTGTAAACTTGAATAAGGTGATAACATGGCTAAAAAAATTGTTTTAAGCTGCTCGAAATGTGCATCCCGCAATTATACGGTTCCTGCGCAAGCGGAATCCAGCACACGTTTGGAACTCAAAAAATTCTGTGCTCATTGCAATGGGCATACCGTGCATAAACAAACGATATGAATTTTAACTGAATGCCGGACGATATAGAGTGATTTTGAAATTCGGAGGTTTTTTAAACAATGGGTAACATTGGTGATTTCTTTAAAAATGTCGTTTCGGAAATGCGTAAAGTCAGCTGGCCGAAACGAAAAGAACTGACTCGGTACACGATCGTTGTTCTTTCTACTTGTATTTTCATGGCTCTCTTTTTCGCAGTGATCGACGCAGGCATCTCGGAAGTATTCCGCTGGTTCTTAGCGCTATAAGTCATTCAACAAGAATAATGCATAAAAATAGCCCGTGATTCTATGAGAACGGGTTTTTTCATTTGGTAAAAAAGGAGGGATGGACGTCTAGTCCGCACGAATATGGAAAAAAATTGGTATGTAGTCCACACCTATTCCGGTTATGAAAACAAAGTTAAAGCAAACCTGGAAAAGCGTGTAGAAACAATGGGTATGGAAGATTTGATCTTCCGCGTGATAATTCCAGAAGAGCAGGAAACAGATTTCAAAGATGGCAAGAAACGCACCGTCATGCGCAAAACCTTCCCGGGTTACGTGTTGGTTGAGTTAATTATGACAGATGAATCTTGGTACGTGGTGAGAAACACACCAGGTGTTACAGGGTTTATCGGTTCATCAGGCGGAGGAGCGAAACCGACGCCATTGCTCGATGAAGAAGTCGATTTCATCCTGAAACAGATGGGCATGACAGAACGCAAAGTGGATATTGACTTTGCGGTTGCCGATACAGTTGAAGTGATGGAAGGGCCATTCGCCAACTTCCAAGGGAAAGTGGAAGAGATTGATGATACAAAAGGCAAAGTGAAAGTGTCGATTGATATCTTCGGCCGTGAAACCAAAATGGAACTTGATTTCGAGCAAGTTCAAAAAGTATAAAAGCCCCTTGCTATTCTGATTTATTAATGGTATTATTTCATAGGTCAGACTGTCATAGGACAATCTGTACAATTTAGCTAATTCTATCAACATCGTTGACAGACAGATATTGAGTGGGAGGGGAAACCCTATTACCACATCACGGACTTAAGGAGGTGTGTTTCGTGGCTAAAAAAGTTGTTAAAGTCGTAAAATTGCAGATACCTGCAGCAAAAGCTAATCCAGCGCCACCAGTTGGTCCAGCATTGGGTCAAGCAGGTGTTAACATTATGGGCTTCTGTAAAGAGTTCAACGCGCGTACGGCGGATCAAGCAGGACTGATCATTCCAGTTGAGATTTCAGTATTTGAAGATCGTTCATTTACATTCATTACGAAAACTCCACCCGCAGCTGTTCTATTAAAAGTAGCAGCCGGTATTGAATCAGGTTCAGGCGAACCGAACCGCAATAAAGTAGCGACTGTGAAACGCGACAAAGTTCGCGAAATCGCAGAAACTAAAATGCCAGATCTAAATGCTGCTTCAGTAGAAGCTGCAATGTTGATGGTTGAAGGTACTGCTCGCAGTATGGGCATTACAATCGAAGACTAATTCTAGCAGTTGTTTTTGGATGGGTTGCGCAGTTCATCATGAGCCGCGCAGCCTTTAATCGTGGGAGGTTCATTCCGTTATACCACAACAAGGAGGACGTTTAAAATGGCTAAAACAGGCAAAAAGTTGCAAGATGCAGCAAAATTGATCGACCGTTCAAAACAATACGAAGCGAAAGAAGCCATCGAACTTGCGAAAAAAGCAAGCACAGTGAACTTTGACGCTACAGTAGAAGTGGCTTTCCGTCTAGGAATTGACACGCGTAAGAACGACCAGCAAATCCGTGGGGCAGTAGTACTTCCAAACGGAACTGGTAAAACTCAAAGCGTTTTGGTTTTCGCTAAAGGCGAAAAACTAAAAGAAGCTGAAGCAGCTGGCGCAGATTTCGTAGGCGACGCTGAATACATCCAAAAAATCCAACAAGGATGGTTTGACTTCGACGTGATCGTTGCAACTCCTGACATGATGGGTGAAGTTGGTAAACTTGGACGCGTTTTAGGGCCAAAAGGCTTAATGCCTAACCCGAAAACAGGCACAGTTACATTTGATGTAACAAAAGCTGTTCAGGAAATCAAAGCTGGTAAAGTGGAATACCGTGCAGACAAAACAGGTATCATCCACGCGCCAATCGGGAAAGTTTCTTTTGATGACAGCAAACTTGCTGAAAACTTGGAAGCAATCTATGACGTAGTACAAAAAGCGAAGCCAGCTTCTGCTAAAGGTACGTACATCAAATCGTTAAACGTTACTACTACAATGGGGCCTGCTGTTAAAGTAGATCCATCTAAAGTAGTTGCTAAATAAGATATTGACATCGTATTTCCGCTCTGCTATACTAGCGGAGTTGTGAAATACCCATTTGTACCGCAGACAGCAGGGGCGCAAGCCGCTTAATTTATCCCTGCCGAGGACATGATGAATTCAGTAAACATCTTTTTGATGCTGATTTTATGCCTCTGTGTCTGTAATGGACCAGAGGCTTTTCTTATGGACGGTATAAATGAAAAATCTATAGGAGGTGCCAAAATGAGCAAAGCAGTTGAAACGAAAAAAGTTGTCGTGCAAACAATCGCTGATAAGTTCGGCGCTGCAGCTTCGGTTGTTGTTGTTGATTACCGTGGATTGAACGTTGCACAATTAACAGAACTTCGTAAACAGCTTCGTGAAGCAGGTGTTGAGTTTAAAGTTTACAAAAACTCAATGACTCGCCGTGCGACAGAAATGCACGGACTTGAAGCAATCAACGAACACTTTACAGGACCAAACGCAATTGCATTTTCTAACGAAGATGTAGTCGCACCAGCGAGAATCATCAATACTTTCGCTAAAACAAACGACGCGCTTGAAATCAAAGCGGGTGTCATCGAAGGTGCTGTTGCATCTGCTGAAGATGTAAAAGCATTGGCAGAACTTCCATCACGCGAAGGTTTGCTATCTATGCTACTCAGCGTACTACAAGCTCCAATCCGCAACTTTGCAGCTACAACAAAAGCAGTTGCAGATCAAAAAGAAGAACAAGGCGCTTAATAAGTTAGCCGGCTAGTACGACAAAAAAATTACCTATCAATAGGAGGAAATTATAATGACACAAGAACAAATCTTAGACGCAATCAAAGAAATGACAGTTCTTCAACTTAACGACCTAGTAAAAGCAATCGAAGAAGAGTTCGGCGTAACTGCTGCTGCTCCTGTTGCTGCTGCTGGCGGCGGCGCTGCTGTTGAAGAAGAGCAAACAGAATTCGACGTAGTTCTTACTTCTGCTGGCGATTCAAAAATCAAAGTAATCAAAGCAGTACGTGAAGTAACTGGTCTTGGTCTTAAAGAAGCGAAAGCTCTTGTAGATGAAGCTCCTAAAGCAATCAAAGAAGGCGCTACTAAAGAAGAAGCTGAAGAAATCAAAGGCAAACTTGAAGAAGTTGGCGCATCAGTAGAAGTTAAGTAATTTAATGACTTTATCAAAATGAAAGGAAAGCTCGTCAGTGTATACCGACGGGCTTTTCTTCTTTTTTAATTCATTTTCATACGGGCATCTGCTCATAATAAGGCAAACGCAAGGAGGACTTTATATGTCTCAACATTATTATTCCAAAAATCCTCAAACAAAAAGCAATCCTCGAGAGTGGACAGACATGTTGCGCGGCGAAAAATTCCGCTTCCAGACCGACACAGGCGTTTTTAGCAAAAGCGAAGTTGATTTTGGCTCTCGTTTATTGATCGAGACATTCGAACAAACGGAGATCGATGGACCGGTGCTGGACGTTGGCTGTGGTTACGGCCCAATCGGAATGGCGATTGCAAAAGCATTTCCTCAAAAACAAGTGCATATGGTCGACGTCAATACACGAGCCATCGAATTGGCAAAGACAAATGTTGAAAAAAATGACGTTTCCAATGCCCTGATTTACGAAAGTGATGGATTGGGTGCTGTTGAAAGGGCGGATTTTTCGGCGATTTTAACAAACCCGCCGATTCGGGCAGGCAAAGAAACTATTTTTCGTTTTTATGAAGAGGCAGCTGAAAAGTTAGCGGATGGCGGATCGTTGTGGGTGGTTATCCAGAAAAAGCAAGGTGCCCCTTCTACGCAAGTGAAGCTGGAAGAGCTTTTCGGAGAAGTCAGAGTGGTCGATAAGAAGAAAGGTTACTTTATTTTTGAGGCCAGAAAAGTTTGACTTGACAAAACGCCTGTGTTATTATAATGAAATGCAAAATTTATTATTTTGAGGTCGTTTGCCCTTTTTCGGGCTTGGCATGGCGACAGAGCTAATCACGTGTAAACCGAAAATGGGCTGAACTCTAGTCTCGTTTTCTTTTTGTCTTTTCGATATCATACACTATATTGTGGAAATCGCAAAGACCTATAATCGTTTTATTGAGGGGTGAATAAGTTGGTAGGTCAACTAGTTCAGTACGGTCAACATCGTCAACGCAGAAGTTTTTCGAGAATCAGTGAAGTGCTGGATCTTCCGAACTTGATTGAAATTCAATCGTCATCTTACGAGTGGTTCCTTGAAGAAGGGCTACGTGAAATGTTCCGGGATATCTCGCCGATTGAAGATTTCACAGGAAATCTTTCACTCGAGTTTGTTGATTACAGTCTCGCGGAACCGAAGTATCCAGTCGATGAATCGAAAGAGCGTGACGTAACTTATGCGGCACCTTTGCGCGTTAAAGTACGTCTGCACAACAAAGAAACAGATGAAGTGAAAGAGCAGGATGTCTTCATGGGTGACTTCCCATTAATGACAGAAACTGGTACTTTCGTCATTAACGGCGCAGAACGCGTCATCGTTTCTCAGTTAGTTCGTTCGCCAAGTGTTTATTTCCATGACAAGACAGATAAAAATGGTAAAAAAGGCTTTGGAGCAACTGTTATTCCAAACCGTGGCGCATGGTTGGAATATGAAACGGATGCGAAAGATGTCGTGTATGTCAGAATTGACCGCACACGTAAATTGCCAGTAACGGTTCTTTTGAGAGCGCTTGGCTTCGGATCTGACCAAGAAATCATTGATTTGCTTGGAGATAACGAATTCCTTCAAAACACGCTTGAAAAAGACAACACAGAGAGCACAGAAAAAGCGCTTCTTGAAATTTACGAACGCCTGCGCCCTGGTGAGCCGCCAACAGTTGAAAGCGCGAAGAGCTTATTGTATTCACGTTTCTTCGACCCAAAACGCTATGATCTAGCTAATGTCGGCCGTTACAAAATGAACAAAAAGCTTCACATCAAGAACCGTCTTTTCAATCAAACGATCGCTGAAACATTGGCAGATCCTGAAACGGGCGAAATTCTAGTTGAAGCAGGCACATTGATTGACCGCCGTGTACTTGATCGCTTGATTCCAAACTTGGAAAATGGAGTTGGTTTCCATACTGTTTCCCAAGTAGGTGGTGTCTTGGAAGGTGAAGTTACCTTGCAGTCGATCAAAATCTACGCGCCAAACAATGAAGACCAAAAAGAAATTACGGTTATCAGCAATGCCTATATAGAAGATAAAATCAAGCACGTAACACCGGCTGATATTATTTCTTCTATTAGTTACTTCTTTAACCTTCTTTACGGTGTCGGAAACACGGATGATATCGATCATCTTGGTAACCGTCGTCTGCGTTCAGTAGGCGAATTGCTGCAAAACCAGTTCCGTATCGGTTTGTCCCGTATGGAGCGTGTAGTTCGTGAACGTATGTCCATCAACGACACACAGGCAATCGTTCCTCAGCAATTGATCAATATCCGTCCGGTTATTGCATCGATTAAAGAGTTCTTCGGCAGCTCTCAGCTTTCACAGTTTATGGATCAAACCAATCCACTAGCTGAATTGACGCACAAACGCCGTCTATCGGCGCTTGGGCCCGGTGGTTTAACGCGTGAGCGCGCAGGCTTTGAAGTTCGTGACGTTCATTATTCCCACTACGGCCGCATGTGTCCAATTGAAACACCTGAGGGCCCGAACATTGGCTTGATCAATACGCTTTCCACATTTGCGAAAGTGAATAAGTTCGGTTTCATTGAAACTCCTTATCGCCGTGTAGATGCTGAATCTGGCGTAGTTACAGAACATATTGATTACTTAACTGCTGATGAAGAAGATAACTATGTAGTGGCTCAGGCCAATTCGAAGTTAAATGACGATGGTTCATTTGTCGAAGAAGGCGTCGTTGCACGTTTCCGCGGTGAAAACACTGTTTATAAGCGCGGCAGCATCGATTACATGGATGTTTCTCCGAAGCAAGTAGTTTCTGTTGCAACAGCCTGTATCCCGTTCCTTGAAAACGATGACTCCAACCGAGCATTGATGGGAGCGAACATGCAGCGTCAAGCAGTTCCATTATTAAACCCGGAAGCTCCCTTTGTAGGAACTGGTATGGAACACTTGGCAGCACGCGATTCTGGTGCAGCTGTAGTATCAAAAAATGATGGCATTGTGGAATATGTGGAAGCTAAAGAAATTTCAGTCCGCCGCATTGAAGTTGTGGATGGCAATGAAGTCAAAGGCGACCTTGACACATACAGATTGCAGAAATTCGTCCGTTCCAACCAAGGAACAAGTTACAACCAGCGTCCTATTGTTAAAGTTGGAGACCGTGTTTCCAGACGTGATATCTTAGCTGACGGACCTTCAATGGAACGCGGAGAGATGGCATTAGGAAGAAACGTACTGGTTGCCTTCATGACTTGGGACGGCTTTAACTACGAAGATGCGATCATCATGAGTGAACGCTTAGTGAAAGACGATGTCTACACTTCTGTTCATATCGAAGAGTACGAATCCGATTCACGCGATACAAAACTTGGGCCGGAAGAAATTACGCGTGATATCCCGAACGTTGGGGAAGATGCATTGCGCAACTTGGACGACCGAGGAATTATCCGCGTGGGTGCTGAAGTAAAAGATGGAGATATTCTAGTTGGTAAAGTAACTCCTAAAGGTGTTACGGAATTGACTGCCGAAGAACGTCTGCTTCATGCCATTTTCGGTGAAAAAGCACGTGAAGTGCGCGATACTTCACTGCGGGTGCCTCACGGCGCTGGTGGCATTGTATTGGACGTTAAAATCTTCAACCGTGAAGACGGCGACGAACTGCCACCGGGTGTAAACCAGCTGGTACGTGCATATATCGTTCAAAAACGTAAAATCTCTGTCGGCGATAAAATGGCTGGACGCCACGGAAACAAAGGTGTTATCTCAAGAATTCTGCCTGAAGAAGATATGCCATTCATGCCAGACGGCACACCGGTCGACATCATGTTGAACCCGCTTGGTGTACCATCTCGTATGAACATCGGTCAGGTACTTGAGCTGCATCTCGGAATGGCTTCCCGTTCACTCGGAATTCATATGGCTTCATCAGTATTTGATGGAGCAAATGAAGAAGATGTTCTGGAAACAATGGAAGAGTCGGGTATGCCACGCGATGGCAAAACGATTCTTTATGACGGCCGTTCTGGTGAAGCATTCGATAACCGTGTGTCTGTAGGGATCATGTACATGATCAAACTTGCCCACATGGTTGATGATAAATTGCATGCCCGTTCAACTGGACCTTACTCATTGGTTACACAACAGCCATTGGGTGGTAAAGCACAATTCGGCGGACAGCGTTTTGGTGAAATGGAAGTATGGGCACTTGAAGCATATGGTGCTGCACATACATTGCAAGAGATCCTGACGGTGAAGTCGGATGATGTAGTCGGACGCGTGAAAACCTATGAAGCAATTGTCAAAGGTGAAAGTGTACCGGAGCCAAGTGTACCGGAATCATTTAAAGTTTTGATCAAAGAGCTTCAAAGTTTAGGTATGGACGTTAAGATGTTAACGATTGACGATGAAGAAATTGAGTTGCGCGATTTGGATGAAGAAGAAGATCTTCAGCCTGCGGATTCATTGAATATCCTGCCGATTGCAGATGCAGAAGCACCGGTCGGAACAATTGATTGATAACTATTGGATTCGAACGGCTTTAACCGGCCGTTCTCCATTTATTCACTTAGCCATTACCGAGGAAGAGCCGTACAGAAACTCGAGACAAAAGGGAGGTAGGCTCCTTGATAGATGTTAATAATTTTGAGTATATGAAAATCGGATTAGCGTCACCCGATAAAATTCGCTCATGGTCTTATGGAGAAGTCAAAAAGCCAGAAACAATCAATTACCGTACACTGAAACCTGAAAAAGATGGTTTGTTCTGTGAACGTATTTTCGGTCCTACAAAAGACTGGGAATGCCATTGTGGTAAATACAAGCGTGTCCGTTATAAAGGCGTTGTCTGCGATCGCTGTGGCGTTGAAGTCACACGTTCTAAAGTTCGCCGCGAACGCATGGGGCATATCGAATTAGCAGCTCCTGTTTCGCACATTTGGTATTTCAAAGGAATTCCGAGCCGTATGGGACTTATCTTGGATATGTCTCCACGCTCACTTGAAGAAGTTATTTACTTTGCTTCTTATGTAGTAATCGATCCTGCGGATACACCGCTTGAAAAAAAACAGCTTCTTTCTGAAAAAGAATACCGTGCGTACCGTGATAAGTTTGGCAAGAAATTCCAAGCTGCCATGGGTGCTGAAGCAATCAAACGCCTGTTGCAGGAAATTGATCTTGAGCGCGAAACGGATTCCCTAAAAGAAGAGTTGAAAACGGCTCAAGGCCAACGCCGCACGCGTGCGATCAAACGCCTTGAAGTGGTTGAGTCATTCCGTAATTCAGGAAACAATCCTGATTGGATGATCCTTGACGTTCTTCCTGTTATTCCACCTGAACTTCGCCCGATGGTTCAATTAGATGGCGGCCGCTTTGCGACTTCCGATTTAAATGACCTTTATCGCCGCGTAATCAACCGGAACAACCGTCTGAAACGTTTGTTGGACCTTGGTGCACCAAGCATCATCGTACAGAACGAAAAACGCATGCTTCAAGAAGCTGTTGATGCGTTGATCGATAACGGCCGTCGCGGTCGTCCGGTCACAGGACCAGGTAACCGTCCATTGAAATCTCTTTCTCATATGCTGAAAGGGAAACAAGGGCGTTTCCGTCAAAACCTTCTTGGTAAACGAGTTGATTACTCAGGCCGTTCAGTTATCGTAGTTGGACCTAACCTGAAAATGTATCAATGTGGTTTGCCGAAAGGGATGGCTATCGAATTGTTCAAGCCGTTCGTTATGAAAGAATTGGTTGAACGTGGATTGGCCCACAACATCAAGAGCGCAAAACGCAAAATCGAACGTCTTCATTCTGAAGTTTGGGATGTATTGGAAGATGTCATCAAGGAGCATCCGGTTCTATTGAACCGAGCACCGACACTTCACAGACTGGGTATCCAGGCATTTGAACCGACACTAGTTGAAGGTAAAGCGATCCGTCTTCATCCGCTTGTATGTACTGCATACAATGCCGATTTCGATGGTGACCAAATGGCTGTTCACGTACCTTTGTCATCCGAAGCACAAGCAGAAGCAAGATTATTGATGCTTGCAGCTCAAAACATTTTGAATCCAAAAGACGGAAAACCTGTTGTAACACCATCTCAGGATATGGTTTTAGGAAACTATTACTTAACGCTTGAGCGCAAAGGTGCTACAGGAGAAGGCGCGACTTTCTCAGGACCTGAAGAAGTCATGATCGCTTATCAAACAGGCCATGTGCATTTGCATACACGCATTGCAATTCAAGCTGGAGCCGTCAACAACCCGACGTTCACAGAAGAACAAAACAAAATGCTTTTATTGACAACTGTCGGTAAAATTATTTTCAATGAAATTCTGCCGAAGTCATTCCCGTATATCAATGAACCAACCGACTACAATCTGCAGGTGGAAACACCAGCGAAATACTTCGTTGCAACAACGACTGATATTCGCAAGCACATTGAAGAAGCGGAGCTTGTGACACCATTCAAGAAGAAAATTCTTGGGGAAATCATTGCAGAAGTGTTTAAACGTTTCCACATTACGGAAACATCTAAAATGCTTGACCGCATGAAGAGCCTTGGATTCAAGTATTCGACACAAGCCGGCATCACTGTTGGTGTGGCGGATATCGTAGTTCTTCCGGACAAGGGAGAAATTCTGGTCGATGCACAAGCAAATGTAGATAAAGTTATGCAGCAATTCCGTCGCGGATTGATTACAGAAGAAGAGCGATATGCACGCGTCATTTCATATTGGAGCAGTGCAAAAGATATCATTCAGAGCAAACTGATGGCATCTCTTGATAACTTGAATCCAATCTTTATGATGAGTGATTCCGGAGCGCGTGGTAATGCATCCAACTTTACCCAGCTTGCGGGTATGCGCGGACTCATGGCCAACCCGGCTGGGCGCATCATCGAACTTCCGATTAAATCGTCCTTCCGTGAAGGATTGACCGTACTAGAATACTTCATCTCTACTCACGGTGCTCGTAAAGGTCTTGCCGATACAGCTCTGAAAACAGCCGATTCTGGTTACTTGACGCGTCGTCTCGTAGATGTTGCACAAGATGCAATTGTCCGCGAAAACGACTGCGGCACTGACAGAGGCTTGCTGGTAGGGGCGTTGATGGAAGGCACTGAAGTGATTGAAGAGCTTGATGAGCGTATCGTTGGCCGTCATGCGAAGAAAACAATCCGCCATCCGGAAACAAAAGAAATCATTGTAGCGAAAGACGAATTGATTACACAAGATTTGACCCGTCTTATTCTTGAAGCGGGCATTAAAGAAGTGACCATTCGTTCTGCGTTTACATGCAATACGAAACACGGCGTTTGTAAGAAATGTTACGGCACGAACTTGGCAACTGGAGACGAAGTTGAAGTAGGCGAAGCAGTAGGTATTATTGCCGCTCAATCAATCGGTGAACCAGGAACTCAGCTTACGATGCGTACATTCCATACAGGCGGGGTTGCAGGAGACGATATTACTCAAGGTCTTCCGCGTATCCAGGAAATCTTTGAATCACGTAACCCGAAAGGCCAAGCAGTTATCTCAGAAATTACAGGTACCGTTACTGAAATTGATGAAATTCGCGAAGGCCAGAAGGAAGTAACGATTCAAGGTGAAGTTGAAACACGCAAATACCTAGCTCCTTACAATGCGCGTATCAAGGTACAAGTTGATGATGCCATCGTTCGCGGCGAAGTATTGACGGATGGTTCAATTGATCCGAAACAATTGCTTCAAGTAAAAGATGTTCAAGCTGTTCAAGTGTACCTATTGAAAGAAGTTCAAAAAGTATACCGCATGCAAGGGGTAGAAATCGGCGATAAGCACGTAGAAGTTATGGTTCGTCAAATGTTCCGTAAAGTTCGCGTTATTGAAGCCGGCGATACTGAATTGCTGCCAGGTTCACTTTTGGATATTCACCAATTTACTGAAGCCAATGTTAAAGCGGTGCTGGAAGGCAACTTGCCAGCAACAAGCCGTCCTGTAATTCTAGGGATTACAAAAGCTTCACTTGAAACAGAATCATTCCTATCAGCCGCATCATTCCAGGAAACGACTCGCGTCTTAACGGATGCAGCGATCAAAGGAAAACGTGATGAACTGTTAGGATTGAAAGAGAACGTTATTATCGGTAAACTTGTTCCAGCTGGAACAGGAATGCAGCGTTACCGCCAAATTAAGATTGCTCAAAGCGAAAAAGCAGCGAAGCAGGAAATTGTCGGTACCGAGTCATAAAATAGATAGTTGGATTCCGGGGGAACTTGCAACAGTCTCCCCGGGATTTTTTAAGAATTCAGTTGACAGTATTGTCATTGAATGATAATATGTTGAGGGTTGATGGTTAACGGTCTGACACTTTGGAGGATATGCAAATGTCTAATGAAAAAGTAAAACAGGCAAGTATAATAATCATCGGTACAAAGCAGACAGTAAAAGCATTAAAAAGCGGCATTGTCCAAGAAGTAATAGTGGCAAAAGACGCGGACGATCGAATGACCGAACAGATTATCCAACTAGCCTTAGAAAAAGGTATTCGGATCGAATTTGCAGATTCACGATTGAAGCTTGGCAAAGCATATGGCATTAATGTCGGTGCAGCTGCTGTGGCGATTACTGGATAACAGTTTTTGTGTAAAACACAAAGACTTTGTTTTTTACCCAAAAATGAACCACCTGGATATGTGGTATTAGAACACCTTTTGAGAGGAGGAAAAATCGATGCCTACAATTAACCAATTAGTTAACAAGCCTCGTAAACCAAAAAGCACGAAATCAGGTTCACCAGCGCTAAACAAAGGGTACAACAGCTTTAAAAAGTCTCAAACTAACGTGACATCACCACAGAAACGTGGAGTATGTACTCGTGTTGGTACGATGACACCAAAAAAACCAAACTCGGCATTGCGTAAATATGCTCGTGTGCGGTTGACTAACCAAATCGAGGTTAATGCTTACATCCCTGGAGAAGGCCACAACCTTCAAGAGCACAGTGTAGTTCTTCTTCGCGGCGGACGCGTAAAAGATTTACCGGGTGTGCGTTACCATATCGTACGTGGAGCACTTGATACAGCTGGCGTAAACGGCCGTATGCAAAGCCGTTCTAAATACGGAACTAAACGTCCTAAAGTAAAAAAATAATAAGTTAATTTAACGAAGAGATTTCGTTGAAAGGAGGAACATACATGCCTCGTAAAGGTCCTGTAGCTAAACGTGACGTGTTGCCAGATCCAATTTATAATTCGAAATTGGTGACACGCTTAATTAATAAAATGATGGTTGACGGAAAAAGAGGTACTTCACAAAAGATCCTATACGGAGCGTTTGAGTTAGTTAAAGAACGCAGCGGTAAAGATCCAATTGAAGTATACGAACAAGCATTGACTAACGTTATGCCAGTTCTTGAAGTACGCGCTCGCCGTGTTGGTGGTGCAAACTACCAGGTACCGGTTGAAGTTCGTCCTGAACGCCGTACAACTCTAGGTCTTCGCTACCTTGTAAACTATTCACGTCTTCGTGGAGAGAAAACAATGGAAGAGCGTTTGGCTAATGAAATTTTAGATGCTGCTAACAACACTGGTGCAGCTGTTAAAAAACGTGAAGATATTCATAAAATGGCGGAAGCAAACAAAGCGTTTGCTCACTATCGCTGGTAATTTCTTTCGAGATGTTTTTAACATCTTAATCCGAAACGGAAGGAGAAAAACAACATGGCTAGAGAGTTCTCCTTAGACAAAACACGTAATATCGGGATCATGGCACACATTGATGCTGGTAAAACGACTACTACGGAGCGTATTTTATATTACACTGGTAGAATCCACAAAATTGGGGAAACGCATGAAGGTGCTTCTCAAATGGACTGGATGGAGCAAGAGCAGGAACGTGGAATTACCATCACGTCTGCTGCAACAACTGCTTCATGGAAAAACCACCGTGTTAACATTATTGATACTCCAGGACACGTAGACTTCACAGTTGAAGTTGAGCGTTCGTTGCGCGTACTTGATGGCGCTGTTACAGTTCTTGATGCTCAATCAGGTGTTGAGCCACAGACTGAAACAGTTTGGCGTCAAGCTACAACATACGGCGTTCCACGTATCGTGTTCATTAACAAAATGGATAAAATCGGTGCTGATTTCCTTTACTCTGTAGGCACGTTGCACGATCGCCTGCAAGCTAATGCTCACCCGATCCAATTGCCAATCGGTGCAGAAGACGAGTTCTCAGCAATTATTGACCTTGTTGAAATGAACGCACGCTTCTACGCAAACGATTTGGGAACTGAAATTACTGAAGGTGATATTCCTGAAGAGTACAAAGAGCTTGCTGAAGAATGGCACACTAAATTAGTGGAAGCTGTTGCTGAGCTTGACGAAGACTTGATGGAAAAATACCTTGGTGGGGAAGAAATCACGACAGAAGAACTTAAAGCTGGTATCCGTAAAGGAACACTAGACGTTGAGTTTTACCCAGTGGTTTGCGGAACTGCATTTAAAAACAAAGGGGTTCAATTAATGCTTGATGCAGTAATTGATTACCTGCCATCTCCACTTGATGTACCACCAATGACTGGTGTTCTTCCTGATTCGGATGAAGAAGTATTGCGTAAACCTAGCGAAGACGAGCCATTCTCTGCGCTTGCGTTTAAAGTAATGACAGATCCATATGTAGGGAAGTTAACTTTCTTCCGTGTGTATTCTGGAACTCTTAAATCCGGTTCATATGTTCAGAACTCTTCTAAAGGCAAGCGTGAGCGCGTAGGACGTATTCTGCAAATGCACGCAAACTCCCGTGAAGAAATCGCTGAAGTATATTGCGGAGACATCGCTGCTGCTATCGGCCTTAAAGATACATCGACTGGTGATACTTTAAGCGACGAGAAACATCAGGTTATCCTTGAACGCATGGTCTTCCCAGAACCTGTTATTTCACTTTCTGTGGAACCTAAGTCAAAAGCGGATCAAGACAAAATGGGTCAAGCCCTTGCGAAATTGCAAGAAGAAGATCCAACATTCCGTGCGCACACTGACCAGGAAACTGGCCAAACAATCATCGCGGGTATGGGTGAACTTCACCTTGATATCCTAGTTGACCGTATGCGCCGCGAATTCAACGTAGAAGCTAACGTGGGTGCACCTCAGGTATCTTACCGTGAGACATTCCGTGAGTCTGCTAAAGTTGAAGGTAAATTCGTACGCCAATCTGGTGGACGCGGACAATTCGGACACGTTTGGATTGAGTTCTCTCCAAACGAAGAAGGAGCAGGTTTTGAATTTGAAAATGGTATCGTTGGTGGTGTTGTTCCACGTGAATACATCCCAGCAGTTGAAGCGGGTCTTCGTGACTCTCTAGACAACGGTGTTATCGCCGGATATCCTTTGATCGATATCAAAGCTCGCTTGTTCGACGGATCTTACCATGATGTTGACTCGAATGAGATGGCATTTAAAGTTGCTGCTTCTATGGCACTTAAAAATGCAATTTCAAAAGTACGTCCGGTTCTTCTTGAGCCAATTATGCGTGTTGAGGTTGTTATCCCTGAGGAATACCTTGGAGATATCATGGGTGACATTACGTCACGCCGAGGCCGTGTAGAAGGTATGGACGCTCGCGGAAACGCGCAAGTTGTTCGTGCTATGGTACCTCTTGCTGAAATGTTCGGTTATGCGACTTCATTGCGTTCAAATACGCAAGGCCGTGGTGTGTTCTCAATGCACTTCGATCACTATGAAGAAGTACCGAAATCAATTTCTGAAGAAATTATCAAAAAAAATAAAGGTCAATAATTGAATTTTGATCTTTAATAACGTATAAATAGTTTGTATGCACGGAACAATAGGGCCCTATTGTTCCGGCACTTCAAACGAACATTCACTTACATTTTGAGGAGGATTTTTCTAATGGGAAAAGCTAAATTTGATCGTTCTAAAACGCACGCGAATATTGGTACAATTGGTCACGTTGACCATGGTAAAACAACTTTGACTGCAGCAATCGCTACAGTTCTTGCTAAAAAATCAGGCGGGGAAGCTCGTTCTTACGCTCAAATCGACAACGCACCTGAAGAAAAAGAGCGCGGTATCACAATTAATACTTCACACGTTGAGTATGAAACTGAATCACGCCACTATGCACACGTAGATTGCCCTGGACACGCCGATTATGTTAAAAACATGATCACTGGTGCTGCTCAAATGGACGGCGGGATCTTAGTAGTATCTGCTGCTGATGGCCCAATGCCACAAACTCGTGAGCACATTCTTCTTTCACGTCAAGTTGGTGTTCCTTACCTAGTAGTATTCATGAACAAATGCGACATGGTAGATGACGAAGAACTTCTTGAACTAGTTGAAATGGAAGTCCGCGATCTTCTATCTGAATATGACTTCCCTGGCGATGACATTCCTGTCATCAAAGGATCTGCTCTTAAAGCTCTTGAAGGCGAAGCAGAATGGGAAGACAAAATTGTTGAATTGATGGATGCAGTTGATAGCTATATCCCAACTCCACCACGTGATACTGACAAGCCATTCATGATGCCTGTTGAGGATGTATTCTCAATCACTGGCCGTGGTACGGTTGCTACTGGACGCGTTGAACGCGGACAGATCAAAATCGGTGATAACGTTGATATCATTGGTCTTACTGAAGAGCCAAAATCTACTACTGTAACAGGTGTAGAAATGTTCCGTAAATTGCTTGACTATGCTGAAGCTGGCGACAACATTGGTGCACTTCTTCGCGGAGTTTCTCGTGACGACGTACAACGTGGACAAGTATTGGCTAAACCAGGCACAATTACTCCACACACTGAGTTCAAAGCTGAAGTTTATGTTCTTTCAAAAGAAGAGGGTGGACGTCACACTCCATTCTTCACAAACTACCGTCCACAGTTCTACTTCCGTACAACTGATGTAACTGGCGTTTGTAACCTTCCTGAAGGTGTAGAAATGGTTATGCCTGGAGATAACATCGAAATGATCGTTTCTCTAATCTCTCCTATCGCACTTGAAGAAGGAACTAAGTTCTCTATCCGTGAGGGTGGACGTACTGTAGGCGCTGGCGTTGTTGCTACAATCACTAAGTAATAACAGCTGAGTGTTGATTTAAGACCCTGTCTCATTTAATGAGACAGGGTCTTTTTTTGCGTAAACATCAAAATACACAAGAAAAACACCACAAAAGGATTGTTGTTCATAAAATATTCTAACTTTTTAAAATATCTTCAAACCCCAATAGCAGCAACAATGAAAACGGATACATAATTTATGAATATTCAAAATTTACGAAAAAGTAGCAAGAAGTTGATTGACACACTTCGGAATAGGCGATATGATAGCAACAATTTACAAGATCTAAACAGAATTCGATATATTGCATATTATAAAACTTTCGAGAAAGAAGTGGACATCATGAGCGAACAAGTAATTTATTTAAATGGTGAATTCGTTAAAAAAGAAGACGCTAAAATTTCAGTTTATGATCACGGTTTTTTATACGGTGATGGTGTATTCGAAGGAATCCGTTCTTATAACGGAAATGTCTTTCGGCTGGAAGAGCATTTAGAGCGCCTTTACGATTCAGCAAAATCTGTGATGCTCGAGATTCCCCACACTTTTGAGGAAATGACTCAAATTGTTGTACAGACGCTAAGAGAAAATAAGTTTAAGGATGCCTACATTCGCCTCATCGTTTCACGAGGAGTTGGGAACTTAGGGCTGGATCCTTACAGTTGCTCTAATCCAAGTGTAATTGTCATTGCCGAACCGTTATCGCTGTTTCCGAAAGCGATGTATGAAACGGGAATCGAAATTGTCTCGGTCGCAACACGCAGAAGCCGTGCCGATGTGTTAAGTCCGAAAGTTAAATCGTTAAATTATATGAACAATATTTTAGTTAAGCTTGAGGCGCATTTAGCGGGTGTTTCTGAAGCACTTATGCTGAATGATCAAGGATATGTTGCTGAAGGTTCAGCGGACAATATTTTCATTGTCCGTAAGAATAAGTTGCTGACGCCTCCAGGCTACGTTGGGGCGCTTGAAGGAATTACGCGAAATGCCATTATGGATGTTGCCGCTGAAAAAGGTTACGACATGCAGGAAGCTGTTTTTACAAGGCATGATGTTTATGTAGCAGATGAAGTGTTCCTGACAGGAACTGCTGCGGAAGTTATTGCAGTTGTGAAAGTAGATGGCCGCGTAATCGGTGAAGGCAAGCCGGGTCCGGTCACAAATGATTTGCTTGAATCGTTTAGAGAACTTGTTCAAAATGATGGTGTAAAAGTATACGGCGATCAGCTAAATGTAGTCTAAAACAATAACCATACCAATCAAATAGAAGTTCAACTCAATGACGAGGTTAAAGTAAATGGAAGCTGTATTCACAGAGAGCCGGCACAGGTGGAAGCCGGCAATACAACCATTTGCGACATCCCCTCTGAGTGGATCACTGAAAAGCTTCGGCTGTTTAGGTAGTCCCGGTGACTTGCAAGATAGAGGCATCGTTAACAACGGATAAGCGTTGCTTATCCATGAGGCTGCGGTTGCGCAGTGAACTAGGGTGGTACCATGAAGCTTTTTCATCCCTATGCGAAGAACATGTTTCTTTGTGTAGGGATGGAAAAGCTTTTTTGTTTTATTCCACCGGAGACTAAGAAAAGGAGGCGGAAGGATTGGGAGTAAACGTACAGGTTAGAGAAGAAGTGAAACAGCAGCTAACAGGCAGTGGTGCAGATGTACTGATTCAATCGTTAAAAGGCCAAGGTGTAGAAATGATTTTTGGATATCCAGGGGGCGCGGTGCTGCCAATTTACGATGCCCTGCACAAGAATCCGATACGCCATATATTGGCCAGACATGAACAAGGTGCCATCCATGCAGCCGAGGGATATGCAAGAGTATCTGGAAAACCTGGCGTTGTACTTGCCACATCGGGTCCTGGTGCAACGAACTTAGTCACGGGAATAGCAGATGCCATGTTGGATTCCTTGCCATTGGTCATCTTTACAGGGCAAGTTGCAACTTCAGTAATTGGCACCGATGCTTTTCAGGAAGCGGATATTATCGGCATCACCCAACCGATTACGAAGCACAATTATCAAGTGAAGAAAGTTGCGGATTTGCCAAGAATTATCAAAGAGGCTTTTTACATCGCCTCCACTGGACGTCCAGGACCGGTTCTGATCGATGTACCGAAAAATATTGCAACTGAACTATTCTTATCCAATACAGAAGAAGAGGCGCTTCACCTGCCAGGGTATCAGCCAACAACGAGTCCGAATTTCCTGCAAATCCAAAAGGCAGCACAAGTCCTGTCACAGGCGAAAAAGCCATTGATATTAGCTGGAGCTGGGATACTCGCAGCGCAGGCGACAGAAGAGCTGAAGGCGTTCGCTGAAAAACATCAAATTCCAATCACAAACACATTGCTGGGGTTGGGAAGTATAGCAGGCGAGCACGAGCTATTCCTGGGAATGGCGGGAATGCACGGAACCTATACCGCCAATACTGCAATTTGTGATTGCGATGTACTTTTAAATATCGGGGCTCGCTTTGATGATCGGCTGACCGGGAATCTTGCCCACTTTGCTCCAAATGCCCAAGTGATCCATATTGACATCGATCCAGCAGAAATCGGCAAAAACGTACCGACGGCCATCCCGATTGTAGCGGATGCCAAAGAAGCATTGCTTCAGCTGCTCGACCAACCATTTAGAAGTCCAGAAACTGCTAATTGGTTAATGGAGCTATCGGGCAACAAGACGGAGTACCCACTTCAATACCATTTGAAAGGCCGTGAAGGAATCCTTCCGCAGCAGGCGGTTGAATTGATTCACCGGTTGACGCAAGGAAATGCAGTGGTAACTACTGATGTGGGCCAGCACCAGATGTGGGCGGCTCAATATTACCGCTTTAACAATCCGCATAGCTGGGTAACATCAGGCGGACTTGGCACTATGGGCTTTGGCTTCCCGGCAGCGATCGGTGCGCAATTGGCAAAACCCGAAGAACTGGTTATTTCCATTGTGGGAGACGCTGGTTTCCAAATGACGCTGCAGGAACTGTCTTTGCTTCAGGAATTGCGGCTTCCGGTCAAGATTGTCATCCTAAACAATCAAAGCTTGGGAATGGTAAGACAGTGGCAAGAAACATTCTACGAAGGGCGTTATTCTCAGTCGTTAATTCCGGTTCAGCCTGATTTTGTGAAACTGGCTGGAGCGTACGACATTAAAGGCTATAAAGTGGAGACGATGGAAGAAGCAGAAGCGGTTTTCGCAGAAGCATTTAATTCAAACGAGCCAGTCTTGATTGATTGCCGAGTGGTGCAGCTGGAGTCTGTTTATCCGATGGTTGCACCAGGCAAAGGCTTGAATGAGATGATCGGAGTGAAAGGCGAATGAAACGAGTCATTACAACTACTGTGATCAACCAAAGCGGAGTGCTGAACCGAGTGACTGGATTGCTGATGAAACGGCAGTTCAACATCGAAAGCATTTCGGTTGGCCACACCGAGCAGCCTGGCATGTCGAAAATGACATTTGTGGTCAATGTGGAAGATAAGGGCAAACTGGAGCAGTTGTTGAAACAGCTGCAAAAGCAAATTGATGTCATCAAAGTAAATGATATTACTGATAAGGCAATCGTAATGAGAGAGCTGGCACTGGTTAAAGTAGTCGTCCCTCCGGCACTGAGAAACGAAATTCTCAGCATTGTTGAACCGTTTCGGGCGACAGTGGTGGATATGAGCAAAAATGTCACCACGTTCCAAGTGACAGGTAATCCTGAAAAAATTGAAGCATTTATTGATTTGATGCGGCCTTATGGTGTGAAAGAGCTGACCCGAACCGGGGTATCCGCCTTTGTCAGAGAAACACAAAAAGCACAAGCACCGCAATTGAACATCCTATAAAAACAAAACTCAAGGGGGAAATTAAAAATGGCGAAAATGTATTATAACCAAGATGTAAACGAAGAGGTACTTAAAGGAAAGACAATTGCAGTGATCGGTTATGGTTCTCAAGGCCACGCACATGCTCAAAACTTGAAAGAATCTGGTTTTGACGTAATCGTTGGTGTGCGTCCGGGCAAATCATTTGACCAGGCTAAAAATGATGGCATGAAAGTGGCTACTGTCAAAGAAGCGGCAGAAGCAGCAGATGTCATCATGATCTTAGTACCGGATGAAAAACAAACGCAAATTTACAACGCCGAAATCAAGCCGTCCTTAACAGCCGGAAAATCATTGGTTTTCGCACACGGCTTTAATATTCACTTTAACCAAATTGTTGCGCCTGAAGACGTAGATGTCTTCTTGGTAGCTCCAAAAGGCCCTGGCCACCTTGTCCGTCGTACGTACGAAGCGGGCGCTGGCGTTCCAGGATTGATTGCGATCCATCAAGATGTTTCAGGACAAGCTCAGGAAGTGGCTCTTGCTTACGCGAAAGGAATCGGAGCTACACGCGCGGGCGTTTTGGAAACAACATTCAAAGAAGAAACCGAAACAGATCTATTTGGAGAACAGGCCGTTCTTTGCGGCGGCGTAACTTCGCTTGTGAAAGCAGGTTTTGAAACACTGGTTGAAGCTGGATACCAACCGGAACTTGCGTATTTCGAATGTATGCACGAATTAAAGCTGATCGTTGATTTGATGTATGAAGGTGGATTGTCTGGAATGCGCTATTCCATTTCCGATACGGCTCAATGGGGAGATTTTGTTTCAGGACCGCGCATTGTCGATGCAGATACAAAAGCCCGCATGAAAGATGTGTTGACGGATATCCAAACAGGAAAGTTTGCAAAAGGCTGGTTACTTGAAAACCAGTTGAACCGCCCGGAATTCACGGCGATCGAAAAAGCGGAAGAGGCTCATCAAATCGAACAAGTTGGACGTGAATTGCGTGCGATGATGCCATTCGTTAACGAAGGCAAAAAAACCAAACAAAAAGAGGTGGCTGCCAATGTCACAAATTGATATTTTCGATACGACATTGCGAGACGGAGAACAGTCGGCCGGGATCAACTTGAATACAGCAGAGAAAATCGAAATCGCCCGCCAGCTTGAACGTCTGGGAGTGACAATTATCGAATCAGGGTTTCCTGCTTCATCTCCAGGAGACTTTGACGCTGTGCAGCGAATCGCAGGCACGGTGAAGAATTCCATCGTAACGGGGCTGGCCCGTTCGATGCAAGGTGATATTGACCGAACATGGGAAGCGCTGAAAGGAGCGGAACAGCCGCATATTCATATCTTTTTGGCTACTTCGCCAATCCATATGGAAACGAAACTATTTAAAACACCCGAACAGGTAGTTGAACTGGCTGTGGAATCTGTCAAATACGCGCGCAAGTTCTTCCCGTTGGTCCAGTGGTCAGCGGAAGATGCTTCCCGTTCAGACCCGGAATTCCTCGCTCACATTATTCGTAAAGTCATTGAAGCAGGGGCCACGACCATTAACCTGCCGGATACAGTCGGCTATGCTACACCGAAAGAATACGGAGCGATGTTCAAATACATGACTGAAAACGTAGCAGGAATCGAAAAAGTGAAGCTGTCCGCGCATTGCCATAATGATTTGGGAATGGCAACAGCCAACACTTTGGCTGCGATTGAAAATGGCGCCACTCAAATTGAAGGAACCATCAACGGCATTGGAGAGCGCGCCGGCAACG
This sequence comes from Planococcus sp. TJ-201, assembly GCF_058268495.1. Taxonomy (NCBI): domain Bacteria; kingdom Bacillati; phylum Bacillota; class Bacilli; order Caryophanales; family Caryophanaceae; genus Planococcus; species Planococcus sp. TJ-201. The sequence goes on along the minus strand of NZ_JBZDOG010000011.1, from coordinate 27,726 downwards.
TGGCACTGGAAGAAATTGCAGTCGCTTTGCATATCCGCAAACAGATCTTCAATATCGAGACGGGCATCAACCTTCATGAAATCAAGCGTACAAGCCAATTGGTCAGCCAGTTGACAGGAAGCTTGATCCAGCCGAACAAAGCTGTTGTCGGGAAAAATGCATTTGCCCATGAATCCGGCATCCATCAGGACGGCATGCTAAAGAATCCGTTGACTTATGAAATCATTACACCGGAATTGATTGGCGATGCAGCAACCGAATTGGTACTTGGCAAACATTCCGGGCGCCATGCCTTTAAAGACCGCGCCGTCAAAATGGGCTTTGATTTAACGGACGAAAAGTTGAACAACGCATTTATCGAGTTTAAGAAATTAGCAGACCGCAAGAAAGAAATTATAGAAGACGATCTATACGTATTGCTAACGGACCAGCAGATCCACGATACCGAAACACCGGTTTACAAGTTGGAAAGTGTGCAAGTGCAATATGGCACGGCAAATATTCCAACGGCTACCGCTTCTGCTTATCACCCGAATGGTGAATTGATTAGCGAAGCTGCAACTGGAGCTGGATCGGTTGAAGCAATCTTCAACACATTGGAACGAATTGTCGAAGGCAAAGTCCATATTCTAGATTACCGGGTAACATCTATCGGCAAAGGGCGCGATGCCTTAGGCGAAGCGGTTATCAATATGAGCTATAACGGAGAGACGGTTACCGGCCGAGACGTTGCACAGGATGTCCTGGAAGCAACAGCAAAAGCATATTTGAATGCAGTTAATCGCCAAATTGTCCAAGTCGGAAAGAAAGTCCGAATGTCTGCAGTGTAAGAACGAACAGATCGAAAGAGGAGGAATTTAAAATGAAAAAAACAATAGCGGTATTGCCAGGAGACGGAATCGGACCAGAAGTAACAGATGCAGCGGTAAAAGTGCTGCAATCCATTGCAATGCGTTATGGACATACTTTTCATTTAAAGCATGCAGCGATCGGAGGAACGGCGGTTGATCAATTCGATAACCCGCTGCCTCAGCAAACCATTGATGTTTGTGATGCCAGCGATGCAATTCTCCTCGGTGCAGTCGGCGGACCGAAATGGGACGACAATCCGGCTCACCTGCGTCCGGAAAAAGGGCTTTTGAACATCCGGAAGCATTTCGACTTGTTTGCCAACATCCGTCCGGTTAAAGCGGTGCCGGCATTGCTTGCTTCTTCTCCGTTAAAAGAAGAGGTAGCGAAAGAAGTGGACATGGTTATTGTCCGTGAATTGACCAGCGGCTTGTATTTCGGGGAACCGAAACGCCGATCTGAAAAATCAGCAGTGGACACCTTGGTTTATACGAGAGAAGAAATCGAGCGGATCGTCAATCAGGCGTTTGAAATTGCCCGTACACGAAGAGGCAAAGTAACGTCGGTTGATAAAGCCAATGTATTGGAAACCAGCAAACTATGGCGCGAAGTTGTGGAAGAGCGGAGAAAAGCGTATCCGGATATCGAAGTAGAGCATATGCTGGTCGATTCAGCAGCAATGAAGCTCATTACCGATCCACGTGCTTTTGATGTGGTGGTAACCGAGAACATGTTCGGTGACATCTTGAGTGATGAAGCTTCGGTCATCACCGGCTCGCTTGGGATGCTGCCGTCTGCCAGCATCCGTTCAGACGGCTTCGGCCTTTACGAACCCGTACACGGTTCAGCACCGGATATTGCAGGGCAAAACAAAGCGAATCCATCGGCCGCGATTTTGTCTGCTGCTATGATGCTTAAGCATTCATTCGGTCTTCACACAGAAGCGGCAGCCATTGAAAAAGCTGTCATGGACGTTTTGGAAGATGGCTATTGCACAGGAGATCTGGCTGGAGAAGGAAAACGCGTAGTTTCAACCGATCGATTTGTCACAAAAGTTGTGGAAGAGCTGGAAAGAGAATTTGTATCAGAACACATCATGTATTCTTATGTGTAAGTGAAAGGAGCGGTTCGCATGGCAAAAACAATTATCGAAAAAATTTGGGAACAACATATCGTCTTTGAAGAGCAAGGAAAGCCGGACCTGCTATATATCGATCTTCATTTATTGCATGAGGTGACATCCCCGCAAGCGTTTGAAGGGCTTCGGTTGAATGGACGTAAAGTCCGCCGGCCGGACCTTTGTTTTGCGACCATGGATCACAACGTGCCAACACGCAACCGGGAAACCATCACCGATCCGATTTCACGGAAACAAATTAAGACTTTGCAGGACAATTGCGATGAATTTGGTGTTCCGCTTGCAGGCATTAATCATCCAGACCAGGGGATTGTCCACGTTATCGGACCGGAATTGGGTTTGACGCAACCCGGCAAAACCATTGTCTGTGGAGACAGCCATACTTCGACGCATGGAGCCTTTGGCGCTTTGGCATTCGGTATTGGTACGAGTGAAGTCGAGCACGTCCTTTCCACTCAAACTCTCTGGCAATCAAAGCCGAAAACGATGGAAGTGCGGATTGACGGCAAGCTGGGCTTTGGTGTGTCTTCCAAAGACGTCATCCTAGCCATTATTTCGAAATTTGGCATCGATATGGGAACGGGTCATATTATGGAATACACAGGTGAAGCCATTCGCGGGTTGTCGATGGAAGAGCGGATGACCATTTGCAATATGTCGATTGAAGCTGGCGCGCGCGCAGGGCTGATCAGTCCGGATAAAACGACAGTTGAATACTTAAGAGGGCGCAGACATGTGCCTGAAGGCGATGCGTTTGAAAAAGAAGCGGCTCGTTGGCTGGCTCTTGCGACAGACGAAGGTGCGCAGTACGACACGTCAGTAACGATTCATGCAGATGAAATTTCCCCATTCGTCACATGGGGTACGAATCCTTCAATGGGTTCAGGCATCGCGGAACGGGTTCCATTCGCCGCGGATTACAACAAGCAGTCAGATAAAGATGCGTTGAAGCAAGCTTTGGCTTATATGCATTTGGAAGAAGGCACTCCGCTTTCGTCGATTGATATTCAGCATGTCTTTATTGGCTCCTGTACAAATGCCCGTCTTGGCGACTTGCGTGCAGCCAGTGAAATCATTAAAGGCAAAAAAGTGCATCCGTCTGTTACGGCGATTGTCGTTCCTGGATCTGAAACGGTCAAACGTGCTGCAGAACAGGAAGGGCTGGATCAAGTGTTTCTTGAAGCTGGATTCGAGTGGCGCGAAACGGGATGCAGCATGTGCCTGGCGATGAATGAAGATTCGGTGCCTGCTGGCGAACGCTGTGCCTCCACGTCTAACCGGAATTTTGAAGGACGCCAAGGAGCGGGATCGATGACGCATCTGGTAAGCCCTGTAATGGCGGCAGCCGCTGCGATCGAAGGCCATCTGACGGATGTTCGCAATTACATGAAAGAGCCCGTACCATCCGCATGACAGGCAGAAATGAGGAGGCCAAACGATGAAGCCGATCAATAACATCTCAAGCGTCCTAACACCGCTTGAACGCAAAAATGTAGATACCGACCAAATCATCTCAAAAGAATTTTTAAAGCGCATTGAACGAACGGGATTCGGCAAGTATTTGTTTTATCATTGGCGCTTTCATGCTGATGGGACACCGATAGAAGACTTTGTTTTGAATGATCCCCGATTTAACGACTCCGAAATTTTGGTCGCACAAGAAAATTTCGGCTGCGGTTCTTCTCGTGAACATGCTCCGTGGGCGATTTTGGATTACGGATTCCGCGTAGTCATCGCTCCCAGCTATGCAGACATCTTCTACAACAACTGCGTGAAAAATGGCATCTTGCCGATCCGCTTAAAAGATCAGGAAGTCAATGAGTTAATCGACAAAGGGCAGCGTCAGGAATTCAAGTTGGAAATCAGTTTGGAAGATCAGACTGTCACGGCCCAGGACGGCACACGCTATGAATTTGAGATAGATCCTTACTGGAAAGAAATGCTGTTAAAAGGCTGGGATGAGATTGCATTAACATTCCAATACGACGCCTATATTGCGGCTTATGAAGAAAGACAGAGCCGGACTTGATAGAGTGCAGCAAGACAATAGGATAATCCTTAACTAGACGGCCCTTTACGCAAGTTGTGAAGGGTCTTTATTTTTGGACTTTTTTGTCTATAAGCCAATCACTTGCAGGTTGTTGACAAGCATTTCAGCATTTGTTAATTTAAAGTGTGTACTTTAACGCTTTAGCAAACTAAAGGAGAGTTTATTTATGAATGCAGTTGTTATCGCTGTCTTAGTCATGCTCGTATTGAGCTTATTGCGTGTGAATGTTGTCTTTGCCTTACTGATTGGCGCGCTTGCAGGCGGATTAAGCGGTGGATTATCATTTACCGATACATTAACATCATTTACCGATGGTCTAGGAGCAGGTGCGACCATTGCGCTCAGTTATGCCATGCTCGGTGGATTTGCCGTAGCGATTTCGCGGACGGGCATACCGGAGCTGCTTGTGTCAGGCGTTTTGAAGCTGGTCAATAAAAATGGAGAGGCGACGCGGGAAAATTTAGCAAAAGCTCTCATCATTATTGCGCTTTTAGCAATGGCCATCTTCTCACAAAACTTGATTCCAATTCACATTGCTTTTATTCCTTTATTGGTTCCCCCGATTTTGCACATTTTAAATGAATTGCGGATTGACCGCCGGCTGATTGCGGCTGTCCTGACATTTGGTCTGACAGCACCATATATTCTGTTGCCATATGGTTTCGGCTTAATTTTCCATCGAATTGTTTTCGAGCAGATGCAGCTTGCAGGGTTAACCATCGATATGGCGGATATCCCGAAAGCAATGGCCATTCCGGTAGCTGGCTTGTTGGTCGGCTTGATCATTGCGGTGTTTGTTTCGTACCGCAAGCCGAGAGACTACCATAAAACAACTTCTACTATAGAAGGAACTCTGAAAAAGACAGCATCATTAAAAGATGTGATCGTCACGATTGTGGCCTTGATTGCGGCCTTGTACGCCCAGGTCCAGACAGACTCGATGATCATCGGTGCACTGGCCGGAATTCTTGTGCTGTATGTCTTCGGTGCAATGAAATGGCGTGAAGCCGACGACGTTCTTACAGAAGGCATGCGCATGATGGCATTTATCGGCTTTGTCATGATTACCGCCAATGGCTTTGCATCGGTCATACAAGCGACTGGAGCCGTCGAGCCGCTCGTTGAAAGCGTCTCGGATCTGTTTGCTGGCAATAAGGGTCTCGCAGCACTGGCGATGCTTGTCGTCGGTTTGTTCGTAACGATGGGCATCGGCTCATCGTTTGCGACGATTCCAATCATTGCTGCTATCTTTGTTCCGTTGAGCCTGGAGTTCGAATTTTCGACCATGGCGATCATCGCCTTGATTGGTACCGCAGGCGCATTGGGTGATGCGGGATCTCCTGCTTCTGACTCAACGCTTGGGCCGACTGCCGGACTGAACGTCGATGGACAGCACAATCACATCTGGGACACTTGTGTTCCGACCTTCCTCCATTACAATATTCCCTTGGTAATTTTCGGTTGGGTTGCTGTGATGTTATTGGGATAAGCTCGAAATGTTCGGACTATTCTCGTCGGACTTGAAGTTCTAAAATATCCTGTTATACTAATAAAAGCGAATTGAAAAGAATTTCGTGGAAAGCCTTGCGGAATTCTTTTTTCTTTTGTATAATGGTGAATGTTGGTCTTTGACTGCGATGAAGCGAGAGGTTACCGATACACCCGGCCGCTTTGCCATGGCGAGTGATTGGAAAATTTTCGTGGAGAATGTCTATCAAAAATAGGCGAAAAGGAGGGAAAATAATGGCAAAACAAAAAATTCGTATCCGTTTAAAAGCATATGATCACAGAATTCTTGATCAGTCTGCCGAGAAAATTGTAGAAACCGCAAAACGTTCAGGTGCAAGCGTATCGGGTCCGATACCGTTGCCGACTGAAAGATCGGTCTACACCATCTTACGTGCTGTCCATAAGTACAAAGATGCTCGTGAGCAATTTGAAATGCGCACACACAAACGTCTAATCGATATCGTTAACCCGACACCACAAACTGTTGATGCGTTAATGAAACTTGATTTACCGTCAGGCGTTGACATTGAAATTAAACTTTAATCGGTAAACGAAATAGAAAAAACATAAAATAACCACAGGAGGTGTGACAACATGACCAAAGGAATCTTAGGTAGAAAAATCGGTATGACGCAAGTTTTTGCTGAGAACGGTGATTTAATCCCTGTAACTGTTATTGAAGCTGCTCCAAACGTAGTACTTCAAAAGAAGACAGTTGAGGTAGACGGCTACGAAGCAATCCAATTAGGTTTTGAAGATAAGCGCGAAAAGCTTTCAAACAAACCTTCTAAAGGACACGTAGCAAAAGCAAACACTGCTCCTAAGCGCTTCATTCGCGAACTTCGCAATGTAAACTTAGCTGATTACGAGATTGGTCAAGAAGTCAAAGTAGATGTATTCGCAGAAGGCGATGTAGTAGATGTCACAGGAACAACAAAAGGTAAAGGTTTCCAAGGTGTTATTAAACGCCACGGACAATCTCGCGGACCAATGAGTCACGGTTCACGTTACCACCGTCGTCCTGGTTCAATGGGTCCGGTTGCTCCTAACCGCGTATTCAAACAGAAGAAATTACCTGGTCAAATGGGTGGCACAACAATTACGATTCAAAACCTTTCGATCGTGAAAGTAGATCTTGAACGTAACCTGCTTCTTATTAAAGGTAATGTTCCTGGTTCTCGCAAAGCATTGATCCGTGTTAAAACGGCAATTAAAGCGAAATAATAATTTTTTAGAGAAAGGAGGAAACAAGAATGCCTAAAGTAGCTTTATTAAATCAAACAGGTTCACAAGTGGGCGACATCGAATTGAACGACTATGTATTCGGTATCGAACCAAATGAATCAGTGTTATTTGACGCAGTAGTGTCTCAACGCGCTTCACTTCGTCAAGGTAACCATAAAGTAAAAAACCGTTCTGAAGTAGCTGGTGGTGGTAAAAAGCCATGGCGTCAAAAAGGAACTGGACGTGCTCGTCAAGGGTCGATCCGTTCACCACAATGGCGCGGAGGCGGTATCGTATTCGGACCAACTCCACGTAGCTATAGCTACAAGCTTCCTAAGAAAGTCCGTCGTTTAGCTCTACGTTCTGCACTTTCATCTGCAGTAATCGGAGAAAACCTGATGGTACTTGAAGGATTGACATTTGATGCACCGAAAACAAAATCTTTCAACCAGTTGATCCAAGATCTTTCAATTGGCAAAAAAGCTTTGTTCGTAACTGCTGACCTTGATGAGAACGTTGCAAAATCTGCACGTAACCTTCACGGAATGACAGTTGTAGCAGCAGATGGCATTAACGTACTAGACTTGCTTGGACATGACAAAATTGTTATGACAAAAGCAGCGATTGAGAAAATTGAGGAGGTGCTTAGTTAATGGAAGCACGTGATGTAATTAAACGTCCAGTCATTACTGAGCAATCATCTGAGGTAATGGCAGAGAAAAAGTACACTTTTGAAGTGGACACTCGCGCAAACAAAACACAAGTTAAACAAGCAGTGCAGGAGATCTTTGGCGTGAAAGTTGAGAAAGTCAACATCATGAACTACAAAGGGAAATTCAAGCGCATGGGCAAACACGCAGGATACACAAACAAACGCCGTAAAGCGATTGTTAAATTGACTGCTGAATCTAAAGACATCGAGCTATTCGAAATTTAATTTCTATAAGTTCTTAAAGAACTATTAAAGAAGGAGGGAAACAACGTGGGGATAAGAAAATATAAACCTACCACTAACGGTCGTCGTAACATGACGAGTTCAGATTTCGCTGAAATCACTACGAACAAACCTGAAAAATCGCTTTTACGACCTGTAAAGCGCAAGGGCGGCCGTAATAACCAAGGTAAAATAACTGTACGCCATCACGGTGGTGGACATAAACGTCAATACCGTGTTATCGATTTCAAACGTAACAAAGATGGCATTCCAGGACGCGTTGCTACAATCGAGTACGATCCTAACCGTTCTGCGAACATCGCATTGATTCATTACGCTGATGGTGAGAAACGTTACATCCTCGCTCCTAAAGGAGTCGAAGTTGGAACTCAACTTATGTCAGGTATTGAAGCAGACATCAAAGCGGGTAACTCTTTGCCGTTGTCTAACATCCCAATGGGTTCTACAATCCATAACATCGAATTGAAGCCAGGCGGCGGCGGACAACTAGTTCGTTCTGCAGGAACTTCAGCTCAAGTATTGGGTAAAGAAGGAAAATACGTAACAGTTCGTTTGCAATCAGGCGAAGTTCGCATGATTCTTGCTACTTGCCGCGCAACTATCGGTGCAGTAGGAAATGAGCAACACGAATTGATCAACATTGGTAAAGCAGGACGTAACCGCTGGAAGGGCAATCGCCCAACAGTCCGCGGATCTGTAATGAACCCGAACGATCACCCACACGGTGGTGGTGAAGGACGCTCGCCAATCGGACGTAAATCACCAATGTCTCCTTGGGGTAAACCAACTCTTGGTTACAAAACACGCAAGAAAACGAACAAATCAGATAAATTTATCGTGCGTCGTCGTAAAAAATAATTTGATTCCGCTACGGTTCGTTGAAAGAACCGTGGTGCGATCACGAAGGGAGGATCCCACATGGGCCGCAGCTTGAAAAAAGGACCTTTTGTTGATGATCATCTTATGAAAAAAGTTGAAGCACAAAAGGACTCTGAGAAAAAACAAGTGATCAAAACTTGGTCTCGCCGTTCTACAATTTTCCCGACATTCATCGGACAAACAATCGCAGTATACGATGGTCGTAAGCACATCCCTGTATACGTGACTGAAGACATGGTGGGCCATAAACTAGGCGAATTCGCACCAACACGCAAATACGCTAGTCATGGTGCAGACGATAAGAAAACAAGACGTTAATTGAGAGGAGGATTTCCCTATGCAAGCAAAAGCTGTCGCTAGAACAGTACGTATTGCTCCTCGTAAAGTCCGTTTAGTAGTAGATTTAATCCGAGGCAAGCAAATTGGCGAAGCTGTTGCGATTTTAAACCACACTCCGAAAGCAGCATCTATTGTTGTTGAGAAGTTATTGAAATCTGCAGCTGCTAACGCTGAACACAACTACGAAATGGATCTGAATGACTTGGTCATCAGTGAAGTATTCGTTGACGAAGGACCAACACTTAAACGTTTCCGTCCACGTGCAATGGGACGCGCAAGCGCGATTAATAAACGCACAAGCCACATCACACTAGTGGTATCTGACAAGAAGGAGGGATAATTCGTGGGACAAAAAATACATCCAATTGGGATGCGTATCGGAATCATTCGTGATTGGGAATCCAAATGGTACGCTGAGAAAGATTATGCGACACTTCTTCACGAAGATATTAAAATCCGTGAATATGTTGAAGCACGTTTGAAAGAAGCTTCAGTTTCTAAAATTGAAATTGAACGCGCTGCAAACCGTGTTAACGTAACAATTCACACTGCGAAACCAGGTATGGTAATTGGTAAAGGTGGATCTGAAGTAGAAGTACTTCGCAACCAACTGAATTCTATGACTGGCAAGCGTGTACACATCAATATTATCGAAATCAAAAGAGCTGACCTTGATGCAAGATTGGTTGCTGAAAGTGTTGCACGTCAATTGGAAAACCGAGTATCTTTCCGTCGTGCACAAAAACAAGCAATCCAACGCACTATGCGTTCTGGCGCTAAAGGAATCAAAACTCAAGTATCTGGACGTCTAGGCGGCGCTGACATTGCGCGTGCTGAACACTACAGTGAAGGTACTGTTCCGCTCCATACACTTCGCGCTGACATTGATTATGCGCATGCTGAAGCAGACACAACTTATGGTAAGCTTGGCGTAAAAGTATGGATCTACCGCGGTGAAGTCCTTCCAACTAAGAAGAAATCTGAGGAAGGAGGCAAATAATATGTTAATGCCTAAACGCGTTAAATATCGTAGAGAGCACCGAGGCAAGATGCGCGGGGAAGCTAAAGGCGGTAAAGAAATCGCATTCGGCGAATTTGGTCTCCAAGCTTTAGAATCATCTTGGATCACTAACCGTCAAATCGAAGCAGCACGTATTTCCATGACTCGTTACATGAAACGTGGCGGTAAAGTCTGGATCAAAATTTTCCCTCATAAACCATATACGAAAAAGCCTCTTGAGGTTCGTATGGGATCTGGTAAAGGTTCACCTGAAGGCTGGGTAGCCGTTGTCAAAACTGGTAAAATCATGTTCGAACTTGGTGGAGTATCTGAAGAAGTGGCACGCGAAGCATTGCGCCTAGCATCTCACAAACTTCCGATCAAAACGAAGTTCATCAAACGCGAAGAAATTGGTGGTGAATCGAATGAAAGCTAATGAAATCCGTGACCTAACCACTGCTGAGATTGAACAAAAAGTGAAATCACTGAAAGAAGAGCTTTTCAACCTTCGCTTCCAATTGGCTACTGGTCAATTAGAAAACACTGCTCGCATCCGCGAAGTACGTAAAGCGATTGCCCGTATGAAAACTGTGATTCACGAAAGAGTACTCAGTGGCAATAACTGATAAATCGAGAGGAGGTTTGCAAGTATGACTGAGCGTAACCAACGCAAAGTATACACAGGCCGTGTTGTGTCTGACAAAATGGACAAAACCGTTACAGTAATGGTTGAAACTCAAAAGAAGCACGCATTCTATGGCAAACGTGTAAAATACTCTAAGAAATATAAAGCTCATGATGAGCTAAACGAAGCGAAAATGGGCGACGTAGTTCGCATCATGGAAACTCGTCCGTTATCAGCTACAAAACGTTTCCGCGTATTGGAAATTGTAGAAAAAGCGGTTATCATTTAATTTAAATAATTTCGGAACCTAAGAAATTCCGGAGGGAGGTTACCTAAGTGATCCAACAGGAAAGTCGTTTAAAAGTTGCAGACAACTCGGGTGCTCGTGAAGTACTAACGATTAAAGTACTTGGTGGTTCTGGTCGCAAGACTGCAAACATCGGAGACGTAATCGTTTGTACCGTGAAAAAAGCAACACCAGGTGGCGTTGTTAAGAAGGGTGAAGTCGTTAAGGCTGTCATCGTTCGCACGAAAAGCGGAGCTCGCCGTAAAGACGGTACTTATATCAAATTTGATGAAAATGCATGTGTCATCATCCGTGACGACAAAGGTCCACGCGGAACTCGTATTTTCGGACCTGTTGCCCGCGAACTTCGCGATAACAGCTTCATGAAAATCGTATCACTTGCTCCTGAAGTTCTTTAATAAATCAATGTGCCATACCAAGGAGGTGCGACAGAATGCATGTTAAAAAAGGCGATACAGTTAAGGTAATCTCAGGCAAAGACAAAGGCAAAACAGGTGTTGTTTTGACTGCTTTACCTAAGAAAGACCGTGTGCTTGTTGAAGGTGTAAACATCATCAAAAAGCATACAAAACCGAACCAGGCAAGCCCACAAGGTGGAATTGTCAGCCAAGAAGCAGCAATTCACGTTTCTAACGTAATGTTACTTGACCCTAAATCCGGCGAGCCGACTCGTGTAGGATATAAGGTTGAAGATGGTAAAAAAGTTCGTGTTGCAAAAAAATCCGGCGAAAAATTAGATAAATAAAATTCCTGAATGAAGGGAGGTACACACATGAACCGCCTAAAAGAAAAATATGTGAATGAAATCACTCCTGCTCTAGTGAGCAAGTTTGAATATAAATCGGTAATGCAGGCACCCCAAGTAAACAAAATCGTCATCAACATGGGTGTAGGCGAAGCTGTTCAAAACACGAAGTCACTTGACTCTGCTGTTGAAGAATTACAAACGATCACTGGTCAAAAACCAGTTATTACTAAAGCTAAGAAATCGATCGCTGGCTTCCGTCTTCGTGAAGGTATGCCTATCGGATGTAAAGTTACACTACGCGGAGAGCGTATGTACGACTTCCTGGATAAATTGATTGCTATCTCACTTCCACGTGTACGTGACTTCCGTGGCGTATCGAACAAATCGTTCGACGGACGCGGTAACTACACACTTGGCGTGAAAGAACAGTTAATCTTCCCTGAAATCGATTATGATAAAGTGAACAAAGTACGCGGTATGGACATCGTAATTGTAACAACTGCGAACTCTGATGAAGAAGCTCGTGAGTTATTAACACAATTCGGAATGCCGTTCCAAAAGTAAACGTGAGGGAGGCGTAAACGTGGCTAAAAAATCTATGATCGCAAAACAAAAACGCACGCCAAAGTTTAAAGTACAAGAGTACACACGCTGTGAACGATGCGGACGTCCGCATTCAGTATTACGCAAATTTAAACTTTGCCGTATTTGTTTCCGTGAACTTGCATATGTGGGACAAATTCCTGGCGTCAAAAAAGCCAGCTGGTAATCCCCTAATTTGGGAAGGAGGTAAAAGTAATGACAATGACAGATCCGATTGCAGATATGCTGACACGCATTCGTAACGCAAACATGGTTCGTCACGAGAAATTAGAGCTTCCGGCTTCTAATGTGAAAAAAGACATCGCTGAAATCCTTAAGCGTGAAGGTTTCGTTCGTGACGTAGAATATGTTGAAGATGATAAACAAGGCATGATCCGGATTTTCCTTAAATACGGAGCAAACAACGAACGCGTTATTACTGGATTGAAACGCATTTCAAAACCAGGATTACGTGTTTACGCTAAAACTAATGAGGTGCCACGTGTACTAAACGGTCTTGGAATCGCTTTAGTCTCAACATCACAAGGTTTGGTAACTGATAAAGAAGCCCGCGCGAAACAAATCGGCGGAGAAATCATAGCATACGTTTGGTAATAAGCAACAAGCGAATGGAGGTGCAACAGAATGTCACGTGTAGGTAAAAAACCAATCGAGGTGCCTGCTAACGTTACCGTAACTCTTGGAGACAAGAATACCGTAACTGTTAAAGGCCCTAAAGGCGAGTTGACTCGCACATTTAACCAAGATATTACAATCGCACAAGAAGATAACGTGCTAACATTGACACGTCCTTCAGATTCTAAAGATCACCGCACAAACCACGGTACAACTCGTGCTTTGCTAGCGAACATGGTCACTGGAGTTTCAGAAGGATTCCAACGTTCACTTGAACTAGTTGGTGTCGGTTACCGTGCTCAATTGCAAGGACAAAAATTGGTTCTTAACGTTGGTTACTCTCACCCGGTAGAATTCACACCGGAAGAAGGAATCACAGTTGAAGTTCCAGCTAACACAAAAGTCATTGTTAAAGGCATTGATAAAGAACGAGTTGGAGCTCTTGCTTCTAACATCCGCGCAACGCGTCCACCAGAGCCGTATAAAGGCAAAGGTATTCGTTACGAAGGAGAAGCAGTTCGCCGCAAAGAAGGTAAGACAGGTAAATAATGCTGCTTAGGCAGGCTGAAAGGAGTGACCTCAGTGATTACGAAACTCGATAAAAACGCATCTCGTAAAAAACGTCATGCACGCGTACGTTCTAAAATTACGGGTACAGCACAACGCCCGCGTTTGAACGTATTCCGTTCAAATAAATATATTTATGCTCAATTGATCGACGACGCGAATGGCGTTACACTTGCAAGTGCATCATCTATGGAGAAAGATTTCTCAGTAGAATCAACTGGCAACGTGGAAGCGGCAGCTAAAGTCGGCGAAACAATCGCAAAACGCGCTACTGAAAACGGCTTGAAATCGGTTGTTTTCGACCGCGGTGGTTATTTATATCATGGACGCGTAAAAGCATTAGCAGAAGCTGCACGCGAAAATGGTTTACAATTTTAAAAAGAAGGAGGGACACATTTCATGAGTCGTATTGATCCAAACAAACTTGAACTTGAAGAACGCGTAGTTACAATCAATCGCGTAGCTAAAGTTGTAAAAGGTGGACGTCGTTTCCGTTTCTCCGCTTTAGTTGTTGTAGGCGACAGAAATGGCAATGTTGGTTTTGGTACTGGTAAAGCTCAAGAAGTTCCAGATGCTATCCGCAAAGCCATCGAAGATGCGAAGAAAAACCTTATTGAAGTACCAATGGTTAAAGGTACTACTCCACACTTAGTAATTGGTCGTTTTGGCGCAGGCCAAATCCTAATCAAACCTGCTTCTCCGGGTACTGGTGTAATTGCTGGCGGACCTGTTCGTGCGGTACTTGAATTAGCTGGGGTACAAGATATTTTATCTAAATCTCTAGGTTCAAGCACACCAATCAACATGGTACGTGCAACTATTAACGGTTTAACTCAATTGAAAAGTGCTGATGAAGTTGCAAAACTTCGCGGCAAATCAATAGAAGAACTGTTAGGATAGGAGGGAAAATCACATGGCAACTAAATTGGAAATTACCCTCACAAAATCTGTGATCGGTGCTAAACCGCCACAACGTAAAACTGTTCAATCATTGGGATTGCGCAAAATGCACCAAACTGTTGAGCACCAAGACAATGCAGCCGTTCGCGGAATGCTTGATAAAGTCGCTCACTTAGTAACTATCAAAGAAGTTTAATTACGGATTTCTATAGAAGGAGGTGCCAACCAAATGAAACTTCATGAATTAAAACCGGCAGAAGGTTCACGCAGCTCGAGAAAGCGTATCGGACGCGGTATCGGTTCAGGTACTGGTAAAACATCAGGTAAAGGTCATAAAGGTCAAAACGCACGTTCAGGCGGCGGTGTTCGCCCTGGATTTGAAGGTGGTCAAAACCCTTTGTTCCGTCGTTTGCCAAAACGTGGATTTACCAACATTAACCGTAAAGACTATGCAGTCGTGAACATCGAAGTGTTAAATCGTTTCGACGAAGGCACAGAAGTTACACCTGCATTGTTGATTGAAACAGGTGTTGTGAGCAATGAACGTTCTGGAATTAAAATTCTCGGCAATGGTAGCTTGGAAAAGAAATTGACAGTAAAAGCTCACAAATTCTCTGGATCAGCTAAAGAAGCGATTGAAGCTGCTGGCGGACAAACCGAGGTGGTTTAATGTTTCAGACAATCTCTAATTTTATGCGCGTGACTGATATTCGAAATAAAATATTCTTTACATTACTGATGCTCATCATTTTCCGTATTGGGACTTTTGTTCCAGTACCGAATGTTGACGCTTCGGTTTTGCAAGCTACTGACCAGATGGGTCTGGTCGGATTCTTAAATACTTTCGGTGGAGGTGCCCTTGCTAACTTTTCGATTTTAGCGATGGGAATTATGCCTTACATTACAGCGTCAATCATCGTGCAATTATTGCAGATGGATGTTGTACCGAAATTTGCAGAGTGGGCGAAACAAGGTGAAGTCGGAAGACGGAAACTTGCTCAATTCACTCGCTACTTCACAATCGTTCTTGCCTTTATTCAAGCAATCGGTATGTCTTATGGGTTTAACCAAATGTACGGCGGTTCTTTAATCCAGAACGACTCGATTTCAACGTATGTTGTCATCGCCATTGTATTGACTGCTGGTACGGCGTTTCTACTGTGGCTTGGTGAGCAGATTACGGCAAAAGGTGTGGGGAACGGTATTTCGATTATCATCTTCGCAGGGATTGTCGCTGCAGTACCAGGCGCTGTGAATCAATTATATGCACAGCAGATCGAAGGAGCTGGAGATCAGCTTCCGATCAATATTGCCATCATGGCATTGCTTGCATTAGCTGTTGTTGCCATTACGGTTTTGGTCATTTACGTTCAACAAGCGTTGCGTAAAATACCGATTCAGTATGCAAAACGCGTTGCTGGCCGTGGCCAGACAACAAGTGGGCAGCAAACGCATTTACCTTTGAAAGTGAACGCGGCCGGAGTTATCCCGGTAATCTTTGCAGTAGCGTTTATCATTACGCCGCAAACCATTGCTTCTTTCTTTGGTGCCAACGCGTTTACAGAAGCGATTACGAATACGTTTGATTATACGCGCCCTGTCGGCATGATCATTTATGTCGCGTTGATCGTAGCATTCACGTACTTCTACGCATTTATTCAGGTAAATCCTGAGAACGTGTCGGATAACTTGAAAAAGCAAGGCGCATATATTCCGGGAATCCGTCCGGGTAAAAATACGCAGGATTATTTAACAAGTGTGTTATACCGATTGACATTCGTCGGTGCCATCTTCCTTGCAGTCATTGCCATTCTACCGATTTTCTTCATTAACATTGCGAATTTACCGCAATCGGCGCAAATCGGCGGAACAAGTTTATTGATTGTTGTTGGGGTAGCACTTGAAACGATGAAACAATTGGAATCTCAGCTTGTAAAACGTCATTATAAAGGCTTTATGAAATAATCAGTGGGATCTAGAGGGACGTGAAAGCGTCTCTTGTCCAATTGTTTGAGGGGGAAAACGTATGAATATCGTATTAATGGGTTTGCCAGGTGCCGGAAAAGGTACCCAAGCAGACGAAATTGTTAAGAAGTACGACATCCCTCATATTTCTACAGGTGACATGTTCCGAGCTGCTATAAAAGGTGGAACGGAGCTGGGCTTGAAAGCTAAATCATTCATGGATCAAGGTGCTCTAGTGCCCGATGAAGTGACTATCGGCATTGTCCGGGAACGACTAAGCGAAAAGGATTGTGAAGAGGGCTTCTTATTAGATGGCTTTCCACGAACAGTTCCTCAAGCAGAAGCGTTGGAATCTCTTTTGGCCGATCTTGATAAGCGAATCGAGCATGTCGTAAATATCCAAGTCGAACAAGATGAATTAATTGCACGTTTAACAGGCCGATGGATCTGTAAAGTTTGTGGAACTGCTTACCATACTGTGTTTAACCCACCGGCAACAGCTGGCGTGTGCGACAAAGATGGCGGAGAACTCTACCAGCGTGAAGATGATAAGCCTGAAACCGTCACTAAGCGTTTAGAAGTAAATATGCAACAAACGCAGCCGCTTCTTGATTTCTATGAAAGCAAAAACGTGCTGCAAAATATAGATGGACAGCAGGACATTCAAAAAGTATTTGCTGACATTGATGCTCTTCTAAAGGGCGACCGAGGCTAATCCCCGGCGCCGGGCGCAGTTAGTTGCCTCCATGTGGCTTTAAGGAGCACCGGAGATATGAATTTTCAATTTTCGAGAGCTGCAAAAGCAAACAAGACTCAGGGTATGAAAGTTGATGCAAAATGCGCTTTAGTGCAATTGCGCATCGAACCTAGTATAATGGGTTTCGTGGAAGCATCTGTGTAACGGGTTTGGAACTCATCCAAAGCAGTCCGGGCAGTCGAGGATACATGAGACAGACTGGCTTTGCCGGATTTACCCCGGCCCGCGTATTGCGGGACTCGGAGAATGTCTTTCGAATGTCACTCATGCATTTCTTGTGAATGAATGTAGTATTACTATTCAATCAGCAAATACTGTTTGAAGATGAGAACCTGATTTGTATACAGAAGGGAGACTGGGTCGATGGCGAAAGACGATGTAATTGAAATCGAAGGAACTGTCGTTGAGACTTTGCCTAACGCGATGTTTAAAGTGGAATTGGAAAACGGCCATACGATTCTTGCGCACGTATCAGGCAAGATTCGCATGCATTTCATCCGCATTCTGCCAGGAGATAAAGTGACAGTGGAACTTTCTCCTTATGATTTAACACGCGGTCGTATCACATACCGTTTTAAATAATCTTTTGCACTCCGGACTACTAAGGAGGTTGGGTTAGATGAAAGTGAGACCATCTGTAAAACCGATCTGTGAAAAATGTAAAGTTATTCGCAGAAACGGTAAAGTAATGGTAATCTGTGAAAATCCGAAACACAAACAAAGACAAGGCTAATTTGAAGGAGGTGCATCGCACACATGGCACGTATTGCTGGTGTTGACATTCCGCGCGACAAACGCGTTGTTATTTCATTAACATACATTTTCGGTGTTGGTAAAACAACTGCACAGAAAGTTCTTTCTGCTGCTGGTATCTCTGAAGAGACACGCGTTCGTGATCTTACAGAAGATGAGTTGAACAATATCCGTGAACAATTAGATCAATACAAAATCGAAGGTGACCTACGCCGTGAAGTTTCAATGAACATCAAACGCTTGATGGAAATTGCTAGCTTCCGAGGGATCCGCCATCGTCGTGGACTACCTGTTCGCGGTCAAAATACGAAGAACAATGCGCGTACGCGTAAAGGTCCTCGTAAAACTGTAGCTAACAAGAAAAAATAATCAGTAAAGGAGGTTTCTTCTTAACATGGCACGTAAACAACAAACTCGTAAGCGTCGTGTGAAAAAGAATATCGAATCTGGTATTGCTCACATCCGCTCAACATTCAATAACACAATCGTTACTATCACTGATATGCAGGGTAACGCTGTTTCATGGTCAAGTGCAGGGGCTCTAGGATTTAGAGGTTCACGTAAATCTACTCCTTTCGCTGCTCAAATGGCTGCTGAAACTGCTGCAAAAACATCAATCGAACACGGTCTTAAAACTCTAGAAGTTACAGTTAAAGGTCCTGGTTCAGGTCGTGAAGCTGCAATCCGTGCGCTTCAAGCTGCCGGACTAGAAGTTACAGCTATCAAAGATGTAACTCCTGTACCTCACAACGGTTGCCGTCCGCCAAAACGCCGTCGCGTATAATCGTTAATCTGAATAGGATTTTTGAACATCACGACTTACTGGATGGGTTCTGAATCGTAGCGAAAGTCTGTGACTATCGAATTCTTTGATGAAGCGAAAAAAAACCGACGTTTTGAAGGAGGGTAAACTGAATGCTCGAAATAGAAAAACCAAAGATTGAAACGGTTGAGATCGATAGCAATGCCAAATTCGGCAAATTTGTTATTGAACCTCTTGAGCGTGGATATGGAACCACTTTAGGAAACTCCTTACGTCGAATCTTACTTTCATCTTTACCTGGCGCAGCTGTTACTTCCATTCAAATTGATGGCGTACTGCATGAATTCTCCACTGTCGAAGGTGTAGAAGAAGATGTAGCAACGATTATTTTGAATATCAAGAAGCTGGCTTTGAAAATTTACTCTGACGAAGAAAAAGTCATTGAAATTGATGTAAAAGGTGATGGAACGGTTACGGCTGCAGATATCACGCACGACAGTGACGTGGAAATTCTGAATCCGGATCTATATATTGCAACAATCGCTAAAAACGGCCACTTGCGTATGCGCATGTATGCAAACAGAGGCCGTGGATATGCCCGTGCAGATCAGAACAAACGTGAAGATCTTCCGATTGGCGTTATCCCGATTGACTCTATTTACACTCCAGTTTCACGCGTTAATTTCCAAGTGGAAAACACTCGTGTGGGTCAACTGGCTCATTTCGATAAATTATCTCTTGATGTTTGGACAGATGGCAGCATTGGTCCTAAAGAGGCAATTGCACTTGGTGCAAAGATTTTTACTGAGCATTTAAATATCTTCGTGGGATTAACAGATGAGGCACAAACGGCTGAAATCATGGTTGAAAAAGAAGAAGACCAAAAAGAAAAAGTGTTGGAGATGACCATCGAAGAACTTGATCTTTCGGTTCGTTCTTACAACTGCTTAAAACGGGCGGGTATCAATACGGTACACGAACTGGCAAGCAAGTCGGAAGACGACATGATGAAAGTACGCAACCTCGGACGCAAATCACTTGAAGAAGTTAAAGTGAAATTGGAAGATTTAGGACTCGGCCTTCGCAAAGAAGACTGAGTGTTGAGATCGGATCCGAACTATTCAACAAAGGAGGGAAACTTCAATGAGAAAGCTTCAACGTACAAGTTCTCAACGTAAAGCACTATTACGTGACCTTACAACAGACTTAATCGTACATGAACGCATTCAAACGACTGAAGCTCGTGCGAAAGAAGTGCGTTCGACTGTAGAAAAAATGATTACGCTTGGTAAACGTGGAGATCTTCACGCTCGCCGTAAAGCAGCAGCATGGATGCGCCGTGAGTTGGTAACAACTGCAGACGCTGAAGGCAACGAAACAACAACGTATGCATTGCAGAAATTGTTTGATGATGTTGCACCACGTTACGCTGACCGTCAAGGCGGTTACACTCGTATCATGAAAATGGGGCCTCGTCGCGGAGATGGCGCACCTATCGTTATTATCGAATTGGTTTAATTTGAATCAATAGATTCAAATTAAAGCCTCCGGCGGATGTCACGGATTTTGAAAGGAATTAATTGCGCTAGCGCAATTCAGAATCCGGACGCAATTATGCCGAGGCATAATTGATTTACTTGAAGGGGGTCAACAGCCCTCTTCTTTTAGCATTATGATTTATACGACAATATGAAAAGCTGAGTGTTATGATGAGCGAGCCGAAAGGCGGCGTCTCGTCTAGCTCTACGCACCTCATTCAACCCTGGCTTAAGCAACCGGGGAAGCCATAGAGACAGAAAAGCGCATTTCTCTGAATGAGGTGCGCGCTTTTTTTATTTATTTACCGTTTTACAAAAGCTGTTGAAACCCAGTAGAGTAGAGAATAGCAGAGCAAGTGTTAGAGGAGGTCAGCTGAGATGAATTCGAACATATTGTCATTTGAAAATGTGACATTTACATATGCACCAGAAGACGACACGGTGAAACCGGCTGTAAGGGAGTTGTCATTCGCCATTCAAGACGGAGAATGGATTGCCTTAGTGGGTCATAACGGGTCAGGAAAATCAACCATCGCCAAATTGATGAACGGTTTATTGTTTCCACAAGCCGGCAAAGTTTCTGCGATGGGCCGCTTGATGGCTGAAGACAGCCTGTGGGACATCCGTTCGCAAATGGGCATGGTGTTTCAAAACCCCGACAACCAGTTTGTTGGGGCGACGGTTCAAGATGATGTGGCGTTTGCGTTGGAAAACAATGGTGTGCCGCATGAAGAAATGGTGCTGCGTGTCAAAGAAGCATTGCACCAGGTGAAAATGGAAGCTTATTTCGATCACGAACCCCATCACTTGTCTGGCGGCCAAAAGCAGCGTGTGGCGATAGCAGGTGCTCTGGCACTCCGGCCGCGCCTGTTGATACTGGATGAAGCGACGTCCATGCTCGATCCGCAAGGGCGCATGGAGGTCATTGAAACCATCCGTGAACTTCGAAGAGCGACGGGTCTGACGGTCATCTCGATCACGCATGACTTGGAAGAAGCCGCAATGGCTGATCGGATCCTGGTCATGAATGCGGGATACAAGCAGTTGGAAGGTACACCGGAAGTTGTGTTTCTTTCCGGCAATGAACTGACGACTTTAGGCTTAGACTTGCCGTTTGCGATGCGCATGACGCATTTGCTGCGGGAAGCTGGCGTCGGGCTCGAAGCAGAACATATGACAGAAGACGAATTGGTGGATGACCTATGGACATATTACTCCAGGGAGTAGGATATAGTTACGCAAAAGATACGCCATTTGAAAAGCGAGCGTTGACAGATGTGTCTCTGCATATTCCTTCCGGTTCCTATACAGCAATTATCGGACATACGGGATCGGGCAAATCAACGGTACTTCAACATCTCAATGCTTTGCTAAAGCCGACAGAAGGGTCAGTTATGATTGGCGAACGCAAAATCGAAGCGGGCGTAAAAGCGAAAAATTTGCGCGATGTTCGCCGCCAAGTCGGGATTGTCTTTCAATTTCCCGAACAGCAGCTATTTGACGAGACCGTATTGAAGGATATTATGTTCGGTCCATTGAATTACGGCGTGCCGGAAGAAGAAGCAAGCCGCCGTGCGCACGAGCTGGTCGAACAGCTTGGATTGCCTCCAGAAGTATTGACGAAATCCCCGTTTGATTTGTCAGGCGGACAAATGCGGCGTGTCGCCATTGCCGGCGTTCTGGCAATGGAGCCGGATGTGCTGGTGCTGGATGAACCAACCGCTGGACTCGATCCGCGCGGCCGCCGTGAAATCATGGACTTGTTCCACCGGTTGCATATCCAAAAAGGCCTGACAACGGTATTGGTGACCCATAGCATGGAAGATGCGGCGCGTTACGCAGACCGTGTGGCCATTATGCACAATGGCCACTGTGTGGTCACTGGAGAGCCTGAGGAGATCTTTTCCAATGAAGAGCAATTGGGTGATTATCGCTTGGAACCGCCGCGGACAATCCGTCTGCAGCGGAAATTTGAGGCGAAGGCTGGCATCAAGCTTGGTGCCATTTCATTGACGGAAGAAGCTTTGGCCAAGAACATCGCTTTGGCTTTATTGGAAGGGCGTGATTCCGAATGATGGAGAAAATGATTTTTGGCCGTTTTATTCCGGGCAATTCGATCATTCATCAAATGGATCCGCGAGCAAAAATTTCGTTTGTCTTTTTGTTTATCGCCATTGTCTTTATTGCCAATAGTGCAGTGACTTACGGCATTTTGCTGGGATTCACGTTATTGGTTGTGTTTCTGTCTAAAATCCGTTTGTATTTCTTGATAAATGGATTGAAGCCGGTCTTTATTCTATTGATTTTCACCTTTTTGCTTCATATTTTCTTCACCCGTGAAGGGGATTTATTGTTGAACATTGGGTTTATTGAAATTTACGAAGAAGGACTGCGGCAGGGGATATTCATCTCGGTCCGTTTCTTGGTGTTGGTGTTCATCACTAGCATTCTGACCTTGACGACGTCGCCAATTTCCATTACTGATGGCATTGAAGTGCTGCTTGGTCCATTCAAACGAGTCAAGCTGCCAGTGCACGAATTGGCATTGATGATGTCCATTTCCCTGCGGTTTATCCCGACTTTGATGGACGAGACGGGCAAGATTCTTAAAGCACAGATGGCTAGAGGCTCAGACATCGGCTCAGGGCCGATGAAAGAGCGTATCAAGGCCGTCGTACCCCTCTTGATCCCATTGTTCGTCAGCGCCTTTAAACGGGCGGAAGACTTGGCTACAGCGATGGAAGTCCGCGGCTACCGGGGAGGCGAAGGCAGGACGCGTTATCGCCAGTTGGACTGGCGCTTTGTGGATAGCCTGAGTCTGTTGGTACTGGCAGGACTCGCGGGCATGATGTGGTATTTCCGGGTATAAGGAGAGAACGTGATGAAACGATTAAAAGCGACCATTTCCTATGACGGTTCCGGATTTGCGGGTTACCAGGTGCAGCCGGAGTCGCGTACGGTTCAAGTTGAATTAATGAAAGTGCTGAAAACCATTCACAAAGGCAGGGAGACCCAGGTTGTAGCAAGTGGGCGGACTGACGCCAAAGTGCATGCTACAGGACAGGTCATCCATTTTGATACGGAGTTTTCCATTCCTGCAAGCGGCTGGCTAAAAGCTTTGAACGTGTTGTTGCCGGAAGATATCCGGGTCCATTCGATCGAAGAAGTGGATTCGTCTTTTCACGCGCGCTACCACACGACCGGCAAGACTTATCGCTACAAATGGGACCGCAGCGCGATTATCAGCCCATTCACGCGCAATTACATGGTGCACACGAAGCAGGCGCTTGATGTAGAGGCGATGAGGACGGCTGCACAGTCTTTGATCGGCACACATGATTTTTCGAGTTTCTGTGCCGCAAATACGGCTGTAGTCGACAAAGTGCGCACGATATGGCGTGTGGATTTTGAGGAGCACGGCAATGAGCTGCATATGGTCATTGAAGGTTCGGGCTTTTTGTATAACATGGTGCGGATTATTGCAGGGACATTGACGGAAGTTGGCATCGGCAAAAGAAAGGCCGAAGAGCTGGGACGAATTGTGTCTGCAGCGGAGCGGGATGCTGCCGGAAAAACAGCGGCAGCGCATGGACTGTACCTGGAAAAAGTGATGTATAAGAGCTGAAGCAACTTTTCCTGGTGTTTTTAGAAAACCCCTTGACTTTTTAGCGCTGGCGTTATAACATGATGTATGGTATTTTCATTACCCCCACGATATGCCCCGGAAGGTTATTTGTGTTTAGGGATAACGAAAAAACGGAACAGCGGAACACTGTAAAAGAATTCAAAAACAGACGATTTATTAGGAGGACAATATACATGCGTACAACATTCATGGCTAAGGGTCACGAAGTAGAGCGTAAATGGTTAGTTGTCGATGCAGAAGGGCAAACTCTTGGACGTTTAGCTTCTGAAGTCGCTTCAATCTTACGCGGGAAATACAAACCAACATTCACACCAAACGTTGACACTGGTGATCACGTGATCATCATCAACGCTGAAAAGATTCACCTTACAGGTAAAAAGCTTACTGACAAAATCTACTACCGCCACACACAATACAGCGGTGGATTGAAACAGCGTACTGCACTTGAAATGCGCACAAAATACCCAACTAAAATGCTTGAATTGGCTATCAAAGGGATGCTTCCAAAGAACTCTCTAGGACGCCAAATGTTCAGAAAGCTGCATGTCTATGCTGGCCCAGAACATAACCACCAAGCACAAACACCAGAAAACTACCAGCTTCGCGGATAATACATTAGTAAATTAGAGGAGGATACACCTTTGGCACAAGTTCAATATATTGGGACAGGTCGTCGTAAAAACTCAACAGCTCGCGTACGGTTAGTACCGGGTGACGGCACAATTACAATCAACAAACGTGACGTAGCGGACTACGTTCCTTACGAAACATTACAACAAATCATCAAACAGCCACTAGTTGCTACGGATACTCTAGGAAGCTACGACATCCTTGTAAACGTAAACGGCGGTGGATTCACAGGCCAAGCCGGAGCAATCCGTCATGGTATCGCACGCGCTCTACTTACTGTAGACCCTGCTTACCGTCCTGCGTTGAAATCTGCTGGGTTGTTAACACGTGACCCACGTATGAAAGAACGTAAGAAACCAGGTCTTAAATCAGCACGTCGCGCACCTCAGTTCTCAAAACGTTAATTTCGATTTTCGTTTCCAAAGCACTTTCCGAAGAAATTCGGAAAGTGTTTTTTTGTATTCAAATGCAGGTGTGAACAGGTAAAATAGAAAGAAAGTCAAAGGAGTGAGTTGGCAATGAATCGAATCAACTTAATTTGCTTGGGAGTCAAAGACATGAGAACCTCAGTAAAGTTTTACAGAGACGGGCTAGGATTTGAAACAGCAGAAAAAGGGGGCAATCCTGAAATTGTATTTTTTAACTCATCGGGCACAAAATTGGAGTTGTACCCACTGGAGCATTTGGCAAAAGATATTAACGACAACAACCCGCCGAGCGGCACCGGATTTTCGGGCATTACCTTGGCGTACAACGTGAAATCCAAAGAAGAGGTGGATCAGACAATGGCCCTGGCTAAAGCGGCTGGCGGAAAAATCGTCAAAGAACCAAAAGAAGTTTTTTGGGGCGGCTACTCCGGTTATTTCACAGATCCAGACGGCTACTACTGGGAAGTGGCATGGGGCCCTGACTTTACGTATGATGAAAACGATATGTTGAAGCTGGATTCATAGTCTGGATTTTGCGCTGTCTCACTCGTCTATATAAAATGCCACTTTGCCGAATCGTTTATAACCCCTGGAGCAGAGTGGTTTTTCATTTTTCCTGTAAGCCCGAATAGATTAAAAATTAGATTTGCTGTGCTATACTTTATGGTGAGCAAAATGGATAGGGAGTGTATCGATATGGTAACTGAAGTACAAGTACGCGAATTACTCGGAACGCTAGAAGATCCGTTTTTACATAGATCGTTAACTGAAACAAACGGCATCACGTCCGTAACGATCAAAGAAGAGAAGAATCACGTCAGCGTTAAATTGGCGATTGCCAAAACCAACACGCCTGAACAAATGCAGCTGCAAATGAAAGTTGTTGAGGTTTTGAAAGGAGCGGGGGCCGGATCTGTTGGCATCCGTTTTGAAGAGCTTCCACCTGAGGCGTTGGCACAGTTCCGCGGAACCGCAAACGAATCAGAAGCGCAGGATTTATTGTCTCCACTTAACAAAGTTGAGTTCATTTCAATCGCCAGCGGTAAAGGCGGCGTCGGCAAATCGACTGTATCGGTTAACTTGGCAGTTGCCTTAGCGCGTCTCGGTAAAAAAGTTGGCTTGATTGATGCCGATATTTACGGATTCAGCGTGCCGGATATGATGGGTATCGACAAATCACCGGTTGTCCGCGGACAAACGATCATTCCGGTTGAGAGATTCGGTGTAAAAGTCATTTCCATGGGCTTTTTCGTGGAAGACAATATGCCAGTCGTTTGGCGTGGTCCAATGCTCGGCAAAGTGCTTGACCAATTTTTCCGCGATGTAGAGTGGGGAGATTTGGATTACCTTCTATTGGATCTGCCGCCTGGCACCGGGGACGTCGCACTCGACATTCACCAAATGCTTCCGGCCTCCAAAGAAATCGTCATCACGACACCTCACCCGACTGCGGCATTCGTTGCAGCGCGTGCAGGGGCGATGGCACTTCAAACCGACCACGAAGTATTGGGTGTTATCGAAAACATGTCGTGGTTCGAAAGCAAAGAGACCGGCAAGAGAGAATACTTGTTTGGACAAGGCGGCGGACCAAAACTTGCAGAAGAATTGCAAACGCCGCTGCTCGGACAGATTCCACTCGGCCAGCCAGACTGGAACGAAGAAGACTTTGCACCGTCTGTTTATCTTGAGGATCATCCGACAGGCAAAATTTACGAAGATATCGCGCAACAAGTGCTTAAGCAGTTTGCCGATAAAAAATAAAAACGAAAACAGTCCGGAAACCTTAACTGGTTTTCGGGCTTTTATTTTGGGCAAAGCGCAACAGGATATGGCGAATCCGTAACAAAATGTCGACTTTCAAGTTTTGTTCACAATCTGTCGTGCATGGCGAATGGATTTTTCAATAGCCGGTTGGTACAATCTTAGAAGGACTTTAAATAACGGAGGCATTCAATTGACAATACGAAATTGGGTTAAGTTTTTTTTAAAAGCTCTTTTAATAGGCGGAGTCGTCACCGGAGTGCTCGGGTTATTTGTTCGCTGGGATGATGTATTTGCTCAACCGTTTCATGCGGGCGAGTGGGGCGAGTTTCTGGCAGGGTTCATCTGGTTGGTCATTATCGGACTAACGATGAGCATTATTAGCCAGCTGTGTTTCTTTGCTTACTTGACGGTACATCAAATAGGGATGAATATTTTCCGGACATTGCGTTTGTGGAACTGGGTTCAGCTTTTGATTATTGGCGTGGTTATTACCGATTTGATTTTATTCCGTTTCGCGCCAAATGCGGAAACAACTGAGCAGGTTTGGCTGTATGGGACTTTGTTGACGATTCTTATCGTTACTGGAGTGGTGACAGCTTACTTGAAAGCGAAGTGGACCAACAAAGAAACATTTATTTCTGCATTATTTTTCATGATTGTGATCACGACGGTAGAATGGCTGCCAGCATTAATGGTGGAAGAAGGGAATATCGACAGCTGGGTTACTTTATTGCTGTTTCCATTCTTGGCAGTAAATGCGTATCAGCTATTGGTATTGCCGAAATACAATGCCCAATCAGATGTCGACCGACAGAAACTGGAAGAGCGGCGCGCAGCAAGAAAAGCACAAACACAGACAGTTTCCAAAAAATAAAACCATTCCTCTGCAGGCTTCAGGCCGGCGGAGGAATGGTTTTTATGTCTTGGGAAAAACAGTTGAATAGTAAGAGAATGCTGGTGGGAGTAAGGGAGAAAAGAGTTAATCAGGCAGCATGCGCAGTGAGTACAGAAGGAAAAACTCACTTTCATTAAAAACTTTCATGAAAGTGTTGACAGAGATATAAACATGCTTTAATATAATAAAAGTCGCCAAGCAACAACGAACAACATAAACGAAACGGCGGCACACCAATTGAACCTTGAAAACTGAACAGCAAAACGTCAACAAAACGCA
>NZ_JBZDOG010000010.1:0-78288 GCF_058268495.1 Planococcus sp. TJ-201 | reverse complement strand
GTCTTATGCCCGGCAGAGCTACATGGGCGCTTTCGCTTTTCTTTGTTGTGACTTTTGTGTGAAGCGAGTTGTGTCTATATTTTAAAGATGTATTTTAAATGTATCTTTAAAATCATTTCGGGCGTATAGTCAGGTTATAGAAAACAAAAGGAGAGATCGACGATGTTGTCACAAGAAACGATAGCGATTATAAAATCCACTGTACCGGTATTAGAAGTCCACGGAACAAAAATTACGACTGTGTTTTACAAAAATATGTTCGAAGCGCATCCTGAACTTTATAATATTTTTAACCAAGCGAATCAGAAAAAAGGGCGCCAGCAAGCCGCTTTAGCGAATACCGTCTATGCTGCAGCAGTCCACATCGAAAATTTGGAAGCGATCCTTCCCGCGATTGTCCAAATTGCCAACAAGCACGTAAGTTTGGGAATCAAGCCGGAACATTATCCGATTGTTGGAGAATACTTGCTAAAAGCCATCAAGGAAGTATTAGGTGATGCAGCAACTGACGACATCATCAATGCGTGGGCAGAAACTTATGGCATGATTGCAGATGCCTTTATCGGCCTTGAAAAAGACATGTATGCAAAAATGGAATCTCAAGAAAATGGCTGGAGTTTCTTCAAAGACTTCACAATTGTCCGTAAAGAAAAAGAAAGTGAAAATATTACTTCTTTCTACTTAAAACCAGCTGATGGAAAAAATGTACCTTCTTACCAGGCGGGCCAATACATTTCTGTACGTCTAGCCATTCCTGGCGAAGCGTATTTATTTAATCGCCAGTACAGCCTCTCTCAAGCTGTGCAGCAAGATGAATTCCGTATCTCAGTTAAACGCGATGCAGACAATGATCCTAACGGCCGTGTTTCAGTTTATCTTCATGACGAAATGAACGTCGGCGACCGCTTTGAAGTCAGTGCACCTGCAGGCGAATTTGTCCTGGATACTGAGAAAACTACACCTGTAGCATTTATCAGTGGCGGTGTTGGCATCACACCCATGATGAGCATGTTCGAAACAGTCGCTACTTTGACACCGGAACGTCCGACTGCGTTCCTTCACGCTGCGCGGAATGAATCTTTGCATGCTTTTGACAAGGATATCCAGAAATACGTGGCAGCTATGGACAATGCCAGCTACAAAACACTTTATTCCGATAAACCTCAAGGCTATATTACACGGGCTATTTTGGAAGAGTACATTGACGTTACAGGCGACGCCTATGTGTGCGGTCCTGTACCTTTCATGGAAGCCATAATTCAAGAACTGCGGGCACTTGGCATGAAAGAAGAACAAATTCACTTTGAATTTTTCGGTCCCGCCATCGCTCTTCAAACTGCATAATATTTCAAAAAGGACCTGCCGACATGGCAGGTCCTTTTTGATCATTTCTATTTCATTTTGCGCAACAAGTAAAGCAGATATGGTGTACCAATCAATGCGACAACCAATCCACTTGGAATATCCTTCGGTGCAATCAGAATGCGTCCAACAAAATCAGCTGTAACCAGCAGCAGTCCACCGATTAAACCAGATGCCAACAGCAGCGGCAAATGCCTGAATCCGACCAGGCGGCGTGCAATATGTGGTGCCACCAGCCCCACAAATCCAATGGTGCCGACAATCGATACAGCGACCGTTGAGATGGCGACACCCACAATTAGCGCCCAAACGCGCGTGGATCGAATGTTCAATCCCAGCCCTGCCGCCACATCGTCTCCGAAGGTCAGCGTATCCAAGCTGCGTGTGAGGTAAATAGCGGGCCAAATAAAGACGGCTAGTAAGATCAGCGCAAATTGAACATCTTCCCATCCCTTACCGTAAGTGCTTCCCGACAGCCATACCAATGCACTCGCAACTGCCAGCTGTGCTTTCACAATGAAGACTTGCGTCGCTGCGGAACCAAAAGCCGAAATGGCAATCCCCATTAATGCAACCAGCATTGGCTGGAAATTATTTTTCCAAGCCGTGATGAGTATGATGCCAAGTGCTAAAGCCGCCCCTACAGTTGCCCCGAGCGGCATGAACTCGGGCGGAATAGCCGGGAAAATAACCAATAGCAGCATCGCCCCCGCTCCTGCCATGGAAGTCACACCGAGCACACTGGCATCTGCCAGCGGATTTCGGAGCACCCCTTGAAGTATGACACCTGTAATCGCCAGCATAACGCCGACAATAAACGAAGTTAAAACGCGCGGCACGCGGAAATTCCATACGACTGGTTCCATCCAGGCAAATGTCCAGGCAGAACCGTTAAAGCTTAATGCCATGACCGTAATGCCAACGATAATCGCAACCAATATAGGAACAAGCAGCTTTAAGCGAATTGGCTTTGTGGTGCCGCCCATTTGGCGTTCTCCGCGCTTCATCGATTTGGCTGTACGCCAAGCCAGATACAAGAGCCACGGGCCGCCGACCAATGCCGTCATGGCGCCGACCGGTACTTCCTGCCCCGGCTGAATCAATCTGCCCAACACATCCGCACCGACCAAAAAGACGCTTCCCCAAATAAAGGAATGGACAATAATTTGCAGGTGTCCCCGAATGCCCATCATCCGGACAATATGCGGAGCCATCAACCCAATAAATCCAATGGGTCCGACAACACTGACTGTAGCAGCCGCCAAGACAATCGCCACTCCCCAGGCAGCGAGCTTAACCAGGCGGACATTTTGCCCAAGTGAAGACGCAATGTCTTCCCCAAGTGATAAAATATCCATCGGCTTTGCCAATAGCAGCGCACACAGGAACATCAGCAAAATGACCGGTGCAGCAAATATGACGCCTTCCCAGTCTAACTGCACTAAAGTTCCGGATCCCCAAAGGAACAGGCCATTTGTTTGATTTTCAAATAATAATTGCAGCGCCCCGGTAATGGAAGCAAACAGCAGGGAAATAATCATCCCTGTCAAAGCCACACGCACCGGCTCCATTTGTTTGCCTGCAAGGCCGACCACTAATAAAGAAGACAGGATGGCACCTAAAAGAGCCGTAACAAATGGAAAGTCGCCAAACAATCCTGGAAAAAAGATTGCGGACAGAACCACGAAGAAAAAGGCACCCGCATTCAGCCCTAACGTTCCCGGTGAAGCCAATGGATTATTCGTCAAGGTTTGGAGAACAGCACCCGAAACAGCGAGTGCCCCTCCTGCCAAAATGCCAATTGTGAGGCGCGGCAAACGGAACGAAAACACAATATCCTGAATGCGCCCTTCCGTCCAGACGCCTGTCAGCAGCTGTGACACCGTGTAATCTGCCTGCCCCTGCGTCAAGTGAACAATAGATAGGACAATAAGCAGGAAAAAGCCCGCTGTCAAAGAGACAGTGGACTTATTCAGTACGCTTCGGAGCATTAGTCTGTCACCAGTACATCGGTGATTTGGTTCATTAATGTTTCAGCAGACAACGGTCCTCCATACAACCAAGTATCCGCGCCTAAATCATACGTACGTCCTTCTTGGACAAAGGCCAGATTTTCCCAGACCGGATTGCCGCTCAGCTGGTTTTCATAAATGTTGTCTTCATCCGGCACCGTGTAAAGATAATTGGCATCTTCGTACGTAACCAAGCCTTCTACGTTAAAGGTACTGGATCCAAAAACTTCAAATTGGTCTGGTTCGTGGACATTATTTAAACCTATGCGATCCAAAATAATGGAAGCCATCGAATTTGGCGTAAAGACACGAATTTCAGGAGCCTGTGCACCTGAGTAAGCAAGGGTTAAAATAACGTCGTTTGTTTGCAGATCGGCCGCTTCAATTTCAGCCGCCTTTTCCTCATACTGGGCTTCCAGATCCGTTAAAACCTGTTCACCTTCTGAAGTTTTTCCTACAGCTTTTGCAATTTCCAGGAAAGTGGTTTCCATTTCCTGATACAAATCAATGCTTTCATCTTCCGGGTATGGATTAAAAATCACGGTAGGCGCAATCGTTTCCAATTGGTCGATCATTGCATCGTGCCGGAAGCTCACGCCAATAATCAAATCCGGTTCCAAAGCGGCAATGGCTTCAAGGTTAGGTTCCTGGCGGCCGCCAACATCAACAACCGTTTCATCCAATTGCGGCTCGATGTTCACATAGTCCCCATATTCTGCAATATCAGCCATTCCAGCTGGCTGTACACCAACCGCTAATAAATCTTCTGCGTAAGTCCATTCCAAAACGACTACCTTTTGGGCCGGAGCATCTAATGTCACTTCACCATTAGTTCCTTGGATCGTTACTGCCTCAGCTTCTTCTGCGGGTGCCGCAGGTTCATCTTCTTCGGCTGATGAGCATGCCGCTAGAACCAGCACGAGCATTGCTGCAATCAATAATAATAACCGTTGCTTCATAATTGATATCCCCCAAGTGTTTGATAATGATTCTCAATAAGTCTTATTTTAGTGCTATCTGTCACATTTGTAAAGCTTTTTCTATTTTCCTTAGTGAAAATTGTTCTCATTTAATAAGAATTTATGCTATAGTTACGATAATGAAAATCCTATCAATTAGATTACTGCGAAAGATATGGAGGAGTTATGTAATGACAATAGCCGTCAAAACCAACGACTTGTCAATTGGATATACCGACAACTTACTTTTTGAAAATTTGAATTTATCGATTCCGCGCGGCGAAATATCGGTATTTGTTGGCAGCAATGGCTGTGGCAAATCGACACTTCTTCGCTCGATTGCGCGTTTACTGAAACCTCAAGAAGGTTCTATATTATTAGAAGGCAAAGAAGTTCATAACATGTCTTCACGCGAAGTAGCAAAAAAAATGGGCATTCTGCCACAATCACCGGTATCACCAGAAGGTTTGACTGTACACGACCTCGTCAAGCAGGGGCGCTATCCACACCAATCTTGGCTGAAACGCTGGACTGAAGAAGATACCGAAAAAGTTGAAGCTGCCATGAAGGCAACACGCGTCGATCAATTTCGTGACAAGCCGGTCGATGAATTATCGGGCGGACAACGCCAGCGTGCCTGGATTGCCATGACTCTCGCACAGGATACTGAGATCATTTTGTTGGATGAGCCAACTACTTATTTGGACATGACACACCAAATCGAAATATTGGATTTGCTGTTTGAGCTGAATGAAACGCAAGGGCGCACGATCATCATGGTTCTACACGACTTGAACTTGGCTTCCCGTTATGCACACAACATTATTGCCATCAAAGACGGAGAAGTATTCGGACAAGGCACTCCGGAAAATGTCATCAATTGCGATTTGGTTCGTTCTGTTTTCGGTATGGAATGCCAAGTTTCCAAAGATCCGTTATTTGGTACGCCGCACTGTGTTCCGTTTGGCAGAGGCCGGTGCATCGTACCGGAAATCAAACAAGCATTAAGCAGCGCACAATAATGGAAAAGCTGGAACTTTTTCAAGTCCAACTTCAAAAAAATCCACATGGGTTTATGACATTGTCGGAAAGCATGGAAAGCCGTTCTCAAGAACTGATTTCGAAAATTCGCAACGAATCTGGAGCACTTACTGAAACCGTCGCTTCGTCCATCTTCATGAGGCGCTTCGGTTTTTTCATTTCTGCACAGCTTTACTTATTGGCGAACGGGAAAATGTGGGCGGGTCCACTGAGCGAGATCTACTTGACAGAAGCTGAGTATGGAATCGCTTTTGAAATGGATGAAAAATGGCTCAGGCTGCGCCAGGAAGGCGATTTGGAAATGGTTTTAAAAGACTACGCCTTTCCCGTTGTGGAAACATTCCGGAAGATCGGACCCATCTCCAAACTGAACCTTTGGGAAAATATTTGGGGGTATGTTATCTGGATGTATGGTATGGAGAGCTCGTCACAGGCCGAACAAGATGTTCAAGCTTTGCTGACGGATTCTTTTTGGCAGCCCCAAATGCGCAAATCGCATTTTAAACAATTTTTAGGCGGCCACAGCTTGGCGGAGTCAAAAGCTGAATACAAACGCGTGACCTGCTGCCTATATAAGGAATTGCCAAAAACAGATAAATGCCCATATTGTCCTTTGCGAAAATAAACGCCCTGCATCCAGCAAGGCGTTTTTATTTTAACCAATTTATCTATGATTATTCTAGAAATTCCAGCCGGTTGCCAAATGGGTCGAAGACAAAAAAGCGTTTGACTCCCGGAATGCTGCTATCTTCCTTCCACTCCACTCCATTTTGAGACAATTGTTCTTTCAAGTCTTCATAACCGGATACTTGAAATGCTGGATGTGCTTTTTTTGCTGGTGAAAACGGCTCTTCTACACCCACATGCAATTGCTGTCCGCCGAACACAAACCAAGCGCCTCCCCTTCCTTTTAACGCTTCCGGTTTTTCGATTTCCTGCATGCCGAGAATTTCTGCATAAAACTTTATTGCGGCCTCTTCTTTTCCTGCTGGTGCTGCAACTTGCACGTGATCAATATGTAAAATTGAAAATCCCATGTTTTCACTCCTTTCTTTTTAGTGTACCGACATTCTTACCAAAAGAATATACGAACGTTTTTAAGCTTTTCCATAAGTTTTTCCAATCACTTTACAAACACGTTTGATTTCCCGTAGCATATTAAACAAAGAGGTGACTGCATGACTTTCCCACAACAAGCGAAATACTTTCTGAACAGCCAATCTGTCGCAACGGATCGCATTCCGCAACATCCGCTCAGCCAAGACATGCCCACCATGATTGAAGAATTAAAAGAGTGGTGCGGGAGTGACAATGCGGGAGTGGCGGTATCGTACTTTTTTCGTCAATATGCCCTATACGTTACTGCCCAGTTTAATATGATCCACCAACATGGCGGCTATTTTTCAGTTCATTGGAGCGAGCTCCGATTTGATTGTGTTCATAATTATGGATTGCCTCTTCTAGAGACACATATAAAGTCGTCCGCCTTTAAAACTGTCGAGCCAAGTGAACGGTTCCACGCTTTTCATGAAATCCTTCATGAGCAAGTAGACGAACTGCTGAATGAATTTAAAAAATACATAAAAGTATCCCCCATTACCTGCTGGGAGAATGTACTCGGCTCTGTCTTATGGTTTTATGCTGGAATGGAAACCCGGCATCCACGAGTGGCTGCCGAAGACTTGGAGTGGCTTCTTGAGTCGAAAAACTGGAAGCCGGTCAAAACTTCTTATCTCGCCAAGCTGCTCGGCAATACTCCTCTTGATCAGGCTGTCTCGAAGCCGTTAAGAAAAACGTGCTGCTTGTACAAAGAGATGCCTCTTTTTGCAACCTGCACCTTTTGTCCAAAGCCCAATTAAAACACCTCAGCAAAGACGCTGAGGTGTTTGTTTATACTTCGAATACTGCGTGCAGGATTTTCCCTGGATCGTTGTTGATTAGGTTTTTGTATACGCAGCTTGTTGGTTTCTTATGAAGAGCATTAGAGAAAGATTTGGCATGCTCGGCTTCACCCACAACATGGATTTCCTCCCATTTGCGCTCTTTTTTTAACTTTTCGATTTTGCTTCCCATGTCTTTATAGAAACGCTCGAGATTTTCTTTTAACCTGTGGTCTAATTCATCAACCGGGCTTCCCCCGCCGCTTCCGCCGATAACTGGGCTGTTTCCGCCTGCACTACCACCAGAAGATCCAGCTGAAATACGCCCTGAACTGCGTACACCCTTCTGCTCTGTCCATACTTCCAGTCCAGCATCGAACTCGTAAAAGAATTCTTCGTTGATAATCCCCATGGATGTATCAATCACACGGATGCCTTTAAAACTCGGCAAAACAACACCGGCATAAGGATACGCTTTATACATATAGCGCAGTTCTTCTAGAACAGGCTTAGTTTCCCAATGAAAACTTGTCTTAACCGGGATTTGTACATAGTGCACTGACCACAGATCCTTATGTGGAGATGCAAAAATAATGACACCCTTTTGAAGGTCATTTTGGTTATCCAAAATCTCTTTTTCCACTTTTTTTCTTAATACCTTGTAAGTATTCATTTCCTTCTCATCGTTAGACGCATTTAAATATTCGTCTAATCGTTTAAGACCATTCTTCAAATGAATTTTCCATGCTCCGTTCTGAGCATTTAAATCGGTTGGATTCGTATTCAAATAAACACTTAACACGCAACGGTCTGGACATTCAAAACTTTTCAATTCCTGGATTTCGTCGTATAAGGTCATTCAATCATCCTCCTTGTATTCCGTCCTTGTTATCTGATTACCCACCTGGATTTTATTTAAACGAATCTTCTGAATGATTATCAACCGACGTTTAGAATTTTTAGTTGGTGGTAAATAGAGAGTACGGTAAAAAATTTGAAGGAGCGTGTTACAGGATGGAAAACATCAACAAACAAGTTGAAGATAAATTAAAGAATACAGATGATAAGAAAAAAGAGCAGATTTTAGCAGATTTTTCGGTTTTCATTAACTACTTGGGCGACAAAGTAGAAATCGGTGAAAAAATGGGCCTAAGCGAAGAACGCATTGCTCAGTTGGCTGAAAAAGTAGCGGGCTACTTAGCGAAAAAAGAAGATCCAAAAAACAGCGAAGAGTACTTATTGCAGCGCTTATGGCAGGTTGGCGATAAAGAACAGCAACATATGCTGGCACACATGCTGGTGAAATTAGCCAAAGACCAAAACTAATAATACACGAAAGGCCTTCCTCAATAGGAAGGCCTTTTTTCGTATAGATGAAACATGAACAAGTAGACAAAGCCGCTTGCCAGTGCGAACAGCCCCAACAAGCCAAACGTCCAAGCAAACCCAAACCACGCCGTCATCGGAATCGAAATCGGCGCAATCATTCGCCCAATTGTATAGCGCAAACTCGCAGCCGCAAAATATTGGCCGCGCATGTCTTCAGGAGCCAGTTTGGAAATGAAGTTCTGCTGCAGTCCCACAACCATCAACTCGCCAAAGGTGAAAATCGCCATTGCGACAACGAAAATCCAAAACCATGAAGTTACAGGGAATAGCCACATAGCGACTGCATAAAATGCTGCAGAAGCGAAGAACACCCATTTTTCCGGAAACTTGGTCATCCAGCGAGTAATAACAACGGTCAGCAACGCTACGAACAAGCCATTTTCGGCTAACAGGATGCCAAAAGAAGTTTCCCCTGTAACCGTCCATTCACGGTCAAAAAGAGTCGCAATTGTTTGCGTATCAATTGTTTCCTTCAAATAGATTGGAATCAGTAAATCCAATTGCATAAAAGTCTGTGCGCCCAAAATTCCGGCAATAATAAACAATAAGAACAAGCGATCTTTAAAAATCAATCCGTATTCTTTAAACTGCTTGGATACCGCTCCTATCCAACCGGTTGCTTCCTGTGTCTGCCACTTGTCGAGCATCACCTGAGACAAGGTTTCTTTTGTCAACAGCCTTAAAACCATGCCCAGCAGCATTGAGATCACTGTCACAACCAGCAGCAGTTCGAAACGATAGGAAAAGAACAGGATGGCGCCGAAAAGCGGACCTACTACAACAGCAATATTCAAAGTCGTGTAAAAAATAGCAAATACATCGCTGCGGTATTTTTCCGGCACAACGTCCGCAATCATCGCCTGACTCGCTGGCCAATACAGAGACCCACACATTCCAGCAAGCGTAAACGCAACAAACCCAAGTTCAGGAGACTGCAGCCATGGAGAGTTGGCAAAGGCGAACAGCAAAAACGAAAAGCCTTGCGCGACAGAAGCGAAGACCATCATACGCCTACGTCCAAAACGGTCCGCACAGTAGCCTCCCACCAAGTTTGAAGCCACAGAAAACACTTGAGAAATAACCAGCAACAGCCCTGCTGTTCCTTTGCCAAACTCTTCCGCAAAATAAATCGCTAAAAACGGGAATACCATCCAATAACTTGTATTCATAAAAAACTCGCCGACCAGGCGAACTTTCAAACTTCGATCCCAATCTTTGATTTTCATTCCCATTTCCTCGCGTTCCTCTTTATGTCACCTTTGCATGTTACACAGGCGTTACTCGATAATCTCCAACAATCTATAGCTCAAACAAATATCAATCATCAAGTCTTTCCGTTCTTTTGCGAATTGAATGGAAATCCGCTCTTTGTCCCGTTCGACGATTTTTCCAGCCCCAAAAACCCGATGGCGGACTTGAACTCCTTCATGCAGCGAATCTTCCGAATCAATGGCATTCGGGTTGTCCGGCACTTTTACTTTTATTGGGGTTTTTGCCGCAACACGCTGCGGTTGGGCTTGCCGTTTTTGGGGAACAATCAAGTCGCGCACCTCATCTACAAAGCGGGATTCACTGTCGTAGCTGATTAGCTCCAAATGATTTTTCGCTCGTGTCATTCCTACATAGAACAAACGCCGAGCTTCTTCCAACGTATCCGGCGTCTCTGCATCTTCTTCCGTTGGAATGACGCCTTCCACTAAATCGATCATGTACACGCGGTCAAATTCCAGGCCTTTGGAGCTGTGGAAAGTCGATAAGGTCAACATGTCATCAGTTTTTTCTACTTTCGCTTGCTGTGTCACCTGTTCCAGCTGTTTCAGCCGCTTTGCAAAAGCCGTCATGGATTCCAGCGGTTCTGCAATTTGTTCTAAGGTTGTTAAGATTTGCGCCAAATAGGTCATTTTCATTCCGAATTTTTCGGCACGGCTTGCAAGCATTTGATCATAGCCCATTTCTCCGCGTATGGTGCGAATCACTTTCAGCGGTTTCATGCCATTCAATGCCTGGAACCATTTTTGCTGTTCAGCCAAAATTTTCAGTTGGTAATCTTTTAAGGTGATCGTTACATTGATTTCATCAAAAGCAGGTTTGTCTGTCGGCTTCATCCGGCTCAACATTTTCAGTTGGCTGCCGGACCAATAAGCATTGGTTTTGGAAGCGACTTTCGCATAAATATCGACGCGCTCGGGCTTTAAGCTGAAACGCATAAAGTTCAACATGTCTTCCACAATCCAGTGGGAGAAAAAGCGGTTGTCTGAGTCTTTCACGTAAAAAGGAATGCCCAATCGTTCGAGTTCACTCATCAGCAATGTTGAAGATGAATTGTTTCGGTACAAAATGGCTACGTTTCCGTACTCAGTCAGTTCTTTCAGTTCTTTTAAAACGTATTTGAATTGTGCGTCTTCCGAGCTTAAACGCTTTAAAACAATCGGATCGCCTTCTGGCTTCTTAGTGAACATGTTTTTGTCGTGGCGTTTTTTATTGGTTTTGATAAATTGATTGGCGGTATCCACTATGTTCTGAGAAGAGCGGTAATTGCGTTCCATTTTCATAATGTATGCATCGGGATATACTGTTCTGAACTTTAATAAATACGTGGGTTCAGCAGCTCTCCATGTATAAATCGACTGATCGTCATCGGCGACGACGCAAAGATTTTGATGGCGAGCCACTAGTTTTTCCACGATGGCATGCTGAATCAAGGACGTATCCTGGCTTTCATCTGTCATGACATAATCCCAACGCCCCTGGTACTTCGCCAAGAGACTTTTGTCTTTCTCCAAGGCCTCGTAAGCCAGTGACAGCATATCATCAAAGTCTACTAACCTAACGTCATAGTTTTCTTTAAACGCTTCATAGGTTTTTAGAATTTCAATGGCACCTGGAAATGGTTCTTTCAGCTTTGCCCAGTGTTTTCGCGGCAACATTTTGTTTTTGACAAAGCTGATGAACGAAGTCAATTCTTCCAACTGGTCATCGGTGATCGGTTCGTCATTTTCAGTTTGGTACATTTCTCGAAGCAACTTCCTCTTGTGGAGACCGTTTGTTTCGCTGCCTTCGATCATAATGTAGCGCGAGCCTGAAAAGTAATCGCGGGTAATTTGAAAAGCCAAACTGTGGATGGTCGAAAAATCAATTGGCTGCAGGGAAGGGAAAAAGCGTTTGTAGCGCTCGAGCATATCGGTAGCGGATGCTTTACTGAAGGTGATGGCTTTAATCCGCTGCGGCGATACGCCCTTTTCTTCAATTAAGTACCCAATGCGCATAATCATGGTGGTTGTTTTGCCGGATCCCGGGCATGCCAATAGCAGGAGAGGACCTTCTGTACGCTCTACCGCTTTTCGCTGTATTTTATTTAATTGAACTCCAAGTTCCTGCTTTTTTCGTTCAAAGAATTGGCTCATGATGAGGGGCTCCTTCGTTTTTCAATAACCCTATATTAACACAAAAACGAACCCGTTTTAATGGGTTCGTTTCGTTTAAATTGATGGATGTATTTTGCGTATATGCTTTTTTGAAGTTGAACAGGCGCTTGCGCTTTTCTTTGTGTCCAGACTCCAGCTGCCAGCTCCTCGAGTCGCTTCAGCCTTTCCGGAAATGGCTAAGGAACGCCATTACCGGCAAGGCTTCCAGCGCTTGTCGGAGCTAAACGGCAGCTTGCGCTTTTCTTTGTTAAATAAAGTTTTTTTCATCTGGCTTGCTGATTGGGTCGGCGTTGCGTTTGTCTTTTTTTTCTGCCGGTTCTTCGTAGTGTTGGTCATCCAGTTCGACTGCTTTTTCTTCGCGGTCTTCTTCTATAGAACGGAGACCTTCTGATTCCAGTTTGTCGTTTTGAATGGCCGTCTTTTCGTCTTCCGGCAATTCAAATGCGTCATGCGCGTCCTTGTTGACGTAAAGCAAGAGCTTGCCGTTTTGAACGTCGCGGTAAAAATGCTCAGATTCATTTTCATCGATTCCCATGTTTAAGAAAGCTTGATGAATCCGTTCATTTCCAGTCAAGAACGTCGCGAACCGATCCGCCCAACTGCCTTCTGATGCATGCACTTCAACATCCGACTTGCCTCTTACGAGCGACAACTGGTCATCGGACTTCGCCATCACGTACATGTCTTTGTCCACATGTCCGTCTTTCTTCAATTCTTCGATTTTCTTTAAAACAGTTTCCTGTGAATCGTACGTTTCGATAAATCGATTTGGCATTGTGATCTCTCCTTAAAAGGGGTTATTGTATTTTACCCTTGCACGGGAGGCATGAAACACCACTTATTTTGCGGAAAGAATTTCACAAACACGTCCAACCTGACCATCCGTCAGACGTACTTTGATGCCATGTGGATGGGTAGCAGAGTTTGTCAACAAATCTTTGACAACGCCTTGTGTCTTTTTCCCTGAACGCTGATCCTGCTTTAAAATTACATTGACTTCAATTCCTGGTTTCACGTCACTTCTTTTTTTACCGTCCATGCTTATCCCTCCTTGCTTTCTTTTACTATACGCTATTCGTTTCGAGCCGACAAAAAAAGCCGCATTCGCATCACCGAAAAACCGGCATATGTTTACCGCGACATGCCGTGTAAAAAACCATTTGGTCAAAATAAAAAAGGCGGGGAGCAGTCCCCGCCTCGTATTGCATATCACTGATTATAACCGATCACGGTCAGTGCGGTTTTTATTGTTTAATTTGTCGTCTGTTAAGTTGGTGTCTTCATCAATATCCGCTTCTTCACGGCGGACAGTTTCGTTGATGGTTTCTGTATCTTGTACTTTGCGTTTTCCAACTACAATTTCTTCAGCCACTACGTCTTTTTTCGTAACTTCGACGCGTTCTTCGGTTACCGGAATGTGGATGTTTTCGCCTTCCTGATAAGCATCTCCAGTTAACCCAGATTTGTTATCAAACGAATTTCCTGTTGTTTCTTCATTTACAGGGCGGCGTTCCACATACACTTCTTCGCGCTCAACTGGCACTTCCACCGATTGAGTTTCTTCAACAACGTGCTTGCCAACATTGACTTCGCCTGTTTGCACGCGTTCTTTGTCGACTTGCAAGCGTTCTTCATGAAGACGAAGCTTTTCTTCTTCTGTATCTGCAGTAGGGTTTAGCCCTTTGTCAGAATCACTTAAATGGTCTGTTGGATGGTCATCAACTTTGCGATCTGATCCAAGTCCAAATCCCGTGCCTGAATCTTTTCCGACGCCAGCAGTTTCATCTGTATCACGGCTGAACATATCGTCTTTTTTATTGTAGTACGTATCATTCTCAGCATTTGTATCCACTGTAAGCCCATCTGTGCTCACCGCTTCATCGTCCATGTGGTTTCTGCTAGTTCCAACTCCAGTAGCTCCAGCTGCACCCATCGTGCCTGCTGCGCCACTTGTTGAAGTGTTGTCGTATGGCGCTTGCCCCTCGTAGTTTGCACCATATTCACGGTCTACAAACAAGAGAATTTTGCCGTTTTGCACTTCGTTGTAGTAACGGTCTGCTTCTGCTTCATCTACGCCCATTCCAGAGAATGCTTCACGCGAAGATTCATTTCCTGAAAGGAAGCCCATGAACTTATCCATCCAGTTTCCTTCAGATGATTTGTAATCGACATCTGTCCGCCCGCGTACCATGGAAATTTGGTCTTTATCCCGTGCCATTACGTACATATCATCTTCACTAGATCCTTGTGCTTTCATTTCCTCGATTTTCTTCAATACTTCCGTTTCGCTGTCGAACGTTCCCATAAATTTATTGTTGGCCATTTTTCTATTCCTCCAATTTTATGATGCGTATTTTGAAAATGCTTGCTTAGTCTAGGAAATACCCGGCATGTCTATTCTTAAACATTGTGAATTGTTAAGACTTCATGTGCATACTTTTATTCGACTTGTCTGTCCCAATGGCGGTGAGCTGTAATGGCTTCTAAAAATGTCGCTGTAAAGTTGGCGGCATCGCTTGCCGTTACAACTCCTGGCTGGCTTTCAATGCCTGCTGCTTCGATCCATTGCTGACCATCGTGCGTCGCACCGATTGGCTTGTAATGATCGAATGCTTCGCCAATATAACGCGCCGCTTCTTTGGCAAATTTTCTGCTGACATCCGGTCCGCCCACTGCGTAAATCGCATCATACAAAACAGGATCCGTGGTAGTAAATGTATGGTCGACCTCGAGCTCTTTGCCGTTTGCGCCTGTCAAGTTGCCTTGCATCTCGCTGACCACTTCGTACTGCACGCCTTTTGCTTCAAGTCCTTCGAGAATCTCCAGCAGTTCTGCATCGTTAAAGCCTTTATCTGCAAGAACTCCCACTTTGCGCGTTGCAGGAGACTTGATCGTATTGTCCAAGCTCAACGCTGGCGAAGATTTTGTCACATCAGAACCGCCGCTTGTTGGAGGAGTTACGCCAATATTTTGGGCAACTGCCTGCGCCATTTCCAAATTAACGTTGGTGAACATCTCAACAGCGCCTTCGCGAATCCACCTTTCTTGGCATTTTCCAAGTTCAAAACTGAAAGCCTCGATAATATGCTTTCGTTCCGGTTCGGTCATGCTGTTCCAGAACATGGTTGCTTGCGAAAAGTGATCTTTAAAACTCTCACTGCGCGCGCGCACTTTTCGGCCTTCCATTTTTTCCTCGTAATGAGAGTAACCGCCATCTGCCTCACTTACAGGAGCAGGAGTGTTATTGGTAAACGAGCTCTTCTGATAAGAGACCCGACCTTTATTGATTGTTTGGCGCCCAAAGCCGTCCCGTTGGTTATTGTGGAATGGACAAACTGGGCGATTGATCGGCAATTCATGGAAATTCGGCCCATTTAAACGGAGCAGCTGGGTATCGGTATAAGAAAACAGACGGCCCTGCAGCAACGGATCATTGGAAAAATCTATTCCTGGTACGACATGTCCTGGATGGAACGCTACTTGTTCTGCTTCCGCAAAGACATTATCGACATTGCGGTTCAAGGTCATCTTACCGACCATTTGAATTGGAATTTCTTCCTGCGGCCATAACTTCGTCGCGTCCAGCAAATCAAAGTCAAACTTATGCTCGTCTTCCTCTGCGATAATTTGAACACCTAGCTCCCACTCTGGAAAATCTCCTTTTTCGATGGAGTCATACAGATCACGACGATTAAAGTCCGGGTCTTTCCCGGCAATTTTCTGGGCTTCGTCCCAGACTAATGAATGTGTGCCCAGCGTCGATTTCCAGTTAAATTTGACGAAATGCGACTTGCCTTCCGCGTTCACAAAACGGAATGCATGCACGCCAAAGCCATCCATCATGCGGAAGCTGCGTGGAATTGCGCGATCAGACATTAGCCACATCATCATGTGTGCGGTTTCCTGGTTGTTGATGACAAAATCCCATAAAGTATCATGGGCACTGGCAGCCTGCGGCATTTCGTTATGCGGCTCCGGCTTTACTGCATGAACAAAGTCCGGAAATTTAATAGCATCCTGAATAAAGAATACTGGCATATTGTTTCCGACTAGGTCATAATTTCCTTCTTCTGTATAAAATTTCGTTGAAAATCCGCGAACGTCTCTTACTGTTTCTGCAGAGCCTTTTGATCCGGCTACAGTAGAAAAGCGAACAAAGACAGGCGTTTTTTTGCCTTTTTCAGATAGAAACTTAGCTTTTGTCAAGTTTTCCAGAGATTCGTATGCTTCAAATTCACCATGTGCAGCATATCCTCTTGCATGAACGACGCGTTCCGGAATACGTTCATGGTCGAAATGAGTCATTTTTTCCCGAAAATGAAAATCCTCCAACAAAGTAGGACCTCTTTCACCGGCTTTCAATGAGAATTCATCTTCTGCCATCTTCAGTCCCTGGTTGGTCGTCAAGCTTTTTCCGGAATCATCTACCCGGTATTGCTCTAATTGTTCGTCTTTGCTGTTTTCGTTCACTTTGGGCTCTTTTGCCATTTCGCCACTCCTTTGGGTTTTTTTATTCTTTCTTCTATTCCCCTGTCTTCTTTTATAAAACAAATCTTTATTCTCTTTTTTATAAAAAAATTCCCCCGTGAGCTTCTGAAAGCCTACGAGGGAATGGATTAAAAAATACTTAAATC
Organism: Planococcus sp. TJ-201; assembly: GCF_058268495.1. Lineage (NCBI taxonomy): Bacteria > Bacillati > Bacillota > Bacilli > Caryophanales > Caryophanaceae > Planococcus > Planococcus sp. TJ-201. The sequence continues at coordinate 61,586 of NZ_JBZDOG010000010.1, read as the reverse complement.
CCATTCTTTTGATATTTGCCGCAGCATCATGGTGCCTGCTGCGCTGTTTCCCTGAACATCGATAGCAGGTCCATAAACGCCAATGCCGGCACCTGCCCGAAACTCGTTTGTTTGCGAGTGAAGCTTCGGCGGAACTGCCGCCATGATGCCGCCGGACACACCGCTTTTCGCCGGAATACCGACATGTGCTGCAAAATTTCCGGAGGAATTGTACATGCCGCATGTGACCATGAGCACTTTGGCAACCTGTGCAATTTCTTCAGAAAAGTGCTTGACCTTGGTAATTGGGTTGAATCCGTCATAAGCAATAATCAAACCAATCAATGCCAAGTCCTTGGTACTTACTTTGATTGAACATTGGCGAATGTAAATATCCAATGCTTCTTCTACTTCGATATCCAGAAATTTCGCTTCTTTCAAATAGTACGCAAGTGCACGGTTTCGGTGTGAAGATTGCCATTCTGAATCATACACTTCCTTATCAAGTTCAAGCGGGTGGCCCACCAGTTCTTCCAGAAATTCCAGCAAAAATTCATATTTCTTCTGGCTTGTCTGGCCTGGCAGCAAAGCCGAAATCGTTATCGCTCCTGCATTGATAAAGGGATTGAACGGCTTGTTTGGCCGATGAATTTCGAATGGAATAATTGAATTAAATGCTTCTCCAGTCGGCTCTACATCCACTCTTTCCAAAACAAAATCTAAGCCGTAATGGCGGCTCAAGGCGATGAATGTTAATGCTTTGGAAATGCTCTGCAAAGTGAATTCTTTTGTCGTGTCCCCTGCACAATAATAGTTTCCTTCATCGTCGACCATACAGATTCCCAGCTGGCTTGGGTCTTCTTTTCCAAGTGCCGGTATATATTGTGCCGTCGTCCCTAATATGGCGTGGCCTTTGTTGTCTTTTACCCAAGCCTCTAATTGTTCCTGAATGTGCGGATTGTTTTGCACTGCCATCCCTCCTTCAACTTCTTTCTTCCCATCATGAATGAAAGCCGTTGCCTTTGTCAAAAAAGCATGCCATAAAAAAATCTTCCCCGTCGTTCGGGGAAGATTCCTTTTATACTTTATCGTACCAAGCTTTAGCAGCTTCAACTTCCGGCATTGTTAACTGATGGCCAAAATCTTCCCAATGCAGATCAACTGCAGCGCCTGCATCTTTTAACAACTTTTCAAGATCGGTTGACTCTTCTGCCGGACAAATTGGATCGTTAGTACCAGCTGCTATAAAGACTGGAACCCCGGTTAAATCAGGCAGGGTCGTTTTACGATTTGGTACCATCGGGTGATGCAGACTCGCGCCTTTTAATGAATCCGAATAAGTGAACAACAAATTGGCCGCTATGTTGGCACCGTTTGAATAGCCGACGGCAATGACGTTTTTGCGGTCAAAACCATGCTCTTGAGCCGCCTGTCCAATAAATTCATGCAGTTCTTCTGTACGGAGTTTCAAATCTTCCATATCAAATACGCCTTCAGACAAGCGTTTGAAAAAGCGCGGCATGCCATTTTCGGATACATTTCCGCGGACGCTTAAAACTGAAGCCTCCGGGTCAATGTGAGCGGCAATTGCCAATAGGTCGTTTTCGTTTCCACCTGTGCCGTGAAGCATTAGAAATGTTGGTTTTGCGGGATTTGTACCTTGCTGAAAAATATGTTTCATTGATATAACCTCCAGTTTTAGTTTAAGTAAATTACTTTAAAGAACGTGCTTCATTCACCAGCTTTGCTTGGTTGAACTGACTAAGGCAGTTATTAGGCAGTCTAAAACCGTTCCCTATTTTTCACAAAAAGAAACTTATCTCGAATTCAAGATAATAATACCATAGATTTTCTATTCTTCCAATAAAAACGGCCCATCGCATATATTTTGCATGGGCCGTGTAGAGTTATTAAGTTTGAGGATTCAGCATATCTTCCAAGTTTTCTTTTGAAAACAAATAATTTTCGTTGCAGAAATGGCATTGTGCTTCTGCTTTGCCGTCTGTGACGATCATGTCTTCAATTTCAGCCGAGCCAAGACTTTGGATAGCTCTGGAAATTCGGTCTCTGGAGCACTGGCATTGAAATTGGACTGGCATTTCATCAAGCACATGAACATTGCCGATTCCTAACACTTCGTTCAGGATATCTTCTGGCGTAAGACCTGCCCGGACCATATTGGAAATGGTCGGAATGACTTTCAAACGCTCTTCGATTTCCACAATGACTTTTTCTTCTGTCCCCGGCAGCAACTGAATAATAAACCCACCAGAAGCCTGGATGGTGTTATCCGGATTAACAATAACGCCAACACCTACAGATGATGGAATTTGCTCAGAAGTCACAATATAATGGGTAAAATCGTCTCCCAGTTCACCGGATACGATAGGAACTTGCCCGACAAACGGCTGAAGCAAACCAATATCTTTGGATACTGACAATGTCCCTTCTGTACCAACAGCTCTTCTGACATCAAGCTTGCCTTGCTCATTTAAATCGAAATGAGTCAAAGGGTTGGTCACGTATCCGCGAACTTCTCCTTTAGCGTTTGCATCGACTAAGATGGTTCCGATTGGACCACCTCCGTTGATGCGGATGGTCAATTTTTCTTCGCCTTTCATCATGGCGCCAAGCATTACACTTGCTGTCATCGAACGCCCAAGTGCAGCTGATGCCGTTGGCCACGTATAATGGCGGCGTTGTGCTTCTCCTACCGTTTCAGTCGTACGTGCAGCATAGGCGCGCACTTGCCCATCATAGGCTAAAGCTTTTACTAAATAATCGTTCATCGTTTTCTTCCTTTCTACTTAAGCTTCCTATAATTGAGTCACTTGTTTTTTTAAACGTACTTTATCAGGAGTAACGTCATCACCAAGCGGGTCAATGACCTTCATGCTGGTCACAGTCGACTCCACCTGACCGCGTATTGACCGCAAATAATCTTCGCGCAATACTTGCCGTTCTACGATCTCAGCATTTGTCAGTCCTTCTTCACGTGCTTTTTTCGCCAATTGGTTGATGCGCGGCAAAATTCCGATCATAGTGTTCCCTCTTTTCATCTTTATCCGACCAGCTTTTGAGATAGCCACTCGGTTAGTTTCCGTGTTTTTTCCTGAAATCGCTCTTCCTTCATTTTCTCGGAAAGCAATGAGATGGTTTCCTGCTCCATCCGGAAACGCCAAGCATTTTCTGCTTCCAGCATTAAGTCCGTTAACAGGCAGCACCGCTCAGGCTCTTCCAGTTCCAACAAATCGCCCAATACCCCACTGGGTGAATACAGTGACTGTTGTCCTTCAATGGCAACGTATATATCGAATACACTTATTTCTTGTGGTTTTTTATTGAGTTTAAATCCACCCTTTACCCCTGGTACGGAGGTGATCAAGCCTGCACTGACCAACTTTCTTAACAGTTTCTGAAAATAGGTCGGGGAAGTGCCGAGCTGCTGGCTGATCGCTTCTCCCGGAAGCACTGCTTTGTCCGGCAGCATGTTTAACAAAAGTATGGCATATACGGATTGTTCTACACCTGGTTTCATATGCACCCAAATCACCCTCTTTCAATTACGGATAAAAATTATCCTCGTTATCCACATTAAACTATCTCAAATTAAAAGTAAATAATTATGCTCGTACTCCTGGGAGAGCAAAAAAGACCACCCGCATTGGATGGTCTAAGCTTCTTGTTATTTAAATGATTAACTTGTTCGTATACTTAAACCATGCAAAAGCTAAACGATTCCGGATACCGCACCGTATGCCAGCGCCAGTAAAATGACAAAAGCCGGATGGATTTTCCTGATTTCAAGCAGCCAATAGCTGACAATGATCAGAATCACCGTCTGCACAGTGCCTGAAGTATCAACTGAGGTCATAAAAAATTGCAGTGTCATGGCGCCCAGCAATACAGCAATAACCGGACGGACGAGTTTTGTGATATTTTTGACTTTCGGCGAATCTTTGTATTTCAAAAGCGTCACCATTAAAGCGACCATCAAAATAAGTGACGGTGCCACAGAAGCGAACAAAGCGACTATCGACCCCAATATACCGCCTTCCATATAGCCGATGTAACCCGCCATTTTTGTAGCGATTGGACCTGGCAGCGCGTTTCCTAAAGCCAACACCTCACCAAATTCTTGCGTTGTCATCCAGCCATAACGGTCCACTACTTCTTTTTCCACAAGAGGAATCGAAGCAGGTCCGCCTCCATAACCTAAAATACCAGGGATGAAAAATGCCAAAAAAATGGACCAGTAAATCATTTTGACCCCACCCCTTTCTTAAAGGTAGTTAAGGAAAGAATCAAAACACCTAGTATGACAAACGCCGGATGGATATTCAGCAGTTCCAGCAAGACGATGGCAATGGCTGTAAACAGAATCGCGCGACCCATCCCCAAAGACTTGCCCGACTTTTCAAAGAAATCCCATGTCATTACCGCCAGCATAACGCCAACGACTGGCACGACTGCGGCTGACATGCTGTTGACCCATTCAAGATCTTTGTACCTTTGCAAAACTCCCAAAAGGACAATCATCATGACCACTGTCGGAACAACTGAAGCGGCCAAAGCGATCAGGCATCCCATCATCCCATTGACACGATAGCCAATGTAGCCCGCCATTTTTGTGGCAATTGGCCCCGGCATAGTATTGCCTAACGCTAAGGTATCGCCAAACTCATCTTCGGTCATCCATTTATAATTGATAACGGCTTCACGATGAAAAAGTGGGATAGCGGCTGGCCCGCCGCCGAATCCAAGAAGGCCGACGCGGAAAAAAGCGAGAAAAAGATCTCTATTGGTTTTCAAGTTGGAGTGTTCCCTTTTCTTTTTCTCTGCTTTTCTAGCGCTTACCAAGCAGCCACCGCGCCGTCTGTCCGCGATTCGGTGCCTCCGGCTAGAACGCCTGTTTCCGGATTCCGCCAAATAATCTGCCCTCTGCCGAAACTGCCGCCATCTGTTGCAACTTGAATGTGATGGCCTTTACGGGCTAAAGCCTGTACTAGGTAATTTGGGAAACTTGGTTCCACAAGAATGGTTTTCCCTTCCATCCACTGCCACCTAGGTGCATCGAGTGCAGCCTGCGGATTCATTAAATAATCAATGGTATTTGTCACTACTTGGAAATGGCCTTGCGGCTGCATATAACCGCCCATTACACCAAACGGTCCGACAGCTTTTCCGTCTTTTGTGAGAAATCCTGGAATGATGGTGTGGAACGTCCGCTTTCCGCCTTCTAGTACATTCGGATGCTCAGGATCCAAGGAAAAGTCAGCTCCGCGGTTTTGCAAGCCAATTCCAGTTTCTGGAATAACAATTCCTGAGCCAAAGCCCATGTAATTGCTTTGAATATAAGAAATCATATTCCCTTCTTCATCTGCCGCAGACAAGTAAACCGTACCGCCTTTAGGCAATTCATATGGCTCTGGGTCTGAAGCAGTTTCCCCGATCGATTTCGCACGAGATGCAGCATACTCTTCAGATAACAGGTGCTCTGTACTAACCGGCATATTTTCAGGTTCTGTAATAAATGCTTTGCCATCCGTAAACGCCAGTTTCATCGCTTCAATCTGTTCGTGGAACGTGTCTGCAGACTGCCATTTCGGCTGACCGAGCTCTTTGAAAATATTCAACGCCATCAAAGCAACCATTCCTTGCCCATTTGGTGGAATTTCCCATACTTCGTAGCCCCGATATTTTGCTGAGACTGGTTCAACCCACTCGGGCTCGAACGCTTCCAAATCTTCTTTGGATAAGAAGCCATCATGTTTTTTCATAAAGGCATCAATTTTATCAGCAATCGCCCCTTCATAAAATGAACGCGCATCGGTTTGTCCAATTTCTTTTAAAGTAGCAGCATGTCCCGGAGATGACCACATTTCGCCCACTTCAGGTGCACGGCCATCGGGTGCGAATGTATCGAACCAACCTTGGTATTCTTCGCCTGTAAATGTGGTTTTGTATTTCGCATAGGCACCTTTCCAGTATTTCCCGAGAATCGGCGTTAGCGGATATCCTTCTTCTGCGTAACGGATCGCTGGCTTCAGTGCTTCAGCAAGCGTCAACTTGCCGAACTTCTTCGACAATTCTGCCCACGCAGCCGGAACTCCGGGAACCGTCACTGGCACTAAGCCAAATGTCGGCATTTTATCAAATCCAAGCGCCTTGACTGCTTCTGGTGAAATGCTTTTGGGTGCGGGGCCGGAGCTGTTTAAGCCGTGCAGTTTGTCTTTGACCCAAACCAAAGCAAACGCATCTCCTCCAATTCCATTCGAAGTTGGCTCGACAACCGTTAAAGCAGCAGCCGTTGCAATCGCTGCATCAATCGCATTTCCTCCATTTTGCATAACTTCAATGCCAGCCTGTGCTGCCAGCGGCTGAGAAGTAGCCACCATTCCTTTTTTTGAAAATACGGTATGGCGTTGTGATGCAAACGGATGGTTTAAATAGTCCATGAAAATTCCTCCTGTCAGTATAAAAGCCGGATACGGAAACACTTCCCGCATTCGGCTTATGGTTATCCGGCAAAATGGCAAGCAGCAAAATGATCTTTTTCGTGTTCAATAAATGCTGGTTTGTCCACTTTGCATTTTTCCTGTGCGATAGGGCAGCGCGTGTGGAAAGGGCAGCCTGAAGGCGGGTTTGACGGATTTGGCATATCTCCCACCAGACGCACCCGTTCCTTTTTCGCATTTACGGTTGGCCGCGGAATCGCAGACAACAAAGCCTGTGTGTAAGGATGAAGTGGATTCTTAAAAATCTTTGAAACATCACTCATCTCTACAGTATGCCCTAAATACATAACCAATACACGGTCACAGAAATAACGAACCACTCCAAGATCATGTGAAATGAATAAATAAGACAGATTGTACTTTTCCTGCAGCGTTTTCAATAGCTTCAATATTTGCGCTTGTACCGAGACGTCCAACGCTGAAACAGCTTCATCGCAAATGATAAATTGCGGATTTAAAGCAATTGCCCGGGCAATTCCAATCCGTTGCCGCTGTCCGCCGCTGAACTCATGGGGGTACCGGTCATAATGCTCCGGCTTTAAACCCACTTCCTTCAATAAATCTTCCACTGCATCCCTTCTTTCCTGCAAGGGCATGCTGGTGTGCATTTTAAAGACCTCATCCAGCGCGTGTCCAACCCGCTGGCGTGGGTTTAAGGATGCGTATGGATCCTGAAAAATCATCTGCATTTCTTTGACGAACTTCTTCTTCTCTTTTCGCTTTAAATCTTGAATTTCCTGCTCGTTAAAGAAAATTTTTCCATCGGTCAGCTCTTCCAATCCTAAAATGGTTCTGCCCAATGTCGATTTGCCGCATCCAGATTCTCCGACCACTCCAAGGCTTTCTCCTTTATAGAGCTTCAGGGAAACGGATTCTACCGCTTTCACATTCCCTTTTACGCGTTTTAAAACACCGGCTTTGATCGGGAAATATTTTTTAACACTGTCCAGCTCCAAAAGAATTTCAGACTTCGAGGGTGATTTTTCTTTGAGTGTCGTCAACTGGCTCCACCTCCTTGTCTACAAGCCAACAACTGGCATAATGCTCTTTTCCAGCCTTGAATTCCGGCGGCACATCTGTTTTGCATTTATCCATCGCGAACTTGCAGCGAGGGTGGAAACGGCAGCCTGATATTTTTTCATTCAACCCTGGCATATTCCCTGGAATTGGTTCTAATTCAAACTCTGGATCGTCTACATTCGGTACCGAATTCAACAAGCCGATTGTATAGGGATGCTGAGGGTTTTCAAAAATTTCACGTACGGGTCCTTCTTCAATTTTTTTGCCGGCATACATGACCATGACGCGGTCGGCGACTTCTGCCACAACTCCCATGTCGTGTGTGATCATTAATACACCCATATTCATTTTATCCTTCAAGTCTTTGATCAAATCCAAAATTTGTGCCTGGATTGTTACATCCAAAGCGGTTGTCGGTTCGTCTGCAATTAGTAAGCTCGGGTGGCAGGCAAGTGCCATGGCAATCATGACACGCTGCCTCATCCCGCCGCTAAGTTCGTGTGGATACTGATTCAACCGTTTTTCAGCATTTGGCAGCCCCACTTGCCTGAGCAATTCAATGCTTTGTTTGTTGGCTTCTGTCTTTGATAGTTTATGGTGCAGGAACAGCGGCTCGCGCAACTGATAACCAATGGTCAGCACCGGATTCAAAGCAGTCATCGGCTCCTGAAAAATCATGGACATCTTATTGCCGCGAAGCTGCCGCATCTGCTCATTCGAAAGTTTTTGGAGAGATTCACCATCCAGTAAAATCTCTCCGTTTTCAATCGTGCCATTTGAGGGCAGCAGCCGCATGACGGATAGAGAAGTAATGCTTTTGCCGCAACCAGACTCTCCAACGATACAGAGAGTCTCCCCTTTATTCACATGAAAAGAGACATCTCTGACCGCTTGTAATGAACCATCCGCTGTACGAAACGACGTTACTAAATTCTTAACTTCCAGTAATGCCTCTGCCATACTTTCCCTACTCTCTTGTTACGTCTTGTAAGAACCATTGTCCGTTTGGATCCAATTGAAGGCCTTGGATTGATTCGTCAGTAGCAGCCGTCACGACACCATGGTACATAACAATTGCTACATCCTCGTCCAACATTAATTGGTTCGCCTGTGCCAAATAATTTTCACGCTCTTCCTGATCGACTGTCGTGCGTGATGCTTCGACCAGTTCATCAAATTCAGGGTTGCTGTATTGTGCACGGTTGGATGCGCCGACGTTATCTGAATGGAAGTTCGGATAGAACATTTCAGAACCGTCACTTGTTACGTTTGACCAGCTCAAGAATGTTAAGTCGTATTCACCTGCACGAGCTGTGTCCAAGAACGTTGCCCATTCCATTGTTTCAATTTCTACTGTAAATCCAGCTTCCGTCAATTGAGACTGTACAATTTCTGCCATTAAGACAAAATTATCGCGGTTAGCAGCAAGCAACTTAATCGGCTCGTCGCCAAATCCGTTTTCTTCGACTAATTGTTTGGCTGCTTCTGGGTCGTAGGCAGTTCCCGCGTCGTCTGCTGATTCGTCATAGCCGAAAATTTGCGGCCCAAGAACGCTGTCGCTTCTGACACCCAGTCCGTTCAAGTTCTCTACGAATGCATCACGATCGATTGCACTTGCCACTGCTTTTCGGAAATCCGGATTTTGGTTGCGTTCTGTCGAATGATTGAACGTTAAGTAATAAACCGGTGTTCCTTCTTTTTTCGTCACTTCAACATTTTCCAATGATTCAACGCGTGATAATTGTTCTGACGGCAAAGCATCGATAAAGTTCACTTCGCCCGTTTGCAGCATGGAAATGGCTGTAGAAACTTCAGGTACGACTTTGTATGTCACTCTGTCTAAATCTGGAGCGCCATCCCAATAGTCTTCATTTTTCTCCAATACAATTTGATCTCCCTGATTCCAGCTTGCGAATTTGAAAGGCCCGGTGCCTACTGGCTCTTGCATCAAATCTTGGGCTTCATCAGCTGTTGGTGAAATAATAGCTGCGTTTGAGTGTGACAAAGCCGCCAACAACGGTCCATATGGATATTTCGTTTTTATCTCTACTGTTGTTTCATCAATTGCGGTTACAGTATCGATTGGCTCCAGCAAAGAAGCCCGCGGAGCAGCAGTAGCAGGATCAATCAACTTTTCAAACGTATACTTTACTGCTTCCGCATTAAATGGGGTACCATCCTGAAATTCGATTCCCTCTTTTAATGTGATAACCCATGTCAGCTCGTCTGGATTTTCATAAGACTCGGCTAATTGCGGCTCGAGTTCCATTGTTTCAGGGTTGCGTTCAAACAGGTTTTCATAGATCTGTGACATAACACTCGAAGATACCGAGTCGTTCGTCATAGTTGGCGAAAGCCCTACTGCGTCCGTTGTAGAAGCATAAATTACTTCCTGCTCAGCAGCTTCTGAAGATGTTTCGCCTTCATCACCTCCGCCTTCTGCGCCTTCAGGAATTGTACTCTCTGAACATGCACTTAAAATCAGCAATCCGATTAATGTTAATAAAAGCAGCCATTGTTTCTTCATCAATAACGTCCCCCTATATGTTTTATTGTTGTAAATCCATATTCGGATCAAGCGCATCCCGCAGGCCGTCGCCTAATACGTTAAAAGCAAAAACAGTCAACATGATCGCGATTCCCGGCACAATGGTTAAATGAGGTGAAGACCACATGAAATCCTGTCCTTGCGAAATCATGGCTCCCCATTCAGGGGTTGGTGGCTGTGCACCTAGCCCTAAATAGCTGAGTGCAGCTGTCGATAAGATAGCTGTAGCCATTCGCATCGTAGCAAAAACGATAATGGGAGCAGAAGCATTCGGCAAAATATGGCGGACCATAATCCGCAAGTCGGATGCCCCCATCGACCGCATGGCCATAATGTATTCTTTTTCTTTTATAGATAATACCGAGCCTCGGACAATACGAGCACAGGTTGGAATCGACCAAATACTGATGGCGATCGCTACGTTCACTAGGCTTGTTCCAAGAATGGCAATGATCAGCATCGCCAGCAAAATACCAGGAAATGAAAACAGCAAATCGACAAAGCGCATGATGACAGCATCCATTTTCCGGTAATAACCAGCCAACATGCCGAGGATGATGCCGCCTACAAGTCCCAATACGACGGCCACACTCCCTACAACAAGAGAAATTCGTGCACCATAGACGATACGGCTCCAGACATCGCGGCCATAATTATCTGTCCCCAACCAATGCCCCTCACTGAAAACCGGCATCTCTCTGTTTGCTAAATTTTGTGTGATGGGATCATGAAACGTAATAAATGGAGCAAAGATGGCAATTAGCACTTGAAGAATGACAATCGCCAGGCCAACAATCGCCAACCTATTTTTTAACAATCGCCGAATTGTTGTAATGTAGTATTTTTCTCTTTTTTTCGGTTTCAATTCGACAGTGTCCGCTGTTGTCATAGCTCCCCCTCCTCCCTATTCATATTTGATGCGTGGATCAATATACGTATAAACGATATCCACCATGAGGTTGACGATGACGAACAAGGTTGCTACGAGCAGCACGGATCCTTGAACCATTGGAAAATCCCTGGCTGCAATCGCATCGATCATTAACCGGCCAACACCATTAATGGCAAATACTTTTTCTGTAATAATCGTGCCGCCCAGCAAGAAACCGAAATTCAATCCAATAACTGTGATGATGGGTATCATGGCATTTTTCAACGTATGGATCCATATCACATTTCTTTCTCTGACCCCTTTTGCCCGTGCAGTCCGCACGTAATCCGCACGAATCACTTCCAGCATGGACGATCGGGTCATTCGGGCAATCATTGCTGCCGACCCTGTTCCCAAAGTAATCGCCGGCAGAATCAATTCTTTAATGCCATCAATTGTATAGAAGGGATTCGACATCCCCCCAACCGGCAGCCACTGAAGATTTACAGCAAACACCAAAATCAGCAAGGCGCCCAGCCAAAAGTTCGGAATCGAAATCCCAGCAAGAGCAAACGTGGTTGCTGAAAGATCCAAAAAGGAGTTTTGCCTCAATGCAGAAACCAATCCTGTAATGACCCCAATGATTACCGCCACGATCATACTGGCGATGGCTAATTTCAAGGTGTTGGGGAATCGGACTATAATTGCGTCCGCGACCGGTTGAGCGGTTTGATACGAGTAGCCAAAATCTCCTTGAACCGCATTTCCTACATACCTTGCGTATTGTGTGAGGAATGGATCATTCAATCCCAGGTTGTCCCGAATTGCAGTAATGTCTGATTCTGTAGCGGTTGGCCCTCCAATAACTGCTGCTGGATCTCCTGGCGCGATATACATGGAAGAAAACACCAGAAATGAAATACCAAACAATAAGAACAACAACTGCAAAGCGCGACGTATTATTAAAGCAATCAATTCTCCACCTCCTAATCATTTGTTAAGCATTTATTTAATTTCACTTTCTAAAAGTAAATAAATTGATAATTTTGATTATAGAGCATGATTGCGAATAAATCCACACTATTTTTTCGAAAGGTTTATTTTTTTGTAAAATATCTTTCATAAAGTCTGTTTTTCTTTATTTTTTCCAACTTATTGTATATTTTTTACTTTTCACAAGCGAACGATTTAGTAAACATAAATACAATCGCCAATATTAAAAGCCTGCAGCTTTTTAGCTGCAGGCTAATTTCCCCCTACCATGACCATTTACCAAGAAACTAAACGGCCAGAGCGGTTGAACTGTTCCGTGCCACATAAAAAAACTGTAGACAAACTCGTATGAATCGAGTTTGTCTACAGTTAGTAACATGCAAGATTTTATAGTTTCATGCCGGTTCTGCTCTTGAAGCGCCGGAGAAGAATATGGCTTTCCACTCTGGTGATGCCATCGAGAGCATAAAGCTCTTCATTGATAAATTTTTCGAGACCGGCAAAATCATCTACCAAGACATGCATATGGAGCGTAGATGGACCAGTCATTTGGTAACAGCTGGCGACACTTGGGTTGTCTGCCAAAGTTTGAGCCACTTCAACCAAAGAAGCCGGTTCACAGTCCACTTCAAAAAATCCGGATACTTTTTTCCCAACTTTTTCGCTATTAATCACGACTGTAAAGCTCTCGATAACGCCGGCTTCCGTTAACTGATGGACTCTTTCTCGAATCGCCACGCGAGACAAATTCAGTTCCTTGCCAATATCTACATATGAAATCCGACCGTTTATGGTTAATAACTCTAATATTTTTCGATCGATCTGATCTAATTTCATGAATACACCTCATGCTTTTATTTTAACGTTTTCATTTTTTTGCTTAGAAAATCTAATTGTTTAAGTAAAATTGCGTGCAATGGATGCCAGGAGCTACTTCTATTGAGCCCTGTTCCTGGAACCCCAAAGCTTTATAAAGGCTAATCGCTGGTTTGTTTGCAGTGCCGGTACTGACGGCAAACTCATAGCCGTCATATTGCTTCAGCAAATATTCCACCAAACTCTTGCCGATGCCTTTACGAAAATGGTTCGGACTTACGACCAGTCGATGGATATCGACAACTCCCTCTTTAACTCGGTATGATATTACTCCTTGCAACTGCCTTTCAAGATAGCCAGTGAATATTTCAGTGCTGTTTTGAATTTCTGCAAAGGTTTCATGAAGCTGTGGAATTCCATCAAAGCCCATCAGCTCAGCCTCAACCCTATAAGCTTCTTGCTGGATTTGTTGAATTTCTTTGGCAATTTGTGCGTTTTGATGATCTAGTTTGAGAATTATAATTCATCACCTCATGTTAACTTTACCACGATGCGATTCCTGAGGTTCACAATTTTTATTTTTGTAGAAAATGGAGCAATTCGTCAAATCTGGCGGTTGCATCCTGGTAGCCTTGATTGTACAAATTTTCGAGTTTTTTTGGATCCCGCTCAATGCCCTTAATTTTATATAAATTCATTGGCCGTATCACCAAAGCAAGGCCCTCGCTTTCCAACATCTCAATAAATTCCATGGTTTCGTTGTAATACATATGCCGATTTTCCATTGTTTTAGCGATTGCTGGGTATTGGCGGACAAATGCTGGCATGATTTTTGCAAATCGGCTTTTCTTTTTCCGGTATCCCTTTTCTCTGGTCAAGATAATTACCGGTTTCGTCACGCCATCTGACAAAGCTTTCCGAATCGGCAATGGATCGGCAATGCTGCCATCCATTAGTAGTTTGCCGTTAAATTCCACTGGCCGTGACATGAGGGGAAGAGAACTCGAAGCTCTAACAATAGCCAGGACATCTTCCGGCCGATTTGGCTTTTGGAAATAAACGGCTTTACCAGTTAGGCAATCTGTTGCGCCCACCACAAACTCTTCTGTCGCGTCTTGAAAGCGTCCATAATCAAAAGGAACCAAACTGTTCGGAATTCGATCAAAAATCAAGTCCATACCAAAAAGTTCCCGTTTCACAAGCAAATTTTTTACTGAGATGTATTCAGGATGATTAATATAACCAATCGTCACTTCCCGATTGCGGCCATTTTGTCTGGAGATGTAAGATGAGGCGTGGCAAGCTCCTGCTGAAACGCCTATTACGTAATCGACAAAAATCTTTTCTTCCAAAAGTTTTTCGAGAACGCCACCGGTATAAACCCCGCGCATTCCGCCGCCTTCCAATATCAAGCCACTCTTCATCTAAATCCCCCCTAAGGCTGATTTAACCGACTTTCTCAATCAACTCCGGTTTATTGTTCTTAGGCGAATTAACTTCCTCGGATACACGATAGGCTTCCATCTCTTCTGCTTTGTATGGTTTCATCAGGTCTTTCAATGTTTCAATATCCTCTACCTGGGGATCCAGCCAGATTTTCTCGCCTTCTTTCGTCAGGATAACGGGCATCCGGTCATGGATGGATTCCATCAAAGCGTTGGGGCCAGTCGTCAATATCGAACAGCTATTGATAATTTCTCCTTCGGGTGAGTGCCATGATTCCCAAAGGGCGGCAAAAGCAAAAGGTTCTCCGGTTTTCAATTTGATGCGCATCGGAATTTTCGCCCCGTCTTTTCGCTGCCATTCATAAAAAGAGTCAGCCACCACCAGACAGCGTTTCTTTTTGAAGGCATTGCGGAAGCTTGGTTTTTCCGCCGCTGTTTCAGATCTGGCATTAATCATCTTGTACCCAATTTTGGCGTCTTTTGCCCATGGAGGAATCAGTCCCCACTGAAGTTTACCAAGGCGGTTTTTATCTCCATCATTTACAACCGCCAACACTTGCTGTGAAGGGGCAACATTATAGCTGGCGGAATATTCATCTTCATGTACCGTTGTATTTTCAATATGAAAACGTTCAATTATTACCGCATAATCCGTAAACAACGAATACCTTCCACACACGCTCATCACTCCTTTAGGTAATGGTTCGCTCACCCTAAATATAACAGATAATTCTATTTATTTCCGCGTTATTGTCTTTGTACCCGAAAATATTCAGACAATTTCTCGTTCGTTAAAATAAAAGCTATTGGCATTTTTACTAACCTTCAGTCTAGGCATTCTATTAATTTCAGCACCTATCTTTATTCTGTTAAATCCATAGCCCTAAGCCTCTGCACTCGCTTAGACTCAAAATTCATGGAAAATTCGTTAAGGTCCCTTAAATGGCTAAATAGTGTTATAATAGAAGAACAACGAGTTATATTAGGAGGAATCACATGGCTACTGCACGCGAAATGAGTCTCGTCAACAAGGATTTTCTGGTTGAAGAATTAGGGCTGAAACAACAAGGAAACTCAACTATCTTTATGAATGAAGATTGTTTTGTCTTATCCCCATCTGTTCAGCGATATGAAAAAGGATTTGATGTCAGTGAATTTAATTTGGCAAAGTTCGATCCGGAACGTCAACAAGGCTTTTTGCTCGTACGGTACATGGATACCTTTTTAATGGCAAAACTTGAAAGCTTCACGAAAAAAATGATGCTTCCTGAACTTCAAATCAAAAAGAAAAATACAAAACCGCACTGGAAATTCACAGTTGCTGAAAACCCGGCCTATCATATCGTTAATACTCAAAACAAGGAACTGCGTTACAGACTGCAGGAACCGACAAAAAAACAAATCGCTTCTTTCTTTAAGAAAATATAAATTTTTCCCGCTGCCTGTGCGCACGCGGGTTTTTTTGTTCCGTCCTACCATTAAACGAGCTCGATCTAGCCGGAGTTCCCGATTATCCATACTTTCTTTTCAATTATATGGATTGCTTGTTTGGTAATGGTAAACTAACAAATAGCATGACAGTGATTAGTGAATGGATGTGGACTATGGAACCTCAGCGCTATACCGTAAAAGATCGAGAGTTTTGGAAAATTATACTTAGCCTCCTGTTTGCTTCTTTGTTTATCTTTGCGAACATGTATGCCGTTCAGCCCTTATTGCCTGTTTTCGTCGATGAATTTCAAGTCTCCGTTTCAACAGCGAGCTTATCACTGTCTTTGACCATCGTTGGTTTAATAGTCGGCTTAATTATTCTCGGTTTTTTCTCTGATCGCAACGGCAGAAAATCCTATATCATTTATTCATTGCTCGGTTCAGCGATTCCATTTTTCATCATTCCGCTGACCGACTCCTTCACCGTTCTGTTGCTTCTCCGGTTCATCCAAGGGTTTGCGCTGGCAGGTGTTCCTGCTGCGGCGCTCGCCTATATTAGCGAAGAAATTGACAGAAAAAACATTGCCTATGCTACGGCTCTCTATATTTCGAGCAATGCATTGGGAGGCATGCTCGGCCGTTTCTTAACCGGCTATTTGACGGATCATTTTTCCTGGCAAACCTCCTTTTATGTATTTGCAGTGACAGGACTTCTATTATTCGCAGCGGTTGTCTACTTGCTGCCACCGTCCCGAAACTTCTATTCTACCCAATTAAGTTTCGCAAAAGACATTGAAGGATTCCTGTTCCATTTGAAAAACCCGGCCCTTCTCGTCGTTTTCGGGCTTGGTGCCGTTCTCCAGATCTCCTTTACTGGTATTTGGACCTACTTGCCTTTCTATTTGCAAGCTCCACCATATTCTATGTCGCTGCAGGCGATATCGTATTTGTTCTTTGCTTACGGCATTGGCGTCATTGGTTCCCCTATGGCAGGACGTGCAGCTGAAAAATTTGGTTTGCGCAATGTTCGCCTGGCAGGAGTATTCTTATTATCAGTTGGCATTTTTATGACACTCAGCCCGTACCTTTGGATCATTGTCATTGGCCTTTGTGTAACCTGTCTTGGCTTTTTCACTTCCCATTCTTTGACTGCCGCCTCTGTTGGCCAACAAGCCAATCATCATAAAGGCAGTGCTTCCAGTTTATATTTGGTCGCTTACTACATTGGCGTCGCTGCAGGCAGTTCCCTGTTAAGTCCTCTGTGGACTTCTGTCGGCTGGACAGGCTTGGTTCTTTTCACAGCCATCTTGCCGCTTCTTTATATACTGGCAATCACGTTATATAGAAAAAAAGCAGGCTCAACCGGAAGGTGAGCCTGCTTTTTGCTAATGATTAAATTTTACTCAAGAAATTCAGGTGGTATCGACAATAAGTCAATTCCCCAAACAAGCGGAAGGAAATAGAATACCGCAAGTCCGACAAAGAAAATGCCGAATAAATTAAGAGCCAATCCCGCTTTTGCCATGTCTGAGATCTTCAAATATCCAGAACCAAAGACAACGGCATTCGGAGGTGTAGCGACCGGCAGCATGAACGCACACGATGCCGCTACTGCAGCAGTCACCATCAATGCATACGGATGAATGCTGAGAGCAACTGCAAGAGATGCCATGATTGGGAACATCATTGAAGCGGTTGCTGTATTGGACGTGATTTCAGTCAAGAACAATACGAGTGCAGCCACTACGAGGACAATAATCAAGACATTAACACCTTGCAGCCCGATCAATTGATTGCCGATCCATTCAGACAGACCGGAGTTTGTAAAACCAGCTGCAATCGCCAATCCGCCGCCAAACAGCAGCAAAATTCCCCAAGGCAACTTCACGGCTGTCGCCCAATCAAGCAGGTGATCACCTTTTCTGTTTTTTGAAGGAATGATAAATAGGATCATTGCAGCGATCAATCCAACCATTGCATCTGTCATTTCCAAGTCTGGCGCAAAAGCATCCAGAACAAACGAACGGCTGATCCAAGCGAGTGCTACAGCTACAAAAACGACGAAGACAGCTTTTTCTTCATACGAGGGTTTCCCCAAGTCTGCTTTTTGTTGATAGATTACTTCACTGCCGCCCGGCAAGTTTTTCAACTTTTGCGGATAAGCAATTTTCACCAAGTAAACCCAGGCGACTAAAATGAAAATCCAAGCTAATGGCACACCAAACATCATCCATTGTGCAAACGTAATTTCAATTCCATAAATTTCGTTGACCGCACCTGCCAATAACGTATTTGGTGGAGTTCCGATCAGAGTGGCAATTCCGCCTAGTGAAGCGGAATAAGCAATCCCTAGCATAAGGGCTTTACCAAAGCCGAAATTTTCTTTTGTAGTATCAATTGAAGGGTCGTCCTTCAATGCATCTGATACTTGATAGATGATTGCTAAGCCGATCGGCACCATCATCATCGCCGTTGCTGTGTTGGAAATCCACATGGACAAAAATCCAGTGGCAACCATAAAGCCAAGAATAATACGTTCCGTATTGGTCCCAATCAAGGAGATGATTGTAAGAGCAATTCGCTTATGTAAATCCCATTTCTCCATAGTCAAGGCAATCATAAATCCGCCCATAAACAGGAAGATTGTGTCGTTGCCATACGAAGAAGTTGTAGCGCTTACATCTAGTCCGCCAGTCATTGGAAATAGAACAATCGGCAAGAGCGATGTGGCCGGAATCGGAATCGCTTCCGTAATCCACCAAGTAGCAATCCAGATTGTGCTGGCCAGTATCGCTTTCGCTTCAGGAGGCAGCCCATCGGGATTAAAAAATAGCAAGGTTAAAATGAAGAGCAGTGGTCCGAGAAACAGACCAATTAATTGAGGGGTATTATAACTGCGGTTTTTCTTGCGTTCGTCATAGGATCCGGCGTCTTCTGCCCGATCGCGGTCATCGGGTATACCGGACCCTGGGTTGGTAAACAGACGAAATGTATCTTTTGCCTGATCATGCTTTTCCCACATCCAGTTCCATGTTGCTGAAATCATTTGATCCCTCCATTGTCTTAAAAAAAAGAATTTTTCAATAATTATCTTTATTAGTGTACCTGTTAATATCATGTTTAACAAGACAGAATAAGATGGATTTTTTTACCTTTTTAAAATAAAAAACCAAGAGCTTCCCGCTCCTGGTTTTAATCGTTTTTTTATCTACTCGGCTTTCCATCTTACTTTTCTTCGGATTCGCCTATTTGGTTTTTTTCATCGCCGACTCCTGTATTGCTATGGGCGCCCCTTTTGTCCATCTTCCTGCCGTCTTCTCTTGACTCCTGATCAATGCTCTCAAATTCTTCACGCTGTCTCCGGTTGTGGCTGCTTTGCGGATTTGCGTCCTTAGAAAAATCATTGTTAGACATAAAATCATTCCTCCTAGTTAAGTGTGTACTTGTACACTTCCCTTCTGTCAAAGAGTAAAACGTTTACAGTGAAAAGATTACTCCGTATCCGAAATAGACACAAAGAAGCGACAAAATGGCAAAAACCAGGTATTCTGAAGTACCTCCAGTTGTAGCTGTCAATGGGAAACGAGCATTCCATTTCAATGGAAAAAACAGTTTAACCCCTCTTTTGGTCGCCATATCCAATACAATATGACTGGCCATTCCTACCAACAATCCGGCCGAAATATCTTCGATAGGCATAAAATTATGCAGCAGAACTGCAATAATAATTAAGAACAGCAAACTATGCGTAAATGTGCGATGACCGAAAAGACCATTAATAAGTTTAGATATGATTGGCAAAGCACGGCCAATTTTGCTGCTGCCGTGGCAAATATCTGGAATTAGTGAGCCCACTACGCCCGCTCCCAACAAGAGACCCGGTTCGTAATTTGTGATTTGTGCAAATGCAAGGCTTGCTGCTACGCCTCCTATGATGTGAGTCTTGCCTGTCATACTTTCCTTCTCCTTTATCGCGCGATATCATTGTCATTTTTATTATACTAAAAATCATGTATGCTGAAGATAGCATCTTTGATTATTAATACTTGTTTAGTTTAACCCAATCACAAGGAGGCGTCATTATGGGCATTCACCGTTTTTTTACTTCATTGAATGATTTGGAAAGAATTATTCGGGCACCGGGCATGTTTAAATTCGAAGAACATAATGTTGCAGCCCATTCGTGGAAAGTAAGCCAGTACGCGATGTTCTTTGCCACGATCGAAGAACGTGAAGGCCGTGAAATCGATTGGAAATCATTATATGAAAAAACCATTAACCACGATTTTGCTGAGGTGTTTATTGGCGATATTAAAACACCCGTCAAGTATGCTTCACCCGAATTAAAGGAAATGATCGCAAAAGTAGAAGAAGGCATGATGGAGAAGTTCATTCTTCGGGAGATACCCGAAGAATTTCGTGAAGTCTTTTTTAATCGCATGAAAGAAGGAAAAGATGCAACCATTGAAGGAAGACTGCTTGAGATGGCGGACAAGTTGGATCAGTTTTACGAGGCCTTTGCAGAGTTGAAACGCGGCAATACCGACAAGGAATTTGTGGTCATGTACCGAGTTGCATTAACGAAACTGCTGGATCTTCCATTGCCTGCTAGCGTTGGGTACTTTAAAAATGTCATGCTCGATGATGTAATTAATGAAGATACGGCTATTGATGTTAAAGAAATCACACGCCAAATCATTGCTGAGCACTAGTCTCCGCTCTATATTTCACGGTCAAATTATGGTAAATTTAACACCAAGAAATACTTTCGGAGGTGAATCCCTTAATTAAGGGAATTTATTGGACCCCATACTGATATTGAATTTAGCACTGCTCTTCTTATTAATCGCGTTAACGGCTGTTTTCGTCGGCTCGGAATTCGCTGTCGTTAAAGTCCGGATGTCGCGCATCGACCAGTTGATTGATGAAGGAAATAAAAAAGCTGTATTGGTCAAAAAGATCACCAGTGATCTTGACTATTACCTTTCCGCATGTCGGCTCGGCATTACCATCAGTGCCCTTGGATTGGGTTGGTTGGGCGAGCCAACCGTCGAAAGGCTTTTACGTCCTTTGTTCGAAATGCTCGATGTTCCTTCTGCAGCGTCTA
Organism: Planococcus sp. TJ-201; assembly: GCF_058268495.1. Taxonomy (NCBI): domain Bacteria; kingdom Bacillati; phylum Bacillota; class Bacilli; order Caryophanales; family Caryophanaceae; genus Planococcus; species Planococcus sp. TJ-201. The sequence goes on along the minus strand of NZ_JBZDOG010000010.1, from coordinate 40,858 downwards.
CTGTCATTTCATTTGCGCTGGCTTTTTCACTGGTAACTTTTCTCCATGTCGTTTTTGGAGAAATGGCACCGAAATCATTAGCTCTTCAGTTCTCTGAACACATGACGCTGTTGCTGTCACCTTTTCTGTATGGATTTGGAAAGCTCGTGTATCCATTCATTTTTATTCTAAATGGTGCAGCTCGTGTCCTTCTGCGAATTTTTGGTGTAGAACCAGCCAAAGAATCACAAGCCCATTCTGAGGAAGATTTGAAAATCATCATGGCCCAAAGCTTTCAAAGTGGAGAAATCAACCAAACTGAGTTGTCTTACATGCAGAATATTTTTGCTTTTGACGAACGCAGTGCCAAAGACGTCATGATTCCACGCACTCAAATGGTTGCCTTCTCAGACGATTTGACGAATGATGAACTTTTGACTGAAATCCGTGAACATCGCTTTACACGCTACCCCATTGCGAGGGACGGCGATAAGGACGATTTGATTGGCTTTATCAACGCCAAAGAAGTATTGACACATTATGCCGTTAACGGACAGTTTGAAATGTCGGAACTTATCCATGATCTCCCTTATTTCCACGAAACAACACCGCTTCAAAGTGCTTTGGTGAAAATGCAAAAAGAGCGTACACACATCGCCTTGGTCATTGATGAATACGGCGGCACTTCGGGATTGATTACGATGGAAGATATATTGGAAGAAATTGTCGGAGAAATCCGTGATGAATTTGATGAAGACGAAGACGAAGAAATAGTGAAAGAAAGCGATGCGCGTTACCTTTTAAGTGGGCGTGTCCGTTTAAAAGATCTGGAGGAACGCTTTGGCTTTAAATTTGAAGACAGTGAAGATATTGATACAATTGCCGGTTGGATTCAGCATCAGCTAATTGAAGCCGAGACCGGTGATCGCTTTATCAAAGAAGATTGCCAATGGTCCATCGTTGAAATGGAGAATCATCATATTTTAAAAGTGGCCTGCGATTTGCTGCCAAAATCATAGTGAAAAGAGTGGCCTGTGGATGGCCACTCTTTTTTATATGCAAATATAATAGGCGTTTGTTTATCATTTTAGGATTAGCAGGCGGCACAACGGGGCATATAAAGAGTGACCAATATAGAAAAAAAGGAGGTTGTCACATGAGTAAATCTGTAGACTTCGCCAAAGAACTTGGCGGTGAATTCAAGAAAGATAATGCAACAACCCTTGCAGCAGCACAAGCTTATTACTATCTTCTAGCTATCGTTCCTTTATTGATCTTGCTGCTGGCTATCCTGCCTTACCTTCAGATCGACCCGCAGAGAGCCGTAGATTTTATCGGCACCATTCTCCCGGGAGAAGTAGCTTCAACTTTTGAGGACACAATCGTCAGCGTTGTTACGACTCCATCAGGCGGTCTGTTGACATTTGGTATTTTGGGTACACTTTGGTCCGCTTCTAACGCGTTAACTGCTTTTATCAATGCCACCAACCAGGCTTACGGCATTGAAGAAACTCGTTCGTTCATCAAACTGAAAGCAACAGCCATTATTTTAACGCTTGGTATGTTAGTTGCTGTCATTGTTGCGCTGATCTTGCCGATATTCGGTGGTGCAATTATCGATTTGATCAAAACGACCCTAAGCCTTCCTGAGCAGACTGAAATCATTTTCCAAGTTTTGCGTTGGGTGATTTCCATCTCAGTTATGAGTATTGTTTTGGCATTCATGTACAAATTTGCTCCTGACAAACACTTCCCATTTAAAGAAGTTATTGTTGGAGCAGTAATCGCAACAGTATTGTGGCAAGTCGTTTCACTCGGTTTTTCATTCTACGTATCCAACTTCGGCAGCTACTCTGCTACGTATGGCAGCCTTGGAGGACTTATTGTTCTGATGTTATGGTTCTTCCTGACCGGCCTGATCTTGGTAATTGGGGCTGAAATTAATGCCATTCTCCACAGAAGAAGAAATGCGAAAGCAGGAGCTTCGTCTGATCCTGTTGCACAAAGCGAAGCAAACCAAAAAGAAGCGAAAAACACTGAGTCATCTATGAACAATTATTAAACCAACAAGCCCCTCACCAATTTGGTGAGGGGCTTGTTTTAAATTTATCTATTAGTCAATCCATTTTTTCATATAGCGCCATCCATTCATCAATGGTGAAGGTTTTAACCTTGCCTTCCTGGACTTTTATCGCAAAATAATCAGTAGCCTTCTCCTCTGCGTTGAGCAAATGCAGAGAAACTCGCTCTACCTGATCGTCATTTTCAGTCGTGCGTTCTACCCACGATGGATAATCGAATGTTTTCCGGCGGTCGGCAGACTTTCGTTCCACCATTCCATTTTCCTGCAGCAGCAAAGTCCACTCCTCTTTAGTAAGGCACCGCGAATGGCTGTCATCCCTCAGCTTTTCGGTCTTGTTCATAAATTCAGCCAGCTCTGAATCAGCGGGAGCGACATTGTCGATCAGGATGAAACGGCCGCCTTTCTTTAAGACACGCGACATTTCGGCGATAAATCTTTCCGGGTTGGGGAAATGGTGAGGTGCAATTCGACAAATGGCTGCATCAAAGGTGTCTTTTAAAAAAGGCAATGCTTCAGCGTCGGCCAACACGTAGTGGATGTTGTCGAAGCTGCACCGCAAATGCTGCGCGGTATTTTCCAGCATCTCTTCCGTCAAATCTGTAGAAAACACTGTTCCCACATGAGGAGCCATTGTTTTTGTTACATGTCCCCCACCGGTTGCGATATCAAGGACCGTCCACACCTTCTCCGGCTCGAGCCATTCGACGAGCTTGGACAAATCATCTCCTTTGGCATGACTGTCGCTAGTAACGTACTTATCGGCATTTTTACCGAAGACTTCTTTTACTTTTTGTTTTGTCATCTTATCCATCCTTTTCTTTCTGACTTACATTCCTGGGCGATGCTTCAGGAAATTGCGGTACGCAAACCCTTCTACTTCCGCTTCTGTATAATGCTTCTGCAGCTCATTGATCAAGTTTGGAAATTCTGAGGCGTTGCTGAGTCCTGTAATATAAGAAGATATCCCGTCAAAATCGGATCCGATGCCGACTTGACCGATTCCGCCGAGCGAACAAAGATGATCGATATGACGAATCAAATCTGCGATGGTCGCCTGCTCGCTATCTTTATTGATAAATTGCGTATAGAACACCACATCGATCATGCCCTTATTGGCGAACATCGCCTGAATTTGCTGATCGTTGAGATTACGTGGATGATCGCAAAGCGCACGCGCATTGGAGTGGCTCGCAATCGGGTAGTCGGCCAGTTCTATAACTTCCCAAAATCCTTTTACCGACAAATGCGATACATCAGTAAATACGTGATGTTCATTGTTTAAGCGGACCACTTCTTTTCCGAATACCGTCAAACCGGCGCCCCTCGGATCGCCGACACCATCTGCGCAAAGATTGGCATTGTTCCAGGTCAAACCAATCGATAACACGCCTAACCGATACAACTGATGCAGTTTCATTAAGTCATTGCCGAACGCATCTGCTCCTTCCAGGGTCAACACAGCGCCAATTTCATGTACTTTTAATCGGTCAATGTCCTGCCAGTTTTTAATATGTATCATTAATGGATTTTTACCCAGAATCTCACTGTAAAACAAGTCTATTTGTTCTAGTGCATGCTGCCATTTTTCATCAGATGGCAATTCCGGGTGGACAAAGACTGCGAAGAATTGAACTTTCACACCCCCAACCTGCAGACGTTCAAAATTGGTATCTAATTCACGTGAATTTTGATAGTCCAGCAATTCTCCTTTGAATAACGCATTGCGTTTCGCCACCTGCAGCTTCAGCAGTGCATCGCAATGTGTGTCAAAAATCTTCATTTGTTTCTCTCCTTTTTCAGTACATTTAGATCGAACTTCTCCTCTACGGATACTAAAGATTTTAGGAATCATCCCGTTTGTAAAATTTGTCTATACCAAACATACAGAACTTTCTGACGGAATACCAGCACCCGTTAGTGCTAGTGGTAGATTGCAAAGAAAAAAACGGAAAGCTTGTGAGCTTCCCGTTTCTACTAAATCTAATAAATATTCAATTGCTTGGATCTGATGCCACTACCTTGAGCTCATCCGCCTGTTTGCAGTTTTGTCGTATAAATTAAGCTGTCTCCTACAAAAATACGGCATTCCATCATGCAAAAACCCAATCCGATTGATACCTTAATTTTTTCAAATTCGTTGTTTCCATTTTTTATTTTCCCAAACAAACGGGCAGACAAATGCAGTCCTACTTGTTCATCCTGTAATACCCCATCCACAAATAGTTGTTGATTGGTCCATGTAGTAACGACGCGAATCACATGTTCACCATACTTTACTGTCCATACATCCCTCATACGTTGGCCCCCTGTTCCTGCTTTTCATAAAAGTATAACAGAGAAAGAAACAATCGACATTGCACAGAGAATGACGAGAGTTATATTTAATAATAGTTGAAGACAAATATTTCTATTCCTTCAAGAAAAGTTCCCACAAAATTGTGGGAACTTTTCTTATTTATGCATTCATATTTTCCAATCGTTCGTCTCTGTCTTTTTCTGTCTCTGCAACATAAACTGCACATGCAGCATCGCCTGAAATATTAACAGCTGTTCGTGTCATATCCAACAAACGGTCAATCCCGATGACAAGGCCGATTCCTTCAGGAGGAAGTCCAACACTGCTCAATACCATGGCCAGCATGATGAGTCCAACACCCGGAACACCAGCTGTACCGATACTTGCGAGTACGGCCGTCAAGACGACTGTCGCCAGATCTACCGCAGACAATTCAATGCCATAAGCCTGTGCAATGAACATTGTCGCTACCCCTTGCATAATAGCTGTTCCGTCCATATTGATTGTAGCCCCCAAAGGCTGCACGAACGAACTGACAGACTTTGGCACACCCAGCTTGTCTTGCGCCACTTCCATCGAAATCGGCAAAGTCGCCGTGCTGCTCGATGTACTAAAACCAACACTCATTGCAGGTGCAAAGTTTTTGAAAAACCAGATTGGGCTTTTCTTCGCTAAAAACTTTACGGTTCCTCCATACGTGAAAATCGCATGAATTAAAAGGGCCGCCACAATAACTAGCATGTAAGAGCCCATTGCTTTCATGGCTGAGAACCCTTGAGAACCCACAGCTGTAGCAATCAAACCAAACGTGCCGTATGGAGCAAACTTCATGACAATGCCTACTAAGTACATCATGACGTCATTGCCTTGTTCAAACAAATGAACCAAGCCTTTGGTTTTTTCGCCAAGCGCTGTTAATGCCAAGCCGATAAAGACAGCAAACACAATAATTTGCAGCATGTTGCCTTCACCCAAAGAGGCAATGGGGTTCGTTGGTATCATATTCAACAAAGTTTCGCCAACAGATGGTGCTTCTTCTGTTTCAAACTCTGCTGCTGCCAGGTCGAAGTCACCTGCAAGACCCGGTTGAATAACTGCTGCCAAAGACAATCCAATTAGAATCGCAATGGTGGTAGTCACTAGAAAATAACTGACCGTTTTAACGCCGATCCGCCCCAACTTGGCTGGGTCGCCCAGTCCCGCAGTTCCCAAAATAATAGAAAACAATACGAGCGGAACAACGAGCATATTAATTAAACTTAAAAATATTTGGCCAAGCGGCACAAATAAGTATGTATTCAACGTTTCAAATGAATTGGGTGCGAATAGATTGATCAGTAAACCAACAATTGCTCCCAAGACCAGTCCAGTTAGTACTTTTACAGTTAATCCAGGCTTTTTCATTCAGTTCCCTCTTTCGTTTCTAGACATAAAAACTATTTTATAGGAAAGTATCTGTTTGGTACAAGCTTTAATTAATTCACCAAATCTACTGGGTATTCTAAATAAAATATTTTTTCGCAATAGAAAAACCTATGTAAATGAATATCCATTTACATAGGTTTCAGCTTAACAACAAGCCTTATCCAAATTGCCCAGTCTTTTTTGTCCTATTAAACTATAACTTGCCACATGAAATCCTTTTTGACGAAGCAGGCGAGCTGCCAAGTTTTTTTCCAGCTCGGTTTCGGCGATTAGGTGCAGCGGTTTCTTTGGTATTTCCTGATACCCTCTCGTAAAATATGAAATCGGAAGCTTAAAAGCTTCTGGAACTGTTTTTTTATCGGACACATTATAAGCTCGGACATCCAGCAAAGCAAAGGATTTGTCATCCAGGTGATCGAGCTGCTCCTGTTTTAATCCGGCAACTGGAATATACCGTTTATATGCTCCGTAAACGGTTAAAGAAAGCGGTACTCCAATCACTAAGACACATGTAATCATTTTATTTCTCCTTCTTTTATATCAGTTAAATCTAAATTTTAACTATCTTTCCTATTCACTAAACCAGTATTTCTTCTTTCCACTTTGAATAGCCGCCCGTGAGATTCACTAGGTTGTCGAAGCCATTTGCTTTGAGAATGCTCGCTGCAATCGCTGAACGTGCGCCCGCCTGACATTGGACGATTACGGTTTTGTCCGATTCGACTTCATCTAACCGATTTTTTAAGGTGCCTATCATAATATGATCAGAGTCTTTGATATGTCCTTCATCATACTCGGTTTGGCTGCGAACATCGAGTACGTAGCCTTCTCCATCCTCGATCATCTGCTTTGCCTGTTCCGGAGAGACGTTTTTGTATGAATCCAGTTGCGCTGCTTCATTGATCGCCTTTTCGGCATCCACATAGCCGGCTATATCATCGATCCCAATTGAATGCAAGACCTCTAGCACCTCATTCAGAAATTGGGGCTCCAGCAAGAGGTACAGCGGTTTTTTGTAATCCACAATCCATCCTGCCCAATTGGCAAACGATTTATTAAATGGAATATTGATGGTTCTTGAAATGTAGCCATTGCTAAATGAAGATGCAGGACGCAAATCCAGAACTTGCTGACCATCTGCAATTAATGCCTCCAGTTCTTTTACTGACTCGACTAATTTGGGCTCAGGAAGATCCTTCAATAGTTCCACACCTGTTTTATTGACCGATTTCATAACCGCAAAATAATAGGGCGGTTCAGGCTGTCCATCTAATAATTCTTTCTGGAAGGCCTCGGCATCATCGTATTGCAAAGCCCAATTGAACAACTTCTCATACCCGACAGTAGTAGAAGGGACGGCGCCGAGTGCTTTGCCGCAGGCACTTCCTGCTCCGTGTGCTGGCCACACCTGAAGATAATCAGGCAATTTTTTAAAGCGTTCGAGTGATTTGAATAACTCTTTTGCTCCTGCTTCGGAAGTTCCTTTCATGCCTGCTGCTTTTTCAAGCAAATCAGGTCTTCCCACATCTCCTACAAATACGAAATCTCCTGTGAAAATACCCATTGCCTTATCTGCCGAACCGCCGCGATCCGTCAATAAGAACGAAATGCTTTCAGGTGTATGGCCTGGCGTATGCATCACATCAAACACAAGATTTCCGATCTTGAACTGGTCTCCATCCTTCAATAATTGATGTTTTAGGTGATTGATGTTCTGATATTTCCACTCTGCGTCGCCTTCATCGGACAAATACAAGGTAGCTCCGAAACGATTTGCTAATTCGCGCGATCCCGAAACAAAGTCAGCGTGAATATGCGTTTCAAGAGCGCCTACAATATTTAGGTTCTCTTTGGCAGCAAGCTCTTCATAAGCCACAATATTACGCATTGGATCTATTACTACCGCTTCCCCCGTTGCTTGGCAGCCTACTACATATGAAGCGTGCGCTAAATTTTCGTCGTAGAAATATCGCAATAACATCTCATCAATCCCTTTCAGTTTCTTATTAACCTCAATATACCACTAGGGGTATATTGAGTAAACTATTATGCTTAGAGAGATTCATGCTACACAAATAAAGACTGCATCTCAAAAGCCATTTGCATGACGTTTAGACACAGTCTTGGATATTTTCTTTATTACTTTGTTTATCGATAAATAGGGAGCTTATAATTTTTAACCAGTGTTGTTCTTTATGTCACTTTGGAACTTTCTTTCAACTGATCATTCAGTTCCAGACGCCCAACATCACGCAGATGAACCTGGTCCGGACCATCAACCAACCGAAGCGTTCGAGCATAAGCATAGTGAGCTGCCAATGGGAAGTCCTCCGTTAAACCGGCACCCCCGAAAACTTGCATGGCGCGATCGATGACATTCAGTGTAACCCGGGGTACTGCAATCTTGATCATCGCAATTTCTTTGCGTGCTGCTTTGGCGCCTTCCCTATCAATTTTATGAGCAGCATGCAAAGTCAACAGACGCGCCTGTTCAATTTCAATCCGGCTTTCAGCGATAATCTCTCTAATAACATCTTTTTCTGCTAAGGTGGATCCGAACGCTACCCTGCTATCAGCGCGTTCACACAACAGCTCCAGTGCTCGTTCAGCAGCTCCAATGGCGCGCATGCAATGATGAATCCTTCCGGGTCCTAAACGACCCTGTGCAATTTCGAATCCACGCCCTTCGCCCAACAGCATATTGGAAGCTGGCACCCGCACATTGGTGTAATGGACTTCGGCATGTCCTTGTGGTGCATCGTCATAGCCAAAGACCGTCAACGGACGGATAATTTCTACTCCAGGCGTATCAAATGGAACCAAGATCATCGACTGTTGTTGATGCTTTGCTGCATTTGGATCTGTTTTTCCCATCACAATCGCAATTTTGCAACGGGGATCCATTGCTCCGGTTGTCCACCATTTTTTCGCGTTGATGACATAGTCGTCGCCGTCACGGACAATGCTGCTTTGGATATTAGTAGCATCAGAAGAAGCGACTGCAGGCTCTGTCATTGAGAAGCAGGACCGGATTTCCCCACGCAGCAAAGGTTCCAGCCATTGTTTTTTCTGCTCTTCAGTTCCGTATTTTACAAAAACCTCCATGTTGCCCGTATCTGGCGCATTGCAGTTGAACAGTTCTGGCGCAATCAAAGAACGGCCCATGATCTCGCATAAATGGGAGTAGTCATAGTTTGACAATCCTGCTCCATATTCCGGATGATCCAGAAACAAATTCCATAAGCCTTGCTCTTTCGCTTTTTCCTTTAGCTCTTCGATAATCGGCGGAATCGTCCACCGGTCCTCTGCTTCCTGCAAGTATTTTTCGACAGTTGATTCATTCGGATAAACATAGTCGTTCATAAATTTGATTAATTTCTTTCGCAACTCTTCGGCCTTTGGTGATAATTCTTTCAACATTTGCTTTCCTCCAATTTCCCAATATGTTTTCGGATGAAAATCTTTGCACAAATGAGAGCCCTTGCATTTTTAACCAAACTGATTCTTCTATAGATTCAAAGCTAGTATAGGCATTGTTTTTTTGAATTACAAGCCAAATTTCTAATTATCAGAATTCCATCCATAAAAAAGAGAAGTTTTGATTTAATCAAAACTTCTCTTGATGCTACTCACCTAAATCTACGTTGTGGTAGACCTGCTGAACATCTTCCAAATCCTCGATAGCATCAATCATTTTTTCGAACTGTGCCTGCGCATCTTCCGGCAGCGGCAGTTCGTTTTGAGCAAGCATCGTCAACTCTGCTACTGTAAACTCAGTAATTCCTGCATTTTTAAATGCTTCCTGCACCAAATGATATTGGTCCGGTTCAGCATAGACGATGACACCGTCTTCTTCCTCCATGATATCGCGGACATCGATATCCGCTTCCATCATCAGTTCCAGCACTTCGTCAGCAGTTTTTCCTTCGATTCCGAACACTGCCGTATGGTCAAACATATAAGCAACAGATCCGCTGACTCCCATGTTGCCGCCGTTCTTTCCAAACGCCGCGCGGACGTCTGATGCGGTGCGGTTGACGTTATTTGTCAACGTATCCACGATGACCATAGAACCATTCGGTCCGAATCCTTCGTAGCGCAATTCGTCATAGCTTTCTTCCGAGCCGCCTTTAGCTTTCTCCACTGCACGGTCGATAATCGCTCGTGGAATGCTGTAGGTTTTTGCACGTTCCAAAACTACTTTCAAAGCTTGGTTTGATTCTGGATCCGGTTCGCCCTGTTTGGCAGCTACATATATTTCACGTCCGAATTTTGCGTAAATCCGGCTTGTGTTGGCATCTTTAGATGCTTTCTTTTCCTTAATATTGTTCCATTTGCGTCCCATTCAATTTCCTTCTCTCTATAAATTCTCAATTTCTATGAAGTTCACTATGTACTATTATAGTACAAATCTTTCCGAAGTAACGCATTTTACAGCTAAAAACCACAGTTTTTGTCTGATCCAATACTTTGCATATCAGCAACTTTCCACAGTTTCAACTAATTATAACCCCAAACCCTTCTAATAAAAACGCAGCCCACTGCAGGCTGCGCTTTTTCAGAATTTATCCATCCGATGATATTCCGAAACTTGAATGACCCGAACGTTCCGCGTGTTCAGTTCATGATAGATTCCGCGGCTGTCATGAAACGAAATGTATTGATCCCGTTCGCTTTGTATCAATTGTTCGGCTTCTTCCTGTGACTCCATGTGAATAAAGCGGCGGATATAATGTTCTTCATCAAAAAAGTAGGTTATTTTGAATTCTTTCATTCGTATCCTCTCCTTATGATTGATAGGGAGCTTTTTGATGAAAATAATTTGGTTTAACCACATTGTTCTTATAAGGCTTGTGGAAAATATGTGTTGTGGCGGGAGACATTGGCGGAATGAGCCACGCCCAATTTCCGGTGACATCGCGCCCTTCCACTTCTTCTTTTTTCTCAAAATTTTTGAATTGCTTCGCTGCTGTGTGATGATCGACGATGGTCACACCTGCTTCCTGGAACGACTCCAGAACAGCGATATTCAATTCGACTAACGCTTTGTCTTTCCATAGAGAACGATTTGATTGTGTATTCAATTCCATGAGTTCTGCTACTGCAGGCAGAAGGTTATATCGATCCTCATCTGCCAAATTTCTGGCACCGATTTCTGTGCCCATATACCAGCCATTAAAAGGCGCCATCTTGTATGCAATGCCGCCAATTTCCAGCATCATGTCTGAAATGATTGGAATTCCGTACCATTTGATGCCAAGCTTTGAAAGTTCGGGGATTTCAGGATGCCCGATTTCGACTTCCATAATGGACTCCCGCGGAATTTCCTTCAGAACAGGTTCTTCACCCGGCAATTGAATGACCAAAGGCAAAATATCAAAAGCCGTTCCTGCTCCCTGCCAGCCAAGTTCCTGGCAAAGCTTCGTCAGTTCCACTGAACTGGAATCTCCAATGATGCCGGCCTCAGTTTCATATCCTGCATAGCGGATCAGCTGGTGATTCCATAAACGCAGCGATTCTTCCTGCTCCTTTGCTGCACGAAAAACAGTAATTGTGGGACGGATTTTTCCATTATTGCCAGCAAAATCAATATGCTGGACCAATGCATCAAAGATTCCTTCTGCCGTTGTTTGGTGGCGTTCATCAAAGACCGTTAGTGAATTCCAAAATAATCGGCCAATGCAGCGATTGTTGTTGCGCCACGCCATACGTGCTCCGTGCTCTAACTCCTCGAAACTGTGTGTATAAGTTCCGGTTTGCTCGATTTCTGATTTAATTTCAAGCAGCCTTTCAGCTTTCTGGTATTCATTTTTCCCCAGCTCATCGTAGCAAATTTCTATATATTCAGTAGCATCTTCCAATAAAAGCATCGTCGAATTGCTTATCATCATTGTTTTCACTCCTTGTCCATATCATAGCACTCAGTCTCTATTTTTTTCAGTGACAGAACTCTGAACACGCTATGTTTTTAAAAGCTTTTCCAGTACACTAGAGCCAAGCAACATTATTGTCAGGGGGAACTCACACCAATGGTCAAAGCGATTTTTTTCGATTTAGATGACACCTTGTTATGGGACAAGAAGAGTGTGGAGAAAGCATTCCAGGAAACGTGCACGTTGGCAGAAGAACTAACAGGCTCAGATTGTTCCGGTCTGGAAGAAGCGGTAAGAGCTGCAGCTACTATGCTTTATGCCGGATACAATACATATGATTTCACCAAAATGATCGGCATTAATCCGTTCGAGGGGCTATGGGGAACATTTGATGACGAAGGAACAGATTTTCAGCAAATGAAAACGATTGTTCCTGCTTATCGCCGGGACGCCTGGACGCTCGGCCTGAAAAAGATGGGAATCGACAGCCCAGAAATCGGTGGTCAGCTTGCAGAATATTTTCCCGAAGCTCGAAAAAGAAATCCCATTTTGTATGAAGAAAGCTTAAAGGTACTGGAAGATTTGAAAGGCCATTACCACTTGCTGTTGTTGACCAATGGATCGCCAAGTCTGCAGCAGACCAAGCTTGAAATCACACCGGAGATTGCTCCTTTTTTTGATCATATTGTCGTCTCAGGGGCATTTGGAAAAGGCAAACCGGATCCCACCATCTTTCACCATGCTTTATCGAAATTCGGTTTATCTGCGGGTGAAGTGTTGATGGTCGGTGATAACTTAATGACGGATATTATCGGTGCTGAAAAAGCAGGAATCCGCTCTGTCTGGGTCAACCGGGAACAAAAGGCACCGCATGAATCCATCATTCCAACATACGAAATCCAGCATTTGGAGGAATTGCTTCAGCTGCTGGAACAAATTTAAACAAAAGAGGTCCTCGCTATGAGGACCTCTTTTGTGTTTTCTATAAATTGATGGGAGTAACTCCCTCAATTTCTTCTAATTTTGCAAGTTGCTCCAAACTGCTTGTTTCTGCAGGTTTATCGATGGACAGCATCATGATGGCGTCTCCACCAACAATTGAACGTCCTACCTGCATTGTGGCAATGTTGACATTTTCCTGACCAAGCAGGGTGCCGACACGGCCGATAACACCTGGACGGTCATTGTGGCGAACGTACAGCAGATGTCCTTCTGGCACAACATCCACCAAATAATCATCCACTTTAACGATGCGTGCGCCTTGTCCGTTCAACAAAGTTCCCGCAGCTTTTCTGGTTCCTTTTGCCGTTTTTACTTCCACCGTGATCAGGCTCGTAAACCCTTTTGATTCGGTCGTTTTTTGTTCACTGACGACAATGCCTTTTTGATTGGCGATATACATCGCGTTGACATCATTGACGTGCTTGCCGAGGTGGCGCTTGAGCATGCCTTTCAGCATATTGCGCGTCAAAGGCCCCACTTCCATATTGGCCAAATCGCCAGCATAGCGAACCGTCACTTCTTCTGCGGCTGCACCGGTCAAATCGGTCAAAAAAGCACCCAAACGCTCTGATAAATCAAAGTAAGGCTCGATTTTTTTCATGATTTCTTTCGGTACAGACGGCAAGTTCACTGAATTCCGGACAGTTCCTGTTGTGAAATAGCTGACAACATCCATGCTGACATCTACTGCGACACTTTCCTGGGCTTCAAATGTGCTGGCGCCCAAATGCGGCGTGGCGATGATTTCGGGTAAATCCAAAAGCCGAAAATCGACCATTGGTTCCTGCTCAAACACATCAAGCGCAGCCCCCGCTACTTTCCCTGATTTTACTGCGTCAAACAATGCATTTTCATCAATAATGCCGCCGCGTGCACAGTTGACGATCTGCACGCCGTCTTTCATGATGGCAAATGCTTCTTTATTGATCAAATGCTTGGTTTCTTTCAACAAAGGCGTGTGGACCGTCACAAAATCCGCCACTCTCAGTACATCTTCCACAGAACCGAAATCCACGCCAAGCTTTTCTGCTTTTTCAGCTGTCAGGAAAGGATCATATGCAATGATGTTCATTCGCTGTCCTTTCGCACGCGCTGCCACTTCCTGGCCAATTCGGCCGAATCCGACTACTCCAAGGGTCTTGTTTTTCAATTCGACGCCCACATAAGATTTGCGGTCCCAATTTTGATTGCGCAACGCGTGAAACGCTTGAGGGATTTTGCGCGCCATTGACATCAGCATCGCCATCGTATGTTCAGCGGCCGAGTTGGTGTTGCCGTCCGGTGCATTGACAACGATAATTCCGTGCTCGGTAGCCGCTTCCAAATCGATGTTGTCGACACCAACACCTGCGCGCCCAATAATTTTCAAGTTCGAAGCTTTTTCAATTAATTCGCGTGTTACTTGTGTTTGGCTCCGGACAAGCAGCGCATCAAAACCATCAATGCGCTCGCCCAATTGTTCCGGCGTCAAGTTGGTTTCCATGACAATGTTTACGCCGTTTGCCTGGCGCAAGGGATAAATTCCCTCTTCGCTAAGTGGATCGCTGATCAAAACGTGAAAAGTCATTTAATTTCCTTCCCTTCTGTCAAATACACTTGTTGTGCAGCGGCGATTCCTTTGCCAAGTTCGATTTTTTTCCCTACTTTGATCAAACCAATTTCCATGGCTGCCAACGTTTGCAACATGTCAGCCGGAGAGCAATAACCCATGTGGCCGATGCGGAAAATCTTTTTCGCTAAATGCTGCTGGCCGCCTGCCACTTCCAACGCAAATTCTTTCTTCATCACTTTCCGGAATTCTTCCGGATCAAAGTCATTCGGTTTCACGGCTGTCACTGTCGGGGATGCATCTTTATCGGAAGTCAGCAATGGGATGCCCAATGCTTTGAAAGCCGCACGTGTCATGTCTTTCATCAAGTGATGCCTGGCGTATACCTGCTCCAGCCCTTCTTCTTCCAGCAATTCGAGCACTTGCTGCAATCCGAATAAAATGGAAAGAGCCGGTGTAAACGGTGTTGTATCTTTTAACATATTGTCTTTATGTTTTTTGAGGTCCAAATAAAACCGTGGCTGTGGATTGGCTTCGATTTTCTTCCAAGCCCGGTCACTCGCAGCAATGAACGAAAGGCCGGCCGGAAGCATGAAGGCTTTTTGTGAGCCAGTAACGACTATATCGATTCCCCATTTGTCCATCTCGGTTTCCGTACCTGCTACACAGGATACACCATCGACGATGACCAAGGCTTCTGATACTTCTTTCACAGCAGCGGCCAGCTCTTTGATGGGATTCAGAACACCCGTTGAAGTTTCGCAGAATGTCGAAAAGACCACTTTGATTTCAGGATGTTCCAGAAGAAAGTTTTTTACCGCTTCCGGATCAACCGCCTGCCCCCATTCCACTTCGAATACGTGGGTCTGAATTTCATATGCTTGACAAATTTTCGCAAAACGATCTCCAAATGCGCCGGTTACAAGAACCAAAACTTCTTCGCCAGGAGCAACCGTATTAACGACCGCTGCTTCGAGAGCAGCGGTACCGCTGCCTGTCAAAATGAGCACTTCCTGCTTGGTTCCAAAAACGCGTTTCATCTTAGGTCTGATGTCATTAATCATTTCGGATGTACTTTGTCCGCGGTGCCCAATCATCGGTTGTGCCATGGCACGCTGCACGCTTGGCGGAATTGGCGTTGGTCCTGGGATTCGTAAAATTTGTTGGTCTGTCAGCATAGTAAAATTCATTCCCCTCTCGATTTCCCGCTTTTGCGGGCAGTAATTGTATGAGACGCAAAAAAGACTCTCCGCCCTTACATAAAGATGCAAGGGGCGAAGAGTCTTCTGTTTCGCGGTACCACCCTAATTCACTGTCAGCAACCCGACAGCCTCATTGGTTCACATGCGTAACGGACATGAAGCGAATGGACCTACTGGGGTATTCAATCCATCTATTCAGGAGTGCTGCAAAATGCCGAAACCACTGATTTTCACCAACCATCAGCTCTCTTGAGATTTCTTTGCATAAAGCGTATCTCCATCAATATAGTTAATCTGTATATTTGAATTGACTCCATCATATACAGTCCAAAATCCATTGTCAATATATAAAAAATATTTAGATTTCTTTGCAACCGTTTCCATTATTGCAAACCCAGAAGCCGTAAGGTATAAAAAAAGATAAAAGTTTTTTCACAATTCGATAAAGCAGATCCACTCTGACTTGTTTTCAGAATACGACATAATTTTGTTATACTAAAGATGAATTTATTTTTAAGGAGGAACTGGGATGGCAATTGATTCTGCAGTCAGCAACTACTTAACAAGCAACAGGAAGCATTTTGAATCCATCAGTCAATATATTTGGGAGCATCCCGAAACACGATACGAGGAGTTTGAATCTGCCGCTTTCTTAGCAGATGAATTGGAAAAAGAGGGATTTTCAGTCGAACGCGGAGTTGGTGGAATTGAAACCGCATTTGTAGCAAGTTACGGCACAGGAAAGCCAGTCATCGGATTTCTAGGTGAATTTGATGCCTTATCCGGACTCAGCCAAAAAGCCAATCTCACCAAGCAGGAACCGATTGATCCAGGCGGCATCGGACACGGCTGCGGACACAACCTGCTTGGGACCGGTTCTCTGGCGGCGGCATATGCGGTAAAAGCTTATCTTACTGATAACAACATTAGTGGAACCGTAAAATTTTACGGCTGCCCCGGCGAAGAAGGCGGCTCGGGCAAAACTTTCATGGTACGGGAAGGCGTCTTTGATGGTTTGGATATTGCTTTGACCTGGCACCCTTCTTACTCCAACTCCATCATGAGCTTGTCGAGCCTTGCCAATTACCAAGTGTATTTCCGTTTCAAAGGAGTGGCGTCGCACGCGGCGAATTCTCCTCACTTGGGACGCAGCGCATTGGACGCAGTCGAATTGATGAATGTCGGCGTCAACTACTTGCGCGAGCACGTCGTGCAAGAAGCTCGCATGCATTACGCCATCACCAACAGCGGCGGTTTCTCGCCAAATGTTGTGCAATCCGAAGCGGAAGTTTTGTATTTGATCCGCGCCCCCAAAGTTGCACAAGTCGATGAAATCTACAAACGCGTCTGTAAAATTGCGCAAGGCGCTGCGCTAATGACCGAAACCGAGATGACTATTGTCTTCGATAAAGCCTGTTCCAACTATGAACCGAACCGGATGCTGGAAACCATTCTGAACGAAAAACTGCAGGAAGCCGGAGCCATCCAACCAACTGAGCAAGAAAAGGAATTTGCTGCAGGGATTTGGCAAACCTTGTCCGAGGGCGAAAAAAACAATTTTCTCGCCGGTATGAAAACTTTTGGATACAATGGGGACGGCAATGAATTCGAAGGAAAGTATCTAGCGGATATCATTTCAGATTACGCTCCTTCCAATGAGGTTATGGCCGGTTCTACAGATGTTTCGGATGTCAGCTGGATTGTTCCGACCGCTCAACTGACTACTGCCACTTCGGCTATCGGTACGCCTCTTCACACATGGCAAATGGTGACACAAGGCATCGGTTCGTTTGCCCACAGCGGCATGCTGCTGTCTTCTGAAGCCATGGCGAACACAGCCATCCATTTATACCATCATCCAGAAGACCTGCAGGCCATTAAAGCTGAACACGAAGCAAAACGGGCAAAAGAAGCCTATAGCTGCCCGATTCCTGAAGGCGTTCAGCCTTCAGCTGTAAAATAACAAAGTTTTTTAGCCATAAGAAAGACGGCAGGAAATCCCCGCCGTCTTTTTCTTATGCCTTGCTTATTTTCAGTGCAGATCGATACAACACGTCAACTGCCGCCAGCATCGATGCTTCATCAAAATCAAATCGTTCATTGTGATGGCCGGCCGCTAAATCGCTGCCGACGATGCAATAAGTTGCTTGTCCCCCGCGTGATTTTACATGCTCCATATAATAAGTCGCGTCTTCAGATCCAGCCGAATCAGTGGACCAATCAATGGTTTTCGTAAAGAAAGGAGAGGACTGTGCCACAGCATGCAAGGTTTCCACCAATTCTTTGCTCGGAATGCTGCTCTTGGCTTCACCGACCACTTCTGTGCTTACTTCGACTCCATACATTGCCGCGGCGCCTTCGAGAACCGCAAACGCCTGCGCTCGAATATAATCATTGATTTCAGAAGTTTCTCCACGGGTTTCGATTTTCATTTGAGCAGTTGCCGGTATTATATTGCGTCCGGATCCTGCATTTAGAACACCAACATTAATCCTGGAAGCTCCGGCCGAATGGCGTGGAATTCCGTTCAACCCGAGAACTGCAGAAGAAGCAGCCATCAAGGCATTGCGCCCTTCCTCCGGCTTACCGCCTGCATGAGACGCAATTCCTTTGAAAACCACGTCCAGCTTGGTAGTAGCCAAAAATCCGGCATTGCCCGACACAAATTCACCTGTCGGCACACCCGTCCCCAAGTGCATCGCGATAAAGACCTCTACGTCATCAACGACTCCTGCCGCTACCATAGATTTTGCTCCGCGTGTCCCTTCTTCTGCCGGTTGGAAAATCAGCTTGATGGTTCCTGCCAGCTTATCTTTATTGGTCATTAGCGTTTCAGCAAATCCCAGCCCAATCGATGTATGGCCATCGTGTGCACAGGCATGCATTTTATCTGCATTGATAGACTGGAAGCCATGGTCAAATGGAATATGGCCTTCAGCCAGCTCTTCCTGTATGTCCAGGGCATCCATATCAAAGCGGTACGCTAAGGTCGGACCTGGCCTTCCAGTTTCCAGTACGGCAACGATTCCTGTCAGACCGTCTTTAAAGTTCGGCAGCCATTCCAAGTCAGCTCCGTTCGCTTCGGCCCATTTATAATGTGCCGCCAAAATTCCCTGGCTTGGCACACCCATCCGCTGGTCGGCTATCATTACTTCTCCAGCCATTTTCAGCGGGTAGCCAAGTTGCGTCAAGCGTTTGGCGACCAGCGAAGCCGTTCGCATTTCCAAAAAACCAGATTCTGCATGCTGGTGCAAGTCGCGCCGCCATTGGATCATCTGTTCCTGCAAGTGCTCGTCGATTAATTTTTCTGCCAATTTTTCCCCTCCTCATTTTGAGTTATCTGTTATAGATATGGAGTAATTCCCGGTCCATATTGCAAGCCGGTAAAGAAGAAAATCAAGAATAGGATAATCCAGACAACCAAGAAGGACACAGTATACGGAATCATCAATGAAATCAACGTTCCCATACCCGCTTTTTTGTCATACTCTTTTAGGAAAGAAAGTACCACAATAAAGTATGGATTCAGCGGTGTCACAATGTTCGTTGAAGAGTCGCCCAAGCGATACGCCATTTGGGTAAACGCTGGGTGGTACCCCAATTGCATGAACAATGGAATAAATACCGGAGCTTCCAAAGCCCATTTTGCTGACCCTGAAGTAATCAGGAAGTTTAAGGACGCCGTGAATAAAATATAGCCGACAATCAGGTAAATGCCTGTAAAGTTGATTTGCGTTAAAAACTCTGCTCCATTTACAGCAATCCAAGTTCCAATATTGGTCCATGTAAAGTACGCAATAAATTGAGACGCCGCAAAGATCAACACAATAAACCCTGACATATCCTTGATGGATTCAGCCATAAAGCCGACTGCATCTCCAGAATTTTTGATGGCGCCAACTGTTTTTCCGTAAGCAATTCCCAGAACCAGGAATAGCCCTAAAATAATCGGAACAATTCCCGTTAAGAATGGCGAAGGAATCATGCCCCCCTCTTCATTTCGAAGAGAAGATCCCGGCCAAACAATCAGCAGAACCAGAACAGCAATATAGGCAAGAGCAGCCAAACCGGCATTGCGCAATCCTTTATTGGCTTTCGGATGTTCTTTAGCACTGACATCGATAACTGATGTTCCTTCGTACTTGCCAAGTTTTGGTTCAATAATTTTTTCTGTTACAAGTCCCGCTACAATGGTCATAACAAATACCGATACTATGTTGAAATACCAGTTATCTGCAGGTGTGACAATTAGCGTGTCATCCAAAATAGCAGCAGCTTCTGTCGAAATCCCAGACAGCAACGCATCTGTTCCAACAATCAAGAGATTGGCCGTAAACCCGGCTCCCGCACTGGCAAATCCAACAGCCAATCCAGCAAGCGGGTGTCTTCCCAGTTTGTAAAATACCATTGCAGCCAATGGAGGAATTAAAATTTGGGCAGCATCGGATGCGATATTCCCCATGATGCCTACAAAAGCAATTGCATATGTAACGATTGAAGCAGGAGCTTTCATTATGGTTTTGCGGATAGCAACTTCCAATAATCCTACTTTCTCTGCAAGTCCAATTCCGAGCATGATGGCCAAAACAGTTCCCAAAGGAGCAAAACCAGTAAAGTTGGTCAACATGGAAGTGATTATGTACTGCAACCCTGCCCAAGACAATAAATTTTCAATTGCCAAGGTTTCTCCAGTTCCTGGATGAACAACAGAAGCGTCAAACAAACTAAAAATAAATGATGCAATTATGACGAAACCTGCCAAATAGACAAAAATCATAAATGGATCTGGCAACTTGTTGCCCAGTTTTTCGACAACATTCAAGAAACGAATAAAAAACCCTTTCTTTTCTCCATTTTGCTCTGGCTTTTTCATAATTCTCCTCCTCACTCTTTTAAAATCTTAACTTTTTTAATATTATAGGCAAAAAAACAGCTAATAATCAAGCGATTCCGATAATTAATTCACTTTTATTAATAATTATACGCATTTCCCTTAATTATCCTTTTAATTTATTCAGTGCATCTACAGTTACTTTCACCATGGTTTCGACTCCTACTTCCAAAGCAGATTCGTCAAAAAAGAACTCGGGATCGTGCAGGGGTTTGGGAGATTCTTCGTCTGCTTTCGAGCAGCCAAGCCAATAAAATGCACCCGGAATGTTTTCCAAAAATCGTGAAAAATCTTCTCCCGCCATCGAAGGGTCTACTTCTGGCAATGCGCCTTCTCCCAACAATTGAGTCGCACTGCCTCGTACCAACTCTGCCCATTCAGGAGTGTTGATCGTAGCACCATAACCGTCAACATAATCAAATTCGATTTCTACTTCATAAGCCATTTCGAAGCCCTTCACAAGATTTTCCAGTCGGCGTTTTACGGTTGCTTTGGCTTTCTCGCTATAAGTTCGGACAGTCCCTTTTAACACTACTTGATCCGCTATCACGTTATAGCGGTAACCTCCGTTGATTGTGCCGATGGTAATGACAGCAGATTCCAGTGGGTTTATATTGCGGCTGACAATCGACTGCAGACTTGAGATAAACTCAGCTGTTACAACAATCGCATCTTTTCCTTGATGTGGCATGCTGGCATGTCCGCCTGCTCCCTTGATGGTGAAAGACAAGGTATCAGATGCACCCATCATTTCTTTGTCGCGCACACCAATCTGGCCGACAGGCAAATCTGGCCAAACATGTTGGCCAAAGATAACATCGGGCTTAAATTCATCAAAAAGCCCATCTTCCATCATTGGTCTTGCTCCTCCAATCGGCGATGCTTCTTCATTTGGCTGAAAAACAAGCAGGACACGGCCTGAAAGTTGTTCTTTCATTTCTTGTAGCTTGAACGCTGTCCCAAGCAGCATTGAAGTATGTGCGTCGTGTCCGCAGGCGTGCATTTTTCCGTCCACTTTGGATTTAAAATCGACAACCGTCTTTTCTAAAATCGGAAGCGCATCAATATCAGCCCGCAATGCTACTGTTCCACCTTCACCGCTGCCCTCAATCACACCGAGAACACCCGTTTTCGCAAAACCAGTTTTGAAGGAAATTCCTGCTTTTTGCAGCTCTTCCTGTATCCGTTTTGACGTTTCCCATTCCTCTCCACCCAATTCCGGATTTTGATGCAACGCTCTTCTAATTTCTTTTACATGATCGATAATTGCCATCGTTTTTTCATCCTCTCTAGTTTTATATCTTCTTTTGAGGATAGCATAGATAAAAAAATCTATGTCGAGTATTCATAATTTAATGACAATTTTACTACACTGAAGCGCTATCACTTAATCAAAACTATGCATAAGCAGGACCACTGAATCCTACTAATATTGTGTTGTAAACTAGATTTAGTCAGATATAGCTACTCTTTCATTTTTAAACCCAAAAAACCGTTTATCAGTTTGCAAACTGATAAACGGTTTTTTAATTACGATCAACCTAAGCCGTAATCATTTACTAATGCTGCAAGGCCGCCTTGGTAGCCGCTGCCGATTGCGTTGAATTTCCATTCGCTGCCGTGGCGGTACAATTCACCAACCACTAACGCTGTTTCAATCGAGAAATCTTCCCCCAAATCATAGCGGATCAATTCTTCGTTTGAGCTTTCATTAACAATGCGGATAAAGGCATTTGAAACCTGGCCAAAGTTTTGTCCGCGGCTTTCTGCTTCGTGGATCGTTACGGTAAAACTGATTTTATGGACATCAGCAGGTACATTTGGCAAATCAATAATTACTTGCTCATCATCGCCTTCGCCTTCGCCTGTTAAGTTGTCGCCAGTGTGGGTAACCGAACCATTCGCCCCGACAAGATTGTTGTAAAAGATAAAATCTTCAGGTCCGCGTGATTTGCCATTTTCTCCTACAAGGAAGACTGAAGCGTCTAAATCGAAATCTCCGCCACCGCTGTATTTATTGGTATCCCAGCCCAAACCGACGACCACTTTTGTTAGGCCCGGATTTGTTTTCGTTAAGTCGATCTTCTGTCCTTTTGAAAGGTTGATTGTTGACATATTGATTTCCTCCTCCGATTAATTAGCTTTACGTTGCGTGTCTTCGTATTTCTTCTGCAATTCTTCGATGCGGAGACGTCCTTCTTCACGCATTTTGCGATTTTCCTGCTCGATCTCGCGCGTGTCATTCATCCCCTGCATAATAGTTTCCCATGTTTGCTCAATGGTTTCAATCTTGATGCTCGGTTGTCCCGACATTCTTGCGATATCAACACTTTGGCGGGAAATGTCGTTGGCATTGTTCAATAACATTTCATTGGTGCGGCGATCCAATTCGCTCATTGACTCAGCTACCAAGTTTTGGCGTTTTGCTGCGATGGCATTGATCAAGCCAGTTTTGAAAATTGGAATGGTAGTAACGAAAGCCGAATTGATTTTTCCAATCAGCTTCGTATTCCCACGCTGCAGCATACGGATTTGTGGTGCTGACTGGTAAGAAACCTGCTTGGCCATTTCAAGATCGTAGACGCGCTGTTCCAGAAGCTCGATGGCATTTTGCAGCGAGTTCAATTCCATAAGTGCCAGTTGATCGCCTGACTCTGCTTTTGCCCGGACATCAGGCTCCTTAGCTCTCAGTTCTTCTACTTTAATGTCACCTGCAGCAATATACTTTTCCAGTTCCATAAAGTAATTGAAGTTCTGGTTGTACAGCTCTTCCAATGTTGTGGTTGATTTTTTCATTTCGCCTTCATACTTTGTGATTTCGACATAAACTTTGTCGATTTCACTCCCCATGGTCTGGTACTTGTTGAAGAGCTGTTCAATCACTTTATTGCCTTTGTTGAACATTTTGCTGAGAAAGCCTTTCTTTTCAACAAAATCTTTCTTATCGAACTTATCCATAATTTTGCCGAGTTGCTTCAGCAATTCACTGGACTCTTCCATGCTGCTTGCCTGGACAGAATTTAAGACTTTTCCTGTAAAGGCCGAAATCTCATTTGCAGGTTCGCGGCCAAATTCCAATAAAGCGATTTGGTTTTTCGGATCAATCTTGGCAGCTAGCTGGAGAACTTCAGGATCTTTTTTCAACTGAACCTTTAATTGATTTTCATCTTTCATTACCAATTCCTGTTGTTCAATTTGATCTGGCATATTGGTCATCCGATTTCACTCCTTTTTGGCTAAAGCCATTTTCTGAATATCTTTTTCACCACTGAGGGTTCACGATAAGGCTCGTTAAAGCTGCGTTCGTCCAGCCAATGCGTATCAAATGATTCGGGATCTACCCAACGTTCGATATCCTGATGCCCTTGTGGGTTAATGATGATGACATCAAGTCCGAATATGTGGATCAAGGCGATCATATTGGCATCTGCACGGCTCAACTCACCGTCTTTTTCTTCGTTATAAAACAGCATGGTCGGTACAAACTGCGGATAATCAAACAGTTGGATCAATTGAATCACCGAATCCGGCAGCGACATGCATTGTGAAAAAGCATAAAGTTGTAATTCTTCGTGCGACTCATTGTTCTGAGGCAACAAGATCGGCTTTTCTACATGTCGGGCAATCGCTGCTGCAATCGCAGTTTGAACACCATCCGGCAATTTATTATATCTCCACCAATGTGCAGCTTTCATTTTTTCCGGATCCAGAAGGCCATCTCTTCCAAGAGCAGCACGATAATGGAATTGCTGATTGCCTTTTCGCTCTTCGATAAACGGAAAGCTTCGGATTAGTTTTGTATCTTCACGCTCAGTTAAATTATGGACGTTTTCCCAAAAGCGTCTTCGGTCTTTCTCGATGCCCATGAGCTTGGAGAAAACGACTGGAATGTTAACGCTGCCTCCCGCAACCGAAAACGATGGCCGAACCATCGCACGCTCTTTGGCCAGCATGAACGCTTCATCCATTGTCGTTTTAAGCCGGACCGAACGGGTCAAATAGGCTTTGAACTGGAAGGGCTTATAAAGCCCTG
This sequence comes from Planococcus sp. TJ-201, assembly GCF_058268495.1. Classification (NCBI taxonomy): domain Bacteria; kingdom Bacillati; phylum Bacillota; class Bacilli; order Caryophanales; family Caryophanaceae; genus Planococcus; species Planococcus sp. TJ-201. The sequence continues at coordinate 16,525 of NZ_JBZDOG010000010.1, read as the reverse complement.
AATCATCGTGATGCAACAACCGGTCCACTTCCTGAGTTGCGCGGTAGGCAACCGTCCCAACACGTTTCGGCTTTTCTTCCGGAAAAGGCAAGAGTGTTGGAGCATTTACTTGGAAACTGTGGCTGTGAAGCCCTTCTTTTCCAACTGCCAGCTCGAACCAGCCTTCTCCTTTAGGATCGTAAACGATGATATGAAAACCAAAAGTTGCGGAAAGCTTCAAAAACCAAGTTTCACTTTCTGAAGCGCTGCCATACCACAAAAAGCCTGGCAGTCCTTTTTCCAACGACAATTTTTCAATTTCAGGTTCCAAGTGATTGAACATCCACTTGACCAAGTCAGTCGTAACGCGCCGGAAAGAAGAATGGGTGGTACTTCCTCCCGATTGCTCCTGAAAAGCTTTTAAAATATCAATCAGTACTACCCGAAGGCGCCGATTCAAATCAGAATCTTTCAATCGGGGCAGCAGTCCTTTACCATCGAGAAATGCCACCATACGGTTTGGCGACAATCCATTTTCTTTTTTATTCATTTCGAACAAATCCTGTAATGTCCGGAGACGATCTTGTTCGATATGTTTGTTCATCTTATCGGAAAGCCGAATTAATCGTCCATCCGCAGCTTCGATGACATCGTAGATGCCGGCAAAATACTCGTCGCTATCAAGCGGCATGCCTGTGACTTGTCCAAGCAACTGTGGATACGTAATCTGATTTTCTTCAATTTTGGTTTCGCTGTGATCCACAATCGGTTTTTTCAGCCATTCCCCGATTTTTTCCGGATCCCAGGTTTTTGCGGGGATCGGATGCAATTGAACCATCGGAATCTCTCCTTGCTTTGTTGCTTACTTGCGTTGCAATGAAATCTCAGCAACACGAGCCAAGATTTCTTCTCCTGCCTTAATGCCGTGATAATCGGTTCTGCGAATATGCTCAGATACCGGAATCGCACTTCTCACTGCTTCACCATGGGAAGCCAGCATGCTGTAGTCTGCACTTTCCAGTAGATCGAGATCCAGCAATGAATCTCCGGCAGCAAAGACATAGCTTGCTCCCAATCGTTCTTTCACGTATTCCATAGCTGCTGCTTTTGTGATGCTTTCCGGCATAAAATAAAGTTTCCGGCCCTGCAAAGACATTCCCCATCCGAGCTTTTTGAAGGTTGTTGTGTAAAATTCAAGTTTGTTTTCAGGAAAACGGTCCCGGTCGACAATCAGGTAAACGAACCAATCTTCCGCCTGCCGCACTTTCAACACCCAGTCTTCTGAGAAATGGCGTTCAATTTCTGGAAGCAATTCCTGAATAATCGTTTTGCGGCTAACGCATTGCTGACGAATCCCGTCCGACCACTCCTTGATTGGTTGACCATTTTCCAATATGACCGCACCGTTGGATATGACTGCAAAACGCGGCGCTTGCTGCCCTTTAAAAATCCCTGTCACCCGTTCGTATTGAGCCTGTGTACGCGTAGTAACCGGCAAAAAGAATGCAGAATCACTAATATTCCACAATTCAGATTGGCTTTTTTGGGTCATAAAGGATAACGGTTTGCCTTCGTAACGCTCAACTTCGACCAATTCTTCTTCTGTCACGTCCATGCCCATGGAATTGCGGGAATAAATTAAAGTCTGATCCAAATCACTGGCGAATAAAACCGTCATATTTCTTTACCCGATCGGATCAAGCCGATTGCGCGATAGAACAAGTCGGGAACGACTTCCACCGGCACCTCTTTTTCTTCTGCCAGCATCAAAATATGATGGACATCCGGATTATCCAAACTGTTGACCAAAATCTTCCACGGGCTTCTGCGAAGCAGAACACGAGTTGTTTCGCCAACTCCCGGTTTGATTAGGTGGTAGTCCGTTTCACTGTACATCTGCTGGCCGATTGCTTCAACTTCCTTCATGCCCTGCCAAGTTCTTTCAGCTGTCACGGGAGTCGAAACCGCGTCTTTCTCGACTCTTTCACGCGTCTCCGCAAAGCACTCTGTAATTTGATCGACGAAATCATTGGACAAATCTTCTTCAAGCAACTCGCCATAAAACTTGGCTCCGTGAAAATCATTTTTGCCAATATACAACTTGTTAAGAATGGTTCGACTCACCAAACCGGATACCGTTGCATTCAGACAAGCGCTCGGAATAAGAAAATCGTCACGTGTCCCGAATAATACTGCACAGGCACCAGGATCAGCCAACACCGCCATATCATCGTGCAGGTCTAGGCCTTTTTCTTTATTAAGGCTGTTGACCGATTTGGTCAATTCTTTTTGGATGGCTCCTTTTCCGGTCCAACCGTCCACAAATTGGATGCGGCTTACCGGATGTGCAGCCCGAATCGAGTCGATCGCTTTTTCATCAATTCCTTTATCCCGCAATATAGAAACACTGTAATGCGGCCAGTCCATTTTCATCACTTGTTCGGCGTAACGGCGGATAAGGATGCCAATTGGGCTGCCAGCACGCGCTAAAGATACTAGAACAACGTCATCTGTGCCTGCATTCATGAAAATACGGCGTGTTACTAATCCCACCAAATAGCTTAATTGCTGCTTGGTCTTCTTTACCGTTTCATGATAGAGATTTGTGTACTCATCAGAAGGACGGTATTCCATCGGCAGCCGCTCTGCGTAATGTGCACCCGTCTGGACCGCTTTTTCCCGTTCCTCCAAGGTACTTTCAACAAATTCATCGCTGACGTCTTTCAATAGGAAGGTGATGTCTCTTTTCGGATAACTCGTTTTCACTAAACCCGTTGCTATCATTCGATCTTTTCACTCCTTTTACTGGTTGTCAGGGAAATCCATTCTACTGGTGCTTTTTTCTCCAGATATGTAAGCAGTGGTTGCCAGTCAGATTTCTCAATGACAGATTCTGCAAGCAAATAAATGCGGTCAATATCCAATTCATTGAGATTGTAGATAAACTGGCTAATGCCCTCTGCATCTGGCAGTTCAAATCTGGCTTTTTCCCTAATCGGATAGCCATTTGTCAGAGAAGCGAAAATCGGACTGCGTGTTGTAGTCTGTACAACCGGGTTGCCTCCTAAAGCTGAAGCAAAACGCAATGGCAGGTACATATTTTCTCCCATACCAATAACTAACGCCTTATCGCTTTTTTGTTCAAGCAATTTGGTTGCCGATTCTGCCCAGCCTTCTATTTCATCGTGCTCCTTGCTGGTAATGCCGAAACGGCCTGTATGAGATATATACTGCTGTGCCGTTTTCGAACGAGCAGCCAATTGCTCGCCTGGCAATTCAATATCCGGCAACCTGGAGCCTAAACTAGTCAATGAAACCAGTTCAGGTTCTTCAGGGGCTTTACTGTGAACCAGCTCAAACTCGCCAGCCATTAAAGACATAATTTTCAGACTGATATTCCGATCGTCCGCCATTTTTTCCAACTTCTCTTTCTGTATATCATTTCGCCAATCAAGAATAGAAAGAGAAGCGTAATGCTTTCCAGGGAATTGCTCGTCCAATGCACAAACCAGATTCAGCAGGGTATTGCCAGTCGAAATTTCATCATCGATTAAAACAATGGCTTCTGCTTCTTCAAGCATACCAGCAGGTGCATATACTTTATGGGACGTTGCGTGGGAATGCTCTTCTTCAAAGACAAAAGACGGGGTAATCCCAACAATCTCTTCACGTGTTGTATGAATATAAGCCGCGTCCTCAAAATGCTGAAAAACCGAGTGCCCAAGGCCCGTTGCGGTTTCTGCCATGCCAATGAACACTGTTTTTTGAGGCAGCGCTTTTTTAAATTGGAGCGATTTCACACTTGCTTTTCGATCTATTTTCCCAGTTTCAATCATTTCAACCAATGCGGCTGCATCCGGATGCCCTTCAAGCCCTGCTCTTTCCATCAGCAACGAAGCTAACAACGTGCCAGTTCCAAGAGCCACAGCTGGATCAACAGCGAGGTGTTTTGCAATAAGTTTGCTGACGAAGAGGAATTGGCGCTTTTTATTGACACGTAAAGCTACCGAAAAAAGCGATTCCGGTGAAAGTTCAGCATAGGAACTTGCGATCGAAATACGAATATCCAGGTTGTCCCACAACTTAGTATTGAGTTGAAAGTTGGTTTGCCCGGATGTGGTTAAGGACGTCGATTTGTTGATAGTTTTCATTGAGCACCCCATAGACTTCCGCTTGAGCAGCGATTTTTCTTGCCCAACTCAAATGCGGTTTTACTTCGTTCATTTTGTTTCGTTTAGGACTTTGCAGGACACCGTTCCGCTTGCCACTTTGATTGAGGATCAATTTGGCATCTTCAAAAGTTTCAAGCGATACAATATGGCCGGCATTGACGATGGAAATTTGAGACGGGTGGATACAGGTTTTTCCTTTAAAACCGTTCAGAACATCCAATTGAACTTCTTCCCATAGCGTTTGCTCTGGTTTTGAGGAAAGCCATAACCGCTCCCCACCTGAAAAATGTTCATATACTGGACCAGAAACCGTAAAACCATCTTCTGCACGATTGAAACGGTTCAAAATAGAGGTCAGGCAATCACGGATGATATGAACATCATAAATGGTCCGCTCTGCGGGACGACGTAAGCCATAAAGACTGGAAAAATCTGTTGCGCCTACACGAACAGTCAAAACACGGTAAGCTTCAGATTTCATAATTTTGTGCAATTCCGCTAAAGTTTGTTCACGCGATTCACTGTACAGCACTTCTTTCGTTTCAAGCAGGGGCAGTGCATATAACTCTCTCCCAGCCGCTGCACTGGCACGATCCAATGCATCAAAAAACAACGGCAACGTAGCGGGCAAGCATTTCGGGAATACAATGCCAGTCAATATGTTCAATGACACGCCTGCCTGTTTGATTAATTTATCTAGTTGTTTGGGCGTACGAATTCGCAAAAACAAGGCTGGACCGGATGCCAGCTGTTCCGCACTTGCCTCGGCCAGTTTTTTAAACTCGCTCACCACATTCTTTTCTGCTTGTTCCAACTCTGAGTCGGCTACTGCGTCTTCCAAACAGATAATCAATGTGGTTAAACCGGAAAACGCACCACTGCTATAATCTCCGCTTATTATTTTTTGCGCAAAATTCAATCTGGATCCTGGTGTATAAAGTGCTGCACCTAATGCCAGGCCTAGGGTTTCCCGTTCCGTATCACGGTTAAATTCTGCCGGGTAGTATTTAAAAAAAGTTTTTAAATCAGAATCTGTCAATCCGCTAAAATGTCTCATGCGTGGTCCCTCCCGGCATGCTGCTGCTACAGCCCGTTCAAATTATCATTTCGTATATGAATGGAGAAAAAGCAAGGAGACAGTCTCCTTGCTTTTCCATCGTTTACTCAGCTGTTTAAGCCAAAGTCTTTCACAAGAGACTCTAAGCCACCTTGATAACCGCTGCCAATGGCATTGAATTTCCACTCTGAACCGTGGCGGTAAAGTTCCCCGACTACGACTGCCGTTTCAATTGAAAAATCTTCACCCAAGTCATAGCGGATCAATTCTTCGTTTGTGTCCCCATTGACGATACGGACATATGAATTGCTTACTTGGCCAAAGTTCTGGCTCCGTCCTTCTGCATCGTGAATTGTTATGGCAAAAGTCGCTTTTTCAATCGAAGCTGGAATAGCAGATAAGTTAACGTTTACTTGCTCATCATCGCCATCACCTTCACCGGTTTTGTTATCGCCAGTGTGTTCCACAGCTCCAGCAGCACCTGTTGTGTTGTTATAGAAGATAAAGTCAGCTTCGGAAGCTGTTTTGCCTTCACCATTTAGAAGGAACACGGAAGAATCCAAATCGAAATCTTGTCCTCCATCATACTTATTGGTATCCCAACCTAAACCTACGATTACTTTAGATAAACCAGGATTAGTTTTCGTTAAATCTACTTTTTGTCCTTTTGATAAGTTAATAGCCATTTTTCCAATCACTCCTTAAGAATATTTGTTTGCAATTGAGCCAATATCTGGTTCTGATGCGCCTTCACCGACTGCAGAAAACTTCCATTCTGCGCCTTGGCGATAAAGCTCACCAGTAATCAGCGACATTTGTCCTGCATAATTGTCCGTCAGATTATAATGGACAAGTTCTTCCTTCGACTGATTATCAACCAAACGAATAAACGCATTTTCAATCATGCCGAAATCTTGTTTCTTTTGTTTCGCATTATAAATGTTAACGACGAAGACCAAACGATGAACAGAAGGTGAAATGCGCTTTAAGTCGATATTAATCGTTTCATCGTCGCCTTCGCCTTCGCCAGTCAAGTTGTCGCCTGAGTGGACAACACTGCCGTCTTTGCTTTTCTTATTGCCGAAATAAATGAGGTTTTCTTTTGCCGTCAGCTTGCCGTTTTCATCAAGCAACAAGACGGATGCGTCACAGTCAACATCAGCACCGCCGCCTCCGCCGCCCAATAGGCCGCTTAGAAAGCCTCCACTTTTTTTGGTTGCAACAGGGTCCCAGCCCAAGCCAACCATAATGCTTGAAAGAGATGAACGTCCTTTTGTTAAATCGATCTTTTGACCTTTTACGAGATTAATCGCCATTCTTAACACTCTCCATTCATCAGTATGTATTCTATTTTAAAGGTATAGGTCCAACATGTAAAATTCAACGAATAAGGTCTTGTAAATCTGGTGTTAAGAAACGCTAATAGGAGCCCGCTCACGCTGAATTTTCAGACAAATGTTTTCTTAAAACACCTGTCGTATACTAATACGTATGTAACGCTGGGAAGTTTCATTTTCGCAAGGCATACTTCTTAAATGGCACGGGTAAATACAGCATGAAGAGATTTTATTGATAGCTCGAAAGGGGGCAAACGAATGAAACTTATATCCATCATTGTTCCAGCCTATAACGAAGAAGCAAATATTGCTTCTATGTACGAAAGGTTGGCGCAAGAACTTGATTCGCTTCCATACCATTATGAAATTATGTTCATCAATGATGGCAGCAACGACGGGACACTCGAGGAAATTTTAAAGCTGGCCGCAGCACACGATAGCGTAAAATATATTTCGTTGACCCGGAATTTTGGGAAAGAATCCGCGATGCTCGCCGGTTTAAAACGCATCAAAGGAGACGCTGCTATTGTCATGGACAGTGACTTGCAACATCCGCCCACTCTGATAAAGGAAATGGTGGAAGGATACGAAGAAGGCTTTAACCAAGTTGTCGCTAGACGGTCCCGCACCGGTGACTCCAAAGTTCGCTCCTTGTTTTCTTCCCTCTATTATAAACTGATTAACTCGATTACCGATGTCGACCTGCAAGATGGGGAAGGCGATTTCCGTCTATTAAGCCGAAAAGCCATCAACGCAATTTTGGCATTGAGTGAAAGCAACCGCTTTTCCAAAGGGCTGTTCTCATGGATCGGGCTCAGCAAAAAAACGATCAACTACGAAAATGTGCTGCGCACTGATGGCGATTCAAAATGGTCATTTAACAGTCTTGTCAACTATGGAATTGACGGAATCATTTCATTTAATATGAAGCCTTTGCGCATTTGTTTTTATACAGGGTTTCTGGTTCTGTTCCTGTCACTTATCTATATCTTCTTCACGCTCTATAACATTATGCAAGAAGGCGTCGGAGCTCCAGGCTACTTTACAACAATTACGGCAATTCTCTTACTTGGAGGCATTCAATTAATCAGCCTTGGCGTCATCGGGGAATATATTGGACGCATTTACAACGAAACCAAACAACGCCCGCATTTTCTGGTGGATATCAGCAATGTGGATGAATACGATGAACGTTAAGGTATTAAACACTGAATTTACCCGTTTTATTTTTGTCGGTGTCGTGAATACAGTAAGTTATTACAGCATTTACCTGCTGCTTCATAATGTGTTGTCTTGGTCTTATTTAGCAGCGCATATCATTGGGTTTTTGATCAGTTTGAACATTTCTTTTTTCTTGAACTGCTATGTCACTTACCGAATTAAGCCCACTTTCAAAAAGTACTTGTACTTTCCTTTAACACAGGTCGTTAATATATCTGTATCTACTGCTCTGATTTTTATGTTCGTTGAATTTTTTCATCTAAACAGCAATATCGCACCTTTTGCGGCAGTGCTGTTTACGATTCCCATAACCTTTGTCGTATCCGGAAAAATTCTTAAAGATACAGCACATCCAAAATAAGCAAAAAGACGGTGACCCTATGCACAAGTTACGCTCTGCCCTTCTGCTGTTATTCTTTAGCGTGCTACTCTCAGCAATTGGACACGCTGTTTTTCTTTTTCAATGGTCACGTGGCCATTTCATGGTGGGAATTAATGACGGTCTTTCCCAAATGATGCCCTTTAAGCATCTTTTATATACGCAATATACCCAAGGAGAATTTTTCTATTCGTTTGACTTTGGTTTAGGAGCGGGTACATTCAGTGAACTGTCTTATTATTTTTCAACATCCATCGTATTCCTGATTTCTGTACTCGTTGTGTTCGTGCTGGAAATAGCCAACATTGTTCAGACAACAGATGTACTGTTTTGGGCAAACGCAGCCGTCTTTATTAGCGTGATTCGTTTGGCTGCCGTCTTGTTCATCACAACACGTTTGTTCATGTACATGAACATTTCAAAACCGGCAGCTTTGCTTGGGGCATCTCTTTATGGAATTTCCGGCATGTATTTCCGGCATGTCACGTATTGGGAATTTTTCGCTGATGCTTTTCTATGGCTGCCGCTTCTCTTGCTTGGGGTCGAAAAGATTTTTCGTGAACAAAAACCTGGTTGGTTTTTAACGGCTGTCGCTGTGTCGATGATCGACAATTTCTATTTTGCTTACATCAATTTTTTGCTTACTGCCCTCTATATTCTTTTCAGGTTGTTCATCCCGCTTCAACCCAATGAGCAGGACAAAATGAAAGCGATTATGAGTTTTGGAATTGCCGGCCTAATCGGTGCTGGTATCAGTGCAGTTTCCTTTATACCTGCTGTCTATGCATACTTGAATAATCATAGGCCTGCTTTTCAACAGGAAATCCCATGGATTGATGTGACGGACAATATTTTGTTCGACAGCAGCTTGATTGTCCTGCCAGCCATTTTTGTGCTGCTGTTGTTTTGCGGCTTTTTGTATCGCCACAAAACTTTCCGCCTCTTTGCACTTCTCGGAATTGCCGGGATTATGATGCACCATAGTCCGTTGATCGGCAGTGCCTTTAATGGATTTTCTGCTCCTCAATACCGATGGGAATACTTTTTATCCTTGATGGTTGGAGGGGCTGTAGCTGTTGCACTCGACCAACTTCATAAATTCACGATTCTGCGTTTATTGACTGCATCAGCTTTTGCCGCTTTTGTTTTTAAATTGTATGCCTTCAAAGATGAATATTTTGAAATTGATTCGCAATTTTCATTTCTTGCGGTCGGCAGTCTGTTGCTGACGATTTTACTGCTATCTTTGTATATCCAATACAAAAAGCCCGCACTCAAAGCATTATTGATGACGTCCTTATTTGCATGGGCTTTGCTGTTTGCTAACCTCTATCAATTGGAGAAAATTCTGGAGGATGGAGATATTGCTCAAGTTAATGAGGAATTGATAACCGGTGATGAATATGACGATCCGGAAATCGTTGAACTTCTAGATTTTATTCATACTAAAGAAACTGGCAGCCCTTACCGTATTGAATGGATGGAAGGTGTGCGCAATAACACACCAATTGTTCAAGATTTTCAGGGGTTGAGTGCTTATTCCAGTATTTTAAATAAAAATTTACTGTTCTTTTATCTGTATGATCTCGAAATCGATATGAAACGCGAAAGCGTCAGCCGTTATGCCACATTGGGAAATCGGGCAAACCTTTACAGTATGCTGCAAGGCAAATACTTGATCCGGCCAACTGATGATGACAATATTCCATTTGGCTTTACAGAAATTCAGGCATCCGAAAATTACACCGTCTATGAAAATGAATACGTTTTGCCGTTTGCGCGTTCTACTTCCACTGTTTATCAGGAGCAACAGCTGGCTGAGATGTCTGTGCTGATACGTGAACAGGCAATGCTCACAGGTATGGTGCTTGACCAGACGCAAGGTACTGGGACCATAAGCGCAACAGAAGAGATTACAGTCGGCTATGAAATAACAGAAGTTGGCGCCTCCTATAACGGCAGCACGCTTGAAGTCACAGAAGAACTCGGTGGCTTGGACTTGAATGTGGAGAGTTTGGATGACTCCATTATTGATTTGTTTGTCTCCTTCCACTTGGAAAATCAAGCTGCTGACGAAGGGTTTACGCTCATGGTCAACAACTATGAAACAACCAGAAAGTCCAATCAATCTGTCTACAAGACATTTGTTGATGATCTCACGATCCGTGTTTCTGCCGATGAACAAATTGAAATACGACTGCCTAAGGGCGTATATGAATTATCCGAAATCGAGCTTTATTCAGAGACTTACGAAACTCTATTGGATCAAGCTGACAAGCCGGATAAATCCAGCAATCTGCTAATTGATGGCAGCAAAGTCAGCCTCGATTATGCAAACACTGAAAACGATGAATACTTAAAGTTGTCGATTCCTTACGAACAGGGCTGGCGGGCTTTTGTAAATGGCCAAGAAACTGAGGTGCTAAAAGCCGATTATGGGTTTACAGCTGTTCCTTTAGAGGAAGGAAACAACACGATTTCCTTAACTTACCGGCCGCCATTTTTTAAATCCACTTTAATTTTAAGTGTTTTTTCTGCACTGCTTGGCGTTTGGTTTATTTTCCGAAATAGAAAAATATAAGATTCTTCTCCTACAAAAGAATCGTTTACAGAAAATTGCGTTTATTTAACTTTGGATGGGTGTAATGTAGAGTAACACGATTTCAAGGGAGGAGTTCAAATGAAGCGTTGGCTTTTACTTGTTTTTGCACTGGTCTTCTTATTGTTTCTGGCAGCTTGCGGAAATGAGAGCACAGAAGATCCACCGACAGAATCAGATGGAGCAACAGAACAAGAACCTGAAGAGGATGGGGACGACTTGCCACAGCTCGGAGATGAAGTGGATGAAGAGTCAGAAGATAGCGGAGAAAAAATACTGCTGTTGACTGTGGAGATGATGGACAGTAACGGCGAGGCTATAGGCACTGCAGAATTATCTCAGGAAGACGCTGGAGTTGGCGTAGTACTTGAAGTTGAAAATTTAGAAGCGGGCATTCACGGCATTCATTTTCATGAGGCTGGAATGTGTGAAGTTCCTGACTTTGAAACAGCAGGCGCCCACTTTAATCCAACTGATGCCATGCATGGTATGGACAACTCCGATGGCCCACATGCCGGGGATCTTCCAAATATTGAAGTCGGAGATGACGGCACCGCTATGCAGGAATTTATAGCTGAGAACGTAACACTGGCTACCGGCGAAGACAATTCTTTGCTTAAAGAAGGCGGTACGGCGCCTGTCATTCACGAGAGTGAAGATGATCAAGCAACAGACCCGTCTGGAGATCGAATTGCTTGTGGTGTCGTCACGGGAGAATCGTAACGACGGTGAACTTACTTTCCTATAAAACGAAAACACCTTATCCATTAAGGGGTTTTCGTTTTATATTTTTTTAAAAAGCAACATCCCTTTGATAAAATTCAAATAGGTTTTAGATGTGTTTAAGTGAAACTTCAACGGGAATAAGGAACATAAAGCTACTTACATTCTGAGGAGGATTCACATGACTAAAGATAAATTCGAAGAAATTGACGAGCAAGTCGATCCACAAGAACAGTCTCAACAACCCGGTTCGGAGGAGCAAATGAGCCCTGAACCGATTTATGATGATAAAGACTATAAAGGTTCTGGGAAATTAGAAGGAAAAGTTGCCATTATCACTGGCGGTGACAGCGGAATTGGCCGTGCAGTAGCAGTGGCTTATGCAAAAGAAGGCGCAAACATCGCCATTGCGTATCTGGATGAACACGAAGATGCCGACAAAACAATAAAAGCAATTGAAGGCTATGCTGTCAAAGCGGTAAAATTTGCTACTGATCTCAGCGACGTAGAAAATTGCAACCAATTGGTAGTGGACGTTATTTCTGAATTCGGCCAATTGAATATTCTAGTCAACAATGCCGGAAAGCAATTCCCGCAGGATGATTTCTTAGCCATCAGTCCTGATCAATTAATGGAAACTTTTTCAACCAATATTTTCAGCATGTTCTATTTAACACAAGCAGCTTTGCCGCATCTCCAAAAAGGAGACAGCATTATCAACACTTCTTCTGTAACAGCTTACCGAGGCTCTCCAGAGCTGATTGATTATTCAGCGACCAAAGGTGCCATTACAAGTTTTACCCGCTCTTTATCAGCGAACATTGCGGAGCAGGGAATCCGTGTAAACTCTGTTGCGCCAGGCCCTATTTGGACCCCTCTCATTCCGGCAACTTTCGGGGCTGAAAAAGTCGGCAAGCACGGTGGGGACACTCCGATGGAACGGCGCGGCCAACCATCTGAAGTAGCGCCTGCTTATGTTTATCTAGCTTCAAAAGATTCGACTTATGTGACAGGACAGGCCATTCATATAAACGGCGGAGATTTTATCAGCTCATAATTTTAAAACCCCTGGCAATTTGCCAGGGGTTTTTTTCGCTTTGTTCCAGAACCAACACTTAACTCTTAAGCCTATGACCCCAAAAATAAAGGCTGCCCCAAAGCCATTGTTCGTGACTTAGGGACAGCCTCTCAAAAAATTATTTTAATTTGTCTTCAGGCAATGAATTGTGAGCTTGTGACGGTGCCGGTTTTAGTTCTGGCTTCACGCTAAGCGGTTCTGGTTTGCCGAATGTGAATTCATGGCCATCTGGTGCAGGCTCATGCATCCATTTCAAATCTTTGCTGCTTTCAGAATTCGTGTAAAGAATATGTGAATATTCGGTTGCTTCCCATTCCGGCGGAAGCGTGCCAGGCACAATTGGGCCTTCTTTTGCTTCTAGTTCTTTAATAGCTGCGAGCCACTGGTTTTGGTGCATCGTGTCACGCGCCAATAAGAATGAAAACAGGTCTTTTACGCCTTTATCGTCTGTCATGCTATAAAGACGAGCTACTTGCAGACGGCCTTGTGATTCAGCATTGACGTTGGCACGAAAATCAGCCAATAAGTTTCCGCTCGCTACGATATATCCAGCGTTCCAAGGAACACCGTTACTGTCTTTTGGAGAAGCACCTAGACCATGAACGATGGCGTGCTGAGGGTTCATGCCGCCCATGATGGCACCAACAATCGGATCGCTTGCAGCTTTTTCCTGCTCGTAAACAGGTGCCCCTTCAAGGAGTCTTGCTACTAAAGTCGCCAGCATTTCAATATGCCCCAACTCTTGTGTTCCTGTATCCATCAGTAAATCTCTATATTTTTCGTTTCCTCTTGTGCTCCACCCTTGGAATAAATATTGCATGGCAACTGACATTTCACCAAATTGTCCACCAATCAGTTCCTGTACTTGCTTTGCGAATACCGGATCTGGAGAGTCCGGTTTAGCATGATATTGTAATTCTCCTGTGTGAAAAAACATAAATAAAACCTCCTGTTTGATTTTAGTTTTTATCGTTGGAGCTCACTTGTCCTCGTTCTTTGGAATGGCACCTTTTGGATGCCCACCATCATAATCAGAGTCATTTCCACCTGAGTTGTAGGAATTGCTGGTCGAATGTTCTTGCTGTTTGTTATTGGATTTGTTTTTTTGAGCTGAAGCATCCTCAGGATGTCCGCCGTCGTAATCAGACCCGTTTCCGCCTGCATTAAATTGTCGATCATTGTGTTTCGAATTTGTTGAAGCAGGTTCACTTTCCAGGGAATTCTGCTGTTTGTTTTGCTTTTCACCCATTCCGCCATCCTCCTCCTCAAAACTTAATAACTCTGCACTCTTTTTTTACCCAGCTGTTTCTTTTTAAAACCATATTTTGTATTTTCCCAGTTTTTCTCAACATGTGTTTTTATGATTGCCCATAAAAAAAAGCCGGAAAGATTTTGCTTTCCGGCTTTTTTCGGCTTTCTTATACTATTTTCAATTCTACGTCAACGTTGCCTCTAGTCGCTTTGGAATATGGACAAAACGCGTGAGCTTTTTCAACAAGATCTTTTGCTGTCGCTTCGTCCACACCTTCTAAATGGGCATTCAAAGTAACACCAATTTTAAATCCGCCATCAGCTTCGTCTTTCAAGAAATGAACGTCGGCTTTAATCGAAGTGCTGGAAACTTCCGCTTTTTCTCTTTTGATGATCAAGTTTAATGCACCATCGAAACAAGCTGAATAACCTGCTGCAAATAATTGTTCAGGATTCGTGCCTTCTCCGCCTGGACCGCCCAATTCTTTTGGCGATACTAATTGAAGATCCAATACATTGTCTTCGGAAATCACTCTGCCTTCACGGCCGCCAGTTGCTGTAACTGTTGTTGTAAATAATGCTGACATTTTTCCAACCTCTTTCCTGATTTGTATTTGGGAACAGGTAAAACTTACCTCTTATCACAATCCTTAGTCAACTGATATGTTTTCTTCAACAGATTGTAGTGTAATAAAGTTTAATGCTTTCTCAATTGTCGAGAACGTAATCAGTCGGCTATCGCGATCTAAATCAGTCGCGAATTGCTGGGCCGCTGCTGGGGAAATGCCTGTTACATAAAGCTTGCTTCCCATAATACGCAGCGCATCATAAATTTGTGTAAACCAGTAAAGCGGTGATTTTTCTGTCCATGACAAACCAGTAATATCAATGATGGCATGTTCAATTCGATGTTCTTGAACATATTCACAAATTTTCACTTTCAGCGTCTCAAAGCGCTGGAAATTCATCGTACCGACTAGCGCAACAGTCGCAACATTCTCCTGAATAGATAATATAGGCAGCATGAGTTTCTCAATTTCGCTTTCACTGGCCATAATGGCCTGCTGCTGAGAACGCTCCAAGGTAATATCAGTTTGCGTGCCGATAAAATAAAGCTTGCCATCTATTCGGACAGGCTCCATTGCCAACCGATTCCAAAACGGAGTTTGGTCTTTCCGATAATTTAGTAGAGTCAGTATAATTTTTTCCTCATTGGCAATTGCTTTTTTCATCTTTTCGATATCTTCTCTGGCTGTATCAGGTCCCTGCAAAAACCGGCAGTTGCGCCCAATCACTTCTTCTTGAGTATATCCTGTCATTTCAATAAAAGTTTTATTTGTATAAATAATTGGATTGTCGTGTTGTGATGGATCCGTCACTATTGTACCTACTTTACTTCCATCGATCATTGCTTCAAGCAAAGTTACTTGGGTTTCTTGGGTTAGCTCTTTCAAGCGGTCCACCTCTTCTTTCGTTTCATTTAATAAATGTAGCATAATTTTTCACTCATTTCCAAGTCCATGCTAACTGCGACGTTTCAAGATTTTTCCTACAGGGTAAATGAAGAAACAAGGATGTTTTATTAGTGGGAGGAAGATATGATGGCAAAAGTATTAGCAGTTTTATCAAATGGCTATACGGATGAAGAAAATAATTACGTGACCGGCTGGTGGGCAGAAGAACTTTTTGCGCCTGCGTTAGAACTTGAAAAAGAAGGGCATGTTGTTCGACTGGCATCCATCAACGGCGGCAAGCCTGTTGTTGACCCAATCAGCCTTAGCGCAGATTACGATCCAGATGGCATTTATAAAAAGCAATACGAGTCAGGCATGGCAGATAAAACAACGCCAATTGTTGACGTTAAGGCCAGTGAATACGATGCCATCATGATAGTTGGCGGACATGGCGCGATGTTTGACCTGGCACATAACGAAGACTTGCATGCAGTCATCAACATCGTCCACGACTTAGGTGGGATTGTCTCGGCAGTTTGCCATGGCCCAGCACCTCTTGTATATACAAAAACCAAAGAAGGCCGCGGAATTCTCGATGGACTTAAAGTCACTGGCTATCCAAACGACAATGAGCCGGAAGAAGTGGTCGATCTATTGCCATTTAGCTTAGAAGATGAATTGAAAAAAATTGCAGACTACCACGAAGAAAAAGAACAGGACGCTTATGTTGTCTGGGGCAGCAAACAAATTCTTACGGGACGCGATCCACAATCTTCTCAGCTGTTTGGCCGTGAGTTGGCACAAAAGCTATCTCAACGTGAATTGCAGACAGAAGAAAAGTTTCAGGATTAACCCTCAGCTATTTGGGGTAAATATAACTATAAGTAAGTTCGAGGAGGCAATTAAATGAGCAACAGCGATAAAGAAGATTACATGAAAGAAACCGAAGCAGAGGCCAAAAGCCGTCCGCCTGAAGACAAAGAAGGAATCCAAGAACCAAGAACTACCGGTTACAAACCATTGCAGCTCGGCATTATTATCTTTGTTGTTGTGATTCTTATCATTGTCGGATTTGGGATTGCTACTGATTGGTTCGGTGTTTTCAGCTAAGTTCCGAAGTGCATAATTTTTAATTTTTCCCATAAAAAAGGCTTCCCACTACTCGGGAAGCCTTTTTTAAATTTTTATAATACTCATTTTTAACACAGTGCGGCCGAAAACATGCCGCTTCACCGGTCTGCCTTATGCCCGGCAGAGCTACACGGGCGCTTACGC
>NZ_JBZDOG010000001.1:0-1130648 GCF_058268495.1 Planococcus sp. TJ-201 | reverse complement strand
AAGAAAAGCGAAAGCGCCCATGTAGCTCTGCCGGGCATAAGACGTGGAAACATATTTTTATATTTCTATTAATTGGTTATACGTTCCGATTTAAGCATGGTAGACCAGAAAGATCCAAATACTTTCGGACTTATTGAAAAGTCGTTATACTAAATTGGCAGAAGAGGTGAAAAATAATGAGACTAACCATGTATACAGACTTCTCATTACGTGTATTGATTTATTTGGGAACTAAGGAATCGGGCAAATTAACGACTATACAAGAAATTTCCGACGCATACAATATATCGAAAAATCATTTAACAAAAGTTACATTTGAGCTGGGAAAAGCTGGTTTTATTCATACAGTAAGAGGGAGAGGCGGGGGCATTCGTCTGGCAGACCTTCCTCAAAATATCAACGTTGGGGCAGTCGTAAGACAAATGGAAGACGATTTTCATTTGGTTGAATGCTTTGATGCTGAGCGTAACAGCTGTCCGATTTCTCCAATTTGTGGTCTGCACGGTGTATTGGGGAAAGCACTTCATGCATACTTGACTGTTTTGGATGAATATACGCTCGAAGACTTGTTATTCAACAGAGAAGGACTTCGTGAAATTTTGCGAACGTAAAAAACGGCTCAAATTTTTGAGCCGTTTTTTATATTTATAATTCAAGGGATTGTGGTTCTTGCCCTTTTTTATTCATCAAACGGACGCGGTCAGGTTTGATCGCCAAAATGATCAGGTTTGGATCATCGGGGCCTTCAAACCAACCTTCTAAATGCTCGTTCCATACTTTGTCGATCAACTCGCGGTCATCATTTAAAGACATCGTACCTTCAATCTCTAAAAATGTATCGCCGACCCCTTCACCATCATAGCCTAAAAGAATATGGGCGTTCGGGTTAGCTTCCAGCTCATCAACTTTTTGTGTATTTTTGCCGGTAGCGGTGTAAAGTGTAAAGTCATCATTGAAAAAAGTCATATAGCGCGAATGGGGTTTATTTCCTTTGATTGTTGCCAATGTCCCCACATAACTTTCCTCTAAAATTTTCAAGGCCGCTTTTTTTACATCTTCCTGATTCATCCATACCACTCCTTTTATGTTTGTACTTATCTATTCCTTTTTAACTTCGAATTAAACATAAAAGGCCTGCTGAAGCAGCAGGCCATTAAATACGTTCCACTTCTTTTGGGGTTCGGTTAAAGGCACTTGGCAATACCATCCCTACAAGAATAATAATAATTCCACCAATTTGAAGAAAACTCAAAGTTTCATTTAAAATAATAACGGATGCTAAAATAGCTACCGGCAATTCCATTGCACTTAAAATGGAAGCAAGCCCCGAGCCGACATGCGGCACAGCGACCGAGAAAAAGTAGATAGGCATGATGATGCCAAAGACGCCCAGCAGTAATCCGAAAATCCATAGGCCTTCACTGAACAATTGCCCATTCCAGACAATCTCGGGCGTTTGGAAAAAGCCAACTACAATTGCTGCAAACAGCGATACGTAAAACAAGCGGGCAGAAGTATCCATGCCTTCGATTTGCTTGCCATTGACGAACATAAACGCAGAAAAACAAAAAGCTGCGCCAATTCCCCAAGCCCATCCTTGCCATGGGATGCCGCTCAAGTCGGTTCCAATAATGCCCGCGGCAAACAAGGTTCCGGCAAATAACAAGATCAAAGATACTACTTCTGTACGTTTCAGCCATCTGCGGTTGACGATGCAATCGAGGAACATGCCAATCCATGTAAATTGAAAGAGCAGCACTACCGCGAGCGAAGCGGGCAAGTAGTTCAGCGAATGGGCGTATACCATGCCGGTAACAGCTGTTGAAGTACCAGACAGCACTAAAATTTTCCATCCTTTAATACGTGGCATTTTACGTTGTGTAATAAAAAATAAAAGAGCCGCTAATGCAAACCCTATAAAGTATTGGGCAGTTACTGCTTCAGCAGCAGTAAATCCATTTTTCATGGCCACTTTGATAATGGTTGAGAGAACTCCATAAGAGCTCGCTGCTATGACAACCATAAGCGGATAAATTAAGTTTTTCATCTTCTTTCACTCCTGTTCAAACGAGAATCATAGCACAAAAAAACCGCGGAGCATAGCCTCTGCGGTCTTTTTTGAAAGCATTCATTTTTACGAAAATTCGCGCTGATTACTCTGGGAATTTTTCTTCGCTTGAAGAATTGCTCTTCGTTGCTCGTTTGTTTCCTTCTTCTTTTTTCTCTTGCTTTAAATCTTCCATTGGAATGGCATCGACCGTCATTTCCTCTTCGTGCATTTCGGAAAGACTTTTTTTATCTGTTTTAAACTGTTCTGGATTATCCATAGAAGCGCCGTCTCTTGTTTGACGGTCTTCCTGACTGAATGGTTTTTTGTCTGACATGTAAAGCACCTCTTTCGTTTTGTCTTACTTCTTATATTCCTTTAATGAATTATTTGAAACATGACTTCACACCTTGCAAAAAAACATCCTTAAATCCATAAGAAATATAAGCAATATGATAAAATGGAACTAGCAATTGAGAGGAGCTTCAACATGACTACAGAATCAGCAATAACAGTAGGCGGATTGAGTTTTGAATGGAATTTGGCTGAAGGCCGTTTTTTGTTTGAGGGACAAGAATCTGTTCTTTTTTGGACGGCATCCGCAATGAAAATGTTTTTTGATTCCCTGGAAGAGATTTCTGGAAAAGACGCAGCGAACATGGTGTTGGAATCCACAGGATATCGGCAAGGGCTGGTAGTAGGAGAATACTTTCAAAGCATGAAAGGGATATCTATCGAAGATGCCGCTCAATCAATTACTAACACGTATGCATCTGCCGGGTGGGGCTTAGCAGAAATAAAAGAACTTAATACAGAAACACGTACATTGGAAGTGCATCTGAAAAACAGCTGGGAACATATAATCAATGTGGCTCAGAAAAAAGAGCAAGGGGGCAGCTTTTTGCCTGCTCATTATGCTGGATTTTTTTCATCTTTGTTCCAGCAAAACATGTGGTACAAGGTTGTCCATCATCAATTGGACGGCCATCCGGAGAGTATTATTCAGTATTTCCCTTCAGACGAAACCATTGAAAAAAACATTCACCAATTATCACGTTTAAAAGAAGCGGAAAAAATAAATGAACTCGAACGCTTAGTGGATGAAAAAACGAGAGAATTAAATGAAATGATCAAAGAAATTTCCTCTCCGCTTATTCCGGTTTTGGAAGATATCGTTGTCGTGCCTTTACTGGGGACTTATGATGAAGCCCGGGCAGAAGAGTTGTTAGTGAAAACACTGCAAAATCTGCCCAAGCACAAAGCCAAGTATTTGATTTTGGATTTGACCGGTTTAAACCACAATTTTACTCAGCATGCAGCAATGCTGATAGAAAAGTTAGGGTCAGCCGCATCATTAATCGGAACACAAACGATATTGGTGGGCATCTCAGCAAAAATGAGCCTGACGATTACAGACTCAGGCATCAACTTATCAAAATTTCAATGTTTCCAAACGCTGCAGCACGGCATTCATTATGCCTTAGCTCAAAATGGACGATGCATCGTATAAGTTGAAAAAGAGCGTATTGGATCTGATCCAATACGCTCTTTGTTGTTTATTTACTTAGCAGATTTGACGATTTCAATAATGACTTGTGTTGCTTTTTCCATGTTCTCGGCTGAAATGAACTCGTATTTTCCGTGGTAGTTTTCTCCACCCGTGAAAATATTCGGAGTTGGAAGCCCCATATAGGATAACTGGGATCCGTCTGTTCCGCCGCGAACTGGAACAATGTTGGGTTTAATGCCGAGTGCAGTCATCGCATGTTCAGCATTGTCGACAATCTCCATAACAGGCTCAATTTTCTCACGCATATTGTAATACTGATCTTCGATTTCCAAATGGATGGCTTCTTCACCATATTGCTGCTGCAGTTTTTTAGCAACTGACTGCATATGCTGCTTTTTGGCCTCGAACTTATCTTTATCGAAATCACGGATAATATACGTCAATTCCGCGGTTTCCACATTGCCGGTAAAATTGTTCAAATGGATAAACCCTTCGTATCCTTCGGTCAATTCAGGCACTTCGCTTTTCGGCATTTCCTGCTGAAATTGAATGGCTACTGTTTGGGCATTGACCATTTTGTCTTTTGCTGAACCAGGATGAACGCTTTTTCCTTGGACCACTAGTTTGCCACTGGCGGCATTAAAGCTTTCATACTGCAATTCGCCAAGAGGGCCACCATCCATTGTGTAAGCATATTTTGCACCAAAACGTTCTACATCAAACTTGTGTGGGCCACGGCCAATTTCTTCATCCGGCGTAAATGCGACACGAATTTCTCCGTGCTCAATTTCCGGGTGGGTATGTAAATAGTCCATTGCCGTCATGATTTCAGCGATACCGGCTTTATTATCAGCGCCAAGAAGAGTTGTGCCGTCTGTTGTAATCAATGTATGCCCAACATAGTTTTGAAGGGCAGGAAAGTCGGCAACCGTCATCACAACACTCTCGTTCAACGGAATGTCCTGTCCGTCATAATCATTGATGCGTTGTGGATTAACATTTTTTCCGGTAAAGTCGGTGGCTGTATCTACATGTGCCAGGAAGCCAATCACTGGAATGTCCCGCTCTGTGTTGGCTGGCAGCGTGCCAAACAGATAACCAGCGCTATCCATTCCAACATCGGTTAGGCCAATGGAATTCATCTCCTGTTCCAACTCACGGAGCAAATCAAACTGGGTATCCGTAGAAGGCGTAGTGGTGCTGTTAAAATCAGATTGTGTATCGATTTTTGCGTAACGGACAAGCCGTTCAATTAAGTTCTCCAACATGTATAATCCCCCTCGAATAAGTTCTGTATAAATTGAACAATGGGTTCAACCTATATAGGAATAGTTTAGCATGAAGTGGGAAAGGGATGAAAATTCTGGATAAAAAAACGATGCCCCTGTGAGGAGCATCGTTTTTTTAATTTTGTAGTTTTGCTTTCACAGCATCGGCGTGAACCGCTTTAATTTGTTCTAAAAGAGCCGTCTCCGTAAGCAGGCGATAGCCGGTATTGGCCAACGCTTTTGCACCTTTAATGAGGGCGCTGTTTCCATGTTCCGATTTAGCAGCTTCACGGAACTCAGCCGTATGGGCAATCAAGCTCTCAGGTCCAATTTTAATATAACCATGTGCAGTAGGAACTTCATAACTGATATTGCCAGCGTCTGTAGAGCCAAGGCCAGAGATGCGGGAGTCGGCCACAGCCTCGCCTTGTGCTTCGAGCTCGCTTCGGACAATTGTGTCGAGAGCCGGAGTCAGGACCAAGTCACGAACTTCATTTTGGAAACGCTCGATTTTCACGGTAGCACCCGTTGCCAAAGCAGCGCCTTCGGCAATGGCACGGATTTTGCGCGCGGTATCGGATGTTTTCTTCCAGGAATCGCCGCGGATGTAAAAGCGGGCAGCCGCATATTCGGGAATAATGTTCGGTGCATCCCCTCCGTGTGTAATGATGCCATGGACACGTGCATCTGATGGCAGTTGTTGCCGCAGTGCATTAATGCTGTTAAACAGCTGCAAAACGGCATCGAGTGCATTGATGCCTTCTTCAGGAGATCCTGCCGCATGGGCAGGCTTGCCATAAAAGTGGAATTCCAATGGATCGACTGCCAGGGAAGGACCGGTGACAGCCGAATTTCCGGAAGGGTGCAGCATTAAAGCAGCATCAATGCCTTCGAGCAGGCCATGTTTCACGAAACTGCCTTTGGCACTGCCATTTGGACCGCCTTCTTCTGCAGGTGTTCCAAGCACCACAACGCGGCCGCCGGTAGTTTCCAGTGTTTCAGATAAGGCAATAGCGGCCGCAACACTGGTTGTTCCAATGATATTGTGGCCGCAGGCATGGCCGATACCCGGAAGTGCGTCGTACTCAGCCAGGTAGGCAATCGTCGGTCCAGGAAGAGAGCTTTTCTTGCTGGCGAAAAAGGCAGTATCGTGGCCTGCAACTGCTTTCTCAACGGAAAACCCTGCATCCTCAAGCAAACGAATCAGTAGCGAACTGGCATAAACCTCTTCGTTGCCAATTTCAGGTTTGGCATGGATTGCCTGGCTTGTGTCAATGTAAATGCTGCCTCGGGAATCGATTGACTGGCTAAGAGTTTGTGCTGCTTCCTTGGTAAGGGTCATTGGAATTCCTCCTGTAAAGGTTAGATTGAATGCATGATGGATTGACTATAATTGAGGCTGTACGAAAAGCCATGTTTGGTTCAATCGGAAATGCTTATTCGTAATCGACCAATTCCTCAACTGTTACAACAGTTGGAATCTGAGCGCCTTCTGTGTGTTCGATAATGAAGTCAGCAGTGTCTTCCTGCTGATAAATTTCGACGATTTTCTGGTATGCTTCGTTGTCCGCTTCTTCAGCACTTGCAGCAATCAAGTTGATGTACGGTTTAGCTGTGTCGCTTTCGCGGGCAATCGGATCTTCAGTCGGGTTTAAGCCAGCATCTACTGCAACGCCGTTGTTGATGACGGAACCGGCAACATCCGGCATAGCGCGTGGCGTGTGGCCAGAAACCATTGGCATAATTTCAATGTTTTTCGGGTTATCGATAATGTCTTCGGCAGTTCCTGTAAGCCCGGCATCCTCAGATAAGGTGATCAATCCTGCTTCATCGAGCAGCAGGAGGGCACGGCCCATGTTGGTTGCTTCGTTTGGCATTGCGATTTGCGAACCTTCAGGAATTTCATCGATTGATTCGTATTTGTCGGAGTACAAGCCCATTGGCGCAATGACAGTTGAGCCGATTGGCACGATATCGATATTGTGTTCTTCCACAAACTCATCAAAGTACGAAATGGTTTGGAAAGCATTCAAGTCAAGTTCTCCTTCAGCAAGTGCCAAGTTTGGTGCTACGTAGTCGGAAAAAGTTTGAATTTCCAAATCAATTCCTTCAGCTTCTGCTTTATCGGCAATGTAATCCCAGATGGTGGTGTCGGAACCGCTGATGCCAAGCGTAACGGTAGTGTTGCCTTCAGAACTGCTATCGTCTCCGCAAGCCCCAAGGGTTAGTGCTGCAAGTGAAAGTAATGCTGTAGCTGTAATTTTTTTCATGATTAATTCCTCCAATTTCTCTCTAATGTTTTTATTCGTTCTAAACTTTTATATCCGTCAGAGCTACACGGGCGCTTGCGCTTTTCTTTGTCTAGACTCCAGCTGCCAGATTCTCGGGTCATAAGCCACTCTGGCTGTGCGGCAACGAACGCCGCTTCGCCAGATCGTCTTATGCCTGTCGAATCTAAACGGCAGCTTCCGCTTTTCTTGTCAACTGCGTCGCACACTTCTTGACAATACATTTCCGAGTGTTTGGACGCCTTGCACGAGAACAACAAGAATCGCTACTGTAATGAACATGACAAGCGTGTCGAATCGCTGGTAGCCATAAGTGATGGCCAAATCGCCAAGGCCGCCGCCTCCGATGGCACCTGCCATCGCCGATGCACCAATCAGGCCAACTACCGCGATGGTTAATGCGAGAACCAGAGAGCTTAGAGCTTCTGGAATGAGAAAGCGGAAAATGATTTGCATCGGTGTGGCGCCCATTGCTTGAGCCGCTTCGATAACGCCTTTGTCGACTTCCAATAAGGAGTTTTCAATCAACCGGGCAATATAAGGGCCAGCGTAGAAGACCAATGGCACAATGGCAGCAGCTGTTCCGATGGACGTGCCGACGATCAGGCGGGTCAAAGGAATAATGGCCACCATCAAAATGATAAACGGAACGGAACGGAAAATATTGATGACAATGTTGAGCACTTTGGAAATCGGTTCGTTTTCCAATAAATGGCCTTTGCGTGTAACCACTAGCAAGATGCCGAGTGGAAAGCCAATCAATAACGAAAAGCCGAAGGATGCGCCGGTCATGTAAATGGTTTCCCATAAAGCTTCTAAGATTTGTTCGTAATTAACTGACATAGTTATTGACCTCCTCTATTTGAATATCACTGTCCCGAATAGAGGATAAGGCTCGCCGGATTTCACTTGGCTCTCCGGAAAATTCAACAATCAGATTGCCGTAAGGAATGCCCTGCAACTCTGTAACATTGCCGAACAGCACGTTCAAATCAACTTTGAAATCCCGCGAGACACGCGACATGAACGGTTTGCCGACCGAATTTCCAGTAAACTGGAGGCGATAAATCGCATTGTCGCTTTTGGCGTTCTGAATTTGCAAGAGCAGTGATTCCGGAAGCTCATCATTCATGACCGAGCGGACAAAACGTTTTGTCGTAGGTTGTTGCGGGTTCGAGAAAATATCGAAAACGCTGCCTTGCTCAATGACTTTTCCTGTTTCAAGCACAGCTACCTTATCGCAAATTTCCCGGATAACGCCCATCTCATGTGTAATGAGCAAAATGGTGATGTTGTATTCATTGTTGATTTTGCGCAGCAGATCCAAAATTGATTTAGTCGTTTGCGGATCGAGTGCCGAGGTCGCTTCGTCGCATAGCAGGACGGAAGGGTTGGTAGCCAGCGCACGGGCAATGCCGATTCGCTGTTTTTGTCCACCGGATAGCTGATCCGGGTACTTTTGTGCCTGATCCCCCAGACCGACAAAGTCGAGCAGGTCTTTTACTTGTTTTTCGATCTCCGCTTTTGGTGTTTTCGCCAACAAAAGCGGCATCGCAACATTATGGTAAACCGTTTTTGAATTCAGCAGATTAAAATGCTGAAAAATCATGCCGATGTCTTTTCGGATGGTGCGGATTTCCTTGCTGGATAGGGTGGATATGTCTTTTCCCAGAATCATTACACGTCCTGTGGTAGGGCGTTCGAGCAGGTTGACCGTGCGGATCAATGAACTTTTTCCGGCTCCACTAAAGCCGATAACTCCGTATATTTCTCCGGTTTCGACGGTCAGGTCAATGCCATTCAAGGCATGGATTTCCTGTTTGCCTGATTGGTAGGTCTTGGCGACGCCTTCGAATTGAATCATGGTGATGGTGCCTCCTTAGGTTGGAATGAATTGTATCAAATCGACGGTGTCTCAAATGCTGATTGAGATAATAGACAAAAAAGAGCCCTCTTTTTTCTCATCCATAAGAAAAAAGAGGGCTCCAGTTGAAACCATCTAATTCTCATCTTCCAAATGCCTTAAATGGCATTTGCAGGAGTTGGCACAGTTTTTGCGGTTAAACAAATCTGCTGCCGAAACGTCTCAGGGCCTGTCCCTCGGTTTCTCTTGATAAGAAAGTGATGTATGCTATTCGATTCGTGAGTCTTACTTTATGGTGAAATAACAAAAAAGTCAAGAAAAACTTTGAGATTTATTTCACAATCTTTAAAATGTGAGAAAAACCACTGTGAAATCTACTTTAAGATGATGTACTAGATTTCTTGCGCAAAACTGAAGATACTTTACTTTCAGTACCATCTTTTATTCGGATAATGTTTTCATTATGCTTCCATACGGCCATAGCAAATAAAGCCGAAGCAGTCAGCAAGGGCCAAGCTCCAGATGCCGGAATAAAAGCAATGACAAAATAAACGGCATAAAGAACAAATACGCCAATTACCAAGTAGTCTGTTGCAAGCGAAACGCCGATCAACAGAATCAGTCCAAGCAACCCAAGCTTCCAATCGAGGGCGAGCATAACGCCAATGACTGAAGCGGTTCCTTTCCCGCCGTCAAAGTTCATGTAAAAGGGAAAGTTGTGCCCGAAAACTACCCCGGCACCTGCCACAAACAACAAAGCCCAAGTCATTTCAGCTGAGAAGTTTCCTGTTTCCAATAATAAGCGGAGACCTGCAACTGCAGCAAATCCTTTAAAAATATCAATAAATGCAACAAGCAATCCATATTTCCAGCCCAATACGATTGCAGCATTGGAAGCACCGGAATTTTTCACACCTTCTTTTTTTACGTTAACTCCTGACAAAGCCTGTGCAGCAAGGGATCCGTGAAAACAACCAATGATATAGCCTGCAACGAATAATAGCAAAATCCAAACCAGCATACCGATTCCTCCTCTATACTAAATGTTAACGTTTGAGTGAAAGGAAGGTTTCAAAATTTTTTGACTAATACGCTTGACAAAAAGCGCTGAAGTTTTTATACTTCTCAACAAGATGAAAAACCAAATCAAATACTCTTATCAAGAGTGGCGGAGGGATAGGCCCTGTGATGCCCGGCAACCGACAGACATTTTGTCTGGAAAGGTGCTAATTCCTACAGAACTGATCGACAGGTTCTGACAGATAAGAGGAGGAAACTCCGTAATTTACGGCCCTCTTCTTAACCGAAGGGGGCTTTTTGCTGTCCCTTTCTGCATGAATAGTATCCACAAAAAATAGGGGGAATGGAAAATGACCAACTTAAAACCAGAAACATTATTGCTTCACGGCGGACAACAGCCGGATCCTACGACAGGATCAAGAGGGGTTCCCATCTACAAAACTACTTCTTACGTTTTTAAGGACACTCAGCATGCACAGGATCTTTTTGGACTGAAGGATACCGGCAATATTTATTCGCGTATTATGAATCCGACGGTCGATGTCTTTGAACAGCGGGTAGCGTTATTAGAAGGCGGAACAGCAGCTGTTGCCTTGTCTTCCGGAATGGCGGCCATTGCTTTTTCCATTATGAATATAGCAGAAGCTGGAGACGAAATTGTGGCAGACAGCAACCTGTATGGCGGAACATACAATTTATTGGCGAACACGTTGCCGCGTTATGGCATTACGACAAAATTTGTGGATGCGACAAATCCCGAAAACTTCAAAGCGGCGATTACAGATAAAACCAAAGTTCTATTCGGTGAAATTATTGGCAACCCGAGCTTGAATGTCTTTGATGTAGAAAAAGTAGCAGCCATTGCTCATGAAAATGGAATTCCACTATTGATCGATAATACCTTCGCGTCGCCATATGGCAGCAATCCCATTGAATACGGGGCAGATGTCGTCATTCATTCCGCTACAAAATGGATTGGCGGGCATGGCACGACAATTGGCGGAGTGGCTGTAGACGCGGGAACGTTCAATTGGGACAATCCTCGCTTTCCGAATTACACACAGCCGGACGAAACATACCACGGATTGCGGTATGGCATCGATGTACCGGAAGCGGCTTTTGCGACAAAGTTACGTGTTCAACTGCTTCGGGATTTTGGGCCATCCCTCAGTCCGGAAAGTGCCCATGCTTTGTTGCAAGGGTTGGAAACCTTGCACCTGCGCATTCCAAAACACAATAGCAATGCCCAACTTGTCGCCGATTATTTGAAACAACACCCGCAAATCGAGTGGGTGAATTTCCTTGGTTTTGAAGATCATCCTTCTCATCAACTGGCGAAGAAATACTTGAAAAACGACGGTTATGGATCAATTGTCAATTTTGGAATTAAAGGCGGGCGTGAAGCGGGCCGGAAAGTGATTGACAGCGTCCATCTGTGGTCTCATGTAGCCAATGTAGGGGATGCTAAATCACTGATCATTCATCCGGCTTCGACTACGCATCAACAATTGAACAACGAGGAACTACAAGCATCCGGCGTAACAGAGGAGCTAATTCGCTTGTCTGTCGGGTTGGAGAATGCAGAAGACTTGATCGCTGATTTGGAGCAAGCGATTCAGGCAGCCGTATTGGAAAATGCATAAGGAGGGATTTTCATGAAAACAGTCTCCATCGGCTCGTTAACCCTGGATTCAACGGAGGTTTTAAACGATGTAGAACTTGCATATGAACGTCTCGGAGACCGGGAATCTCCGGTTGTCCTAGTCTGCCATGCATTGACAGGCGACCAATATGCAATTGGCACAGAGGGCAATCCAGGGTGGTGGGCTGGGTTGATTGGACCAGGCAAGCCGGTGGATACGACTATTTTTCAAGTGATTACCTTTAATGTTCTTGGAGGATGCCACGGATCAACGGGTCCTTTATCGACAGATCCGGCAACGGGAAATCCCTACCATGCTGCGTTTCCAACCCTGACCATACGTGACATGGTACGCGCTGAATACTGTGCACTTAAAAAGCTTGGCATCAACCATCTCGCCGGTGTGATTGGCGGTTCGTTAGGTGGAATGAAGACCTTGGAATGGGGAAGATCTTACCCTGAATTCATCGATGCGATTTTTCCTTTAGCCGTAACCCCCTATTACAGTGATTACGGTGTTGCTTTTAATCACATCGGCATACTAGCAATAGAAAGTGACAGTGAATTTAATGGTGGAAAGTATAAAGATTCTGCTCGTTTAAAAGGTTTTGAAGTGGCACGAATGGCAGGCATGGTTACTTATCGGAGCGGCAATATGTTTAATCAGCGATTTGGACGAACCCATGACGGCAACGAATTCGATGTTCAATCTTACTTGAATTATCAAGGGAAGAAACTGGCGGGCCGATTTGATGCCAATAGTTATGTGCTGCTGTTGAAAGCAATGAATACACATGACATCCAAGATGCTGTTCTGGATATTCCAGTGTTTTCATTATCATTTACTCATGATTTGCTTTATCCAAGTGAACTAATGATTCCATGGCTTGAAAAACAAAAAGTGGCAAGCTGGGAAATTGTTGAAACGGAATTTGGCCATGATGGGTTTCTTGTAGAGTTTGAAAAATGGGGCGGGTTTATAAAGAACAAGTTAAAAAGCCTTCTAGTGCCTGAACTTACGCGCTGAGAGAGATTTACAAAAAAGCATCTGAACGGGAAGGTTCCCCGTCAGATGCTTTTTGTAGTCAATCTTCATCCTTAATATCCACATCGTCTGGGATGGGCATGGCACGCCATTCTTCAAGCGCTTGTTTTGCTTCTTCCAACTGTTGGAAATGCATACCGAACTGAGAGGTATTGATCATGTACTGTTCTCCATCATGGACTGCTCGAATACGGCCTTCCAATACGTAGCGTTGAACTTGCTCTTCAGGCATGGACAAAAAGGCGGCAGTTTCCTGGACTGTCATATACATAGGATCCCCTCCTCTTTTCTTTTATTATAATAGAAGGGGGGAGCTATCTCAATTTATTAACGGCATGGAAGAGTATGCAGAAAGGCAGAGGTGTTGATTTTGAATTACATAGCTTATTTATGGGTGTTGCTGGCTGCCGTCTTATGGGGGACGACCGGAACAGCCCAGTCTTTTTTCGTTGGTACAGCGCATCCGTTGTCGATTGGCGCATTTCGCTTAGCGATAGGTGGTTTTTCTTTAATGATCTTCGTGCTGGTAGCGAGAACGTTATCGATCCGTTCGATTCCATGGCCCGCCGCCATTTTTTCTGCCATCAGTATGGCCTTGTTTCAACCATTATTTTTTTCCTCGGTCCAGTTAACGGGAATTGCGATCGGCACGGTTGTCACGATCGGCAGTGCACCTGTACTAACGGGAATAATCGAATGGCTTGCCTTTAAGAAAAGGCCTGACAGAATTTGGGCAATCGCCACCCTGCTGGCATTGGCAGGATGTGTTTTGCTGTTTGCCAATAAAGGGCAGCAGCTGGTGGATCCATTGGGAATCGCCATGGCTCTTGGTGCAGGGTTGGCTTTTGCAATCTATGCCCTTGCCAGTAAAAATGTATTGAAGGTAATGGAGCCAGTTTCTGCTGTTGCGGTTATTTTTTCACTGAGCGCCTGCTGTCTGCTGCCATTTTTATTGTTCTTTGATTTGTCTTACGCAACAGTGTCAGGAAACGTATGGCTGCTCGTCTATTTAGGGATTGGAGCGACAAGTCTGTCCTATATTTTGTTTTCTTTTGGATTAAAACAGATTCCATCTTCTTCCGCCGTAACCTTATCGTTAGCTGAACCACTGACGGCGGCAGTCTTAGGGGTTCTGGTCGTAGGAGAAGTGTTGAGCGTTCCTTCTTGGGTTGGAGTGATGCTGCTCCTATGCGGAATTGTCGTGTTGACTATGGGCAGGAAAGGGCAGTTGTCTTCTTGAAGAGTTGGATTTGCCAGGGCAACTCACTAGTTGAGCCGTTTTTTGGTTTCGAGAGTTTATTTTAAGTAAAGAATGGGGATAGTAGATAAGATCTAAAAAACTATATAAGGAGTTGAGCGTATGAATGATGTAGGGAATTCTTTCAGAGGAGTCGGCAATACGATTATTGATTACATTCCAAACGTATTGGGAGCACTGCTATTATTACTTATTGCATGGGTTGTAGCAACGATTGTACGGGCGATTTTCACGAAAGGATTAAAAAAAGCAGGCGTTGATAAAGCAATGGTCAGAGGGCACATGGCAAAAACAAAAGAAGATGCAGACAGCAAATTGGATTCTATAGGGAAAATTCTTTATTACCTGATCTTCATTTTATTTATTCCAAGTGTTTTGCAAACGCTGAATATGGACAACGTGGCACAGCCGATTTCAAACATGATGGATAAGCTATTGGCATTCCTGCCAAATCTTCTCATGGCCATCATAATTATCGTCATTGGCTACTTTGTAGCGAAGTTTGTGAAAAACTTAGTGTTTAGCCTTTTATCAGCGATCAATATTGATAAATGGTTTAACAAAGTTACCAGCAAGACCGGTGCAACATCGACTGGGACTGCCCGTATGGATGCAAGCGACAAATCGACGCTGGCGAACGTTCTGGCCAATGTAGTCTTCGTCATCGTTCTGATTCCGATCTTGACGATTGCACTCGAGACATTGAATATCCGCTCTATTTCTGAGCCGATTGTCAATATGCTCAACCAAGTGCTGAACATGATTCCGAATATTTTTGTGGCAATTATTTTGATACTAGTCGGTGTCTTGATTGCTAAATTTGTTGGAGATCTATTGATCAGCTTATTGAACGGGACAGGCATCAACCGTTTCTCGACGTACTTGAATCCGGATAAATCAAAAACGCCAAGCTTTGATATTGCAAACATCATTGGCAAGGTAGTACAAACCATTATTATCATCTTCTTTACAGTAGAAGCAATGAACGTTTTACAGCTTGATGTATTAAATGGCATTGGTTCAGCCATCATTGCTTACATGCCGCTTCTAATCAGTTCACTGATCATTTTAGGCCTTGGATTAATTGGCGGCAGTTTGCTTGGAAACTACATCAAGCAGTCTTCTGGCAACCGTTTCCTTGGATCTGTCGTAAAATACGTTATCATCATTATTGCTGTATTTATGACTTTGGATCAGTTGAATTTTGCCACTAATATTGTGAACTTGGCATTCCTGTTCATTATTGCCGGACTCGCTGTGGCATTTGCCATTTCCTTCGGTATGGGCGGCCGCGAATTTGCGAAGCGCCAGCTTGAGAAGTTGGAAAAGAAAATGGAAAAAGAAAACGATAAACCGAATCTATAAACGCATAATTCTATTCCTCTTGAGCTGTCATTTGCTCAAGAGGATTTTTTGTTGTTGATCGTTCATGCATGTTTATCCGAAGAAGATGAGAGTTGGAAATTAATTCAACTAATTTTATGCGAATAAAAAATTTCTTAAAATACTAATGCTGATAATTTTTTTAGTTTAGTTTATCTTTAGGTTTAAAAATAGGCGTTTTTTTTAATAAAATTTAATTTGAAAGAAAATTAAATTATATAGTTATAGTTATTTAAATAATTTAAAAATTCAGTTGACTTGTTTTTATGCAAGCGGTTACAATCAAGACAGTTATCAATAGCAGGATAAAAGAGGGGAGGTTTTGCGTAAATCTGAGCGATCGCTCAGTTGGAAAGGGATAAGAACCTAGTGGAAATGGGGGATTCGATGAAAGCATACAAAAAAGAAGTGCAGTTTACCATTTGGATGACAGCCGCCTTTATTTTAGTAGGAAATGTAGGGTTAATTTTCTCAATTTTTCCGGTAGATGGTATGTTTTTTGGTTTTCCAATCATGTATATTGTACCAATCCTAATGGGCTGGTTCGGAGTATTCTTTTTAACGATTGTGGCAGGGAAAATTGGAAACCGGATCGACGATGAAATTGACAGCGAAAACGAAGCGCTCGGAGTTTCCGAAGAAGCAAAGGATGTGTAGCTAATGGAAGCGCAAAACTGGCAATTATCAAACCCAATTCTTGGGCTAGCAGTAGTAGCCGCAACGTTTGTCTTGTTTTACGTCGTTGGGTTCCTGTCCAATCGGAAAAGTGCCTCAGCTAAGGATCTTTACATAGGCGGCGGAAATGTTGGAGCTTTCACCAATGGGCTGGCGATGGCCGCAACGTATATGAGTTTGGCGACATTCCTGGGCATCACGGCGCTGATTCTTCAGCTGCAAGTACCGTTCATCATGCTATGGATCCAGCTGATTTTAGCAATCCCGTTGATCACCATTATTTACGGCACAAGCCTGCGCCGGATGGGAGCTTTCTCTCCTACTCATTTTATCCGTGACCGGTACGGTGTGACCGCCTCCATTATTGCTGCTCTCTTTATGATTTTAGTATCCATTATGTATGCTTTGGGACAAATGATTGGAATTGCCATCACTTTTGAAACTTTACTTGGCATTCCCTATTTAACTGGACTTTTTGTTTTCGGAATTATCATTGTCGGCTATATCACAATCGGAGGAATGGCGGGAGCGACCAACAATGCTGCAATCCAAATGGTCATTATCGCTTTAATGTTCATTCTTCCGTTGGGTGCCATCATGAAAGCAGTCGGAGCGACCGGATGGTATTTTCCACCGTTGTTTTATTCGGACATGGTTCCGGCTATGTTAGAATCTTTGCCGACGTTCTTCGACTATCAATTCTCGCCGAAATGGTATTTCTCCATTATTCCGGCTTTGACAATCGGAGCTTTAGGGCTTCCGCATTTGGCGATGCGTGTCTATACAGCATCTAACTTGAAAAGTGCGCGTTCTGCGATGGTTTGGTTTGCGTTCATTCTTGGGTTGGTGTTCTCAGCAACTTATGCCATGGGATTTGTTGGTGTTTATGCAACAGCTACCCAAGGACTGGTCATTTCAGAGGGAGATGCTGATAAACTGACGATTATCTTGAACCTGGTCTATAACCCGGAATGGGTCACTGCGCTTGTTATCGCGGGTGCGATTTCAGCAGGCCTTTCAACCTTGAGCGGCAATTTGCTGGCAATCGGTGCCTTGATTTCCCAAGATATCATTGCTACGTTAAAGCCGAATATTCCTGAACGCCTGAGTTTGCGAATTGGCTTTATTGCCATTTTTGCGGGCGGATTGGTCAGTATCCTATTGGCCATCGAACCGCCCGCGTTCCTAGTCGTTAGTATTCTTTGGGCATTCGGATTAGCAGGGGTCACGAACGCGCCGCTGATTATAGTCGGTGTATGGTGGAAAGAAGCCAATAAATATGGTGCCATCGCTGCTTCTGTTGTTGGGGGTGCGATTTACATTATCGTCTCGCCATTTGTTTTCCCAAGCATCGTTTTGACGGGACATGGAGTAACAGATGGAATGGGCTTATCAGGCGCAATGCTGGCTGTGCCGATTAGTTTCATTCTTTTAATTGTTGTTTCCTATATCACAAACCGTATGCCAGGCCTTCAAAACAAGCTGACTAGGCAATCGGATATTGAGCTGATTGAACGTATCCATGGTTGGAAAGATATTCAGTCATATCGGTATAACAGTACAATAGGGGCTGCAGTCACAGTAGTGGTTTCGGCTGCTGTTGCGATATGGGCATTGATGCCTTGGGGGATGTAAGGAATGAAAGAAGGGGTGAGTAAAATGGTCGGAAAAATGGTTGCTTTAAATGATTCGTCTTTTCGATCATTTTTAGAATTGCCGAAAACCCAGTTTGTAAGCAATGTGCTGTTGTTCTTTGTTGGATTAGGCTATGGCGCGATTTCAATCGCGTCAAATGCCTCATACATAAGAAGTTTTGATTCTGCAATGCTGCAAAACTTCATCGTTCCAGTAATTTTCCTCCTTTTCGGACTGTTAATGGCGGTTATCACAAAAGTAGGTTTGGCATTGTTGCTTTGGGCAGGTTCAAAAGGGCTTGGTGGAAAGGGGCGGTTGGGTGACATCAATCGAACGGTTCCGGTTGCCCTGCTGCCAGGATTGTTGGGCGCGCCCTACTTGGCGAATGCGGGGAATGGCCATCTACTGGTTTACGTGCTGCTGGCAGTTGGCCTTATATGGATGTACTTGGTTTGTGCTAAAATTATCAAAACAACTCAAAACTTTTCGACTCATAAAGCTTATTTGGGGGCTCTAGCAGCATTCGTTTTTTTAGCAAGCGTCTACTACTTGATCATTCCGCCAGCGTAAAGAAAAATAGATTGGAGGCTTATGCTATGGAATTCGAAGATTTAATTGCTCCGGAGCAGTATAATATCACTTCTGAATTAGAGGAATACAAAGAAGAAAGCGATCGTTTAGCAATTCGGTGGCTGGATAGTGCAGGCAACCGGGAAGATCTCTCTTACAAAGAACTTGTTGGAAAAATGAACCAATACGCGCAGGCTTTAGTGAAGCTGGGCATAACAAAAGGGGATCGTATGCTCATCATATTGCCTCGGATCCCAGAAGCATACATTACATATTTGGCTTGCTTGCGCGCTGGAATTGTGGCAATCCCCTGCTCAGAAATGCTTCGGAAAAAAGATTTGATTTACCGAATGCACCATTCTAGCGCTAAAGGAGTGGTTGCGCATTATAAAACCACCGCGGAAACCAACTCAATCGATGAAGAAGTAGTTGCGTTGAACAATAAATTGATTGTTGGTGGAACAGAAGAAGGCTGGCAATCTTTCGAAGAATTGGCAGAAAAAGAATCATCGAATTTTGAAGCTGTACCGACCCATCGTGAAGATACGGCTTTCTTGTCTTATACGTCTGGCACTACCGGCAATCCGAAAGGGGTTGTGCACGTTCATGGCTGGGGTTATGCGCATGTGAGAACAGCCGCAACAAAGTGGCTGGGTGTCCAAAGCGGTGACGTGGTATGGGCAACAGCTGCTCCTGGCTGGCAAAAATGGATTTGGAGTCCGTTTCTTTCGACCATTACACTTGGAGCCACGGCTTTTGTTTACAACGGACCTTTTGATGCTTTGAAATATTTGGATTTATTAAAAGACGAACAAATCAATGTCCTTTGCTGCACGCCGACAGAATATCGAATCATGGCAAAAGTGGAAAATCTCAACTCTTACAAACTGCCAGCGTTAAGGTCAGCAGTATCTGCCGGAGAACCTTTAAATCGGCAGGTGATTGAAGCATTCCAGCAAGCATTTGATATTAACGTTCGCGACGGCTATGGCCAAACAGAAAACACCTTGCTTGTTGGAACGCTTCAAGAGATGGAAGTGAAGCCAGGATCGATGGGCAAACCGACACCTGGCAATCCGGTTGATATCATCAATGATGAAGGACAACCGACAGCAGTTGGAGAAGTTGGGGATATTGCCGTTCACCGCGATTGTCCGGCACTGTTTCGGGAATATTACCGGGATTCGGAACGGACCAAAGCGGCTTTCCGTGGCGATTGGTATTTAACGGGAGACCAAGCAAAACGCGATGAAGACGGCTATTTTTGGTTTGAAGGACGCAGCGATGACATCATCATCAGTTCGGGGTATACGATAGGGCCTTTTGAAGTTGAGGATGCGCTGATGAAACATGCAGCCATCCAGGAATGCGCAGTTGTAGCCGCTCCTGATGAAATTCGCGGCAATATTGTCAAAGCGTATGTGGTGCTTCGTAATCCAGATGATTACCCGGATCCAGAAGTGTTGGTCAAACAGCTGCAGGATCACGTTAAGGAGATTACTGCACCGTATAAGTATCCAAGGGTCATCGAATTTTTGGACGAACTGCCAAAGACGGCTTCAGGCAAAATCCGCCGCGTGGAACTGCGAAAACTGAATGTCTAACGGGAAAAGCCTGACAGCAAACACTGTCAGGCTTTTCTATGGATTTATTTAGGTGGTGAGATGAGTCGGTGCTGAAAGGCATAAATGACTGCCTGTGTCCGGTCGTGAACCTCCAGTTTTGACAGGATGTTGCTGACATGGGTCTTGACTGTTTTCAAGGCGATGAATAATTGATCGGCAATTTCCTGATTGGTCAATCCAGCAGCCAACAACAGGAGAATTTCCATTTCCCGTTCGGTCAATTCATCGTGAAGGACACGCTCGTGGCGCATCTGTTTCATCATTTTGGTCATGACCTCCGGCTCAAGAACCGGCGTGCCATTCATGGTTTGACGAATGGATTCCGCAATCCGTGAAGCTTTTGATGTTTTCAATATGTAACTGACGGCTCCCGCTTGAAGAGCCGGATAGACTTTGTCATCGTCCAGGAAGCTGGTGACAATCATGATTTTTGCTTGCGGCCATTGGTCGATGATGGCTTTTGTGGCCTCCGCTCCATTCATGACCGGCATGACCATATCCATCAAAATCAAGTCAGGCCGCAGCTCTAATGCCATTTCAACAGCTTCCTGGCCATTAGCTGCTTCTCCGGCAACTTCCATATCCTTTTGGGACTGCAAATAGGCGGAGACGCCAATGCGCACCATCTCGTGGTCATCCACTAACAAGATTCGAATCATGGGTTTTCTTCCTTTCAATCGGGACTTTTACTTCCACAATCGTTCCTTCAGAAGGGACTGATACAATTTTGCTGGTCGCACCGATTTCGATGGCGCGTTCTTCAATATGTTTCAGACCGTAGGAGGTCGACTTGGATTGTTCGCTTTCAAATCCAACGCCATTGTCCTGAATACGCAGGATGGCAAAATTATCGCGTTCGACAAACAGGATATGGACTTCGGTCGCTTTGGAATGGCGCAGCGTATTGGATAAGGTTTCTTGTGCAATGCGGAACAGATGGTCTTCCGCCCCTTTTTGCAACGAGACTTCCTCCAATTTATGCTCAATCGTAAAATAGACTTTTTCCTTCAGTTCACTGACCAGTTCAAACAATCCTTGTCGAAGGCTCTTGTCATGCAGAGCTGCGGGGCGCAAATGCAGCAGCAGCGCCCGCATTTCCAGCTGTGCCTGTTGGACCATTTTCTCAGTCTGTAACAATCCGGGCTGCACATCCTCATGTTCGGTCATCGAAGACAGCAGCATCGAAGCGGCGAACAGCTGCTGGGAGACAGAGTCATGAAGCTCTCTGGCCAAACGCTGCCGTTCCATAATCAGCCGTTCCTGGATGATTTGATCCTGCGTTTCTGCCCGCTCATTGGCAATGCGGGTCAAGCTTTTGCGCTGCGTTTCCAACAGCTTTTGCAGTTTGAGAATGGAATTTGATAAATTGCCCGGCAAGGTTTTCATTTGGGCAGCTTGTACAACTGTCTTGTCTTCATTGCGCAGAAGAGCCTGAAAGATTTTTTCGATTTCCTGCACTTTGGAGCGAGAGAGGGATTCGGTCCACCAGGAGATGCCGACGGACAGTGCGAGCATCAGAACAAGCAGCCAAATGCCCAAAGGCAATCCGCCAATAAAATCATCCCATAAAACAGACCAGCTGTTAACGGCCGGCAAACCAAGCAGTGCAAAAAGAATGCTGAAGATGATCAATGCAAAAAGAGAAATGAAAAACAGGCTGCGCGGCAAGATCTGTCTCATCTGCGAATCACCTCGACATCTCCCATCCATGTAGTTACAGAAACGACGAGTTCGACTTTGCTGCCTTCATCTGTCGGGTAGCCATCTTCCACGTGGATCGTGCCACTCAAAATGCGCTGGTTGTCTCCATTGAAAAACCGGGCTTCTCCCAGCAGCGTCGAATAGTAGACACGCACAGGAACCTCATACGGGACCACCACTTGAACTTTTCCAAAACCTTGACGAATGGAAATGAGCGAAGTCTTTTTTGGCAAAACCGTATGGGTCGTATCTACGAGAATATCTCCGATAAATCCTTGTACATGAATGTCTTTCCACTCGTAAGACTCGATGGGAGTGCTTTGTGCGGCCATGACTTTGTTTTGAATCAATCCCCTATCTGTCGAGCCGTATAAAGGCGCTGTCTGCAGCCATTCTTCGCCTTTCCATAAACGAATCAACAGATAAATGGCCAGGCCGAAAACCATCAATCTTAGACTCCACATGGATAAAATGGAAACACCGATAAGAAACGTGCCTATCCAAAAATAAGAGCGACGGTACTTTACTTTATTTCTCAGAGCATAGTAAATCGTTCCGATACCAAGAAGGATCAAAAACACGCTGCCGTTTCCTAAAAAGGCAGCTTCCACGAATATGAGTAATAAAGCGCTGAGCAGGAAAAACGCCTGTCTGTTTGTTGAAAAATGCTGCATGGCTTTTGCCTCCTTCTTTGTATCAGAAAAAATGAGAAGAAGAAAACTTCCTCTCATTTCAGTTTAAACAATTTCCTTTTGGTTTGCGCTATTTTTTTCTAATGTTTCCAATCGGCGTTCCATTGCTGAGCGCTCATGGCGTTCTTCGACTTTCGCACCAAGTGTGGTGATATAAGAAGCCATGTCATCGAATGAGCCAATGCGTTCCGCAACAAGTTCCGGGCTCAATACTTTATCCATCTGGTGATGGGCACGCGTTGCATTTTCCTTGCCCATCAATTGGAGCTGCTTTACTTTCATGTCTTTCACTTTGTGCTTCATTTCTTCGTAGCGGTGTTCCAGTCCAGTCAGTTCAGCAATGTTTTCATCTAAGTTATTCTGCAGCATGGCAACGCGTGCTGCATAAGCTTGAACTTCCATAGAAGCAAAGTCAGCCAGGTCGCGTTCACCCGAAGTTTCTGCCAGTTCCAATTGCGCCTGGCGCTTGTCGAACATGGCGGATGCTTCCGCTAATTCTTTTTCCAGCTTACCATTTAGCTGGGCTTGGCGCTCTACCCATTTTCCGGTAGCTGTTGTCTGATTTTCAGCTTCTGTAATGTAGCGGTTTAGCAAAGCGAGTGGATTTTTTTCCTCTTTCTTTGCGACGACGGCATCCAAATCGGTTGCGACGGCAAATTTGAAACGGTCCCATAAAGTAGTCATTGTTGTTTCCTCCTTATTTGTTTAGTTTGTTCCATTGTTGTTCAAAATTTGTAAATGGATCACTTTCCTTTACAGCTGTGACCGATACGCTTTGGCCGTTCCATTGGCGGTAAATCATCCACAAAGCAACAAGAGCAGCGACGCCAATCAAAGCCGGTACGTTCGAGATAGCTGAGATGACACCGACGATGGCGACAAATGCCCACCATACTTTGGCCAAGGTCGAGGTGCTTCTTAAGTAGTAATGTACCCCTGCGTATACGATTAGCAAGGATACGGCCAATCCAATGATGGGTCCCAGATTGGAAAGGGCGATGATTCCGGCAATGATGCCGAGTGTAACCAACCAAAATTTGTTCATCTTGTTTTCCTCCTCTCAATTTCTAACCTAATCATACTAAGCAGTCGCATTTTCCAATACGGTCTCTGACTGCATCTTTCACTAGGTCCTGAGGCGTAGAAGCATCTACAGCCATCCAAGTAAGAACTAAAGATTCTCAGGAGTTCCGTTGCAGGAGATCGGCAGCTGGAATGCTATAATATTTTTTACCACATTGAAAATAAGAAATCTTTCATATATGGTCCATCTTAAAGAAGAAAGAGGCGTTTTTTTATGAAAATAGTTGCAGGCATCGGCAGCGCATTATTTATTTATACCGCGCTTATTGCGTATCTTGGATGGGCAGTGTACGCCTGGATAAACAGTTTTTCAGACATTATCCATCCATGGTTCTTTACGGCTTTTTGGTTAATTATCGCTTATAGCTATGTTATCGGTCGCATTGGCCATAAATGGCTTGGCTTTACGATTCTCGGGTCGTACTGGTTTGCTTTTTTGCAGTATGCAATTTTGTTGATTCCCGTGGCAAATATCATGGTGCTGGTTGTAGATTTTCAGGATGACCTGTTCCTGATTGGTTGTGCGGCGGCCGCTATTTTGTTGGTGCTGTTTCTTGTGGGCACTTATTTGGCTTACAGCCCGGTGGTCCGCACGTTGGAAGTGACCGTCGATGCGGAAGAGGCAGAGCCGCTTCATATGGTCATCGGTTCGGATTTTCACTTAGGTGTTTTATCAGGCAAAAGCCATTTAAAGCGTTTTGTGGAAAAGACCAATGCACTGGATCCGGATATTGTTTTTCTAGCGGGAGATCTAGTTGATGATGATCCGATTTGGTATGCACGCTATGGCATGGGCGAGGTTATGGAGCAGCTGAAGCCTAACTTAGGCGTATACGGCGTTTTAGGCAATCATGAATATTACGGAAAGAAAATTTCCTTGCTGGTTCGGGTGATGGAAAAATCAGGTGTAAAGATTTTAAGAGATGAAACTATTCTGGTGGGAAATCGTTTTTATTTGTCAGGACGCGAAGACCGGACCAATGGCAACCGGCAATCGCTTCTGGATTTAAAGCCGGAAAAAGGCAGGTTGCCTTGGATTGTGATGGACCACACGCCATCTGATTTAAAAACGCCTGCAGAATTGGGCGCGGACTTTCATATGTCTGGCCATACTCATAAAGGGCAGATGTGGCCTAATCATTTATTGACCAAACGAATATTTGAGTTGGATTACGGCTATCGGTTGATCAAGAAAACACATTTTGTTGTGTCTTCAGGTTTTGGTTTTTGGGGACCGCCGCTGCGCATTGGAAGCCGTTCTGAATTATGGTCAGTAACTATGAATTTCCGGCCGACTTCTTAAAAAGGAGAGTTTACATGGAAGATTGGATTGTTTCGGTGATGTCGGAGTATGGCTATTTCGGCATATTCCTGCTCATCATGCTGGAAAATGTATTTCCGCCGATTCCTTCAGAAGTCATTTTGACGGTTGGCGGATTTATGACGACAACGACCACAATGACCATACCGGGAGTGATCTTGGCATCTACCGCCGGTTCAGTTGTTGGAGCGGTGATTTTGTACGGAGTCGGCTTGCAGCTGGATGTTGAACGCTTGGAGAAAATTATTGATAAATACGGCAGCTGGCTGCGGGTAAAAAAGGCGGATATTCATAAAGCGGATGCCTGGTTTGACCGCTTTGGTGTTTGGACGGTATTTTTTGGCCGGTTGATTCCTTTGGTACGCAGCTTGATTTCTATTCCTGCGGGCATGTCGAACATGAAGTTTTGGTTGTTCATTAGCTTTACCACGCTCGGCACGCTGCTGTGGAATACCGTATTAGTGTTTGTCGGTGAAGCGGTGGGGGATAATAGAGAGCAGATCATGCACCAATTGGCGCTTTACTCAAATGTTGTTTATGGCTTAATTGCTTTAGGGGCAATAGCGGCAGTCTGGTATTACGTGAAAAAAATAAGAGTGCGCAACTAACAGGAAACTGCTGGCAATTGCCGGCAGTTTTTTAAGTTGTTATAATTATGGAATAATAAAGGATGGAGGATTTTTATGAAGCCGATTGTATTTATTACACAAAAACTGCCGGATCAGGCAGTCGCTGGACTGCAAGAACAATACGAAGTCCGGATGTGGCCGGAAGAAAATACTCCCGCACCGCGTGAAAAATTGCTGGAAGAAGCAAAAGAAGCGCATGCACTTTGGACCATGTTATCCGATCAGATTGATAGTGAAGTATTTGAAGCTGCACCCAATTTGAAAATTGTCACGAATCTTGCGGTGGGCCACAACAATGTCGATTTGGAAGCAGCCCGTAAACATCACGTAATGGTAACCAATACGCCTGACGTCTTGACTGAATCCACGGCAGACTTGACCTTTGCTTTATTGTTGGCGACAGCTCGCCGAATCATTGAAGCGGAGAAAACGGTCCGTTCGGGAGAATGGAAATCTTGGACGCCGATGGGCATGACCGGGCAAAATGTCGGAGGTGCGACACTCGGTATCATCGGCATGGGTCGAATCGGGGAAGCAGTAGCTCGCCGTGCGCAAGGGTTTGGCATGGATGTGCTGTATCACAACCGCACCCGGAGAAGCTTGGAAGATGTACGCTATGCTGGATTCGAGGAATTATTGAAGATTTCGGATTATGTGGTGATCTTGACACCGTTGACGCCGGAAACCAAAGGGATGATCGGAGCCGACGAATTGGCATTGATGAAAGAAACGGCTTGCCTGATCAATGTGGCAAGGGGCGGCATTGTAGACGAGAGTGCTTTATATGAAGCATTGAAAGACAAAAAAATCTGGGGAGCCGGCTTGGATGTTTTTGAACAAGAACCGGTTCCGCTTGACCATCCGCTGCTGACGCTGTCGAATGTGACGGTGTTGCCGCATATTGGCAGTGCGACAATCCAAACACGCTTAGAGATGATGGCATTGAATGCTGAAGCAATTCAAGCTTGTTTAGAGAACAAGTCGGTTAAAAATCGAGTTTGCTGAGAAAAACAGGAAGGCAGCTGCGCAAGCAGCTGTCTTTTGTGAAAGCAAAAGTTGTAGTTTGCCGTTATTTATTGTAAAATGATTGAGGTTTTTGCTGCCTTTTCTGGTGCAGAAACAAATAGAGAATTAGGAGGTATGATTCATGCAAAATCATACACACAATGTTTTACTTTACTACCTATACACACCAATCGAAGATCCAGAAGTTTTTGCAGCTGACCATTTGGCAGCATGCAAAGAGCTTGAACTGAAAGGACGCATCCTTGTTTCCGAAGAAGGCATCAATGGAACGTGTTCTGGAACCATCGAACAGACAGAAGCTTATATGGAATTGGTGAAAAACGACCCGCGCTTCTCAGACATCGTTTTCAAAATCGACGCTGCAGAAGGCCATGCGTTCAAAAAGATGCACGTCCGCGCAAAAAAAGAAATCGTTCACCTTGGGCTGGAAGAAGACATCAA
Organism: Planococcus sp. TJ-201; assembly: GCF_058268495.1. Lineage (NCBI taxonomy): Bacteria > Bacillati > Bacillota > Bacilli > Caryophanales > Caryophanaceae > Planococcus > Planococcus sp. TJ-201. The sequence continues at coordinate 1,103,925 of NZ_JBZDOG010000001.1, read as the reverse complement.
TCCGAATGAATTGACAGGCACTTACCTGGAGCCGGTAGAATTCTATAAACAAATGCAGGAACAGGACACCATCGTCTTGGATGCACGCAACGATTATGAATACGACCTTGGCCATTTCCGCAATTCGGTTCGTCCAGATATCGAAAACTTCCGCGACTTGCCGGAATGGATCCGTGACAATAAAGAACAATTTGAAGGCAAGAAAATTTTGACGTATTGCACAGGCGGCATCCGCTGTGAAAAATTCTCGGGCTGGCTGAAAAAAGAAGGCTTCGAGGACGTTGCCCAATTACACGGCGGCATTGTAAGCTACGGTAAAGACCCTGAAGTAAAAGGCGATTTATGGGACGGCCAACTGTACGTATTTGATGAGCGTATTGCTGTGCCAGTGAACCAATTGGAACACACCGTCGTCGGCAAAGACCACTTTACAGGTGAACCTTGCGAACGCTACGTGAACTGCGCAAACCCTGAATGCAATGCGAAAATTTTGGCTACTGAAGAAAACGAGCACAAATACATGCGTTCATGTTCAGATGAATGCCGTGAACACCCCCGCAACCGCTATGCTTTTGAGCACGGCCTAACCGGAGAACAAGTCCAGGCGCGTTTGGATGCGTTGAAAGAAACAACTGGAGTTCAATAAATGAAAAAAAGCTGCCGATAAATTCGGCAGCTTTTTTTGCGTTCACTTATTTTTCGACTTCTTCCTGGCAGTCAAAACACACCAGTTCCCCGTCTACATAAACTCCGTCAAGAAAACCATCCCGGCAATAGACGTCTTTTCCGCAATTGCTGCACGGTCCGATGAGTTCAGGCATCTTGTAACCCGTCAGCGTAGACATGCATTGCGTCTTTCAAGTATTTAGCCAAACCTTGGCCATGCTGATCGATATTAGCAGCGAAACGACTGTCTGATGCATATAAGTCGCCGAGTCCGCGGAACATCTTCGGCGAACAGTCATAGAACCGATTCAACAGAGTATAGTAAGCTTTCATCTCTTGTTGGACGGCGGCTGTCTGTGGAGGCAAATGCATCAAACTGGCGACTGTGTTGTAAATACGGTCTCCCTCGCGGTTGATTTCATCCAAATCTTCTTCTTCTTTTTCCGGTTTGGCCGGCTCGCTGATAGCTGCAGCCGGTTCTTCAGCTACAGCAGTTTCTACAGGAGCTACGGCAACCGCAACAGCTGAATCGTCGCCGAAAATATGCGCAGCCTGCGAAACTTCTGCCTGGCCAAGCATCGCTGAACTGCTGTCGGTCTTATGGTATCTCTCAATCAAATCTTCAGATTTGCTGCTAGTAAACGCAGAAAAGCGCTCTGCATCGGTCACGCTCTGTAAGCCCCGAAGTTCCCGCTGCGTGTTTTCTGCATTCTGTATCAGGTTTTCAATACGTTGTTTTTTCTGTTCCAACAACTCGACATGTTGAGACAACGCATACTCTTGATCAAAGCCATCGGCCACAAGTTCCTGTATCTTTTTTAACGAAAAGTCCAATTCTTTCAGGAATAAAATCTGCTGGAGCAACTTTAAATCTTTGCCATTGTAATAGCGGTAACGATTGGTTCCGATATTTGACGGTTTCAATAAACCGATGCTGTCGTAATGATGGAGAGTCCGTACACTGACGCCCGCTATTTTTGCTACTTCTTGTACTTTGTACAATCTAATCACCTCTCTCTTTAAAATACACTATAACGCACCGTCAGTGTCAATAGTTTATGGAAAAAGACGCTAAAATGTATTGTTTTTGTCTTATATCCGTAAGAGTGTAGGATTCTGTCATCGCTTTAGCAACTTAGGCTTGCTTAAACACAGGTTAGCTTAGTAAAGATCTTATAGCCGATGGATCTACAAATGACAATAGTGTATAAGATTTTTTATTAATAAATAAAACGGAACATTCAGAAAACAAATAGGATTTTCCGGTTCAACTATGGAATAATAGGGATAAAAGCATTAAAAATTTGGCGGAAGAAAGGGGCGGAAACCATGAAGCTGACCAACTTTGTAAATGGACAATGGCAATTAAATGAACAAGCAGAGTTCAAACCGGTTTTGAATCCTGCAAACGGAGAAGAATTGGCGCAGGTTCAGATGTCCACCGAAAAGGAAGTTGATCAGGCCGTAGAAGCGGCACAAAAAGCACAAAAAAATTGGGCAAAAGTACCAGCACCAAAGCGTGCAGACTATTTATATGAAGTTGGGCGCTTGATGAAAGAGCGAAAAGAACATTTGGCTCAAGTACTGACGAAAGAAATGGGGAAGGTCATCGAAGAAGGACGCGGTGAAGTTCAGGAAGGCATCGATATGGCTTACTACATGGCGGGGGAAGGAAGGCGTTTATTCGGTGAAACGACACCATCGGAACTGGCGGACAAGTTTGCCATGAGCGTCCGTTCGCCAATCGGTGTGGTGGGACTGATTACGCCTTGGAACTTCCCGGTAGCCATTGCGACGTGGAAGTCGTTTCCGGCCATCGTGGCAGGCAACACCTTTATTTGGAAACCTGCAACTGAAACACCAATGATGGCTTATGAAATGGCAAAAATATTTAAAGAAGCGGGTCTTCCAGATGGCGTAGCCAATATTGTTTTCGGCGCTGGTTCTCGAGTGGGAACGGCTTTGATTGAGCATCCAGGTGTCCGGGTCATTTCGTTTACCGGCTCCACTGAAACAGGCCGCAAAGTTGCAGAGGCAGGCGGCCGCAACTTGAAAAAAGTGTCACTTGAAATGGGCGGCAAAAATGCTGTAATTGTTATGGAAGATGCTGATTTGGATTTGGCTGTTGAAGGAATTCTTTGGAGTGCTTTTGGAACTGCTGGCCAGCGCTGTACTGCCTGCAGCCGGATAATTGCGCATGCCGATATTAAGCAGGAGCTGCAAAAACGCCTGCTGGTAAAGATGGAAGCATTAACCGTTGGAGACGGAATGGATGAGTCAATTAAAGTAGGCCCGGTCATCAACCGGAAAGCTCTTAACAAAATTCATTCATATATCGAAATTGGCCAACAGGAGGGTGCTAAGCTTCTGGTTGGCGGCGAAATTCTAACAGGGGGCATCTATGATTTAGGGAACTACTACGCTCCGACATTGTTTACGGATGTATTGCCGGATATGCGCATTGCACAGGAAGAAATTTTTGGACCGGTCGTATCCATTATTGAAGCAACAAGTTTTGAAAACGCAATTGAGATAAACAATGGTGTGATGTATGGTTTGTCCAGTTCGATTTATACAGCTGACATCAATCGGGCATTCAAAGCTCAGCGTGATTTGGATACTGGAATCGTTTATATAAATGCTGGGACGACCGGCGCTGAAATTCATTTGCCATTCGGTGGAACAAAAGGCACGGGCAATGGGCATCGTGATTCGGGCGTCGCGGCACTGGATGTCTTTACAGAATGGAAAAGCGTTTACGTCGACTTCAGCGGGAAGCTGCAGCGTGCTCAAATCGATACTGCAACTTAATGGCGAAAGGGGATGCAGAAGATGAAAATCGTCGTATTAGGAGCTGGATTGATGGGCAAGCAAGCGGCCCGCGACCTGGTTGGAAATGAAGACGTTGAGCAGGTCTTTTTAGCGGACCGGAATATCATTTCAACTCAGCTATTTAAGGAGCAGCTCGGCAGCAACAAGCTGGAAGTGCTGGAGCTGGATGCCAGCAATGATGCTACATTGGCAGCTGTCATTTCAAAAGGAAACATTGTCATCAACGCCCTGTTCTATACGTTCAACGAAAAAGTAGCGGCTATTGCGCTTGAGTGTGGTGTCCATACCGTGGATTTAGGTGGACATATTGGGGGAGCGACGGGAGCGGTGCTGGACATGCATGAACGAGCGCAGCAAAAAGGTGTGACACTGATACCTGACTTGGGGGTGGCACCGGGGATGATTAATATCCTGGCAGGGTATGGTGCCAGCAAACTCGACCAAGTTTCAGCTATTCGCTTATTTGTCGGAGGCATTCCCGTTCATCCTGAACCTCCCTTAGAGTACAACCATGTTTTTTCACTGGAAGGTGTATTTGATCATTATACCGATACATCACACGTGATTCGCGACGGCAAGCTGCTGGAAGTTGAGTCTCTATCCGAAATCGAACATGTGCAATTTGACGGTTTTGGTGAGCTGGAGGCTTTTCACACTGCGGGTGGAACATCGACTTTGACAGATACTTTCAGCGATGTAAATTCATTAGAGTACAAAACCTTGCGCTACAAAGGACATGCCGAAAAGTTTAAACTGCTGGTAGATCTAGGCTTTACGGATCGGACAAAGACAGTCGAAGTGGATGGGCAAACAGTCAAGCTCCGCTCTGTTCTGAAAGCGGTGCTCGAACCGATAACAGCATTGAGAGACAAACAAGATGCCGTCGTTTTACGGGTGCTGGTATCGGGTGTAAAAGCAGGAGAGGACGTTGGTTACGAATACAATATGGTAACCGTTAAAGATCCCGCAACCGGTGTCACTGCGATGGCACGTGCAACGGCGTATACCATTTCCGTTGTGGCGCAGATGATCGGCCAAGGAATCATCGACAAGCGCGGAGTTTATCCTCCGGAAATGATCGTTCCTGGAGACGAGTACATTACAGAGATGGCCAAACGCGGTGTTGATATTACAGAAACCATCCACCGGTCTGCTTTGCAAAACTAGAGCACTGTCTATCTAAAGCAAAAAGGATGGCTCCAACAGGAACCATCCTTTTTGCTGTTAAATCAATTCTTCCACTTTTTTCGGAACGAGCATTTTCAATCTGCGCGGTTCAATTTCGATATCCAAGGGAGTTTTCAAGTAAATTTCACCATCAGTATCGACATCCAGCTCTTCATCTGTTTGAATGGTGATGGATCGGCCTTGATAATGCGTAATGTGGTCCAGTTCTTCTGTTGCGACCTCGGGCTGGGAAAGCGAAAACCATTCACGCAATGCAGCGATTGAAGACGTTTGAATGATAAATAAATCTAACAGGCCGTCTGTGGGATCTATGGTTGCCAGCGGGAAGTTATGAGTACCGATTGACTTGCCGTTCATCACAAGCACCAATACCCCTTCTTCGGAATAGCTAATGCCATCGATTTTCAAATAGACCGGGAATGGAGTCGCCTGCCGCATGGATTGAAGCGCGCTCATAAAGTAACTGAGTTTCCCATATCGATCTTTTAGATGCGGATCGATATTCGACGAGGCATCGGTAATTAAGCCGATTCCCGCAAAGTTAAGAAACGAGCCGCCGTTAATTCTTCCCGTATCGATTTCTTTGATTTCTCCATTGACGAGTTCGGAAGATGCCAAATCCAAGTCCAATGGAATATTCAATGTGCGTGCAAAATCGTTGCAGGTACCACTTGGAATAATCGCGATTGGAGGAGCGTCAGGCAAACTGGATAGGGCACGCACTGCAGAATGGACAGTGCCATCGCCTCCCGCAATAAACAAAATATCCGCATATGCAGCAGCGGTCTGACAGACATTCTCAAATTCTTCGGGTGAAGCGGTTTGAATCAGTTCGAGTGATTTAGATGCTTCAGCCAAATGTGGTACAGCATTCTTTAACACAGCGTCTATCGTAGACGCTCCTGCATTGCCGTTATACAATAATACGGAACGATTAAATTTAGGCATTTGTATGGCCTCCTGTACTTCTATTTATTTCTATAATTCCACTTTTAATGATTTTACAAACAATCAGGTTCAGTAAAATCAACTGGACTATTAAAAATGAGGTGTCGACATGACAATAAAACTGTATTATCAGGATTCTGAGATTTCGGAAGCATCTGTGCAAGTAACAAGCAGTGAAACAGATGACAAGGGATTCTATGCGATTTTAGACCAAACCTGTTTTTATCCTGAAGGAGGCGGACAGCCTGCAGATACGGGAGAAATTGGGCCTGCCAAGGTAATGGACGTGCAGACAGTAGATGGCGAGATTCGCCATTACACCAACATCGAGCTGCCGCAAGAAAGCTTTTTTGCCCAAGTGGATTGGCAAAAAAGATGGGATCACATGCAGCAGCATGCGGGTCAGCATCTATTGAGTGCTTTATTGGAAGATATGTATGGATTTAAGACCCAAAGTTTTCATCTGGGACATGAACGGGTATCCATCGATTTGGATTTGGATATGGCCACAAAAGAACAGCTGAAAGATGTGGAAAAGACAGCCAATCAGCTGATCAGCCAACGCTTGCCTATTTCGACTCGCTGGGTTGCTGATACGGAAGTTGAATTTCTTAAACTGAGAAAACCACCGGCAGTCAAAGGCAATATTCGCTTAGTGGAAATCGAAGGCATCGATGTGAATGCCTGTGGAGGCACTCACCCAAAGAATACAGCAGATATCGGCATATTGAAAATCATTTCTACAGAAAAAGCAAAAGGCGGCTTGCGGGTTTATTTTTTATGCGGCACACGGGCGATAGAATACTTTAACTTTTTAATGGAAACAACCGATAACTTGGTGGCCCAATTAAATGCGCCAGTGGCAGAATTGCCGAGAGCTGCTAAAGACTTGTTGGCTGAAAAAGCCACAGCGGATAAAACGATTAAACAGCTCCAGGAACAAGTGTTAACTTTTGAAGCAGAAACGATCCTTCCCGCAAATGGCACCATAGAACGAGTTTACGAAGGAAGACCAATCAAAGAGCTGCAGCAGCTTGCCCGGCTGGTGATTGGTCAACATACCGCGGCGACACTGCTATTCATTAATGTGTCAAAAGGAGACATACGGCTTGTGTGCGCAAAAGGAGAGCAGGCAAGCGGCGATATGCGGGAGGTGCTGAAAGGGCTGCTGGCATTGACTGAAGGCAAAGGTGGAGGAAATGCACAGTTTGCTCAAGGAGGCGGAAAAACAGATAAAGCTCCAGAAACATTCCAAAGTGTTTTTCGGGAAGCTTTAAAAAGTTTTCAGTGATGGTGAAACTTTTCGGGTGATTCTCTGTCTAATGGGAAAAGAGATATCTGAAAGGGCGTGAAGCTCCGTGAAGAAGAAAAAAATTTGGGCTTTTGCTGCAGTCGCAGCTATATTGATGGGTCTCGCGTTTGTCTTTTTTAACGATAAAGTATCGGTAAGCGCTTCATCTGTTGCGTTAGCCGATCAGGGCTGGAAAGCCAACTTTTCTTCGTCCCTCAAGCAGGATGCCATCGATCAGGGCGATGTCTACATTACAAATGCACAAGGTGAGCAGGTAGAGGTTGAAATGATTCTCCATGAGAATGGGAAAACCTTGGAAATTCCTGAGATCACTAACGGCCAATACCAATTGCATATCAAAAGAGCAGCATTAAAAAACAACTTTATGAAAAGTTTGATGAATACAGAAATTTCTTTTGTCGTGCAGGAACAATTGGAACAGCTTTCGGATGCAGAAGAACTGCGAAATTATTTTGCACAGTTAATGGAAATGCGGCAGAATAATCAGCAATCCGGCGGCACTATTAGTGAAAACAGCGAAGAAACAGCCGAATCGTCCGACTCTGCATCAGGTGGCAGTGAAGGAGCTGGAGGCGATCATTCGACCACCAATAACCAAGTTGAGGGAGTGGATGAAGCCGATATGGTGAAGACCGACGGCTCGTATATCTATTCAATCAGTGAATCACGAGTGGTAATTACAGATGTCCAAAACCCCGAAGAAATGACTGTTGCGGCTGAATTGCCTTTTACGCAGGAAACCTATCCTCAGCAACTGTTCCTATCGGGAGATACACTGATTATCATAGGAAGCCGATTTTCCACTATGCCAATGGATGAGATGCCGCGCAGCCAACAGTCGTATTTGGGTCTGACTTCTGTTTATTTATACGACGTCAGCAATCCACAATCGCCTCAGCTGGTTCGTGAGTTTGGCGCGGAAGGAAATTTAAGTGGTGCCAGACTGACCGACAATGTTCTTTACTTTGTGACCAATGTTTATCCGGATTATTGGATGCTGGAAGAACAGGACGAGCCTGAACTTCGCCCACACTACTACGATTCAAAAGATGGCGGAGAAATTCAGCCCCTGCCTTATGACAATATCGCGATATTACCTGGAACTATGGAAGGCAATTACAGCATCATCACTACGATTGACTTGAATGCTCCTGAAATGAGTGAGATCTCGACTGAAGGGTTTTTGGGCGGCAGTGAGCAGCTTTACATGAATGAAGAAAATCTTTATTTGACAGCCTCCGCCTATGTTCCATTCAGCGATGAAGAAATAAGCAATAGTGACATCATCAGTTGGATGCCGCAGCAGGCCAACACGGAAGTATTTAAGTTCGGTTTAAACGGTACTGCAGTTGAGTTTTTGGCTTCTGCACAACTAACGGGTTCTTTGCTCAATCAGTTTTCGATGGATGAACACAACGGCTATTTTCGGGCAGCGACAACAGAAGGGGTTTCCTGGGATGTGGCTTCTCCTACAAAAAATCACTTGTTTATTTTGGATAGCCAAATGAATCAGGTAGGATCGGTGGAAGACTTGGCGCCTGGAGAGCGAATTTATTCTGCTCGTTTTATCGAAGATAAGGCCTATATGGTGACATTTAAAGAAACCGATCCGCTTTTCGTCATCGATGTTTCGACACCTTCTTCACCACAAGTGCTCGGAGAATTGAAAATTCCTGGTTTTTCAAATTATTTGCATCCGCTGGACGAGGATCATTTGGTCGGTTTTGGATACGACACCAAATTGGAGCCAGTAAAGGATGGGGAACCGCGCGTCGTGACAGGCGGCATGAAAATTTCCTTGTTTGATGTCAGTGACTTTGCCGCTCCAGTAGAAAAAGACACAGAAATTATTGGAGGACCGGGAACGTACTCAACTCTTCAATACGACCATAAAGCACTGTTTACACATCCGGAAAAAAATCTGTTTGGTTTTCCAGCAGCAATTTACGAAGAAGGTGCAGATGATTATTTGGAATTTCATGGTGAAGGGGCGCTGATTTATACCATTACACCTGGAGGGATTTCCCAAGCCGCAAACTTAATTGAACAAACCGACAGTCAATACGAAGATTGGAACACCGCCACTCAGCGAGTTCTTTATGTTGGGGAGGAATTGTATACAGTAGCGAATGGCGAAATCAAAAGCTATAGCTTGGATACTTTCGAGCCAATTGGGAATGTAGTATTTGATTAGCATCAGGAAGAGGCCTAAGGAACGGGTCTCTTCTTTTTTTATGTTTTTAATTAGCAAAAAAAGGGAAGTTGAAGAGTGTTCTGAAAACTAAAAACTGGAGGGATATCGATGAAAGCAGTAACGTTTCAAGGAACGAAAAATATGCAAGTGAAAAATGTCAAAGATCCTGTGCTTCAGAAAAAAGACGACATCATCGTAAAAATAACCTCAACCGCTATATGCGGAACGGATTTGCATATTTATCAAGGTGCATTGCCGACAACGAAAGACACGGTCATTGGGCACGAGCCAATGGGCATTGTAGAAGAAGTCGGACCAGATGTGACCAAAGTGAAAAAAGGGGATCGCATCGTCCTTCCTTTTAACGTTAGCTGCGGCAAGTGCTTTTATTGCAGTAATGAGATGGAAAGCCAATGCGACAATTCAAACGATAACCCCCATTTTGATACGGGTGGATATTTTGGTTTAACCGAACGCTATGGTGATTATTCAGGCGGACAAGCCGAATATTTGCGCGTGCCTTACGGAAACTTCATGCCTCTTAAAATTCCGGAGTCTTCGGAGCTGGAAGATGAATCGCTGCTGTTCTTGTCTGATGTTCTGCCAACTGCATGGTGGAGCGTGGAGAATGCGGGAGTGAAAAAAGGGGATACAGTAGTAGTTCTTGGCTGTGGACCGATTGGTTTAATGACCCAAAAATTCGCCTGGATGCAAGGTGCAAGCCGTGTTATTGCAGTGGATGAAATTCCTTACAGAATGGAACTTGCTAAAAAAATCAACAATGTCGAAATTGTTGATTTCAGCAAACACGACAATACAGGTGCATTGATTCATGAAATCACGCAAGGTGGAGCACGCGTCGTAATTGATTGTGTAGGAATGGACGGCAAGAAATCTCCTGCTGAAGCAGCCCAGCAAAAGCTGATGCTACAAGGTGGAACGCTGAGTGCCATTAACATTGCTAAAGATGCGGTCAGCAAGTTTGGAACCATTCAAATGACCGGGGTTTATGGAATGACGTACAACCAATTCCCTCTTGGCAACCTATTCGAGCGAAACGTGACGATGAAGATGGGGCAGGCACCGGTTATTCACTTGATGCCAATGTTATATGAAAAAATTGAAAACGGAGAATTCGATCCGCGGGAAATTATTTCACATATTGTGCCGTTGGAAAATGCCAGCGATGCCTATCAGATTTTTAACGATCACCAAGATAACTGTACGAAGGTCGTATTAAAGCCTTAAGTACTCATAAAGAACCTATTAAACGCCCCGCGAAGTCGGGGCGTTTAATTTTTTGTCCATGTGAGTTATGATAAGTACTGAAACTGACTGCGAGAGGGGAAAAACATGTGGCACAGGTAGGAGAGACCAGGCGCGAACTGGCATTGGATTGTTTCTTGCTGGCGGGCAGAATCATGATGGAAAGCGGAGCCGAGACTTATCGTGTAGAAGATACGATGATCCGTATGGCGGTTTCACAAAACATGGTAAACTCTCATTGTTTCGTAACACCGACAGGCATCATGTTTTCTCCTAGTGAAGAATTGGCTACACGATTTGTTCGGGTCAATAACCGGAGTACCGACTTGGAGCGGGTGGCGCTTATCAATTCCGTTTCACGAAAATTGGTGGCTGGTGAATATACATTGCAACAAGCTTATGACGAAATGCTGATAATCGACCAAACCAATTATCGATTCAATATATGGCTGCAGATTTTAGCAGCTTCAGTAGCGAGTGGTTGCTTTTTAATTCTTTTGGGCGGCAGTTGGATTGATCTTCCGTTCGCGTTTGTGTTTGGCGGAATCGGTTTTATCATTGTGGAAACCATACTTGCAGAAACACGTGTTAAGATATTTGCTGAATTTATCGGCGCTTTAGCTGTAGGAATACTGGCATCACTCGCTGTCTATAGCGGGTTTGCAAAAAATCTGGATACGCTGATCATCGGTTCCATCATGCCGCTGGTTCCGGGATTGCTGATTACCAATGCTGTACGTGACTTGATGGCTGGCTACTTTGTATCCGGGTTATCTAAAGGTGCAGAAGCTTTTTTGACAGCATTTGCTATTGGTGCCGGCATCGCAGTAGTTTTATCATTTTAAGGAGGAGTTCAGATGAACTGGCCATTGGAAGCATTTCTTAGTTTTTTGGCTGCTGGCGCATTCGGCGTCATTTTCAATACGCCGCGCAGAACCTTAGTCAGTTGTGGCCTGGTCGGTATGAGTGGCTGGCTCATTTACCGCACATTCTTCCTTATCTTCGATGATTCGGTGCAGGCTTCTTTTGCTGGGGCATTTGCTGTTTCGATCGTGGCGCATTTATTGGCCAAGAAATTCCGCATGCCGATGATCATTTTCAGCATCGCCGGAATTATTCCATTGGTGCCGGGAAGCAAGGCGTACAATGCAATGCGAAACATTGTTGAAAATAATTACTTGGAAGCTATCGCTTTTGCTTCCGAAGCATTGATGATTTCCGGAGCTGTGGCAATGGGATTGGTCTTTGCGGAAGTGCTGATGCAGCTGTTCTTTAAGCGGCAGGCAAAAAGAATACAAAGAAAAATGGGCCTGACACAAGAGTAGTTCTTGTTTGTCAGACCCATTTTTATATTTTGTGAGCGAGCAACTGCAGAAAGACCGCTTCGCCGGTCTGTCTTATGCCCGTCAAATCTATACGGGTGCTTGCGCTTTTCTTGTTGTCCAGTTTCAGTGCCCAGCTCTTTGGGTCATAAGCCAACCCAGCATCGTGGCAAAGAGCGCCACACTACTGGTCTGTCTTATGCCCGTCAGAGCTACACGGGCACTTCTACTTTTCTGTATTGTCCAGCTCCAGCACCCAGATTCTAGGGTCATAAGCCAGCCCGACTGTGCGGCAAAGAGCGCCGCTTCGCCGGTCTGGCTTATGCCCGTCAAATCTACACGGGTGCTTGCGCTTTTCTGTTTACCCCAGCCATTTTTCTAGGTCTTCTGCTGTCATTGGGTGGCCGATGATGTAGCCTTGCAGGCTGTCACAGCCCATGGCGCGCAAAAGCTCGAATTGTTCGTTGGTTTCAACACCTTCAGCTGTTACTTGAAGGTCAAGTGATTTGCCAAATTGAATCATGCCGTTGATCAATTTTTGAATTTTTTCTTGTTTGGTGATGGATTGGATAATCGTCTGATCGATTTTTAATGCAGATATTGGCAGCATTAGCATGTAACGGAACGAAGCGTAGCCCGTCCCAAAGTCATCCAATGCAAAGCTGATGCCTTCTTGGTGAAGGAGCTTCATCTGCGTCATAATAGAACGTTCGGCCTCGGCTTCAAGAGCAAATTTCTCTGTGATTTCAATCATCAAAGAGCTGGCTTTGCAATTGTTGATTTTTAGTTGCTCAAGGAGCAGTTTGCCCATATCTTTGTCTCTGAATTCACGAATCGATGAGTTGATGCTGATCTGCAAGTCGATGTCTTTAGATTGCCAATCGCTCAATTGCTTAGTGGCCGTTTCGATGACAAAGCTGCCGATTTCATTGATTAAGCCATTTTCTTCTGCAATCGGAATCAATTCGTCAGGCGTAACAATACCGATTTCTGAATCGGTCCAGCGTACGAGTGCTTCTACGCGTTCGACTTTTCCATTGTTCAAGTTAACCTGCGGTTGGTATAAAAGCTGCAGGTTTTTGCGGTCCAATGCGTAGATCAATCTTTTTTCGATTAAGGCTTTGCGGTTTAATCGCTCGTGGTCATCGGATGTCAGTGCGGAAATGGCACTGCCTCCGCGATCCTTCACTTTTTTGATGGTCGCATAAGAAGCTTTGATCAAATGCATGAAGCTCTGCTGGTCTTCAGGGTATTTTGTAATCGCCCCGCTGATCGTCATAGGTACAGCTGTCCCCTGCAGGTAGATGGGATGCTGCTTAAGGTAATGAAGAAACCCTTCAATAAACCAATTGCTGAGGGGTGTCACTAATGCAAATTCATGCAGGCCAGCGCGTGTAATAATGGAATCTGAAAAGTACATCCGCAGGCGCTTCGTAAATTCGATAAGCAATTCATTTTCAGTGTCGGTATCTGACACGTCACGCAAAGTATAAAAACGATCAATGTCGAGGAAGATGAAGGAGAAGTGGCGTCCCTCTTCTATATATTCATTGACCACTTGCTCAAGCCGATGCCGGTTTTCCAAACCCGTTACAGGATCGATAAATGCAATTTCCTCAAGATGCTGCTGGGCTTTTTTATTGGCTGTTATATCTTTTTCCAGGAAAATATAATACGTATCATCTTTGGACAGCTGCATCGGAATGGCAGTTAGGTCAACCCAGTAAATTTCGCCATCTTTTTTAACTTTTTTCGCTTCGCCGTTCCAGACATTGCCTTCTCTTAGCGTCGATAAAATGGAGTCAACAAATTGAACATCTGCCGCACCATCTCCGAACATGTGCCATACCGGCTTGCCTAAAATCCGCTTTGGTGTCCATTTGCTTAACTTCAAAAATAAGGGATTTGCATATGTAATCAAAAATTCCTGATCAAAATAAAGCAGCATAAAAGAGTCGTCCAAACCATTGCGCAAATGGTTTAATTCTTTAGGGGCGGATCCTTCCGCGTCTCCTTCATCCAACTCATAGATCGTCATAACAAACTGTTCGTTGTCTGAAGTGTAGGATTTGGCTACAACAGTAGTGTAAGCCTTTATTCCATCGCCCAATTCGATTTCCACATCTTCAAATTTAACCGGTTCCTCAGTATGTAATAATGTGTCCCATGAATGCTTGCTTAACGCTGCTTTTTCAGGATTCATATAAGGAGAAAGCTGTCCTTTGACCGCTTCGGATTCTATTTGGAAAACGCGCTCAGCATGCTGGTTGCACCAGGCAATCAAGCCGTTTTGGTCTAAAATGATGATGGGGAAAGGAATATGGTTGAAAACGAGGGTATCAGCTAGTTTTCCTTGCAATTCGCTCATTCGTTGACTCTCCTTAACCGTAGTGTACTTTCATTATAGAGAAGAAAAGGTATATCGTCATCCTTTTCAAAATAATCTCTACACGAAAGTCACTGATTTTTCACTATCCTTTCATTGACAATCGTGAGAGAATAGGCATAAATCATATGAAAATAGAGGTAAAAAAATGTTATATAAATTTTTTATTGGTTTATTCCTGATTCTAATTTTACCTTTATCGGTTCAAGCGCATACAACATTGTTGTCATCAAACCCAGCGGAAGGGGAAAACCTAACCCAAGCTTTGGAACAAGTAGAGTTGGTTTTTGGCACAAGAATTGAAGAGGGCAGTTCAATGACGCTTGTTGGCGAAAGCGGATCGGTTGAATTTGACCGCGTTACTGTAGAGGAAGATCTAATGGCAGCTGAGCTTAATGAACCTCTGCAGAGTGGCAGTTACCGGATTCTGTGGAAGATCATTGGAGAGGACGGCCATCCGATTGAAGGTGAAATTGCCTTTACTGTCTCAATGAAAACCAAAGAAGAAGCTACTTCTCCCGAGGAAGCTGAAGAGCCAGCAGAACAGTCAGTTGCAGCATCAGAGCAAGAAGCGGCATCAGCCGCAACTGAAGACGGCAGCAATGTTCTTGTCACAATATTGCTCGGGCTTGTTGTCGTTTTGGCAGTCTTCGGAATCTATAAAGTGGTGATGAAAAAGAAATGATATTTATCACTGCATTTGCCGATGTCTTGTTGTATATTGCCTTTTCTTATTTAGCGGGTTCGGTTATCCTGCAATTTGTGCCGGAAGACCGTAAACCGCAGGTCGCTACATCCAAAGTTCTGCTGCTGCTCAGCACGGCTGGAATTGTTTTGCTGTCATTTAGCCCCGTATATGAACTTGCGGTGTTTCTTCAAAGCACCCAAGGCTGGAGTGACTCTTACCTGAATGCCATTACTGGATTTCGCGTAGGCCAAGGATGGATGATCACATTGCTGTTCAGTGTTGTCCTGGCCATTGCCATCTATTTGGGTGGAAGCCGCTATATTCAGGCGCTTTATTTGTTCCTGTTAATCCTGACTGTCGGCTTCTACAGCCACGTTTCGACTCTTGACCTGTGGGCCGGATTTGTTCTCCATTCCATCCATGTTCTGTTTATGGCGATGTGGGCAGGTGTGCTTCTCCACGTGGCCTGGTTTACAAGAGAAGGAATGAATTGGCCGCGATTTGTGGCCTGGTTTACGCCGTTTGCGTTGTTCTGTGTAGCCGCTGTGATGGCCAGTGGCATTGTCATCATGTTCTTTTTTGTGGCACCGGCTGACTATGCCAATTCTTGGGCCTTGCCTTATGGGCAGTTGCTCCTGCTGAAGCACCTCAGCATTATTCCTGTACTCCTGGCAGCATTAATCAATGGTTTTCTCAACAAGAAAAAAGTATTCCAGCAAGCTTGGCTGAAAGTAGAAAGCATCCTGCTTTTGTTGGTTTTCGTGTTCACAGCATTTATGAGCAAGCAGGCACCTCCCCATGATGTTAACGATACGCTGCGGATTGAGGGCAGCGGGTGGCTGATTGAACAATTGGCTGGTCCATTATACATTCCGCTTACGGCAGGATTGGATTGGACATTAAATGGCTCGCTGTTGATGGGACTCAGTTTATTGTTGCTGGCCTTAGTGCTGGTAGGATTTTACCGTCAGCTAAATGCTTGGCTGACGTTGCTGTTTAGTATCGGATTTATTATCAGTTTCTACGTGGGGTTAATGATGAACCTGTCATTTTAACTTATTTCCAACCAATCTTTCGGGATTGGTTTTTCTGTTGAAAGGAGTGAAAGCATGGAACGTTTAAAAGGAATTTCCATGATATTGATTGGGGCCATGCTGTGGGGAGCCACAGGACCTTTAATGGAATGGACCATGGAGGTCTACAGGATTTCCGTATCATTTCTTTTGACCATCCGTTTGATTGTGGCTGGCCTTTTCCTGCTGCTGTTCCTAAAACTCAAAGGTGTACGCGTCACAGCCATATTCCGCAATAAAACATGGGTTCGTCCCTTGCTGATTTTCTCCATATTGGGAATGCTTGGCGTCCAGTACAGCTTTGTTGCGGCGATTGAAGCAAGCAATGCAGTGGTGGCAACCTTGATGCAATTTTTAGCTCCCGTCTATGTTATTCTCTTTGTTTCCATCACTCATAGAAAAATACCGCCAAGCTATCAAATTATCGGTATGGCTGGAACGCTGGCGGGCTTGTTTTTGCTGCTAACCAACGGCAGACCTGATCAGTTGATCATCAGCGGCCAAGCCTTTTTCTGGGGCATCTTGGTAGGCCTGGCTTTTACTTTTTATACACTGTACCCGGCGCGCTTGATGCAGGAATGGGGCGTGTTGCTCGTTGTCGGCTGGTCGATGCTTTTTGGCGGCATTTTTCTTGGACTGGTAAATCCAATTTTCTTATCAGAGGAATGGCCAGTCCTAACCCAACTGCCGGTCATCGGTGCAATTTTTTCCATCATCGTCATCGGAACAGCTGCTTTCGTCTTGTTCCTCAGCAGCATGCGTTACATCACCGCGGTTGAAACCAGTATCCTGTCATCAATGGAGCCGTTGACCGCGATGGTCATTTCCATGTTCTGGTTCGGGCAAGTGCTGTCTCCGGTTCAATTGGCCGGTGCTCTGGGGATGCTGGTTTTTGTCACTTGGCTGTCGCTAGCCGGCAGTCCCAAAAAGAACAAGGTAGAACTGGAGTAAGGACAGGGACATGGATGTTCTGCTCATTGTTCAAGCCAAAGAAAATAATGCATTTCATTTTTTAAACGATGTCTTCCAAAGAGGCGTCGTTTTCTGGTTTAAAATAGAAATTCCTATTCGATATCTGAAAATTATGGCATACTATTCAATACAAAGGTTCGAGTTTCGAAACGTTTAGGAGGCCTTCTCATGAAAACCGTATTTTCATACGCAAAACCATATAAATTTTATATGGCCATCGCGTTGATCTTAATGCTTCTGGAATTGACAGTGGAATTGCTTCAGCCGCTTGTCATCGCCAATATTATTGACCAAGGAATTGTAGAAAGAGATCAAGGTGTCATTATTCAATTAGGAATTTTGCTGATGGGGCTATCTGTTATCGCTTTTGCTTCAGGAATCATCAATTCGTATTTTGCTGCACATGCCTCGCAAAGTTTTTCGTTTGATCTTCGCCAAGCACTTTATGGGCGAATTCAATCTTTTTCATTGGCAATGTTCAATAAATTTCCAGCTTCTGGTTTAATTACGCGATTAACGAGTGACGTCACGATGGTTCAACAAGTACTCTATATGGGATTGCGGATCATGCTGCGTGCTCCTTTGCTCGTGGTGGGAAGTATGATTATGGCGTTTGTCGTCAATCCCAAATTAGCCTTTTATTTGATTATTGTCTTTCCTTTTTTGCTGATCTTTCTATACGTCATGGTTAAAAAAGGCGTCAGTTATTTTGGCTTTGTCCAAAAACGCCTGGATCGCGTCAACCGAATTGTCCAGGAAAATCTGCAGGCAGTGCGTCTAATCAAAGCATATCTCCGCGGGAAATATGAAGCGAACCGTTTTTCTGAAGTGGCAGGAGCATTGAAAATCGATACAGTAAAAGCCTTCAGAATCATGGAAATCATTTTGCCGATTTTATTGTTCGGCATGAATTTATCGTTGTTAGCCGTTTTGTGGTTTGGGGCATTTGAAATTCGAAGCGGGGGAGCCCAAATCGGTGAATTGGTTGCCATTGTCAATTATGCAATGCGCATGACGGGTGCTTTCACGATGTTCTCATTTATCATCATGATTTTCGCACGTGCCAAAGCTTCTTCTGAACGGATTGAAGAAGTTCTGTTAGCTGAAGATAGTCGTGAAAAGGACGAGATCGGTGAGGTTAAAGCCCTGCGGCGCGGGGAAGTCAAGTTTGATAATGTGTCGTTCACCTATCCGGAAAGTTCACAGCCGGTTCTGCAGAATGTTTCATTCCACTTGAAGGCCAATGAAAAACTGGCCATTATGGGAGCAACCGGCTCCGGGAAGTCTTCTTTGCTGCAGCTGCTGCCGCGATTTTACGATGCAACGGAAGGAACGGTATCGGTGCACGGCACAGATGTCACAGACTGGTCGCTGCGTGCGCTGCGCAAAACGATCGGCATTGTGCCGCAACAGTCGCTTCTTTTTACCGGAACGATTTCCAATAATTTGTCTTGGGGCAAAGACAAAGTCGTGCAGGAGGAATTGGCTGACGCAGCTGCCAAAGCGCAGATTCACGAAACAGTGGAACGTTTTCCGAAAGGCTACTTTACACGCGTCGGTCAAAAAGGCGTCAATTTATCCGGTGGCCAAAAACAACGTTTGTCCATCGCCCGTGCTTTGGTGCGCAAACCGTCCGTTTTAATTTTGGATGACAGCACAAGTGCGCTCGATGTCAAAACCGAAGCCGCTCTTTGGGAAGAGCTGGACCGGGAAGCAGCGACCATGCTCGTGGTGACTCAGAAAATACGGACGGCAATGAGAACCCACCGCATCCTGCTGCTGGAAGATGGCAGGATCTCCGCTTACGGAACTCACGAAGAGCTGATGAAGAGTTCGGAGCTGTATCGCCAAATTGCGATGTCCCAACAAGAAGAGGAGGTTGATGAATATGTTTAATGCCATTCGCCGCCCTTTCGGACATGAGCCAATTTTAACGAAAGAAGATTTGAAAAAAAAGAAAGAGAAAAAGTCTGAGCGCGCTGAAAACTGGAAATCCACTCTTCTGAAAGTTTGGAAGCTGGTCGATGAACAGCGCTTCTTGCTAATTATTGTGTTGGCGCTTGTATTTGTCAGTTCGGCTTTAGCGCTGCTTGGTCCTTATTTAATCGGCTACATCATTGATGAATACATTGTTCCCCAGAGTTTCGATGGGATGGGAATCGTCGTATTATGGTTGATTGTCGTGTACATTGGCCATTCCGTCTCCTTGTATTTGCAGAACTTTTGGATGGTGGGCATTGCTCAGCAAGTGATTTTTCGCTTGCGGACGCGTCTTTTCTCACATCTTCAACGATTGCCGGTCAGCTTTTTTGACAAGCGGCAGCACGGGGAATTAATGAGCCGGATGACCAATGATATTGAAAATGTTTCGGCCACCTTGAATACGTCATTTATCCAAGTGTTTTCCAGTATTTTGACCTTGACCGGTACGGCCATTGTCATGCTAACCTTGAGTCCATTATTGACATTATTGACCTTAATCATCATTCCACTCATGTACATTTCGATCCAGTGGATTACGAAACGTACAGGTCGGCTTTATAAAGAACAGCAAAAAGCGATTGGCGAGCTGAATGGCATGATCGAAGAAACGATTTCAGGCCAGAAAATCGTTAAGGCCTTTTCACAGGAACCCCGCGTCATGGAAGAATTTCGTGAAAAAAGCGAGCGGCTCCGCCATGCCGGATTTTGGGCTTGGACTTATGCCGGGTTTATTCCAAAAGTGATGAACTTCCTTAACAACGGGAGTTTTGCGATTGTAGCCGGTGTTGGAGGAATCCTGGCACTCAATGGTTCTGTGTCAATCGGCGTTATTGTGATCTTCACGGAGTACTCGCGCCAGTTTACCCGTCCATTAAATGATTTGGCCAATCAGTTTAATACTGTTTTGTCTGCAATAGCTGGAGCGGAGCGGGTTTTCTCGATTATGGACGAAACAGAAGAAAAAGACGACTTGGTCTTGAATGAGGACAAGCAATTGGAAGGCGAAGTGGTTTTCGATCAGGTTTCTTTTAAATACGAAGGAGCAGAGGAAGATTGGACCATTCGCAACGTCAGTTTTTCTGTTGGCATTGGCCAAACCACAGCACTTGTTGGGGCAACTGGTGCAGGGAAAACGACGATCATGCAATTATTGGCGCGTTTTTATGACGCCAATGAAGGTGAGATCCGTCTGGATGGCACGCCGATTGCTGCAATGCCCCGGGAAACTTTGCGCAAACAAATTGCCTTTGTGCTGCAGGACCCATTTCTGTTTGAAGCAACGGTCAGCGACAACATCCGCTACGGCAAATTGGACGCTACTGATGAAGAAGTGGTGAAAGCGGCAAAAGGTGCAAATGCCCACGACTTTATCGAAAAGCTGCCAGATGGCTACGACACAATTCTGACGGGCGACGGATCCATGATCAGCCAAGGCCAAAAGCAATTGCTGTCCATCGCTCGTGCGTTGATTGCTGATCCGGTTATTTTGTTGTTGGACGAGGCAACGAGCAGCATCGATACGGTCACCGAACTGAAGATACAAGAGGCATTGGAACGGCTCATGGCGGGCCGCACCAGCTTTGTCATCGCCCACCGGTTGAATACGGTGCGAAAAGCCGATTTGGTCTTGGTTATGGAGATGGGGAAATTGGTCGAATCGGGAACGCAGCAGCAGCTGTTAAACGCAAATGGCATTTATGCCAATATGCTGGAAGATGCGAAGCTGTAAAACCGTTCATCATATCGCAACACTAAAAGTCTGTTCCGGAAATGCGGAGCAGGCTTTTGGTGTTGGATGTATTTTTGCCCAATACCGAATTTGCCTGCGCTATGATAGGATAAAACACAGAGAAACATTGAGCAATAAATGTCGAGAGGAGGTTGCCAGATGGATTTATCATTATCAATTGTTTCATTTCCAGTAGATAACCAAACAGCCAGTGATATGGAGCAGCTGCTGACGGACTTGCCAGTTGAGCAAAGAACAGTCCTTCATCCATCCCTTTGGAGAGCAGCCGATGCAAGAGGCTTTGCTGTGATTGCTTATACAGGTAAAGAAGAGTTGATCGGTTTTGCTGCAGCTGCAGATATGGTGGGGCTGCATCATTACGAATGGTCGTTATTTGTTCACCCGGATTACCGGCGTCTATCACTTGGATCAGCATTAGCAGATGGTGTATCCCATGCCTTAAGCCAACGCCAGGCAGAAAGCGAATTGGCGGCTTTTGTCAATGATGCCGAAGTAGCTGCGTTTATGGAGAGCATTGGATACTTGCCAGATTTCAACGAAATTCTACTTTCTGCAGAGCCGTTGCCAGACGCCAATTTGTTTGAAGAGGCAACGGTTGTTCCATATGCAGGACAAGCGAAAGAACTGGCGGAATTGTTGACCGCAGCTTTTGATGACACGGTGTTGGCAATTATGGAACACAATATGGTGGACCCGGATAGGGAGATTTGGCTGCTTCAGAAAGATCAACAGCTGCTTGCTACCGCAACGCTTGTGGTCGAGGGAAATGCTTTATGGGTGACCGCATTTGCGGTCCATCCTGAGCAGCAAGGCCAAGGATATGGCAAACAATTTTTGAAATGGTGCCGGAACTTGGCGTTTCAGCGCGAACTGCAAGAAGTTTTGCTGGATGTAGAAACGAACAACGAAGCATTGCATGTTTATGAGAAATCAGGCTTTAGCAGAATCCAAACTATTTTCTATTGGAAACGTCATTTGCAATAAAAAAGCCATTCGCATAGGCGAATCGCTCTTGGCAATGAAATTAGTTGCCGTTTTGTTGATATTCTTTTTCTGTCCCGTCAGGAAATCTGATTTCGATTTCAAGTTCAGTAAATCCGTCTTCAACACCAAAAGCTTCGATGACTTGCGCAATGACATCTGCATCAGGTGTTTCAGCTGTCAGCTCAAGTTGGCTAAAACCGGGTTCGATTTCATCCATAGCAGCATTTCCGGATACGTCCGTGTCTGTCATTTTGTTTTTGTATTCAGCTTCAATTTGGTCGCGATCTTCTTCGTAGCTAATTTCAATCATGTCGTCCATATCGGGAAAGTCGACATTAAAGTCGAAATCCGTAAAACCGAATGTTTCTCCAAATTCAGAAGATGTGGTGTCTGTGTTTCCTGTTTCGGCGGGTTGTTCCTGGTTATCATTGTTTACCGGTTGAGTCACTTGTTCATCGTCGCCACAGGCGCCTAAAATTAAAGCTGAAGAAAAAAGCAAAGAAGCTAGTGCATTTTTTTTGTTGAAAATCATCTGATTCCATCCTTCCAAATAGCTTATACTTACATTAAGAATGTACTCGAATTCTTAAGATTAATCAATTTTTTACAGGATAGGCAACAACTGAGAACAGCAGAGCCAAAGCCGAGTTCGAACGGAGCAATTTTGATGAATAATTACGAAAATGGGCAAAATGTCGCTGCCGCATCTGAGAAAAACATCCGCACGGATTTCAAAGAAAGCATGACTTATGGAGACTACCTGCATTTGGATAAGTTACTGACAGCGCAGGACGGTGTCAGCGGTCATCATGATGAAACCTTGTTCATCATCATCCACCAAGTTTCGGAACTATGGATGAAGCTGATTTTGCACGAATTGAGGGCAGCCATCGACAATATTCATAAAGACGATCTGCAGCCGGCGTTCAAGCAATTGGCACGAGTGTCGCGCATTCAATCCCAGATTATCCAAGGGTGGGACGTGTTGTCAACATTGACACCTGCAGAATATATGGAGTTTCGCGATGATTTGGGCAATTCCAGCGGTTTCCAATCCTATCAGTACCGCATGATTGAGTTTGCCCTTGGCTACAAAACCCAGCATGTGCTGAAAATCTATGAAAAAGATGCACCGCTTCATGCGGAGCTTGAACAGGCGTTTAATGCTCCAGGACTTTATGATGCTGCGATTCAAAAGCTGGCGAGAAGCGGGTTCGCGATCGACGATGAAGTTCTGCAGCGCGATGTCAGTATGGTGTATGAATCCAACGAAAGCGTTCGTGCTGCTTGGAAAACAGTTTACCGTGATGTGGATACATATTGGGAACTATATCAGCTGGCAGAAAAATTGGTGGACATTGAAGACTGGCTCCAGCAATGGCGATTCCGCCATATGAAGACAGTGGAACGTGTGATAGGCTTTAAGCAGGGAACTGGTGGCTCATCCGGCGTTAATTATTTGAAAAAAGTACTGGATCAATATTTTTTCCCAGAGCTTTGGGAAATACGGACAGACATTTAGGAGGGGTTTTGTGAAGATTTATGCGCATAGAGGCTGTTCAGGCACCTATCCAGAAAATACATTAGCGGCCTTTCGTGCTGCGGCTGAATTGCCGATTACGGGCGTCGAAATTGATGTGCATTTAACGAAAGACGGGGAAATTGTCGTCATTCACGACGAAAAAGTAAACCGAACGACAAATGGCAAAGGCTATGTAAAAGACATGACCTTAAAAGAATTGAAAGAATTGGATTGTGGTTCTTGGCGTTCTGAGGAATGGAGCAGGGAAGAGATTCCGACCTTGGACGAAATATTCGATATCTTTGAAGAAACCAACCATAGGTTGAATATCGAGCTGAAGACCGATGTTTTCCCTTATGACGGCTTGGCGGATAAGGTAGTTGATTTGGCCGCAAAACGCGGATTCACCGATCGTGTGCTAATTTCTTCTTTTAATCACGAAGATATCCAGTCTGTTGTGCAAGGAAAGCAAGTGGAGAGCGCCATTCTGACATTTGAAGTGTTGGTGGATGTTTACGATTATGCACGTGTCATTGGAACAAAACGCATCCATGTATCACTGCCATCAGCTTTTAGAAGAATGACCACCGATGCTCTGCGAAAAGGGGCGATCGTCTATGTCTATACAGTCAATGACATAGCTTACGCCGAAGAATTGCAAAAAATTGGGGTCCACGGAATCTTTACGGATCATCCCGAAAAGATGCTGGCACATTTTGAAGAAAAGATATCTTACTGAGTCGAATTGATGCAAGCCCCATCTCCAAATTTTATTTGAATAAAGTTAGAAAGCTCGTCGTTTGTATCCAAAATGTAAAAAAATATAGAAAAGCCGAATTGGGATTCCCCAATTCGGCTTTTCGTATTACCATTTTGCATAATGCTCCTCGATAGAACCAAGGAGCCGTGTGATTTTCAGCTTTTTGCCATTGCCGTAGCGAACATAGCCATCATAATAGCCAAAAAGCTGGTGAACTTCCGATTTGACAAAGCGCACATCTGCTTTCGATACACGCTCGAAAAAAGGCGAGAAGGTCAGTTGGACATCATCGGAGAATTTGCTGTGGACCAGCCACGGTTTTTTGAAGTCTTCCCGATCATAATCAAACAAGACATCTTCATGGATTTTGGTCATTTTGCCATTCACAAAAAATGCGTTTTCTGTCATTCCAGTGCCGTCTGTCCACTTTCCGCCTAAATTCAAACCAATCACTTTTCCCAGAGAGCGCTGCGAGGCCATTCCCCAATTCCATAGCGATTCTCTTGGCCAAATGCCTCGTCCATAATCCAATACCGCAAAACTATCCAGTTTTTCAAATTCAAAACGTTGGCTGCCAATTTTGACCATGCCAGTTACCGGAAGTGAACTATGCTTTCCGGTAAATTGGAAGGTTTGACGATTCCAAGGAATGACCACGTTCAAGGATTCGTAATCCTCGGGGTGAGAAATAACCAGAATTGCTTCAAGATCTTCACCGTCAAATTCTTTGACGCTGACGGTTAAGTGTGTGGCGTCCTGACTGTAAACCGACTCGATGGTCATGGAATCGCTGCGGAAATGACAGGGATCCAATGCATTTTCGGACAGTTTTACATGCCGTGTATACGGAACCACAATTGTTTTCTCATAAAAACGCTGCGTTTCATAATTGAGGAAATAAACAAAACAAACAGTTGCGTAATCCAAATGCGAAATGGTTGCTGAAAACAAAATTTCGTCTCCAAACACACACCAGTAATTCCATTTTTTCTTGCGCATAAAATTGCCGCTTAAGTTGCTTTCCACCAATGGCTGTTTTGCATACCCAATAGCTTTTGGATTTAATTGGCCTCTTGCATCACAAAGTTTTACAAATTCAGTAAGTTCTCGTTCCACATGTTGCATTAAATCCACCTCACCATCATTCTTCTACTCTTATTGTAGCAGAACAAAAGCGGAATATCCGGTTAGCACCGATGTGTTCAAACAAAAAATCTGAAAATTGAACAGCTTTATCCTCCATTAGTTGCAGAAGAACTCTACAAAGCTTCTCGTCTCCACTGGAAAGCGAGTGTGCCTTCTCCAGCATGGACAGCAAGCGATGAACTCAAGTCACCTACTAAAATTTCAGCCTCGGGCATTTCTTTTAGGACTTCCTGTTTTAAACCTTCAGCTTCTTTCGTTACATGGCCATGCATGATTTGAAATCTTCGGACGCCATGCTCTTCGTAATCTTTTTTGGCATGATTAATCAAATACTGAATTGCTTTTTTGTGTGACCGTACTTTATCGGTTGGTTTCAACTCACCTTCAGGGGTTAACTGAACGATCGGTTTAATCTGCAGCAGGCTGCCTAAGTAATACTGGGCACCGCTCATTCGGCCGCCTTTGTACAACTGGGACAGGTTGCCAATTAAAATATAGTTTCGGAAATTCGCAGTTTCCTTTTCGAGCCGCTGCGCAATTTCTTCTGCTTTTATTCCTTGTTCCTGAAGTTTTAAGCCACGCTCAACCAAGCCCGATAGGCCGTATGAAAGTGCTAATGAATCAACAGCGTAAACCTTGAATTCGCTCATTTCAGCACCGGCAGTGGAGGAGGCGATGGTTCCGCTGAGTTTTGCAGAAGCATGGACAGCAATTGCACAGTCGTATTCTTCTTTTAGTTTGTCGTAGAGTTCCGAAAATTTACCGGCTGATGGCTGGGACGTTTTTGGGAAGTCAGCAGAATCTTTGATGCGCTGGTAAAGTTCATCATTCGTTAAATCCACCCCGTCATCAATAAACTCCTCAGTACCAAAATGAATATTCAATGGAACAATGTAAACGTCTGGATGCGCTTTAAATTCTTCAGTGACAAACCCCGTTGTATCCATAACCCATGCAATCGGTTTCTTCATACAAAAACTCCCCTTTTTTTAGAATTATTAGATTATAAAAACTATAACATGGATAATATTTCAGCGATAGTAATAGCTGAATAAACTGGTATTTCTACACAGAAGTTGAGCGGAACCGGCTATTGAACGATTCTTCGATATCTCCTTTGTGCTTAATTACAATAATAATTATAGCTACAATCAACGGCCAAGTAATTGGCCAAACCTGCAAAATAATGGACATCGCGATAAATCCTGCAAAGCTTGCGAGCATGGATAAAGTCGCACTTTTGAACCACGGGAAAAAGGCGAAGAACAAAATAAACATGGCCAAAAATAAATCGGGCGTTAGACAAAACGTAACACCGACAAAAGCTGCAATGCCTTTGCCGCCACAGTATTTGAGCCAGAAAGGAAACAAATGCCCCAAAATGACGGCTAAGCCTGCTACAGCGATTTGCCAAATCGAAAAATGAAACACAAAGCCGAGCCAAACCACAAGTGCGCCCTTTCCTGCATCACCCAGAAAAGTCAGCAGAAAGGCTAATTTCCCAAGTGCCGCGCCGGCGTTTCTGGCCCCTAAATTGCCGCTGCGCTGCTGCCGCAAATCGACGCCTTTCCATTTGCCAATCCACCAGGCTGTCAAAAAGTTTCCGATGACATACGAAAGCAACCAATAAAAGATCATTAGGAATCCCTCCTATTTTGAAATGAGAATAGAGTATAAAGGCCTTCCCGTTATTCAGGGAAGGCCTTTATACATATAATTAGTTTAATTTTGAGGCTTCAAAAAGGTAATCGCTGATAACGCGAAGCCCTTTATCGAAGTTCTCCAAATGGAAATGTTCATTCGGTGCGTGGAAATTTTCAGATGCAAGTCCGAAGCCCATTAAGACAACAGGCAATCCGAGAATTTCATCAAATGCGGCAACAATCGGAATCGATCCCCCCATTCGTGTAAATGCGGTTGGCACGCCGTATATTTTTTCATAAGAACGGCCAGCTGCCTGAATGGCAGGGTGATCATACGGCGTCAGGAACGGTTTTCCTTTATCAAACTCAGTAATCTCAACAGCAACACCAGTTGGCTTGTGTGATTCCACATGGGCTTTTAGTTTTGCAACGATGTCGTCAGGATCCTGGTTTGGCACCAGGCGACAAGTGATTTTAGTGCTAGCTTCTGCAGGCAGTACGGTCTTGATGCCTTCACCTGAAAAGCCTCCCGTGATGCCGTTCACTTCCAGTGTTGGGCGGATCCACGTACGTTCAACGAAAGAATAACCTTTTTCGCCAAAGTCTTCTGAGATGCCGATTTCTTTTTTCTCATGCTCCAGATCAAACTCAAGTGCTGCAAATTCTTCGCGTTCTTTTTCGGAAACATCAAGAACGTCGTCGTAAAAACCTTCTACTTGAATCAGGCCTTCCTGGTCACGGAACGACTGCAGGATTTCCACGATGGCGTGCAGCGGGTTTTGAACAGCACCGCCGTATAGCCCAGAGTGCAAATCGCCTTTTGGTCCTTTGACATCAATTTGGATACCGGCAAGTCCGCGCAAGCCGTAGCAGACCGCTGGACGGCCTGGTCCTTGCATGCCGGTATCGGAGATGACGATAACATCGGCCTTCAGCAATTCTTGATTTTCTTCGACATACTTCGGAAGGTTTGGACTGCCGATCTCTTCTTCGCCTTCAATAATTAATTTGATGTTAACCGGCAATTCGCCATCTAATTTTAATAAGGCTTCGATCGCTTTAATGTGCATGAAAACTTGGCCTTTGTCATCGCTTGCGCCACGGGCATAAAGTTTATTGTCGCGCACCTGTGGTTCAAAAGGAGCGGATTCCCAAAGGTGAAGGGGATCTACCGGCTGAACATCGTAATGGCCGTATACGAGCACAGTTGGTTTGCCCTCTGCATGGAGCCAGTCGGCATAAACAACTGGGTGTCCTTCGGTTTCGTCGATTTGGGCGTTTTCCAAACCGGCACTTTCCAATGCGTTAATCAGCCACTCTGCTCCTTTTTGCATATCTGCTTTATGTTCAGACAAAGAGCTGACGGAGGGAATGCGCAAAAATGATTTTAGTTCTTCCAGGTGAGATTCCCGGTTGTCTTTAAAGTGTTGGTCTATGGCTTGAGCATTCATCAAGATCCCTCGATTCGTTAGATTAGCGTATGAAAAAATTATAACATATCAAGTTTTGGTTTTCGACAAGTGGAAATTGGCTATGGTATAGTGTTCAATACGGAAAGAGTTCGTAAAATTAGGTGTTTATAATACTGGAGGAAATAAACTTGTTCATAGCATTAGGTATCTTTTTAATGATGTCGTTCTTCTTATCGGGAAGCGAAACGGCATTAACCGCAGTAAATAGGATGAAGGTCCAACTTCGCGCAGAGCAGGGTGATGTTAAATCGCAAAAACTGCAAAAGCTAATTGCGAAGCCGGACCGAATGATTACGACCATCTTGATCGGGAACAACATTGCCAACATCATGTTGCCAACTTTAGTGACGACCATTGCCATCACGAGAGGCTGGGAAGTCGGACTTGCGACAGCTATTTTAACAGTGGTTCTAATTATTTTTGGCGAAGTGCTGCCAAAAACAATTGCAGCTACATTTTCGGATAAAGTGGCATATATCGTACTGCCTGTTATTAGTTTTTTAGTCGTTATTTTAAAACCGTTAACTTGGTTGCTGGCACAATTTACAAATATTTTCATTCGCATCATTTCAAAAGGATCTGTGAAAGAAGCAAGTATGACAAAAGAAGAGTTGCGCACAATGGTCGATATTGCTTCTACTGAAGGAACGTTTGAGGAAGATGAATCAGACCGCATCAAAGGGGTGCTGGATTTCCCTCATAAAGACGTTTCAGATGTCATGTCTACCCATCGAACAGACACGGTTGGCATCGCCATTGACTCCACATATGAAGAAGTGCGCGACTTGATTTTGGATTCTTCCTATACACGTTATCCGGTATACGAGGAGAGCATGGACAACGTCGTTGGCTTATTTTATTCGAAAAAGCTGATTGAATGGTCCATGAACCCGAATTTAACGCTGGAAGAACTGATGGACGACAATCCACTGTTTGTGGTGCAATCGGTCAGCGTGGAAAAAGTCTTTAAATTGATGATGGCAAAGAAAAAACACATGGCTGTAATTTTGGATGAATACGGCGGAACACTCGGTATTGTTACGCATGAAGACATTATCGAGGAAATGATTGGCCAGGATATCGAAGATGAAACAGATGAAGAAGACGATGAACTGGTTTTTGAAATGACAGATACTGTGCTGTCATGCCACGGCCGTCTCGAAATTGAGGATGTTAACGACATGTTCAAAGTGGAAGTGCCGAACGACCATGACACAATCGCCGGTTTTGTGATGCAGCAACTGGGGCATGTGCCGGACGAAGGCGAACAGTTTACGTATGAAAATCTTCAAGTTGAAGTCAACGAAATGGACCGTAACCGCATTGTTCGCTTAACAATTACGAAAATCGATACTCAAGAAGAAGTGTTAGCATAGAAAATCCGCTGTCTTTGGACAGCGGATTTTTTCCTTTTATTACACCTTTGTAAGGAGAATGAAAGCAGAAGCGATAGAGTGAAAGGCTAACTTCCGTCAATATAAGGTTAAGAGAAAGCGAAAGCTGGACAAGCAGAACGGACGGGGGCACGATCATGGAAACGTTATACACAGAGTACAATCGGTATATTTATCATTTATGCTTAAAACTGACACGCAATAAAGCAGAAGCGGAAGATTTGATGCAGGAAGTGTGGCTGAAAGTTGTACGTTACGAATCTTCTATTGCGGAAGTGGATCATGTAAAAGCATGGCTGACAACTATCTGCATGAATACGTTCCGTGATCGTTACCGCAAAAATGTACGGCGCAGCAAACATATGATTCAACAGCCAGAAGGCTTAGATGTCTCGTTGCTGGATTTGATTCCTTCTGATTCAGCGGGTGCCGCTGAACTGTTGGAGAAACAGGACGTATCTGTAATGATTCGCCACAAGATTTCAGAGCTGGATTCGATTTACCGCACCACCATCCTTTACTTTTATGTTCACCAATACTCATTGATTGAAATTGCAGATGCGATGAAAGTATCAATCGGTACAGTGAAATCCCGTTTGTTCCGTGGAAAACAGCGTTTAAAAGACATGCTGATGGAAGATGCACGTACGCGTGAATATGTGGTAGCGACTTAAAACAACCGAGTTTTCGGTTGTTTTTTTATGGAAAATATTATAAGGAATTTTTTCTCTAACTGGTTATAATAAACAGGAGGGGGAAAGTTCATGAAAAAGAGAAAGTTTCAGGAATGGAGCAGAAGAAAGCGGATTGTCATGGGCACCGTTGGTATTCTGGCATTCCTATATATCGTAGTAATAGCGTGGCAAACGTTCAAGCCTTTGCCTGAAGGTGTTTCAAGCGAGGGAGACCTCCATGCGGTTGAGCAAATTGAGATGATTTATGATTTGTCTTATGCGCAAGATAAAGAAGGCACGGAAACCGAGAGCGAGCTGCGGATATTCAATGAAATTTACGACATGATTGATGAGGCAGAAGAATTTGTCGTCATCGACTTGTTTCTTTTTGATAATTACAACGATCAGGACATGGATTTTCCAGCAGTAGCGGAAACTTTGACCGATCATTTATTGGATAAGAAAGAAGAAAATCCGAATTTCCCTATCTATTTTATTACCGATCCATTGAATTATGGTTATGGATCTTATGAAAGTCAGTTTTTAGGTACATTGGAAGATGAAGGGGTAGAAGTCATCACTACAGACTTGGACAAGCTTCGTGATTCAACGCCGCTGTATTCAGGATTTTACCGCGTCATCTTTCAGTGGTTTGATGCTGGAGGCAGAGGCTGGGTGCCAAATGGAATGTCAAGCGACGCCCCTGATTTAACGGTATCTTCCTACTTGAAGATGATGAACATCAAAGCCAATCACCGAAAAGCAGTTATTACTGAAAAAGAAGCCATCATCAGTTCTGCAAATCCCCACAATGCCAGTGGCCTGCACGGCAATATGGCGTTTAAAGTCAGCGGCCCTGTGCTAAATGATATTTTGGAAGCAGAAGAGGCCGTCTCTTTATTTTCAGGTGGACCGGAATTGCCTAGAATCGAGGCGGCCGAACAACAGGGAGAGTATCAGGCGCAATATTTAACGGAGCGAAAAGTGCTGGATGCTTTGCTATCGGATATTGAGAAAACGGCAGAAGGCGATTCGATTCAATTGGCCATGTTCTATATCGCGGAAACCAGTGTCGTTAATGCATTAACAGATGCTGCCAACCGTGGCGTTAACGTTCGGCTGATTCTGGATGCCAATGAGAATGCATTTGGCAATGAAAAAACGGGTTTGCCTAACCGTCCAGTAGTCCACGAAATGCTATCAGAATCAGAAGACCATCTGGAGGTCCGCTGGTATAATGCTGTGGTCGGACAGTTCCACACAAAATCCATCATGATCCAAACTTCGGATGAAACGATCATTTCGGGGGGATCCACCAACTATACGGAGCGTGCGTTTAACGATTACAACCTGGAAAGCAATATCCGGATTGTGGCAACGAACGACAGCGAACTGACTGGAGATATGGAAACTTATTTCGACCGTCTGTGGGATAATGAAGATGCCCTTTACACACTGGAGACAGAAGAATATCAAGATGATTTTACGTTTTGGCAGCGCGGAATTTACGGCTTCCAAAAACTGTTCAAACTGACGACTTATTAAAAAATGCCTCTTCTGGAAAACCAGAAGAGGCATTTTTTATATGTTATTGCACCGTTTTGCCGGCTGAAATCCATTCTTCAACGTCCCAGACTTTAGTGGCCAGGCCTTCGTAAAATTCAGGTTCGTGGCTTACGAGAACGATGGTGCCTTTGTAAGCTTGCATCGCGCGTTTCAATTCAGCTTTTGCATCGATGTCCAAGTGATTGGTTGGCTCATCGAAAATCAGCCAGTTGCTTTCTTCCATCATCAATTTGCATAGGCGGACTTTGGCTTGTTCGCCACCGCTTAGCTGCGTCATGGGACGGGAGATGTGCTCGTTCTTTAACCCTGTCCGGGCGAGTGCACCACGGACCTGGCCTTGGTCCATGCTTGGATAAGCAGCCCAAATTTCATCGAGTGGTGTGTGGGTCGGTGCTTTGACTTCCTGTTCAAAATAGCTTGGCGTCAAATACTCACCGCGCAGAACATCTCCATCAAGCGGTTTGATTTTGCCGAGCATTGTTTTCAGTAAGGTCGATTTCCCGACGCCGTTCATGCCGACAAGTGCAATTTTTTCGCCGCGTTCAATCATGAACGTTAGCGGCGGCAACAGCGGTTTTTCGTAGCCGATGGAAAGAGCTTCGGCTTCCACCACGTAACGGCTTGGGCTGCGTGTTTCTTTAAAAGCAAATTGCGGTTTTGCAGCAACTTCCGGCTTGTCGATGCGATCCATGCGATCCAGCTGTTTCTGTCGGGACTTGGCGCGGCCGGTTGTAGAAGCACGTGCTTTGTTTTTTGCAATGAAGGTCTCAGTTTTCTTGATCATGTCTTCCTGTCTTTCATAGGCATCCAAATGCTGTTGCTTGCTCAATTCGGCAAGTTCGATGAATTTTTCGTATGTCGCTGTGTAGCGCGTCAAACGTGAAAATTCCAAGTGGAAAATGACACTGGTGACACTGCTCATGAATTCCGTATCATGCGAAATCAATAAGAACGCATGCGGATAGTTTTTCAAATAATTGACGAGCCACTGAATGTGCTCTTCGTCAAGATAGTTGGTCGGCTCATCCAGCAGCAAAACTTTCGGTTTTTCAAGCAATAGCTTGGCAAGCAACAGCTTCGTACGTTGTCCGCCGGATAAAGCTTCTACATTGCGGTCAAGGCCGATTGCATCAAGGCCCAGGCCGCGAGCGATTTCTTCGACTTTACCATCCAGGGTGTAAAAATCTCCAGCATCCAAAGCGTCCTGTGCTTCCGCCATCTGCTCAAGCAGCTCTTCAAGGCGTTCAGGGTCTGCATCGCCCATTTGCATGGCAATATCGTTCAACTCCGCTTCTTTCTGATATAGAGGCAGGAATGCATCTTGAAGTGTTTCGCGGATCGTGCGGCCAGGCTGCAGTTGTGTATGCTGATCCAGGTAACCGTAATGCGTCCGTGGCTGCCATTCAACGCGCCCATCATCGTGGATGATCTTGCCCGTTAAAATATTCATCATTGTCGATTTCCCGACGCCATTAGCTCCAACCAATCCAACATGTTCACCTTCGACTAATCGGAACGATACATCGTTAAAAAGGGTCCGGTCACCGAATGTGTGGCTTAATTTTTCTACTGTTAATAAACTCATTTAATAAATTCCTCCAATATCATAAAAAAAATCGCGGTTACAGATCCGCGAGTTTTTGGTTTAATTCCGCAAGTTGTAGTTCCATTTTTTCCAAACGCAATTCTGCTTTCTCCACCATGCCGGCGTGTCCAGTCGTTTCGAGCTTTTCGATATCACCTTGGTGGCGAACATAATCCATCTTAAGCTCAGCAATTGCGTATTCCAATTCCTGTCTGTTCACAAAATCACCCTTATTTTTCTACCATTGTAACACAAAATCATAAAAGTTGAATCTTTTACGATTTTCCTTCACTATATAAAACCTGTATAATTCCAAAAAAGAACATAAGGAAGTGACAAGCCATTGATACTTTATTATTCGACTTAATGCTCATTATTTTTCTGGGAGTGCTCTCTCAATGGATCGCATGGCGTCTTCGGCTTCCTGCAATCGTCCTGATGTCCATTGCCGGACTGCTGGTTGGTCCGATTTTCGGCATCATTGATCCCGCTGAAAGTTTTGGTGAGTTGTTCAACCCATTTATTTCATTGGCAGTCGCCATTATCCTTTTTGAAGGCAGCTTGAATTTGAACTTTAAAGAAATTCGTACTTTTGGCAAACCGATTTTGCGAATTGTGACGCTTGGTGCGTTTATCGCCTGGATAGTCGGATCTTTGGCAGCCCATTACATCGCAGGGCTATCGTGGGCAGTGGCATTTGTCATCGGGGGGCTCTTTATCGTGACCGGGCCAACCGTGATCTTGCCGCTGCTTCGGCAAGCAAAGTTAAAAACACGTCCAGCCGCGATTTTGAAATGGGAAGGCATTGTAGTGGATCCATTTGGTGCGCTGCTTGCTTTGTTTGCATTCCAGTTTGTGCTGTTTGCCATCGGTGATGAAACAGCTTCAGCGTTTGGCTTGTTTTTCCTGGCGTCTTTATTTGCAGTGGCGCTTGGTGCCGGGGCTGGCGGTTTGATGGGAATGATGTTTGAAAAAGGGCAAGTGCCCGAATTTCTAAAAGCACCAATGGTTTTTGGGGTGGTCCTGCTGACTTTTGTAGTGTCGGATATGGTCATGCACGAAACCGGCCTGCTGGCAGTCACAGCCATGGGGATGATCATGGCCAATATGAACATCGCCTCAATCAACGACATGCGGCATTTCAAAGAAAATATTTCAGTTCTTTTGATCTCCGGTATTTTTGTGATGCTGACCGCTTCTTTAAGCCTCGACGTATTAATTGAAATCTTCAATTGGCAAATCATTTCATTTGTCTTGGCAACGCTGTTTATTGTCCGGCCGCTATCAATTTGGCTGTCGACAATCGGCACCGACCTGACAAATCAGGAAAAAACGCTGGTTGGCTGGATTGCGCCGCGCGGCATTGTGGCACTGACAGTCTCTGGTTATTTCTCCGGAGTGCTGCTCGATGCCGGCTTTCCTGACGCGGAACTGCTGACGGCTCTAACTTTTGCGCTGGTCTTTTCTACGGTTGTTGCCCACGGCTTCACGATTGGCTGGCTGGGCAGGAAGCTGGGCCTTGCGACTGCAGAAGAGCCGGGCATTATTATTGTGGGAGCCAGCCGGTTTGCAACCAAGCTGGGTGAAGTATTGGCCGACCTTAATAAAAATGTGATGATTGTCGATCCTTCCTGGGGCAGTTTGCAAGGGGCACGCCAAGTAGGTTTAACGACTTACGCTGGAGAAATTTTGTCTGAACATACCGATTATGAGGTAGAAATGACGGCATACGAAACGATGATTGTTGCGACTGAAACGGATTCTTATAACGCATTAGTCGTCAATAATTTTGTTCCGGAAATGGGACGTTCGAATCTTTACCAGACAGCGATCCACGATGGTGACCCAGCAGATTTCCATTCTTCGTTAAGCGGCCGCACCTTGTTCGGCGATAAATGGAATATCCATGAGCTGGAGATGAAAGCAGAACAAGGCTACACAATGCGCAAAACACAATTGACAGAGCAGTTTAGCTATGAAGATTTTCTGGAAAAATGGACGGATGACACCATTCCGCTCTTTGTTCAACGGCCACAAGGCAAGATTGAATTCTTCGCTGACAGCAATAAACTCGAACCGAAGCCGGGAGACTCGATTGTCAGCTTCACGTCACCCGTCCGCCAGTCGGATCGAGCTCAAGAACGCCTGGAAAACAACCGCGTCAAAATCGCTACTCAGACTAAAGAATGAAATCTTCTGCCTCTAAGCTATTTCGGTGCGTATTATGAAACAGGGTTTGTTATGATGAAACCAAACGCATTGTCTGCAATGATGCGGATTTGCACATAATTAACCAACTGATATTCCACGCATTTTGAGGAGGACATAGGATTATGAAGATTTTATTAGTAGACGGAACGATTCTGGGGCGCAAGACTGGTGCCATACTGGAACAGGTACAAACGTATATCCAGGAATTCGCTCCCGATATGGAACTAACGATGTTAAAGCTGGCCGATTATGACCATCAGTTTGTTGATGGCCGTCCGCTCGGCGAATACAATGACAGCATGCAAGAAATCGTTCGCCGCTTTGAAGAAGCAGACGGCTACATCATTGCATCGCCAATCTTCCAAGGATCGATTCCGGGTGTCTTGAAAAATACATTTGATATGCTGCACCCGCGCACGATGCGCTACAAGCCGGTATCGATCGTAGCAAACGGCGGCACGTATCAGCATCATTTAGTCATCGAAAACCAGCTCAAGCCGATTCTCGATTACTTCCGCTGCCTGGTGACGCCAAATTATGTCTACACACACACCAGCCATTTCGACGACACCAACACCATCGTCAACGAAGACGTCCACAACCGCCTCCGCGAACTGGCGCGTGTTTTCGTGCAGTACGCTGAGATGAGTACGCATTTGTCGAAAGAAACGCTGGATAATCCATAATTGATTGAGAAACCTCCCTTTATGGGAGGTTTTTTTTGGTTTATGATCCGTTGTGGTTAAAATATGTTCCGCTAGCCTGGAAATACGATCCGTTGCAGCGCATTTACGATCCATTGAGTCATAAATATGATTCCATTGCCTATTTGGTTTTATTCCGCAAGTCCATTTCTGGAATCAAATATCTGAGGCTTCTATGAGTGCCAATGGTTTTGAAACCGCAGCGCTTTAAGATTTTCACAGCGTTAGATCGTGATTCCATCTCCGTAAATCTTCGGAATTCCTGATTGGATATCGTGCTTCCTACCAACAGACGATAATCCTGCAATGCCAATAAATGGGCATCCTGTTGCTTGTTGCTGCAATTCAGGCAACGCCAAAAATCGCGGGAATAAACCATTTTTGAAAAAGAACAGACAGAACAAAAAACACCAGTTTGTAAAGGATAGTTTGCAGGTTCGTGCTGATAGGGCGTGGGAGGACATTGATGAGACAGTAGAAGATCACATAGTTGAGGAACATCAAATGAAGGATAAGTACTGTACTGTTCAATCAGTTGATCTAATACAAATGGTAATCCGGAGAGGTGGATAACTCGTCGTTCTACAGCTTTGAGTTTAAGGATGCTGGAGGGATTGGTAAATACAACGATGCCAATAACAGGTATTTTATAATTTGTCAGTTGCCGAATCTTTTTTTCATGGCGGTACAGCTGATCGTCCGGATTTCTCATGCCTATGGATTCAGCGTGCAATGTACGGGTAAATTGACGGGTCGTTCCGTCCAGTTCAATGACGCCGCCGATATTTTTAATTTCAATGATGGCAATAAATTTGGAGAAGACGCAGATGGCATCCATTTGATGAGAGTGAGTGACATAATCAGGAATCACGTTGAAAATTTCATTGTTCGTATAGTCAAGCCACATTCGGTCAAACCAAACTTCTCCTGCATACCCAGCAGTCCAAGTCCGGACTTTTTCTTTAATATCCGAATAGGCTGGATGATAGGAAGGGGTACGGGCAAGCAGTGCTTCCAGGTAGATGAGAATACTGGGACGTCGGCGTTCAATCAATTGCAAAAACATCATTCCTTTCGAGAGAGTTGAAATTAATATAGCCTTGTCGGTGAATGAAATCAAGAATATTTTAATTTGAATTTGGAGAAGATGATTTTATGATCCATTGGGAATGAAATACGTTCCATTAGCTCTGAAATACGATCCATAGGTGCGCAAATGCATTCCATTGAGCAACAAATACGATTCTGACGCATCTTTTTCTTTTAAAATCAGAAAATGTTACAATAACCACATCAGAAATGAGGGTGAATCCGAATGAAATCAATCGTTTTAGCAGAAAAGCCATCCGTGGCGCGTGATATTGCGCGCGTTCTTGGATGCGAACAAAAAGGCAACGGGTATTTAGAAGGCAAGCAGTATATCGTCACGTGGGCGCTTGGCCACTTGGTGACGCATGCGCAGCCGGAGCAGTACGACAACGACTTCAAGGAATGGAAAATGGATACGCTGCCGATCATTCCAAAGCCGTTCAAGCTCGTGCCAATCAAGCAATCAATGAAACAATTTAATGCCGTCAAGTCGCTGTTGCAGCGCGGCGATGTCAACGAAGTGATCATCGCGACAGACGCCGGGCGCGAAGGCGAACTGGTGGCGCGCTGGATCCTGGAAAAAACGAATACGCGCAAGCCAGTGAAGCGGCTGTGGATCTCTTCCGTTACTGACAAAGCCATCAAAGACGGCTTCCATAACCTGAAGGACGGCCGCGCGTATGAGAACCTCTACGCAGCAGCTGTCGCACGTGCGGAAGCGGATTGGGTTGTCGGCATCAATGCGACTCGTGCGCTAACCGTCAAATACAATGCGCAATTGTCGACGGGCCGCGTGCAGACGCCGACACTGGCAATGATTGCCGAACGCGAACAACAAATCCGCAATTTCCAGCCGAAGCCGTACTACGGCATGCAGGCAATTACAGACAAAGCTGCTTTCACTTGGACAGACGGCAATTCGACGCAATCCTTCGACAAGGAAAAAGTCGACAACCTTTTTACCAAACTCCAAAATACGCATGAAGGTACGGTAACGGACATCAAAATTACGCCGAAACGGCAGCCGGCACCGCCTTTATTCGACTTGACCGAACTGCAAAAAGAAGCCTACAAGCGTTATAGCTGGTCGGCGAAAGAAACGCTCAACACACTGCAGAACTTGTACGAACGCTATAAAATTGTGACGTATCCGCGTACCGATTCGAAGCATTTGACGAGCGACATGCGCGATACCTTGAAAGACCGCGTCAAAGCTGTCCAGATGGGACCTTACCGCAGCCTGGCCGCGATGATTCTGAAAAATCCCGTGGCACCGCAAAAAGGCGTGATCGATGACGCCAAAGTTTCCGATCACCACGCCATCATTCCGACGGAAGAAACGCCGCCGCTGCACGACTTGTCTGACAAAGAAATCAAATTGTACGATATGATCGTCAGGCGGTTTCTTGCGGTATTTTATCCGCAGTATGAATACGACCAGACGACTGTCAAATTGACAGCCGGCGGGGAAACATTCCAGGCAAAAGGCAATACAATCCGCAACGAAGGCTGGAAACGGATTTACAAAGATGACGACGACGACAACGATACGACGCTGGCGCCGTTTGAAAATGGGCAAAAGTTAACGATCAAAGGCATCGCGCTGACGGATGGCAAAACCAAGCCGCCTGCTTTTTTCAACGAAGGAACGCTGCTGGGTGCCATGGAAAATCCGGCGCAGTTCATGAGCGGCGAATCCAAAGAACTGATCCAGACACTCGGTGAGACGGGCGGGCTCGGAACTGTTGCGACCCGTGCGGACGTTATCGACAAATTGTTCAATACGTTCCTGATAGAGAAAAAAGGCAAGGACTTGACGATTACCTCAAAAGGCCGCCAGCTGCTGGAGCTTGTTCCAGAAGACTTGAAGTCGCCGAAGCTGACAGCTGACTGGGAACAGCAATTAACCAAAATTGCCAAAGGTCAATTGAAAAAAGAAGAATTCATAAAAGAAATGATCGCCTTCGCCGAAAAATCGGTGTCGGACATCAAAAAGAGTGACAAGAAATTCAAGCATGATAACATTACTGGCAAAATGTGCCCGGATTGCGGCAAACCGCTTCTTGAAGTCAACGGCAAACGCGGCAAGATGAACGTCTGTCAGGACCGCGACTGCGGTTACAAAAAGCAGGTGGCGATGCAGACCAACGCACGCTGTCCGAACTGCCACAAAAAGCTGGAGATGCAAGGCGAGGGAGACGGCAAGATTTTCGTCTGCAAATGCGGACATCGTGAAAAGCTGTCGGCCTTTGAAAAACGCAAAAAATCCGGCCAGTCAAAAGCTAACAAAAAAGACGTCAATAAATACTTGAATCAGCAAGACGAAGCGCCGCAAAATACCGCAATGGCTGATGCACTGAAAAAGTTATTGGGCCAAAGCGAATAGGGTGGTATGCTGTGGGGAAAGAACTTCGAAGCAAGGAGAATTCGCCATGGCTAAGAAAATTGCAAAGACCAATGCAGCACGCATGCTCGACAAAGAGAACGTTCCTTATGAACTGCTCCATTACAGCACAGAAGACGGCAAAGTGGATGGCGTTTCCGTTGCAGCGAAAATTGGATTTTCTGCCGAACTTGTCTACAAAACACTAGTGGCAATCGGTGCGTCGAAGCAAGCTTATGTTTTCGTCATTCCGGTGGCAGAAGAGTTGGATCTAAAAAAAGCAGCGAAAGCGGCAGGCGAAAAGAAAATCGAAATGGCGCCGGTCAAGGATATTTTATCATTGACCGGATACATCCGAGGAGGCTGTTCGCCTGTCGGAATGAAAAAACCGTTTCCGACTTTTGTTTCGGCTGAAGCGGAGCAATTGCCTGAACTGATTGTTTCTGCCGGCAAAATCGGCATGCAGCTGAAACTGGCTCCAGATAAGCTGGCCGCTGTAACAAATGGCCAATTTGCTGAATTGACGGCACCGAGTCAATAAGGCTTCCATCCATTCACATTGAATGGATGGATTTTTCATATCACAATAGAAGAAAGAAGGATTTGGATGAAGCGTTCGTTGTTTTATCGCTGGTTATTTTTTATTGTCGGATTGGTTGTGCTGGCTCTCGGGTTTACGATGACTATCAAAGGGAGCAAACTCGGCATTGGTCCATGGGATGTGCTGCATGTCGGACTGTATTTGAACTTCGGTTTGACGATCGGTACTTGGTCTGTCATTGCCGGGTTTGCGCTGATTGCGATCACTGCTATCTTCACCCGTAAAGTACCACAGGTCGGCACCTTTTTGAATATGCTGCTGGTCGGCATCTTTATAGATATTTTTAATTTCCTTATACCAGATATTCAAACGCTGGTTGGACAAATCTTGATTTTATCGGCTGGTATTGTGGTTTCGGGCTATGGCGTAGGGCTTTATGTGTCGCCCAAAATTGGCGCGGGGCCGCGGGATAGCCTGATGATGCTGCTCGTCAACAAAACAGGGCTCAGCATCAGTGTCGTCCGCGCAAGCATCGAAGTGGGCGTGGCTTTGCTCGGCTGGCTGCTCGGAGGACCTGTTGGCGTCGGAACCATCGCTGTTGCTTTGTTGACTGGCAGAATTGTGCAAGTTTCCTTGCCGCAATTTGAAAACTTGCTGGTGACGCTGATCGGCAAAAAAGAAGAAGTTCCACCGATTCTCAAAATTTAATAGCTCAGCTTCAATTGGAAATTGTTTTTCTATTATCTAGTTGAAGCGATCGCTTAAAGCCTGAAGTGTGTGGATTCACAACTCAATCGCTTATAGTTGAAACCTCGATTCTGATATGATATAAATAAAGCCGAGTAACTCTATTGGTTTTATTGAATATGAATGAAAAGGGGATTTTTTATGGGACGAGAGTTCGTAGAAATATTTGATGAATGGGTTCATACGTATGACGATTCAGTCAGTGGAAAAGACGCGGAATACAGAGATGTATTCGTAAAATATGATGAGATTCTTCAGGCAGTGGCCGATGAAGCAATTGAACCGGTTGTGGAGTTTGGTGTGGGAACCGGCAATTTGACCGAAAAACTTTTGGCTAGAGACCTTGAAGTGGTTGGCGTTGAGCCAAATGAAGCCATGCGGAAAGTAACGGCAGAAAAGATAGCGGACTTGACGCTCGTTGACGGTGATTTTTTGGAATTTCAAGCGGACATCCAACCGAAAAGCTTTGTCAGCTCATACGCATTCCATCACTTGACGGACGCGGAAAAAGCACAAGCTTTCCAAATATACGCAGAGCAATTGCCGGCAGGCGGCAAAGTGGTTTTTGCAGATACTTTATTTGCTTCAGAAAGTGCTAAAAAGGAAATCATTGCATTTGAGCAAACAAGAGGTCATGCTAATCTAGTAGAGGACTTGAATCGTGAATATTACACAACGGTTCCTGTCATGGAAAAGCTGGCCATGGATGCAGGATTTGCGATAGAATTGTCGAAGATGAACAATTACGTATTTCTGATCAACGCAACTAAAAAATGAGGAGCGATTTGGATGAAAAAAATGAATGTTGAAAGCTTTAACTTGGATCACACAAAAGTAGTGGCACCGTATGTGCGTTTAGCAGGGGAAAAAACCGGAGCTAAAGGCGATACGATCCGCAAATACGATATTCGTTTCAAGCAGCCCAACAAAGAACATATGGATATGCCAGGGCTTCATTCGCTTGAGCACATGATGGCCGAGCATAGCCGCAACCACTCAGAGGACATTGTCGACATTGGACCGATGGGCTGTCAAACAGGCTTCTACTTGTCTGTCATCAACCACGACGATTATGAGGACGTTCTTCGCATTTTGGAAAACACATTGGAAGACGTCATCGAAGCAGACGAAGTACCAGCTTGCAACGAAGTACAATGTGGTTGGGCTGCTAGCCATAGCCTAGAAGGCGCAAAAGAATTAGCGCGTGAAATGCTGGCGAAAAAAGACCAATGGCGCCAAGTCTTCGCAGATGAAGCGATCTAAGGAGAATATCGATGAAGTATGCTACTGAAATTCAGCAGTTGATCGGCAATACGCCGCTGTTGGAATTAACGCACAGCGAAATTCCAAACGGCTGCCGTATTTTTGCCAAGCTTGAGTATTTTAATCCGGGCGGCAGCGTTAAAGACCGTTTAGGCGTTTCACTGATAGAAGATGCAGAACAGCGCGGGTTGCTCCAACCGGGCGGGACGATGATTGAGCCGACAGCCGGCAATACCGGCATCGGGCTTGCCATCGCCG
Organism: Planococcus sp. TJ-201; assembly: GCF_058268495.1. NCBI lineage: Bacteria > Bacillati > Bacillota > Bacilli > Caryophanales > Caryophanaceae > Planococcus > Planococcus sp. TJ-201. The sequence goes on along the minus strand of NZ_JBZDOG010000001.1, from coordinate 1,061,403 downwards.
CAATCGGCAAAGGCTACCACGTGAAATTTGTCGTGCCAGAAAAATTCAGCCAGGAAAAACAAGGGTTGATGCGTGCACTGGGAGCGGAAGTTATCAATACGCCGACCGAAAAAGGCATCAAAGGCGCCATTGCCAAAGCCAAAGAAATGGTGGAAGCAGAAGGGGCATTTTCTCCTTCTCAATTTTCCAATCCCGCTAATCCGGAGACTTACGTCCGCACATTGGGGCCGGAAGTTTGGGAAGCGCTGGAAGGCAATATTGATGTCTTTATTGCAGGAGCCGGATCTGGCGGCACTTTCATGGGCACCTCACGTTACTTAAAATCCCGTAATGAAGCCATTAAAACAGTCATCGTGGAACCGGAAGGATCAATTTTAAACGGTGGGCCATCAGGGCCGCATTTGACAGAAGGCATCGGCATGGAGTTTTTGCCAGATTATATGGAAGAACGTTATTTTGAAGCCATTCATACCATTCTGGATAAAGAAGCATTTATGGCGGTTCGCGAGTTGGCAAAAAACGAAGGTTTATTAGTCGGAAGTTCTTCTGGCGCGGCTTTTGTGGCGGCTCTGCGGGAAGCACAAGTTGCAAAACCGGGCAGCCATATCGTCACTGTATTCGCTGATTCCAGCGAACGTTATATGAGCCAAAATATTTATGGCAGAAGTTTTGAGGAGGATCAGCAATGAAACCGAAAACAAGATTAATCCACGGCGGCATCGTTGGAGATGAAGCAACAGGCGCCGTATCCACACCAATTTATCAGGTCAGTACGTACAAGCAGGAAGCGGTCGGCAAGTTTAAAGGCTATGAATATTCACGGACGGGCAATCCAACCCGCCACGCACTCGAGGAATTGATTGCGGATGTAGAATTCGGCCATGCCGGCTTTGCATTTGGATCAGGAATGGCTGCCATTTCATCAGTGATGATGATGTTTTCAGCGGGAGACCATGTGGTTCTGACAGATGATGTCTACGGAGGAACTTACCGTGTGATCAACAAAGTGTTGAACCGTTTTGGTTTGGAATTCACATTTGTCGATACTGGGAATTTAGCGGAAGTGGAAGCGGCAGTCAAAGAAAACACGAAAGCCATTTTCATTGAAACGCCAACTAACCCACTATTGAAAGTAACGGATATCGAAGCAGTCGCAGCCTTTGCGAAATCGAAAGGCTTGCTGACAATTGTCGATAACACGTTTATGACACCTTATTTGCAGAACCCGATTGCGTTGGGTGCTGATATTGTGCTGCACAGTGCGACAAAATACATCGGCGGACACAGTGATGTTGTCGCTGGACTGGTCGTTGTGAATTCAGCAGAATTAGCCGAACAAGTCCATTTTGTTCAAAATTCAATCGGTGCTATTTTGGGGCCGCAAGATTCATGGCTATTGATTCGCGGGCTGAAAACTTTAGGGTTGCGCATGGAAGAAGCCAACTCCAATGCACAGAAAATTGCTGAGTTTCTGGAAGCGCATCAAGCGGTTGGCAAGGTGATTTATCCGGGACTAGCAAGCCATCCGGGACGTGAATTAATGCGGAAGCAGGCAACTGGCTTTGGCGGCATGATTTCATTTGATGTAGGCAGCAAGGAAAAAGCTGGCGAACTATTGGCCAAGCTGAAATACTTCACGTTAGCTGAGAGCTTGGGTGCTGTTGAAAGTCTGATTTCCGTGCCGGCACAAATGACACACGCCTCGATTCCAATCGAACGCCGCGGCGAGCTTGGCATTGTCGAAGGGCTTGTCCGGATATCTGTCGGAATCGAAGATGTTGAAGATTTGATCGAAGATCTGGAAAATGCGTTAAAATAAGTGACTAACCGCCTATTCTAGGCGGTTTTTTCTTTTTCTCCATTCCTTTCCCAAACCTTTTTGACTATGAGTCAGCCGGAAATATACCGCTTACCGCCTGTAATTTCGTGACTCGAAATATATCTTCTTCCCTATTCTTCAGACTATTCAGTCATGGTAAGATTTCCAAAGAAACAATATTCTGACAGTTCGGAAGGGGATGCAATATGAAGAACAGCAAATGGGTGTCGATTTTATCGGCTAGTGCGTTAACTTTGTCTTTACTCGCACCAGCAGCAGCAGCGGCACCAATCGAGGCAACGCCAACAGCGAATGACTGGAACAGTGAACGATACGGGGATCGGATCGATATCGATCAAAGCTTAAATGATTTGACGCAAGATCCAAACTTCCAAAAAGAAGCGGATAAAAAGATTAAAGCGCAAGCTGATGAAGTGGCTAACGGAACGACTGATGCACAAGCCGACGATCCATTTACATACGATGGCGGCACTAAAATGTTCTTGGACCGCAATTTAGCTTTTAAAGAATTTACACTGCGCAGTGTCGGAGAGAATGTCGAAATCTGGGTAGCCAAAGACTTGGCATATGGGCCGGATAATCCGAAACCAGCTGATGTGGTGACACAGGCGCAAGTAGACAAATTAAAGGCTGAATTCGATAGCAATATTTATCCAGTTGCGACGGATTTCTTTGGAACACCAGACGTATTGGATGGCACCGGTTCGCCGCTTCCTGAAATGGTCGGCCTTCCTGAAGGCTATTACGAAGGATCCGATAAAGTTATCATGCTAGTCGATAATGTGCAGGATGAAGGTTGGAACAACCCAAGCTATCCGTTCTTTGTAGCTGGCTTTTTCTGGCAGACACTTGAAAATTACACAGACCGCAACATCATCACAATTGATACAAATACATGGGAAACACGTCTTGAAGACACGTTTTTTGCCACGACAATCCATGAATTGCAGCATTTGATCCAAGCCGATAACGACGGTTCTGAAGAAACCTGGTTGAATGAAGGGATGTCCACATTCTCTGAATACCTGGGTGGTTATGGCCATGGTGAAGGATCCATCAACTTCTATTTGGATCATCCGGAAAACTCTCTTGTCAACTGGGATGAGCATGGAACTGCAGCAACGGGACCTGAAACAATTGCGGACTATGGCCAGGTCTACTTGTTCACTTTGTATATGTATGACAAGTTTGGACAGGAATTTATCCGTGAGCTAGCGACAGATGGCGACACTCAAGGGATGGCGAGCGTCAACAAAGTGTTGCAGGACTACGGAACCAATAAAACGTTCACGGAAGTTTATCAAAACTTCATGACGGCTTTGACTCTGGATAACTCAAAAGTCAGCAGCGATTACAATATCGACAGCATCGACCTGCGCAGCCTGCCAGTTGGCACTGCCGGCGAAGTAAGAGGCAAAACAGTAGACTTTGAAAAGGCGAAGACTTTTGAAAAAGAAGGCGTTCCAGCATGGGGTGGAGACTTTAAAGAGTTTAACTTTGGAAAAGATGTTCGCGGTTTGGAATTTGACGGCGTTGATTTCCTTCCACTGCAATGGGAGACTGCTGCAAATCCATTGGATGCTTCTGAACAAGTATTGCACGCAAACAACGGAGACGAAGCAGACCAGGCATTAATCTTTGGAGCAACGGTTCCAACGGATAACCCAGTGCTTGCGTTTGACCATTATTACGATATCGAAGAAGGCTGGGATTATGCTGTAGTTCAGGTTTCTACTGACAATGGCGAAACATGGACTTCTCTCGAAAATGAAAACACGCGCAATGATGTTGTTGAAGAAGGTCACCCAACAATCAAAGAAAACGTACCAGGTTTCACAGGCCATAAACTGGATTGGACTACTGAAACATTCGATCTTTCAGCGTATGCTGGGCAGGATGTATTGGTATCATTCCGGAACTTGACCGACTGGGGCTATAACGATACAGGATGGTTCATCAAGAACGTTCAATTGGGTGATTTCTCAGCCGCTGGAACATCAACGGATGGTTTCCAGTCATTGGGCCAATTGAAAGGCGACTATGTCAACTTCACCACAACCTTTATCCAAACGATGAAAAATGGCAAGGAACGGGTCTTCCACGTGGATCCATATAATGTAACGGAAAAACAGGCCTTGGACCTTAAGCAAGTTCTTCGTGAGGGCAATGTTAAGATGATCACTTCTTATGCTGCAGAAGAAGGACAAAAAGAAGCGAAAGAATTTACGTACGAAGTGATTTACAAGAAAGACAAGCCGAGCAAAGAAAAAGGCAATAACAAAGGCAAAGGCAAAGGTAAAAAATAAACCAAAAGCGGACCTCGGTCCGCTTTTTCTTTTGGAAAAAATGGCTGTATGTTAAGATGATTAGAGAATTTCGTTTTGAAAGGAAGAGGACATTGTCAAAAAAACTAGATGCATTTTTAGATGAGAACTTAACAGAACTAAAAGAACAAGGTCTTTACAATGAAATTGATCCAGTTGAAGGACCAAATGGCCCAATCATTAAAGTTCGCGGCAAAGAGTTGATTAATTTATCTTCAAACAACTACTTGGGTCTAGCAACCAATGAAGATTTAAAGCAAGTGGCAAAAGATGCCATCGATAAATATGGAGTTGGTGCAGGTGCGGTCCGGACAATCAACGGTACGCTTGATTTGCACGTGAAGTTGGAAGAAAAATTGGCGGAGTTTAAAGGCACAGAAGCAGCGATTTCATACCAATCCGGATTCAACTGTAACATGGCGGCCATTTCAGCTGTCATGGACAAGAACGATGCGATTTTATCCGATCAATTAAACCACGCATCCATCATTGATGGCTGCCGCTTATCAAAAGCGAAAATTATCGCCTTTAAACATTCCGATATGGAAGACTTGCGCCTGAAAGCAAAAGAAGCGACAGAATCAGGCCTTTACAAGAAAGTCATGGTCATCACAGACGGTGTCTTTTCGATGGATGGCGATATTGCCAAGCTTCCAGAAATCGTAGAAATTGCCAAAGAGTTCGACTTGATTACGTATGTGGATGATGCACACGGATCAGGTGTTACTGGAAAAGGGAAAGGCACCGTGAAGCATTTCGGCCTTGAAAAAGAGATCGACATGCAAATGGGAACTTTGTCTAAAGCAGTCGGTGTTGTCGGCGGTTATGTAGCCGGCAAGAAAAATCTTATCGATTGGCTGAAAGTTCGTTCGCGTCCTTTCTTATTCTCAACAGCGGTAACTCCGGGAGATGTTGCAGCCATCACAGCAGCGGTTCAAATGATCATCGATTCTACAGAACTCCACGATAAGCTGTGGGACAACGGCGATTACTTGAAAAAAGGCTTGGATGCATTAGGCTTCGATATCGGCCATTCAGAAACGCCAATCACGCCTTGCATCATCGGCGACGAAAAGCTGACGCAGGAATTTTCGAAGCGCTTGTTCGAAGAAGGCGTCTATGCCAAATCAATCGTCTTCCCAACTGTTCCAAAAGGCACTGGACGCGTCCGCAACATGCCAACAGCTGCCCACACGAAAGAAATGCTCGATGAAGCCATTGCGACGTACGAAAAAGTCGGCAAAGAATTAGGCGTCATCAATTAATAGACAAAAAACACGCCAGGCGCATATGCCCGGCGTGTTTTTATTTCCAAATATAACCTATACATGCCGATTTGGGCAATATACTTTCCAAACAAGGAAGAATACTTTCCAAACTCCGTCAAATACTGTCCAAAACGACAGGAATACTTTCCACAGCCATTCCTTGCGCTTCAAAGTAAATCGCAGCGAACATTTTCGCCGTCACCAGCATCGCGGTTTCATTAAAATCGAAGTTTTCATGATGATGTGGATAAACGTCACCACTGTTTTCCATTTTCGCGCCGACAAAAAAGTAAGCACCGGGTTTTGCCTGTGTAAAATAAGTGAAATCCTCAACCGGCATGACCGGATCGATCTCCACAACATCTTCTTCACCCAGCAAGCCGCGTCCTGCACTGCGGATCAGATTTGCTTCAGCCGGATGGTTCCAGAGCGCATCATAGCCATTTTCAATAAATACTTCAGCCGTGGCGCCCATCGCGATGGCGACATTCTCCACAATCGTCCGCAGGCGCTGGCTGGCAAGTTTGCGAAGTTCGGGATCAAACACGCGGATCGTGCCTTCAAGGACAGCCTTTCCGGGAATAACGTTGTCGGCGTCGCCCGCATGGAACTTGCCGATTGAGACGACCAATTCTTTTAACGGATCGGCATTGCGGCTGACAATCGATTGCAGCGCGATCATGATATGGGAGGCGGCCAAAATCGGATCGACGCCGTTATGCGGCTCTGCGCCGTGAGCTCCGGAGCCGTGAACGACAATTTTAACGGTATCTTCGGAAGCTTGCAAAAAACCATCACGCAAATAAATGCGGCCGCTGTCCAATTTGCTTTGCAGATGCGCACCGTACACAGCATCGACACCATCCAGGCAACCGTCCTCAATCATGGCACGCGCACCGCCGGGAGACACTTCTTCCCCGAATTGATGGATGAGCACAACAGTGCCTGGCAATTCGTCCTGAATAGCCATCATGGCTTTCGCAAAGCCCAGCAACGCAGCAGTATGGCCATCATGTCCACAAGCGTGCATAACACCAGCAACAGTGGATTTATAAGGGACATCTTTTTGATCATGAATTGGCAGAGCATCAAAATCCGCACGGAACGCGATTGTCTTGCCGGGCTTGCCGCCGCGGATCGTCCCGACGATACCGCGTCCGCCAACTCCTCGTCGAACGTCCACGCCCATTTCTTCCAGTCGATCTGCAATAAATGCCGGAGTGGCCACTTCTTGATGCGATAGCTCGGGATGTCTATGCAAATGCCTTCTTGTGTTCACCATTTCCTCGTATAGCGATTCAATGTGCTGGGTTATTGTCATCTCTTAAAACTCCTTTGGCTATAAAATATAATATCAATCAGTCCCAAATTTCACTATAGTAGAAGTATACAGGAAGTTAAATCCATTGGAGGCTGTCAAATGAAAATCACAAAAGCGTCATTGCATGCAGTCAGGTTCCCTCTTAAAGAGCCATTCATTATATCTTATGCAACTTACCCGGATATGCCGGCATTAATTGTTGTGCTGGAAACGGATTCGGGCTTAATCGGCTACGGGGAAGCGGTACCGGATGAACATGTGACAGGAGAATATTTTGCATCAGCATTTGAAATACTGAAGGAATTGTTCTTGCCCGCCGTGATTGGAATGAGTCCCTTTGACATTGAAGCCATCCATTCAAACATGCAGGGCTTGATGTCAGGCAACTCAGCTGCTAAAGCCGCTGTGGATATCGCTTGCTACGACTTGATGGGCAAAGCGGTGGGCCAGCCAGTCTACAATTTAATTGGAGGGCAGGCAACAGCGGACTTGGATTATCCACGGGTTCTCAGCATCGAAGCGCCTGAAATTATGGCAGCGAAAGCAAAAAGTGCTGTAGAACTGGGCTATGCTTCCTTAAAGCTGAAAGTAGGGAAAGGGCAAGCGCAGGAAGATGTGGACCGGATTTTAGCGGTTCGCAAAGCAGTTGGCAGAGACATGCCGATACGTGTGGATGTCAATCAAGGATGGAAAACGCCGGGCATTGCCGTAGCTGCGATCAAACAGCTGGAAGGGGCTAATATTGCCTGGATTGAACAGCCAATTCGCATGGGAGATATCCGTGGACTGGCGGAGGTCCGTGCAAAAACAGCTGTTCCCATAATGGCTGATGAAAGCATCCAATCGATGGACGACTTGCTGGAAATCATCCGGCTGCAGGCGGCCGATGTTATTAACATTAAGCTAATGAAATGCGCCGGTATTTTCCACGCCACACAAATGGCCAAAGCTGCTGAGGCAGCAGGCATTCAGTGCCAAGTCGGCTCCATGGTGGAATCATCCATCGGTTCAGCTGCAGGCTACCACGTAGCGATGTCACGCATCAATATCGAAAGCACAGAATTAACCGGTCCGCTGCTTTTCAGCGAAGAAATTGGTGACTTAAACTATCAACATCCTTATGTATTGTTGTCTGGCAAACCGGGCCTTGGTGTAGAAGTGGATCAAGCGCAACTGGAAAAGTTGACCGTTCAACAGTGGAGCAGTCAACTATAATAATAAAAAACTCGCAGACCCCATGGGCCGCGAGTTTTTTATATGATATCTGTTTCCTGAATCAAATTCAAGAAACGTTGTGTTCGTTCTTCTTTCGGGTGATTGAAAATGTCTTCCGGTTTGCCGCGTTCGATAATGCGTCCTTCGTCCATAAACAGCACTTCGTCTGCCACGCCTTTGGCAAAACGCATTTCATGGGTCACCACAACCATCGTCATGCCTTCGGCAGCCAAGTCTTTCATAACCTGCAGCACTTCGCCAACCAACTCAGGATCGAGCGCAGACGTCGGTTCATCGAACAGCATAACTTTCGGTTCCAGTGCCAGCGCACGGGCAATGCCAACGCGCTGCTGCTGGCCGCCGCTCAGCTGAAATGGGTACTCATTGATTTTTTCGCCGAGTCCGACTTTCGTCAGCAACTGCTCAGCTTTTTTTCTGGCCAGCTTTTTATCTTGTTTTTGGACTGTGATGGGACCTTCCATGACGTTTTCAAGCGCCGTCATGTGAGGAAACAAGTTGTAATGTTGAAAAACCATTGCCGACTGTTTACGAAAAGCCATAATCTGTTTTTTCGACAACGATTTAGAAAAGTCGACCGTTTGTTCATCAATCGTCACGGATCCGGAAGTTGGTGTTTCCAGTGTATTGAGGCAGCGCAAGAATGTCGTCTTGCCAGAACCGGAGGGTCCGATCACGACAATAGCCTGACCTTTTTGGACGTCTGCATCAATGCCTTTCAACACTTCAAGATCTCCGAACTTCTTATGCAAATTTTTGATTGAAATCATATTGGACTCCTTACTGCAATCAGTGAACTGCTTTTATTATCTGGAAACATAGCGGTCAAAACGATTTTCGAGTCTTCCTTGCACGAGTGACAAGGCAAAGCAGATGATCCAGTAAAGCAAGGCCGCTTGTCCGTATAACAGCAGGAACTCATAGTTGGTCGCGGCGATTTGCTGGGCGACTCTAAACATCTCCGTCACTAGGATAAGAGAAGCGAGTGATGTATCTTTGATCAAGCTAATAAATGTATTCGAAAGAGGGGGCAAGGAAACACGCGATGCCTGGGGCAAAATAACGCGCCGCAGCGATTGCGTGTAAGACATTCCGATTGTATCTGCAGCTTCCCATTGTCCTTTTGGAATCGACAGAATGGCTGCTCGAATTACCTCAGAAGCATAGGCACCGACATTTAGTGAAAAGCCGATAACTGCCGCCGGAAATGGATCGATTGTAATGCCGAGCGTCGGTAATCCATAAAATAGGATGAACAATTGAACCAGTAACGGTGTGCCCCGGATAATAGAAACGTAAATCCGAGCAATGATTTGGAAAATTTTCACGGTTGAAATTCGCGCCAAAGCTGTTAGGACTGCTAAGATCAACCCAAAAATAAAGGAAATGATCGAAAGAGGCAACGTAAATTGAATCGTTGCCTCGATTAATGGAAGAAATGAGGATTGCGCAATATCCACAAGCCGTTCCATTCTGACCGGATCCGAAAAAATGCTATTCAAGTACATTTTCACCAAACCATTTATCTGAAATTTCATCGTATGTGCCGTCTTCAATCATGTCAGCCAAAGCTTGGTTGACTTCATCTACGATTGCACCGCTGTCTTGTCTGAACAACAATCCGCTTTGTGCAGCATCTTCAGACTCATCAACAACTTTTACTTGCGCATCCGGACGCTGATTCAAGAAATCCAAAACGGTTAAATTATCGTTTACTGTTGCATCAACGCGTCCAGAATTTAATAATTCAATGGCCTGGTTAAATCCTTCAACGCCTTCAAGTTCTGCACCAAATGATGTTGCTGTTTCAGCGTAGTTGCTTGTCAAAGATTGTGCAGATAGTTTGCCTTCCAAGTCGTCAAAGCTTTGAATTTCAGTGTCGTCTTCTGCAACTACTAATACGGCAGTAGAAGTGATGTATGGATCTGAAAACTCATAGCTTTCTTCGCGCTCCGGGTTGATCCCAACCTGGTTGGCTACCATATCAAAACGGGAAGCATCCAAACCTGCAAACATTGCGTCCCATTGTGTTTCAAGAAATTCAGCTTCCACGCCCAAGCGATCTGCTACTTCACGTGCGATTTCAACATCAAACCCAGTTAGTTCACCGGTCTCATCGTGGAACGTGAAAGGAGGGTAAGTTCCTTCTGTACCAATCACCAATGTTCCTTCTTCTTGAACTTTAGCAAGTAGATCGTCTGCCGCTTCGCCGTTTTCCGCTGCATCATCCGTCGTTGGATCTTCTTCAGTGGATCCGCCGCCGCAAGCCGCCAATACCAACATTGCCATCAATAATAAAAATGCCAAACTAAATTTCTTCATAAAAATTTCTCCTCTATTCTTTTATAATTTGAGTTCCGTGATTCCGTGATGAATGTTTATAATCCTTTAAGTTCCTTCCATCCATAATGAATGCAAAAAGTAAAACCAGTTTGACCAACTGGAATAGTAGGTTTAAGAATAAAAAAAGGAATGTTTATATTCAAACTAACAGAATCCTGAAGCTGATTTATTATAGCATGCCTTTACAGCAGTCTCAAATGAAGTGAACGCAAAAAAAAATCCACTTTATTGACGGGTCTTCAAAACGTCATTCCGCCGGCACTTAAAGCTTTTGGAGATATGGACTGCCAAGCTTTAGTGTTCTTAATCCCAAAAAAATGTTTGTGTTTTTAAAGAGAACATCTTATAATAACTTAATAATAAAGCTTAAAATAACAAGGTTTATAAGGAATATTTTGTGTTTTTAAGCAGGACAATCGTTTTATCGAAAAGGAGTGTTGAAAATGGAGCGAATTATGATTACAGGTGCTTTGGGACAAATCGGGTCGGAGCTTGTCGGAAAAATGCGCAGCATTTATGGACATGACAATGTACTGGCGACAGATATCCGCCAGACTGCCGATCAATCAGGTCCTTTTGAAATTTTGGATGTCACAGATGCACAGAGAATGCACGATTTGGCAAAGTATTTTGGAGCGGATACAATGGTCCATATGGCAGCTTTATTGTCTGCGACTGCTGAAGAAAAACCGCTGCTTGCCTGGAACCTGAATATGGGCGGCCTTGTAAATGCGCTCGAAGCATCTCGTGAGCTTGGCATGCAATTTTTCACACCCAGTTCCATTGGCGCATTCGGTCCATCAACACCTAAAAACAATACACCGCAAGATACGCTGCAGCGTCCAACTACGATGTACGGTGTCAACAAAGTTGCCGGTGAATTATTGTGTGATTATTACCATACAAGGTTTGGCGTCGATACACGCGGCGTCCGTTTTCCAGGGTTAGTTTCAAACGTGGCACAGCCTGGCGGCGGGACAACTGATTACGCAGTGGATATCTATTACAAAGCAATCGAGCAAGGCAGTTACACGTCCTACATTGCTGAAGGCACCTATATGGACATGATGTATATGCCAGATGCACTGCAAGCCATCGTCGACTTGATGGAAGCAGATCCTGCCAAATTGATTCATCGAAATGCATTTAATGTAACGGCGATGAGCTTTGAACCGGAGCAGATCGCGGCATCGATCCGCAAGTACATTCCTGATTTCAAGCTGTCTTATGCAGTTGATCCAATCCGCCAGGAAATTGCAGACAGCTGGCCGGATAGTATTGATGCATCTGCGGCCAAATCCGAATGGGGCTTTAAAGCTTCTTACGATTTGGATGCGATGACTTTCGATATGCTGGAAAAACTAAAAAAAAAGCTTCAGCTCGTTTAAGTGAATCTCGTTGAATTGATGAAAATTATAAAAACGCCATCCGCAGCATGCGGATGGCGTTTTTAGGTTTGATTAGAATAACAAATGCGCGACACCGACGATAATCGGCAAAGCGATTACTGTACGAAGCAGGAAGATGATGATCAGGTCAAAGATGTTGACGGGTATCTTAGAGCCGAGCAACAATCCACCGACTTCAGACATGTAAATTAATTGCGTTACTGACATAGTAGCGACAACAAAACGCGTCATCTCGGACTCAATGCTTGCTCCCAAAATAGCAGGCAAGAACATATCAGCGAATCCAACAACCATTAATTGCGCGGCTTCAGCTGCTTCTGGAACACCAAGCAATCTCAAATACGGTTCGAATGGCAATCCGAGTACTGTAAATACGGACGTGTACTCAGCCAAGATTAAAGCAACTGTACCGAACGCCATAACGACGGGTGCAACACCGATCCACATATCCAGCACATTTTTAAAGCCGTCTTTAAAAAACTTGCTGACGGAGCGGTTATCTTCTGCCTTCGTTAACGCATTTTCGATGCCGTGAGAAGCGACACTGTAACCTTCTGGAACATCTTCTGTCTGAGATTCCTGTGGAGAACCATCCATGAAAGTGGTTGGTTTTTTTGACAGGGGATAAATGCGCGGCATGATGAGCGCAAGAATAATACCTGCAAGGATTACAGTTCCATAGTAAGGCAAGAAGTAGTTGCCAAGACCGATTTCCTGAATGACAACAATAGCGAAAGTAATCGAAACTACTGAGAAAGTGGTTCCAATGATAGCTGCTTCACGCTGTGTGTATTTGTTTGCTTCGTATTGTTTGCTTGTCAATAAAACGCCAATTGTGCCATCTCCAACCCATGATGCCAAAGCGTCGATCGACGAGCGGCCAGGTAAACGGAAAAGCGGACGCATGATTTTCACCATCATCGTACCAAAAAATTCCAATAAACCGAAATTCATCAAAAGTGGAAGGAAAAGTCCGGCAAACAAGAAGATAGTAAAAAGGAAAGACAGCAAGCCATCTCCTGCAAGCAGAAGGCCACCCGTGTTTTCGTTCCAAACGGGTTCAGGTCCAACTTGGAACAGGACCATAACTGCAAAAACTGCGCCAAGAATCCGAACGATCGTCCAGAAAAGATTGACGTTGAAAAGCTTGTCGATAAACGAAACATCTTCTGTTTCATTAACTTTTTTCGTAATAAAGAGCAATGAACCCAAAGCGGCTACAATCAAGATGCCCATCATAATCCACGGTACGATGGATTCAATGGATCCAGCCATGAAGTTGGCAAGAACTGCTATGGTTACCATCCAGCCATCTTCAGTTGGAATTGGCACCAGGAAAAGCAGGATTCCGAGTAAAGAAGGAATCAGAAACAGTAGCCAGGTTGAAGCAGAAAACTTTTTCACAAATAACTCCCCCTTTTTCTAAGTGCATAAATACGCATGTTAATGACTGTTTATGTATTCGTTTCTTTATGAAAACGCTTTACAGCCAATGTTTATATTATCTGAAAACGTTCATAAAAAATACCCCCAACTGAGAAAAAGTTGAGGGATCGCTCATTTAAAAGGATTTTTCGAAATCTTCATCCCATCGATAATTATAAAATCGTTCTTTTGTCAGCCAGTTTTCTGTCTCGGGATCGCCTTGCTCGAGCTTGTGTTCCATTTCTTCAAGCATCCAGGCAGTTTGAGAGATGTGGGCTTTCATGGAATTCATTTTTTGATCGCGGACTTCACGGATATCGTAGACGACATCAGGTTGTCCGAGCACTTCCATAGTATTGTTCGCAAAAGCAACGCAATGCAGTGTTGGGCGATCTTTCATTCGGCGAACCGCACGGACAACCGCTCTGGCAGTTGCTTCATGGTCCGGATGGACAGCAAAGTCTGGATAGAAAGTGATGATTTTCGAAGGATTCAGCTCTTCAATTAAATCAGTCATCAATCCGACCATTTTCTCGTCGTCTTCAAATTCAATGGTTTTATCACGCAGCCCCATCATCCGAAGATCGGTCAGTCCCATTGCATCTGCAGAAGCCTGAAGCTCTTTTTTGCGGATGACCGGAAGTGATTCTCTCGTCGCAAACGGAGGATTGCCCAAGTTACGGCCCATTTCGCCGAGTGTCAAGCAGGCGTATGTAACCGGAGTGCCTTGGTTGATATGTGTCGTAATCGTTCCTGAAACTCCGAACGCTTCATCATCCGGGTGTGGGAAGACGACCAGCACATGGCGTTCTTCTGAAATTGTCATTGTGAGTGCCTCCCTTAATAACTGAACGGTGTTTCGCTGATTTGCAGCGCTACCGCCAATTTTCCAGAGCCATCGTGTCCTGCCAAAAGCAAGCGGCCCTGATCATCCAATTCGTAATGGGTTATGCCTTGCGCATAGACCCAGCCATGCGGCAATTTCAGTCCAACGCGATGCGGGCTGTCGCCGACTACTTTACCAAGTTCATAATTAATGACAACGTTGCGGATAAATGCACCGGCGTTGAAAAAGCCTTCGTTAAAATGCGTCGCATACGAGCCGTTTGTCGTTTCCAAATGAAGGTAGACATCTCTGCCTGCGAATGCATCCAACTCAACCTGCAGTTTTTTTACTTCAACTAGTTCCATGATGTGCCTCCTATACAATCGGTATTCTAACAGTATAGGGAATTACGGCAGATAATGCGATTAGGATGCTTAACGGGCAAGTATTATGCTGGAATTTCTTCCGACCGCCCCTCAAAAGCTGTTAAGCGCACCTCATGTTGCAATAACCGCACCTCACAGGCCCAAAACCGCACCATATTCGCCAATGGCCGCACCTCACGACACAAAAACCGCACCTCAATCCGACAGCAATAAAATCTGGTCGCAAAAAAACTGTCGCTGAAAGTCATTTTCATGACTTTCAGCGACAGCCTGTTCGAATCCATTTTATAATTCAGTTACTTCAACTTCGGATTTTGTAAATTTCGATGCAGCACCGTGCATAACGGGGCCGACATATTCATTCAGCTTCCAGCCGTGCTGGATGGCTGTTGCGACAAAAACTTTGGCATTCAAGACTGCGTCTTTGACCGATTGGCCATTTGCCAAGTTGGCCGTGATTGCTGCTGCGAATGTGCAGCCAGCACCGTGGTTGTAAGTAGTGTCTGTTTTTTCAGATGTCAGCAGATAATGTGTTTTGCCATCAAACAGTAAATCGGCCGCTTTTTCATGTTTTAACTGCTTGCCGCCTTTGATGACTACATACTCAGCGCCGTGCGCGTAGATTTTTTCAGCTGCTCTTTGCATATCTTCCACAGTCTGCAAAGTACCTTGTCCTGATAATTGACCTGCTTCTACCAAGTTTGGTGTCACAACTTTGGCGTTTGGCAATAAATACTGGATCATGGCATCCACGTTTTCAGGGAATAGGACTTCGTCTTCACCTTTGCACGCCATAACCGGATCAATGACAACATCTTTGATGCCAGATTCGGCAATGGCTTTGCCGGCCATTTCGATAATATCGACAGTTGGCAGCATGCCCGTTTTCAACGCATCAACACCGGTAGAAAACGCTGTGGTTAATTGAGCATCCAGCGTATCGAGTGCGATGGGGTGAATTCCATGGCTCCAGCCATTTTCAGGATCCATAGTGACAATAACGGTCAATGCATTCATGCCGTATGTGCCGTGTTCCTGGAATGTTTTAAGGTCTGCCTGTATGCCTGCTCCGCCGGAAGTGTCAGAACCAGCGATTGTTAAGGTTTTTTTGAGTGTCATTCGAATATCTCCTTTAAGTGGATTATGTCATTGCCCCCATTTTAACAAAAATTCGAGCATTTACAACGGATTGCGCTTATTTGGCGCAAGCAGCAAAACAGTTGTGGCAATGCAGATTAGCAGGAAGATGGTGGTGAAAATGCCCATCAATAGAAAGCCGCTTTTAAAAAGACCAATCGCAATAAGTAATGTTAGAATGGAAACAACTGCTACAAGTAGGCCAAGACAGCCCAATGCGGCGCGCTTTGCGCCTTCTGGTGCACTTGTGCCTTTAGTTTTTGAAACACTGGTGATTTTTTCTCGCCAATCGGCCATCCTGATCGCTCCTTTAAGCAATCGTACCATGAAGCCAGGATGAATAGAACATAGGAAAGTAGGGGTTTTCTTGGCGAAAGATCCAAAATTGACAGAAATCGAACGTTTATTGGCAGAAATGAAAGAGCAAGGGAATACGAAAGAATCCGGCTTTTGGAAAAGCACGAAATTGATGATGAGTGTATGGCGCAATTCGTTTCTGGTGCTAATCGCGGTTTTATTGCTATTAGCCGTGGCTTTGCCGCTCGGTGCATTTTGGATGATCCAAGGCAGCACCTTTACTGAAAGCAAAGGCGCTTTTTTAGAACGTGTGCAGGACTTGAATGAATTGTCGACAGCGGAAGCTTTTTCAAAAGTCATTATTGAACGCGAAGACAATGCGGTATTTGGCCAGGAAATCGGGCTTGATCTGCCGGGCACGAGACGGCAATTGCTTGTCGTGATTCCTGGATCGGTCCGCGCTGGCATCGATTTTTCCAAAGTGGGCGAGGACGACATCGTTCTTGATGAAGAAGCCCAAACAGCCACATTAACCTTGCCGCCAGCAGAATTTCTTGGAGGCCCGGAGCTTTTTATGGACCAAGTAGAAGTGTATTCATATGAAGGGCTATTCCGCAGTGGGGCTGACATTTCTGAAGCTTACGAACTGGCAGAAGAGGCGAAAAACCTGATGCTCGAAGAAACGGAGGGCCAAGGTGTGCTGCAAACTGCAGAAGACAATGCGGCTCGTTCGGTTCAAGAAATGTTCAATTTGGTAGACTATGATGTAACGGTAGAGTTTGAGGAGTGAGAGGTATGAAAAAACAAATTTTTCACAATGACTGGCAGGATGTTGTGGGTGCAGAGTTCGAGAAGCCATATTATTTAGAACTGCGTGAGTTTTTGAAAGAAGAGTATGCAGCAAAAACCATTTACCCTGCCATGGAAAACATTTGGTCGGCTTTTGAACATACCGCGTATCAAGATGTCAAAGTGGTAATTCTGGGACAGGATCCTTACCACGGACCGAACCAAGCACATGGCTTAAGCTTTTCGGTCCAATCGGGAGTGCCGCATCCACCGAGCCTGCGTAATATGCTCAAAGAATTGAAGGAAGACATTGGCTGCGGGAAACCACAGGACGGCACCTTGACGAAATGGACTGACCAAGGCGTGCTGATGATGAACACCGTCCTCACGGTAAGAGCCGGTGAAGCGAATTCACATCGCAATAAAGGATGGGAAACGTTTACGGATCAAGTGATCAGTAAATTGTCTGAGCGTGAAGAGCCGGTTATTTTTGTGTTGTGGGGAAAACCTGCCCAAACGAAAAAACGGCTCATCGACCTCGATAAGCACGACGTTCTCGAAGCACCGCATCCGAGCCCGCTGAGCGCGAGCCGTGGATTTTTTGGCAGCCGTCCGTATTCAAAAGTGAACAGTCTGTTACAAAGCCGCGGCCAAGCGCCGATCGATTTCTGTTTAGACTGACCTGTGATAGAATGCCGTGGTAAACTGGAGTTAATTCGAAACGGAGAGGGGGCTGTACCATGGCCATCGATACAATGCGTATTTTAACTGAAATCGACAAGCACACAATGCGTGCCCGAACCAGCGATCCTGCAAAAGTGCGTGACTCTGTTGCGGCGATCCGCGCGTTATGTGATTTGCTGCTGGAGGATGATCAACCGATGATCGAGAAGCAAGCACCGCGTGCTATGCCGCTTGCTTCCCCTCAGCCGCAGGCGGTTTCTGCCGTCAACAAGCTGAAAGAAGAAGACGCAAACGGCGATTCGCTGTTTGAATTTTAAATGGAAAGAGGAAGTTGAATATGAAGTTTTTCTTGATTGCCGGAGCGGTTAACGCTCTTCTGTCTGTCGCATTTGGCGCGTTTGGTGCCCATTTGCTGGAAGGGCGCGTTGCGGACAAGTATTTGGAAACATGGCAAACTGCTGTGCAATATCAAATGTTTCATGCGGTTGGCTTAATGGTCATTGCCATCCTAATGAGCTCTTCTCTTCTTGGTTCTCTTAGCTCATTGAACTGGGCAGGCTACTTAATGCTTGCTGGAATTGTCATTTTTTCAGGAAGCCTCTATGTCTTAAGCTTAACTGGAATCAGCATTCTCGGTGCCATCACGCCAATCGGCGGCGTTGCTTTTATCGCCGCTTGGGTAATGGTTATCATTGCTGCAGTAAAAGCATTGTAATAGTGGAAGAGGGCAATTCGCTTGTGCGGATTGCCCTCTTTTTGGGTTGTGGAAAGTAAACTGGCTGATTTGGAAAGTAATTCCCTTTGTTTGGAAAGTATTTTTGCAGAAATAGAAAGTAATTTACTTGAGACAGAAAGTATATCCAAATAACTGGTAAATACCAACTGGAAATCAGCGCCAATTTTGCAGGGAGGTGCGGTTTGAGACGTTTGAGGTGCGGAAATGGGTCTGCGAGGTGCGCTTTCATTCGTTTGGGGTGCGGAAATCATCTCACGAGGTGCGGTCTCATACAAATCAAACAAAAAAGCCGCCCAAAAAGGCGGCTTTCAGCATGCATTGATTAAACGTCTAAAAATTTAACGGTTCTTTCGGCATCTAGTCTTGTACCGACATAGAATGAACCGAATTCGGCGTAGCGCGCGCTGACTTCGTCAAAGCGCATTTCATAGATTAGTTTTTTGAACTGGAGAACGTCGTCTGCGAACAAGGTCACGCCCCATTCGTAGTCGTCAAAGCCGACAGATCCAGAAATAATCTGTTTAACTTTGCCAGCATAGCTGCGGCCAATTTTGCCGTGGGACAGCATCAATTCTTTACGCGTGTCCATCGGCAGCATGTACCAGTTGTCATCGCCGTCGCGGCGTTTGTCCATCGGGTAGAAGCAGATGTACTGCGAACGCTGAAGCTCTGGATACAGGCGCGCACGAATATGCGGGTTTTGGTAAGGATCTTCATCGGATTTTCCAGCCAAATAGTTGGACAGCTCAACAACGGAAACGTATGAATACGTTGGAACTGTATAAGCGATCAATGTCAGTTTGTTGTATTCCGTTTCAAGCTCATTTAATTCATCCATTGTTTCGCGCAACATCATCAGCATCAAGTCGGCTTTTTGGCCAACAATTGAATACAAAGCGTGTGCGCCGGTTTTATTTTCATCGGCTTGGTTTACTTTTTCCATAAATGCCTGGAATTCGTCGATCGCGAATTGGCGTTCTTCGTCCTCAAGCATTTTCCATGATACCCAGTCCATTGACCGGAAATCGTGCAGGACGTACCAGCCGTCTAATGTAATCGCTGCTTCATTCATTGCTCAAACACTCCTTTTAATGTAAATCTCTCACCAACCAGTTTATCACAACGTCTCTTTGACTGCCTTGTTAACTAATGGCTGTCACCAATTTGACATGACGCACTCGGGTTTTCAGCGGGTCCCGAAAAGGGTAAACTGAAGACAAGGAATTGCAGGAAGAGGAGACATGGCCATGCCGTTATTTTTTGAAGAAACATCCTGGCGCTTCTGGGATCAGTCCTTGAGCGCCAAAAACCGTTCTGCGCTGGAGTCGTTTGCAGCGGACGATACACTTTGTGAATTGGTGGGATCGGGAAAAAGCGCCCCTACCGTCCGTACGTGGGTGCATGATGATACCGTGGTCCTTGGAATTCAAGATCACCGGCTGCCGCATATTGAGGAAGGCATGGATACACTGAAAGCGCATGGTTTTACACCGATTGTCCGGAACTCAGGCGGACTGGCGGTGGTGCTGGACGCCGGCGTCTTGAACATTTCGCTCGTGCTGTCGGAAAAGGACAACGCGATCGACATATCAGCTGGCTATGAACTAATGCTCGATTTGGTTCAGGAACTGTTTCCAGAAGCTGATATTGAGGCTTATGAAATTACCGGCTCGTATTGCCCGGGATCCTATGACCTGAGCATTGGTGGCCGTAAATTCGCGGGTATCTCACAGCGGAGAATCCGCCGCGGCATTGCGGTGCAAGTGTATTTGTGCATCGAAGGCAGCGGCTCAGAGCGCGCAAAAGTTATCCGCGAATTCTATGAGACTGGATTGCAAGGCGAAGAAACAAAGTTTGCCTACCCGGAAATAAAACCCGAAACAATGGCTTCGCTCAGTGAGCTGCTGGGCAGACAGATTACAGTTCAGGAAGTGGTGCTGGATCTCCATGCTTTGATGGGAGCGCCGGGACCGATGCCGCTGCAGCCAAGTGAGACGGAATTGTATGGATTTTATTTGGAGCGGGTCGTCGAACGGAACCGCAAAATGCTGGAACGCCCTCTTGAATAGAAGAGAGGCGCTAGTGTAGAATAGCTGGTACATGAAAAATCTGGAGGTGCGCGAGTGAGCTACGCAACGCAAAAGTTAGCTGAGGAAAAAGTTTTCAAAGATCCGGTTCACCGGTATATCCATGTGCGCGACCAAGTGATTTGGGATCTGATCAACTCGCGGGAAGTTCAGCGTTTGCGCCGAATCAAGCAATTGGGCACCTCGTATTTAGTTTTCCACGGCGCGGAACACAGCCGTTTTAACCACTCGCTTGGCGTTTATGAAATCGTCCGAAGAATTTCGGATGATATTTTTCATGGCCGTCCGGAATGGGATGAAAGCGAACGCCTCGTTGTTTTGTGCGCTGCGCTCCTCCACGATCTGGGCCACGGACCGTTTTCGCATTCATTTGAAAAAGTTTTTGCTGTTGACCACGAGGAGTTTACGCGGGAAATTTTGTTGGGAGATACCGAAGTCAATGAAATCCTGTTGAAGGTATCGAAAGACTTTCCAAAGAAAGTGGCGGAAGTTATTGCCAAAACCTATTCAAATAAACAAGTCGTGTCGCTGATTTCCAGCCAGATCGATGCAGATCGCATGGATTATCTTCAGCGTGATGCTTATTATACTGGTGTTTCTTACGGCCATTTTGACATGGAACGGATTCTTCGGGTTATGCGTCCGCTGGATGATCAGGTAGTTATTAAGTCGAGCGGCATGCACGCCGTCGAAGATTACATCATGAGCCGCTACCAAATGTACTGGCAAGTGTATTTCCACCCGGTTGCCCGCAGCGCAGAAGTGATTTTGCGGAAAATTCTGCAGCGTGCAAAAGAATTGAGCGAGAGCGGCTATAAATTTTCTCAGCCGCCGACCCACTTTCTGGCGTTTTTTGACCGCAGCTTTACGTTAAAAGAATATTTGGCGCTGGATGAAGGCGTATTGATGACGTATTTCCAATTGTGGATGAACGAACGCGATCCGATTTTGTCAGATCTTTGTGACCGTTTCGTTAACCGCAGATTGTTTCAATATGTCGATTTTGATCCCGGCAAGGACTATAAAAAATTAGGTGAACTTGCTAAACTGTTCCATTCTGCCGGCATCGATCCGGAGTATTATTTGATTGATGACTCGACATCCGATCTGCCCTACGATTTTTACCGTCCGGGCGAGGAAGAAGAGCGGCTGCCGATCCATTTGCTGATGCCAAACGGCGACATCAAGGAATTGTCCCGTTTGTCCCAGATTGTCGACGCCATTTCCGGCAAACGCAGAACTGATTATAAATTGTACTTTCCAGCGGAACTGTTGATCGATGGCAAGAAAAAAGCCATCAAGCAGCAGATTTTGGAAATGCTTCGAGAAGGAGGGCTCTAGTTGCTCCAGGAACACGCAAAAATTGTGGACTTTATTGCCACAGCGGAAGGTGTCACCGGCCGCAAGAAATTGCAGAAAATGATTTACATCATGAAAAAAATGGACATGCCGTTTCAGGAAAAGTACGAGTTCCATATTTACGGGCCGTATTCAGAAGAACTGACTGCTCGTGTACATGAATTATGCGATATGGGGTTCTTGTCCGAGGCATTAGAAGACAAAGGCTCTTACGTTCAATATAGATATAGCGTCACGGAAGAAGGCCAGGAGTTCCGTAAAGTATTGGGGAAATCGGTTTTGAATAACCCGCTGACGGCAGAAAAACTGAATGCCAAAAGCGGTCGTTTTTTGGAATTGACCGCAACGCTACTGTATTTTGATAATTTAAATCGTCAGGAACAAATCGATAAACTGCATGTTGTCAAAGGAAAGCTGAACTTTACGGCTGAGGAAATCGATGAAGCTTTTGCTTTTATAGAGGAGCTTCGTT
The DNA here is from genome assembly GCF_058268495.1 of Planococcus sp. TJ-201. Lineage (NCBI taxonomy): Bacteria > Bacillati > Bacillota > Bacilli > Caryophanales > Caryophanaceae > Planococcus > Planococcus sp. TJ-201. The sequence continues at coordinate 1,039,467 of NZ_JBZDOG010000001.1, read as the reverse complement.
CGTAAATAGAGGGGAAACGAAAAAACTCCCGCTACGGGAGTTTTGAATGCTTTCTTACTGATCTGAAAACAATTTGCCTTTTGTGCCGTAATCGGTTTTCTTCATGTCTTCGATAAAGACGGTGACGTTTTCGATAGGTGCGCCCGTTGTTTCAGAAACAGCTTCGGATACCTTCTCGACAAGTGCGCGTTTTTGATCTTCTGTGCGGCCTTCGAGCATTTTTACAGTTACGTATGGCATAATGGGTACAGCTCCTTTTCTTGAGAATACTATCATCATAGCAGAACGGAGGAATCAGACAATGGCGAACGAAGAAAAACCAAAACAAAAAGTAGGCTTTACCATTATAAAAAACGATCCGACAGCCGGCCATAAAGGCTATGGCATCGGTTCTTTATCCTTGGAAAACGTCTCACCGCTGTTTATTGACGTGCAGGAGCAGGAAGCGTTTATTGACATCGGCGCGATGCACGCCCGCAGTGAAGTAGAGCGCGGCATTAAGTTTACAACAAACCGTGAAGATTCTGCCGGCGGCAAAGATTACTGGCTTGTGTGGATCACCATCGACTTCAATCCGGAAGGCCCGTACTACGCAGGCGTTGCATCGTGTGAAATGGTCGTCAACCGGGAAAAGCGGCGCGGCTATAAAATTCTAGCCGATCACGTCAACCGTATGGACAAATCGATGAAGCGCAAAATTCTTGTTGACCACATGGATGAACCGTCAAAACGGGTGCTGGCCGAATACTTGGAAACCCATAATCCGGAAATGTGGCAACGCAGTGCCGAACAGCTTCACCATGACCTTGGCCGCAAGTAAACAACTTTTCTAGAGTCAATAAAGTACGTACATGAAAAAACGAAATATCTACTAAAAATGCAGTTTTTTGAACAGAATGTGACATTTCAATTTGCTTCCATTGGATGGTTGAAGTTGTCTATAAAAGGCAGTACACTAGAGCTACAGCTTTTCAATAGAAAGCTAGGACACCTGATAGCGAGCAAGTGCCGTGAGCCATTGCGATAAAACCCAAGCCCAATGCCTCATGTCTCTTTCTCCGCACCATCAGGCTTTAAAAAGGTTTTCTGTGAAGGGAAAAAATTCCCTGTACAGAAAACCTTTTTATTTGGAGTGTAGCGGCACTGTAGGCGGGTAAAGAAGAAGAGGAAAAAAATATTGCACTTTTATGGAAAACACTTATACTTTTTTAAGTGGATTCGATTCAGATTGAAAAGGAGTTTGATTATAGATGGCAGGATTTTGGTATACAGAAAAGCAAACAGAGAATTTCGGAATTACAATGAAAATAAACAAAACGCTTCATACAGAACAAACGGATTTTCAATATTTGGAAATGGCGGAAACGGCTGAATGGGGCAACATGCTGTTTTTGGACGGCATGGTCATGACTTCTGAAAAAGACGAGTTCGTCTATCATGAAATGGTGGCGCACGTACCATTGTTCACGCACCCGAACCCAGAGAATGTTTTGGTCGTTGGCGGCGGAGACGGCGGCGTCATCCGTGAAATTCTGAAACACCCATCTGTCAAAAAAGCGACGCTTGTCGACATTGACGGCAAAGTAATCGAGTACTCGAAAAAATTCTTGCCAAGCATCGCATCAGGCTTGGAAGATTCACGCGTAGAAGTAATCGTTGGAGACGGCTTTATGCACATTGCGGAATCTGACAACGAATTTGACGTCATCATGGTGGATTCAACTGAACCGGTCGGACCGGCAGTCAATTTGTTCTCAAAAGGCTTCTACGCAGGCATTTCGAAAGCCTTGAAAGAAGATGGCATTTTTGTGGCGCAATCAGACAACCCATGGTTCACTCCGGACTTGATCAAACAAGTCCAAAGCGATGTCCGTGAGATTTTCCCGATCACGAAGCTATACCTCGCGAACATCCCGACTTACCCGAGCGGTTTGTGGTCGTTCACGATCGGTTCGAAAAAATACAACCCACTGGAAGTGCCGGCTGAGCGTTTCCATGAAATCGATACGAAGTACTATACACCTGAGCTGCATAACGCTGCTTTCGTCTTGCCGAAATTCGTGAAAGATTTAACAGGCGAATAAGCGATGAGATTTGACGAGACATACTCAGGAAAAGTATTCATCAAAAGCCATCCGAATTACGAAGAATCAAAAGCCGTTCTTTACGGCATGCCGATGGATTGGACAGTCAGCTACCGTCCCGGATCCCGTTTTGGCCCGAACAAAATCCGTGAAGTGTCGATCGGATTGGAAGAATACAGCCCGTATCTTGACCGCGAGCTGGGCGACGTTAAGTTTTTTGATGCAGGCGATATTCCGTTGCCGTTCGGCAATCCGGAAAAAAGCCTGATAGAAATCGAAACTTACGTCCACACGCTTTTGGCAGACAATAAAATCCCAATGGGCATGGGCGGTGAGCATTTGGTGTCATTGCCGGTCATGAAAGCAGTCGCCAGCAAATACGACGATTTGGCCATCATCCATTTTGATGCACATACGGACCTTCGTGAAAACTACGAAGGCGAGGAATATTCCCATTCGACGCCGATCCGCAAAATTGCGGACCACATCGGACCGAAAAATGTCTATTCATTCGGCATCCGCTCAGGCATGAAAGAAGAATTTGAGTGGGCAAAAGAGCAAGGCATGCACATTTCAAAGTTTGAAGTGCTTGAGCCGTTGAAAGAAATACTGCCAACATTGGAAGGCCGCAATGTCTACGTAACCATTGATATGGACGTGTTGGACCCGGCGCATGCACCAGGCACGGGCACAGTCGACGCAGGCGGCATCACATCCCGCGAACTGCTCGCTTCGATTCACGCAATCGCAGCTTCAGGCGTCAACGTGGTCGGCTTCGACCTTGTCGAGCTTGCACCCGTCTACGACCATTCCGACCAAACCGCCAACACAGCCAGCAAGCTGATGCGCGAAATGATTTTGGGTTGGATAAAATAGGAGAAAGATGAAGAATCTATATTGGAAAGGACTCCCGCAAGAAGCCAGGAAACTTTCTGTCTTGCCAGCAAGTCGTGACGTCAACGGCTAAGGTTTTGATCTGAACTACTTCTGGCTTGGCGGCTATCTAAATTTCTCAATGTAGTTATGCAGCTCCATAGGGGTCTCCACTGGTTTGCTTCATATCATACTGATTAGTTTACCGCTATGTTAGCTGCAATTCTTTTAGAAGAAATAGTGGAGGGCGGCGACTCCTGGGGGATCAGTACGAGCTGAAGACCCTGGACTGAGCATAGCGAAGGAAGCGGCTGAGGCCGTACCCCCCGGAAAGCGTCCGCCTGGAGCGATTTCTTCATACCTTCTCTTCTTAAATGGCTTAAAACATGAAAATTCTTAATTATATCGAATAGTTTATCCGTTAAAACCGGTCTGAAAATCTTCAGATCGGTTTTTGCATTTCATAGAGATTGCTCTGAATAGATTCTTCCGATTAAAAGCAGTAAGATGGAATGGACGAACTAGTGGAAGAGGTGTTGACAATAGAATTGTATAAATGGACTGGCCACCGCGATCAGGCTGTAATGCTGATGGCAAACTTGGCAAATGCACGATTGATTTACCTGGTAAATGACGATGAAGCTGTGCTGCTTTATGAAGCGGAAGGCGGCCCCGGCATTCAGGGAGCGGAAGCCTATGAAGTGCTGAATGCTGTAGGCGATATCAATGACGGCTACTATGCCGTGTTCAACAACATTCCGGTAACAGAAGAAGGCCGTGAATTGTTTGAATCGCGCTTCCAAAACCGTGCAGGAATGGTTGAAAAAGAACCTGGCTTTGCGGCAATCCGCGTTCTGCGTCCGAAAGACTCGGATACATACGCCATCTTGACAATCTGGAAAGATGAGCAATCGTTTAAAGATTGGCAGGAATCGCAGGCTTACGGCCATGCACACGCCAAGCGCGGCACCGCAGAAGGCATCGATAAGCGCCCGAACATTTTTCCGCGGCCTTCTTTTGTCACAACCTATACAAGATAAACGAATTCTCCTTATAAAAAGAGCAAATTTTTTAGATCACATGGATTTGGCCGCGGCCAAAACGTGTGGTCTTTTGTTTATTCTGCAGTTCCTGCGAATCCTTCATTGAAAAAAACCGGCCAGTCAAGCTATAATATAAAGGTTATCAATGGACGGGGAGGCGGAGAGCCATGCACAAGACAGTGACGATCAAACTGACAACGACAATCCGCCAGCCGGATATGGAAGAGCAAGTGATGGTGCTGGAATCTCACGGAACGTTGACGGAAAAAAACAAGCTGCGCTATCTGCAATACGCAGAACAGCAGGACGATCTTGAAATCCGGACGACGGTCAAACTTCAAGAAGATGAAGCGGTGATTATGAGAAGCGGCGGCCTGCAGATGCGGCTCCCTTTTTTATTACATAAAGAACAAACCGGCAATCTGACCAATGAACAAGGGTCATTCATGCTGACGACCAAAGCGCACGAGCTGTCGGTCAGCGATACGCGCTTTATGGTCCGTTATGATCTGGCACTCGGCTTGGATCATGTCGGCGAATACGAAATGGAAATACAGTTTATGGAGGCTAAAGGATGAACGCAGTAGAAAAAGTGCAACACGCAATCAAAACAGCATTTGCAGAAGCAATCGAAAAAGCAGAATTGACGACCGAACCGGTTGAAGTCCAACTGGAGTCCCCAAGAGACAAGACGAATGGCGACTATGCCACGAACGTTGCGATGCAATTGACGCGTCTGGCGAAAAAGCCGCCACGTGCAATAGCCGAAGCAATTGTCGAAAACCTGGATAAAGAGGCCGCGAACATCCAGACAGTTGAAATCGCTGGACCTGGATTTATCAATATTACGATTAAAAAAGATTATTTGCTGGATGTGATCACAACCGTGCTGGAGCAGAACACCGAATACGGCCGTTCAACAGCGGGCGGCGGCGAACGCGTCCAAGTGGAATTTGTCTCAGCCAACCCGACAGGCGATCTGCATTTGGGCCATGCCCGTGGATCTTCTGTCGGCGATTCGCTGTGCAATGTGCTGGACCTGGCAGGATACGAAGTGTCACGCGAATATTACATCAACGATGCCGGCAATCAAATCAACAACTTGGCATTGTCGATCGAAGCCCGTTATTTTGAAGCGCTTGGCAAAGGCGATAGCATGCCGGAAGATGGCTACCGCGGACAAGACATCAAAGATATTGCAAATGACCTAGTCAAAGAACATGGCGACAAATTCGTCAGCTTGACTCACGAAGAACGTTTTGAAACATTCCGCCAGCACGGTTTGAAAGTCGAATTGGCCAAACTGCAGCAGGACCTTGCAGATTTCCGTGTGGAATTTGACGTTTGGTACCCGGAATCGTCCCTATACAAAAACGGCAAAATTGACGATGCCTTGGCTAAACTGCGTGCAAATGGCCATGTTTTTGAAGAAGAAGGCGCAACATGGTTTCGCTCCACAACGTTTGGAGACGACAAAGACCGTGTACTGATCAAAAATGATGGCACGTACACTTACTTAATGCCCGATATCGCTTATCACGAAGATAAGTTGCAGCGCGGATTCGGCAAGCTGATCAATGTGTGGGGAGCTGATCACCATGGCTATATTCCGCGCATGAAAGCAGCGATCCAAGCACTTGGCTATGATTGCGAGACGCTGGAAGTCAGCATCATTCAAATGGTGCAATTGTACAAAGACGGCGAAAAAATGAAGATGAGCAAACGGACCGGCAAAGCGGTAACGATGCGCGAGCTGGTTGAATTGGTTGGCTTGGATGCGGTGCGTTACTTCTTCGCAATGCGTTCTGGCGATTCCCATATGGACTTCGATTTGGATTTGGCTGTTTCGCAGTCCAATGAAAATCCAGTCTACTATTCGCAATACGCCCACGCGCGCATTTCGTCCATTTTGCGCCAGGCGGAAGAACAAGGCTTGACTGCTTCGCAGGATCATTTGGCTTTATTGACATCTGAGAAAGAAATTGATGTATTGAAGAAAATTGGGGATTTCCCTCAGGTGATTGCCGATGCAGCCAAGCAGCGTGCACCTCACCGCATCACGACGTATATTCATGAACTGGCTTCTCATTTCCATAGTTTCTATAACGCCAATAAAGTATTGGACGCATCCAATGTAGAACTGACAAGTGCGCGCCTTGCTTTAATTACAGCCGTGAAAACGACCTTGGCCAATTCACTGAAAACTGTGGGTGTGGCAGCTCCAGAAAAAATGTAAGAGACAGACTGCCAATTACGTGTATAATGAAGACAACAAATCGAATATACGAACAATTCATAAAGGTGCTTATGTCTAAGAACATGAGTTAAAAGGGAAGCCGGTTCAACTCCGGCGCGGTCCCGCCACTGTATGTGAGAGGAATCTGCAAAATGCCACTGAAGCAATGCTTCGGGAAGGTGCAGAAACCAACGACCACAAGCCAGGAGACCTGCCTTTATGAAAACACACCCAAACGCCTGCGAGGAAAGGCTGGATGCGCATGTTTTTTTTATGTCGTCCTTTCCATCCTCCGCAGAATGCTGCGGGGGATTTTTTGTTTAAAGAAGTGCCTTATCTTAGCGGCTAACTTAAAAGCTAAAAACATCAAGGGGGATTTATTCATGAAGAAGATTTGGAAATTTGGTGCAACCGCAGGATTGGCTGCGGTTTTGATGGCCGGCTGCAGTGAAACGGCAACGCCTGAAGAAGAACAGGACGTGGAGACACCAGCAGAGCCGCCAACAGAAGTGGCAGAAGTTGAATACCCAGTGACTTTGACAGATGCTGTCGGGGATGAAATCGTCATCGAAGAAGAGCCGCAAGCCATCGTGTCGATGGTGCCCTCAAATACAGAAATTGCTTATGAATTAGGACTTGGCGACAAAATGGTTGGCGTTTCTGATTTTGACAACTACCCGGAAGAAGCTGCAGAAGTAGAGAAAATCGGCGGCCAGGAATTCAATGTGGAAAAAATCATCAGCCTTCAGCCGGATCTCGTGCTGGCACATGAATCGGGACTGGGTGTCGGAGATGCTGGCTTGCAGCAATTACGTGATGCCGGTGTCGAAGTATTTGTTGTCAACAACGCAGTCAGCTTTGAAGAAGTATACGATTCCATCACTGTAATCGCGCAAGCGACAGGCACGATGGAAGAGGCAGAAAGCATTGTTTCAGAAATGGAAGTGCAAGTGGCCGAAATCGAAGAAATAGCCAGTACAATTGAAGAGCCCAAAACGGTCTTTTTAGAAGTCGGCAGCCAGCCTGATATTTTTACGACAGGAAGCGGAACATTCATGGATGAAATGCTGACGCTCATCAACGCTGAAAATGTTGCCGGTGATTTGGAAGGCTGGGTCAGCATGGACCCAGAGGCTATTGTTGCTGCTAATCCCGATGTCATCGTAACAACAGAAGGCGCTTATGTAGAAGGCGCAGTTGATTTGATCAAATCAAGAAGCGGCTTTGCCGAAGTAACAGCTGTTCAAGAAGATGCGGTCTACAACCTGGATTCGGATATGCTCACCCGTTCAGGCCCACGTTTATCGGAAGGCCTGCTGGAAATGGCGCAAGCCGTTTATCCTGATGTGTTCAATGAATAAAAACGTTCTGGCATACTGCGTCTCGCTGCTGATACTAGCAGGGGCCGTGTTGCTTGGGGTAACGGTTGGAACGGTGTCGATATCACCGGTCGTGCTGTGGAATCCCTCATCGGATGAGGCAGCTGCCAATATTTTATGGAATATCCGTATGCCCCGCGTCGTCTTAGCCGGGCTTGTCGGTGCGGCATTGGCCATTGCCGGTGCTGCGTTCCAAGGGCTTTTGAAAAATCCATTGGCCGATCCTTACACCCTGGGAGTGTCTTCCGGTGCCTCCGTCGGCGCTGTGATGACGCTCTTTTTTGGTATCAGCATTCCATTTTTGGGACCCTTTACTTTGCCGGTCATGAGCATGATCGGTGCTTTGCTGACGATGTTTGCAGTGATGAGCTTTGCAAAGATGGTAGATCGTTCGATGAAAATGGAAACGGTCATATTGACCGGGATTATTTTCAGTTCGTTTCTTGGGTCCATCATTTCCTTGATGATTGCATTAACCGGGGAAGAACTGCGCCAAATCATTGGGTGGCTGTTGGGCAGCGTGTCGATGCGCGGCTGGCCCTATGTTCGGATGGCACTGCCATTCGTATTAATCGGTTCGTTCGTATTGTGGCTGAAGAGACGTGAGTTGAATGCCATGCTTTTCGGGGAAGAGCGGGCACAGCATTTGGGTGTGGATGTCAAAAAGAGCAAAATGGCCATCTTGATTGGTGGTTCGGTGTTGACCGGAGCAGCTGTTTCGGTTTCCGGCACCATCGGATTTGTTGGTTTGGTAGTTCCACATATGACCCGCTTGCTTTGGGGATCTGACCATCGGCATGTTTTGCCGCTGTCGTTCATTAATGGAGCGGCTTTGTTAATCGTTTGCGACTTGGTGTCACGGACGATTATTTCACCAACTGAATTGCCGATAGGCGTCATTACTGCATTTATCGGGGCGCCGGTATTTGCCTTCATCTTTTTCCGACAACGCAAAGGAGGAGCATGAGCATGCTTGAAATAACTGGATTGACAGGCGGGTATGACGATAAAAATATCGTTAAAGACGTGTCATTTACCGTCAATAAAGGCTCGATTCTCGGTATTTTGGGACCAAATGGCAGCGGCAAATCCACGTTGATGAAACTGATCAGCGGCGTATTGCCGGCAACGAGTGGAGAAGTTCGGATCGATGGCAAATCAATCGTAGATTTCCCTGCCAAAGAGTTGGCGAGAAAAATGGCGGTATTGCCCCAATTGCATGCACATGCCTTTGCCCATACCGTCCGGGAAACAGTGTCACTCGGCAGGTATCCGCATCAAGGCGGCTGGTTTTCTTCCTGGTCGGAAGAAGATGAGCAGGCTGTTGTGCAAGCGATGCGTTTGATGGATATCAGCCATTACGAAAAAACGCAAATTGATCGGATGTCGGGCGGTGAACAGCAGCGTGTTTTTGTGGCGCAAGCATTGGCACAGGATGCAGGCATACTGCTATTGGATGAGCCAACCAATCACCTGGACATTAACCACCAGAAAGAGTTGCTCGATACTATTAAAAAGCAGGCCATTGAAAAAGATTTGACGATTGTCTCTATTTTTCACGACATCAATCTGGCATCTATGTACTGTGACCAGTTGCTGCTGCTGGACGAGGGAAGTGTGGTCCGCATTGGTGAACCACATGAAGTGGTACGGGAGCAGGATATCGAGACCGTTTACAACACGCGAGTCAGCAATCACCCACACCCTGAACTGCCAAAACCACAGATTACCTTATTGCCGGGAGTTGAACGTGAATCAGCAAACGTTTGCATACGTGCCGAAAATTTTCAAGTTTCTGAGGAAATGGTGCTTTATCAAAGTCCCATTCCGTTAAAAACCGTGTCATCTGCTGTTGTGAATGCGGGTTCCGGATGGTTCCGCAATTTTATGAACCGGCACGTGGACGCTTTTTACAATGTTAACGATAGCGTTCAAGAAATGTCTGAGTTTATTGAACAAAGTGGTTTGAAGGCGACCGACACGGTGGGAATGATGACCGCGGTCCAGACCCAGGACGCCATCGTCAAAGAATACGAAGGTCCTTTCGGGTCCGTTGTTATTGCTGTAACCGCAGGTGTCGGCAACGGTGTGGATGTTTCAAAAGCAGTTGAACGTACGCTTCGCGTGGGCACCATCAACACTTGGATTTTAGTCAATGGTATTTTGTCGGAAGAAGCTTTTATTCAAGCGATGATCACCGCGACCGAAGCCAAAACAAAAGCGCTTCAGCAGGAGCAAGTCAAAGATCCATTGACCGGGACGATTGCAACAGGAACGTCCACCGACAGTTGTTTGGTGGCAGCTACGCAGCAGGGCGAACCTCTGCCGTACGCGGGTCCAATTACTGAGCTTGGGAAATTGGTTGGTGTAGGCGTATTCGAGTGTACGGTCGAAGCGCTCAAACTGTATCAAACGGCGAAAGCAAGCAGCCTATGATTTCGCATTTTACAGCCATCGCTCTAGGTTTAGTCATCGACCGAATTGTTGGGGATCCGCCGAATTGGCCGCATCCGGTTCGCTGGATCGGACATGCAATTCGCAAGCTAACCAGCCGCTGGAACCAAGGACCCATTGCTTTTCAAAATGGGTTCCTGTTGCTTGGAACCATAGCAATTTCGGTGTTTTTAATGGTTTACTCGATTGTTGCGTTTGCCTATGCTGTAAATGTTTTTGCAGGAATCGCCGTAGAAGCCTTGCTGATTGCTTCCGGGCTTGCCCAAAAAAGCTTGAAAGATGCTGCGTTGGATGTGTACAAGCCGCTTACAAATAAAAACATGGCATTGGCACGTGAAAAACTGTCGTGGATTGTTGGCAGAGATACAAATGGATTGGATGAAGGCGAAGTCACGCGGGGGGTCGTGGAAACGGTTTCGGAAAACACCAGTGACGGTGTAACTGCGCCATTGTTTTGGGCTTTCCTGCTTGGTGCACCGGGGTTGTGGCTGTATAAAGCGGTCAATACACTCGATTCCATGGTTGGCTATCGGAATGAAGAATTTGAGAAATTCGGCTTTGCATCTGCAAAAGCAGACGACGTGCTAAATTTTATACCGAGCCGCTTGACCGGATGTTTGATTTTGGCCATGACCCAAAACAAACGGTCACTCACCATGCGTCAGCGTTTTGTGGAGTGGCTGCGGGATGCACCCAAGCATCCGAGCCCCAATAGCGGCTGGCTGGAAGCAGCGACTGCCGTGCAATTAGGGGTAGAGCTCGGCGGATTAAATCGCTATAAGGGAGTCGAGTCGCATCGTGCGCGCATGGGGACACCGGTTTATCCGCTGGAAGCCGAACACATTACCGAGGCAATCAGACATATGCAGACGGTCACCATCGGCTTTTTTATTTTATTTGCGATAGGAGGAATTTTGTGTGGAATTGCCTAATCATGGAGCCAATCCACTGCGCCTTTACAAACAGGCCGGTATCAATCCACCTGAACAAATCTTGGATTTTAGTGAAAACGTCCATCCGTTCGGAGCTCCTGAATTTCTCGCGGAACGCTGGCCGCAGCTGCTGGAGTTGGTAGGGTCTTATCCAGATCCGGACGGCGAGCCTTTTCGAACAGCAGCAGCTGCGTTTCATCAGGTTGGAGCCAGTCAAGTCGCCGCAGCAAATGGTGCCGCTGAAGTATTTACTTGGCTCGCCAAAAGATACCGGTGCAAGAAAGTCGTACTGGTGGAACCGGCGTTTTCGGAATACCGCCAAACCTTGGAAGCGGAACATATTGAGATCGGTATGATTCAGCTGGAACCCGAAAACCATTGGCAATTGATGGTTCAAGATGTTCGAGCAACGGTCCCTGGCTGTGCGGCGCTGTACATATGCAACCCGCATAACCCTACAGGAGTTTTGCTGAATCTTGATACGCTACTAGAAATAGCGCGAATTTGTCAGGAACATGATTGTGAACTCATAATCGACGAAGCGTTTATCGATTTTGTTGGAGAAACGGCCTCCTTTATGCCATTTTTAGCGGAATTTTCAACTGTTATTGTTGTTCGTTCGATGACCAAAATGTATGCCATTCCTGGGCTGCGTCTTGGGTATGTCGTTGCCAAAGCCGAAACAATTAAGCAATTGAAAGATGGATCTGCACACTGGAACGTCAATTCCTTATCCGCTGCGATCGGCGCAGACCTTTTTAAAGAATCAGCTTACCGCAACAAGATCATCAAAGCCGCCTCGGAAGAGCGATTGATCATGCAGCAGTTTTTCGCAGCACACCATTGCCGGACAAGCAATTCTGCCGTTAATTTCCTGTCGTTTCAACTTCCGGATCCACACCAATCCGCCAAGTTTTTCACAGATTTTCTGACAAAAGGAATCGTCTTGCGCCATACCGAATCGTTTCTGGGAATGGACGGCAAATGGTTCCGTATTGGTATGAAGTCTGCAAAAAGCATGGAAAAACTTCGGGAGGCGATCACCGAATGGCTCGAGGCCAACTAGTTTTTATTAGCGGTGGTGTCCGCAGCGGCAAGAGTGCCTATGCCGAATCGATTGTATGTGCTTCTGGCAGCGGCCGGAAAGTGTATGTGGCGAGTGGCCAGGCACATGATGAAGAAATGAAAGAGCGGATCGAACGCCACCGGCAAGATCGGCAGGAAGGTGGCTGGCATACAATAGAGCAAGCTTATCGTATGGACAGTGTTTTGGGAGAGCTGCAGCCGAACGATTTGGTCCTGTGGGATTGCGTGACAACCTGGCTCGCTAATGAACTTTATGAAGGTTGGGAAAAAGGCAGCGTGTGCGCTGAACTGCCAGGCTGCATGGAAGCAAAATGGAGCAGCCTGAAAAAAACCATTCTTGATATGCTGGATACGGTCGATGTCTTGACGGTCGTCTCGAACGAAGTGCTGGACGACTTCGTGCGCGACGAACTTTACCAACGCTGGCTCGGGCGCATCCATATTTGGCTCGTGCAGCAAGCCGACCAGGCCATCGAGATGGAAAACGGTCTGGCATTCAGAAGGAAGTGAAAAAATGCGTGGAATAATGATTCAAGGAACTGCTTCAGATGTTGGGAAAAGCATGATTTGCACAGCTTTTTGCCGCATTTTTTCCGATCAAGGACTAAAAGTGGCGCCTTTCAAATCCCAGAACATGTCGAACAATTCTTATGTAACCGTATGGGGTGAAGAAATTGGCCGCGCGCAAGGTGTTCAGGCAGAAGCTGCCCGGACCTTGGCAACTGTGAACATGAACCCGATTTTGTTAAAGCCTGAAAGTGATAGGAAGTCGCAAGTGGTCTTGTTCGGCAAAAAGCAGGAAACAATGGATGGAATGGATTACCGTGCGCAGTTTTACGAAAAAGGACTGACTGCCATTGATCAGGCACTGGCAAACTTGGCTCAAGACTTTACTCATGTCGTTATCGAAGGAGCCGGCAGCCCAGCCGAAGTCAATTTGAACGACCGGGAGCTGGTCAATATGGCAGTTGCCAAGCGTGCAGATGTGCCGGTCATTCTCGTCGCTGACATTGAACGGGGCGGTGTGTTCGCGTCGATTGTAGGGACGCTCGCCTTGATGCCGGAGCCGGACCGGGTAAAGGGCCTGATTATCAATAAATTCCGCGGTGACGTCCGTCTTTTTGAAGACGGCATTCATTTTCTGGAATCTTATACCGGGATCCCTGTGCTCGGCGTCATTCCCTATATGGCAAGCCATGAAATCGAACAGGAAGATTCGCTTGGCGTTCAGGCAGTACAGCGGGTATCTGGAGTTGAAAATGCGATTGAACTCGTTATTTGCCGTCATCCTTATATTTCAAACTTCACAGATGTTGAACCATTCGTGAACGAGCGGGACGTTACCGTACGTTGGGCAGAAACAGTCGAAGACATTGGGTATCCGGATATTCTTTTGCTGCCGGGAACAAAAAGCACCATTGCAGACCTACGTTATTGGAAAGAGCAGGGTCTTGAAAATAAACTTCAGACCTTGCAGAAAGACACATGGATCGTCGGACTATGCGGCGGTTATCAAATGTTTGCTGAAACTTTATCGGATCCAGATGGCCATGACGGCACCAAAACCGAAACTGAAACTGGATTTGCTTTAGTGCCAGATATGCACGTTCATTTTGAAAAACAGAAAGTTGTCCAACGAACGACTGGTATAGCCAAGTTTCCAAATGTGGACGTGCGGGTGGCAGGGTATGAAATCCATCACGGCGTCGTCACAGAATCCGGTTATCCACTCATAGAAAACGCAGATTTTACAGAAGGCTATTTCCATCAGGGGCTCCTAGGCACGCATTTGCACGGGCTTTTCCGTGATCCTCATTGCCGTACTGCATTTCTGGCACCAATCCGGAAGCGAAAGAACTTGCCTGAGCCATTGCCTGAAACCGTAACGGATCCTTTTGACCGCTGGGCCAAGCATGTGAAAGAGCATTTGGACTGGCAAAAAGTCAATCAGTTCATGGGGGCGGACCAATGAACCGGCAGTGGAGAACCGGATGTTTATTGGCGCTTCAATTTTTCTCAGTGATTCCAGTAAAAAAACAATTGCCGATGGAAAAATCCCATATTACCGCCATGTATAGCATGTTGCCGGTACTGGGTCTGGTGTTCGGCAGTGTGCTGGCAGCATCGGTATGGCTGTTGCGGGAAACAACTGACGTTAGTTCGCTGTTGATCAGCTTTGTAGTTGTAGCGCTTGGCATAATGCTAAGCGGCGGTTTGCATCTTGACGGACTCGCTGATACGGCAGATGCTTATTTTTCTTACCAGGATCGGGAAAAGCGTTTAGACATTATGGGCGATCCGCGAATTGGCGCTTTCGGAACCATGGTTTTGGTGCTGGCGATTGTAGGGAAAATTAGTGTTGTCGCTGAATCGATAGACACGGTTTCGCTATTTTTAGTAGCAGCGATTCCGATACTATCGAGAATCGGCTTATTGGCTTTGTTCAGTTCTACGTCTCCTGCAAAGCCAAGTGGGTTGGCCGCATTTTTTCAGCAACGGTCAGACCAGCGGACACTGCGGCTAACTGCGATGGTCTTTATGGGCATCCTTTTGGCTGGAGTGGTTTGGGCTGCCAGCATTTGGCTGGCATGCGTGTTGCTGGTTCTGCTGCTCGCTTCACTTGTGCTGTACCGTGCTTGGTGTTTGAAGAATTTTGGCGGCGTGACAGGTGATTTGTTTGGGGCTTATGTGGAAGGAGTGGAGATTTTATTATGGATGAGTCTTTTGTTCTTCGTTTAATTCGCCATGCGCCCACAAGGGGAAATGAGCAAAAACGTTACGTTGGCTGGACCGACGAAGCGATTCTGCCGTTTGATGCAGTGCCCAATTTGCAGTTGGAAACTGTCATGGGAAGTGATTTGAAACGTTGCCGGCAAACGGCGGCTGTATTGTTCCCAAACGCGATTTACCGGGCTAACCGTGAGTTGCGGGAATGCCATTTTGGCCAATGGGAAATGAAAACCTATGAAGAGCTGAAAGGCATTGAGTTGTATCGAAGTTGGATAGACGATCCTTGGCACATCAAACCGCCTGGAGGTGAAAGCCTCGCGAATATGGCGGAGCGTGTCGAACGCGGCATTCGAAAACTCCCAAGCGATCGGGAAGTTACACTGGTTCTCCACGGCGGACCGATTCGCTATTTAATTGCGGAGGCAATGGGCGAAAGGTTTCAAGATCAAACTGCGCTGCACGGTGGCTGCCACATATTAACATGGACGAGCCGTCAAGCGTTTGAGGAGCGGGCATTATGCACATCGTTTTCGGTGGAGCCTTTAACGGCAAACGGCAATATGTGAAAAATCAATTGAAAGACCAAGAAGTCGACTGGAATGAAGGCCGGCTGCCTGATCAGAAAGCTGCAGAAAGAGTTGTCGTCATCGCAGGGTTGGAGCATTGGGTGAAACGGCAGCTTGAACAAGGTTTTTCAGAATTCCAATTGATGGAACAAGTAAAAAGCATTCTAAGCGAGAAACAGGCACAGCAAACTTGGATTTTAACAGATTTGAATCGCGGCATCGTGCCCATCGAACGCATCGAGCGTGAAATGCGCGATGTTCTCGGCCGGCTGTATCAATTCCTATTCGCAGAAGCCGAAAGCATTACACGAATTTGGTACGGCATTCCGCAAAAGATCAAGTGAAAGTGGAATACATACAACTAACAAACATTTATTGGGAGGATATCTACGATTAAATGAGTGAAGAAAACAAAGCTTGCTATAGTATGTAACGATATTAGCGCCGGCGCGTCCACGGGCGAGGCGAAGTAAGGAGACAGGTGCTTTCCCTGGCTTCTTGCGGAAGCCATGCCCAAAGCGGCCGAAGTGGTTTAAAACATGATGATTTTAAATTCAACTTTTAAAATTGGTTTATGCAAACTTTGAGAGACAGCAAATTTCCTATTAGCCAAAACACGAAAAAGGGGCGGACCAAAATGAAGATTTACACAAAAACCGGAGACAAAGGCCAGACAAGTTTGATCGGAGCGCGCACGGACAAAGATGCACCACGCGTCGAAGCCTATGGCACCATTGACGAAGTGAATTCATTTATCGGCAAGGCAATGACCGAATTGGCGCCAGACAAGTACGCTGATTTGCTGGAAGATTTAGAAGCCATCCAAAATGAATTATTCGACTGCGGCGGCGATTTGGCTGATGTCCGCAAAGAACCCAACTACAAAATGACAGAAGGACCTGTCGAAGTATTGGAACAGCGCATTGATCAATTGATGGAAGAACCGCCATTGCTCGAACGGTTTATTTTGCCAGGTGGATCTCCGGCCGCTGCGACCTTGCACATCGCGCGTACTATTACACGCCGGGCTGAACGCCAAACGGTGACTTTGATGAGATCCGGAGAAGATTTCCCGTTGGTCGTCCAGCGCTATTTGAACCGTCTGTCTGATTATTTGTTCGCTGCATCACGCGTCGTCAACTCGCGTGCAGGTGTGCCAGACAACGAATATGTGCGCAGCGCCAAAGTGTTCAAAAACGGCGGCCGCAGCAAAAAGTCGGTGGAATAAGATGACAACCCAAAAACTGGCGCTCGCGGCATTGTTCATCAGCTTGTCCGCCATCGGGGGCATGATCAAAATTCCGCTTGGCATCGCATCCATCGCACTCGATTCGATGCCGGCACTGGTTGCCGTGCTATTTTTTTCAGCGCCAATTGCCGGAACCATTGCGGCATTCGGCCATTTGATTTCGGCATTGTTCGGAGGCATGCCGCTCGGTCCGTTTCATCTCATCATCGCCGTCGAGATGTGGGCAGTGGTATGGCTGTTTGCGAAACTGCATCAAGCCGGGACATACTGGCTGAAATGGCCGGCGTTCATTATCGGCAATGGAGTGATTGCAGCCGTGCCGTTTTATTTTCTGTTGTCGCCGGCATTTTTCTATGCCTCGGTTCCAGGTTTAGTGATTGCGGCTTCGATTAATGCTGGAGCAGCAGCTCTCTTAATGCCCTATGTACTGAAAGTCCGCGGAGGGTCATTGCATGCGTCATGAATTATTGATAGACGGCATGGTCATTACTTCAGATAATTCAGCGGCTATCGGTGAAAAAAAGCAGGATGCGGTGTACGCTCCTGATACGGTAACGGCTAAGTTTGCGGCACGGGTCGCAGTGCTCGAACAATGGGCAGCAGGCAGCGAACCGCAGGCAGTGCTGCTCCATAATTTCAGCGGAGCCGAGCAGTGGAATGTTTACAAAACGGGTATTGCCGATCTTTTCGCTGAAGCAGAGACAACGCTGCCGCCGATTTCTGGGAGTACGGAAACCAATATGCCGACGCTGCAATCGGGCATCGCAGTAACGATAATCGGCAAGCAACAGCGGACGCTTGCACCGGCTGAATCTCTATGCTGGTTTGCTTACGGCGTACCGCTTGTCGGAGAAGAAGTGCTGGCCAAGGCGGACCAAATGGCCGATCTCGGACTCATTAAGAAAGCCTATGACTCAGCCTTAGTCGAACGCATATGGCCGGTTGGATCAAAAGGAATTGCGCAGGAAATGTCCTTATTGATGGACAAGAACGTTGAAGTTTCTGTGGCTCTTGACGTGACTTGCTCGGGTGGTCCGGCAACTTGTGTTCTGCTCGGGGTAAAGCCTGCAAACAGGGAGCGTGCACAACAGTTTTTTGAACAAAATCTTTTTTCAATGGAATTTGACTAAAAGAAGAACATCATCCATTCGTTGGCTGATGTTTTTTTTGTCAAAAAAAATCAAACCCTTGTTCCAGAAGCTTCTTTCAGCAATTGCTCAAACATTCAGCCCTTCCAGCTACAGGATAGGCACGTTTATTTTTGAATACTCATGAAATATAGGTTGACTGAATGCTCATTCATATTTTAAACTAGAACATAGTATCGACAAGCTGTTGCTGTTCACGTAAACTTTGGGTAAGTAATTTTCTAGAATCTACACACATAAGGGGGATATCGCGATGGAGCCATTGCTGATTGCAAACTGGGTTTTATTCATAGCTGTAACCGCTTACGCCATTTATCTCTTCCTCTATTTATTGAAGTCGAGATACGATTTCATCCAGCTCGGCAAAAAAGTCGAGTTTGAAGAAAATTTCAATGAGCGTCTGCGTAAGGTCATGGTCAATGTTTTTGGACAAAAGAAATTAATGAAAGACAAGAAGAGCGGTACCATTCACGTGATGTTCTTCTACGGCTTCCTGCTGGTTCAGGCAAGCGCCATTGATTTTATTATCAAAGGCTTATCGCCAGACTCACATTTGCCGCTTGGTCCGCTTTATCCAGCCTTTACATTCTTCCAGGAAATCGTGACATTGACGATTTTGGTTGCCGTGATTTGGGCATTTTATAGACGCTATATTGAAAAGCTTGTCCGTTTGAAGCGTGGTTGGAAAGCAGGGCTTGTCCTTATTTTCATCGGCGGATTGATGGTGACAGTGCTAGTCGGAAACGGCATGAACATGATCTGGCACGGACATGAGGGTACTTGGACAGAGCCGGTTGCTTCACTTGTTGCAGGTGCTTTTGCCTGGATGCCTGAAGCTGCAGTCGTGACGATTTTCTACGTCATGTGGTGGGCGCATCTGTTGTTCCTTCTAACATTCCTGGTTTACGTTCCACAGTCCAAGCACGCTCATTTGATCTTTGGACCAGTCAACACTTGGTTCCACAGAGTTGATCACGTTGGCCGCCTGAAGCCGATCAACTTTGAAGAAATGGAAGACGAAGAAGATCCGGATGCTGTTCCATCATTTGGCGTCGGGAAAATCACCGATTTCACTCAAGGGCAGATGATCGATTTTTATGCTTGTGTAGAATGCGGACGCTGCACCAATATGTGTCCGGCTACCGGAACAGGGAAAATGCTGTCACCGATGGATCTGATTACAAAACTTCGTGACAACTTGACCAATACGGGTGCGGTCATGACACAGAAAAAACCGTGGGTGCCGGCAATGGCATTCAACAATACGCAAGGAAACCAATTGGCAATGGCTGCCGGTGCTGAAGGAATCAGCATCGACGAATTGTACAGCCCAAGCTTAATCGGAGACGTCATCACAGAAGAAGAAATTTGGGCATGTACAACGTGCCGGAACTGTGAAGACCAATGCCCGGTTATGAACGAACACGTAGACAAAATCATCGACCTTCGCCGTTACTTGGTAATGACTGAAGGGAAGATGGACAAAGATGCTCAGCGCGCGATGACCAACATCGAAAAGCAGGGCAATCCATGGGGCCTTAACCGTAAAGAAAAAGAAAGCTGGAGAGATGCACGTCCGGATATCTCTATTCCAACAGTAAAAGAAATGAACAAAGCAGGAGAAGAGTTCGAGTTTCTTTTCTGGGTAGGTTCAATGGGTTCATTCGACAGCCGATCACAGAAAATTGCTTTGTCGTTTGCGCGCCTGATGAATGAAGCTGGTGTGAAATTCGCCATTCTCGGCAATAAAGAAAAGAACTCGGGAGACACGCCGCGCCGACTCGGAAATGAATTCCTATTCCAGGAGCTGGCAACAGGCAACATCAAAGAGTTCGAAAAAGCGGAAATCAAGAAAATTGTAACGATTGATCCGCACGCTTACAACATCTTTAAAAACGAATACCCGGATTTCGGGTTTGAAGCGGAAGTTTACCACCATACAGAAATGCTGTTCGAATTGGTACAAGAGGGCCGATTGAAACCGCAGTTCCCGGTAAACGAACGAATCACATTCCACGATTCCTGCTACCTTGGCCGCTATAACGATGTTTACGACGCACCGCGCGAAATATTGAAAGCGATCGAAGGGGTGGAATTGGTTGAAATGGTCCGGAACCGACAGGACGGCATGTGTTGTGGAGCCGGTGGCGGATTGATGTGGATGGAAGAAGATGCAGGCCATCGCGTCAACGTTGCCCGTACCGAACAGGCACTCGAAGTCAATCCGACGATGATTTCATCCGGCTGTCCGTACTGCTTGACGATGTTGTCAGATGGAACGAAAGCCAAAGAAGTTGAAGAGCAAGTTGGAACTTACGATGTAGCTGAACTATTGGAAATGGCCGTTCTAGGCAATGAAACACCAATGCCAGAAGAAGTGGTCCAATAAAGCTCTAACAATAAATAATTGCTTAGTAACAGAAAATTGAGTAGAATAATAGCATAAGAAGAAAAAAGAAAGGGAGTAAAGTGCTCCCTTTTCTTTTGCATTAAAACCGAGCGAGCGTTCAGTCAATTTTTTCAGTAGAGCAAGAAACACACAAAACTTACTAATTATATTTTTTTCGAAGTAATTGAAACCGTTTACAAAAGAGCGAAGGGGAGAGATATTATCATGGCAAAAACAGTCATCATTGATGGAGCACGTACAGCATTCGGAAAATTTGGAGGAAGTTTGAGCACCTTGACGGCAAGTGAACTGGGAGCGGAAGCGATCAAAGCAGCAATGAACCGCGCAGCAATCCAACCGCAAGATGTGCAGGAAGTGATTATGGGCAACGTTCTTCAGGCAGGGCAAGGGCAAATTCCTTCCCGCCAAGCAGCGTCAAAAGCGGGCATTCCGTATAGCGTCAAATCCGAAACCATCAATAAAGTCTGTGCATCCGGCATGCGCAGCGTTACTTTAGCAGACCAGATCATCCGCTTAGGGGATGAAGAAGTGATTATAGCAGGCGGCATGGAATCCATGTCTAACGCGCCTTACTACTTGCCAAAAGCACGTTGGGGATTGCGCATGGGAGATGCTCAAGTCGTGGACGGCATGGTGTATGACGGATTGTCCTGTTCGTTTCATCCAGACAAGGTTCATATGGGGACTTACGGAAACTCGACAGCTGAAGATTTTAACCTGACGCGCGAAGTGCAGGATGAGTGGTCGGCCCGTTCACATGAACGTGCTATCCAAGCAAAAGATTTGTTCGCAGAAGAAATCGTCGCGATCGACATTCCCCAGCGCAAAGGAGATCCAATTACAGTTGATGTGGACGAAGCGCCGCGTGCAAACTCCACAATCGAAGCACTGGCGAAACTCAAGCCGGCTTTCGGCAAAGACGGCACAATTACCGCCGGCAACGCACCGGGCATCAATGATGGGGCTGCGGCACTTGTATTGATGAGCGAAGAGCGCGCGCAAAGCGAAGGGAAAAATGTGCTAGCTCATATCCTGTCTCATACAGAAGTGGCCATCGAGCCACATCGATTCCCGGAAACGCCTGGGATCGTCATCAATGCGCTATTGAAAAAAACCGGCAAATCGTTGGATGACATCGACTTGTTTGAAATCAACGAAGCGTTTGCAGCAGTCGCACTCGCAAGCTCGAAAATCGCCAACTTAGACCCTGAAAAAGTCAATGTCAACGGCGGCTCTGTGGCACTTGGACACCCAATCGGGGCGAGCGGCGCACGCATCATCCTAACATTGGCCTACGAATTAAAACGCCGCGGCGGCGGCATTGGCATCGCAGCCATTTGCTCAGGCGGGGGACAAGGCGACGCCATCATGATTGAAGTTCCTAAGGAGGCAAAATAGGCATGTCGATTCAAACGGTAATGGTCATTGGCGCCGGACAAATGGGTTCCGGCATCGCACAAGTTTGTGCACAGGCAGGATTGAATGTGAAATTAAATGATATGAAACAAGAAGCGTATGAACGCGGAATTGAGACCATCACCAAAAACCTATCGCGCAATGTCGAAAAAGGACGTATGACAGAAGAAGAAAAGACAGCGGTTCTTGGCCGCATCACGCCATCGCTTGATTTAAAAGATGCACACGACGTGGACATCGTCATCGAAGCGGCTGTTGAAAACATGGCGATTAAACACAGCATCTTCAAAACCTTGGACGAAGTGGCACCAAAGCATACCATTCTGGCAACCAATACTTCTTCTTTGCCAATCACAGAAATTGCGGCAGTCACAAACCGTCCGGAACAGGTAATCGGGATGCACTTTATGAATCCGGTACCCGTCATGAAGCTGGTAGAGATTATTCGCGGCTTGGCAACGTCGGATGACGTATATAAAAAAGTGGAAGAAATGACTTTGCAGCTGTCGAAAACACCGGTAGAAGTAAACGACTTTCCAGGATTTGTGGCAAACCGCATCCTGATGCCAATGATCAACGAAGCGATTTTCACACTCCAAGAAGGTGTCGCCACTAAAGAAGCAATTGACGCCATCATGAAACTTGGCATGAACCATCCAATGGGCCCACTCGAATTGGCTGACTTTATCGGCCTCGATACGTGCCTGTACATCATGGAAGTGCTGCACGAAGGATTTGGCGACAGTAAATACCGCCCAAGCCCGTTGTTGCGCCAATACGTGAAAGCTGGATGGCTCGGCAAAAAAACCGGACGCGGTTTCTACGAATACACATAATATTAGGGGGAAACCGCAATGGATTTGCACTTTACAGATGAACAACTTATGATGCGCAACATGGTGCGAGACTTCGCAAAAGAAGAAATTACACCCTTTATTGAAAATATGGAAAACGGTGAATTTCCAACAGCCATCATCAAGAAAATGGGTGAACTTGGATTGATGGGAATTACCGCACCTGAAAAATACGGCGGTTCGGAAATGGATTTTACTTCGTATATTACGGCGATCCACGAGCTATCGAAAGCCAGCGGAGTTGTGGGAGTAATCTTGTCCGTCCACACATCTGTCGGCACCAACCCGATCCTCAATTTTGGGTCCCAGCAGCAAATTGAGAAATACGTACCCAAATTGGCTAGTGGCGAATATTTGGGAGCATTCTGTTTAACGGAACCCGCAGCCGGTTCTGACGCAGCCAGCCTAAAAACAAAAGCAATTCTGGATGGCGATGACTATGTGCTGAACGGTTCAAAAGTCTTTATCACCAACGGTGGGGAAGCGGATACTTATATCGTGTTTGCTTCAACAAAACCGTCTGCAGGCTCCCGTGGGATTTCGGCTTTTATTGTTGAAAAAGACACGCCGGGCTTGATCATCGGCAAAAATGAAAAGAAAATGGGCCTCTACGGTTCGAAAACGGTTCAATTAACGTTCGAAAACATGCGGGTACCTGCTGAAAACCTGTTAGGAACAGAAAATAAAGGATTTAGCATCGCAATGGCGAATTTGAATGTGGGACGGATCGGCATCGCGGCACAAGCGCTTGGCATCGCTGAAGCGGCGTACGAATACGCAGTGGCATATGCCAAAGAGCGTGAGCAATTCGGCAAACCGATCGCGCAGCAGCAAGGCATCGGCTTTAAGCTGGCGGATATGGCGACGCAAGTGGAAGCGGCAAAACTCTTGGTCTATAACGCGGCGGACCTGTATTCAAAAGGCAAAGACTGCAACAAGCAAGCATCGATGGCCAAGCTTTTCGCATCAAAAGCGGCAATGGACGTCACCATCGAAGCCATTCAAGTATTCGGTGGCTATGGCTATACAAAAGACTATCCGGTTGAGCGCCTATTCCGTGACGCGAAAGTGACCGAAATTTACGAAGGCACCAGTGAAATTCAACGAATTGTTATCAGTAAACAACTAATCAAGTAATTGGAGGAATAGAAAATGAATTTTCAACTGTCTGAAGAACACGAAATGATCCGTAAAATGGTAAGAGATTTCGCCAATAAAGAAGTGGCGCCAACAGCGGAAGAGCGCGACGAAGAAGAGCGTTTTGACCGTGAAATTTTCGACAAGATGGCGGAACTGGGCCTTACCGGCATACCATGGCCAGAAGAATACGGCGGCATCGGCTCGGATTATTTGGCGTATTGCATCGCAGTGGAAGAATTGTCACGCGTCTGCGCATCAACGGGCGTTACCTTGTCGGCTCATACGTCACTTGCCGGATGGCCGGTTTATACATTCGGTACAGAAGAGCAAAAGCAAAAATACCTTCGCCCAATGGCTGAGGGCACAAAAATTGGTGCTTATGGATTGACCGAACCCTCTGCAGGATCGGATGCTGGCTCAATGCGCACTTCGGCAAAAGAAGACGGCGATCATTATATCCTGAATGGCTCGAAAATTTTCATCACCAACGGCGGCATTGCGGACATCTATGTGGTATTCGCGGTAACAGATCCGGAATCCAAACATAAAGGCACAACCGCTTTCATTATTGAAAAAGACTTTGAAGGCTTCTCAGTCGGTAAAAAAGAGCGCAAGCTGGGCATTCGTTCAAGCCCGACAACTGAAATTATTTTCGACAACTGCCGCGTGCCGAAAGAAAACGTCCTGGGTGAACTTGGCCAAGGGTTCAAAATCGCTATGCAGACGCTTGACGGCGGACGCAACGGCATTGCGGCACAAGCTGTCGGCATTGCACAAGGAGCGCTTGACGCATCGATTGACTACGCGAAAGAGCGTGAGCAATTCGGCAAGCCAATCATGGCCAACCAAGGGATTTCATTCAAATTGGCGGACATGGCGACTTCGATCGAAGCATCCCGTTTGTTGACGTACCAAGCGGCTTGGCTCGAATCAAACAAATTATCTTACAGCAAGGAGTCGGCAATGGCGAAATTGATGGCCGGCGATACAGCGATGAAAGTAACCGTTGAAGCGGTTCAGGTCTTTGGCGGCTATGGCTATACGAAAGATTATCCGGTCGAACGCTTTATGCGCGATGCGAAAATTACGCAAATTTATGAAGGCACACAGGAAGTTCAACGTCTTGTTATTTCCCGGATGGTGACGAAATAAGCGGAGGGTTGCCTTATGAACAAAAAGCGTGAAATTGAGTCTTCCGTAAAAGACGAAAGCCTGATCGAAAAGCGCCGCGAACAAATGATTCGCGGTGCGGTCACGCTTTTTAAAGAAAAAGGCTTTCATCGGACGACGACGCGGGAAATTGCCAAAGCAGCCGGTTTCAGCATTGGTACCTTGTACGAATACATTCGGACCAAAGAAGACGTGCTGTATCTTGTCTGTGATTCCATCTACGACGAAGTGCACACGCGCTTAGATCGGCTGGACATCGAGCAAGGTTCCATTAGTGTTTTGGCGATGGCAATCGAACATTATTACACCTTGATCGACGATATGCAGGATGAGTTCGTGGTCATGTACCAGGAATCCAAATCATTGCCGAAAGATGCTCTTGGCTACGTGCTGGACAAAGAACTTGAAATGGTCGCGATCTTCGAAAGGCTCTTAATGCAATGCGTCGATAATAACGAAATCAAGATGTCACCGAAAGAAGTGGCTATGGCTTCCCACCATATTTTTGTGCAGGGGCAGATGTGGGCATTCAGACGGTGGGCATTGACCGATTACACCATTCAGGAATTTATCGACATGCAAACCAAATTTCTTTTGCAGGGGATGGCAGGAGAAAATATTTCAATACAGGGGGCTTAATCATTATGGCTACAATTCAAGAAACGAAAACCTATCAGCCGAAAAATCATATCCGCTTTGTTACAGCTTCCAGTTTATTTGACGGCCATGACGCGTCCATCAACATCATGCGCCGGATTCTGCAGTCGAGCGGCGCCGAAGTGATTCACTTGGGCCATAACCGTTCGGTTGAAGAAGTGGTCAATGCCGCAATCCAGGAAGATGTCCAAGGCATCTGTATTTCGTCTTATCAGGGCGGCCATATGGAATACTTTAAATATATGCATGATTTATTGCAGGAAAAAGGCGCAACGCATATCCGCATTTACGGCGGAGGCGGAGGCGTTATTTTGCCGCGGGAAATCAAAGAGCTGGAAGCATACGGCATTGCCGGCATTTTTTCGCCGGAAGATGGCCGTAAAAAAGGATTGCAGGGAATGATTACGGAAATCGTCGAGGAATGTGATTTCTCAACGGTGAAAAGGGATCAGCCGATCGCAAACTTATCTACTGATGAACCGGTAGTGCTGGCAAACGTTATCACAGCAGCGGAAGAAGCCCACACACGGGATACCGATACCGATGAGTTGTTGAGAGCGGTACGGGAACAGTCGAAAAACACACCAATTCTGGGCATCACCGGAACAGGTGGAGCGGGAAAAAGCTCATTGACCGACGAATTGATTCGCCGCTTCTTGTCTGAACTGCCGGACAAGAAAATTGCGATTTTGTCGATCGACCCGACCAAACAGAAGACAGGCGGGGCGCTACTAGGCGACCGGATCCGGATGAACGCCATCTTCAACAAACGCGTCTTTATGAGAAGCTTGGCAACACGCGGTTCGCGTTCGGAACTGTCGGGTGCAATTGGGGACGTATTGGATGTCGTCAAGGCAGCCGACTTTGATTTGATTGTGGTCGAAACGAGCGGGATTGGCCAAGGGGATGCGGAAATTGCCAACTTCTCGGACATTTCTATGTACGTCATGACCAGCGAATTTGGTGCGCCATCGCAATTGGAGAAAATCGACATGATCGATTACGCCGATTTGATTGTCATCAATAAATTCGAACGCAGCGGCTCGCAGGATGCACTCCGCCAAGTGCAGAAGCAGTACCAGCGCAGCCATTTGCTGTGGGAAAAAGACTTGGACGATATGCCGGTCTACGGCACCATCGCCAGCCAATTCAACGATAAAGGGACCAACTCCCTGTTTGCGGCATTGGTCGCGACGGTCAATGAAAAATGCGGAACCGACTGGGAGACGGATTACGATAAATTTGTCAAAACCCAAAAAGAGAACTTGATCATTCCTAATGATCGCCGTTATTATTTGCGTGAGCTGACGGATACGATCCGCGGCTACCATGCCAAAGCGAAAGAACAATCCGCCTTTGCACGCCGCTTGTTCCAATTGGAAGGCGCCATCGAAGCAGTAAAAGAAAAAGCGCCGGATGATGCATTGGTCGCGTCACTTGAATCATTGGCTGATGGTGTCCGCGATGAACTGACGACAGAATCCAAACGCATTTTAGCGAATTGGAACGCCTTGAAAGAAATGTACGCCGGAGACGAATTCGTCACGTCAGTGCGCGACAAGGAAATCCGCACAATCCTGCGGACAGAAAGCCTGTCAGGCATTAAAGTGCCACGTGTCGTATTGCCGAAATTCGTCGATTACGGTGAAATTTTATCATGGGTTTATGCCGAGAACGTTCCGGGTTCATTCCCTTATACAGCTGGGGTATTCCCGTTCAAACGTGCCGGAGAAGATCCAAAACGCCAATTTGCCGGCGAAGGAACGCCTGAACGCACCAACCGCCGCTTCCATTATTTATCGAAGGACGATGATGCCAAACGCTTGTCCACTGCATTTGACTCGGTAACACTGTACGGAGAAGATCCGGACCACCGTCCAGACATTTACGGGAAAGTCGGGGAGTCGGGCGTCTCGATCTGTACATTGGATGATATGAAGAAACTTTACGAAGGCTTTGATTTGTGTGCGCCGTCGACTTCGGTTTCGATGACCATCAATGGACCGGCGCCAATCATTCTGGCGATGTTCATGAACACGGCCATTGATCAGCAGGTCAAATTAAATGAAGAAAAACTGGGGCGCACATTGACGGTCGAGGAATTTACAGAAGTTCGTGAAGGTACGCTGCAGGTCGTTCGGGGCACGGTGCAAGCGGACATCCTGAAAGAAGACCAGGGCCAGAACACATGCATCTTCTCGACGGAATTTGCGCTGCGCATGATGGGCGATATCCAGCAATACTTTATCGACCACAAAGTGCGCAACTATTACTCGGTATCCATTTCGGGCTATCACATTGCTGAAGCGGGCGCGAACCCGATCTCCCAATTGGCGTTCACGCTGTCTAACGGTTTCACATACGTTGAATATTATTTGAGCCGCGGCATGAACATCGATGACTTTGCGCCAAACCTGTCGTTCTTCTTCTCGAACGGCCTGGATCCGGAATATACCGTGATTGGTCGTGTGGCACGCCGCATTTGGGCAGTCGTTATGCGCGACAAATACGGCGCCAACGAACGCAGCCAAAAGCTGAAATACCATGTTCAAACTTCCGGGCGCAGCTTGCATGCGCAGGAAATCGACTTTAACGATATCCGCACCACGCTGCAAGCCTTGATGGCGCTGCAGGACAACTGCAACTCGCTGCACACCAATGCGTACGACGAAGCCATCACAACGCCGACCGAAGAATCGGTTCGCCGCGCAATGGCGATTCAAATGATCATCACTAAAGAGCACGGTTTGTCGAAAAACGAGAACCCGCTGCAAGGCGCATTCATTATCGAAGAAATGACGCAATTGGTGGAAGAAGCGGTTCTGACGGAATTCGACCGCATCAACGACCGTGGAGGCGTCCTGGGCGCGATGGAAACACAATACCAGCGCGGCAAAATCCAGGAAGAATCCATGCACTACGAAATGAAAAAACACACAGGCGAATTGCCGATCATCGGAGTCAACACCTACTTGAACCCAAATCCGCAATCGGACGATGACATCAACGCGATGGAAATCGCCCGCGCCACAGTGGAAGAAAAAGAAACGCAAATCAACAACTTGCGGGCCTTCCAGGAACGCAACGATTCAGCCGAAGCACTCGAGCGCCTCAAACAGGCAGCCAAGACCGGCGGCAACATCTTCGAAGAGTTGATGGAAACCGTAAAAGTCGCAAGCCTCGGCCAAATCACTACCGCTTTGTATGAAGTCGGCGGGCAGTATCGCCGGAATATGTAGTGGGAAAAGCGGAAGCAGCCGTTTTGCTCCGAAAGGCGTAAGAGGGTTTGGCGAAGCGGCGTTCTTTGCCGCACAGCCAAAGCAGCTTACGACCGAGGAGCAGGCTGGTGGAGCTGGACAAGGAAAAGCGGATCCGCCCGTGAAAGCCCCGACAGGCTTAAGGCGACTTGGCGAAGCGGCGTGTTTTCAGCCGCATAGCCGAGTTGACTTAAGACCCCGAGGGGCTGGGCGGAGGAGCTGGGCAAGGAAAAGCAGATCCGCCCATGAAAGCTGATTTTGGCAAGGAATAGCTGAATAAAACATGCTAAAAGACGCGAAATCCGTTGAAAGATGGATTTTGCGTCTTTTTTTGAGAAGAAGGGAAGAGTTGATTGCCATATTGACGGAGTTTTTCATTATTTTGAAAAGCGGTATGCACGTTCAGCAGGAAATATGCACGTTCAGAAAAAAATATGCACGCTCAACAGAAAATATGCACGTTCAGAAGAAAATACGCACATTCAGCGAGACAAACGCGAATTTAATTAAATTACTTCCAATAATATATTTTCTTAAGAAAAATTTTCCCATCAGTCACAAAACAGTCTCTACAAAGCACATTCAAAGATATGCCAAGTCGATATCCCGCTGCTTTTTCTGTATACTAGAAGAATAGGCACCACAGAAACCAAGAAGGATGGATCCCATGCGTAAAGCTGTCCACTACATAATCATCATAATCTGTGTCATACTGATTTTCTTCCTGTACAATAAAGCTTTGGGATCGATTCCGTTTATGATTCTGGCGCTCTATTTGTTTTATTTCGGATGGAAACAAATAGATCCGAGAAAAAAGAAAACACGGTAGCGGAGACTAGGTTGTTTGTATATAATGAATTAAGTTAAGAAAGAAGAAGGGACGTGCACGGAATGAGAATTCGTGAATTATCTAAAGAAGAACTTATAGAAGAGTCGTTTGTTGACTTGACATATGCAATGTTGGAAGAAACGCATGAAACAAAAACATATGCTGAACTGGTTGCAGAAATCGAAAAGTTGCTGAACTTGTCTAAAGAGGATATGAAGGACCGTTTGGTTCAATTCTATACAGACTTGAATATTGATGGCCGCTTTTTGATTTTAGGCGAAAACCGCTGGGGTCTTCGCGAGTGGTATCCGGTTGAACAAATTGAAGAAGAATCCGCACCGACGGTTAAAGCACGCAAGAAGAAAGCCAAAGTGGCGGACGATGAAGGCTTTGACGATTTGGATGAGTTGGCATTGGAAGACGAGTTGGAGTTTGAAGACTTCGGTGAAGACGATGATGACGAAGATGACGATGACGATCCAGTAATTAAAGCACCGGTTGAAGTGGAAGTTCTTGATTTTGACGCAGACGATGACGACGAAGAAGACGTTGATGTATTGGTCGAAGACTTGGATGGCAACATTATCGACGATGAAGATGACGACGATGAGGACGAAGATGAAGATGATTTGAAGTAAACTGAACATTTTTTCACCTTGACTTATGAGGCCAGACTGGATAAGATTTTACTGGGCTCCTTAAAATAGGAGAGATGATTCGTACAGTTTACGCGCTCCCCCTGCATACGCAGCAGGTGGAGCGCTTTTTATTTTTACCATTCGAGGAGGAACAGGCATGACGAAGTATATTTTTGTAACCGGTGGTGTTGTATCATCACTCGGAAAAGGGATTGTAGCGGCATCATTGGGCCGTTTATTGAAAAACAGAGGGTTGAATGTAACGATTCAAAAATTCGATCCATACATCAATATTGACCCGGGAACCATGAGTCCATACCAGCACGGTGAAGTTTTTGTGACGGATGATGGCGCAGAAACGGATTTGGATCTTGGCCACTATGAGCGTTTCATCGATATCAACTTAAACAAATACTCAAACGTAACAACAGGGAAAGTTTACTCGACCGTTATCCAAAAAGAACGCCGCGGCGATTATTTGGGTGGAACGGTTCAAGTTATTCCACATATCACCAACGAAATCAAAGACCGTTTGCTGCGTGCTGCCAAAACAGCAAAAGCAGACGTAGTCATTACAGAAATCGGCGGAACCGTCGGCGATATCGAATCATTGCCATTCCTCGAAGCCATCCGCCAAATGCGTTCAGATCTTGGGCGCGACGAAGTGATGTACGTTCACTGTACCTTGATTCCATATCTTGGGGCAGCAAAAGAAATGAAAACTAAACCGACGCAGCATAGTGTGAAAGAGCTTCGCAGCCTTGGCATTCAACCGAATCTGATCGTTGTGCGTACTGAACACCCAGTGCCGCAAGACATGAAGGATAAAATTGCGTTGTTCTGCGACATCAAGCCGGAAGAAGTAATCGAATCACGCGATGTTGACGTGATTTATGAAATGCCGATTCGCCTTAAAGAGCAGCATATGGATCAGATTGTCCTTGATCATTTTGGCATCGAAGCACCAGAAGCAGACATGACAGAGTGGACTGAACTGGTTGAAAAAGTAAAATCACTTAAAGACAGCGTGCGCATTGGACTAGTAGGGAAGTATGTAGAATTGCAAGATGCCTACATTTCTGTCGTAGAATCGTTGAAACATGCAGGTTTTGCATTCGATTCTGAGATCGAAGTGGAATGGATCAACGCAGAACACATCAACGCAGACAATGTAGCCGAAAAGTTGAAAAACTGCGACGGCATTCTTGTTCCAGGTGGCTTCGGAGACCGTGGCGTTGAAGGAAAGATTGCTGCAACACAATTTGCGCGCGAAAACAATGTACCGTTCTTTGGCATTTGCCTAGGCATGCAATTGGCTTCTGTTGAATTTGCACGCAGCATCATGAACCTGGAAGGGGCACATTCTTCTGAATTAAACGCCAAAACGCCTTTCCCAGTCATCGATTTATTGCCTGAGCAAAAAGACATCGAAGATTTAGGTGGAACGCTTCGCCTTGGTTTGTACCCTGCGAAACTGACAAAAGGGTCAAAAGCGCACGAAGCTTATGGAGAAGAATTGGTGTACGAAAGACATCGCCATCGTTATGAGTTCAACAATGAATACCGCGAAGCATTCGAAAATGCCGGATTCCAATTCACTGGCACCAGCCCGGATGGCCGCCTGGTGGAAATTATTGAAGTGGCTGACCACCCGTGGTTCGTTGCTTGCCAATTCCACCCGGAGTTTATTTCACGTCCGAATCGTCCACAGCCACTATTCCGTGAGTTTGTGAAAGCATCGATTGCCAATAAATAAAGACATAGCAAAAGCCTTCCCTTTTTCGAAGGGAAGGCTTTTGCTATGGATCGGTTATCCAGCAATCATCTCATCAATGCTCAACTTAACCGCATGATAGATATACAGCGAAGCGATAGCGTACGGAACCAATATGGGGCCGCCATCGTCCTGCATCACGATGCCGCTCAAAGACAAAAAGGCATCAGCCAGCTCGCTTTCGTCCGACTGGGAGGAAACATGTGCGAACAGGATGCCAGCATCTGCCAACCTGCCAGCCAGTTCATCGCCTTCAGTAGTTGGTGCCAGGATCCAAACCCGATCCGTAGGGGTGACAATGCTGGCCGGTGACCACTCGGCAGCGGTCTTCAAGAGGTCTTCTCCGTGGAGCGCCGCCGCCACCACAGTTTTCATTTCACCGAAGGCAGCGATGAAAATGGTGCCTTCTGCAACGGCCGCTTGAGCTAACACGCCAGCAATGCTGTCGATGGCAGTTTGCTGCTGCGACAGACGGTCAAATAAGCGGTTCAATTGTATTGTTAATGGGTTCATGATTTTCACCTCGTAAAAAAAGTATAGCAGATAAAGGAGAGGCTCTTCTTGAAAACCATTTTGATTGTAGACGATCAACCAGGCATCCGGCTGTTATTAAAAGAAGTATTCAGCAAAGAAGGCTATGAAGCGATCGCTGCCGGAAGCGGAAAAGAAGCGCTGGAAAAAGTACAGGAATCTTGTCCGGATATGGTGTTGTTGGATATGAAAATTCCAGGGATGGACGGGATTGAAATCTTAAAGCGTTTAAAGAAAAGCCACCCAGACGTACAAGTCATCATGATGACTGCCTATGGCGAACTAGATCTTATTAAAGAATCGATGAATTGGGGAGCAGAGCGTTACTTTACGAAGCCGTTTGATGTCTTTGAAGTACGCGATGCAGTTAAGGAATTGTTAGAAGAGTAAACAGCGATGAGTAGCGTAAGTACAGGGTTTTTGATATAGTATAAAAGATATTCGCTTTATACATTACCGAGGAGGAATACTACATGCCATTAGTTTCAATGAAAGAAATGATGATAAAAGGAAAACAAGAAGGATATGCAATCGGCCAATTCAATTTAAACAACCTGGAGTTCACTCAAGGGATCCTGCAAGCAGCTCAAGAAGAAAACTCTCCAGTGATCTGCGGAGTTTCAGAAGGCGCAGCCCGTTACATGGGTGGATTCACGACAGTTGTGAATATTGTCAAGGGCTTGATGCATGACTACAAAATCACGGTTCCAGTGGCAATTCATTTGGACCATGGTTCAAGCTTCGAAAAATGTAAAGAGGCGATTGATGCTGGATTCACATCCGTTATGATCGACGCATCGCATCATCCGTTCGAAGAAAACATTGAAATCACTAAACAAGTTGTCGAATATGCACGCAAACATAATGTTTCTGTAGAAGCAGAATTAGGAACTGTTGGCGGACAAGAAGATGATATCATTGCAGATGGCGTCATCTACGCTGATCCACAGGAATGCAAGAAAATGGTCGATGAAACAGGAATCGATTGCCTGGCACCAGCACTTGGTTCAGTTCACGGTCCTTACAAAGGCGAACCAAACCTAGGCTTTGCAGAAATGGAAGAAATTTCACAGCTATGTGACGTGCCGCTTGTCTTGCACGGTGGAACAGGAATTCCATTGAAAGACATTCAGCGCTCTGTTGCTCTTGGTACATCAAAAATCAACGTTAACACTGAAAGCCAAATCACATCTGCTCAAGCAGTCCGTGACAAATTGAACAGTGATGCAGACGTATACGATCCACGCAAATACTTGGGACCAGCTCGCGATGCAGTTAAAAAGACTGTAATCGGTAAAATGCGTGAGTTTGGAAGTTCAGGAAAAGCATAATAACGCAATAAAAAAAGATGGGAGAGAAGTGTCCAACTGGTACCTTCTCTTTTTCCCGTCATACCGGAGGAGAAAAACTATGAAATTTTTCATTGATACAGCGAACTTTGACGAAATCAAAGAAGCACATGCTTGGGGAATTCTATCAGGTGTTACAACCAATCCATCATTGGTAGCAAAAGAGAAAAATGTTTCATTTCACGACCGCTTGAAAGAAATTGCTGCACTTGTAGACGGTTCAATTAGCGGAGAAGTTATCGCACTTGATGCAGAAGGCATGATCAAAGAAGGCCGCGAATTGGCTGACCTTGCTCCAAACATCACCGTGAAATTGCCAATGACGCCAGACGGCTTAAAAGCTTGTGCGGTCTTAGCTTCAGAAGGCAAAAAAGTTAATGTTACGTTGATCTTCAGCGCGAACCAGGCTTTGCTTGCAGCACGTGCAGGAGCGGCATACGTTTCGCCATTCCTTGGACGCCTTGATGACATCGGACATAACGGCATGGACTTGATTGCAACCATTGCTGAAATTTTTGAGATTCATGACATTTCTTCAGAAATTATCGCTGCTTCAATCCGCCACCCACAGCACGTTACGGATGCTGCTTTGAACGGCGCGCATATCGCGACAATGCCGATCAAAGTGATGCACCAAATGTTTAAACACCCCTTAACTGACCAAGGAATCGAAGCGTTTCTTGCTGACTGGGAAAAACGTTCTGTAGAAGACGGCGTAAAATAAAAACATTACCGTGCAGTATTTCCAATCTCAAAACGGGAAATTCTGTTCGCTAAAGTGGATGAACTGAAGTAAAAACCGGCAGCCAGCCTGGAAGCCAAACCAATGGAACTTTTTTAGGCCAAACAAGCTGCCGGAAAAGTGGAAAAAGGAGAAATTTAATGGATGTTTATAAAATAAAGGGCGGTAACCGCCTTTCCGGAACAATCAAAGTTAATGGCGCAAAAAACAGTGCGGTTGCTTTGATTCCTGCATCGATTTTGGCGAATTCGCCTGTATCGATTGAAGGATTACCGGGAATTTCCGACGTATGGACACTGAAAAGCATTTTGGAAGAAATCGGCGGGGAAGTATCGTTTGAAGATGGGACGATGAACATCGATCCATCCAAAATGATTGATATGCCTTTGCCAAATGGCAATGTGAAAAAATTGCGTGCTTCTTATTATATGATGGGCGCAATGCTCGGTCGCTTTAAGCATGCAGCAATCGGTTTGCCGGGTGGCTGTTTCTTAGGGCCACGCCCAATCGACCAGCACATCAAGGGCTTTGAAGCACTTGGTGCAAAAGTGACGAACGAACACGGTGCTATTTATTTACGTGCCGACGAACTCCGCGGCGCTAAAATTTACTTGGACGTTGTTAGTGTGGGCGCAACCATCAACATCATGTTGGCGGCTGTTCTTGCAAAAGGCCAAACGACCATTGAAAATGCCGCAAAAGAGCCGGAAATTATTGATGTCGCAACCTTGTTGACCAACATGGGCGCGAAAATTAAAGGAGCCGGAACAAACGTTATCCGAATTGATGGCGTAGAAGAATTACACGGCACCAACCACACGATCATCCCTGACCGAATTGAAGCCGGAACGTTCATGATTATGGCTGCAGCAGCAGGAGATGGCATCACCATCGATAACGTGATTCCTTTCCATATGGAAGCATTGACTGCCAAGTTGCGTGAGATGGGCGTTGATGTACAAGAAGGCGAAGAATCTATCTATATTCCCAAGTCAGAAAACTTGCATGCTATAGATGTAAAAACCTTGGTTTATCCGGGATTTGCGACAGATCTTCAGCAGCCATTCTCCGTGCTGATGACGCAGGCTCAAGGATCTTCTATGATCACTGATACAATCTATTCGGCGCGATTTAAGCATATTGATGAACTTCGCCGGATGAATGCAAGCGGCCGTGTTGAAGGAAGAGCGGCCATCATTACTGGCCCGACTCCATTAACTTCAGCAACGGTCGTTGCATCCGATCTGCGTGCTGGAGCAGCACTTGTTATTGCAGGTCTGTTGGCAGAAGGCGAAACTGAAATTCGTGAAATTTATCACATTGAACGCGGCTATTCGTCGATTATTGAAAAGCTGCAAGGCCTTGGCGCTGACATCCGGAGAGAGACAATTGACCCGGTAACAAGTGGGAAGTCTGACTTTAGCCAGGATGCAAACTGACGCACATTTAGCCTAAAAATATGTGCTACAATAATAGTGGCCTAGAGTCATATAGAACTGGAATACTAGTATGGAACAAAGTCTTGATGGCGGATAACTTCGCCAAAGACAATCATGCCATTTTGCTGATGCACAGGCGTCACAAGCCTGTTGGCAAAAGCTAAACCTTGTAATGAACGATTAACGATCCTACTTCATAAAATGAGTCCGGCTAATTGCCGGACTTCTTCTTTAAGATCTTCTCAATCATTCACTACTGATCCTCAAATCATATAAGTTGAATCGATAAACCCATTTTTCATAAATCGTTTTGGTCTCTTTGAGCAGAGCAAAGACGATTGTTTCTACGCTAGGTAAGCCTAAAAGATGTTAAGCGGTATGGAAAATTTAATGGGTTCAACTTATCTACAAAAAATAATACGAATAAGAGTGGTGTCCGATATATGGCAACGATTACAATCTCCGCATTGGAGAACATGACATTAAAAGAACTATACAATTTAGCGAAAGAATACAAGCTAACCAACTACAGCAAGCTGACAAAAAAAGAATTGATTTTTGCGATTTTGAAAACGCGTGCAGAACAGGAAGGCTTCTTCTTTATGGAAGGCGTTTTGGAAATTATCCAATCAGAAGGCTTCGGTTTCTTGCGTCCGATCAATTATTCGCCGAGTTCTCAGGATATTTACATCTCCGCTTCTCAAATCCGCCGTTTTGATTTGCGAAATGGTGATAAGGTTTCCGGCAAAGTGCGTCCGCCAAAAGAAAATGAACGCTATTTTGGTTTGCTTCAAGTAGAAGCGGTAAACGGTGAAGATCCAGAAGTGGCCAAAGAACGCGTCCACTTCCCAGGCCTCACGCCGCTTTATCCCGATCGCCACATTCGTTTGGAAACGACGCCGGCTCACTTGTCGACCCGCATCATGGACTTGGTTGCGCCTGTCGGATTTGGCCAACGCGGTTTGATTGTAGCACCGCCAAAAGCGGGTAAGACCATGCTGCTGAAAGAAATCGCCAATTCAATCACAACTAATCATCCAGAAGCGGAGTTAATTGTTTTACTGATTGACGAGCGTCCTGAAGAAGTAACGGATATTGAGCGATCGGTGGATGCCGATGTCGTCTCTTCAACTTTTGATGAAGTGCCTGAAAACCATGTCAAGGTTGCAGAACTTGTTCTTGAACGTGCGATGCGTCTCGTTGAGCACAAACGCGACGTGGTCATTTTGATGGATTCCATCACACGGTTGGCTCGAGCATATAATTTGGTTATTCCACCAAGCGGGCGTACACTATCAGGAGGGATTGACCCAGCAGCCTTTCATCGGCCAAAGCGCTTTTTTGGAGCAGCACGCAATATTGAAGAAGGCGGCAGCTTGACGATTTTGGCTACAGCTTTAGTGGAAACCGGATCACGGATGGATGAAGTGATTTACGAGGAATTTAAAGGAACGGGCAACATGGAATTGCATCTTGACCGCTCTTTGGCAGAACGCCGCATCTTCCCAGCACTGGATATTCGCCGTTCCGGAACGCGCAAAGAAGAGTTGTTGATCGAACCGAAGCAGCTCGAAAAGCTTTGGTCCATTCGAAAAACTTTCTCAGACTCGCATGATTTTGGTGAACGTTTCCTGAGAAAAATGAGCCAAACGGATACAAACGAAGAATTCTTTGAGCAATTGGCAACTGAAATGAAGACCCACCGAAGCAACAAGAAGATGATTTAATTGCTTGCAAATAGTGTGGGAATTTGATATGATTATGAAAGTGAATCAAAGCAAAGCTATTGCATATACGGTCTAATGAACCGTGTAAGGCAATAGTAAAAATAGATTAAACTCTGTTCCAGATGGTTCAGGGCGAGAGGAGAAAAAATTATGAAAACAGGTATTCATCCAGATTACAAACAAGCTACAGTAACTTGCTCATGTGGGAACTCTTTCACAACTGGTTCTGTAAAAGAAAACATCAGCGTTGAGCTTTGCTCTGAATGTCATCCATTCTACACTGGACGTCAGAAATTCGCTTCAGCAGATGGCCGCGTAGATCGTTTCAACAAAAAATACGGCCTCAAAGAAGAAATCAACGAGTAAAATAAAAATATACCTGCCTAGCGCGCAAACGCCTGGCGGGTATTTTTTTTCGTCTACTATCATAAAAAACACCTTACATATTCCAAAAAACAACAAGCAATTCCATTATTTTTGGTATGATAAAGAGAAACTTTATTTATAAAAGTGTAAGTTTTCTATAGTAATTAGCAGAGAGCATCATACACCATTAGCTTAGCTCGATACAAAACAACAAAGTGTTTGAAAGGGGTCTCACCTATGTACGTCATGAAACAAACAGGATGGGTTGAATTGATCTGTGGCAGCATGTTTTCCGGAAAATCAGAAGAGCTGATCCGCCGTGTCCGCCGTTCCCAGTTCGCCAAACAAAAGATTGCTGTTTTTAAACCGAAAATTGATGACCGTTACAGCAAAGAAGCGGTTGTTTCGCATAATGGAGCTACCGTCATTGCGCTGCCAATATCCCGCTCTAACGAAATGTGGGAGTATATTACTGATGAATTCGATGTCATCGCAATCGATGAAGCTCAATTTTTTGATGAAGACATTATCGAAAATGTCCAAAAACTGGCCAATCATGGGTTCCGGGTTATCGTGGCGGGGCTTGATCAGGATTTCAGAGGCCGCCCATTCGGACCGATGCCAGCACTGCTAGCCATTGCCGAGCAAGTAACCAAACTTCAAGCCGTCTGCACCGTCTGTGGTTCCCCGGCAAGCCGCACCCAGCGTCTAATTGATGGGAAACCAGCAGGCTCGGACGACCCGACAATTTTAGTAGGCGCATCAGAAGCTTACGAACCACGCTGCCGCCATCACCACGAAGTGCCGACTGGCGTTACTGTTAAGTGAATTCTCGTCTTCTAGATGGAATCTGTAAAAACATTTAGAAGCTTAACTTTTCTAGTAAATTAACCGAAAAATAGAAGAAAGAGTGAAAGGCCTCCGCCTTGAATGATTTCTTCATTACGAATAAAAACAAAAAAATAGAACTCGAGGTGACACCCATGTTTGATCGATTACAATCAGTAGAAGACAGGTATGACCGTTTAAACGAATTATTGAGCGACCCGGATATCGTCAGCGATACCAATAAGCTGCGCGAGTATTCCAAAGAACAATCCGACTTGCAGGATACGGTTGAAACCTATCGTGAATATAAAGATTTGACGGCCCAATTGGCAGAAGCGAAAGCCATGTTCGATGATAAAATGGATGCCGACATGCGCGAAATGGTCAAAGAAGAAGTTAACGAATTGGAAGGGCAAATTACCGTCGTTGAAGAGCGTCTTCACAAACTGTTGATTCCTAAAGATCCGAACGACGACAAAAACGTCATTATGGAGATCCGTGGAGCGGCTGGTGGAGATGAAGCGGCTTTGTTCGCCGGTGATCTTTATCGCATGTATACGCGGTTTGCCGAATCCAATGGCTGGAAAGTACAAGTGATGGATTCGAATCCGACTGGACTTGGCGGCTTTAAAGAAATTGTCTTCATGATTACCGGGAAAGGCGCTTATTCAAAAATGAAATACGAAAACGGCGCTCACCGGGTACAGCGGGTTCCAGAAACCGAATCCGGCGGCAGAATCCATACTTCGACAGCGACGGTAGCTTGTTTGCCGGAAGTCGAAGAAGTCGAAATTGAGATTCACGACAATGACATTCGAACAGATACGTACGCGTCTTCGGGTGCTGGTGGACAATCGGTTAACACGACAATGTCGGCCGTCCGTTTGACGCACATTCCAACGAACACGGTCGTAACGTGTCAGGATGAGAAATCACAGATCAAAAACAAAGCCAGCGCAATGAAAGTACTGCGTGCCCGTGTCTATGAGAAATTCCAGCAGGAAGCTCAAGCTGAATACGATGCAGTCCGCAAATCAGCAGTAGGAACAGGCGACCGTTCTGAACGAATCCGGACGTATAACTTCCCGCAAAATCGTGTAACAGATCATCGGATTGGTTTAACGATCCAAAAGCTGGACCAGATTTTGCAAGGAAAAATGGATGAAATCATCGATGCGTTGATTGTAGAAGAACAATCGGCCCGCATGGAAAGCCTGAACAATGACCAAGCTTAAGTATGTGTATGAGGCCCTCAAGAGGGCTTCTTCTTATTTAGAGGCAAACGGACGGGAAGAAGGGGCAGCCCGCATTCTTCTCCAGCATGAGTTGGGTCTTACGTATTCCGGTTTGATTGCAGCCATGCGTGACGAAATACCAGAACTGCAGGCTGAAAAGTTTTGGGCGAATGTTGAACAGCATGCCAAAGGAATTCCTGTCCAGCATTTGACCGGCAATGAGGAATTTTACGGAAGAAACTTTCTTGTGAATTCGGATGTTTTGATACCGAGGCCGGAAACAGAAGAGTTAATAGAAGAAACATTTGAACTGATCAATCGCTATATGAAGAAAAAAGAGCTGGCCATTGCCGATATTGGGACAGGCAGTGGGATTATCGCCATTACCATGAAATGTGAGTTGCCAGCTGCGCAAGTTACTGCAACGGATATTTCGCAGCCCGCCTTGGAAATGGCTGCAAAAAATGCGAAGCTTTTGAATGCCGAAGTCGATTTTCGCTTAGGTGACTTAACTGAACCAATTGGAGACCAGAAATGGGACGTTATTATATCCAATCCGCCGTATATTGCGCATGCCGAAGCGCCTGGACTATCAGACAGCGTCAGAGACTTTGAACCGCATAGTGCATTGTTTGCAGACAAGGAAGGCTTGGCTCTCTATGAGAAGATGGCCAAACAACTTCCACAGCTGCTCAATAAACCCGGAATTATCGGATTTGAAATAGGTTATCAACAGGGACCAGCAGTCGAAAAGATGTTGAAAGACGCTTTTCCGGACGCTTTGGTCTATAGTAAAAAAGATATCAACAAAAATGATCGAATGGTTTTTGCGCTAATAGAGTAGGTTGCGCACAGTTTACCCACAATTAAGTGATAGTTATCCACTCATTGTGGGTAAATCGGTGAAAACCCTCAAAAATAGGAGTTGTTCATGTGAAAACAGATGTTATTTCTGTGGATAAAAATGTGGATGAAGTAAAAAGTTATGCACAAGCTGTGGAAATCTTGCGTGCCGGTGATGTAGTTGCGTTTCCGACTGAAACGGTTTACGGATTAGGAGCAGATGCTACTAATTCCGAAGCGGTCAGTAAAATTTTTGATGCAAAAGGGCGGCCAACGGACAATCCGCTCATCGTTCATGTGGATTCTAAAGAAACAGCTTTGACTCATGTACAAGAAGTATCGGCGAAAGCGCTGCAGTGTATGGACGCGTTCTGGCCAGGAGCCCTGACATTAATTATGCAGGCGAAGCCAGGAACTTTTGCGAGCAATGTCACGGCAAACCTGGATACTGTCGGCATCCGTGTCCCTAATCATCCGGTAGCACTTAAGCTATTGCAGGAACTGCAGCTCCCTTTGGCTGCACCCAGTGCCAATACCAGCGGCAAGCCCAGCCCGACTTTAGCTGAGCATGTCTATCATGATATGGACGGTCGGATTCCGTTAATTTTAGATGGCGGTGCTACAAAAATTGGCATTGAATCTACGGTTCTTGACACAACTTGCGAGCCGCCGGTCATATTGCGTCCCGGAAAAATTTCGAAAGAAGAAATTGAACAAGTCATTGGAACGGTTCGATCAGCATCGCAAAACAAGACAAACGTGCCCAAGTCGCCAGGAATGAAATATCCGCATTATGCGCCTGCAGCTCCTTTGTATTTAATTGAAAATGAAAAGCGTTTGATTGAAAAAGCGATCGAATACGTTCAGAAAAAAGGGAAAAGAGTGGCTGTTATCAGCGATACCGAATATGCAACTGCTGACTATAATTTTCCGCTTTCTACAGAAAGCTTGTATGCCAGTTTACGAAAATGTGATGCCATCGATGCCGACCTGATTTTGGCTACGGTTGAAAGTGGTTCGCAGCAAAACGAAGCCCTGATGAACCGACTTGAAAAAGCGGCAGACCATAAATGGTTCAGCTGATTTAGTGAAGGAGGGACCCCTGTGAAAATTCTTTTTGTTTGTACAGGCAATACATGTCGAAGCCCGATGGCCGAAGCAATCTTGTCAGCCCGAAACCTGCCGGGCGTCGAAGCGCGATCTGCCGGTATATTTGCTGGAACTGCACCTCTTTCTAAAAACGCGCAAGCGGTATTGGACAAACAGAGAATCTCATTTGCACACACATCAAAGCCGATCGATACGCGAGATATGAAGTGGGCGGAGTTGATTTTAACAATGACTCATTCACATAAAATGGCACTTTTGCAAGCATACCCTGAAGCGGCAACAAAACTGTATACATTGCAAGAATTTGCTAACGGATCAACAGCAGATGTTAGTGATCCATATGGAGGGCCGTTAGAGCTTTATGAGCAGACATTTCAAGAGCTGCAGGTTTTGATTGATAAATTAATCATAAAAATGACATAAGTCAAAAAGACAGGCGAACCTCTCGAGGCTTAGTCTGTCTTTTTTACGTAAAAATGTTAGAATTGATTACAAGCGTAAAGAGTATTCGGCATAATTCGACAACCGCGCTTTTGCTGATCCATAAATTTGATTTTAAGAAAAGAGGCTAAATCATGAAAGTGGCAATTTCATCCGATCACGGCGGCAATAACCTGCGTAAAGAAATCGTTAACCTAATGAACGAAATTGGCATTGAATACCAGGATTTTGGTCCACATACAGACGATTCGGTCGATTATCCAGATTATGCAAAACCGGTTGCTGACCGCGTTGCAAGCGGTGAATTTGACCGCGGCATTTTAATATGCGGCACTGGTATCGGCATGTCTATCTCAGCCAATAAAGTCAAAGGCATCCGTTGTGCACTTGTGCACGATGTGTTTAGCGCAAAAGCGACACGAGAGCATAACGATTCCAATGTTTTGGCCATGGGTGAGCGTGTTATCGGGCCAGGACTTGCACGCGAAATCGCTCAAACTTGGCTGACGGAAGAATTTGAAGGCGGCAGACACGAAAAACGCATACAAAAAATCACAGACCTCGAAAAATAAGGAGGAGTCGGCATGCAAACATTGTGGCAATTGCAACTGGAAGAGGTTTTAAGCGAATTGGAGCAGCAGATCGAATTCAGGAAAGGCCAAGTGTTTGTAGTCGGCTGTTCAACATCAGAAGTGGCAGGAAAACGAATCGGCACAGGCGGCGGGCTTGATATTGCAGAAGGCTTATTTGAACCTTTGGAAAAATTTGCAGCTCGCCACCACATTTTTTTAGCTTTTCAAGGCTGTGAACATATTAATCGAGCATTGACGGTAGAGCGGCGTGCGGCTGAGAAATACGGCTGGGAGCCTGTATCGGTTGTCCCGGTTCCAAAAGCTGGAGGTTCGATGAGTGCTTATGCTTTCAGCAACATGGCCGATCCGGTTGTGGTGGAAGAAATCCAGGCGCATGCGGGGATTGATATCGGCCAAACGATGATTGGCATGCATTTGAAAAGAGTTGCCGTTCCGTTGCGAACATCTGTTAAACTAATAGGTGAAGCGATTGTGGCAGCTGCCACGACAAGGCCGAAATTGATCGGCGGCGAACGGGCGAGCTATAATCGTGAGCTTGTTCAATCACGGGAGGGATATACGGATGGAATTGATTAAGACGCAAGACCCAGCAGTATATGAAGCGATGAACGCAGAAAAGGACAGACAGGAAGCGAATATCGAATTGATCGCCTCTGAAAACTTTGTCTCACAAGCCGTTATGGATGCACAAGGATCGGTGTTGACCAACAAATACGCAGAAGGTTATCCAGGCAAACGCTATTACGGAGGCTGTGAATTTGTTGATGTTGTTGAAAATATTGCCCGTGACCGCCTGAAAGAAATTTTTGGTGCGGAGCATGCAAATGTTCAGCCGCATTCCGGATCACAAGCCAACATGGCTGTCTATACAGCAGTATTGCAAAAAGGCGATACTATTCTTGGGATGAACCTTAACCATGGCGGGCATTTGACGCATGGCAGCAAAGTGAACTTCAGCGGCATGCAATACAACTTTGTGGAATATGGGGTCACAGAAGAAGAGCAATTGATCGATTACGAAGCGGTTCGTCAAGCAGCTTTGGAACACAAACCAAAAATGATCGTTGCTGGGGCAAGTGCTTATTCGCGCCAATTGGATTTTGCTAAATTCCGTGAAATTGCTGATGAAGTCGGCGCATACCTAATGGTTGACATGGCTCATATTGCCGGTCTTGTGGCAACAGGTGCCCATGCCAATCCTGTCCCTCACGCCCATTTCGTGACATCGACTACGCATAAAACACTTCGCGGCCCACGCGGCGGATTGATTCTCTGCAATGAGGAATTTGCGAAAAAAATCGATAAAACCATCTTCCCAGGAA
The DNA here is from genome assembly GCF_058268495.1 of Planococcus sp. TJ-201. Taxonomy (NCBI): domain Bacteria; kingdom Bacillati; phylum Bacillota; class Bacilli; order Caryophanales; family Caryophanaceae; genus Planococcus; species Planococcus sp. TJ-201. The sequence goes on along the minus strand of NZ_JBZDOG010000001.1, from coordinate 995,016 downwards.
TTCAAGGCGGTCCGCTTATGCACGTTATTGCAGCAAAAGCTGTTGCATTTGGCGAAGCACTGCAGCCAGAATTCAAAACGTATATTGAACAAGTCGTGAAAAACGCCCATGCGCTTGCCGAAGGCCTAATTGCTGAAGGCGTCAATATCGTTTCGGGCGGCACAGACAATCATTTACTGTTGCTCGACCTTCGCTCGTTGAACTTGACCGGGAAAGTCGCAGAACATGTATTGGACGAAGTCGGTATTACAACAAACAAAAATACCATTCCGTTTGATCCGGAAAGCCCATTCGTGACATCGGGTATCCGTTTAGGAACTGCAGCTGTAACATCTCGTGGCTTTAAAGAAGCGGAAATGAAGGAAATTGCTTCCATCATGGCTATGCTTTTGAAAAATCCCGAAGACGACTCAGTGAAAAGCGATGCTGCAGAACGCACAGCGAAACTAACAGCTGCGCATCCGTTATATAAATAAGTCCATACAGCTGCCGGGTAAAAATGCTTGGCAGCTGTATTTTTAGACTATATTTAAGCTAAACTGAAGCACTAGCACTGCAGCTCGAATAACTAAAGCGATGTAGAGAAACATGTTTCAACTCATTTGACTTATACATAGAACACATTGGAGGGACGCGTCGTATGCACACGCATGAACTAAAGAGAGATAAGAAAGCAATCATGGAGTGGCTGCGCCGTCTTGGTGTTGAATTCCATACATCGTTTTTGGTCATCAATTCGGAAATGGAAAAACAACCCATTGTTTACGCCAACAAAGCTTTTTACAAAATGATTGGTTACAGCGAAGCGGAAACACTTGGACGAAACGGCTGCTTTTTGCATGGTGAAAAAACAGCTGAAAAAGCAGCGAAAACCGTACGTGCTTGTGTAGATGCCGGAAAAAGCGGAATCGTTGAAATTGTTAACTACCGAAAAAACGGTACCCCTTTTTGGAATGAAATAACGATTCAACCTTTGGCATTTCCAGAGAAAAATTTAAAATTTACGTTGATGCTGCAACATGACATTACCGATCGCAAACGCGCAGAAGCGCTGATCAAGCTTCAGAAAGAAACCTATACGGGAATTGAAAAAGGCCATATGTTGAGCGTGTTGTTGCAGAACGTCTGCAACACCGCTGAATCGTTTTTTATTGACGGCGCAAAATGTACCGTTTTATTGGTCGACGAAGCATCGCGTTACAAAGTAGGGGCTGCGAATTCCATGCCTAAAGGCTTTCTTGATGCTGTTAATGGCAGCGAGGTTCAGGAAGATGCCGGCAGCTGTGGAGCAGCGTTTTATCAGCAAAAGCCGGTAGTGGTAGAGGATATCAGTACAAGTTATTTATGGCGAAATCATCAGCATTTGGTGGACGACTACAAACTGGTATCAAGCTGGTCCATTCCAATCATGAGTGTAGAAGGAACCGCTTTCGGCTCTTTCGGCATTTATTTTCCAGCAACATCAGTACCCCATGAAAAAGATTTGGCGTTTATGGAGGAAGTAACATCGATTGCTTCGTTGGCCATCAAGTATTCACAGCAACAGGAAGAAATTTTGCGGTTAGCCTATATAGACGAAAATACGGATCTGCCAAACAGAAATTATTTCAAAAATGAAATCGTGGAATTATTGGAAGAGAGAAAAGAGGGGTTCGTCGCTTTTCTTTCAACAGATGAGTATGTCAAAATGGTCGATCAATATGGCCATCAGGCGGGAGATACCATTTTGCATGAAATTGGCAAACGATTGATGATGTCCAAGAATTCTTCAAGTGGATTAATTGCCCGCTTTTCGGATTCTACATTGGCCATGTATAGTATGACGCCTTTTACGAGAATTCCGGAATATTTGGAGCATCTATTGCAAAGCTTGGTCGAACCGATTACGGTTGGAGATATGGAGTTGTTTCTCACTTTGAAAGTGGGTGTGGCAATTGTGACGCCGCATCAGCAGGATTCCGAAGAATTGATTCGCTGTGCGGACAGTGCGTTGTCACAGGCCAAGCTTCGGACAGGGGAAGCCATTTGTTATTTTGAAAGTGAATATGATGAGTTCATGATGAAAGATTTGCGTGTAGCCAATGAATTAACGGCCGCACTCCGGCGCAATGAAGTCGGCGTCTACCTGCAGCCGAAAGTTGACTTGGCAAGCGGTGACATCTTAAGTTTTGAAGCGTTGGCCAGATGGACATCACCGGAATTGGGCATTATTCCTCCGGATGTCTTTATCCCGGCAGCAGAAAAAAACGGCAAAATACGTTTCCTAGAGCAAAATGTTCTGGAGCTCGTATTGAAATGGCAGAAAAAAAGAGCGGATCAAGGCTTAAAACTTCGGCAAGTGGCCATCAATATCTCTGCAGATCATTTTTTCCATCATTCTTTTGTGCCGAATTTAATGGACATGACTGCAAAGTACGGCATTGATCCACAATGGATTCAGTTGGAAATTACCGAGCGAATCGGATTTGTGGATATCGAGACAGCCAATAAAGTATTCAAGCACTTGAAACATTCCGGTTTTACAACATCAATTGATGATTTTGGAACAGGCTACTCATCGCTTAGCTACTTGCAGAAACTGCCTGTAGAAGAATTAAAAATTGATCGTTCGTTTATATCGAATATGAGTGAGCCAGGAACCTTGGCCATCATTCGAACCATTATTCAGCTTGCCGAAAATTTGAACATGCAGGCAGTGGCTGAAGGCATTGAGGAAGAGGGGGATCGCCAGACATTGTTAGCGCTAGGCTGCAAAGTCGGGCAAGGCTACCTGTTTTACAAACCAATGCCATTGAACGAAGCATTTTTTTTGTAAGGGTAGTGAAAGCACAGCAACACTCTAGCAAAGAATGAAAAGAGAAATATTTCTTGAAGTTCTTTGCACTAAAACAAAGCCGGGGAAAATACTTCCCGGTTTTTTTCTTTGGAGAAATAAACTATAGGCGGAAATAACTGAATAGTACCAAAGCGGGTTCTGACAACTTGAAGCACTGATTTTCTGTTATACTATTTAAGATAATGTTTGAAAAGGAGAGATAGGCCATGGGAAAAGTATACGTTTTTGATCACCCGCTGATTCAGCACAAACTGACGTACATCCGTGATAAGTCTACAGGTACGAAAGAGTTCCGCGAGTTGGTCGATGAAATTGCAACATTGATGGCGTTTGAAATCACCCGCGACTTGCCTTTAGAGGAAATCGAAGTGGAGACGCCAGTTCAAATGGCGAAGTCAAAAGTTCTTGCCGGGAAAAAGTTGGGTGTTGTGCCAATTTTGCGCGCTGGCATCGGCATGGTTGATGGAATCTTAAAGCTGATTCCAGCCGCTAAAGTGGGACATATCGGTTTGTACCGTGATCCTGTAACACTGCAGCCGGTTGAGTACTATTTGAAATTGCCATCCGACGTTCAAGAACGCGACTTTATCGTTGTCGACCCGATGCTTGCTACAGGCGGATCAGCAATTGAAGCGGTCAACTCCATGAAAAAACGAGGGGCTACGAAAATTCGTTTTATGTGCATCATTGCTGCTCCTGAAGGGGTAGAAGCACTTCAAAAAGCACATCCCGACGTGGATATTTACATTGCGGCATTGGATGAGAAATTAAATGAAAAAGGATATATTGTTCCAGGTCTTGGAGATGCTGGAGACCGATTGTTCGGAACAAAATAAGAGAGCGAGGTATATCAGCTTGACGAAAAAATGGAAAGTAATGACGATATTTGGCACGCGTCCAGAAGCCATTAAAATGGCGCCGCTTGTTCTGGAGCTTCAGAAATATCCTGAAACCATCGAACCTTTGGTAACGGTAACGGCACAGCACCGCGAAATGCTGGACCAGGTGCTGGAAACGTTCAAAATCACGCCGGATTTCGATCTGAACATCATGAAAGATCGCCAAACATTGACGGATGTAACCATGCGGGCAATGCAAGGTCTTGATGTGATTATGAAAGAAGCGAAACCGGATATTGTGCTGGTACATGGCGATACAACAACGACGTTTGCTGCCAGCCTTGCCGCTTTTTACAATCAGGTTGCGGTAGGACATGTGGAAGCTGGATTGCGTACGCACAATAAATATTCGCCCTACCCTGAAGAAATGAACCGTCAGTTGACGGGAGTCATGGCAGATATTCATTTTTCACCAACTGAAAAATCAGCTCAAAACCTGCTCGATGAAAACAAAAAGGCAGAAACCATCTACATTACTGGGAATACGGCCATTGATGCGCTTCAGACAACAGTGCGTGAAACGTATACACATCCCATCTTGGAGAAAATCGGCACTGACCGCATGATCTTGTTGACAGCACATCGCCGTGAAAATCTGGGGCAACCCATGCGCAATATGTTCCGTGCCATCAAACGTCTGATTGAAGAACATGATGACATTCAAGTGGTATACCCGGTTCATATGAATCCGGCTGTGCGTGAAGTGGCAGATGAAGTATTGGGCCGTGATCCGCGAATTCATTTGATCGAACCACTGGAAGTGTTGGACTTCCATAACTTCGCAGCACGCTCGTTCTTTATTTTGACCGATTCAGGTGGAATTCAGGAAGAAGCGCCTTCACTCGGCAAGCCGGTTTTGGTGCTTCGCGATACGACAGAGCGTCCTGAAGGCATCGCTGCCGGAACCTTGAAGCTTGCGGGAACAGATGAAGAAACAATTTACGGGATGGCCAAGGAATTGCTGACAGATGAGGCAGCTTACAAGTCGATGTCTCAAGCATCCAATCCATACGGAGACGGCAAAGCATCTATCCGAATTGTCGAAGCGCTTCATGCTTATTTTTCTAAACTGTAAAATAAAAAATAGCCCATTGGACATTTTTCTCAAAGTTTGTCAACAATATGTCAGAGGAAAATCGCTTGTGAAGTTTTTCACTTCTACTAATTGACATGATTTTACCCCTAATGTATGCTTACAAAGGGTATGCATGAGAAGGTTTTCTTACATAGATTATGTGGTTTTGGAAGCCTGATGCGACTGCTCTTTTTGAGGGTTTAATGTCAAATCAACGAAGTTCGAGGGGGTTATCATGCGCCCAACAAAAAGCCCCTTACAAGCGATGGCAATTTACAGTGCCATCCTCTCACAACTTGTCGGGTCCGTTCTCATCGGGATATTTGCAGGCATGTGGCTCGATGAGAGGCTCGGAACCGCCCCGTTTTTCATGATCATCTGCCTATTCATAGGCATCACTGCCGGTGTTTGGGCAATGCTTCAGACTGTCCGCAAATTCGAATCAGGAGACAAGTAAAATGGATGGACTTAGGGAGATATATACCAGGCTGAAAAAGATGATCTTGTTCATCTTGGCGTTCTACGTTATTGGTTGGGGGTTTACCCCTTATCAAGAAGTGTTCGCGGGCCTCATAATCGGAACTTTGTTCGGCATTTACAACATGTGGATTTTGGTTCGACGGATGGAGAAATTCGACCGAGCGGTGGCTGAAGGCTCGAAAGTTCGTTCGCTTGGAACGGCATTACGGTTTGCATCAGGTGTTGCAGCTGTGGCGATTGCTATTTTATTCGCAGAGCACATTCACTTGGTCAGTACAGTAATTGGGTTGATGGTCCCTTACGCTCTATTGTTAACAGAGCGGATTGTGTATCACGTGAAACACCATTAACAATGTGGAAAGAGAGGTGAAACTATCGTGGATCATGGCGCTCCTATGCTCGAGGTGTTCGGGATCTGGTTTAACCTATCCAACGTTATGATGCTACTTGTAGCCGCTCTTATCGTCTTCCTTATTGCTTTTATCGCTACACGGAATTTGCAGCTCAAACCAACGGGCATGCAGAACTTCATGGAATGGATCATGGATTTCGTGAAAGGGATTATCAACAGCAATATGGATTGGAGAGATGGTGGCCGATTCCATGTTCTTGGAATCACTCTGATCATGTTCATTTTTGTTTCGAATATGTTAGGGCTTCCATTTGCAATAGTCGTCAACGGAGATCTTTGGTGGAAATCACCAACAGCTGATCCGACAGTAGCGATGACATTAGCCGCAATGGTACTCATCTTGAGCCATTATTATGGTATCAAGTTGAAGGGACTAAAAGAATATTCAGCGGGCTACATCAAGCCGATGCCATTCTTATTCCCGTTGAAAGTCATTGAGGAATTCGCAAATACGCTGACACTCGGTCTGCGTCTTTACGGTAACATCTATGCGGGGGAAATCTTGCTGACTTTGTTGGCAGGCCTCGCATCAGCAAGTATTTTTGGATTTGCAGCAGGCATCTTGCCAATGATGTTATGGCAAGGGTTCTCGATCTTTATCGGGGCAATCCAAGCGTTTATTTTCGTTATGTTGACAATGGTTTATTTATCGCATAAAGTTGCCGACGACCATTGAGTATAAACTGCTCATCGAGCAAACAAAAAAACAACTATCCTGAGGAGGACACATTACAATGACAGGTTCATTAGGTTTATTAGCAGCAGCAATCGCAGTAGGTTTAGCAGCACTAGGTGCAGGTATCGGTAACGGACTTATCGTTTCAAAAACAGTTGAAGGTATCGCACGCCAGCCAGAAGCTCGCGGCGTTCTACAAACAACAATGTTCATCGGTGTTGCATTGGTTGAGGCATTGCCAATCATCGCTGTAGTTATCGCGTTCATCGTTATGAACCAATAGTATTTTTATACAAAAAGTTAAATGGTGGGGATGCTTCGATATGGTTTTCGCCATTTAAACTTGTATGAACCCATTTTCATTTGAAAATTCATCTTACAACAGATAAAGATCTTACTATAGAAGAAATTGTATTTTAGGCTCTTGAAGGGAGTGAAACAATCGTGTTTTTTGATCACCTAGTACTCGGTGCAACCGGGGAGTTTTTGAACACTGGAGACATTCTCGCTACACTTGTTATCTTCATATTGCTAATGTTGCTTTTGAAGAAGTTCGCATGGGGCCCTTTGATGGGCGTAATGCAGCAGCGCGAAGATTTGATCAAGAGTGAAATCGAAACTGCTGAAAACAGCCGTCTGGAATCACATAAATTGCTTGAAGAGCAGCGCAGCCTTCTTAAAGATGCGCGTACGCAAGCACAAGAAATCGTCGAAAATGCTAAAAAGCAAGGCGAAGTTTCGCGTGAAGAAATCATTACAACAGCGCGTGCCGAGTCTGGCCGCATGAAAGATGCTGCGGTACAGGAAATTGCCAACGAAAGAGATAAAGCTATTTCAGCTGTTCGTGAAGAAGTTGTGGCGTTGTCATTGCTTGCTGCTACGAAAGTGCTTGAAAAAGAAATCTCTGAGGAAGACAACCGTCAGTTGATTAACGAAACGATTGCGAAGGCAGGCGAAGTTCAGTGAGTCAAGTTGCAGAACGCTACGCTCTAGCATTGTTCCAAGTCGCTCAAAAGCATGGAACGTCTTTGGAAGTCGAACAAGATCTTCGTGAAGTGAAAAAAGTCTTTAAAATGACTCCGGAACTTTACAACTTGATTGTTTCTCCAAAACTTTCAGCCGATAAGAGAACAAATCTAATCAATGAAGTATTCGTTGGGGCAAATCCGTTTGTCTTAAACACACTTCAATTGATGGCAGAACGCAAACGTATGGACGAAGTCGGCTCACTGGCTGACGAGTTTATTGCTTTATCCAACAATGCACAGGGAATCGAAGATGCAAAAGTTTATTCAACACGTCCTTTGACTGAAGAAGAACGCGTATCCATTTCTACTGTGTTTGCAAACAAAATTGGCAAACAATCGTTACGAATTGAAAACATTATCGATCCATCGTTAATCGGCGGATTGCGTCTTCAAATCGGAAACCGCATTTACGACAGCAGCGTGAGCACAAAGTTGGCACGACTGCAGCGTCAATTAATCGGTTAATTTATGAAATTATGAGAGGGTGACATACATGAGCATCAAAGCTGAAGAAATCAGCGGTCTGATCAAACAACAGATTGAAAATTATCAATCAGAGATGAAAGTTGACGACGTTGGTACAGTAATCACCATTGGTGATGGTATCGCGCGCGCTCATGGCCTCGACAACATCATGGCTGGAGAACTTGTAGAGTTCTCAAATGGTGTCCTTGGTATGGCGCAAAACTTGGAAGCCAACAATGTTGGTATCATTATCCTTGGCCCTTACACAGACATTAAAGAAGGCGATGAAGTACGTCGAACTGGCCGCATTATGGAAGTACCGGTAGGACATGAACTTATCGGACGCGTAGTAAATCCACTTGGACAGCCTGTTGACGGTCTTGGACCAATCAACACGACAAAATCACGTCCAATTGAAAGCCCTGCACAAGGGGTTATGGCCCGTAAATCGGTTCATGAACCACTTCAAACAGGTATCAAAGCGATTGATGCACTTGTGCCAATCGGCCGTGGACAGCGTGAATTGATCATCGGTGACCGCCAGACAGGTAAAACTTCTGTAGCAATCGATACGATCTTGAACCAATCTGACCAAGACATGATCTGTATCTATGTTGCAATCGGACAAAAAGAATCTACTGTTCGTAACGTAGTAGAAACTTTCCGTAAAAACGGAGCACTTGATTACACAATCGTTGTAACTGCTTCGGCTTCACAGCCAGCTCCATTGTTGTTCCTTGCTCCTTATGCAGGTATCACAATGGCTGAGGAATTCATGTTTGAAGGCAAGCACGTGTTGATCGTCTATGATGATTTAACAAAACAAGCATCTGCTTACCGCGAACTTTCACTATTGCTTCGTCGTCCACCAGGCCGTGAAGCTTATCCAGGGGATGTCTTCTACTTGCACTCACGGTTGCTTGAACGTGCTGCGAAGTTGAACGAAACTCTTGGAGCAGGATCAATCACAGCATTGCCGTTCGTTGAAACGCAGGCTGGCGATATCTCTGCATATATTCCAACAAACGTTATCTCGATCACGGATGGCCAGATCTTCCTTCAATCGGATCTATTCTTCTCCGGTGTACGCCCAGCGATCAACGCGGGTCTTTCTGTATCACGTGTTGGTGGTTCAGCTCAGATCAAAGCAATGAAAAAAGTTGCGGGTACATTGCGTCTTGACTTGGCTTCTTTCCGTGAACTTGAATCATTCTCTCAGTTCGGCTCAGATCTTGATGCTGCAACTGCTGCGAAAATCGAGCGTGGGAAACGTACGGTTGAAGTCTTGAAACAGGACTTGAACAACCCGATCAAAGTTGAAAAACAAGTTGTTATTTTCTATGCGTTGACTCGTGGATTCCTTGACGACATCGCTCTTAACGACATTTCTCGCTTTGAAGCTGAATTGACAAGCTGGTTGGATAATAACCACACAGAAATTTTGGATACTATTCGTACAACTCAAGGTTTACCTGCTGATGACGCATTTGGTGCAGCGATCAACGAATTCAAACGCACATTCGCAAAATCAGAGTAAAGAGAAACTGGATTCAGTAGGAGTTTTAATCCGCTGAATGCTAGTTGATCCAATCGGACTTTAACGGTCAGTCCATCTCCTGCATGTCAATGCGGGAGACATACTGTCCGTTAAAGCAAGGTAATACCGGGTTCGAATATGAAGAAAAAATAATAAGGTGGTGAAATACCAGTGGCATCTTTACGCGATATAAAAACACGAATTACGTCGACTAAGAAAACGAGCCAGATTACACGAGCCATGCAAATGGTTTCTGCATCTAAATTAAGCCGTGCGGAAGTGAATGCGAAAGCGTTCGTTCCCTACATGGACAAAATCCAGGATGTAGTAGCATCCATCGCAGCTGGGTCTTCGGACACCAGCAATCCGATGATGATTGCGCGCCCTGTGAAGAAAACCGCTTATTTAGTGATTACATCGGATCGTGGCCTTGTAGGTGGATATAACAGTAATATTCTTCGTACTGTCATGAGCAAAATCCGTGAACGACATACGTCCAATGACGACTTTGTTATCCTGAGTGTCGGCCGGAAAGGGAAGGAATTCTTTACAAAACAGGGAATGACCATTCTTGAAAGTGCAATTGCGCTTCCGGACCATCCGACGTTTTCGGATATCAAAGAAATAACGCGCAAAGCTGTTGGTATGTTCTCAGATGGTACGTATGACGAAGTTTATATGTATTACAATCACTTTGTTTCAGCTATTCAACAAGAAGTCACAGAGACAAAAGTCTTGCCGCTGACGGATATTCAACCGACAGGGTCTACTGCATCTTACGAGTTTGACCCTTCAGCAGAAGCGATTTTGGAAGTTCTTCTTCCACAATACGCAGAAAGCTTGATCTTTGGGGCCCTTCTTGACGGCAAAGCGAGTGAACATGCTGCATCTATGACAGCAATGAAGAGCGCGACCGACAATGCGTCTGATTTAATTGGCGGATTGACACTTCAGTACAACCGTGCCCGCCAAGCGGCAATCACTCAGGAAATCTCTGAGATTGTCGGCGGAGCAGCTGCGTTAGAATAAAAAATGGAAGTGCCCATGCAGATGGGCACTAAAGTTTGCTAATCTATAAATTTCAAACATCCCTGATAGGGAGTTTTAAAAAAGTAAGACAGGAGGGAACAGCATGAACACAGGACACGTTCTTCAAGTTATGGGACCGGTTGTAGATATCAAGTTCGCTAATGGCCAACTTCCAGCTATCTACAACGCCCTAACTGTAAATATTGATCGTCCCGGACAAGCTCAAGTCGTTTTGACGCTTGAAGTGGCTCTTCACCTTGGTGATGATTCAGTCCGTACAATCGCGATGGAATCCACTGATGGATTGCAGCGTGGGTCGGTTGTAACCGATTTGGGCAGCGCTATTACTGTTCCAGTTGGAGAAGCAACATTGGGCCGCGTATTCAACGTACTTGGTGAAATTATCGATTTAGGGGAAGAGATTCCTGCTACAGAGCGCCGTGATCCGATTCACCGCTTAGCACCTACATTCGAACATCTTTCCACAGAAGTTGAAATTCTTGAAACAGGTATCAAAGTTGTTGACTTGCTTGCCCCTTACATCAAAGGTGGTAAAATCGGTCTCTTCGGTGGTGCCGGTGTAGGTAAAACAGTTCTTATCCAAGAATTGATCAACAACATTGCTCAAGAGCACGGCGGTCTTTCAGTATTCGCCGGTGTTGGTGAGCGTACACGTGAAGGAAATGACTTATTCCACGAGATGAGCGATTCTGGCGTTATTAAGAAAACGGCGATGGTCTTCGGCCAAATGAACGAGCCGCCGGGCGCACGTATGCGTGTTGCTTTGTCTGCTTTGACAATGGCTGAATATTTCCGTGACGAACAAGGCGCGGATGTACTCCTGTTCATCGATAATATTTATCGTTACACGCAAGCAGGTTCTGAGGTATCGGCACTTCTTGGCCGTATGCCATCTGCCGTTGGTTACCAGCCAACACTTGCGACTGAAATGGGCCAATTGCAGGAACGTATTACAACAACAAGCACGGGTTCTGTAACGTCAATCCAGGCGATTTATGTGCCAGCCGATGACTATACGGATCCGGCTCCGGCTACAACGTTCGCTCACTTGGATGCAACAACTAACCTTGAACGTAAACTTTCTGAGATGGGTATCTACCCAGCGGTAGATCCTCTGGCTTCAACTTCACGTGCATTGTCACCTGAAATTGTTGGCCTGGAGCATTACAACATCTCACGTGAAGTTCAAGAAACGCTTCAGCGCTACAAGGAATTACAGGACATCATTGCAATCCTTGGTATGGACGAGTTAAGTGACGAAGACAAGCTGACGGTTAACCGTGCACGCCGTGTCCAAAACTTCCTTTCTCAGAACTTCCACGTTGCTGAACAGTTCACTGGCCAAAAAGGTTCTTATGTTCCTGTTCAAGAAACGATCAAAGGGTTCAGAGAAATTCTTGATGGAAAATATGACCACTTGCCAGAAGATGCTTTCCGTTTGGTCGGACGCATTGAAGATGTTATTGCAAAAGCAAAAGGCATGGGCGTAGAAGTCTAAAACCAGGGACCAGGAGGGAAAAAAATGAAGACCATTACAGTCAATATTGTCACTCCCGACGGCCCGGTATACGATTCAGAAGTATCTATGGTTATTGCAGTTACAGCAACAGGCGAAATGGGTGTTATGCCCGGCCACATTCCGACAGTCGCTCCTCTTGGAATCGGTGCAGTCCGATTGAAAAAAGAGAACTCGACAGAATTGGTTGCTGTAAACGGTGGATTTCTTGAAATCCGCCCTGAAAAAGTGACCATTCTTGCACAATCGGCTGAACGCGCAACAGACATCGATCTGGCACGTGCTCAGGAGTCCGCTAAACGTGCAGAATCACTTTTGCAGGCAAATAAAAATGAAATCGACTTTAAACGCGCAGAATTGGCGTTAAAGCGTGCGATGAATCGTATCAACGTTTATGAGGGTAACATTTAAAGAAAAGCGTAAGTACCCGTGTAGATTCGACGGGCATAAGATGCACTGGCGAAGCGGCGTTCTTTGCCGCACAGCTAGTGGAGCTTATGACCCTAGAATCTGGGCGCTGAAACTAATAATAACAAAAGTAAAAGCGGACAGAAGGGCAATTGACTTTTGTCCGCTTTTTCCATTTTGTGAAAGGATGGATCTTATGGAAACCATGATTGGACAAACAGCTTTGATTTCGATTTTCAGCCATATTTTCTTTAGTGGTGTTGCTTTTTACGCAATGCGTGCAGTAATGTTTGAAAAATGGATCCACAAGCACCATGTGCTGCAGGCGCAAATTCTTTACATTTTTTTGAGTATAGCAATCGGGACCATGGTATCTACTTTTTTCCTAAATATTTCATCTTGGTCAAGGCAATTGCCTTATTTATTTTAAGGTTGCCGTTTTGCCACGCCCTTGAAGCTAGCTCATAGCCGTGGCAAAACGGCAACGTTTGTATTTCCTGGGAAATAAAATTCTTTTCCATGTTTAAGCGATGTTTAGAGGGGAAAAGGTCTAGAAGGATAATTTTAAAATGTGACTTTTTTCACTCTGACGGACACAAAGACAATGTTTTTTACGAATATTATTCTGTCTGGCGAAGTTTTTAGCGCAAAATGAGAGTATAGTTGCTTGTTTTTTACTAAAAAACAGGTTAGTATGAGAAAGGTTTTGTTTCTAATAAATGACATTGAAATTTTAAACGTATATGGGATACATATAGATGACTATTAAACACATGGAGGGCATATCAGTGGATCAAATCATTGTAAAAGGCGGAAAGAAATTAACAGGTAAGGTGCGGGTTGAGGGTGCTAAAAATGCAGTTCTTCCAGTATTGGCAGGAGCGTTATTAGCTTCAAAAGGAAAAAGTGTCATAAAAGAAGTACCAAATTTGGCAGATGTCTATACGATTCAAGAAGTCTTGAAAAGCTTGAATGTTTCTGTAGATTATTTCCCTGAGAAAAACGAAATGGTAATCGATTCTTCAGCTACATTATCAAGCGAAGCACAATTCGAGTATGTGCGTAAGATGCGGGCTTCAATTTTGGTGATGGGTCCAGTTCTTGCGCGTAACGGATTTGCTCGTGTAGCATTGCCAGGTGGCTGTGCCATTGGTTCGCGTCCAATTGATCAGCACTTAAAAGGATTTGAAGCAATGGGTGCAAGCATTACTTTTGGAAACGGATTTGTTGAAGCAAGAACAGATGGCCGTTTACGTGGAGCGAAAATCTACTTGGATTTTCCGAGTGTTGGCGCAACTGAAAACATTATGATGGCTGCTGCATTGGCAGACGGCACAACACTTATTGAAAATGCTGCTAAAGAACCCGAAATCGTCGATGTAGCGAATTACATCAATGAAATGGGTGGACGTGTAGTTGGAGCAGGTACCGATACAATGCGTATTGAAGGCGTCGAAGAATTGCATGGTGCTGAGCATTACATTATCCCGGACCGTGTTGAAGCCGGAACGTTCATGGTAGCTGCTGCTATCACTGAAGGTGATGTCATCATCGAGAACGCTGTCCCAGAACATATGGCTGCCTTAATTTCCAAAATGGGTGAAATGGGTGTAGATATTCAGGAAACGGATCAAGGGCTACGTGTTCGCGCAAGCCGTCCGCTTCGTTCAATTGATATCAAAACAATGCCGCATCCGGGATTCCCTACAGACATGCAGTCCCAAATGATGTCGTTAATGTTGACTGCTACAGGTAGCGGCATTCTGACAGAGACCGTTTTTGAAAATCGTTTCATGCACGTGGAAGAATTCCGCCGGATGAACGCTTCAGTTAAAATCGAAGGCCGCTCAGTGATTATGGAAGGCCCATCCCTTCTTCAAGGCGCTGAAGTCGCAGCGACAGATTTGCGTGCAGCAGCGGCGTTGATTTTGGCAGGACTTGCTGCTGATGGCATCACACGTGTGAATGAACTGTATCATTTAGATCGTGGTTACGTTAACTTCCATTCGAAATTGGCTGCTTTGGGCGCTGATATTGAACGTGTTTCTGTTGAAGAAATAGAAGTGAAAGTTGAACAATTGGTCTAATTCATTTTTCGTGGGCTTGCAGTGCTGATTACCAGCTCTGCAAGCTTTTTTTGTAACTGCCTGATTTCAGGAATTTTTGTAAATGCGATCCGTACTATGATAAAATATTCAGTTAAGAGAGTATTTTTCAAAATACATAGGATGCCGTAGATACCTCACTCAGCAAGCTATATTTTGCTGAACAAGTAGGAGAATGGTTAAAAGGAGTGCGGGCTTGATGTTTTCTAAAGACATTGGAATTGATCTGGGAACAGCTAATGTATTGATATACGTTAAAGGCAAGGGAATCATCTTGAACGAACCTTCTGTAGTAGCCATGGATCTGAAAAGCAATGAAGTCTTAGCTGTCGGAAAAGAAGCACGCAAAATGATGGGCAGAACGCCAAAGCATATTGTGACAGTCCGTCCATTAAAAGATGGCGTGATCCACGACTTTGATGTTACCGAAGCGATGCTTAAGCATTTTATGCACATCTTGAAACTTAAAGGCTTTATGACCAAGCCGCGCATTCTAATATGTTGCCCGACCAACGTCACAAGCATTGAACAAAATGCAATCCGTGAAGTAGCAGAAAAAGCGGGGGGCAAAAAAGTCTATGTGGAAGTCGAGCCGAAAGTCGCTGCTATCGGAGCAGGACTTGATATTTATCAACCCAGTGCCAGCATGGTCATTGATATTGGTGGTGGCACGACGGATGTTGCTGTGCTATCGATGGGAGACATCGTCACCAGTGAAACCATTAAAATAGCGGGGGATCGGTTTGATCAGCAGATTATTCGCTACATCAAACAACATCATAAGCTGTTAATCGGTGAAAAAACCGCTGAAAAAATTAAACTGGAAATAGGGACAGCGTTAAAGCATACTGAAGAAAAAGAAATGGATATACGCGGACGAGATATATTGACCGGTTATCCCAAAACACTGACTATCACGTCACTGGAAATTGAAAAAGCTCTACGAGAGTCTGTTCAATTAATTGTCGAGGCCGCCCGTATGGTGTTGGAAAAAACACCGCCGGAATTGGCTTCAGATATTATTGAGAGCGGTGCGATTTTGACGGGTGGCGGTGCGTTGCTGTATGGATTGGATGGATTCCTGGCTGAGAAGTTGGAAATTCCAGTTTCTATCGCGGAAAATCCAATGGAATGTGTAGTAATGGGCACAGGCATAATGTTGGAAGCAAAAGAAAATATCTTTCGCCAGAAAAAACAGAGCCGATTAGCAGATGGAAAAAAAGGTGTGTTTTGATATAGTGGTGACAGGTTATAAAAATGCGTTTACGTAAGATTGTTAAATTTAGTAGATAGAAAGGTTGACGGAGTGAATGGCTGAGCTGAAAAAAAACTTTTCTCTTCGGAAAAAAGCGAAAACAGAAGAACCAGAAAAAACAGAGCCTAAAAAGACGTGGTGGGTTCAAATTCGCCTGTTTCCAATTTGGCTTCGTATTATTCTTGTCATCGCCTTGATTGTTTTAGCGGCAGTTCTAGGCGCGATGGTGGGCTTTGGGGTTATTGGAGACGGTAAACCTGCCGATGCTCTCAAATGGGAAACATGGCAGCATATACTTGATATTATGAGTGGAAATTAGAAGGAGTGGAATCAATTGTTGACAACAGAACAAATTCAAGCAATTTTACCGCATCGCTACCCATTTTTAATGGTTGATCGGATATTAGAAATTGAAGCAGGCAAAAAAGCAGTCGGTTTAAAAAATGTATCTGCAAATGAAGAATTTTTTAATGGACATTTCCCTGGTTATCCAGTGATGCCGGGTGTTTTAATTGTGGAAGCGTTAGCACAGGTAGGGGCAGCCGCTGTTCTTCAACTGGATGCTAATAAAGGCCGTTTGGCTTTCTTTACAGGCATCGACAACTGCCGCTTTAAACGACAAGTTGTGCCAGGCGATCAATTGCGCTTGGAGGTTGAATTGACAAAGCTTCGTGGTTCGATGGGCAAAGGCCATGCCATTGCAACTGTAGATGGAGAAATTGCATGTGAATGTGATATCCTGTTTGCTTTAGGACCAGTAGCGGAAGTTAAATAATTTTTATAGAAAAATGCTTGAAATCAACTGAGAATTTTCATTTTAGGAATGGAGGCTAGCTACATGTATAAATCATTGCCACCTGGCGTGAAAAGCAGTATCACAAAGTCTATATCTAAAGTTTTTGAAAAATATATGGCCCAGATTGAGTGGGAAGAGGATAAGTTTCAATTAGAAGAGTTCATGAATACCTGGAAAATTTATATAGAGAAAGAAGCAAAGTGGTATAAGCAAGTACCTATGGAAATTAAGGTCGCTCCGGAATTTCATGAAACTGTTGCCGAAAAAATCAATCAAACGATTGATAGAATATTAAATGAACCGCCTTCAGAAGAACAAGTTGCTCGCATCGAAATTCGCCAGGAGCTTTTACATACTTCCTATGATTATGCTTGCAGAGCAGAAGCAGATTTTATAGAAAATAAACTCAACTTGCTAAAATAAAAACATAAAACAAAAAAGCCATCAAAATGATGGCTTTTTTTTTATTTCCCCCCCAAAAAAATTTACTGATAGAAAGTTTTTTGGGGGGTTCGTATTTTATTTTTATGGCCTAGACTCGTCTTTACGTAAACCAGGACGGGTACGCATATCGGTTTCAAAACGTTCCAGCAGTTCTTGTCCTTCAAACCCATCTTCTAGCAGTTCTGAAAGCAGGGTTTCGGCATACTTGCGGCGTGCCCGCTTTAAAGTACCTTTCATCAGTATAGAAACATGGTCACCCATTGCTTTTACTGCATGGACAACTACTTCGAAAGGAGCCGGTTCATTGCCTGGATAGGAAATAACAACCTGCACTGCAATAACTTCTCCTGTTTGTTGGAAGGTTTCAAAAGTTTCCTGATGAGGTAGAGCAACCAGCATTTCAAGAATCCACGAGCGTTCATTATTCTCCTGATTGATGATGATGCCATCATGCACCGGATAATCGGTCACCTGGTCATCCTGTTCAACGCCCAACGATAGCATTTTAAATGTTTTCATGCGGGTACGCCTCCAATACTAACTTTATTTTAGTATAGCACACAGGCGATCCAAAAAAATTGTGCAATATATGCAGAGTTCTTCCAAAAAACACATTTGAATGTAACAGAAAGTGGACTAAGATACAGCAAATTCAATCGATCGTGACGAAAAAAAATTATCGCTTGTTTGAAAAAATGAAATTTAACAGCGGAAAAACCATCAAAAATAGTTTTCTCAGTTTTGCAAAGAATTCAAACTTCTTAGTATGCTCTATGTAAGCGAAAGGAGGTGAGAAAATGAACCAAGTTGGAATTGTAGGACGTTTAACAAAAGATCCAACCATGAGGGTCCTAACTGAAGGGCGAGTACATACATCCTTCGTTGTTGCGGTCTCGCGAAACTATAAAAACCAAAAAGGAGAAACGGAAACAGATTACGTTCTTTGCTCGACCTGGGGCAAACCTGCCCACAACGTCTCGAAATACTGTATCAAAGGATCCTTAGTCGCTGTCACTGGACGCCTGCAATCACGGTCCTATGACAAAGAAGACGGCACGCGCATCTATGTAACCGAAGTGCTTGGAGACCAGATTCGCTTCCTTGACAGAAGAAAGCCGCAAGAAGAAACCGTCCCACGGCAGGAGGAACCGCAGTCTGATGCAGACTTCGATTTCCAGCCGCCGGGGACGGAACAGGTCAACGTATAAAGAGTAAACAAAGGAGGCACTTAGCAATGCCAAAAGATGTACAGCTGCAACTGGAAGTGCATATGGAGCAATTGATTAAACTAACGGCTTTGCTCCATCAGCGACTGGCAGAGGCGGAGCGGGAACTAAGTGAACTGAAATCGATCTTCCGTTCCGCTCAAAAAGGGTGAACTTTCACGTCTAAAAGGGGAATCCGGCCAAGTGGGGACTTGGCCGGATTTATTTAAAATGAATTAAAGTGAATAAGTGAATAGTTCCTTCAAGTCGCTATCCGAAAGATCGGTCATCCATTGGCTGGACTGAATAAACTCTTCAGACATTGACTGTTTTTGAACCAGCAAGGAGTCAATTTTTTCCTCAATAGTCCCAATGGTCACAAATTTATGGACATGGACGAATTGCGTCTGTCCAATGCGGTAAGCACGGTCAGTCGCCTGATTTTCGACGGCAGGGTTCCACCATCTGTCGGCATGAAGAACATGTGTCGCAGCCGTTAAGTTAAGGCCAGTGCCACCCGCTTTTAAAGACAAGATGAAAATTGGGAACTTTCCAGCCTGGAAAGAAGCAACCAGGGAATCACGCTGCTGTTTTGGCATGCTGCCGGTCAAGAATGGCACTTCGTGGCCATACAATTCGTTAATTGCTTGTTGTAACAAATGCCCCATCCCAATGTATTGGGTAAAGATCAAACATTGTTCCCCGCGTTCCGCAATTTCCCCGGCTAAGGTCACAATGCGCTCCAGTTTTTGAGAGCGGGGCAGAATTTCAGCTGCGCTCGTATATGGCTCTTTTAAATACAGAGACGGATGATTGCACAGCTGTTTTAATTTGCTTAGCATTTTCAATACCAGCCCTTTTTTCTCAAAACCTGTGAGCGTCTCCATTTTCTGCACCGTATCCTGTACAAGTCCTTCATATAGTGCAGCTTGTTCAGGCGTGAGTGGGCAATATTCCAGCTGTTCCTGCTTTTCAGGCAGATTCAACTGCAAATCCGGGTCTTTCTTTGTCCGGCGTAGCAGGAATGGCTGAATTCGTTGCCGCAACTTCTCTTTATGATCTTCAGAGTTATCGCGCTCGATCGGAATCATGAAATTTTCCTGGAACTGCTTGATGCGGTACAAGTAGCCTTTGTTAATGAAGTCAAAAATTGACCACAATTCAGACAAGCGGTTTTCAATGGGTGTTCCGGTCAAGGCAATGTGGTGGTCGCCTTTGAACTTCCGAATGGTCCGCGATTGTTTTGTGTACATATTTTTGATGTTTTGTGCTTCATCCAAGGTAATGCTTGACCAGTGGAGGCTCTGCATTTCCTCTCCGTCAGAAGAAACGATGCCGTATGTTGATAAGACCACATCCGGTTTTTCGTCTGCTAAAAAGGCATTGAATTCTTCACCTTTTGGACGAATGCCGCCGTAGTGAGTAGCAACTTTCAAATCAGGTGCGAAACGCTCTAATTCTTTTTGCCAGTTGCCGAGTACGGAAGTCGGACACACAATCAGCGATGGCTGGTCCGGATTTTTCCCGTGGACATGCAGCAAATACGTAATCAGCTGAACGGTTTTTCCGAGCCCCATATCATCTGCCAAACAGAGGCCAAAGCCTTCTTCACGCATAAACACCAAATAATCAAAGCCGATTTTCTGATAAGGACGCAGCTCTGTCAATAAATTTTGAGGAAGCGGCGTTTCAGGCAAATCGCGTTTGTCCAATAGCTTATCAAGCAGCGTTTTCAGGGAGCGGTTCAAGTGGAATTCTACCAACGGATCGTCTTCGTCCGCTGTTTCTTCCAGCATAATTTCCGGTACATTTTGGAACAGCATATCTTTAATGGTCCAATCCGCATCTTCAGCTTCTTCGATCATCTTGCGCAATTGCATCAGTAAGTTTGAATCCACCCGCACCCATTCATTGCCGATGCGGATAAATTCTTTGTTTTCCGAAACAAGGCGCTGGAAGTCCTGCATGCTCAGCTCATGCCCATTAAGCGAAAACTGCCAGTCAAAGTTGACGATTTGATCAAGTCCAACAACAGACGCTTTCTTAATCGGTGAGTTCACATTGGCTTTGACACGAATTTTTGATTCCTGGACTGCTTTTAGCCAAGAAGGAATCGAAACTTCGATGCCGAATGCCTGCAAAATTTCAGCATCGTTGCGCAAGAACTCGAGAATCTCTGCATCGGTCCATTCCGTGTGATAAAGCCGGTCTTCGTCAAATCGTTCAACAGAAGGGCATAAGCTTAATAACAATGCTTGGCGGTGTTGAATATCTTCTGCAAATGCACGCCATTTCTCAGGTAGTGCCTTGTCGATGGGTTCGTCTGCACGGCGTTTGGAAGGGGACCAGTAGACACTGCCACGCTTCGAACGCATAACAACTTTAAAAGACCAGAACTCATCAGCATCCGGTTCGCTCAATTGAACAGCGACCACATAGTCTTCTGCATCCGGTAAACCTTCCCAGCCAGCTTGTTGGATAAAGCCTTGGATGTATGGAAGCTGAGCCACAGCCAATCCTTTTTGGCGCAACTGGTGGTGAATGGTATCGCTAAGGAAAGCGCGGATTTCTTCGTCGCCATATTGTTTGTCAATAATGATGTCTCCGTCTTCAACCGTCACATGATCCCATAAATCTGGATCGCTTAAGGAATCAGCGACTTTTCCGGCAAGTTTCAGCCAAGCTTCATCTTCAGCACGTTGTCCGGCAAACATCACATAATGGTGCGGTTCGCGCTGGAAAAGACGAACAAAATCAGCGGGTGTCAATACCAAATCTAAGCCATCTGTCTGTGCAGTCAAGCCGAAAAAGCTGTCTTTGTCGAGAAAATACAAATAAGGTTTCCAGATTTCCGGTGGAATCCGGTTGCCTGCTTCATTGGTCGCCTGAATACGGAAAAGTTCACCGCGGCTGATTGTTAAGTAATAAAGGCGGCTTCCTTCAGTTTGGAATTGATTCATATCAGATTTCCTTTCTCGATCTCTTCCTGGAGTGCACGCAGTCGTTTGTTCTGTGTGCGGATTTCATTGATGTACGCAGTCCAGAACTCCATTTGACCGCTTTTCTTGCAGGCAGCTTTCATTTTTTTCCAGACGCGTACGGCTTGTTTGTAACTTGGCCGATTGCGCTCCTCCAAATGAGCCAGCGCATACCGGTGGAACAATGGCAGTACATAATCTGGCGCCTTGCTTTGAACTTCTTTAAGTCCGCATTCTTCCGCGAAATACAGCGGAGAATTGTGAAGATGGTGGAGTTCTGCCCATTGTTTGTATAATTGCTTTTCAATCAGATAAGCAGAATAAGCGGGAAGGCCGTAATGGCCAAATTGCTTGAATAAATCTTCCCAGTCCAACTCGCTCAATTCGATTTGCGAAAATAAACGGCTGAGCGTCCGCACATATTGGTGCCGGTATTGCGTATATAATCCTTCAAACAGGAACGTTTTTACGTGTGGTTTGATTGCCAACAAAATACTAGCCAAAGCTTGTGGGTGTTCTTCGTTTTCTGCAAGAACCGCAAGTTCTACCCAGTCATGCGTTTCATTGGGCGAAATCTTCCGCACATCCAAATCTTTCTTCAATATAATAGAGAAAAAAGCTTTCAACCGTTCATCGGGATTTTTAAGTGCGGCAAGTTCTTCTTCACGCAGCCTGTTCGTAGTGAACAAATTTGTCCAAAACAATTGATAAAGCGAAAAACGCTGCGAAAACGAGGCATCTTTCACTTCCATAAATTCACGAATTAAGGTTTTCAGGTGTTCAAAAAAAGCATCTGCTTCAAATGTCCGGTGCTGAACACGCAGTTGGCCTAGCAAATCGCGCAATTCATGCAATTCGTCGTCAAACCACGTCTTAAAGAAGGAATGGTGGACTTCGTGTGTCCCGGAGATAAACGTTGACCATACTTCAGTAAGTGAAATGAAGTGGGCATACGTGCGGTAAAGAACCTTCCATTCGCGTTCCAAAGGGACATACGACAAAGCATTTTTCAAACGGCCATCGAACATTTGTTCAAAATAAAAATAGTTGCGGGTTGTATAATCTGGAATGGCTTCACGCCATACGCTGCGGATCAGTTTTGTCCATTGCTCAGGAGAACGCTTTTCGGACAATAAAGTCATTTGCTTGTTTTCAGGTTCACGCCAAGCAGCTACCCATTCTGAAAGTGAGCCGATCTTTTGGTACAGCGCAAAAATGACCGCCAGTCGATGGCGGCACATCGGTTCCTGTGGACAAGCGCAAATTGCTGTAAGCTTATCAAAGTTGAGAATAATCTTAACGGCATGTGCATCTTTGACAATTGCTTCAAGGAGCAGCCGTTCTTCATTGAACGACTGAATCTGTACGCCATCGTGGCGCACTAAAAAGACTGCTTTTCGAACCATTTCTTCATCCAACGCACGAGTCGGTAGAAGCGATTTGTCGATAGCAGCCATATAATTGTGAATCGTATCTTCGAATTTTTTCGCCAGGGATTGAACCGTAGCCATATGCATCGCCCCAAAATAAAACTTTCCTTCTATTATACGACTTTCTGACTGCTCCGTAAACGGGAAAGAATGAGTTGTCCCCTTAGGAGGCTTCAAGATCAGTTTGTTATTTTTAAAAATCCTTGTTTTATGTAAAATAAATGGTATTATAAAAGTATTAAATACCTAAGTAATATACGGATAGGAGAATGATAGTTGTTCAATTCATTTGTTTTGGAAATCCCCGATTTGCGATCTGTTTTGCATCCGAAGGACGTCGTGGCTTGGGAAGTAGTGTATGCAAAGGCCGATTTGGTGTTTGGTAAAATCAAATGGCAAATCTCATCAGATGGTGAGTGTTACAGTATCCATGACCCTCGACTTTTTCCGGAATACTTGGAACAGGTGCAGGTCGATTTCAAAATGAATCAAATCATTTTTCATAAGCGGCAATTGTCCGATGAAGAATTCCACAGTCTGGTAATTTACATAATAAAAAAAGTATCAATTTACATTAATCCAAACGAAATGCATTTTATGGTCACTAAACAGCGTCGCCGCCACCAGCATGTAAGAAGCAAAAAATAGAACCTATAGTTTTTCAGAGCCTGCCGGCAAATCACCGGTGGGCTTTTAGGATAGAGAAAAATATTTGCTTATATTTTCCCCGTCATAAAGAAACGCAAAGAAAGAACGAAAAGGTTGGCTTCAAATAGCATATCCTTTCCAAGGCCCTATCTGATTTTTAAACTAAATTTTATTCGACAAATTTGTGACTTTTATAATAAAAAATGTGACAAAATTAAGTTGTGAAACGTCTGTTATATAAGGAGGTTCTTATGCAATACTGTATTCGAAAAGAGGGTTTCGTGATATAATGTATGTAATCAGAATATTAGAAATATGGGAGGTGAGTCAGATGTTGCATGTGAAACTTATGAAGCCTTTTTATACAAAGAAAGAAGGGCATTTGGTGAAGTTTGTTTTTGCTTATCAATACTTTTCCATTATGAAAGACGATGAGCTGTTCCATTTTATTCCGGTGGAAGGCAAAGAAATTATCGTCAATCTCAATACGTTCCAAGTAGAAAACCTTTCGGAAGTCTTTGTATTCCAAAAAGGCAATCGATTTATCCGCTTACCTCTCTACCAATTGTTGCTCGTTTCGGATATTCACAGGCATCTTCAAGCAATCCTGCAAGAAGAAAGAGCCGAGTTGGTTGAAGTGAACGACCAGTCCAAAAAAGAAGCGGCCGATGCCATTTATTTTTTGGAGCAGGAAAATTACAGCCGAATGATCGATGAGGCATTAAGTGCAGGAGACCGAATGATGTTCGACGAGTTAATAGCCCAACAACGGCAATCAAAACAATTACATGGAGGTTTGTAAAGTGAAACTAGCAGCCTATGGATAAAGAACGTCTTTCC
This sequence comes from Planococcus sp. TJ-201, assembly GCF_058268495.1. NCBI lineage: Bacteria > Bacillati > Bacillota > Bacilli > Caryophanales > Caryophanaceae > Planococcus > Planococcus sp. TJ-201. Next base: position 970,933 of record NZ_JBZDOG010000001.1, on the reverse strand, counting down.
GGATCAATGGGGAGGCGTTTTTGAATACAATAAAGTCATATGAAAAGCTCTTTTCCGTTTGTATTGGAAAAGAGCTTTTATAATGCTGCGTAATTCATAAGCCACCTCTTACATCAAAGTATAAAAATGGATAAACAGCATAATTGCTGTAGAGCCCGCCATTCCGAGTGCAAGATCTTCCCATTCGAGTTCAAGTACTTTATCAAAATTCATTGTGATCCGCTCCTTTTCGATTGGGTTTGTCAGTGGAAGATCTTACAAGTAAGTTAACATGTTGGCTAACTTGTTTTTAGTATAAATAAATGATTAATGATAAACATCATACAAATTAACTAAAAATTCTAAAATATAAATAAAATGAATATATTTATATGTCTTCACATGAGCATAAATGGGCTGAATTGAACTATCCGTTAGGTATTGATACATTGGGTCGTAGAGTCCAAATGGATATTGAATACCTATATCAGGGTATAATAGGGAAAGTAGAAGAAATACAAAGGAGTAGATTACATTGAGAACGTTGCCGAAACGATTGAAAAAAGGAGATACAGTGGGTGTCATTGCGCCTTCTAGTTCACCGGATCAAGAAAACTTGAAAAAAGCCTTGCCGTTTCTAGAAAACCTCGGATTGACGATAAAGCTTGGAAAATCAATTGATGCATCCCGCGGCTACTTGGCAGGAACTGATGAACAACGGTTGGCCGACTTGCATGCCATGTTTGAAGATCCGGAAGTGTCTGGAATCATCTGTGCTGGGGGCGGGTTTGGCTCAGCGCGGTATGCAGACCGGATTGACTATGCCATGATCATGGAAAATCCGAAAGTGTTTTGGGGATATTCGGATATTACATTTTTGCATACAGCCATTGGAGAGTATGCAAAACTCGTGACTTTCCACGGACCGATGCTTGCGTCCGATGTCGCCAAACCGGAGTTTCATGAACGCAGCGGGCGCATGTTTGGCCAGTTGTTCGAACCTTTTGAACTGCATTACACAGAGGAAGTAGCACCACTCGTAACGCTGGTTGGTGGAATCGCGCAAGGTGAGTTGGTTGGCGGCAATTTGTCGCTGATTCGCAGCGCAATCGGAACGAAGTTTGACCTGGATGTCAAAGGCAAGATTTTATTGATCGAGGCTATTAACCAACAGCCTTATCAAGTGGACGAGATGCTCAATCAATTGCGCTTGGCCCGTAAATTTGATGAAGCAGCAGGCATTGTAATTGGAGATTTCAAAAATGCAGTTTCTCCAGTGGACACGCCTTCCCTGAAATTGGATCAAGTGTTTGACGATTATTTTAGTGAATTGAAAATTCCAGTTGTTAAAGGCTTTAAAATTGGCCATTGTGAACCGCATTTTTCCGTGCCGCTTGGTGCACTTGCGCGACTCGATGGGAATGCCAAAACCTTAACGATTCTTCCGGGCGTGGAATAAAAGTCCAGTAAGTGAAAAATGTCGAAGATGACAAGCTCCATCCAACATCTCGATTTACTAATGCAGATCATTAGGCCAAAAGAGGAGCTTTCCTTTCTTTATTTTCCAAAAGCTTGCTAGCAATAGCTTTAGGCGTACATCGTTTTGCAATACGACTTGTTAAAAGATGAAATTAGTGACGAATTGTGATACAATAATTAGATATTGCTTTACTAAAGAGAGGCGTGGTAATGATGGCATTCCAACCCCATGAAAAAGAAGTATCAGAATTCGTAGCAGCCCGCTACATTGGCGAATGGATTTCTTTCACTCGCAACGGCGTCGATGTCAACGGCACCATCTTTAAAATTATGGATAACTCAGTGATTGTTGAAATTTCACCAGAAGATGCAAAAGAAATTGGTGCAGCATCCAACATGACCGTAATCTCTCATAAGAAATATCGCATCATTGAAGCATAGTAAACTGACCCAAAAAGGTTGTTCACCAAGAACAGCCTTTTTTTATTTGGATAAAAACGGCACAGGAAGAAAGTTGCCATATAGAGCCATTTTTCTATCCATGTTCAAGTTTCCAATAAACAATTAACCGTACTCCTATGCCTTTTGGCTCAAACACTGCAAATATTGAAAAATGTACCAGCTAATACGTTCCAAAGAGGATGCTTTTTTGGTAAAGTAAAGTGAAGCAGAACGTCAATTGCCTTGAAAGGAACTATACGAATGATATCAGACTTCAGATTTTGGCATTTTTTCCCTCGACAAGGGCAACTTATACATAATATTCAACATACCGAAATGCGCAACGTCAACAAGCGCATAGCCTGCATTATTGCGATTGGCTTACTGGTTTTTGCAATAGGTGAAATTTGGGGCATGAATACCGATTCGCTGACACCACTTCTAGCGGCTGGAATGTGGGATGCTTATACACTTTCACGTTGGACCTCGCTTGCGGGAACACTCCTATGGGCAGGATTTTATTTAGCATTTCATCTTTATGGGGCTTCTTTTCTATTCAGTAAAATCCGTAAGATGCCATGGCGTGCTGCCATTCTTATGCAAGCTTATGTTACGGCATTACTGGTCATCGAAAAAGGCTTGATTTTACTATTGTTTGCCTTGACTGGTTTTACAATGTCGGTATCGATTTTTTCATTTGGTCCAATTGCAGCTACATTTTTGGACAATCATTTCCTGATTAGTTTTTTTAACCAGCTGACTTTATTTACATCTTTAATTATTGCAGTCCAGTATCGTTTTATCCGCAGCTTTACAAAAATCAATCCTAAACTCGTTTTGTTTGGCTTGATCATGCTTCATATTGTTGTCGCCTTGATAGTTGCAACATTTAGCCTGATTCCAGTGGACGATATGCTGAGCACCTTTATGGAAGGAGGGAATCTGTTTGAATAGATTCTATTTTATTGGCCTATCCATTGCCGTTATTGCCTTTTTAACGGCCAATTCCCTTTTAATGTTCGGCGAAAAAAGCATTCTATCCAAAAGTGTTTACGTTAGCGACTACGAACAGACATACACGAACGCTTACGAAACAAATCTGTTTAAAGAAGCATTGACGGCGCCACAGGGAACTGTGGAAATTTATGTACAAGAACACGAAGCGCTTCAGCAATGGCTGGTGAGTGAAGGCGACAGTGTGACAGCTGGATCTGAACTAGCTACTTTAAATGAGGCGGAAACTGAAGAGCAGCGTTCGATATGGGAAACGCAGAAAACTGCTTTAGAAGCGCAGCAGGCAGAGGTGAGGAGTTCATTGGCTACTCTTCAGCAGGCGAGAGCCGCACAAGGCGGTCCGGTGTCACAAGACGCGACCGATAATTCCGAAATCACCAACGATGAGGATGAGACCATTCAGTTTGATGTCAATGTTTCCGTTGGTGTAGCGGTTCCTCAAGACGGCTCCTACGCTGCCGGCATCGCTCAAGCCGAACAGCAATTGGCTTCTATCGATTCACAATTGGCTGTCCTCAATGCACAATTGACGCAAAATCTGTCGAATCCAGCAGTCATCAGTCCGGTAGATGGAACGGTATCCAAGATTAACCGGGATACCGAACCGTTAAGCATTGAAATTTATTCGAATGAAAAAGTTTTCGTCAGCTATGTGCTGGAAGACGAATGGCCGCTCGTAGAAGTAGCGGATGCTGTTAAAATTGAAGGTGAAGGCATTGAGGGAATAGCTACAGGAACGGTTCAGAGTATTTCCGAGATGCCGGCTGAAGAGTCCAAGTGGCTGGAAGCCTATCATCAATTGGATCCAAAAGAACAGAACAACCCGCTTGCGTACTACGAAGTCCGAATTGTGGCGGATACGCCAATCGACAATGCGATGCCGTTTGGCAGCAATGTTAACACTGCGATTACCACGGAATCGGCTGAAGACGCCGTGGCATTGCCAACGGCGTGGCTCTTCGATTATGACGGGGTTGAAGGAAAAACTCATACCTTGAACATTAACGGCCGCCCGGATACCTTGGGAGTCATCACCAATTTTGAAGAAGGCGCGAAAGCGGTCTTATCAGAAGGACCTGAATCTGGAACAGTCGTGATCAAGGAAGATAAGTTGGTAGAGTTCACATCTCCTCCAAACGTCTTCATGCCGTTCCCAGGCGATCAGCCTGATTTTGAGTACGCTAAAAACACAAATTGGCGCTCATATATAGAATATCTATTGGCACGTTAAACAAACCCCGAAAGCACTTGCTTTCGGGGTTTTTGTGTAGTGAAAATGATTTTTATGTAAATTAAATAATTCTTAAAAATCACTATGTATATTTTTGTAAAAAGTGTATGATGAGTCTAAAGATTTTTTGCGGAAGTCTAAATACCTATTTTGCGGAATGTCGAATAGCAAACTACCATGATAGGAGAGAGCGGTAAGGAGATGAAAATCCACTGCTGTCCGATTGTGAAAGCAGCTAATGAGCTTAATAACAGAGAAGGAGACCCAAAATGTTAAAAATTGACCGCTTTCCTATGCTGATCCTATCAATCAGCATCACTCTGTTTTATGGCTGGAGCTGGCTATTCGAAGAAAATAGTTGGTTAAACATACTGGGCGTTACGATACTTCAAATCATTTTCGGAACTTTTAGCTCTGTATGGTTATTTAATGCATACCGGAATGCAGCAGGCCGTAAGAAAGTTTTTTGGTTGCTGTTAAGCTTAGGCGTAATGGTTTATATCAGCTCAAACTGGATTTGGCTATACACGCAAACCATTGAAAAGTCTTTGGATCCCCACGGCTCGCTTTATATTTTATGGCCGATTTCACACGTGCTGTTCTTTTCGGCCTTAATCGTGAAGACTGTAGAAATACGCGCTAGTTATTCGGAAAAATCTTATGTTTTTAATGTGATTGTATACATGATTACTGCAGCAGCAGTCTGTATTCATTTCCTCATACAACCCGTCATGGGATTTGTAGAAGATTCCTGGTCGTCTGCGGCTGTAGTAATCGGCTATCCGCTTGCAGGGTTAAGCCTATTATTTGTGATTACGGTGCTGTATTATCTTCACCAACAAAGCGAAGAAAGAGATATACTGCTGCTGGTCATCCTTGGTTTTTTTATCCAAATCGTAGCGAATTCTTTATATGCTTACAATACAATCAATGAAATCTATCAGCCTGTAAGTTATATCAACTTATTATGGATTATTGCTTTGCTGTTTATTGGTTTTGCGGGACTGGCTTCTAAAAATCACGCAACCAAACCAATTGTGGCAATCCGCAATCCATTCGAAAAGCGGCAATTTTTATTTCCTTATTTAAGCATCCTCCTTTTGATCGCATTGGTCATCTACAGTTACCATTGGGATTTTAATGCACTGAGTTCAGGTTTGCTCATTGCATTTTTACTAGTACTCGGGCGCCAGTTTATTGTCATCAACAAAAACCACAACATCGTGGCAGAGTACAAGTATTTGGCATACCACGATCAATTGACCGGATTAAATAATCGGGTACGATTTATCGAAGATATCGAAGGGCTAGTTGCAAAACATGAGAACAGATTAGCCCTGCTGCTGATCGATTTAGACCGATTTAAACTGGTCAACGACACGATGGGCCATTATGTAGGAGATATTATTTTGCAAAGGACATCGGATCGGTTGCGCGAATCCCTGCCAGACGGTGCATTGGTTTACAGGATGGGGGGAGATGAGTTTGTTATTATTTTGCCCAAAGCTACGGAAAAGTTGTGCATCACAATTGCAGAAACAATTCTGGAGAATTTCAAAGAGCCGTTTGCCGTGTTTGAATACGAGATTAATTTGACGCCGAGTATAGGCGTCAGTATGTTTCCGGAAAATGGAATGACCAGTGAAGAACTGTTGAAAAGCGCGGATGCGGCGATGTACCTCTCGAAGGTCAACGGAAAAAACAATTTCAGTTTCTATAACACGGAACTGAACGATGCGATGATTCGCAAAATGACAATCGAAAATGAATTGAAAAGAGCGCTCGATAAAAAACAGCTATCCCTTGTTTACCAGCCGAAAGTCAATTTGAGATCCCGCCAAGTAATTGGCATGGAAGCTTTGCTTCGCTGGCATCACCCAGAACTGGGACAGGTGACTCCTACAGAATTTATTCCGATTGCAGAAGAAACCGGCCAAATTGTTTCGATAGGAGAATGGGTGTTGAAGGAAGCTTGCCGGCAAAATAAGATTTGGCAGAACAAAGGGCTCACACCATTATGCATGTCGGTAAATGTCTCTGTTTTGCAGTTTCGGCATGGCGAGTTTTTAAAAACTGTTAAAAATGCTTTAACAGAATCGGGCTTGGATGCTCAGTACCTGGAACTGGAAATCACAGAAAGCATTATGCAAAACATTAAAGAAAGCATCGATATTTTAAGTGAATTAAAAAAAATGGGCATAAAAACATCGATGGATGATTTTGGAACTGGATATTCCTCTTTAAACATTTTGGAAAGCCTGCCGATTGATACAATAAAAATCGATAAATCGTTTGTCGATAACATTAGCAATACGCAGCGCCAGTCAATGGTCAAAACCATTATTGACCTGGGCTTGAATTTAAACCTTAACGTAGTGGCGGAAGGAATTGAACACGAAGATCAAATAAACGCCTTGGTGGAAAGCAATTGTGTAATTGGACAAGGATACTTGTTCTCCAAACCGGTAAAGCCAGAAGAGTTTGAAGAAATTCTCGAAACAATGGCTTCTCAAGCCGAATCGGATACTGTGTTATTCTAAACCTACAAAACCCTGGAAGCTCTTGCTTTCAGGGTTTTCTGTGAAACGAAATAAGGGTTAAGTTACAGCAGGCAATCGGGTAAGATAGATGCAGAGCAAACAAACTGGTTTAAAGTATTGTCCACCTGTAAAAGTTTTGGCAGTTATCAAGAATGAATGGGGTGTATGTAATGGAAGAAACGGATTGGCGGTTTAAAATCGCTCATCGGGAAGCGAAAATCGGCGTCGGCTTTGCGCTGTTCAATTTTGTTTGGTGGTTTGGGTTTGCCTACGGCATGGGATCGCGGCCCGTCGAGGAGTACAGCTATGTCTTCGGCTTGCCGGATTGGTTTTTTTACAGCTGTGTTGTCGGCTTTTTGGTCATATCGGTTCTGGTCATCGTCATTGTCCACTTCTTTTTTACAGAAGTGCCGTTTGATGACGAGGAGGAAATGCCATGAATTATGCCGTATTGGTGCCAATGATCGCCTTTTTGCTGGTCATCTTTTTTATTGGCTATTGGGCAAGCCGCAAGCTGACGGCATCGTCCAACTTTATCAGCGATTATTTTCTGGGTGGCCGCGAGCTGGGCGGCTTTGTGCTCGCTATGACGATGGTTGCGACTTACGGCAGTGCGTCCAGTTTTCTTGGCGGTCCGGGTACTGCTTATACGATGGGGTTCGGCTGGGTGCTGTTGGCGATGGCCCAGGTGGTCACCGGTTATTTTGTGTTAATGATCCTTGGCAAAAAATACGCCATCATGGCACGCCGCTACAAAGCCATCACCATGATCGATTTTTTGAAATCACGGTATGACAGTTCAGCAGTGGTGCTGCTGTCGGCTTTCAGCATCATCATCTTCCTGTTTTCCGCGATGGCCGCACAGTGGATTGGCGGTGCACGGTTGGTCGAATCCCTGACAGGTTTATCGTACAATTCGGCCTTATTTTTATTTGCTGTCAGTGTGCTGGTTTATGTCACCATCGGGGGTTTTCGTGCGGTCGCTTTGACCGATGCAGTGCAAGGAGCCGTCATGCTGGTCGGGACACTGATTCTGTTGATTGCAGTTATTATCGCAGGCGGCGGTATTCCGAACATCGTCAATGACCTGCTCAATGAAAACCCGAATTTGGTTACGCCATACGGAGCAAACGGCGATTTAACCGCCGCTTACGTATCGTCGTTTTGGATTTTGGTGGGAGTCGGTGTTGTCGGCTTGCCGCAGATTGCTGTTCGCGCGATGTCTTATAAAAATTCACGTTCGATGCACCGAGCCTTAATTATTGGCACAATCGTTACCGGGTTTATTATGCTCAATATGCACTTGATCGGTGTCTTTGCGCGTCCTGTTCTGCCGGGAATCGAAATTGGCGACAAAGTTATCCCGCTCATTGCACTGGAAACCTTGCCGCCATGGGTAGCCGGTATTGTCCTGGCTGCTCCGATGGCTGCCATTATGTCGACGGTGGATTCGTTGTTGCTGCTCGTCAGCTCATCGATCGTCAAAGATGTCTATTTAAACTATGTAAAACCGGATGCCTCCATCAAAACCATCAAACGCATTTCTTTCGGCGTCACGGGCATGCTCGGCATCATCGTCTTTTTGCTGGCATTGAATCCGCCAGAACTGCTGATTTTCCTGAATTTATTTGCGTTCGGTGGTTTGGAGGCGGCTTTTATTTGGCCGATTGTTCTGGGGCTGTACTGGAAATGGGGCAATAAATACGGCGCAATTGCGTCAATGGCGACAGGGATTGTCAGCTATATCGCGTTGCATTTTTACAACTTGGAAAACGGCAACTTGTTCGGCGTCCATACTGTGACATTGCCAGTGCTGCTGTCGCTCGCCGCTTTTGTTGTGTTTAGTTTGCTTATTGGTCGGAAGGCCTATCAATACAATGTTAAGTAAAAAGCCGAACGTTTACAGAACTTGAAAACAGGCGTAAAATGAGTGCTTGTATTCAGATCAATGAAAGAAGGTCTCAGCAATTGACTCAGTGGAAAATTTACGGCATCCTGACGGCGGTAATGATTGTCTGGGGCTTTAACTTAGCCTCTGTAAAATATATGGTGGAATTTGTGGATCCTGTCACTTTGACGGCATTCCGGATTTTACTCGCGGGATTGTCGGTTATGGCAATTCTAGCAAGCTTCAAAATGCTGCGGTGGCCGGCCAAAAGCGACTGGAAATTTATCTTTCTCGGTTCGCTATTAAATGTCGTTGCGCACCATTACTTCTTGTCGAATGGCTTATCCCTTACAACCGGTTCAAATGCGGGCTTGATTCTTGGAACTGGCCCAATGCTGACAGCCGTTTTGGTGTCGCTCATTATGCGCAATTACCCATCGAAGCTGCAATGGCTCGGCGTTGTCGTCGGTTTTGCGGGAGTAGCTGCCACAGTGCTCGTAGGAAACGGTGCGGCAACAGGCTTGAACATTGGCGACGTTTTTGTCTTCATTTCCATCTTGGCACAGGTATTGAGCTATATTGTCATTGCCAAAGCCGCGCGCTCGTTGGATCCGCGCTTGCTGACAGGCTATATGTTTGTTTTAGGAGCCGTTGTGCTGTTCGTCATTTCGCTGATCCAGGAACCAGGTGGAATGGCTGCATTCGCCACTGTCCCAACCTCGTTCTGGATCGCTTTTGGGTTTTCGGCCATGCTTGGAACAGCCGTTGGGCATATGCTTTACAATTATTCCATTGGCCAAGCGGGACCAACCAAAGCCGCCATTTTCATGAACTTGAACACCTTGTTCTCCTTGGTGGGGGCAAGTGTGATACTAAATGAAAAGATCACTCCAGGACATATTTACGGACTCGTGCTAATTGTCATCGGCGTGTTGTTCGGTTCTGGAGCAGCAGAAGACCTTTTGAAAAAACGCAGAAAACGGCTCTCAAGTTGAGCCGTTTTTTGTTTGGATTTCGGCTTGGTCCAGCATGTCAGCGCTATTTTGAGCAGAGTCTTTTTATTTAACGGCAAGTTCACTATAATAGAAGGAAGTGAATAGCTTTGAACAACTAGAGGAGTGAATTGCCATGGCCACATTATGGGGGACGCCAGAGAAATTACAGGATTTATTGTGTGAACTCGTCGGGTGGAAAAGCCTGACTTTGACCGATGGGGAAGTGGAGTTTGCGTATAAGCTGAAAGACAAGCTGATGGAGCTCCCGTATTTCCAGGAACATCCGGATTATATTGGATTGGGTGAAGTAAATTGGGAACGCCAAAACGTAACGGCGCTCTACAAACATCCGGAAGCGGTCGACACCATTGTCCTGATCAGCCATTTCGACACTGTGCATACAGGGGAATATGGCGATTTGGAGCCTTTGGCATGCAGCCCCTATAAACTGGCGGAGGCTTTTAAACTGATCCGCGATGAACTGGATGCGGACACATTAAGTGACCTAGACTCGGGGGAATACCTTTTCGGACGCGGTACCATGGATATGAAAGCGGGACTTGCGCTCCACATGGCCTTGATTGAAAAAGCCTCAATTGAAGAGTGGCCGATCAACTTGCTGCTCATGACCGTGCCGGATGAGGAAGTCAATTCGGCTGGCATGCGCTACGGTGTATCCAAATTACTTGATTTGGAGCGCGAGCATGGCCTCGAATACACTTTGTTTTTAAACGGCGAACCGGTTTTTGCAATGAAGCCCGGCGACAAAGCCCATTACTTGTATACCGGATCTATCGGAAAAATCATGCCGTCCGCTTTATTTTACGGCAAGGAAACCCATGTTGGCGAACCGTTGTCAGGCATTACGTCAAGCTATATTTCAACCTACTTGACGCATCGCATGGAATGGAATCCGAATTTCAAAGAAGTCGTTTACGGTGAAACCACACCGTTGCCGGTAACTCTGACACAACGTGACTTGAAATTGGAATACTCAGCGCAAACGCCTTACCGCACGTCCGCCATGTACAACGTGTTTACAATGAAGCGCGACGCTGAAGAAGTGTTTCAGATTTTTGAAAACGTCGCAAAAGAAGCGGCAGCCCATTGCGAACGTGATTACCACGCGATGTGCGAACGCGAAAACATTCAGCCGGTTGGCCCGATTACGGTTATGCGCTACGAAAAGCTGATGGACTACGCACTCAATAAATTCGGCCACGACTACATTACCGATTTGCTGCGCGATACTTTGATGCATCCAGAATGGGACGTCCGGGAAAAATCCATGCACGTCACCGATATACTGCTCATTAACTGCCAAGAGCTGACGCCTGCGATGGTGCTGATGTACGCACCGCCGTACTATCCGCCTGTCAATTCATCCGAAAACGAGCTGGTCAAGCTATGCGTCCAGCAAGTCACAGCCAATGCAAAAGAAAAATTTGATCTCGACATCGAACAAGTTCATTACTTTAACGGGATTTCAGACTTGAGTTACGTCAATTACACCAGCCAAAGCGACGGGTGGATCACTTACGAAAACAATACACCTGTTTACGGCGATCCCTACAGCATACCGTTCCAGGCAATGAAGCAATTGAAAGCACCGGTCCTGAATGTCGGTCCTTACGGCAAAGATGCACACAAACGCACTGAGCGCTTGCACATCAAAAATACATTTGAAGAAATGCCGATCTTGCTGGAAGAAATGATCTTGTCGATTCCCGTGAAAAGCCGCCATTGAGGCGGCTTTTTTGGTTGGTAGCTTTTCGCGCGCGAAAAGCGCTATTAAGGGCTTGGCATACATAGTTTTTGAAAGGATTCAAATATCATATTTGAAAGGATTAAAGGGATCAAAAATAATATTTGGATATAAATGGTAATGTTAATTTTCTCCTGCTAAACTAATAACAAAAGGAGGAGTGTCATGATTATCAAATATCGAAAAGAACCAGCAAAGATCGTCGGGTACGAAGCTTTATTGAGAAGGCTGCCACCCATGCATCCAAAGCGTTCAGCTGTCAAAAGCAGTCTTCATACCGCGAAGGCAGGATTTGGAGGAGAAGAACGTTTGGACGAAGCGATGGAATTTTTTGATCCGCCATATGCGTATCGGATTATCCAAGATTTTTCATTGCCTGCACCGTTCAAAATCCAAGTAGATACGGTCATACTTACACAAAGCGGCCTGTATTTGCTAGAAGTCAAAAACATTAGCGGAAGACTGCAGTTCCGGCAAAATCCAAGTGCTTTGCATTCGGTACTCGCGGATGGAAAAATAAAAAGCTACAAAAGCCCGATTACCCAAATGAATGAAACCACCATAAGGATGCGGATGTTTTTAAAAACTCGCGGATGGCATTTACCTGTCACCAGCATAATTGTTATTGCCCATCCCTCGCAGATTGTGGAAGACGCACCTCACACGTCCCGCATTTTATCAGCAGCAGAAGTTAGTTTTTACTTCTCCGAGATAAAGGAAAGCCCCCTTCTTTCTATAGAAGAACTCCATCGCCTCGGACAAACATTCCTCAGCGCCCATCAAGACTATGATCCATTTCCCCTGGCACCCAAATTTCAAATCGACCGCTCGGAAATCGAGTCTGGTGTTTTTTGCCCACGCTGTCTGCTCGGAAAAATGGCCAAAACAAAAATAGCATGGGAATGTGAAACGTGCCGACTAATCAGTAGAAATGCGCATGTTCAAGCACTCAATGATTGGTTCATGCTAATCAAACCGACGATCACGACAGCCGAGTGCTGTGAGTTTATCGGACTTCAAAGTCTAGATGCCGCGAAACATTTTCTCGTTAAAAACGGTTGTCAACCAGTTGGCGGGAGGCGATATCGCCATTATGTTCGTGGGTTGCTTGAAAACACGTGAGTTTCCGGTAGAAATCGCGAACACCCGGGTACACTAAGCGAACACCCGGGTATAACTCACGACAACCATCTCCACAATTCCACTCACCTCGTGTACAATCAAACTATCAAATTGAATTTTTCATAAAAGGGGACTCTCACATGGACATCGAACAGAAAATTCTCGATTACTTTACCCATTTCCACACACATCCGGAAGTCAGTTGGAAAGAAGTCGAAACCACCAAAAAACTAGTAGAGATTATGACAGATCTCGGTATCAAACATCACACTTTTGCGGACGTTACCGGGTTGATTGCTGAAATTGGTGAAGGGACCGAAGTGATAGCGGTGCGGGCGGACATCGATGCGCTTTGGCAAGAAGTGGATGGTGTGTTGCAAGCCAATCATTCCTGTGGACATGATGCCAACATGGCGATGGTGCTTGGAGCGCTCGTGCATTTAAAAAATGTACCATTGACAAAACGAGTGCGTTTTATTTTTCAGCCGGCAGAAGAAGTCGGCAACGGCTCGCTGTCTATGATTGCGCGTGGAGCGCTCGAGGATGTGACGCATTTATATGGGGTGCATTTGCGGCCTATAGAGGAATTGCCGTTTGGCCAAGTAACGCCTGCGCTCTATCACGGATCCGGTATTTTCTTAAGAGGAAAAATTACGGGAGTGGATGCCCACGGAGCACGCCCGCATCAAGGGAAAAATGCCATTGATGTGATTGCCGCCATCCATCAATTCGTCAAATCAATATATTTCTCACCTTTCGAATCGTATTCAGCGAAACTGACGCATATCGAAACCGGTGGAGACAGCCTCAATATTATCCCGGGAACGGCAAAATTTTCAATGGATGTCCGTTCCCAGTCGAATGAACTAATGAAAGAGCTTCAGCAGAAAATTGCTGAAGGTTTACACGCCATTGCCAAGCTCCATGGCGTTGAAATCAGTTTCGAGTGGACCGATTATACGCCAGCGGCCGAAGTATCGGAAACTGCGATGCACATTGCAGATAGCGCCATTCGCCAGACGCTGGGAGATGCAGCAACTGCACCTCCTATTCATACACCAGGTGCGGACGACTTTCATTTTTATACCATCAAAAAACCCGAATTGCATGCGGCGATGATCGGCGTTGGGGCAGATTTGTCGCCGGGTCTGCATCACCCGGATATGGGCTTTAATCACAATGCACTTGAGATTGGCGCTCGAGTTTTAGCAAATATAATAAAACAAAGCTAAAAACAAAAAAATTTTGAAATAAATGATAGAAAGATATGAAAATGGGTATAGATAAAATAACAAAGAAAAAATTTGGATTGGCTAACTATAGAGAGGGGGAGAACAGATGAAAAAAATTATACTGACACTTGTAGCTTTTTTATTCTTTCTCCCTTTTACAACTGTCCAAGCCCATCACTTTCCAGACTTATCAAAATACCATTTTGCCTATTATTCAATCCACAATTTATCCAATGCGGGAATTTTGAATGGATACAGCAACGGCAAGTTTGGACCAGATGATAATGTTACCAGAGCTCAAGCAGCATTAATTTTAGCTAAAACATTGAAAATCGATACAGATACAGAGTTTAAACCGCAATTCACAGATGTCCCGATCGGTCATTACGCTTACAAAGAAATTGCTGCTTTGACCGAAAAAGGTGTGTTTGCAGATGTGAAGAAGTTCAATCCCGATAACCCGCTGCCAAGATCTCAAATGGCAAAAATTATTATAGAAGGCTTTGATATTGCGGTAGACGACAATCACGAAATCAGTTTCAAGGATGTTCCTTCGACGTATTGGGCACATTCGTATATTGTCACTATGGCTGAAGTAAATATTACCCGTGGAGTAACGACAGCTACTTTTCAACCGGAAACCTTAGTGACACGTGCTCAGCTTGCTGCTTTCATTGAACGCTCTAAACAGTTTGCCGACCGAGTAAAAACCAAAGCGGTGACTTATGACAGCTCGAACAATTCTTATTTGGGAGTAACTTCAGTAGCATATGACACTATCGCCTTAATCAATGAAAAAAGAAACACAGCTGGATTATCCAAATTGCAGGAAGATCCAATGTTATCTAAAATTGCCCAATTAAAAGCGGAAGACATGGCTCGGAATAATTACTTTGATCACACATCTCCCTCTTACGGATTGCCATGGGAAATGGCAATAGAACTGGGATATCCCACCAATCAGGTAGGAGAAAATTTGGCCAGTGGATACATTACAGCAAATGAAACAGTTCGTGCTTGGATGGAATCTCCTGGACATAAAGACAACCTTTTGTTAGAAACTTATACGGTGATAGGGGTCGGATATATGGAAGACTCCGATGGCTTTCCTTATTGGGTTCATATGTACGCTATAAGATAAAAGCGGAATGGACTTTTTAAATGCACTATTTCCCGGGAAATGTCTTAAAAAACTAACAATTCTTCAATAGTTTCAAAGCATGTTATCATTATTACGAGCCGATATCCGAGACCCTCTGTTACTAGAGGGTCTCCTTTTTATAGCCTATGGGTGAGAACGTTTTCAAAATCCAAAATAGGGTATAGTATACAGGTTTAATTAAAAAAGGGGAGGAATACGAATGGATGCTTTTTTAGATGGAATCACTTGGTTCGTCGATAACGTCAACACTCTGCTCTGGACATACATACTAATAGCACTTTTGATGGGCTTAGGCCTTTACTTTACAATTCGCACCAGATTCGTTCAAGTTCGCCTGTTCGGTGAAATGTTCCGGGTCATCACGGAAAAGAAAGATGGAGATAGCGGCGTTTCTGCTTTTCAGGCGTTCACGATCTCCACAGCATCACGCGTCGGAACAGGAAATATTACCGGTGTCGCTTTGGCAATCGCCATTGGCGGACCGGGTGCAGTCTTTTGGATGTGGATGGTTGCCGTTATCGGGATGGCTACTGCGTTTATCGAAAGCACATTGGCGCAAGTTTATAAAGTCCGTGACGGCGAACAATTCCGCGGGGGACCTGCTTACTACATGGAAAAAGCGCTAGGCAACCGCAAACTTGGTATTGTCTTCGCGATTCTGTTGACCTTGGCGTTCGGATTTATCTTCAACTCGGTCCAATCAAACACGATTGCCCAATCATTTGAGGATGTTTTCAATGTTCCGGATTGGTCTGTAGGAGTTGGACTAGTACTGTTGACAGCGGTCGTTATTTTCGGCGGCGTCAAGCGGATTGCTAGCGTTACACAAGTAGTGGTGCCAATCATGGCAACCATCTACATCTTTGTTGCATTGTTTATCGTCATTACGAATTTCACTGAAATTCCTGCAGTCTTCACATTGATTATCCAAAGCGCATTTGGTTTGGAAGAAGCAGTGGGCGGCGGTATCGGTGCGGCCATCATGCAGGGCGTACGCCGCGGCTTGTTCTCGAACGAAGCCGGTATGGGTTCTGTACCGAACGCCGCAGCATCTGCCAATGTTTCGCATCCAGCGAAACAAGGCCTTGTACAAAGTTTGGGTGTATTCTTTGACACCATCATTATTTGTTCGGCAACTGCCTTCATCATTATTTTGGCAGATTTGTATTCCAACGGAGAACAAGAAGGAATTCTGCTTACACAGGCTTCATTGAATGTGCACCTTGGAAGCTGGGCGCCTTACTTCCTGGCAATTGCCATCTTGTTCTTTGCGTTCAGTTCGATCATCGGGAATTATTATTATGGTGAAACAAACATCGAATTTATCAATGCCCACAGCGGCTGGCTGACAGCATATCGTTTTGGTGTATTGGCGATGGTCATGTTTGGTGCTTTGGCACAAGTGCAATTGGTCTGGAACATGGCCGATCTGTTCATGGGCTTCATGGCCGTACTCAACCTGGTTGTTATCGGTTTGCTTGGCAAAATTGCCTTCAAAGTGCTGGACGACTATACGGCTCAAAGAAAAGCCGGCAAAAACCCGGAGTTTTTCGCGAAAAATATTTCAGGCTTGAAAAACACAGAGTGCTGGGGTGAAAGCGAAAGCCGACACGAATAAGTAAAATCAAGAGACCTTTTTGCCAATGTGCAAAAAGGTCTTTTCATATTTTGCGGATCTGCTGAACGCAACAATGGAAAAGATGTTTTACAAAAAGATCATAAAACGTCTTTAAATGAAAATAGTAATAATAGTGTGTTTTTTTTGTAAATTATATGGCTGTACTATATTTAGTTTGGTAAAGTAAAAGAGCAATTAGAAACATAATCCTTAAGGAGGAAAGAACACATGACAAATGTCTTGCATAACAAAAAGTTTATCGCTTCGGCTATCGCTGTAACAATGGTAGCTTCAGCAGTTTCAACGGTATCGGCTGATACAAAGAAATTCGAGGATGTTGCCGATCGGTACGCCGCAGCGGTGAGTTTTTTAGTTGAAAATGGCATTACGAATGGAGTTTCTGAAACACATTACGGTACAGCTGATAATATTAAGCGGCAAGACGCGGCTGTAATGATTGCGCGTGCAATAGGATACAATTCAAGTCAGGATTTCAAAGACTCTGGGTTCACAGATGTTCCTGCCTCTGCTAAATGGGCAGTAGACGCTTTAGTTCAGGCTGGCATTGTACACGGAAAGACTGAAAAACGCTTTGGTTCAACAGATTTGTTGACACGAAATGAACTTGCCAAAATTTTAGCAAGTGCAGCAGAATATACAATAGATGATAAGGTCACGAAAACACAATTTACTGATGTAAATGCAAATTTTGCGAAATATGTATCTGCATTGTTGAAAAATGGAATTACAGTTGGTAAAACTGAAAAACAATTTGGTGCTGAGCAAAATCTTACTCGTGGAGAGATGGCTTTGTTCATTTTCCGTGCGAAAGACGATTTAAAGAATGAGTTGTTTTCTATGTCATTGATGCACACAAATGATACGCATGCACGTTTAGATTCAGCTCCTAAAAGAGTAACAGCAGTAAAAGACTTTCGTGAAGAAAATCCGGATGCTTTGTTGCTGGATGCTGGAGATGTCTTCTCGGGAACATTATACTTCAATGAATTTACAGGAGAGCCAGATCTTAAAATTATGAACTTGATGAAGTACGATGCAATGACTTTTGGTAACCATGAATTTGATTTGGGTTCTTCTGAAGAGGGACACTTGGCTTTAAAAGAATTTGTTGAAGCAGCAGAATTTCCATTTGTCTCTGCAAACGTTGATTTTTCAAAAGATCCAATTTTTGATGGTCTTTTCCAGAAGAAGATTCCAACTGAAACGGCTTCAGGGAATATATACTCTGGTATCGTAAAAGAAATTGATGGGGAAAAAGTGGGAATCTTTGGTTTAACAACTAAGGATACAGAAGCCATTTCAAGCCCTGGCGAAATCACCTTCTCAGATTATATTGAAGAAGCTGAACAAATGGTGGCTGAATTTGAACAGTTAGGAATCGATAAAGTTGTCGCTCTTACACACATCGGGTTTGATGACAATGCAGCAATAGATAACGATCAGGAATTGGCAAAAGCAGTTGAAGGAATTGATGTTATCGTTGGTGGGCATACCCATACGGAACTAAGCGATCCCGTTTTAGTAAACGAGTTTGATGCGCCGACGATTATTGTTCAAACTGGCCAATATGGCGACAACCTCGGAACTTTGAATGTAGAGTTTGATGAAAATGGGGAAGTCTATGCTTACGGCGGCGAACTAATTGAAGTTAGTGAGCAGGCTGAAGACGCAGAGGCATTGGAAATTTTAGAGCCATACATGACAAGAGTCAAAGAAATTGAAGAAGAAGAAACAACCGCTGTTGCAGCAGAAGCTCTGGTAAACCCGCGTACGGGCGATACAGGCAACACTACTGGAACCAGCGTACGGAAAAATGAGACGGCTTTAGGAAATATCATCACAGATGGCATGTTGGCGAAAGCAAGAGAGTATAGCCCAGAAACAGTCATGGCATTCCAAAATGGTGGAGGCATCCGTTCGGGTATTGATGCGGGACCAATTACAGTTGGAGAAATCATTGCTGTATTGCCGTTCGGCAACACCTTGGCCACTATGGATTTAACCGGAAGTGAAATCAAACAAGCATTTGAAATTAGTGTAGGGCAATATCCAAACGAAAATGGTGGATTCCTTCACGTGGCTGGCGCTAAAGTTGAGTTTGATGCTTCAAAAGCAACGGGATCAAGAGTTACTTCTATTGTATTTGTAGATGCTGAAGGCACTGAAACAGAATTGGTTGACAGTGAAACGTATAAAGTAGCAACAAACGCCTTTACCGCTAAAGGTGGAGACGGATACGATGTGCTGGCACAAGCATATGCAGAAGGCCGCGCAATTGATTTAGGCATATCAGATTGGATCAATTTCCAGGAAGAGTTAGAACGGATTGGTGCAATCACTCCTGAAACTGAAGGACGCATTGTAGAAATAAATACCCAGCCATAACCTCAGATTAACAAAAAAGCTTTGTCTTCTTTTAAAAAGAGGACAAAGTTTTTTTTATTTGCAAAAAACTTATGTTTACGAAATAGACAGGCGGGTATAAAGACATCTTTTTAAAATAACTGGCATAAGTTGATTTACAAAGCTTAAAATTTCAAAAAACTAAAGAAATATCCAGTTTTAACCTTATTTCTTGGAGACTAACTTATGAAGAAATTTTAATAAAATTCAAAACACTGACGTATAAGCAAAGATTAAAAATAGGTATTTGGACTGACTTTGTATAACGCTTTTAATTCGTAAATACCAAAAATAGGTTTATAGTTACATAGAATATCTCTAGTTTATGGTTTAAAGTATGGATTAAGAAATGAATATAGGGGGCAAATGAGTTTGAAAAAGTGGATAATTTTGTTATGTATAGCACTAATTGCATCGGTAATAGTTCCCATGAGTCATGTGAAAGCAAGTGTGAATTTTCAGGATGTCGGTGATAGCCACCGGGCAGCGAAAGAAATATCGTATTTAGTAAATAAGAAGATTATCAATGGGGTTTCAGACACTCGATTTGTTCCTGACAGAGAAGTGACAAGAGGAGAAGCCGCTGCCATGATCGGTAGAGCTTTAAATTTGAACGGCGCAAAGCGCAATACAACGTTTAAAGATGTGGGTCCTGGAAATATGGCTTCTGGATACATTGTTCAACTTGTGAACATGAAAGTTATTAATGGCTATGGAGATGGCACATTCCGCCCTGATGCCAAGCTAAATCGTGGAGAAATGGCCACATTAATCAACCGTGCTTTCGTGAAGGAACTTGGCGGTGCTACCTCTTCAAACGCAGCTAAAAATCTTATGGATAAAGGCATTGCACAAGGGATAAGTAGTGGGAACTTTGGAGCGAATGTAACAATTGTCCGTTCTGATTTTGCTGTATTCATGGCAAGAACGCTAAACACAGATTTCCGTATCAAAAGCGGAGATACTTCTATTTTTAAAACAACGCAGTATGTAAGCGTAGGTTCGACTGGGTTAAATGTTCGTTCAAAACCACAAATCATCAATTCACCTTCGAATGTTATTGGGAAAATTAGTCATGGTCAAGCAGTAAGTGTCGCAAGTTACACTGGAAATTGGGCATACATCAAGTCCAATAATTTAATCGGGTATGTTGATAAATCATATTTAAAATCTGCTAAACCGGCAGCGGTATTGCCATCTCCTCCACCAGCAGCTGGAAAAGACATTACAGTAGTTATTGATCCAGGCCATGGCGGGACAGATCCTGGAGCCGGCGGTTTTGGATTTTTAGAAAAAAATGTAGTCTTAAATATTAGCAATCACATGAAGTCTTACTTTTCAAAGACACCAATTCAAGTAAAAATGACGCGTACGGGTGATACTTACCCGAGCCTGACTCAACGTGCACAATTTGCCCAAAATAACGGGGGCGACGTGTTTGTTAGTATCCATGCGAATGCGTTTAACAATTCGGCAAATGGCCAAGAATCCTTTTATTATGGATCTACGTCTGCTGTGAACCCGAATGTTAATCAATCAAGAGCTTTGTCTCTCTATATGCAAGCTCGTATGCAAGAAGCTTGGCCACTGGCAAACCGTGGAGTAAAACAAGGGAACTTTGCCGTGCTTCGCCAAAACACAGTTCCTGCATCTCTTGTTGAAATAGGTTTTATTGACAGTGCAACTGATATTGAATTTATTAAATCAGAAGCTCACCGCAAAAATATGGGAAGAGCACTTTTCCTGGCAACGCTGGATTATTACTACCATTACCAAGGCCGTACAGATCTTGGTCAGTACTACAGTACAGCTGGTGCATCACCAAGTAAAAGACTTCACTAATTCCGATACATTTCCACATTGGATACTCCACCTAAATTATACTGGTGGAGTATTTTTTTAGTGAAGAAATACTTACCTGCATCTACCTGCATACAAAACTCAATAGAATAAATTTAAATACCCTTTAATTGTTATAATTAAACAAATAAAAGTAACTTGTTACGCAACTGTAATGTAAATGTAACAATATATGTTAGAATTGTCTGCTAAAATCAAAATTAGATTAAGATTACAAAATTTATGATTCAGTGCCTGATCAGCATCCTGGGTCCCCAAAAAATATAAGAGGTGACAATTTGAAAAATCGCATATTGCTAATAATGATGATGGTACTACTATTTTCAGTAATCAGTCCTTTCCTATCAACTGAAGCTAAAGCTACAGCACCAGACGACATTGCCAGTTATGCTCTAAAGTTTAAAGGCACACCTTATAAATTTGGCGGAACGACAACCGCGGGATTTGATTGTTCAGGATATATTCTTCATGTTTTCAAAAACTTTGGCATTTCATTGCCCCGTACATCGGCCGAGCAATTTGCAGTCGGTACAGCTGTTTCAAAAAACAATCTTCAAGAAGGTGATTTGGTATTTTTCGCCAACACTTACAAGCCAGGCATTTCCCATACGGGGATTTACTTGGGAGATGGCAACGTGATCTCTGCTGAAAGCAAAGGCGTAGCAATATCGAATATTAATACCAATCCTTACTGGGGTCCAAAATATGCAGGAGCTAAACGATTAAGTGGAGTTAAAAGTGTAGCTGCACCTATACAAGCTTCGTTGCCTCCTGTAACTAACGGCCAATTTAAAGATGTTGCGGCTAGCCATCCTGCATATGAAGCGATTAAAAGCTTAAATGTTTCTGGTGTCATCAATGGTTTTGAGAAACAGGATTTCCGTCCTAACGAATCCGTTACTCGTGGACAAGCAGCAGCAATGGTCAACCGTGTATTGAATTTAAAGCCATCAAGTGCAGTGAAGTTTAGTGACGTGTCAACCACTCACCGTTTTGCAAATGATATCGCAGCAATGAATCAATCCGGTATTATTTTAGGGTACACAAATGGAGCGTATGGTGTAGACGATACGCTTACGAAAACTCAATTAGCCGTTATACTTGAACGTGCTTTCAAAATGTCGGAAACAAGACAGGCTCAAGCAAAAACATCTTCTGTCAAATACCTGGATATTCCACCAAGTTTTTGGGCATATGAACATATCATTACATTAAAAGCGATTGATCAAACCACTGTATTCCAAACATCAAGATATTACGAAACTAAAAATGCCAACCGTTCTGAGTTTGCGGCAGCTTTGTATAGCTCGATGTTAGCGAAGTAATTTATATAAAATTGGACTTTCCGTATTCAGTATTGGAAAGTTCTTTTTTTATGCATTATATAGGTATTAAGTACTGAGTAAGAAGTCTAATTTTAAGTAACTGAAAATTAGTTTAGGCACAAGGAGCTTATTTTAAACTATTCCCATATTTACCTTCTTTAAAACATATTTTTACTATAAACTGTTTATAAAAGAGTATATTATTGGAAACAAATGAACTAATGGACGGATACAAGAAAGAAAATAAGCCTACACTGCTTATACTAATCAAACAGAATTTACAGGGGGCCCACATGAAAACAATTAACAAGTTCTTAGTTATCCTTTTATTAGTATCCGCATCTTTTGGCTTTGCCACAACAAGTGAAGCAACGGATATTGTTCCTGGCAGCGCATTGGAAAAAGAAATGAAAGAAATGGTGAAACGAGGAATACTTACGGGTTACACAGACGGTACATACAAGCCGACAGAAAGTGTGACACGCGAGCAGTTTGCGGCATTTATCAATCGCGCATTGAATTTGCCGGCAGGAATACACCCGTTTAAGGATGTACCAAAAAATTCAAGCCTTTCAAATGAAATTGGAGCTGTATACAGTTCGGGGTTGATGGTCGGTGTGACGGATAGCACGTTCCGCCCTGCAGCTAACATTACCCGTGAACAGATGGCTCAAACTTTAAAAAATGTTCTTGAGTATCAAGGGATGGACATAGTAGAACAGCGCGTTGAATTTTCGGATGCGAAAGATTTTGTGTCATCAGGAGGAATTCGCGCAGTATTTGCAGTTATGCATTATGATATTACTGCAGGCATTCCCAATGAAAATGGCGGATTAAACTATGCACCTAAAGACATCGCAAGCCGCGAACAGGCAGCAGCTTTCATTTACCGCTTTCTTCTCGCTCATGAAAAAGCGAGTGCACCACCGATTCTTCCAGACGTTCCAAGTGATGGATCCTTATATTACTTGGGATATGTAGAAAATGGCGTATTAGTAAAACAACAGTACGGCCACAAAGAATATTCATTGGCAGCTGAATCGTTTAAGAACGTACCAACTGCTCGAGCAATTTTTAAAGGGGATGAAATCATCCGTATTAAAAGTGGACTTGCGTTTGCAAATCGGGTTTCAGGCAGTGGCGTTAAAGAAGTAACAACTGTTTACTATGATTCTGGATTTGCCAAACAGGCGACTTATATTGAACACGGCAGAGAGCTCCGATACATTGATGCGAACGCAGAGTTTGTAAAAGTGCAAGTAGGAGGAACAATCGGATATGCCAAACACAGCGAAGTGGATTTTGTCCCTTCTGAGTTGATTGTAAACCGTGATTATTACTTGAAAAATCAATGGGGTACTTTGGAACACCATCAATACAATTATGTCAGCAAATCCCGCGCCAGCCATTCTATCGGTCCGGCACCATCTGAAATGGTGGCGGGAGTGAAATATTACAGCAAAGATGGCGTCCACTTTGCGAACGGAGCTGGGGTTACTCAATTCGTTCATTATCCATATTTCCAGTATCAGTCGGTGCGTACTAAAACCAACTATACCGCTGCGCAGCTGGATCAGTTTGTGATGAGTAAACTGAGAGAAGTTACGACCACTTCGGGGACATACAAAGATGCAGCTACTAAATCAAAACTAATTGGCAAAGGCAGATACTTTATCGAAATGCAGAACAAGTATAATGTCAATGCATTGTTTATGCTATCCGCTGCGATGCATGAAAGTGCTTATGGCATGAGCGGCAATGCACAAACGAAAAACAACTTGTTTGGAATCCGCGTTTTTGACGGATCTCCACATGAAGGCACTGTTTATTCACAGCCCGAAGGAAGTATTGATGCCTTCGCCCGTGAGTACATGAACCGCAATTACGCAAATCCGCTTGGTGGCTATGCAAATGGAGCAAGCCCAGGCAACAAGACGACAGGCTTTAATGTCAGCTACGCCTCTGATCCAACATGGGGAGCGAAAGTTGCGGGGCATATGTTCCGTGCGGATTTGGAATTAGGCAAAAAAGACATTGGCAAACATAAATTGGGCATCACCAATACAGCGTCTACGAATGTCAGAAATGCACCAAATGGCCCGACCATCTTGTATCAATTCAAACGTGCAGACCTCGGCGTCAATAACGCTTTTGGGTATCCGGTTGTTATTTTAGGCTCTCAGCAAGCAAGTGACGGCCATATCTGGTATCAGATCATTTCCGACTTGAATCCTGATGCAGATACAAACAACAGGGTAGGCTGGGTCCGCTCAGATTTAATTGATTTAATTAATTAATAGCTGCAAAAACAAGCAAAAGGCGCTTTGGATAATTCCAAAGCGCCTTTTGCTTGTTTAAACTTGTAGACAAAAGAATATTTATAAGACTCAAAGAATAAAATCTCATTTGTACAAAATCCTGCGCTCCAGACGGACGCTTTCCGCGGACGAAGCGCTGAGCCTCCTCGTCGCAAGCTCCTGCGGGGTCTCCTTCAAGTCGCTTCACTGCTCCAGCAGGAAAGACATTGGTCAAAGCTACTAGCGAGACCAATTCTTTGCGACGAAGCTAGCGCAGCGATGCAGGAGCACATGTATGCCCTTCGCCGTCTTGCGCTCCGGATTCTTGCGTGAAGTGATGAAAAAGATTGTCGGAACTAGTGTAACTTAGAAGTTGACGAGCAGGCTGCTCTCTTTAATTGTAGCCACACGCTCCAACCGGGCTGGCCGCGAAGACTCCTGTGGCCGAGCAAAAGCTAAAGACCCCGCGAAAAGTTTGAGAAAGTCACGGCTTGTTGAAAAATTCTCTTCTTTCCCAATCATAACTGTTTCAAAAATATCCTTTAACACCTAGTTCATAATACTCGTCACTTTTTCAATCAATTCGATGCCCTCGTCTTCTAAATAACTGAGTTTCGAGTCAATCATGTCATCAAAATAAGGATTTCGCTCCATTTCGAGTTCTTCCAGCAATATTTGTGTCTCTACCAAATCGAGCAAGGTCAGTTGAGGGTAATCATCTCCACTGAAGGTGCCATCAGGGCGTGCCTGGTACCAAAGGTCTCCATTTTCACGGATCCAACCGCCTTCTTCCTGGCCAAACTCTTCAATTCCGGTGGTCACTAACTCTGCGGCTTCCAAATACTCATCTTCCCCAGTATCGCCGTATGCCTGCAGCAAAATCTTTAATCCCCCCAACTCATGATTCAAAGAAGCGTGAGTCAAAGGTGTATTGTCGTCTTCATCAAAATAATCCACAATCAGCAAACCGCTGGCGGTTTCCAAGGTTTGTTCTTCTTCAATTTGGCTTAATAAATAATCAGCATACGTTTCAACTGCCATCTCGTCCTGGTCGATTTGGTCATCGTAAAGCTTGACCGTTTCATCCAAGTAAAAAGCGACATATTCGTTGTAACGCGTATCGACGTATGGAGCGGTAACTTCGTAAGCATTTTTCAGCCATGTGCTGGTGTATTCAGTCGGCCAACGGGAACCGTCAAACTCTGCTAAATAGTAAAGCAAATTGACGCGTGAATTTAAAATCATGGTTTCGTGGAACGCGGAAGGGTCTGTTTCATTCCAGCGCAATGCTTCGTCGTCTTCAAAACGGCCAATTGCACGACCGTACCCCATCTTGGTGCTTGGCTCAATAGAGAAAGGCAGCTTAGTGTAAGGGCCATCTGTGGTCAGCCAATTCAATTGAACGGTTTGATTGTGCAGGGAATGATCGATCCATTCTTCTTCAGATTCATCTGAAGAGAATAGGGGACGCTCGGACAACATGGCCCATGATTCGGCAAGATGCACGGGTCTCAGCCAAAATTCTTTGACAATGGAATCGCCTGAGAGTTCCAACTCACGCACTTCTGTGGAAAGTTCGCGCAGGTGGCTGCTTGTGCCATCTTCGTAAAAGGCATCCATTTCTTTGGAAATATACACATTGCTTTGAAGAAGCTCAAGGTTAGAGCCTTTTATGGTGCCAAATGGATTGACCGTTTCATCGACACCGAACACGTCATGGTAGTCGTGTTCGACGACGGACGGATTCCAGCTGGTAAATTCAGCATCTTCCATTCCATCTACTGTAATGGCAGTTGGAAAAAACAGCCAGCTGCTGTTTTCCAAGCGCTCAAAAAGAAACTTAGACCCATTTCCCAATGTTCGTTCGGTAATGTCAATAAAGCCAATTTCTGAACCGAATAACTCGATGTTTGCCCGGTGGCTCACATCCTGGGTGTTTTCCATCGTTCGTTCTGTTACTTCTATAGAAGAAACAGTAAATAATGCCGGCAATTCGATAGACACGGCCAATTCATCGCCCTGGTAAATTTCATTGTTCTCTTTGATGGAGATAAAAAGAATAAATAATAATAGCGCGGACAGCAAGAAGATGCCTGCTCCCCATATCACTTTCTTAAACACATCATCACCCTTTCTTTTTGCGTTTGATTAATCCCATAAAGCGCCGGAATCCGGCTGGGTGCATAAATCTGAGCAGTACGGCATAAACAACAACGCCAATAGGAACAAGGACTGCCAGCTGAAGGAGGGGTGGCCACTCAGTAGCGGAGAAGGCAATTTTGGCTCCCCAGACCGAGAGCCCCATCGCAGCAGCGGGAACAATGACGCGGACGGCCATCGATAAAAATCGTTTAAATTCCTGCATGCCCAGATCTTTGTAGACGACAATCATGGATAGCGTGAAATAATAAACCGAGACAATAGACGCGGCGAAAGCCAAAGCCAAATAGCCATAGTCATCTACCAGGAACCAGTTCAGCAAGAAGTTAAGGACGATGGTCGTGACGCTGATGCGAAAAACGATTGCGGTTTTTCCGCGGGCATACATCGATTTCGAAAGCATGAGCTGCATGCCCTGAAAAATAATGATTGGCAGATAAAACAGCAACGCCATATACGTATAATCGGCATCCTGTGCAGTAAAGGCGCCTCCTTCATAAATGAAAGAAATGATCGCATCTCCGACTACCAGCAATCCGACAGAAATCGGCACAAGCGTGACAAACGAAATCTCCATTCCCAAAAACAAGGTATCTTTGAATTTTGCTTTATCAGTTGCCTGCTCTGACATTAATGTAAAAATAATGGCTGCCAATGTAGCTGCATAAATAGCATTCGGAATGCTGATGATCAAGGAAGCGTTATTTAAATAGGAAACAGCCGCTTCGATCGTACCGGATGCAAAAGCTTTGTTGACAAATAAATTCACTTGCCCCACGACCGAATTCAGCAGGGAAGGGATGATGAGAATCACAAAGGCTTTACGGAAATCAGATTCCATTTTCAAGGTGGGCTGCCATTTGTAATTTGATTTGTGCAAATAATACAATTGGATAATCGCACCAACGATAGTGCCTGTCACAAATCCATAAGCCAACGCATAAATGCCCCAGATGTCACTGAACAACAAGGCAAAAAGCGCGGACATGAACGTGGCAAGCAATTTTGAAACGAGTGTTGGAACAAAAATGCGGCGCGATTGAAGATAAGATTCCAACAGCCCTGCCAGTGCAATAAATGTCATGAAGATAAAGAAGACTTCGGTCATTTGGATCGCAATCACTTCAGTTTCCGGCAGCATGTTGCCGTAGATGAGCGGCACCAGCCAGCTGGCCAGTGACCATCCGGCAAGCGATACGCCGATAAACAACAGCATTGTCCAGTTCAACAAGGCATTGGCATTGCCGTCACCGGAGTCCATATTGCTTTGCTTGCGTTTAATATAGAGCGGCAGGAAGACGTTATTAAATCCAGTGGCGATCATGGCTACCACTAGTGTAATAAAGGAAAAAGCCAGAAAATAGCCATCGGTTTCTGCTGAAGCCCCAAATTCCCGGGCGACAATGGATTCACGCAGCAGACCCGATAGTTTTAATAGCAGCGCCAGGCCAGTGGTCCAAATGGCCGCTTTTTTAAGACTGGACATGAATTCACTTCTTTCTCATCAAAAAGCGGCTGGCTCAACTCGTGAGCCAGCCACTTTTCTTTGGATACTCAACTTTTTGTCAGCGCGTCTTGGTAAATCTTTTCGTATTTTTCGGCAGCAGCAAAATGCGAATACTGCTCGATAATTTTTGTGCGGGCCGCTTTCGCCAGCTTTTCGCCTTCTTCAGGATTTGCCAGTAAACGAATCATGGCATCCGACAGCTGTTCCACATTTTTTTCTTCTACGAGAAGGCCGTCTTTATTGTGATCGACGATTTCCTTTAAGCCGCCTACTGCACAGGCAATCAATGGAATGCCCGATCCCATCGCCTCCAGTGCGGAAATGGAAGTGGCTTCTTCTACGCCGGCAGAGTAGATGGAAGGAACTAATGCTATATCACTCAATGCGTAATACTGGATCATGTCTTTATGGGCAACTGCTCCAAGCATGGTGACATTGTTTTCAATGCCAAGCTCTTTTGCTTTTGCTTTCATTTCGTCCATCATTTCACCAGTTCCGGCAAAAACCAGGCGGGCGTTCGGGTATTTTTCCAATACTGGCGGGAATGCCAAAATCGGATAAATAACCCCATTTTTCTTCGTTAACCTGCGGGGAATAAAGAAAATGAGCTCATCCTGTGAAATATCGTACTTTGTCCGGAATTCGGCTCGGCGCTCCAGTTCCGGTTTGAAATCTTCCACATCGATAAAGTTTTTGATCATCGAAGCTTCTACGCCCGCTTCGCGCTTAATATACTCTTTGATTCGGGTATCGACGGTAATGACAGCACGTGTTTTTTGGTACATGCTGTATTCCACATCCAATAATTTCTGTGCGTGCTTGCTGCCCTCAGCGACAGATCCTTTGGAGATGCCTTCAAACGTCAAATAGCCGTGAGTTGTCGTAACGGTTGGCAGTCCGACGTTAAGAGAAGCGCGTGTTGCGAAAACGTCCTGGCCGTTGACAATATCAAAAGATTTATATTTGTCGTCTTTCAAAATCTGTTCAAGAAATTCCTGGCGGCGATTCAAAGTCCAGACATAACCCGCTCCGAGTGAAGCTTTATTCAATAGGAAAGAAGGGCCTCTGGCAATAAAATCCCGGCGCCATTTTGGCACGTCGGAAAAAGATAAAGTTTCGACTGTATGCCCCAAGTTTTCGAGGCCGGTCTTTAAGGTTGTCATATGTGTCGATAATCCACCGAGGTGGGGGTAATCATAGGTGGTCGCCAATAATATTTTCATTTACGATTTCCTTCCTGTAACACTTATTTCACAAAATTTTCTTGCAGCAGCTCGATATTGCGCATCGCTTCAGCATGAAGCTTGGCTACGTTTGGTTCCATCACTTGTTGTGCCTGTGCTTTGTTGTCCAGTAGGTATAACGCATTGGAAAGCAGTTTGGTTTCATCTATTT
Source organism: Planococcus sp. TJ-201 (assembly GCF_058268495.1). Lineage (NCBI taxonomy): Bacteria > Bacillati > Bacillota > Bacilli > Caryophanales > Caryophanaceae > Planococcus > Planococcus sp. TJ-201. The sequence goes on along the minus strand of NZ_JBZDOG010000001.1, from coordinate 941,499 downwards.
CTCCCAGACGGAAAGAATAGTCCCACATGCCTGAACGTTTCAAAAAGCTTTCCACTTTTTTGTCGTAGCTGAACCCGAGATGCGGTACGTTAGACAAGGCAGAGAAGATCAAAGCGTGCAAGCGCAAGCCGACGGTCAGCTCTGCGTGGCGAATAAAATTCAAAAACTCATTCGGCGTAAAATCTGAACCCAATAAATAGGTTTTATCGGAATGCTTCATCTTCGCCATGACCTCTTTTGAGGCAGGGACATCGTATTTTCCTTCCATTGGAACGAAAACAGGAGTCACGCCGCGCTGTTCAATCAGTTGATCGAGCAAATGAGCCGTTTTTTCGATATAGTCCGGATGGCTGAACCACGGACGGATCGTGACCGCGACAATTTTCTCGTCTCCCGTTAAAGGCAGCGATTCATAAGCGCGATCTTCTTCGTCTGCTTTAAAAGCAAAAACGATATCTGCCGTCACCACTGTTTCGGGACGTGTCACACCCAGCTGTTTAAGGTAATCTTTTGAGTATTGATCGCGGACAGTGATGAAATCAGCCCGATTGGCGAACAGTTTCATCAAAATTTTGCCCCAGGTCGAGGTGACAGGACCGATGCCTTGTGAAAAGAACATCACTTTTGTGCCACAAATCTTCGCAAGCATGACGATCAACAGATAATATGGAAGGGGACCAAACAAAAACTTCGTTGGGTATGTATCCTGAAGCAAGCCGCCTCCGCCGGAAATCATCAAATCTGCATTGCGCAACGCTTTTATTTTTTCTTTGTTTTCACGTCTCCATGCCCGGTAAACGGACTTCACGCCATATTCTTTGGCGGTTTGATCAGGTGACAGAGAAAACACGGTAATCTCAGGGTCAGTTAATTCTGCTCGCAAGTTATCAATAATTGCTTTCAAGATGGCTTCATCGCCGGTATTTCCCAAGCCATAAAAACCGGATAGTACTATTTTCACACTTTTTCCTCCTCAAACTAAAGCTCGTAAGCCTTGTCCTTGCTAAATTCTATCACTTGTTAAACAGCCTATGCAACTACTGTTGAAATCTGCTATACTATTAAAATTGAAAGCTAGTGAATAGAGGGTTCTAATGATGAAAGAAAGCTATTTAGGGGTGAATGTTTCACCTTTGTCATATGAAGGCATAATAGATGATTTACGATTGCGCATCGCGAGTGGCGAGCAGTCTACGATAATTGCAGTCAATCCTGAAAAAGTCATTGCTGCTGAACGGGATCCGAAAGTAAAAGAACTGATCAACGCGTCTACGTACCAAATAGCCGATGGCATTGGCATTTTGCTTGCCGCAAAAATAAAAGGCGGCAAAATCACATCGCGTGTCACGGGCGTTGACATGATGGCCAAGCTACTGGAATTTGCCACACACGAAAAACATCCAGTTTATTTTTATGGTGCAAAAGAAGAAGTCGTCGCAAAAGCCATCAGCAACATCCGACAAACCAACCCCGGCATACTGGTAGCGGGGCATACCAATGGCTATGAAAAAAACGAAGAAGCGTTAATCGAACGCATAAATAACAGTGGTGCCAAAATCATTTTTGTGGCACTGGGCAGTCCCAAGCAGGAATTGTGGATTCAACGGAACATGGGACGCCTCAAAAACGTCCAAGTATTCCAAGGGGTAGGGGGCAGCTTTGATGTGTTTTCCGGAACTGTCAAACGGGCCCCGCTAGTTTTCCGTAAACTTGGAATTGAGTGGCTGTACCGATTGATGGCCAGCCCATCCCGCATCAAACGCCAACTAAACTTACCCATTTTTTTAATGAAAGTACTACGATCACGCTAAAGGAGCTAATATAAAAATGAAGAAGTCTATCTGTGTTGTCGGTCTGGGCTATATCGGTTTGCCGACAGCGGTTATGTTTGCCAATCATGGCCATCAAGTCCATGGTGTGGATATCAATGAAAAAACAGTTAACATGATCGGAAATAAAGAACTTCATATAGAAGAAAATGGATTACTCGAACGCTTGGAAATGGCCATCGACAACGGTGCTTTAACAGTCGACACCAAACCGGCAGAAGCAGATGTCTTCATTATTGCGGTTCCTTCGCCAATCAACGCGGATAAAACAGCGGAACTGGAATATGTTCGACAAGCAACGGCTTCAATTGTTCCATTTTTGAAAAAAGGAAATTTGGTCGTGCTTGAATCGACTGTGCCGCCAAAAACGGTAGAAAATATTATGATTCCTGAATTGATTCAGTCTGGCCTTGAAATTGGTACAGATTTATTCGTTTCCCACTCCCCGGAACGCGTAATACCGGGCAAAGTGTTTACGGAATTGGTGTCGAATGATCGCATTATCGGCGGAATCAATGAAGAGTCTGCTCGCGTTACATCCGAACTGTACAAGTCATTTGTCAAAGGCCAAATGCACGAAACCGACACGACTACTGCTGAACTGGTAAAAGTTATGGAAAATACGTATAGAGATGTCAACATCGCTTTCGCCAATGAACTGGCGATGATTGCACAAAACATCGGTGTCAACATTTGGGAAGCCATTAAATTAGCAAACTATCACCCGCGCGTGAATATCCATACACCAGGTCCTGGAGTCGGTGGACACTGCATCGCTGTGGACCCATGGTTCCTAGTTGAACTGGATCCTGAGAAATCAAAGATTATTCATTTGGCCCGCCAGACGAACGATGGCATGCCTTCGTATACCGCTCAATTGACAGCGGACATCCTAAAGGCAAAAGGAATCACCGATCCAAAAATCGCCATCTTCGGATTAGCGTTCAAAGGCAACATCGACGATATGCGCGAAAGCCCTTCAGTGGAAGTGGTGGAGCAGTTTGTCCATCGAAACTTGAACGTAACAGCGTATGACCCGCATATCAAAGTGAATAATATTGCCGAACAAACTCAAGATCCGGAACAAGCTCTTACTGATGCATCTGCGTTGATTATTTTGACCGACCATCAGGCATTCAAAGATTTGGATCCTGCAACGCTCACATCCATGAAAAACAAAGTGGTAGTGGACACGAAGAATTGTGTAGACCGCGCGAAATGGGAAGCTGCCGGTTTTGATGTATACGTGCTTGGCGATTCTAAAAACTAGGAGGCAAGCCTATGAAAAAAGTTAGGAAAGCGATTATTCCCGCTGCTGGATTAGGTACACGTTTTCTACCCGCAACAAAGGCAATGCCGAAAGAAATGCTGCCGATTCTGGACAAGCCGACCATCCAGTACATTGTCGAGGAAGCGGTAGCTTCTGGAATTGAAGACATTATCATCGTTACAGGAAAAGACAAGCGGGCAATCGAAGATCACTTTGACTCTGCCCATTTTCTGGAGTCCCGGCTCGCAGAATCCGAAAAATTCGAATTGCTCAATGCGGTTCAACTATCGAGTAAAGTAGATATCCATTATATTCGCCAAAAAGCGCCTCTTGGTCTTGGCCATGCTGTCTGGACAGCACGCAAGTTCATTGGAGATGAGCCTTTTGCCGTTTTGCTTGGTGATGATATTATTCAATCGGAAGTTCCCGGACTGCAGCAACTGATGGAACAGTACGACAAAACCCAGTCTTCCGTCATCGGGGTCATGGAAGTGCCGGAAGAAGAAACGTATCGGTATGGCATCATGGACCCGTCCTCTAAAGACGGCCGCCTCTACAAAGCCAAGAAATTTGTTGAAAAACCAAGAGCGGGTACGGCTCCTTCTAACTTGGCGATTATTGGCCGCTACGTATTCACGCCGGAAATTTTCGGTTTTTTGGACAATATGAAAGTCGGTGCCAATGGAGAAATCCAATTGACCGATGCGATTGAACAGTTGAATGCTGTGCAACATGTTTACGGCTATGCGTTCGAAGGAAAAAGGTACGATGTGGGGGAAAAACGTGGATTTGTCGAGACGACGTTGGACTTTGCTCTGGCACGCCCTGAACTTCGCGATGATTTGCTGAATTTCATGAAACAAAAACTGGAAGAATACAAGTAAAGTTCGAAAGGAAGGCCTGTCTTTGAAAATTTTGCTCGTCTCCAATATGTATCCTTCAAATGCTTTTCCCAGCTTCGGTGTCTTTGTAAAAAACACCGAAGCCATTTTAAAGAATGAGGGATTTGCAGTAGACAAAGCAGTTGTCCGAAAAACGACCAAAAAGTCGAAGAAATTATTCGCTTATATTTGGCATTATGTTACAGTTATCCGTAAGGGTTTATTTGGAAATTATGATGCAGTTTACGTGCACTATGCAGCTCACAATGCATTCCCGCTGCTACTGCTGAAAAAGCTGAAACCATCTGTTCGAATCGTGACCAACGTCCATGGCAGTGATGTAGTGCCGGAAGTAGCATCGCAAGAAAAGTTTCAACCTTACGTGAAAAGGCTGCTGCAACAATCCACTATGATTATCACTCCTTCAAATTACTACAAGCAGCTAGTCCTTGAAAAATACAAAGTGGCCACGCCCATTAGCATATTTCCTTCAGGCGGTGTGGATTCATCTGTCTTTTATCCCAACCCTCAATCGCGCGAACATCAATTGGCAGAGCTGGGCCTAGACTCAGAGTTGCGTTATTTTGGATATGTAGGGCGAATGGACGTAGGCAAAGGCTGGGATCACCTACTAAAAGGATTTTCAGCTTTTCTCGAACAGAACCCAACTGAAAAAAGCAAAACACGTTTAATCATGGTCGGTTCAGGAAAAGACGATGCCGCATTTTTTCAAATGAGGTCAGATCTTGGCTTGGATGACTATGTCCTGCATTTTCCCTTAATGAAACATCAAGATTTAGCGGCCATCTACAACATCATTGAACTTTTCATATTCCCGACCACCCGAAAAGGCGAAAGCCTTGGTTTGGTGGGACTTGAAGCAATGGCATGCGGCACGCCGATTTTGGCTAGCCGCATCGGCGGCATTTTGGACTATGTTCAAGATGGAGCCAACAGCTGGTTGTTTGAAGTCGGGGATTGGGAAGATTTGGTTAGGCAATTGGAGCTGTATAACCAATTCACAATGGAAGAAAAACAACAAATCGCTAAAGCAGCTTTTGAAACTGCACAAAATTATGATCAGCGAAAGATTCAGTCGAAGCTTTCAGCCATATTTCATGAACTTGAGCTAACTAAATGAAAGAGGATTTTACAATGGACTCTAAAAAAATTCTAATACTCTTTATAGCATTTATTGCTATTCAACCGATCATCGATGTTCTGACGACGGCTTCTATTTTTCTCGTGGACACCAGCTTAACGGTAGGCGTCTTGTTGCGGACCATGTATATGGTGCTCGCGCTGGTCTTTTTGCTGTGGTTTGCAAGAACCAGCAAAAACAGCCGTATTTTTGTGGCCTACTTAATTGGGCTTGCCGTACTGATAGGCATCAACATTATCAGCAACCTGCAGATCAAAGATCCCTATTACCTGTTTCAAGAGCTCAAGTTTTTCAATAAAGTGATTTACTTCCATATTGTGTTGTTTGGACTTTTGGCAGTCTATCGCCAGCTGAAAGATAAGGACTACAATATTGCCAGTCAAACAACAAAATACTTATGGATTTCGGGTATGTTTATCGGAATCATCTTTATCATTGCGCAGCTGACCGGAACCAGTTTGTCCAACTACTCACATACTAAAGTAGGTTTTACCGGCTGGTTTTATGCAGGCAATGAAATAGGTGCCATTATGGCGATTGTCTTGCCGATTATGGCTTTGTATGCAATTGAAAAAACCGATTCCTGGAAAAAATCATGGTCTTGGATTCCTTTTGTCCTGTTATCGATCGGTATGTTGGCATTGGGAACAAAAGTTGGGTATGGCGGGATCATCATTGTTCTGTTGTCTGTCTTTTTCGGAAGCCTGATTATGCTGCTGATGAAAAAGCGTTCCGCAACCATTAAAATCAATTTGTTGATTTCTACTTTCTTGACGGTTGTGTTGATTGCCATTACTCCAGTCACACCTGTCTTCGGCAATATGTTTGCCCACATTGATTCCCTTGGGATCAACTTTGGTGAGGCCGTTGAACGTCCAGGAGACGAAGAGCTGGTGGAAGGCGATGAAGGTTTTGAAGATCAAGAAGTAGTAGAAGAAGAAGATACCGGGATAACAGGTGCACAAGTACAAAACCTGGTATTTAGTTCACGCGAAACGTATGCGCAGTTTATGAAAGAAGATTTCCAAAACTCTCCGTTAATGCAGCAATTATTCGGGATGGGCTTTGCAGGGAATTACGAAATTCCTGAACCGGGCAAATCGCCAACCATGATTGAAATGGACTTTCACGATTGGTTCTATTCCTTTGGATGGATCACATTCATTTACATGATGGCGCCATTTGTTTGGTTTAGCGGTAAATTCTTGATCTACTTTGCAGTTAACATCAAGACCCATTTCACCTATTTCTATATTTTATACGGCGTTGCCTTCCTATTAGGAGTCGGAATCGCCTATACTGCAGGACACGTATTAACAGCACCGGCCGTTTCTATCTATGTAGCGGCGATCCTGGCCATGCTGACAGTCCATGAAGATCTGCTTAAATCGAAATAAACCCAATAATTTAGCCCCGAAAGAAAACGGATTTTCGTTTTCTTTCGGGGCTTTTTGTTTGGTGAAGGTAGAAACCACGTTGAAGTGCGTATCCGGTTGCAGCTAATCGGCAGTTTTTCTTAAATAGAAATGAGGTATAAAGACTAATGATATTTTTGAGCGATTTTGCTTTTTTACAGTTACCGGATAAAGTCGGTGAGTCATAAGGTACGAAAAATAAAATTTTGGAGGAATATAATAGCAATAAATCGATACTTTTTATAAAAAAACAGGAATGGAAATATAGAAAAATAAAATATAAGTGATAGTTTTCATAAAAGGAGTGATTTTTAGAAAAAAATACTTTTTTTATCAATATATATATAGGTAAAAAGATTTATTTAAAGTTTTTTAAATTCTGAAAACGGTATTAAACGTAATTCTTCTGAATTATTTTTGGCATTATTAGTAAAATCTTTGATATATTATTACATTAGTGGTTGATTTACCGTATTTCTTTGGTAAACTAAGTAAGAGTTTAGTTATCAGCTGAAACCTTTCATTAGACCTACAACAAGTAGAGTTAAAGTATCGTTCATTAGACATACTTAACCTACATATGGTGGGAATTGTCAGGTAGAAGAAGGTAGCTGAATTGAGTTATATGACTCAAAATATTTATAGCATCACCAACCCAAGGAGGAATTTCATTAATGGCTTACCAACCAAAGAATTACAAAAAATTCGTAGCAACTGCAGCGACAGCTACTTTAGTAGCAACAGCAATCGCTCCAGCAGCATTAGCAGACCAAGCTTCAACTTCTGCATTCACTGATGTAGGGGATCGTTACGAAGAAGCGGTTGAATACGTAGTATCAAATAACATTTCAAGCGGTCTTACTGCTACTCAATACGGTGTTGGCAATTCAATCACTCGTGGCGACGCAGCAATCATGATTGCTAAAGCTGCTGGGTTAATGAACGAAGAAGCTCCAAACTCAGGTTTCTCTGATGTTCCTGCTCGTGGTGCTGTTGCAGTTAACTCTCTTAAAGCTGCTGGTGTACTTAGCGGCGTTTCAGCTACTCAATTCGGATGGGATCAGTCAATCACTCGTGGCCAGGCAGCATACATGCTTGCACAAGCTTATGATTTAACTGGCGGCGACGCTTCTGATCTAGATTTCACTGACGTTGGCGAAGACCACCGTTTTGCGCAAGAAGTTGCAGCTTTAGTTGAAAACAACATCACTGCTGGCGAAACTGCTACTAAGTTCGGAATTGAATCTTCAATCAAACGTGGAGATTTCGCAATCTTCCTTTACAGATTGTCTCAATTGGATGATACTCCACCGGTAGTAACTCCACCAACTCCTGGAGATTTAGAAGTTGTTTCATTAATGGCGGTTAACCGTTCATCTACTTCTACTGACTCTATCGTTATTGATTTTGGAACTGAGCTTTCAGACGATTCACTTCCTTCAAGCAACGACTTTGAAGTACGAGTGAACGGAAGAGATGTAAATGTTCTTCCAAACATTGAAGTACAAGGAGACGACTTGATTTTAACGCTAAGTGGTAATGCTATCACTGACCAGGATGATGAAGTTCGCATTGACTACACGCCTGGTACTAATGTAGTAACAAGCGTTTCAGGTGACGAATTCACTGGCACTTTCGTAAACCGTTTAGTTGAATTAATGGCAGCGGTTGTTGAACCTGCTACTATGGTTGAAACTGAATTGCTTGCAGGTGCTGACGTTTTGGTTGAATGGGATCCTTCGGAATCAGAGACAGATGTTGCAGTTTCTCAATCCCTACAAGTATCTGTAAACGGTGGTAACTTCGTAACAGAAGAAACTTTCGATAACATCACTTCAGACAGCTACATTTATAGCGGTCGTGACGGACAAACTGTTGAATTCCGTGTATTAACATTTGGTGAAGATGGTCAAGTAGCTGTGTCTGGAAGATCTGAAGCTGTTACACTTGATGGTCAAGAACCAGAACTAGTAACCGGCTCAGTGAACCGTGATGAGTTAGTGCTTACATTTGACGAAAACTTTGATCTTGACACTACTGTAGTTGCTACTGATTTCAGTGTCGATACTGACTCTGGTCTTGTACTTGGATCAGAAGTAACAGTCGAAGGTAATGTTGTTACTGTAGAACTAGCTAGAGATATTTTGACTAGTGAAGAAGATCTTACAGTAAGCTACAATGGTAATGATCTTGCTGATGAAGCTGGCAACCTTGTTGATGTAGAAAATGAAGATATTGACAATGTAACACTTTCGAATGAAGAAGAGTTTGAAGCTGGAACTTCAGTAACGTTTGAAGATACTGTTTTCCAAGTATATAACTTAGAAAATCCTACTATCATCGATGATGCAGCAACAGTTCGTGTTACAAGCCCGGATGGCGATACTTCAACTTTAGCACGCGATCTTTATGATGGTACAAGCGGAACTGAAGGATTGTTATTTGATGTGACACAAGAAGAAGGCCTTTACACTTACACTGTTACAACTGGTCAAGGTGGAGGAACTCCTCAAGTATACACAGCTGTAATCGAATGGGATGGAATTGAAGCGGTTTACTCTGATAATGTAGGCGAAGATGGAGAATACTCTGTATTTGAACTTTACTTAACGGAAGAAGATGCTCTAGCTGAGGACAACTTAGACGAAATCCAAAATGTTTATTACTACGAGCGCACAAGTGGCGACTGGGTAGAAGCTGATGATGTTGTTGCATTCACTAATGAAAATGTAGGAATTGCAGAAGATCAAACTGGATCGTTTGAATTATTAATTGATTACGGTACTGGTACTTTCTACAACACTACAATTCAAATGCCTGCTGATTCATTGCCAGAAATTGAAGATGCAGAAGTAAATGAAGCTGGTACTGCGTTTACTGCAACATTCAGTGAAACAGTTGCTCCATTCGCTCTAGTTGATGGAGAAGAAAATCCATTCACTGTCAAAGTTGATGGAGAAGAAGTTGATGTATCTTCAGTAGCTAATGGTACTAATTCTGATGAGTTACTATTCACATTCAATAACGTAGACATTAAAACTGATGCGACTGTAACAGTAAGTTACGATGCTTCTACTACAGTTGGAGAAGATAACGTACTTGAAGACTTAAATGGCAACGAAGCGCTAAGCTTTGCAGACTTCGAAGTTGATAACAGTTCAGCTGCACCAGAATTGTTAACAGCTGCTACAGGTTCTACTAACACAATTGAACTTAAGTATGACGAAGCAATTCGGATTGCTAATGCAAGTGATTCAGTTGATGGTGATGACTTCCGTGTATTGGTTGCTGGAGCGCCAGTCGAAGTAACAGTATTTGATTTCGCTAATACTTTAACAACCGATACTGAAGGAAATGAAATTCTTACACCAGATACAATTAGATTGACTTTAGCTCGTGACATTCCAGTTAATGTACCAGTTTCAGTAACGTATAATGGAACTGACATCGAAGATTTCTCAGGAAACAAAATTCCTGCATTGACGAACCAAACTGTTCTAAACACGAACCAAACTATCGCCAATTAATAAAACTAAACGAAACGTTACCCGATAAGCCGAAAGGTGAAACGGGTGGAACATACAGCTCCTAGCAATAGGAGCTTTTGTTCTAACTATTTGATTGAATAGACCGGGGAAGTACCGGTCGTTGAGAACAGTTCATGGTCATCAGCCTAATCCTCCTGCGTCCGGTGCGGATCTAACAATCCAATGGGGTGAAGTCAGGTGAAGTCGTACTCATGAAGATGAGGCGGGGCTCTTTAAAAAATAACTATGGCTAGGATGACGAATCCATGTAGGCAGGGTAATGTAATCTGATATGTGAAATTAAGCTATTGGCTCATTTCAGTTCTGCTTGTCTGAAATGACAAGCTGCGTTGGGACTAATTCGAACTGTTAAACCCTTCGTTCTTACGCCTGGATAGTGGAAGCCTACGGTTATTAAACTAAGGGATCAATCGAATGGAACGTTTGAAGTCCTGCTTGAAGAGGTGTGTTAGCACCTGTGAGGCTTGTAGGATGGCAGCGGGTTTGTAGTAGTGTCGATCGCCGGCCGTTTGTACCTGATCAGTAATGATTGGGGAGGAGAAAACCGGCAGGAGCGAAGAAACCCAGTCAGTGTAAGTTATTCTACAAAAAGCTTATTTCCCCAGATGTAAGCTTGCTAAAAAATAGAAGCCAATCACACATATGAACTGCACCAAAATTGTTAGACACAACTAACAATGGAGGTGCAGTTTTTCTATGACGAAATTTACGGTTGAAACGAAGATTAAGGCTATTCGCGAATATTTAGCTGGTCATGAGTCGAAAAAAGAAATTGCCAGGCACTATGGCGTGAATCGGCAAGTGCTCCACCAATGGATTGACCTTTACCGGCACCACGGCGAAGACGGATTGCGGAAACGGTATACAAACTATACGGCCGAGTTTAAAATGGACGTACTTACCTTTATGAACGAGACTGGGGCGTCCCCTTACGAAGTCGCTGCCGTTTTCAATATTCCCACCAGAAGCACGGTGGTGAAATGGAAGGAAACGGTGGAGCGAAGTGGAATAGACGCCCTTATTCCAAAGAAAAAGGGGCGTCCATCCATGAACGAGAAACCGAAAAAACCCACACCATCCAAGCAGTCAACCGAATCACTCCAGGAAGAAGTGGAGCGACTGCGTATGGAGAATGCGTACCTAAAAAAGTTGAATGCCTTAGTGAAAGAAAATGAACGGTCACAACGCAACTCAAAGCCCAAGTAATCTATGAGCTAAGGCATGAATTTAAGGTCGTCGACCTCATCAAGGTAGCATCGATTCCGAGAAGCACCTACTATTACTGGATCAAACACCACAAGCATCCCGATAAATACAAAGAGATAAAAGAGACCATTTACGCGATCTTTCACGAGCACAAAGAACGTTATGGGCACCGGAATATCCACATCGAATTAGGAAAAAGAGGCATTCGGCTCGACCCCAAAACCGTTTTGAAGTTGATGAAAGCGATCGGTCTCACGTGTCGCGTGCGGATGAAGAAATACCGTTCTTACCGCGGCAATGTCGGAAAGACAGCTCCGAATGTGCTGGAACGGGACTTCGCGGCCGAAAAACCAAATCAAAAATGGGTGACCGATGTGACGGAGTTTGCCCTTTTTGGCCAGAAGCTCTACCTATCGCCTGTATTGGACCTGTTCAACAGAGAAATCATCGCCTACACGGTCCAAAGCCGGCCGACGTATGACCTGGTTTCTACGATGCTCGAACAGGCCTTTGAACGGCTGGATCCCGGAGTGGAACTTGTCCTCCGTTCCGATCAGGGCTGGCAGTATCAGATGAAGAAGTACCAGAAATCATTGGCCGACCGTAACATCACCCAAAGCATGTCCCGAAAGGGGAACTGCCTCGACAACGCCGTCATCGAGAACTTCTTTGGCATCCTCAAGACGGAGCTTCTGTACCTGCAGGAATTTGAAAGTGTCGAACACTTCCGCCAGGAGCTGGATGACTACATGGTCTATTACAACGAGAAACGAATGAAGACGAAATTAAAAAACATGAGTCCGATTGAATACCGGACTCATGTGCAACAAGCTGCTTAATTTTTTGTCCAACTTTTTTGGGTCAGTTCACATACGTGATTGGCTTCTATTTTTATTCTTGAATTAGTTATATAGTCAAATTATCTTATCCTATAAAGATTCTTTTTAGAATATACGAAAGGATTAAAATGGCATAAATAAATGATTATGGAACTCCATATACGTTGGAAAACGCTTGTGCGGTATGAGATGGAAATAGCGAAGTAACTGTAAATAATGTTTCGGCTTTCAATACTGTTTTGAGTAACCCTACTATTGAAGAGACTAATCCTTTTGACAGTACGTTAACAGTTGATACCCTTACTAATATTGATTTAAATAATGAAATCGTTAACTGCTAAACAGTGATCAAAAGTAACTACACATAATGCTAGCTTTATAAACAATCCAGCAGTTATTGGAACTACTAAAATTACAGATGTAGCTCATGCGACTTTTATAAACAACAGATCTCTCAAATCAGTTCTGATTACTGATACGAGTGGAACACGATTTGTAAATGATAGCGTTAACATGGGTATACTGACAATCAATACAACTACTTCTGTAAAGTTAGATGGCTCAAAAGCTATTTCTCAACTAGTTGTAGCGAAAGAAGTTACCATTACTCTAGAAGAATATAGTCGAATAAAAAATATATAATTTGACGTCCTAGTGCCTATTGAAGGTAACGGAACTGTAGAAACTACTACAAGTGATGCGGAAGTTACAACTGCTCGTAAAGTGGTTGTAACTTCTGTTTCAAAAGAAAGATTTACAGTTCCAGCAATAGCTGGCGTCTCATCCACAATTGCTGATAGTAAAGTTACGTTATCAGTGAACGCTGAAAGCCGAGAATTTGCTTCAATTACTCAAAATGATGGGAATATTGAGTTTGAAAATGCAGCGTCTTTTAACAAGGCACCAACAAAACATATACTTGCTTTGATCAAGACAAAGAAGTTATCAAGGTCGATATATTAGTTGGTGAAAGATCTTAAGTTACTGAATAAGCAGTTAAATTGGATCAATAGTCTAGTAATGAGTCATTAATCACTTGTGCAAATCAAATTAGTTTTAATAGAAATTTGTGAGACCGTGAAATGAAAACCTAGTGGAGAAAATATTGAACTGAATCAAAAATGGAAAAAAATTGAAAAAGAGATACTATTTGAAGTTTTTCTGTTTTCAGACACACACATACTGAATATATTTACTAGAAAAGGCAATTTTTTTATAAGTAGATTCATATTTAACGGTACTACAAAGATTATTGGGTATTCAAACAATTTGACCAGCAAAAATTCACGTAACTCCCAATTTCTTTTATATTTGAAATGTCGATTACCAAGTAAAAAAAGAGATGATGCATGCGCTTGAATTTTACCATGAATATTCCGAGTTTAGAAGATGTGAAAATAACGAAATTGGAACAGATGGAGGACTGCGTTGCCGGGAGAAGATTCAGCGCGTCTACGACTACAGGATCCAAATACTTGAAAGTCTGACCTCTCTTTTCAACAAGAATAGACGTTATGTCTACGAGGCGTATGGGAAGAAATTCATCGAACAGAACACGTTTGTGAAGCGCTACTAGTGATTTTCGAAGAAATAGAATCAGGCTGTCCATGTGCGCAGCGTCAAAGCGAAAACATTCAAGGAAGTGGCTAAGCAATATGGTGCTTCCGCTTCAACAATCGTTCGGCGTTTCGATAGAGTTGCGCTTCAGGAAGTTACCAAAATCACAAAATTTCTGCATATCATTGCCATCGACGAATACGAGGCGACACCCGCGAAGGAAAGTACCAGCTGAATATCGCCAATGGCGAAAGGGGAGAACAGATTGATATTATGCCCAATCGGAAAAAGAGACAATCAAACAGTATCTCCAGCAAAATGGCGCGTTGGTAGACATTGTCATCATGGACATGAGCTATTTCTTTAAAGTCGCGCTCAAAAAAGTACTCAGCAACCGGTAACCATCGCCTACTATTTTCACTTCTGCCGGTACATTTACTGAGTGATAGATGGTGTACACAGAAGTATACAGAAAAATTGGAATGACTATGATAGCAAAAAGGGCAAACGGATGCGCGATGTCTTCTACAAAAATAGAGAGAAGTTGACGGAGAAGGACCATTGTTACTTGAAGCATTATCTCGAAATGGACGATGAGCTCAAACGAGCTTATGAACTGAAGGGAACGTATTGTGTGTGGTTCGAGGCAAGTAAAAAAAGAAGTCCTGAGGAAATCCTCAAGACCAAAAGCGTTGCTGGAATTTTACCGGCTGATTGAACAAGCAGGCATTCCCGAACTTCCAAAAGCCATGGGCATCTTCTGAAACCGTCAGATGGAGCCCGAAGAAACAATAGTCAGAGAGTAAGTTAAAAAATAATAAACAAGTTATTCCCTTTTGTTAATATCTTTGCTATACTCGAGTAGGGAAATAAGCAAGAAGAACTACATTGATAGCACGCCGTATGCGATGAAAGTCGCTTGTACGGTGTAGGCTTGTTATAAAACTGAGAGATAGAGAATGTATAAGACAAGAATGGCGAACCCGAAGTGCCCGAAGTAAGTGGTGCGTTTAATGAAGAAACAAACACGTTAACATTAAATGGCTTGACTGTCACAGTTGGACAAGCAAATAACCAAAGACAATTAACAACTGCAACTTTCTTTACTACATCTAGTTATCAAACAACACCAATCACTATTGGGGGATCTGATAGCAATATATCTGTAGGTTTTATTAATGGAGAAATTAATTATGATTCCATGAACTTTACGACGCCATTAAATGGTTTGTATGCAACAGTAGTAGGAAACAATCAAATTCAATTCAGTTTAAATACTGATGGAGGAGCCTCATTCGCTCAAGACCATTTAATTGTCACTATAGAAGATGTCAACGATGAGTCTAAAACAGTAACGATTGATCTAAACATTAATACAGAGAATGCAGACAACATTGTAATAAATAATTAATTTTAGAACCTCACCTATTGGTGAGGTTCTTCTTATGGTGAAGTTGGAATATTAAGCGTCGTAACGATAAAAATCCTAGCAGTAACTCACACAATTCATACCCTATTGCAATAACGGCAAATGACTAAAGAATGTGGTCATATAATCCTTAATGGGTTAGGATTTTTCTTTTAGTCTCCATTTCGTTTCTACGAAACTTTCACCTATATATCATAATCCTGAATATAAACCTAAGAGTCTACTTCCATAAATAGTCTTCTATGTAATAGGCGTTCTTTCAGTTTATCTATCAGGATTATACGGCCTTGATTCTGACCTCAAATAAGGGTTCGAACGCATGTGGGCAAGCTTTTAAGTATGTCACACTCACTGCAGTGGTGATGTTTCAGTGTATTTGATGAAGTTTGACTGTTATAAACGCTAAATTAGTGAACGGTATGCAGTCTTAATACCTTTTAAAGTAAACTAAATAGGTAAGTAGAAAATACTGTTAGACTACGATTGGTTCAATCTTTTGATGGTTGAATATCCGGTAAGCCGGTATTTGGGAGAATTGTGTGGGAGCCTGGCACCCACACAATAATCTTTTGTAACTTTCTCCACTTTCTCCAGTCTAATCCAATAATAGGAGGTGGAAGAGGATGAAAAAACGCAGCATTCCATTTTTATTAGCAGGAATTCTTTTCATCACCACAGCTTGTAGCAGTGGTGACAACAATGAGAGCCTTGAAATTTCAGAAGATGTGGTGTTTGGCGAAGGCAGTTACGAAGAAATTATTTCCGCCAGCAATCAGTTGGGATTGGAGTTACTGGCTGAAATCGAACCTAATGAAGAAGGCAATATCTTTATTTCCCCAATGAGTTTGTAAATGTCGTTGTCAATAGCTTACAATGGCGCGGATGGAGAAACAAAAAGTGAAATGGCGGATGTTTTGCAAAAAGAAGGCATTGAGGTTGAAGAGCTGAACAAAGCGAATGCATCAATGATGATGAGGCTTCACGGGAAATCGGAAGAAGTTCAGCTGAATGTGGGAAATTCGATCTGGCTTAACGATGAATATTCTTTTCAGAAAGACTTCGCGCAAGATACTCAAGATTATTTCAATGCGGAAATTCGCGAAATTGATGTCGCAGATGAAGAATCAATAGATGCCATCAACAATTGGGTATCCAATGCAACAAATGAAAAAATAGAAAGCATTGTTGAGGAACCTCTTGACCCAAAAACGGTTGCGATCCTCGTTAATGCTATTTATTTCAAAGGGAATTGGCAGTATCCCTTCGAAGAAGACGATACAGAAAGTGATATCTTCCAATTGCGGGACGGAACGGAAGAAGATGTACAACTAATGGCTCTTACTGAAAGCTTGCCTTATATGGAAACCGATCGTTTTCAAGCGATTTCATTGCCTTATGGCGAAGGTGGATTGAGTATGAACGTCTTTCTTCCTTCGGAAAGCTCATCCCTCGACGAATTCTCCACATCGTTGACCGCAGGAAAGTTAGAAGAGTGGAGCGGGGAATTCAGCAAAGAGGAAGTTTCGCTCAAGCTTCCCGCTTTCCAATTAGAATACGAAAGTGAGTTAAAGGAATCATTGAAGACACTTGGCATGGAATCCGCATTTGATGATCGGGCAAATTTATCTAAGCTGGTTCAAGAAAACGTTCGCTTGAAAATCAGTTCGGTTCTGCAAAAAACGTTTATCGATGTAAACGAGGAAGGAACAGAAGCTGCTGCTGCAACGTCCGTGACAACTGTGGAACCTTCCGGCATAGCTGAACCAATATCCATGAGGGTCAATCGTCCATTTTTCTTCACGATTACCGAAGAAAAGTCAGGCATTGTCCTGTTTATGGGATCCATTACGCATCCGCAAAGTGGTGATTGATGTGTGGGTGCCAGGCACCCACACAATTCCACACAATTCAAAACCCCAAAACCCCAAAACCCCAAAACCCCAAAACCCCAAAACCCTCACGAACCGTATAATCGGATCGTGAGGGTTTTGGGGTTTATCATGGGTTATCACCGATCTTCAAACAACCTGTCTAAAGAATATTGATCTCCGAAGAGCAGATCGTATTGAATCAGTTCATATTGGTTTTCAGTGGCTTCGACTTCGTCAGGTGTTAGCCTGAACAATTCACCATTCGCATCGAGTTTTACTTCGTTCGTGTAGCCGGGCATTTCGGCTTTGAAGTTTTCCAGAACGGAATGGTACAAAGGCTGTTCGATTCCTGCCAAATCAAATACGACGGGTGCCAGGAAGGACGGGCTGATGGTTCCAAGTTCCGGCACTTCCGTGTCAAAGTTATTCCAAATGGCCAACGGAGTGGACCGCATTTTCAGCTGATCGTCAAGACTCCAGTTAATATCTCCCGCACCGCGTGGCACGTACTCGGCTTGTTTGTAAAACTTATAGTCGTTGCCAAGACCAGGCAGGTGGTCCCCGAAGAACACAACGATGGTGGGTTCATCAGATGTTTCGTAATAATCGATTAAACTCTTGAACGCAGCATCTGCATCCGCGATTCCTTGCGTGTAGGACCGGAGCAATAAATTAAAGACCGGATCAACCCCAGCAGGCACGCCAGTTTCCACAGTAAAGTCGTCGTACTTATCGACATTGTAGCTGGTGTGGTTTTGCATCGTAATGGCGTAAACGAATGTCGGATCTTCATTCGCTTCCGTCTGCTCGATAATGGTATCCGTGACCTGTTGGTCAGAAACGTACGGTCCTTTGTAGACCGGATCGGTGAAACCGTCTATATCGATGAAGGTGTTGAAACCGAGATGTTTATAGACCTCTTCCCGGTTCCAGAACCATTTTGGATATGGGTGAACTGCAGTGGTTTGATACCCCCGGTCAGCCAAATAATTGGGCATTGCCGGAACTTCATTTTTAATATACTGCTGGTACGGAACAGAGCCGGGCGGCAAGAACATATTGCTAAAGCCGGTCAGTGCCTCGAATTCCACATTGCTCGTTCCGCCGCCAAAAGCAGGAGCCAGAATCTGGCCTTGCTGTTGAGATCTAACCGTCGGCATCGGGTCTTCGTTATACGATGTCCCTTCGACTAAGGTAGGATCCCAAAAAGATTCACTCATGATAAAAATGATGTTTGGATCTGTTTCCGGCGCAGAGTTGGACTGTGGTTCAACTTTATTCAATCCATCGACAATATCCAAAATGTTTTCTTCGTTGTAACCGCTGGGCGGCAGCACAATCGCACTTTGCATGTTCAATAAAAACGTCAGCAGAAAGCCGTTGGATTTGTAATTTTTGCCTTGGTCAAAGGTAATATTGGTAACTCCAGCATCTTTCAAAGTAGACTCAACATCAGGAATTGAGCGGTAAAACACGAAAATGCTCAAATAGGCTGCTCCTAAACCAATAAATAACAAGCGCGCCAGAGGAGTTAGCCGAATCCAACGCTTTGGCTTTTTGATGAACAAATAGGCCGAAAAACCAACAAGGACAGCGACAATCAAACCGAAAACAACGATCACCTGTGTCAAATTGATGGTTTCATACAAATTAGGCAGCAAATTCAGGACATTATTGTAAAGCAGTAAATCCCATGGGTACAAAAACTCCCCAAGAAAACTGAACTTGTAATAGCTAAAGACGGCAAGCAGAATAACCACTGCATTTGTTATAAAAAAACTAAGAAAATAGCGGTTGAAGATTCCCAAAAACACAATAAACAAGCTGAAAACAATCATGTAGTTAAAGAAAAAGGCCTCTTTATTTTCTCCGCGCCAAGCTGCTCGTTCTTCGTAACTGTCATTTAAGTATGTTTCAATTCCATTGATCAATAAAAAGAAGTAAAATATGGTCGCTATCATAACCAAGACTGGTTTGTAGCTCCATTTGAATCGCATAAAATCACCCCAAAAAAATGTCTAGCTATTCACTTTTATAAATTTTGGTAATAAGTGAACTGTTTTTAAGTATAGGGGAATTTTTCCAAGTAAGCAAATGAAATTGTGTGCGTGCCTGGCACCGACACAATTAGGCACATAGAATTTCACAGAAAAACTAAAGGACCTAAATAATTCGAAAATAACTAACAAATAAGCTAGCTTTAGAACCATGGACTTTTGGTTGATAAACTGGAAAAATGAAGTTGATTTAATTATTTGATAATTTAGATAAGGATTTCAGAAAAGGGAGGAAGAAGTATGAAAAAGATGCTAATTTTATTAGCAATTTTACTACTTGTAACGAGAAGTCTGGGCAGTTTCGACAGTGTAAAAGTACAGGCAGCTCCGGAACCGAAGATTGAGTTGGCGCAAGCGCTGCTCAAGCCGGAATCACCGAAAGAAAGTGTGCGGGTGATTATCGAGCTGCAGGAAGAGCCGACAATTGAAGCAGCGACTTCAAGGGGCGTTCTTTATAAAGAGCTGCCGGATGCGCAGAAACAGCAGATTGAAGCAGCTGCTGCGGCAAAGCAGGAAACCGTGCAAGAGTCGATTGAGGACGTAGCGCCAGCGATTGATTATCTCCAAACCTTCACAGCTGTTTTTAACGGTTTCTCGGCACAAGTAGAGGCAGGGCAAGTAGCGGAAATCGCCAAGCTGCCGAACGTGAAAGCCGTATACGAAGCGACCGAATACAAGCGCCCAGAAGTCAAACCAACCATGAAATATTCCAAAGAGCTCGTGCAGGCGCAGCAAGCTTGGCGTGATTATGGGTTTAAAGGAGAAGGAATGATTGTCGGCGTCATCGATACAGGCATTGATCCGAACCATCAGGACATGGTGTTGACCAACAACACCACGGCTTCTCTGACGCAAACCGAAGTAGAGTCTTTTGTTTCAAACAGTGAAATAGAAGAAGGCAAGTATTTTACGCAGAAAGTGCCATTCGGTTATAACTACATGGACGCCAATACGGAAATCCGCGACATTGCGCCTGGTGCCTCGATGCACGGTATGCACGTGGCGGGAACAATCGGTGCCAATGGCAATGAAGAAACCGGCGGCATTCAAGGCGTCGCACCGGAAGCGCAGCTGCTCGCATTGAAAGTTTTCGGCAATGATGCGTATTACGCATCGACGTTCGGAGATATTTACATCAAAGCAATCGATGATTCCATCAAATTAGGAGCGGACGTCATCAATATGTCGCTCGGTGCAACAGCAGGGTTTGTCGATACATCAAGCCCGGAACAGCAGGCTGTGGAACGGGCGACGAACAATGGCATCCTCGTTGCCATTTCGGCGGGCAATGAAGATTTGCGCGGCTCAGGTTACTTGTCGCCATTTGCGGAAAACCAGGATTACGGCTTAGTAGGCACACCGGGAACCGCCATTGATTCGCTGGGCGTGGCTTCTTTCGAAAACAGTGCCCTTACTACCGACAGTTTTTTGTATCAAATTGAGGGAGCGGAAGCCGAACGCGCGCTGTATTTGCTGGCAAACAGCGCAGAGCCGGAGAGTTTGCCTGCCGATTCTTACGCCGTAGTGGACGTGGGTTTGGGTCAGCCGGCAGATTTTGAAGGAAAAGAGGTGACCGGCAAATTCGCCTTGATCGCGCGGGGGACGATTCCGTTTACGGAAAAAGCGTTTGCCGCACAAGCAGCGGGTGCAGCGGGCGTGATTATTTACAACAACACAACCGGACCGATCAATATGGAATCCGATCCATCCATCACCATTCCGTTTATGTCGACGCTTCAAGCCAATGGATTGGCGATGAAAACGGCGCTTGCTGCAGGCAAGGCAGTGACCGTGTCGTTTGACGGAGCAAAACTGGAAACGCCCAATCCGAATGCCGGGAAGATGAGCGACTTTACGTCTTGGGGGCCAACCCCGAATTTGGACTTTAAGCCGGAAGTCACAGCACCCGGCGGCAATATTTTCTCCACCTTCAACAACAATGAATACGGCCTGATGAGTGGAACTTCAATGGCCGCGCCGCACGTGGCAGGCGGAGCAGCCCTCCTGTTCCAGCGCATCGAAGAGCTGGGCCTTGACGGGCGCGACCGGGTACAATTTGCGAAAAACCTGATGATGAATACCGCCAATCCGGTGGAGTTGGTCGCAGGCCAGTTTGTGTCTCCGCGCCGGCAAGGTTCCGGCTTGATGCAATTGCACGACGCGCTGTCGACAAATGTCATGCTGACAGAAGGGAACAGCGGCGACGCCAAAGTGGCGTTAAAGGAAATCCAGGACAATCGCATGACCATGACGCTGCAGGCCGAGAATTTTTCAGACAAAGCGGCTACTTATGCAGTAGCGGTCACCGTCCAAACCGATTATGTCACGAAGCTTCCGGAACGGAACATTGACGTAACTGATCCGAACCGTTCGGGCGCTAACGTGGTAACTGATCTGGTCAACGTCACAGCACCCCAAACAGTAACCGTACCGGCAAATGGCACGGCAGAAATCGAAGTGACAATCGACGCCTCAACCTTGCAAGGGCGGCCGGAATTTGCAGGATTCACCAACGGCTACTTCATTGATGGGTTTATTACATTGACCGATGGAAATGAAGGCGTAACCGGCAACACGCCGCTTGTTGTACCGTATTTCGGATTTAATGGCGGATGGGACGACGCCCCGGTGTTCGATGACGTAGCTTGGGATCCGGGAACATTTTTTGCATCCACCTTCCTGACCGATGAATACGGCATGATCCTCAATGGCGGCAGTCACCAGCAAGGCTATGCGCCTGAGCGTTTTGCCTTTTCACCAAATGGCGACGGCAGCCGAGAGTCTGTCATTCCAGCGTTCTCGCTCTTGCGCAACGCCAAAGGGCTGGAAGTCAATGTGCTCGATGCAGATGGCAAAAAACTGCGGACCTTGCAAACCGGGAGGGATCTCGTGAAAAATTATACCCAAAACTTTTCGTATTATTACGATGCGCTCAATGAATGGAACGGGGAAGTGCTGGGCAAAACGGTGGAAGATGGCAACTACCAGATTCAAATGCGCGCCGTCATTGATTACCCGGATGCTGAATGGCAATCGTTGACCTTGCCGATTTTGGTCGACACGGTGGCGCCAGCTGCGAAAGCCACATTGAATGCAGAAACAAAAACCGTGACGGTCGCCAGTTTTGCGGATAACGCAGGGGGCGGTGGAGCGGACCGTTGGGAAGTGTTCCTCAATGATGTCGAGCTGACGGAAAAACCCGACACCTTTGAAGACGAATCCTTGGCACCTGCCACTACCCAATACGTTGTGCCGGTAGCAATTAAAGCAGGCGATAAACTAAAAGCCGTGTTCCATGACACTGCCGGCAATAAAACCGAAGTGGCGCTTACGGGTGCAGTCGCCGATACTGAAAAACCAGCTGTATCCATTATCACTCCCGGACTGTTTGAAGTATTGAGCACCAAGCGAGTGGATGTCTTCGGCAGCGTCGAAGATCAGTCGCGCATTGTGTCGGTCACAGTCAACGGTGAAAAAGCCGATCGCTTTGACGGCTGGTTCTTCCAGCATTCCGTGACCTTTGAAGACGGCCGGAACGACATCTTCGCCAAAGCCATCGACGAGGCGGGCAACGAGCTCGAAGTGCGCAGCCAAGTGTTGATTGACACCCAGCCTGCCGAACTCGAACTGCTGGACGTACCCAAAACAACCAGCGAAGACAGCGTGGAAGTGAGTTTGAATGTTAGGGACAATATGGACGCCATCAAAGTGTACTTGACTGACAGCGAAGTCTTCAGCCAAAACATGACCGAGCCGTATGGCGAAGGCGAATTCGATAAAGACATTACCGTTGAAGTGCCAGTTTCCAGCCTTGGAGAAAATAGCTATACCTTGAAAGTAGTGGATGCAGCAGGGCTTATTACAGAAGAAAAGTTTGTCATCACAAAAGAATAGGAAGAATGGCAACAAGCCGGAGCCGGGAGAAATTTCTCCCGGCTTTTTGTTTGGGTGCCTGGCACCCAAACAATTCAAAAATAAAGTTTGACCACGAAAAAGCCTGTATCCGCATGCAATGCTTGTGAAAAATCATTTTTGAGTTGTTATCCCAAGACAAAAGTTAACTATCCGTTTTTTGGAACAATTGACGAACGGTCAGCTTGTTTCTACTATATAAATAAAAGTTAAAAGGAGTGTGGGAAATTGGGAAGAAACCGACGTATATGGAACCCGGAGGTATACGAACATGTGGTGATGAGGGGGAATAACAGACAAGCAATTTTTCTGAATGATTCGGATAGATCTGCCTTTTTCAGGGTGCTGACCTATGCGCATGAAAAACATTCGTTTACGATTTTAGCCTATTGCCTGATGACCAATCATTATCATTTATTGATCCGGTCTCCTGAAGTGCCATTGGGAAAGCTCATGGCACTCATCAACAAGCGTTACAGTGATTACTACAAGAAGAAATACAAGTACAGCGGTTTTTTTTACGAAAGCCGTTATTACGCAGACAAAGCGGTAACCCCCAAAAGCATCCTCGCGGTCAGCCGCTACATTCACAGGAATCCCCTCAACACGAGCCAACCCATGGCGGAAGCGATGAAAGATTATCCTCATAGCTCATTTCACCTGTACGCAGACTCCCTCAGTTCTCCATATGAATTCCTTAATGTGACGTACTTGACCACGATTTTGCCTAGACCTTACTCTAAATGCAGGATCGGGTATTTGGCGTATTGTGAAGAACCTGATCTCCCGGATATCGGGGAGATCGAGTAAGAATTGTTCGGGTGCCAGGCACGAAATGAGATAAAAACAACATTATTTACAAAAGTTTAATAGAATTAGCAGCTTTTCCCTGTATACTTATTACGTAACCTATACTATTCCTGAGGAGTGAAGATTTTGGCGAGAAATACGTTTATGAAGATGCTATTGAGCCTTGTTTTGGTTTTGTCTGCAGTGCTGCCATATATGGCAACGACGACAAATGCTGCAGAACCGCTGACAGTTGCAGAAGCAATTGCGAACAACGCGGGGGCTGCTACAGTGAAAGGCTATATTGTTGGAACGGCAACAAGTGGAACCAACTATGACCAGGAAGCACCTTTTACAGCTGCTACAAATCTGGGTCTTGCCGATTCTCCGGACGAGACAGATCCAACAAAAATCATTCCAGTTCAATTGCCGACAGGAACTGTACGTGCAGGTTTGAACTTGGTTGACAATCCGACCAACTTTAAAGCTGAAGTTACCATCACAGGGACTTTAGGTGCTTATTTTCAAGTTCCAGGATTGCGTTCAGCATCAGCTTTCACAATTGAATCCGAAGGCGAAGCACCGCCTGAAGCAACGGTCGTGGATTCACTGGCAGAAGCCCGCACAATGATGGGTGAACTGATCCAAGTCGAAGCAACCGTCACAACGGGAACAGGATTCTGGGGCGGCAACGCATTTTACGCACAAGATGACACAGCAGGAATTTATGTCTACACTTCAAACGCAGCAGTAGCACCGGGAGATATCGTCCGTTTGACAGGTACGGTTTCTGAGTACAGCGGTGAACTTCAATTGCAGCCAAACACGGTGGAAGTGGTCTCTTCAAACAACGAAGTGCCAGCAGTCCAGACCGTTGAGCCAAGAGGTGTCAATGAAGACACTCAAGGCGAGCGCGTGGCACTGCAGAACGTCACAATTACAGATTTACAAAGTGTGAACGATTTTGGGACGTTCGAGTTTTCGGCAGTAGCTGAAAACGGCGAAGCAATCACAATTCGCAACGATAACCGCAACGGAGTAACATTTGAGCAATTTACACAACAATATAAAGAAGGCGATTTGATCCATGTAAACGGAATCGCTTCAAAATACAATGATTCGTACCAGGTGAAAACACTTGGCTTTGACAGCTTTGAACTGGTCAACAAACCGGCAGTATACGCCGATACGTTCCCAGGTGTCGTTTCAGAAGGAGCTGAAATCACGTTAGCTTCCGGCTGGGAAAATGCCGCTATTTATTACACAGTTGACGGCTCAACACCAACTGCCGCCAGCACAAAATACACAGCACCAATCGTCTTGACAAAAGACACAGCGATCAAAGCAATCGCAATTTCTGACGAAACATCGGAAGTATTTACATTTGAATACACAGTCCTGAAAACAGCGGACTTGAAAATCCGTGACATTCAGGGCGATGACCATTACTCAGCGTACGAAGGCGTAGCCGTCAATGAAATCGTTGGTGTTGTCACGCATTTGTACAACTCAGCAAACTTTGTTATCCAGGACATTAACCCGGATAATGACTTGACGACTTCAGAAGCGTTAATCGTTAACAAAGCATCAAATGGCCTTCAAGTCGGTGACCTGGTAACGGTCAACGGAACGGTGGAAGAACATTTCCAAGAAGGCTATTCAGATATGAGAGACAATGACCTGCCAATCACACGCATTCGTGCTACGGACGCAGTGAAAACAGGTACAGCTCCACTTCCTGAACCAATTGTTATCGGAGAAGATGTCCAACCGCCATCAGAGATCATCGACAACGATGGCTTAACATCTTTTGATCCAAAAGAAGACGGCATCGATTTCTGGGAGTCGCTTGAATTGATGCGTTTAGCTGTACCCAACGCACAAGTTGTTGGCCCGCAAAACTATGGCGAAGTAGTCGTTGTAGCGAAAAACTCGCCGAACACAGAATTCCACAAGCAAGGCGGAATCCTGGTCTCGGAAAATGATTTCAACCCGGAACGCATCACGGTCGATTTCGACAATGAAGACTTTGTAGCCAAAGCAGGCGACTCGTTCAACGGCGATATTGTCGGCGTTATGGGCTTCGGCTTCGGGAACTACAAGCTATGGGCAGAAGAAACGGATTTGCCGCAACTGACAGACGGCGGAACACAGCCGGAACAAACATGGATTAAAAACAAAGAAGACGAATTGACGGTATCGGCTTATAACGTTGAGAATTTCTCGGCAGACCCAAGCCATACGTCTGATGCAAAAGCACAACGCATTGCAGAATCGTTCGTTGATGACCTGAACTCACCGGACATTATCGTGATGGTAGAAGTGCAAGACACGGACGGCCCAATCGCTTCAAACAACAGCGATGCAACAGGAAGCTATGAACGTTTGATCAAAGGCATCGAAGCAGCAGGCGGCCCGACGTATGCCTGGACTGACATTGCACCTGAATACAACCAAGACGGCGGACAGCCAGGCGGGAACATCCGCGTCGGCTATCTGTACAACCCTGAACGCGTCACCCTTTCAGAAGGAACAAAAGGTACAGCAACCGAGGACAACTCATGGATAGACGGCGAACTTGCCTTGAACCCAGGCCGCGTCCAGCCAATTGCTATGCCGAACACACGCAAACCAATCGCTGCACAATTTGAATTCCAAGGAGAGCAAGTTGTTGTCATCGGCGCTCACTTGAATTCTAAAGGCGGAGACCAGCCCTTATTCGGCCAGAACCAGCCGCCAGTACTTGGCTCTGAACCTGAGCGCATCGAATTAGCAAAAGCCATCAACGGCTTTATTGCAGAAGGACTTGAACAAGATCCAGACTTGAACGTCGTGGTTGCAGGCGACATGAACGATTTCGAGTTCACGCCGGCAATGAACGCATTAAAAGGCGATATTTTGACGAATAAAGTCGAAGATGTGCCGCTTGAAGACCGCTACTCGTATTATTACCAGGGCAATTCTCAAGTGCTTGACCACTTATTGGTAACCAATAACTTGGCAGACCGCACAGAATTGGATATGGTCCACATCAATGCGATGTTTATGGAACAGCATGGCCGCGCATCGGATCACGATCCGCTGCTGGCACAAATTGCCTTTGAAAAACCCGCAACGCCAGGTAAACAGCAAGCAAATCCTGATTTTTCTGGAGACCAAGCTGTCGTAATTGCTGGGGAACCGGATAAAAAAGGCGAGCTCGCTATTACTTTCACAGAAAAAACAGTAGCTGAATTGTTGGAGAGCGGAAAAGACCTGTTGATCGACATGCCGACAGTGGATATGATGCTTTCAACTAAAAACCTTCAGCAACTGGCAACGGCTGCATCACAAGGGTTTGTTTTAGAAGTGGCAGTTGATGACGCTAAAGAAGTCGATAAACGCCCAACCTTAACAAATCAAAGCGATTTGGCATTGACCGACTTAAAAGGCAAACAACTGCCGTTGAAATTTAAATCACACCTTACACTGGCATTCGATACTACCAATGCGATTAAAGTCCAGTTTGGTGCATATGAAGACCATAAAGGAAAATGGAAAATTATCCAGGGAAAACTGAATAATGATGTTTTCACGCTTAACGTCAACGAACTGGGGAATTACACCGTCGTTACAAATAAAGGACAGATAAAGAAAAAGTAAGCTAGTGAAAAGTATTCGATTTGAACAGCCGCTCTCAGCAAGCGCTGTTCAAAAAGAATGCTTTTTTCTTTTTGTCCAAAGACCTTTGGAGCTGAAGTTGATATAATGAACACAAATCAACTGACAAGTCATAAAAGTGGGTGATATAGATGACAGGACAAAAACAAAACCAAATAGGAAGCTTTCCAAAAAGAGGATTGATGCCGCTGTTACTTCTTCTGATGCTGCTTTTAGGGGTTAGTGGATGCCAAGGAGGGGAATCAGCACCAGCAGAAAGTGAAATCGATTCGAACGTCGAAGAGGAAGAAGTAGTGGACGTAGAGGAGGAACTAAGCGAAGCCTCCATGATTGCGAATGCCAAGACACATGTGTATACCGTGTATACCGACTTGGAACAAGGGTCTGGCTTTTTGATCAACACGGAGGGGGACATTCTGACCAATGCCCATGTGGTTTTGGACGCATCTTACATCACCGTCAAAAACAGCGATGGCCAGGAATTTAATGGCCGGATCATCGGCATGTCCGACACGCAAGACCTTGCGCTAATCCGTGTCGACGAACTCGCCGGAAAAGAGCCGTTGGAAATTGAAATGGAGCCGGTTCCCATCGGCACGCCGGTTGTTGCCATCGGCAGTCCTAACGACCAAAGCAATACGGCCACTACCGGTGAAATCACTGGCACCGAGCTTGATTTTCTGGACGTGTACGAATACACCGGCTTGTACGAAATGAGCGCAGACATTGCTCAAGGTTCCAGCGGCGGTCCGCTAATTGCAACCGACACCGGCAAAATTCTTGGCATCAACTCAATCATTCTGGAAGAAAAACCAGGATCCGGCTATACCATTCCAATCTACAGTGTCTGGGATCTCTTGGTAGAATGGGTGGAAAACCCAATTGCTGCGGAAGCCCAGGAAGTTGTGCTGCAAGATGTGAGAGATGCCTATTTTGCTGATGACCTGTTGGCAAATTTCATCTCTGCTTATTATGAATTAATTCCTTATTCATTGAACGAAGCTGAATCTTCCTTTTACTTGTCTTATATTTTGCCAGACAGCGAAGCAGAGCAGGAAGCTACTGAATTGATTAAAGAACATGCTGAACAGGACCGGATTTACGGCGCGGTCGAGACGGCTGTCACCCGCGTGGAAATCCACGAAGATAGCGCAACGATCGAAGCGGAAGCTGAGTTTACGTACGAGGAAACCGAGAGTGGAGAGACGGCCACGGTTATGCACGAAGGCATTTATACGGTGGTGATTGACGAGTACGGAGATTACCAAATTGAGGACATTGTGAATGAATAACAGGCAGGCTCCTAGTGAGTCTGCTTTTTTTCTATGGTCTTCGTGTTTTAAAGCAGCTTCGGCCGCTTGGAGAGGACGCGCCTCAGCTTGAGTATAGCTTATATAGAAGAAACTCCATCTTTTATGGTTTGAAAAGGGAACGTGAAGTTTTGAAGTCGCTGGAAATGGGTTGTAGTGAGGATGTGTTCGTGTGATTTTAAAAGGAGCTTCGAAGAAGACTCACGCAATAAGCCAAGCAGCAATCTTATTTTTGATTACCGTCCTTTTATTCGGGGTAAAAAGAAGAAAGCGCATGCAACAGCAATATACGCTTCAGAATCAATTGGTCACGGAGCAGTGACCAATCTTTAGGAAAAGAAAAAAGGGGACCGGCAAATGCCTGCTATAGCAGACATTCGGGTCACCCTTTTGAAAATCCTATTTGATTAGAAACGTTTGTAGCTGTGGAACTTCTTGCCCCAGTAAGAGTCGTTCATGCTCTTGACTTCAGCTTTCGCTCCGCCAGAGTGGATGAACTGGTTGTTGCCAATGTAAATCCCAACGTGTGAAATTCCAGCCTTGTACGTGTTAGCGAAGAATACCAAATCGCCTGGCTGCGGGTTGCTGACAGTGTAAGTTTCAGCAAATTGTGTAGAAGTTGTGCGTGAAACGTTCTTGCCTGCTTGTTTGAAAGCGTATTGGATAAATCCGCTGCAATCAAATCCAGCGCGAGTTGTGCCGCCAAATTTGTACGGGATGCCTTTAAGTGATAATGCTTCTGAAACGACTGATGAAGAAGAAGCTGTTTTAACTGAAGCTTTCTTGACAGTAGTAGACGTTAGCAATGTGCTTAATACCCATCCTGATTTGCCGTTAACTTTTACTTTGTACCAAGTGGCGCTGCCGACTTTCTTTTGGTGAGTAGCTGTAGCAACTGACCCTTTTTTAGCCACTGTTACAACTTTGTTTTTTGTTCCCGCATCTGCGCGAACGTTTGTGTTGTATTTCATTTTAAACGTACCTGATTTTGCAGTTGCTTTGCTTGCGGCAACTTGCTGTACAGATGATGTCGTAGTTTCGTAAGAAGCGGTGTTGTTCGTTTGGACTGGTTGAGCGTCTTGTGCACCCGTGGCTGAGTTAGCAAATAGCAATGATCCTGCTGTAAGTAGCGTAAAGAAAAGTTTTTTCATTGTTGTTGGTTCCTCCAAGTTTTTATTATCCAAGTATATGAATTAATAATATTTTGCTCTGCCATTTACTATATAGAGAGAACACCTTAAAAACAACGTCAATTCAATTGCAGTTATATTACAGTTGTATAACAAAACAAATTCATGCGCTAAAAGCCTGTGACAGCAGCCTTTTCAACAGCAATAAAAAACGAAATAAAGGTTTATTTTAATGAAAAAGAGGTTATGAGTAAGAAATTTAGTTTTTTTGTAACAATTAATCGCCTAATAAATCCAAATTTTAAAACACTACCAGCTTTATTTTAACTATGCAAGCCGAACAAAATTTAGAAAGATTTTAGACTGAAACAAAGAACCTAGTATATAATCATTTTTTTATTAAAAAAATAAAATAATATCTAAATAGTTTGAATTTTTAATTGTAATAATATTTATTTGTTTTTTATTGATATAAATATGATTCTGTGTCCTGGATAATGAGGGAGGTGGAGAGGTGAAGAAGATTTTATCCATTGATGGTGGAGGCGTCCGGGGCATTATTCCAGCGATGTTGTTGACGGAATTGGAAAAACAGACCGGCAAGCCGATTGCTGAGCTGTTTGATCTGGTTGTAGGAACCTCAACTGGCGGAATTTTGGCGCTTGGACTGGTTGCACCGGACGAAAAAGATCCGACCCATCCTCGCTACACAGCTAAGCAGTTTCTTGGGTTTTATTTAGAAGAGTCGCATGAAATTTTTGATAAATCCTTGTTTTTCAAACTGACTCGCGGCATTTTTACCCGTCGCTACCACGCACGTGCGCTGGAAAGATCGCTGAAAAAATACTTTGGGCAGACGATGTTGTCTGAAGCCTTAAAGGATGTTGTGATTCCGAGCTACGAAATCCAAGGTCGCTTTACGGCTTTTTTCAAGAGCCGTGACGTGCACACGAAGAAAATTGAAAAGGATGTCTTGATGCGGGACGTGGCGCGTGCCGCTTCTGCAGCTCCTACTTATTTCGTGCCCAAAAAAATCAAAGCTTATCGGGGAGCGAGCTTTATTGATGGCGGGGTTTTTGCCAACAACCCGGCAATGTGCGCTTATGCCGAAGCAAGAGAGATCTTTCCCGATGACACGGATTTATTGGTCGTGTCACTTGGTACGGGAAATCCGCAATTGACCATCGAGTTTGGCGGCGTCCGAACATGGGGTCTGCTTGGGTGGGCGCGGCCGCTTTGGTATATCCTCATGGACGGCAGCTCGGACGTTGTGGATTATCAATTAAAGCATGTTCTGCCCGATCGGGAAGATGCCAAACGTTACTACCGCTTTCAAATCGAGCTGCTGGAAACGGGCACCGAAAAACTCGACGATGGTTCACAAGAAAATCTTGATGCGCTGGTTGGGCTTGGCCAGCAATTGCTTGATGCCAATCGGGCAGATATCCAAAAACTATGCCAACAATTGGCAGACTAAAGCCTGTCATACAGTTGTCATCAATTCGTATTGGTTCAAAACGCCGTGACAGGCTAAAATGATAAAGAGATTAGATTAGGACCAACATGTATATAGAAGGAGTTGCCCACATGGCCAGAAGGTATGACTATATGGATTGGCTGCGGGTTTTGTCGATTTTTGTGGTAGTCGGCATTCATGTAGTATCGAAAATCATCAACAGCACCTCCACAGACGACTGGATCTGGCATTTCGCCAATGTCTTTGATGCCGGTTTGCGCTGGTGTGTGCCAATTTTCTTCATGCTCAGCGGGGCATTGCTGCTGACGCGTGACAAAGAAGAAAGTGTTAGGCAATTTCTGAGAAAACGATTGTCGAAAGTCGTTATCCCGCTGATTTTTTGGAGTTTTATTTATACTTTGTACAACGTATATGAGCTGGGAGAGTCGTATACCGCGTATGAAATTTTGGTCCAATTTTTGACCGATGATGTGTATTTCCACTTGTGGTTTCTCTACACCATTACCGGGCTCTATCTCATGGCACCGTTTTTAAAAATATTGGTGCAGCACATGGACAAAAAAATGTTCCAAGCCTTTTTGCTGTTTTGGATCGGGTTTTCCTGTTTTCTGCCGTTTCTGCCGAAATTCTTTGAGTTTGAGCTCGCTGTGACCGCAGGCCTTTTTGAGCCTTACATTGGCTACTTCCTGCTTGGCGCTTATCTGGTGCTTTACCCTGTGCCGAAAAAATACTTAAAGCCGCTTGGCGTTCTCGCTGTTGTCGGCTATATCATCACGTTATGGGGCACTTATTACTTGAACGCTGGGTTGCCAGCAGACGAATTCGATGATTTTTTCTACGAACATTACCGGCCAAATGCCTTGTTTATTACTTTGTTTATCTTTATCGGATTCCAGCACATGAGCAAAAAGATCAAACCCAATGCCCTGATCACACGCATCAGCACGGCAACATTTGGCATTTACGTTATTCATCCGCTGATCCAAATTTCGTTGAACAAATTTTTTGGATTGAATGAAACTACTTTTAACCCAATCATTAGCGTGCCGCTCGTATGGCTCTTAATATTTGTCATTTCATTTGGAATCATTTTGGCGATGCAAAAGCTGCCGGTGATCAACCGATTGGTGCCATAGAATGAAAACCAGCTTTCTATAGGCTGGTTTTTGCATTTACAGGAAGATTCCGCTTGGCTCATTTTCGTATCTAATAAAATGAGGATGATAAAAATATGTTTTTTTAAATACAACTCGTGAAAAAGAATTTTTTTCTTGAGAAAGTGTCAATAAAGTACAATAAATCAACAGATGGATGCAATTAGCTTTGACGGTGGTAGTAACATCTTATATACTGTTATTGTAAACAAATCAATAAGTTTGTTAAATATTTCTTATCTTTTTGGAAAATATTATAAAAAAATCATGTGCAAGCAAAGGGGGACTTTTTGTTGAAACTGGTGTATAGCTTTTTTAGTGCTTTTCTTCTGTTAGTTGGTACGGGGTCATTAATGGTTTCAGCAGACGTCGATGAAGAAAAGCGCATGATTGTCATTTATGAAGAAGAACAAAAGAGCTTTTCAATTGCCGAGAAGACGGAAGATTTTGGCGGTTCTGATATTGAAGTTTTTGATGAAGTGTCTGTCGTTTCCGCGGAGATGACCGAGCAGGAAGTTCAAGAACTTTTAGCAGATCCATCCGTTAAAGCAATAGAGGAAGATATCGTCTTTACGTTAAGCGCACAATCAGAAGGTTGGGGAATTCCGCAGATCAAAGCACCTACAGCCTGGAAATCTGGTTTTACGGGGAAAGGCGTGAAAGTGGCTGTTATCGATTCAGGGATTGCGAGTCACAGTGACTTGCGCATCGCTGGTGGGGTTTCAACAGTCGACTATACCACTTCGTATTCGGATGACCAAGGCCATGGCACACATGTTGCGGGCATTATTGGTGCCCTTGATAATGGCATCGGATTAAAAGGTGTGGCGCATGAAGCGGAGTTGTACGCAGTAAAAGCTTTTGACAGTGAAGGAAATGCCTATTTGTCCGATTTGATTAAAGGCGTCAATTGGGCGATGGAAAACGATATGGACATCATCAATTTAAGTGGCGGATCTCCTGACGAATCAAGCGTTTTTAAACAAGTATTTGACCGTGCTTACGCAAATGGTTTATTGATAGTCGCAGCTGCCGGAAACGTTGGAGTATCTACCGGTTTGGGCGACAATGTTGATTACCCAGCTCGCTATTCTTCCGTTATCGGAGTCGGTGCAATCGGACAAAATTCCATTCGTGCCAGATTTTCTTCTACGGGTCCATCAGTTGAGGTAGTGGCTCCTGGAATGGATATCTACAGTACTGTGTTGAACAATCGCTTTGGTTATATGTCAGGCACGTCAATGGCGGCACCTTTTGTGGCTGGCCAATTAGCTTTAATGAAGCAAGCCTATCCGAAATTGCCAAACAAAGACTTGCGGGCCGTGTTAACAGAAGATGCGAAAGATTTAGGGCAAGCGGGAAGAGATCCGCTTTATGGCTTCGGATTGGTACAGGCCTCTTCCTATACGGCTCCCAGAGTCTCTGAAATAGGCAATCCACTGGCTAAGCTTGCTTTTGACAAAACATCGATTACCAGTTCCATCGGAAAATCAGTTCAGCTTGCACTAACTGCAACCTATACCAACGGGGAAGCCATCAATGCAACAGAAACTGCTACTTGGGTTTCTGCCAATCCGGCAATTGCTGACGTATCCAAAGGAAAAGTAACAATGAAATCAGTTGGCAGTACAACTATTAAGGCAACGCTTGGAAGCAAAACGGTGTCATTGAAAGTAACAATACCGCAAACGGCAGATCTTTTTACTGATGTTCCGGCAGCGTATGTGCCGGCAGTCGGTTATTTGGTGGAAAGAGGACTCACCAATGGGGAGAGTTCCACTAAGTTTGGTTTCCAGAACGATATTCTCCGCGTAGATGCCGCAATTTGGCTGGCAAAAGAACTTGATTTAGATCTGGAAACGGCTCCTGCATCTGGATTTAGTGACGTTCCAACTCGTGCGGTGTCAGCTGTAAATGCTTTGAAACATGCTGGCGTCATCAACGGCAAAACCGCAACGAGCTTTGGAGCTACTCAAAAACTGACACGTGGTGAAATTGCTTTGATTCTTCAGAACAGCTATGATCTTCAGCCAAATGGCGAAAAATTGCCGTTTACGGATGTAGGACTGCGTTATGAAGAGGCTGTAAATGCATTGGTAGCAAACCAAATCACCAGTGGATTGACCGCTACGCAATTCGGTGTTGATCAATATGTAACACGTGGACAACTGGCCATTTTTATTTATCGATTATCTTCTCTGTAGATTACAGTTTTGCGATATACACCAGTGAATTAAGACCAAATTGAATCCGAAAAAAAAGCCGGAAGCTGCTGCTTCCGGCTTTTTTCTATTGAATTGTGTGCGTGCCTGGCACGCATTACTCTACTTTAAACAACTCAGAGGTTACCGTACCATCTGCATTTACTTGTTTTACTTTGCCGTATCCTTCGACCATATAGTATTTATAGCCGGTGCCATGGTTAACAGACGGATCTGCTGGAACGGTCACTTCGACTGCGTTGGTAAAGGTTTTGTAAGGTGTTTCGACCGTGACATTCACGCCTGTGATTGTGCTGACAGGTGAGTAATTATTATCTATATTGAAGACTTTGCCTTTTTGGATCGGGTAAACCAGTTCAGTGGTAAATTCAGAGAACGGATAGCCAATGATGTACATATCATAGGTTTCGTCTTCTGTATAAAATATGTCTCCAGTTATTCCTTCGCCAAAGTTTTCCCAAAGGAATCCAAGCGGCTCACCGTGAAGTTCTGAATCATCTGTATAACGCGATTTTAGGACCATATCAGTCTCTGTTTGATAGGAATAAACTTTTGTTTTGTCCCGCAAGTATGAATTTTCCATGTGGGTATCATTTTTGAAAACCGGTTCCAATCCACGGGCAAGGAATGCCGAGAATTGACCACGAGTTACATTGGTCATTGGGCGGTAGGTTTCATCAGAATAACCAGCTGTAATATTGTAAGAAACAATCGCTTTCACCGGCTCGAAAGCTTTCATATTCACCGATACATCCTTGAATTTATTATTACTCGAAAGAGGCATCGTGAAAATATTTGACAGCAAAATCGCCATATCTCCACGGTTGATTACTGCGTCCGGACGAAACGTTCCGTCTGGATACCCATTTAAAAATCCTGCTTCTTGTGCAGCAGCAATATAACCGCTTGCCTTGCTGCTTTTGCTGACATCGGTAAAGTTAGTCGCTTTTTGCGTGCCGTCCAAGTTTTTTAATTGGCCGATCATAATCGCCGCTTCGGCACGTGTGACCACCTGATCCGGTCGAAGAGTTCCATCCTCATATCCGGTAATGACTTCTTTATCGACCAGGTAGTTCATCTCGTCATAAAAACGGTGGTTCTCTGACAAATCAGAAGCGGCCAATGCAGGTGTTGCGATTAAACTAAGAGCCAATACAGCGCTGCTTAGAAACATTGTTTTTTTCATGTTCATCCATCCTCTCTCCTAAAATTTTTCCAGTACATCTTTAGTATACACGGAATAGTTACATAATTGGGATTTATATGTAAAGTTCTTAATTGTGTGCGTGCCTGGCACGCACACAACTCCCAAACAATTCACAAATATTTTCTTTTTGTAAATGTCTTCTATTATTTCGGTTCTCGTATATAATTTAGTTGTTGTACTATTTAGTCAAAGGGAGATGGAAAGATGACGATCGGCAAAAAGGTTTCGGTAATTCTTGCAGCTTTTGTTCTGGTACTCAGCAGTTTAGTTACAGTGGCGCCAACACAAGCAGCAGCGAATGAAGTGACGAGAGGCGAGTTTATTCAACATTTAGTGACTTCTTTAAAACTTGATCTAGGGGATGGTTCGACGATCAGTTTTAAAGATGTTAATAAGGAATTGGCTCCATACGTAGAAGCTGCTTACAACTTGAAGTTGACAAGTGGTAAAACTAAGACGGTTTTTGCACCAAATGAAAAATTGTCACGCGAGCAGGCGTTTTCGATAGCTTCCCGCGCCGTAATGACAGATAAAGTGTATTCGACTGGCTTGCTAAGAGGATTTAAAGATAATCGCTACTTGAGCCAGAGCTTGTTGAAAGACTTGGCCAAAGGGGTAGGCATTGGTTTGCTGATTGGTTATGGAGACAATACAGTAAAACCATCGAAGACGGTTTCTCCAGGTGAGATGCGGGCAATTGTCCAGCGTTTGCTGAAAGAATACCAGCCGGTGGGCAGCAATAATGTCACATTGCGCATTTTGGGAACATCTGATTTGCACACAAACTTCGTCAACTATGATTATTATCAAGATAAAGTGTCAAACAGCCTCGGGTTGGCAAAGACAGGTGTCCTGATCGAACAGGCACGCGAAGAAAACAGCAATTCACTGTTGTTTGATAACGGAGACTTGATTCAAGGAACGCCTTTTGGCGGCTATAAAGCAACAGTTGATCCGATCGAGGAAGGCGAACTGCACCCTGCATATGCGGCACTTGAATCACTGGATTTTGATGCCTCCACTTTAGGGAACCATGAGTTTAACTTCGGTTTGGATTATTTGGACGAAGCATTGGATGATGCACCGTTTCCTGTGTTGAATGCCAACGTTTACGATGCCAAAACAAATGAAAACCGCTACGAGCCTTATACCATTATCGACAAAGAAGTGGTCGATGGCAAAGGCAAAAAACACACGATCCAAGTAGGTGTCATCGGAATCGTCGCTCCAGACATTATGAAGTGGGACCGCGCGCATCTTGAAGGAAAAGTAATCGCTAAAGATGCAGTAGAATCGGTCGAGAAATTCCTTCCGGAAGTGAAAAAAACAGGAGCCGATGTTGTCGTGGTCCTATCGCATTCTGGAATGGGCGATGAAACGCATGAAATCGGAGAAGAAGACATCACGTACCAGCTTACAGAAGTGGATGGCGTAGACGCCATCATCACGGGCCATAACCATGATGTGTTCCCTGGGTCTTATAGTGACTTGAAAAACGTCAATCAAGAACAAGGGACAATCAATGGTACACCTGTCGTCATGCCTGGCAACTTCGGAAGCCACTTAGGTGTTATCGATTTGCAGCTAGCGCAAAAAGGCAAGGAATGGCAAGTGGGATCAGGCAAAGCACAATTGCGTGAAATTGATGCAGAATCTGATGCTGTTTCGCAGCAAGTGATTGACGCTGTCAAAGAAACGCATGAAGCCACAATCGACTATGTCCGCAGTCCAGTCGGTGAAACTACAGCACCAATCAACAGCTATTTCTCATTGGTACAGGACGATCCATCTGTCCAAATCGTCAACAATGCACAGACTTGGTATGTCGAGCAGCAAGTAGCCGGCACAGCCAACGCAGACTTGCCAATTTTGTCAGCAGCAGCTCCGTTTAAAGCAGGCGGACGCAACGGCGGCAATTACTACACAGACATCAAAACAGGTGAAATCGCTATTAAGAACGTCGCCGACCTTTACGTTTTTGACAACACGATTTACGCCTTGAAATTGACAGGCAAAGACGTAAAAGAATGGTTGGAAATGGCAGCAGGCCAGTTCCAGCAAATCAACCCAACAGCGACAGGCGAACAGCAATTGATCAACAACGATTTCCGTACCTATAATTTTGACGTCTTGGATGGAGTCACATATGAAATCGACGTGACCGTACCTGCGAAATACGACGCAGAAGGCGTTCTTATCAATGCGGCTTCAACCCGCATCAAAAATCTTTCTTATGATGGGAAACCAGTTACCGATGCACAGGAATTCCTGGTGGCTACGAATAACTACCGCGCTACTGGAAACTTCCCTGGCGTGACCGATGCTAAAGAAGTCATCGACTATGCATATGAAAATCGCCAAGTCATCATTGACTACATGCTGGAAGTCGGAACCATCGACCCTTCGGCAGATGCCAACTGGAAGTTCGCACCTATTGCGGGCGACCAGAACATCGTCTTTGAAACTTCGGCCAATGCACAAAGCCTGATTCCAGAAAACAGCGGCATCAGCTATGTTGCACCTTCTGCCAATGATTTTGGCAAATACAACATCGTGATCGAATAAAATCAAGACAAAAGAGCTTTCCGCGATAGGCGGAAAGCTCTTATTTTTTTATTGTGTGGGTGCCTGGCACCCACACAATTTTTTATCGAAACATACAAAAGCCAAAGTCGCTCATTTTACTTCCGCAGCTAACGTTCTAACCATAGCCAAATGTTCTTCAATGTTATCTTCCGTGACCAGTACACCAAAATCTTCCGGCACGTCTGCATCTTCACCTTGTTCCATCCGTTTGGAAATCAATTCTCCGATTTCAGGGTAAAAGTGGTGGCCATCGTAATAATTCATAATGTCATTTGTAACCGTGTTCGGGTACATGAAATTCCATACACCGCCATAGACATCCACTAAATCGCGCAGCCATACTTCATATTCATCCAATAAGCCGGTCGAAGTCAGTGACTTGAACAGTTCCGTAGAAATCGGAGTTGTATATACGATTTTTTCGGCTTCTGGATGGCTGTCGTGCACTTTTTGCATGATTTCTTTGTACTTGGAGTAATAAGTGTAATGGTCGCCATAGAAGGTTTCTTCAAAACGAGTAATTTTGGCAGCTGTATCCTGCTCGATTTCTTCTTCTGATAGTCTCTTCGCAAACGCATCACCTTCCCGATTATACAAGCGGTCAGCATTTATTTCATTTGCTGCTGACAACTCCAGGTTGTCGACCGCATAGCCCAGTACATCAAATGACAATAAGTTTTTTGCCCGGTAAAACGGCTCCTGCACCTTTGTTTCATAACCAGTAATCGCCCGGGCATTCTTCGCTTGCTCTTCACTGGATTTGAAAAAGTCAACGCCGAGTACCACACGTTCGTAATCAGGGTTCTGATCAAAGGCATAAAGCTGCATTGTGTAATACTCACGCATCGAAAGGTTGGCTACTGCAAAGTTGTAAACATTCCATTCCTGAAATCCTGCAGGTTGTACATACGTACTGCGGCTGGAACCAAGCAACAAAGTATCCGCATCTGTCGGGTGATACAGCTGCTGTGCAACTTTTTGTTCGCGTTCATCAGCGACAATCTGTACATCGTTTAGGCCATGGGCGTGGCTGTAATGCCACAAAGGATCAATCCAAAAATTAAAAGCGGCGACTATAAACGTCAAACTGGCGAAAATCGCCATGACGGCAAAGCTGAATTTTTTATCGTTCATGGGATCATCTCCTAAAAATTAAAGTACAGGAATTCGCTGACTTGCTGCAGTTGCATAACACTGTAAAAAAGAAGGACGGATATGAAAATGGCCATACGCGTATTGCGCTGTTTTTGTTCCATGATCTCAACAGAGTTTTTCGTGAAGAATACCAGGGCCAAACCAATCATCAATGTTAAAGTGATTTCCCAAGTAGACGTCGTAAAGGGCAGGGTCAATACCCAGTCTTTATTGATGGAAGGAAACAATGAAACAAAACCGCTTGGTAGATAAAATCCGTTAAATCCGAACATTGCTTTCAAGACAGTCACAGCGTCTGACAGTGTCAACGCGCGGAAAAATACCCAGGATAGGTGGACGAACAAGAACGTCACTATCCATGCCGCCACTTTGTTCATGCTATAGCCGGCAAGCTTCCACCAGCGGCAAATGACACTGGCCAGGCCGTGCATCGCACCCCAGATTAGAAACGTCCATCCGGCACCATGCCAAATGCCGCTAATAAAGAAGATGATCAGGATATGCAAATAAGTGCGTACAGGTCCTTTTCGATTTCCCCCAAGTGGAATGTAAATATACGTTGTCAAAAAATGCGACAGCGTGATATGCCAGCGTCTCCAGAAATCTTGGATATCCAAAGCTTTGTATGGAGAATTGAAATTGATCGGCAGACGGA
Source organism: Planococcus sp. TJ-201 (assembly GCF_058268495.1). Taxonomy (NCBI): domain Bacteria; kingdom Bacillati; phylum Bacillota; class Bacilli; order Caryophanales; family Caryophanaceae; genus Planococcus; species Planococcus sp. TJ-201. The sequence goes on along the minus strand of NZ_JBZDOG010000001.1, from coordinate 901,178 downwards.
TATTGAACAGCAAGGCAAGTCCAATGGCCATATCAGAGTAACCGCTAAAGTCAAAATACAATTGCAGCGTATAGGCCAGAGTTGTGAACCAGCTGTCCACGAACGTCAGTGACTCCACGTTTCCATAGCCTTGATTGGCCCATTCGGCAAAAGTATCCGCAATCGCCACTTTTTTGAAAAGGCCGATGGCGAAAATCAACAATCCTTTGGAGATGTTTTCATAAACAATCCGATACGATTCTTTGGCCGAAAACTGTGACATCACTTGACGGTGATGAACAATCGGCCCTGCAATCAATTGCGGGAAAAACGACACAAACAATCCGTAATTCAAAAAATTATACTCTTTCGTTTCCAACCGGTACGAATCCACCAAATACGCAATTTGCTGGAATGTGTAAAAGCTGATTGCCAATGGCAACAAGATATTTTTCAGCACCAAATCTTCGCCAAAAACCACATTGATGTTCTCGACAAAAAAGTCATAGTACTTATAATAGCCAAGCAACAGTACATTAAAAAGAATGCCGGCAGTTAAAATGCTTTTCCGGTAAACGCCGCCTTTATTGCGCCCAAGAAAAACCCCGATTGCATAATTGAGCAGCATCGAAACCAAAATCAACGGCAAATAAGCAGGATTCCAATAGCCGTAAAAAAACAAAGAAGCGATCAGCAGCCAAGTTTTGGCAAACGGAATGTGGATGCGGCCAAGAATATAATACAAAATCCAAACAATTGGTAGGAATAAAAAGATAAATTCAAAAGAATTGAAAATCATGTCCGGACACCTTCACTATACTCGTATTAATCGCTCGAAAAACGCCAATATTCCATTCGATCAAGCTTAATAACCAGCCGGCAGGAAAGCGATTATCATGCCATACCGACTTTATAAAGTTTCATAACTCATCTATTATAACTTGCCTAAAAAAACTTGTCATAATTATTTAATGGTCTTATAGACTCAAAAAAATTGTGTGGGTGCCTGGCACCCACACAATTCAAAATACACATAAATCCAAATTCAAAACCTATTTCACTAAATCCTGTAATCATGATATGATAGTTTAGTTAATGCTTATGATTAAAAGGAGAACATGTCTATGAAAATTGCAGTACTACTGCCTTGCTACAATGAAGAAATGACGATTGGAAAAGTAATCGAAGATTTTAAACGAGAACTCCCAGAATCTACAATATACGTCTATGACAACAATTCGAGTGATAAAACCACGGAAGTTGCACTTTCTCATGGTGCGGTGGTCCGTCAAGAGCCTCGCCAAGGAAAGGGCAACGTGGTTCGGTCGATGTTCCGTGAAATCGATGCGGACGTCTATGTAATGGCGGATGGCGACGATACATACCCGGCAGAATTCGTCCACAACATCATCAAACCCGTGATTGCAGGGGAAGCTAACTTGGTGATTGGGGACCGTTTGTCGAACGGCACTTATTTCAATGAAAACAAGCGGAAATTTCATGGTTTTGGCAACACCCTTGTCAAAAACTTGATCAACCGCCTGTACAAAAGCAACATTAACGACATCATGACAGGTTATCGTGCGTTTGACCGTTTGTTCGTCAAATCGCTTCCGGTAACAAGCCCAGGTTTTGAAATCGAAACTGAGATGAGCATTCATGCGTTGGACAATAATTTCCTCATTAAGGAAGTTGCCATCGATTACCGTGACCGCCCTGAAGGCAGTGAATCCAAACTGAATACCATCCAGGATGGCATCAAAGTGCTGCGGATGATCTTCACATTGTTTAAAGACTACAAACCTATGCTGTTCTTCTCATGTTGGGCAGTGCTATTCTTTATTCTGGGCCTTGCTGCTGGCATTCCCGTGATTATCGAATACGTTCAAACCGACTTTGTCACACGCATCCCGTCAGCAATCTTGGCAGTGGGCTTAATGATGCTTGCCATGTTGGCGTTTGCTTGCGGACTTATCCTTGATACCGTTGCCGGCACACATCGAAAACAGTTTGAACTCGAATTAATCCGGATCAGTGACCGGATAAAAGGTGAGAAAACTCTATGAAAAAAACGTACTTAATAGGTGCTGCATATTTTGTTGCAGCACTTTTCCTTGCATTTACAGCCATTTTCTACTTCCAGCCGATCCGTAACGCGCATCCTTTGCTCATCGGAGCTGTCACACTCGGGCTTTTTGGTTTGCTTGTGTACAGCCGTTCGTTTATCCACACGGTCAAAACGTGGCCGCGCGGGAAAAAGGTCAGTCTGGCCATATTCATGCCGTTGTTTACAGTATTGGCAGGACTCAGCCTATTAGGCAATCAGGAATATTTAGCCGATAATCATGTGCTTGTTAAAGCAGCGGTTTTCATCGGCCTTTTCCTGACAATCGCTCTTATTGTGCTAGCGATCATCAAGTTGCTCCTTAGCATCAAATCACCAGAAGGCGAGCAAAAAGTATCACTGCTGTATGTGCTGCTCTTCATGCTGCCGATGCTTGGTGCTTCACTTGTCATGTTCATCGCCTTTTATCCAGCTGCCATGACGCCGGATTCCTTATCGCAATGGGAACAATCCCAAACCCGCGAGTTCACCAACTGGCATCCGGTCATGTTCACCTGGCTCATCATGTTCCTGAGACAAATATGGGACAGCCCGGGCATCATCGCCTTATTCCAACTATTCGCTTTGGCGTTGACGATGGGGTATATGGGCTACCTAATGAAACGCTTTATGGTCAACACGTGGATTATCTGGGCTGTGCTAATTGTCGCTGCCGTTGTTCCGGTTAACTCGATCATGTCGATTATCATCTGGAAAGATGTGCTGTACAGCACTTCTTTATTGTTCTTTTCGCTATTGATTTTACTGTTGGTCAAAACGAAAGGACTGGAAGCAAAAAAAGTTTCTTTCATCCTATTATTCCTGTTGGGCTCGTTCATGCTGGTGTTCTTCCGGCATAACGGCTTTCCGGTATTCGTCATTACCATGATTGCGGCATTGATCATGTATCGCCACATGTGGAAGCAGTTGCTGCCTATGGCACTCGGCATCATCATTCTTCACCAAGTTGTTACCGGTCCCGTATACACGTCGCTTGATGTTGTGCCATCAGACCCGCAGGAAGCACTTAGCATTCCAACGCAGCAAATTGCCAACATTGTCACGAAAGAAGGTGACATGACCGAGGAGCAGCGCGCGTATATTAACGACTTGATGCCGCTCGAACTATGGCCGGAGAAATACAATCCGTCCAGCGTCGACCCCATCAAATTTTCATGGGGCGAGTACGACCGCTTTGTCATTTATGACGACCCAGCGCAATATGCCAAACATTGGGCGCAGCTGGTCGTTCAAAATCCCGGTCTTGCAGTAGAGGCCTTTCTCGATGAAACGGCTTTGGTGTGGCAGATGCGCTTGGAAGAAGACGGACACATGAACCGTTTTGTCACCAACATCTACTATGGCAATGAATTCAACTTGCTCAACCAAATCATTTACCCAAGAGTTACTTCTGCCGCGCAGCAGTACTTGAATGTTGATACGGAGGCAGAAGAGTTTCTGTGGCGTCCAGCGGTTTATTTGTTCCTAATTACGCTGTTCATCTATGTCGCGTACTTGCGAAACAATTGGCGAATTTGGTTGATCCTGTTGCCGATTGCTTTAAATACCGCAGCTGTCATGGCCACCATGCCGGCTCAGGATTTCCGCTACCTGTTCAACACGTCGTTGTTCATGTACGCGGCATTCCTGATCAGCTTGATCAATTTTGGTCCCAAAGAAGGTGGACCTGCCCGTGAATAACACTGAAAAAACAGCTCCCATCGGCATCCTGCTAATGATCTTTGCCGCCATCTCAACGGCGACCGGCCAATTGTTGTGGAAAATGTCCGATGCCATCCTGGATTTGCACATGCTCGGCGGCTTCGTGCTGTACGGCATGGGAGCGGTGCTGATGACCGCAGCTTTCCGTTTTGGCAAGCTGTCGGTTTTGCATCCGCTGCTGAGCATCGGCTACGTTATCGCCATCTTTTACGGAGCTGTGTTTTTGGATGAAGCCATCACGATGAACATTTCCATTGGCACGGGGCTGATTTTGATTGGCGTGATTGTAATAGGGGGTGACAGCGATTAATATTCTGTTGATCCTCTTGCTGGTCACCATGACCTGGATTGGTGCATTTGGCGGCTATTTCCTGAAAAAAGCATCGTCTTTGAATATTAATATGGAGCGGAAAGCATTTATGCTGCGCTTGCTATTCGGGGTTTTCCTGTATGGCGTCGGTGCTATCTTGAACATTGCGGCACTGAAGTTCCTGCCCTATACGGTAGTGTTCCCGTTAACGGCGATCACGTATATTTGGACCATGGTCCTATCCTATTTTCTTTTAAAAGAACGCATCGGCACCCGTAAAATAATCGGGGTCTTGCTGATTGTCACAGGGGCTTTTGTACTTGTGAGCTAAAAAAAGCTGCAGATAGTCTTGGCTACGCCAAACTCTATCTGCAGCTTTTTTTATTTGTGCTCTATTATATAGAAGGAAAATAAAAAACGTACACGAAGAAAGGCCGTATTAGTTCAACATATCTTAATTAGCAATAGCATTTTAGACTTCTTTATCATTAGATTGCGAATCTATTGAACGCACAACTAATCTTTAAGGTACATGATCTGCCTGCAAAATTTGAAGGTTGATCCATTTTTTTGAAAAAATAAGTTAAATTATTCCCGATTGTACATATAGTCATGACTTTTTAAAATAAATATGAACAAAAAGATATAAATTTTACATAAAGTATAATGCAAAATATCTAAAAATCATGTATACTAATTAAAAATTTAGAAAATAACGTCTTTTAACCTATTTTTAACTTCAATATCCTAGTATAGAGATTATTCCTGATACAAATGGCACGGTTCAGCTTTTAAGAAAGCTGTTTTACGCCAATGAGTGTTCTTCAATAATCCAGCAAGGAGGTGAACGGTTATAAGCGCTAAAACTATACTTGTTACCGGAGGCCACGGATTTATCGGATCCCACATGATTCATTATTACATGAACAAATACCCGCATTATCAGATCATCAATATCGACTACAATACCGATGCTGCAAATCCGGATAATATCGAATGTCCGGACCAGGCAGACCGTTATGCGTTTCACCGGGTGGACATTCGGAATGCACACGCAATTAGCCATCTGTTCGAGCTTTATGACATTACCGATATCATCCACTTTGCGGCAGAAACGCGGAGCATGGAGCGGGTCGGGGAAATTCGTCTGTATGAACAAACCAATGTGCTCGGCACAATGAACTTATTGCATGCTGCTCAAAATGCCTGGATGTTTGGGCCGCATCAGCCAAATCCCAACTATGCAGGCTCACGCTTTCATCAGCTGTCACTGGCTGAGGCTAAGGACAATAGCCTGTACAGCGACAGCAAGCAGCGAGCAGATGCGATGATCCAAAACTTTTATGAAGAAAGCGGCTTGGGTATCGTCACTACAGCGACTCCTGAAAGTTTCGGGCCAAGGCAGCAGGAGGACGAACAGGTTCCGAAGTTCATTCGTCAAGCGCTGGAAGGAGAGCTTACACTGCCAGATAGCGGTCCACCGCATGATTGGCTGTTTGTCGGTGATTTATGCGAAGCCATTGATACGGTGTTTCACCTTGGAGATGCAGGGCAGCGCTATACGATTGGCTACAGTGCGCGTTTGGATGACTGGGAGTTTTCCCGGCAAATCATCGCTGCCGTAAACGCATATTTCCTGGGAAATGATAAGGATCAAGTGAAACCGGTGCGCCCGCCCGTTCAGCAGCAAGTTCTTGGTTTTGCACCGTTCACGCCTTTTGAAGAAGCCTTGCGCATGACGACCGAATGGTACATCAAAAAATACCAATACGCTGACTTTATGAGAAAACAATAGAAGACATTCCGCCAGATGAGGTGAAGGTATGATTTCATTCAGTAATGACGTATTCTTTGATTTCGAAAAACAAGCGCGTCCCATCAAGTCAATCGCACTTATTCATAAAAACATGAAACCCGGTGGAGTGGAAATGCTGGTCGTCCGTATGGTCAAATGGCTGTGCGCCCATGATTACAAAGTGACCCTGTTTTTGTTCAGCAGCGGGGGACCGTTGCTGAACCAATTGGACAAAGTCAAAGGTGTAACGGTTGTTGTAGATGAAGATACCAGCGAGCCTTCAGTCAATCTGTGGCTTGTTACCAAAATGATGCGAATGCGCTTTGATGATAAATTCGATTTGGTGTACTCATTTGGTCCAAAGTCTTTCCTGTTGTCTTATCTACTGCCGGCAAAAAAACGGCTGTCCGGTGTCTACCATCCAGAAAGCTACAAGTTGGACCGAGTAACAAGCGTGGTCAAAACGCTCAAACTGATCGATCCGAAGTTCCATACAAAACTGCTTTTCATGAACCCCACGATTCAAAAAATGACTGAGCAGGCGATTGGCGAACCGTTGAACAATTCGATTTTTCCCATGCCGCTCGATCTTTGCGAACCGACGAAAATCCAAGGCAATTTCAAGTCGCGCCGTATTGTCTCCATGGGCAGGCTTGCGCATTTCCGGACGTATAACTACTACATGATCGACATTTTAGAAAACCTGATCCAAATTGATCCTAAATTCACCTTTCATATTTACGGGGATGGGCAGGACGAAGACAGTCTTCGTGAGAAAATCGCAAATTCCCCAGCCCGTGATCATATTTTCATGCACGGCGCTTTCACGAGCATGGGCGACAGAAAACGCGCATTGGAAGACACATTCTGTTTTGTCGGGATGGGCGTCCCGCTAATTGAAGCAGCAGGCTGCGGCATTCCGGCTATTGCTGCAAAAATCAATGACTCTTTTAGCTTAACGGAAGGCTTTCTTCACCAATTGCCGCCCTATGAAAGCGGCGATTCATTTTCTCAAGAAAGCGAGCTTTACAGCGTCCAAGAACAGATTGAAGAGCTATTGTCCAGTGAAGTAGAGTATCGGAAAGTATCCAATCTGGATCGCATCAAAGCAAACGAATTTGAAAGCAATCACGTGATGGAAAACTTTATCAAGCAGGCGGAAACCATGAACTTGTTGGCGCGGCTTCATTAATTGCCTGGAGTAGATTGAAAGTTTGCTTAACAGCAAATTAAAACAAAAATAAGGAATTTTACAAAGAGTATGCCATTTAGACTAGCTAAAATGGGTTTCGGAAACTATAATGGAAATATAAGTAGATAACAGATACGCGAGACCTATACTAATAATGAAGAAAGCGAGTTGAAAGGCTTATGACGGAGTATGACTCATACAAGGAAAAAGTTGAGAGACGACATAACAAGCCCTTAATAGAAGTCATGGAGGATCTTTATATCAAAAATAATTTTGGTGCTTCGGTAAGTGCAAAACAACTTGGCATACCACGGCAAGCCTTTATGCACTTTGTTCAAAAATACGAGTTAAAAAAACATAAGTTTGGTGAATATAAAAAAAAGATGATGATTTTGCCGGATCGTCAGAAGGCCCGGTAAAATAGCCCGCAAAACCCGTTCCCTAATCCCAGGAAGCGGGTTTTTGCGTGATGAAGTAAGAGGAAGCAGATATAGGTGATGTCTTAATTGAGAACTCCTTGTTCATCCAGCTGCAACGAAATTCCGAAAAGAAAAGCGCAACCCCATAAAAGGATTGCGCTCATCACCTCTACATATTCAAATGCTCTTTCAAGGTCGACTGAATCTCTATCAATTCGGCATCATCCATCATATAATACCAAACCCCGTTGATCGTCTCACCATATCCATCTTCTACCATAATCTGATCAACGGTCCCGATGGCATCGCGGTAATTCGACTGAACATCCATCATTTCGTCAAACGTCATGTTCGTACGGACGTTGTCGCCAAGAGCGGTAAAAATCTCTCTGAAGTTGAGCAGGCTGTTAACCGATGCTCCTTCTTTCATGATGCCTTGAATCACTTGCTTTTGGCGATCCTGGCGGCCAAAGTCACCGTTTGGATCCTGCTTGCGCATTCTGACATAAGCTAACGCTTCCTCGCCGTTCAACTCAAGGTTGCCGGCAGCAAACTCGTCAAACGCCATCGCGTTGTTTACTTCTACACCACCAACTGCATCCACAATGTCTTGGAAGCCTTCCATGTTTACTTGCATCACGTAGTCAATCGGAATGTCCAATAAGTTTTCCACGGTTGCCATCGACATTTCGATGCCGCCAAATGCGTAGGCATGATTAATCTTGTCCATCGTACCGCGTCCAACAATCTCGGTGTAAGTATCACGCGGAATGGAGACCATCTTGGTGGATTGTTCAGCCGGGTTCACCGTCATGACAATCACGGTATCCGAACGGCCACGGTCGTCTTCGCGTTCGTCGACACCCAACAACACAACAGAAAATGGATCTTGGTCATTTAATACGACTTCCTGGTCAGTCGCTCGTTTGTCTGAAGCTTCGCGTTCAATAGGTTCGTGGATTTCTTCCAATGTATTGGTGAAACTGTTGTAGACGGTAAACAAATAAATGCCAAGACCGATGACAATCAGCCCAAGTATGCCTAAAACCCATGGCCATTTTTTCTTCTTATTCTTTTTCTCTCTTCTGCTCATCACATAATTCCCCTTTTAGTCAGCGATAAAATACGCTTCCAGTTCTTCTGCCCACAATGCTGCGCCTTTGTTGTTCGGTAAGCCGTCTTCTGTTAAATAGTCTTCAAGAAGTTCATCTTCAGTATCAGGCCATGCGGACCAATGGTTAATATAAGCATAACCGCTATTCACCGCGTACTCTTCCAAAGCAATGACTTGTGCCAAATAATAACCAGCACCGTAAATCGGCTGCGGCGGATGAAGCACAAGTACCGCATCTGCCACTTCAACAGTGACTGCAGATTCAAACGCAGTAATGTGTTCGCGCTCCTGCTCAATGGCGATGCGGCCATTGTTCATCAACGTCATCGGCTCCAGCAACACCAAATCGTAACCTGCCGAAAGATCAACATTGGCCAAGGCTTCGGACGTTCCTTCTAATGAAACGACGCTAACTTCGAGAAAGTTGCCGTACGCTTCTTCCAAAGCACTTTGCAGTTGTGCCGCGTAGCCCGGTTCCCCCGACTCAAGAGCTGCAGAGCCGGCAATGAGCATCTTCAAGTTGCCACTGGCGCTTCTTTTTTCAAAAAGCTCTTGGACTTGTCTATCCATATTATCCGTCAACCCATCAATGTTCACAAGTTCGACATCAGCAGCGGGTTCCGGTTCCTCTTCTTCCATTTCTGCCGTTTGTGCATTTGCGCTTTCCGGTTTTTCCAATACATTTGCCAATTTGTCCTGCCACGTCAAGTAGCTGAAAACCAGTACAACTACACAAACAATAACAGCCAATACAGCACCAATTTTATACAAATTCATGAGAAACTCCTTTCAAAAAACATCCATTCTTACAAATAAAGATAGCATAATTCCTTCTAATAGCCTATATAACTTTTTAAAATTGGAAGTTCTTTCGGCTCCTACCTATGCTATACTATTTTAAGTTGTTTATGAATAAAAAAATGATAAGAATTTGAAAATAAAAGGAGATAATCACCAAATGGAAGAAACCATCAGCTTACAAGACCTGTTCAAAACCTTGAAAAAACGAGCGGGATTAATTGTGCTCCTCACCATTTTAGCCATCACCATCGCAGGCGTTGTGTCGTTTTTGGTCTTGACCCCGATGTATGAAACGTCTACACAGATTCTGGTCAATCAGGAAGAGACAGAAGCTTCCCAGTTAACCAACCAAAACATCCAAACCGATCTTCAATTGATCAATACATACTCAGTCATCATCAAAAGCCCGGCTATTTTAGACGAAGTATCGAGCCAGTTGAACCTAGATATGTCAGTCGAACAGCTGAACAGCAAAATCACGGTCGCTACGGCAGAAAATTCGCAAGTGGTGAACATCACGGTGCAGGATGAAAACCCGGCAGTGGCAGTGGACATTGCCAATACGACCGCAGAAGTATTCGAAAGCGAAATTACGGAATTGATGAATGTCGACAACGTGTCCATCTTGTCTCCAGCGGTACTCAAGGAAAATCCGGCTCCAGTTGCACCCAACCCGATGCTCAACATGGCCATTGCGGCTGTCATCGGATTGATGCTCGGCGTAGGAATCGCGTTTCTTCTGGAATACTTGGATACTTCCATTAAAACCGAGCAAGACATCGAAGAGTTTCTTGGCATTCCATTGCTTGGCATCATTTCTCCGATAAAAGAAGAAGCCAAACTGGAACAAGCAACAGCAACAAAGAGAAGGGCGGGATAACCCAATGGCAAGAAAGAAAAAAGTCCTGCAGGAAACTGCACGTAAACTCATCGCATTTACAACACCACGATCGTTCGTGTCGGAGCAATTCCGCACTTTGCGAACCAATATAAATTTCTCATCACCAGATGCTGAAATCCGCACCATGGTGGTCACGTCGGCGGCTCCTTCTGAAGGAAAGTCGACAACGTCTGCAAACTTGGCCGTAGTTTTTGCGCAAGAAGGCAAAAAAGTCCTGCTGGTGGACGGGGATATGCGCAAGCCCACTACGCATTATACGTTCCGTATGGGAAATACGGTTGGCTTGTCGAGCGTGTTGACCCGCCAAAACACCATTCAGGAAGTGATTCGTCCAACTGCCGTTGAGCGATTGGATTTGATGACGTGCGGCCCAATTCCGCCAAATCCGGCAGAACTGCTTGCGTCCAAGTCAATGACAGCCTTGATTGACCAGCTGAAAGACATGTATGACTTGGTCATTTTTGACGCACCGCCTGTTCTTTCCGTAACGGATGGACAAATTTTGGCGAACAAATGCGAAGGCACAATTCTGGTGGTCAGTTCAGGCAATACGGAGAAAGAAATGGCGCTAAAAGCAAAAGAAGCAATTGAATCTTCCAACAGCCGCCTCATTGGCGCTGTGCTAAATAATTACGCGCTGGCAAAAGACAGCTACTATTATCAATATTATGGAAATGCAGAGTAAAAAGGACCCCCTTTTTACTTTTTTTAAAGCCCAAAGGAGGAAGAAAGAATGATCGACACGCACGCCCATATTCTGCCCGGACTTGATGACGGAGCGGAAACAATGGATCAGACAAAGCGCATGCTGGAAAAAGCTGTAGCCGAACAGCTGACGGGCATTATCGCCACGCCTCACGCTTTTCATCCCAATTTCAATACAAACCTCGCTGCATTAAAGAAGCAGCTGGAACTGGTCAACAGCTGGATCGCACAAGAGCAGCTGCCGTTGACCATCTACAGCGGACAAGAATGCCGCTTGAGCGAAAAATTGCCGGACAAATTGGTCGCAAAAGAAGCGCTGACTTTAGCTGAATCCCGGTATGTCTTACTGGAGCTGCCATCATCCGGAATTCCGGCATATACCGTGCCGATCATCCAGCAATTGATCACGCGCAATTATGTGCCGATCATTGCGCATGTTGAGCGTAACCAAGGCATTATTGAAAAACCAGAGCGGCTCAAGAAACTGTTGATCCACGGAGCATTGGCACAAGTGACAGCCGGTTCGGTTGCGGGCAGCTTCGGCAAAGCGATTCAACGCACAGCGATGAGCTTGATTGATGCGAACTTGATTCACGTCTATGGCTCTGATGTCCACAGCTTAGACAAGCGGCCATTCCTGTTTAACGAAGGTCTGGACTATTTGGAAAAAAAGAAACAGCACGATATGGTCGACATATTTTTGGAAAACAATGAACGGATACTCCTGAACCAGCACCTTCATGTATTGGAGCCGGAAGATATCCAAAAAGGGAAATGGTGGAATATTTTTACTTAATAATTAATAAAAAAGTATTTTTTTGTTTTAAAAATCCTATCATTTCCAATCCATAATATGTTAAATTTAAAAAAGACCGTGAACATATGTGTATAAAGTACTGGATATTGAAAGGGTTGAATGTTTTGTCGTTGAAAAATCGTGTTTCTTTATTACTAATTGTGGACTCACTTATTGTGTTTTTCTCTATCTTTGTCGGTTACTACGTATTGTACCCTTATACAGCAGTTCTTCATAACCAATTCTTGATGGCCAGTGCATTGACGATATTCGTGGCACACCATGCCTTGGCGATGTATTACGGCTTGTACCGAAAAGTATGGGAATACGCTTCAATCGGCGAATTGGCGTCTATCTTTAAAGCGGTCAGTTGGTCAATCGTCGTCATTGGGCTGGTCCAATACATGTATAGAGGCGATGTGTTGTTTCGTGCGTTGGCGATTACATGGATGCTGCATTTGATTCTGATTGGCGGATCACGGCTGTCGTGGCGCTTGTTGCGCGACAAAAAGATTAAACACAAAAGTTCAGAACTCAAGCGTACCTTAGTGGTTGGTGCCGGAAAAGCAGGCAGCTTGGTAACCCGCCAACTCTTGAGCAATCCTGAAAATGGACTACTCCCTGTATTGTTTGTCGATGACGATAAGAACAAGCAGGGCTTTGATATATATGGCGTCCGGGTGGTACAAGGCGGCACAAAAGACGTTACCAGTATTGCGAAAGACAACAAGATCGATACGATCATCATTGCCATTCCTTCACTCGGCAAGCAGGAAACTGCAGAGCTAATTAAAATGTGCATGGATTCAGGCGTCCGAACCCAAACGATTCCGATGATTGAAGACGTCATGACTGGCAAGTTATCGGTAACGGATATTCAGGACGTCAAGATTGAAGATTTGTTGGGACGCGACGAAGTGAAGTTGGATATGGACAAAATCGCGAGCCAACTGACGAGCAAAACGGTTCTCGTAACCGGTGCGGGCGGTTCGATTGGCTCTGAGATTTCGCGCCAAATTGTTCGCTTTGGACCGAAGAAACTGTTGCTTTTGGGGCACGGAGAAAACTCCATTTACTTAATCGATATGGAGCTGCGCCAAAAATTATCCGCTGATACGGAGATCATCCCGATTATTGCAGATGTTCAGGACCAAAAACGCATCCTGGAAATTATGGAAACTTATAAGCCGGATGTTGTCTATCATGCGGCGGCACATAAGCATGTGCCGCTCATGGAAGGAAACCCAATGGAAGCCGTTAAGAACAATGTATATGGTACGAAAAATGTGGCAGAAGCTGCGCATTTGTGTGGAGTCCGTAATTTTGTCATGATATCAACGGACAAAGCAGTAAATCCACCGAATATCATGGGGGCGACAAAACGCTTTGCCGAAATGATCGTACAAAATTTGGCGAAGCGAAGTGATACGAAGTTTGCAGCAGTACGATTCGGCAATGTTCTTGGGTCACGTGGTTCCGTAATTCCGTTGTTTAAGAAACAAATAGCAGCAGGAGGTCCAGTTACGGTGACAGATCCTCGTATGACACGCTATTTTATGACCATTCCTGAAGCTTCTCGACTTGTTATACAAGCTGGGACTTTAGCTGAAGGCGGAGAAGTTTTTGTGTTGGATATGGGCGAACCAGTTAAGATTGTTGATTTGGCACAGAACTTGATTCGTTTGTCTGGGTATACAGAAGGCGAGATTGGCATCAATTATTCTGGGATTCGTCCTGGAGAGAAATTGTTTGAAGAATTGTTAAATGATAACGAGATTCAGACTGATCAGGTGTTTCCAAAGATTTACATCGGGAAGGCAAATCCTGTGAGTGAGGGTGAGTTGACTTACCTTTTAGATAAGCTCCCTGAGATGCGGAATGATGAGGTTAAGGATGTGTTGGTCACGCTGGCTAATCGAAAGAACGTGGCAATTCCAAAAGTCGAAGCTGGTACTGCTTAGAAAAATAACGAGAAAATTAGAATAAACTAGTAAGATTAAAAAGGTTTTAAACAGAACAGAAAAAGTAAATAATAATATTTATATGAAGTTTTTTCTATTTTTAAATATAGTAGCATATAAAGAAAACAAATATTTACCGAATACTAATACTGCTGTTCAAAATACTTGATTTGGGAGAGATATATGCTACTTAAAAAAAATAATTTAATAAATATTACATTTACTTTAATAACTTTAATATTTTTATTTGTTTCATTAGACAAAGAAATCTATTATTTGAATATACTTACAATAGCTACTATATTTTGTGTGTTATTAACATTATTAAATCTATATAAGAATAAAAATGGTTTGATATTTGTTTACTTAATCTATTTGTTTTTATCTTGCCTAAGTATCCCTTTTATAGAACTTTTTGTTGAGGATCCTCTGTCAAAATTATCTTTAAATACAAGTTGGTACTATCTTCCTTCAGCTGACAAGAGTATATTGATCGCCTTGATATTCGTAACTGTTTTTTGCTTTTTTGCTAATTTTTTTACTTGTATAAAAAAAGAAAAACAAAGAGAATCTTTAGATTTAAATTATATTGAAGTAAATAAAAAATACTATGTTTTTGGATGTGTCTTAGTAATAAGTTTTTTTGTATACTTGGCTTTTCAATTCACAAGCGGAAATCTGCCACTATTTTCAACTTATCAAGAATATTTTTCAAAACTGAATAATGTCCCATTTTATTCTACTTTTCTGTTTTTATATGCTATAGGAATAGTGTCACTCATAGCTACCAGCGATTCTAAAAATTATAAATATACAATTTTACTTATATTGCTGCCTGGTTCATTATTGCTTATTACAGGTAATAGAGGAGAGTTGCTTTATCCTTTAATGGCTGGGATGGGTATATTAATATTACGAGAGGTAAAACTTAATTTTAGAATTCTCCTTCCATTACTCTTGATTTTCTTTTTAATAATTCCTTTAGTAGGACAAGTTAGAAATATTGATAAACTTAGTGATATTAGCGAAATCAATATTTCACCAATCGATCCATTTTTAACTATTGGTTACACTTTAAGACCTCTAATTTATACTGTAAGTTGGATTGAAAACGAAGAAGAATTAGTTTATGGAGAATCTTTTTTTGTCCCATTTCAAAGAGGGGTAGCAAACAATTTTCCGGGTATAAAAGCTATTGAATATACAGGGAAACCATATAATTATAGAGAACGACTTCCAACAATGGGGTACTCAATAATTGCGGAATCTTATCATAATTTCGGTAAATATTCTTCTTTGCTAATTACACCCCTAATAATATTAATATTGTTAATAGGAGAAAATAAATCTACACCATTAAGAATAATAATTTCTGGAGGTATAGGAGCAATATTAATTAACAATGTTAGAAATGCTTTTTCCTTTGTACCCGCTCAAATAGTTATGTTGTTACTTTTATTGATTGTATTTAATTTGGTCTGGAAATTAGTTAAAAAAAATAAAAAAATAAAAATTCACAGTAATAAAAGTGTGCTAAAAAATATATAGTTTTTAGAAACCGGGGATTGAAAATGAAAAGTTTTTTGGGGAAATTTTCCTGGACATTTTTAAGTAATATCTTATATGCAGCTACTCAATTTTTTATACTTTCTATTATTGCAAAAATTGGAGGTCCAGAAGAAGTAGGCATTTTTACTTTTTCAATGGCAATCACTTCACCCTTTTTCTTGTTTTTCAATGTAAAGCTAAGGTCTGTATTACTAACAGATCACGAGGAAAATAATTCATTTTTAGAGTATTATAGTTTGAGAAATATTACGAATGTTATTTCTGTATTCTTGGTTCTATTTGTGGCTATTTTTGGGAACTTTAGTTTTCACTTATCATTAGTTTTATTACTATTAAGTTTATCCAAAGTTTATGAAATGAAGAGTGATATATACTATGGACTATATCAAAAAAATAATAGATATGATTTAGTAGGTAAATCTACTGTACTAAGAGGATTAGTAAGTTTTATATTAGCTGGGGCTAGTTACTACTACTTTGAAAACCTCGTAATTGTTATGTTTTCCTACCTCATATCAAATTTTTTAATATTTACTTTTTTCGACAAGAAAAATGGCCGTTCTTTTTTACCTAAAAAAATTGTCAGGGAATTCAATAAAAAAAGAACGTATTCGTTATTTATACTAGCACTACCCCTAGGGGTTTCAACCGTTATAGGATCACTTAATACTAATTTCCCAAGATATTTAATTGAGTCACAATTAGGATTGTACGAACTGGGAATTTTTTCAGCTCTAACTTATTTACTTGTTATAGGTAGTACACTTTTATCGGCTATCTCACAAGTTGTCACTCCAAAATTAGCGAAATTGGCAAGCGAAGGACAATATAGAATATTTTTGAAATTACTACTTAAAATACAAGCGTTTGGAATATTATTAAGTTTCGCTTTCGTTATAATATTTTATTATTGGGGAGAATGGATAATCACTTTAATTTATACAGAAGAGTATGCGGCCTATAATGATGTTTTAATGGTAATTATTTTTGGCATACTATTTTTATACAGCTCTGTTTTCTTAGGAACCGCAATAACCTCTCTAAGATTGTTTAAGGTACAACCTTTAATAAACGGATTTGGGCTTATTGCCACAGTGGTTTCAGGAGTTATTCTAATAAAAACAAATGGTTTAATTGGCGTAGCATATTCCTTACTACTAAATAATATAGTTGTATCATTTCTTTATACTACATGTGTAGTATATATATTTTGGAAAAGGAGAGTGTTCGTGTGAGAAAATTATATAAGTATCTAAATGAAAATTACTTAATAAAAAAGAATCCGGTTATTTATGCTCGGAAAATTGGAGTTGAAGTAGGTGAGAGGTGTAGATTTCTAGGTCTTACAAGAAGTACATTCGGTTCAGAGCCATTTCTAATTAAAATGGGTAATCATGTGACAATAACAGGAGGCGTACATTTTATTACTCATGATGGTGGTGTATGGGTATTCAGAGAAATGGAACCAGATATAGATGTTTTTGGATCTATAATTATAGAAGATAACGTGTTTATTGGTCTAGGAGCAACTATAATGCCGAATGTCAAAATCGGCAAAAATTCCGTGATAGGAGCAGGTTCTTTAGTAACTAAAAATGTTGAAGCTAATTCAATAGTGGCAGGGGTACCTGCTAAGTTCATAAAAAATATAGAAGACTATAAAAAAAGTGTAGATGCTTCCTCTCTTCATATTAGAAGTAGAAACTATGAAGAGAAAAAAGAGATTCTAATTAAAAAATTTTTTGGTAGTCAGGGAAATGGAAAATGATTAGAATTTTAAAGACCTTCAGCAAGTTAGATTCTGGAGGAGCAGAAACCAGAACTTTAGAATTAATAGAAGAGATAAATAGAAGAGGAATATCTGATCTGAATTTTCATATACTCTGCTTAAAAGGAGAGAAAGGAAGTTTAGACGAGAGATTCATTAAAGCTGGAGCAAAGATACATTACATGAAATTAAAAAAATTTTCATTTCTTTTAAAATTCCCTAAACTTATAAAAGAAGAGAAAATTGATATATTACATTCAAATCTATTCCTTTTCTCCGGAGTTTTTATGCTATTTGGAAAATTGCTTAAAGTCCCTATAAGAATTTCTCATATACGAACTTTATATGATGAGAAAGAAGGTTTTGTAAGAAGTGTTAGAAATAATGTTTTGAAATTACTATTGATAAATTTTTCCTCTGTAATTATTGGTGTAAATGAATCTGTATTAACAAGAAATTTTTCAAACTTTAATTTAGAAGACACAAAATTTAAAGTTCTTTATAATGGTATATCATCAAAGAGACCTTTAGAAAATGATATCGATAGAACAGATGAAATTAATATTGTTCATATTGGAAGACAAGTTAGAGCAAAAAATCATTTTAAACTTATTGAAGTTTTTATTGCATTTAATAAGCTTTATCCGCATTCAACTTTAACTTTAGTTGGAAAGACAGACGAGAAAATCACAAGAGAAATAGAGAATTTAATCACCGAAGCTTCTATTCAGAGAAAAGTCAAATTCCTTGGAGTACAAAGTAATATAAGTGAAATATTAGTAGGGAAAAATTTGTTGATTTTTCCGTCTAAACGAGAAGGCTTGCCAGGAGTTATTTTAGAGGCGCTTTCTAATGGAGTTCCAGTATTAGCGAGCAGTATTGAACCTCACAAGGAAGTTAGTTTTTTTTTCTCACACGTGAACTTATTAGATTTGAATGTTGAAAGTGAAATTTGGGCAGAGGAAGCTTTAAATATTTGTTTAAGCAACGAAAAGTTAAATAATAGCGGTATTATAAAAGAGTTTGAAAATTCCCCTTTCATCTTGACCAAACACGTTGATGAATATTTAAGTTTAGTTTATGGATTATATGGAGTTTTCAATACTAAGGAGTGTTTAAAATAAGCGGAAGAATGCAATTCTCAAAATACTCAAGATTGATTAGTTTTTTTTATTTTCTATATAAACTTATTCCTAATAAATTGATGTTATTATTTCTAAACTCCCTAGATGGCTTGGAATTAAAAGGTGTACTTCTGCTAAGATATTTTTATGTTAAAAGAAATGCAGAGCGTTGTGGCGAAAATGTTTTTATTGGAAAATATGTAACTTTAAAAAATTTGAAGGGCATTGAGATAGGGTCGAATGTTAGCATTCAAGCATACTGTTATCTAGATGGTCATGGAGGAATAAAAATTGGAGACGAGGTTTCAATTGCAAATCATACATCATTAATTTCTTTCGAACATACTTGGGGGAATGAAAAAGTTCCAATAAAATATAATCCTATTAAAATTGGAAAGATTAATATTGAAAATGACGTTTGGATTGGAAATGGATGTAGAATATTATCGAATGTTACCATCCGTAGCAGATCTATAATAGCTGCCGGCGCTGTAGTAAATAAAAATGTGGATAGTAATTCGATATTTGGTGGTGTTCCTGCAAAAAAAATTAAGGAGATATGATCTAATGACAATAAGAGCTGCTTTCGTACATAGTCATATTTTTATTTATGATAAAGAAGGTAAAGCATACTCAGAGGGAAAACTAACCTATGAAACTTGGAAGCGCTACTTACCAAGTTTCAGCAGTTTAAATATAATTGGAAGATTTGAAAATAAAGATGAAATTTCAAATTACAACATTTCCAGTGGTGAAAATGTACAGCACTTTAAGTTGTCTAAAATTCCACTCTCCTCAAAGAGATTTGAAGTAAAAAAGAAAAACGAAGAAAAATTAAAATTCATTATCAATAATAGTGATATTGTTATAGCTAGACTACCGAGCCAAGAGGGAACACAAGCTATAAAAATAGCCAAGGATCTAAACAAGCCTTACGCCATTGAATTAGTAGGAGATATTTTTTCAGCTCTATGGTTTCATGGAAGTTTATTAAGAAAAGTTTATGCTCCATTTGCTTATTTTAAAGAGCGACAGACTTTGAAAAATGCACCTTATGTTTTATACGTAACAGAAATGTACCTACAAAAAAAGTACCCTTCAAAAGTCCTTAAAATAACAAGTGCTTGCTCTAATGTTGAACTTGCTAGTGGTATTGAGATATATTCACAGATGGAAAAAAGTTGTGAAGATATATTTACAATAGGCTTGATTGGTTCATATAGTTCTAAGTACAAAGGTATTGAGAATGCACTAAACGTAATTAAAAAATTATCGGAGAATAAGATAAATGTTGAGTTGAGAATTCTAGGTACAGGCGATTCAACAAATATTATAAAATTAGCAGAAAAACTTGGTATAGAAGAAAAAGTAAAACTTGATGGTTCACTACCTGGTGGTTCGAAAGTTTTTGAATGGCTAAGTCGCTTGGATTTGTATATACAGCCAAGTTTAACGGAGGGACTTCCAAGATCCCTTATAGAAGCAATGCATATGCAATTACCATGTATTGCTTCCAATGTAGGAGGAATACCTGAATTACTATCGAATGCGGAAATGCACGAACCTAAAGATGAAGATGCGTTGTATGAAAAAATATTTAATATGTATACTAATGAGGATTATAGAAAGGTACAAGGTATATATAACAGTGAAAAAGCTAAGTCTTACACAAAAAGTAATTTAGATAAAAAAAGAACTATATTTTGGGATTCAGTAATAGAAGATATATGGGGGAATGAAAAATGAAAGTTTTAATAACAGGTGTGGCAGGATTTATAGGTTCTACATTAACTAAAAAACTCTTAGAGTCAGATTATAAAATTATCGGAATTGATAATTTAAATGATTATTATTCAGTTTCGCTAAAAGAGTCACGTTTGAAATTACTAAAACACAATAACTTTAAATTCTATAAAACCGACTTAGAAAACAATAAACTTATTACTGAAATATTTGAAAAAGAACAGCCGGATGTGGTAGTGAATTTAGCTGCTCAAGCAGGAGTTCGTTACAGTATTGAAAATCCACGTGCCTACATAGACTCTAATATAGTTGGATTTATAAATATACTTGAAGCTAGTCGTCACAATAGAGTCAAACACCTAATTTATGCTTCATCGAGTTCAGTATATGGTGCAAATACCTCCTTACCTTTCTCGGTTCACGATAATATAGATCACCCGCTCAGCTTATACGCAGCGACAAAAAAGGCCAATGAGTTAATGGCTCATACATACAGCAGTCTATATAATATCCCTACTACTGGATTAAGATTCTTTACTGTATATGGTCCATGGGGTCGTCCAGATATGGCACTATTTATGTTTACAAAGAACATCCTTGAAGGAAAGCCAATCAATGTTTTTAACAATGGTGAAATGATGAGAGACTTTACCTATGTAGATGACATTGTTGAGGCTATTGCGCGTTTGGTCGAAAAGCCTGCTCAGCCGAACTCTGAATGGACAGGTGAAAGTCCCGATCCTGGTTCGAGCTATGCACCATATAAAATCTATAATATTGGAAATAACAGCCCTGTCCGTTTAATGGATTTTATAGAAGCTATCGAAGAAAAAACTGGCCAGAAAGCGATTAAGAACTTTATGCCACTACAAGCAGGAGATGTTCCAGCTACTTATGCAAATGTAGAAGACCTTTATAGGGATATTGATTTTCAACCAGAAACAAATATTAAAGATGGCGTAGGGAAATTCGTTGACTGGTATGTCAGCTATTATGGAGTGAAATGAAAAATGAACAGAAAAATTGGTGTTGTAGGATTAGGATACGTAGGATTACCAGTAGCAGTAGCATTTGGACATGAACATCATATTGTAGGATTTGATATCAATGCAAACCGGATTTCTACTTTAATTGGTGGGACAGATTACACAAATGAAGTAACGGATGAAGAACTGAAAGAAGTAAACATCGACTTTACGGCTGATGCTTCAAAATTGAAAGATACAGATTTTATCATTGTAGCTGTACCAACTCCTATTAATGAGCACAACCAGCCAGATTTGACACCTCTTCTCAAAGCATCAGAAACTGTTGGTAAAAACATGACTAAAGGAACAATTGTAGTTTTTGAATCTACAGTCTATCCTGGAGCAACTGAAGAAGACTGTGTACCGGTACTTGAAAAATTCTCTGGATTAAAATCTGGCACAGACTTTTTTGTGGGCTACTCTCCCGAGCGTATCAACCCAGGTGATAAAGAGCATACGTTTACAACGATCACTAAAGTAGTTTCAGGACAGACTCCTGAAGTGCTTGAAATAGTAGCTGATACCTATTGCAGTGTGGTGAAAGCTGGAGTGCATAAAGCTAGCTCAATTAAAGTCGCAGAAGCTGCAAAAGTTATTGAAAATACACAGCGTGATGTGAACATTGCTTTGATGAATGAACTGGCACTAATTTTTGATCTTCTTAATATCGATACAGCTGAAGTATTGGCAGCTGCAGGAACTAAATGGAACTTTCTTAACTTTTCACCAGGATTAGTGGGAGGACATTGTATTGGCGTAGATCCTTATTATCTCACTCATAAAGCCCAAGCTGTTGGGTACCAACCAGATGTGATTTTAGCAGGACGTCGAATAAATGATGATCTTGGAAAATATATTGCCAGAACTCTAGTTAAAAAATTAATAAAACAAGGTGTAGGTGTCCAAGGTGCGAAAGTTACTGTGTTAGGCCTTACATTTAAAGAAAATGTTCCGGATTTGCGCAATTCAAAAGTAATTGATGTTATTCGCGAACTCCAAGAATATGATATTGACGTACAAGTGACGGATGCAGAAGCTGGCTCAAAAGACGCAGAGCGTGAGTATGGAGTAACATTAATTCCATATCACGAACTGGAGAGAGCTGATGCTGTGGTGCTGGCCGTACCTCATAGAGAATATGTTAAAAAAAGCTGGAGTACAATAAAGTCATTATTGAAAAACGAAAAAGGAATACTTGTGGATGTAAAAAGTATTTTACCGCTAAATGAGAAACCTGAAGAGATTGAATTATGGAGACTTTAAAAAACCCTTTAAAACCCAAGATTTTACAACTCTCAGCTATTGATGTCAGTATAGAAACCCTTATGGTACCTTTAATTAATAAGTTGTCTGAAAAGGGATTTGATGTGAATTGTGTATGCAAAGATACTGGGAAATTTGAGTATCTAAATTCCATAGGTTTAAAAATGCATAATATTGACATTCCAAGAACAGTTCATCCTTTAAAAATTACTAAAGCAATTTATTATATTTATAAGCATTTGAAGAGTGAGCGATATGACATAATACATGTTCATACTCCAATTGCTTCAGTGATTGCTCGGGTAGCAGCAAAGTTAGCAAATCAAAAAAATGTTATATACACTGCTCATGGTTATTACTTCCATGATGAGATGAAAAAAATTCCATATAAAGTTGTTTATGCAGTTGAGAAGTTTTCTGCGAAATACTTAACGGATTATTTGTTGCTTCAAAGTAGGGAAGACTATGAGCTATCAATAAATAAAAAATTTAAAAACAAAGATAAAATCATTCATTTAAGTAACGGCGTTGATATTTGGAATAACTTCAAGTTATCAAATTTTAAACAAGAAGAATTGAATGAGATAAATGATGAACTCAAAACTCAAAACAGTTTCGTTTTCACTTTTGTAGGTAGATTAGTAGAAGAAAAAGGAATATTTGAATTGATTGAAGCATTTAAAAAAGTTTTTGAAACGCATAAAAATGCAAAATTATTACTTATTGGCGGGTTTATAGAAAGTGAAAGAGATACAGAAAGCTACGAAAAGTTAAAAAAGGAAATTCTTCACCCGGGTATAATATTTTTGGGTTATAGAAAAGACATAGCTAAATTAATGGCGGTAAGTAATGTTTTTGTGCTTCCCTCACATCGAGAAGGTTTACCTAGGTCTATTATCGAAGCAATGGCGGTAGAAAGAGCGGTTATTGCAACAAATATTAGAGGATGTAGAGAGGAAGTCATCCATGGAGAAAACGGTTATCTTTTTGAAAAAGGTAATGTAACTACATTAACTGAGTATATGGAAAATCTGATCTCTAATCCTTCGCTAGCATTAGAATTCGGAATTAAAGGTAGAGAATTTGTAGAACAGAACTTTGATGAAGAAAAAGTTCTAGCCAAACAAATTGATTTGTTCAATCAGATTTTATATCCGTTTAAAAGTAAAGAAATTTAATTTTTAATTTTGAAATTCTTAAGAGAAAGAAATGGTTCAATTGAAAATAATTATTTCAGGAAAAAAAGGATATTTAGCAAACCAGTTAAAAAAATACATTAGCAATAAAAATAATCATCATAAAATAAGTTTAATATCTCTTCGGGATGAAGAAGTCAAATGGAACCTAGACAATAATGATGTTTTTATTCATACTTCTGCACTTGTTCATAAAAAAGAAGCGAAGTTCTCAATTGAAGATTATTACAAAGTAAATACAGATTTAACTATTGGTTTAGCTAAAGAAGCAAAAAAAAATGGTATTAAACAATTTGTTTTTATTAGTTCTATGTCTGTTTTTGGAACTAATGAGATACGTATAAATAAAAAAACAAAGTTAGAACCAACTAGCCATTATGGTAAGAGTAAACTAGCTGCAGAAGAAGAACTAAAAAAATTAGAGTCGCCCGATTTTACGATTACAATTGTAAGACCACCAATGATTTATGGCTTAAATTGTCCGGGGAATTATAAAAGTTTAAGTAAATATGCAAAACTCACATTTGTTTTTCCATTAACGAAAAATAAAAGAAGCATGATCTATATAGATAATTTATGTGAATTTATTTTTCAAGCGATTAGTAATAATGATAGTGGTATCTACCATCCTCAAGATAGTGAGTATATTAACACCAGTTCAATGGTAAAAGAAATAGCTTTAGTAAATAAGCGGAAATTATATTTGAGTATAGTAGCAGGAAGATTTTTAAGAGTTTTTATAGGGAAAAGCACTATTTATAAAAAAGTTTTTGGTAATCTTTATTATTCGAAAGAGCTTTCAATGTATAGAAATAATGAATATCAAAAGTTTTCTTTTAAAGAAGCGATAAATATTATTGAAAGTAGCGAAAGGAAGTAGGGAAATTTGTATTTAATAGTTAAAAGATTATTGGATATGGTGCTTTCTTTAGGAGCTATCATTATTTTTTCTCCACTCTTTTTAATGGTTTCTTTAGTAGTGAAAATTGACTCTAAAGGTCCAATTATATTTAAACAAAAAAGACCAGGTATAGATAATGAAATATTCACTATATACAAATTTCGTACAATGAAAGTTGAAACTCCAAATGTTTCAACTGAAGAATTGGGCGATCCTTCTAATTATATTACCAAATTAGGCTTGTTTTTACGAAAATCTAGTCTAGACGAAATTCCTCAATTATTTAATATTCTTAAAGGTGATATGAGTATTGTTGGTCCACGTCCGGCGCTTTATAACCAATATGACTTAATCTCAATGAGAGAATTTGAAGGAATTGACAAAATCAAACCGGGCTTGACAGGCTATGCTCAAGTTATGGGAAGAGATGAAATATCTGACTTAGAGAAAGTGATGTATGAGAAATACTACAAAGAAAATATGAGTTTAATTTTGGACTCGAAAATTGTTTGGTGGACAGTAAGAAGTGTTATTAAGTCAGAAGGCGTTAGAATTAATTAAATTTAAGTAAGATGTTATTGACGCCTGATTTTGTTTAGAATTTGATGGTTCTCTCATGTCTTAAGTGGTTCTATTTTTTGTCCGTACTGGTTCCGAACTGTGGCACATGTGGTTCTATTAAGTGGCTGTATTTATTCGGAAACCGGCTCTAATAAAAAACCACACCAAGAGGTATGGCTAATTTTATTTATTAGTTTGGAGGATTTCCGTCCCACGGAACAAGTTCTTCGTCGCGGTCGTCTATGATTGCACCGTTATCGAGCATGGCTTCTGCAACATAATCTGATACTACTGTGCGAGTCATCTTGTGATCAGGTTTAAATTATGTGCCTTTGTCTGTGATGATTCTAGCCGCGAATAAGATCTTGACGGCTTGTTCGTACCATCCGTTGGTTTTCACATCAGTATATTTAAGTTTCACATTGGTGGCATTTTCCATTTGGAACGCGTCCGAGATTATTCGAGCAAGTTGTGCTTTGGTGACTGTATCGCCTGGACGGAATGATTTGTTAGGGAATCCATTGATAAGGCGGTTTTCGAACATACTCTGGATCGGCTTGGTGTACCAATGATCAGCTTTAAGGTCAGTGAACTTAATCATTGGGCGTTTGTTTTTTTGCAGAATATTTGATACCTAGTGCGTCAGCGCCGCCACTGATGATACGGGATGCTTCTGCGCGTGTTACAGGTGTTTCAGGTCTGAATGTATTATCAGGAAATCTTGTAATGATGCCACGCTGCGTCAGGAATTTGATGTTTGGCTCTGATTTGTGTGTTTTCGGTACGTCTAAGTAGCTTTGTGATGCATTTATGCATCCTGCGTTTCCTACTGTCAGGCTGATTAACAATACAGCTGCAAGAAATCCTTTCGTAATTAGGTTACTCGCCTTCTTCATAATTGAATCACTCCCATTTCTTTTTCTATGTTGGTGATTATTTGTTGCTCATTTCACAGTGCATCGCATGAAAAGACGAAAAAATCGAATCAGCTCTTTTTCTTTTTGGAACTTTTTGGATAATTTCTTTTTTCATTATGACTAATAAATAGGTATAAAGAAATGTTTTTAATTTAAAATTTTCTATCTAATGTCAGGGTCGATTGATTATATGAGCATCAATTCAAAGCGAATAAACAACCCCTTAACTCAAGTTGAGAAGACCTTCTCATCTTGCAAGTAAAGGGATGAAGCTTTCCAGTCTTTTTGTCTGGTGCGGCATCAGATGAAGCGATTCGCTAAATGATTATAGGGTCAAATAGAATCTAGCAGTTAACACCTAAAGAAAATGCCTTCTCGATTTTAATCGAAAAGGCATTTTCTTTAGGCAGAGCTCATCCAAGTCTAAAGCTATAAAAGACGAGACAAACAAAAAATAGCGCTAAAAAGTTATTAAAAAAGTATTCAAAATAGTTAGATTTAAATTAGGTATAAATATATAATAAATAATGTAAGAAATGGGAGTAAAGACATGTTTCAGGCGAGAGAACTTTATTCATCTAAAGGAGGTGAGGTAGATGTGAAAGACAAATGGACAGCAATAGAAAACCCACAGGTGTAGAAGTCTGGCCGACACCCACCTGTGGGAAACAGTTGGAGTATACCAACTACTTGTTAGTATACTCCAAATGGCTTTAACTTTTAAGCGTTAAATCAAAGGGGGATTCTAAATGAGACAGAAAATAAGTAAAAATTGTGAGATGAAACCCGAGTACGCCATCAGTTCCGAGACCATCATCATCTTGCCGGAATTTGATGGTGACGGATTTTTGAATTCATTGATCTGCAAAAGCGATGGAATAATAACCAAGGCTGGATTAAGTCCGTTGAACTTGATTGATACGAATTTACGCTTCCGCGGTTCGAGTTTGAGAGGCGCATTGGACGGAGCCCGAACCCTGTTGGATAAAAAGAACATGAACCCGGTCATTCTGGACAAAGAACGTGATATCATCCTGTTTCCCTGCCGGTCGCCATTCCGGGAAGATTGCGTCTGGCTGTCACTGCGGCATGTGAAAAGTTACCGACGCTCGAAAACCGGCCATACAAAAGTCGAACTGAGCAACGGCAGCACCATTCTTCTGGATGTCAGCCTCCACACGTTCAGCAAAAAAATCCAACGGGCCTACGAACTGCGCTACAAAATGCAAGTGCAGACCATGGAGTTTGAAGGGCAAGTGATGGAAAGAGGTATTGGCTACCATCTGACAAAAGGAAAAAACGGGATGAATTATGTGGGTGTGGGAGTGCAAGGGCCAGAAAAGTAAGGTGACTAAGCTAGCTGCTCTTTGAGCTTATTGCCAGTAGCCACTCGCTAAAAGGCACCTGTATGCAAAAGATGCCGTATCCAGAGAATGGATACGGTTTTTATATGCAGATAGAACGGGGAAGTTGTGCTGGATATAATAGAACTACTGATTAACATAACATGTGTATAGTAGTTAAATCTCAATAAAAGCGGAAGCAAAATGGTGAAAATTTATTAAGTGGTACTGTATTTTAAATAATCTTTTTGAGTCTATAGTCGTGAGCATAAATAACTGATACACTAAATTGGCTAACAATATTTGGATGATATTACTTCATTGTTATTAAAGTTAGTAATATGAAATTTCAATGGGAGTAGTTGAAAAAGGAGGAGTTTATGATGAAAAAGATTGGTTTTGCAATTATGTCTTTAACGGTGGCCATCAGTTTTACGGTCAGCACAGCACCTATGCCAGCGGATGCTGCCGAAGCAAAAGCAAAGACGTATGCCAACTGTACAGAGATCAATAAAAAGTATAAAGGTGGCATTGCCCGCACTTCAACAGCGAAGAACAAAGGCGGCACATCAAAGTACAAGCCGTTTGTTTCCAAAGCCCTGTACGATGCGAATAAAAAAAGCGATCGTGATAAAGATTTGATTGCTTGCGAGCGATAAGCATTTAAGGCGACGGTATATAGTGGACATTGACACTGGGAAAAATCAGGTTGTTAATTGGACTGTTAAAAAGCAGAAAACCATTCCAGAGTGTTGGAATGGTTTTTTCTTAGAGTTGGCATCGTTTCCGAACGTACAAGCCACACAGCCATCTGTTTATCCAAAACGAACTCTTCACCTGGTCTGGCTTCATCATTTTCCGTACCGTATGCTTGGCTTCCCAGTCGTGCATGGCATCCAGAACGGGCTCGAAACTGCGGCCATACTCGGTCATGGAATATTTAAGCTTTCCCTATCAAGTGGCTTAAATACTCAATGATCCTATTTCTTTTAAACACCACAAACTTGTACTCTTTCCCCTCCATGTCTTTGATATAAAACCCGTTGGGGACAAGCTTTAGTGTATTTCGCTTTCCTACTTCAACAATAGCGTCCAATCTGATTTCTACTTGTTTAGTTTGGAAGTTGATTTTATGCGGGGTGAAGACCGCCATCTCTTCGGTAATGACAAGCCTTCCGCCTACACCTTCCCACCCTTTAAATAAGTTGGCAGGAGTGTTGAAAATTTCTTCTTTTCCTTTAATTTTTCCCATGATTGGATCGCCTCACAATAAGGATTTTGTATAACGGGTGCCAGGCACCCGCTCAATTCTCGCTCAATTACGAACTTTTCACCTGATCCGCCTTCACCATCTTCCGTACCGTATGCTTCGCACCCCAGTCGTGCATGGCATCCAAAACAGGCTCGAGGCTGCGGCCATACTCGGTCATGGAATACTCGACTTTCGGCGGCACTTGGGCATAGACGACGCGTTGGATGATGTCTTCGTCTTCCAGTTCGCGCAGTTGTTTGGTCAGCATTTTTTGGGTGATGCCGGGCATTTTGCGTTTGAGTTCGCTAAAGCGTTTGGTGCCTTCTTGCAGCAGAAATAACAAGATGACCGGTTTCCATTTTCCGACAAGAATGCCGAGTGCGTCTTCGACTTGGCAATTTTCTGGTTTCTTTTCCACAGTTGGTTCCCCCTCAGTATCTTTTTGTATACTATACCACTTTAAAGTGCGTACTTATAAAGAAAAAGGATAATGGGTATACTAAAGGGTAGAGGCATTTATTTAGAGAGGTGGATTTACTTTATGGAAAAATATCGCATCAATCCGGACAACGGACTGGAATTTGGCATTTATACGCTGGGGGACCATCTTCCAAACCCGGCAACAGGAGAACGCATTTCTGTTAAACAACGGCTTCATGACATTATCGATTACGCGGTGCTTGCCGAACAAGCGGGCATTGATTTCTTTAGTGTAGGGGAAAGCCATCAGGAGTATTTCGCGACACAAGCGCATGCGGTGTTGCTGTCGGCCATTGCACAAGCGACTTCGAAAATCAAAATTGCCAGTTCGTCGACGATTATCAGCACGTCCGATCCGGTTCGCGTCTACGAAAACTTTGCGACGCTTGATTTGATTTCTGATGGGCGCGCTGAGCTTGTGGCAGGACGCGCTTCACGTGTTGGCCTGTTTGACTTGCTTGGCTATGATCTTCACAATTATGAAGATTTGTTTGAAGAAAAGTTTGATTTGCTTCGCTTGATCAATGAAAACGAAATCGTCAATTGGAGCGGCGAGTTCCGCAAGCCGTTGCGTGATGCACAAGTGCTGCCGCGTCCGGTTGATGGATCGCTGCCGATTTGGCGGGCAGTGGGCGGAACACCGGCCAGTGCGATGAAGGCTGGGTACGCAGGTGTGCCGATGTTTATGGCGCATTTAGGTGGAGCCGCGTCGCAATTTAAAAACACGGTGGACGGCTACCGCGAAGCAGCGAGAGCAGGCGGACACGATCCGGCGCAATTGCCAATCGCCACGGCCGGCTTTTTCTACGCGGCTGAAAATTCCCAACAAGCATTGAAAGAATTATATCCGCACATTAACGAGGGCATGAAAAAGACCAACGGCGGGGGATTCCCGAAGCAATTGTTCGCACAAGGCGTGGATCCGCACAACATCATGAACATCGGCAGCCCGCAACAAATTATCGAGAAAATCCTGTATCAGCACGAAGTATTTAACCATCAGCGCTACGTCGCCCAAATCGATTTTGGCGGCATGCCGATGGACAACATCAAAAAGAACTTGGAAATGATCGGCACGGAAATCCTGCCGGCCATCAAAAAATACACAGCAAAAAAGTAAGGAGAGGTCTAGATGAAAATTGTGGGATTATCCGGTTCGCAAATCGGTTCGAAAACAAGAGTCGCTGTCACAGCAACCCTTCAGGCGATTTCAGACAAATACCCAGATGCCGAAACGACCTTGATTGATTTGGCCGATTACAAAATGGAGTTCAGCGACGGCCGCAACTACTTGGATTACCAAGGGGACACAGGCTTTGTGACGAAAACCATCATGGAAGCAGATGCCATCGTCATTGGCACGCCGATTTTCCAAGCCTCGATTCCGGCGGCGTTGAAAAACGTTTTTGATTTGCTGCCGGTCAATGCATTCCGCGACAAAGTGGTCAGCATGCTGATCACAGCTGGCTCGGCCAAGCATTACATGGTGGCTGACACACAGCTCAAGCCAATTTTGGCTTACATGAAAGCGCAGATGGTGCAAACTTTTGTGTTTATCCAGGAAGAAGATTTCCACCAAAAACAAATCATCAACCACGACGTGCTGTTCCGCCTCGAACGCTTGGCAGAAGACACCGTTGTGTTGACGGAAACGTTCACGAAAATCCGCGAAGAAAAAGAAGCGGCATATGATTTTTAACTGAATAAAGAGAAGGCGCTGGATTTCAGCGCCTTCTCTTTATTTTCGGTCGATCAGTGATTGGACCATTCACGGGTGCAAAAGTGACACTGGCGGGAGGTATTAACCGTGCAAATAATCTGCATAACGGCAAAAAGACAACCGGCTTTGACGAGCCGGTTGTCTTTTTGTGGGAAAACTTCTTTAATTCACATCAGTCAATTCGAAAATCGTTCCGTTGCTGTTAACGACTTTCACTTTTCCAAAACCTTCGACAAAGTATTCTTTGTAACCGAATTCTACCGTCACTTCAACGGCATTGGTGAATGTGCGGTAAGGTGTTTTTAACGTTACGCCAATCTGTGTAATGGTATGGGTGACATCGTCTGCCACTTGAGAGCCAGGTGGTGGTGGATTGATGCTGTAAGTGGTGCCGACTTTAATTGGGTACGCTAGAAGCGGCGTGTCGAAAATATCGACCACTGGATGCGCTTGAATCAGATTTTTTCTAGTTTCCACTTCACCGTACAGGTATGTTTCATCGATACTTGGGATTGCCCGTGACCAGATAAAGCCAATCGGTTCAGCAGCCGTACCATTCGCATATTTGTACGTATGTGTTTCGATTCCGTGTGTTGCGGTATTATACGTATAAGTTTTGGTCTTATCCTTCATGTACGAATTGGGAATCCGTGCATCGTTCTTAAATGCCGGTTCCAGTCCGCGTGCCAGGAATGCCGCAAACTGTCCACGTGTCACGTAAGATAATGGCTTATACGTGTTGTCTTCGTAACCAATTGTGATGTTGATTGACAAAATATCTGAAATCGCTTTGTATGCTTTCATGTTCGGTGACAGATCCGTAAAGTCGGCTGTCACTGAAAATGGTGTCGGGAATACCCGTGATAAAATAATCGCCATGTCGCCGCGCGTGATCGGTTCATAAGGACGGAATGTGCCATCCGGATATCCCGTGATATAACCGGCTTTTTGAGCCTCGGCAATATACCCACTCGCTTTTTGGCCTTTTGTTACATCTGTAAAAATGGAATCTCGCTGTGTGCTGTCCAATTTCTTCATATGGCCGATCATGATCGCCGCTTCTCCGCGTGTCACGACCGCATCAGGGCGGATCGTTCCATCCGGATATCCGTTCATAATTTCTTCTTCCATCAAATATGTAATCTCATCATAAAAACCATGACCCTGCTTCAAATCCGTTGCAGCACTTGCGGCAGAACCAAACACCCCGACAAATAACATCAACACAATACCCATGCTTAACTTTTTCACTACATCACTCCTCCAAATAAAATAATTTTCTTATTTCCTATTATAACCATAAATGTTACGAATAAAACATCTTTCTGTAATATTTGTAACATTTATTTTTTTACAAGAAATCCTGCTCTTGATTAATAATAGATCGACGGAGGGAAAATGTGATTATTTTGAGTATGACGCTTGTGTTTGCTTCTTTGTTCCAGTGGTTGCGATTGCTGTGAATGGTATAGAGGTGGAAAGAGGGGGTTTTCGGGTAGAAATGGCGAACACCCGGGTTGTCTGAATGAACACCCGGGTATACCAAAAAAACACCCGGGTAAGCACCAAGAACACCCGGGTTAAAAACAAAAAACTACACAAAAAAAGCATCCCAGGGAACCCTCGGGATGCTTTCCACTACAATTTATTTCTTCTCCAAGCCAATCGCAAATCCTAAATACATCAGCGCGTTGCGCGCTTTAAAAGTATTCGACAAAGCCATGCGTTCGAGCTCAATCTGCGTCATCTGGTGCTTGCGCAGTTCACCGGTTTTGGCGATTTCGTCTTGCTTGGTGATGACTTGGACAAAGCTGCGTTCCATCTGGTCGCGCAACAGCAGCGCGCGGACAGTGGCAAGGTTTTGCGTATTGGATTGCTCGTAGCCGAACAGTTCTTTGGAATGCCAGAACAAGGCTTTCAGCGCACCGTTTTTGGTGTCGCGGATAAATGGCTTTAGCGGATTTTTCGGCTGTTCGCCTTCAAACCAAATGCGCTGCATGCCGGCACGCGAATCTTTCATTTCCAGCTGGTAGTAATGACTGATAAACTGGGCAGACTTTGTGAATAAGGAAAACGACTGGCGGTAAACGGTTTTGAGGCGTTCGTTGCGCTCCGGACTCGGTTCTTCTTCCAACGCTTCAAACAAGTTCCAGCGAAGCGTCGTGTATTCCGACACAATCGATTTCATAAAGGTTTCGAGGAAAAAGCCGCGTTCTTTGTCTTCCGGATCTTTGTGTCGGTAGATGAGCGTGTCTGTTTTCATCGTGCCCACCGGATCGATTTCGTTGTCGTCGTTCAACAACAGGTGCTGTTTGGCGCACCAATCGCGGTACTCGCGCTCGCGGCCATCGAAAAAGTTCGGCTTGTAGTTGCCGGTCACATCAACCGGACCGATATCCTCCAGCATTTTCACCGCAAGCTTCAGGCGGTCTTCGTACAGGGCGCGTCCGTTTGCAGTCGTAATTTTATCCATGCCTTGTTTGATCAAGTCACGCGACAAGTGAAGGGCTTCGGCTCGTTGGTCTTTGTCTTGCAGGAACGTCGAGTAGAACAACAGTCCCCAGCCGCGCTCGGCGTCTTTGCGTTCGTAAGACGGATCATTTTCCGCTTCGGTCATTTGCTCCAACACGTCCAGCCCGTCAAGCGAGCGGCCGACGTAAATCAACGCCTCAGCATAGTTCAGGCAAATTTGATTCCAAATAGTGGCCGGCACTTTCGTGCGAAACTGGGCATACAAACTTTCAAACAAGAACAACTGGCGTTGCTTCATCGGGCTGTTCCAATCTTTTTGCAACTGGTGCATGATGCCCATTTGGCTCGTTTCCAATAAAATCGCCAACGGATATGAGGCTTGACCTTCTAGGCGTTTTTTCAAGTGGTTGATAATCGCGTTAAGCTTTAAAGGTGCAGTGCGGGTTTTTTGAAACTCCTGCAGCAGCAATTGTGCGGCTTGGTATACTTCTTTCAAATCAAATTGCCCGTAATCGTCTGATTGGGCAATCTCGTGTAATGTCGACATCGGGTTTCCTCCTTGATGGGTGCTTCTACTATTATTGTAACGAACTCAGAGGAAAGGGTCACCCTTGTTGTCGGAATTTTATGGGTTTTTCTTTAAAGAGGGAATTGTGTGCGTGCCAGGCACACACACAATTTATTTCCTGAATATTCAATAAATAAATGATGTAACCACAACTTTCAGCTGTTAAAATAGAGGCAAGAAGCAAGATAACGGAGGAGTGACGACCGTGAAAAAGCTGATGGGTGTGCTTGTCGTACTGCTGTCATTGGTTTTAATCCTACCTGTTGCCGCTGCCGCACCAGATTTGCACCAAAAGCATGCATTCTATGAAGAAATCACTTATTTAATGGAGAAAGGAGTGATTACTGGGTACGCGGATGGCAAAGTGCGGCCAGATGCGGAAGTGACCCGTGCTCAAGCGGCTGTAATGATTGGCCGATTAAAAGGACTGGATGGCACGAAAAAAACGACAACGTTTCGTGATGTGCCAGCAGGCTATTATGCCAGCGGCTATATTGCAGAAGCAGCAGAAGCGGGTTATTTGCGTGGCTATGGAGACGGCACATTCCGCCCTGAAGCACCAGTTATCCGGGGCGATATGGCCTTAATTGTGGAGCGGGTTTTTGACTTGGCATTTACATTCAATGTATCTTTCACGGATGTTTCGCCCAACGCCTATTACGCAGAGGCCATCAGCAAAATTCTGGCGGCGAACATCACCATTGGTTATCCAGACAACACGTTCCGGCCAGGACAGAACGTGACGCGCGGCCAATTTTCAGCATTTTTGGCACGAGCTTTAGAGCCACGGTTTAAAAATGATGCGGTTATTGCCCGGTCTTACCAAAAAGATAAGACCAAAGTTTATACCTACCGCATGTCAGACGGAACCACAGCCGTTCATCGGTTTGTGGATGTGCCGGACCGCGGCGGGCTGACATTTGGTTTTATGTGGACCGCAGAAGTGGACGGCGATCGCTACGAATACTTGGAGCTTGAAAATCAGCAGTTTTTTGCATTTGGCTACCCGTATTCGGAGTACGATGCCGTGCTCGTTTACCCGGTTCGCCTCGGCAAAACTTTCGAAGTTGGACTTGGAGATGACACCCTTACTTACACGATTACCGGTGTCAATAAAATCGTAGAAACGCCATACAAAAAATTTGTGAACGCTACAGAAGTGACCACAGAAGATGGCTTTAAGTATTATATGGCAGAAGGATTTTCAACAATCAAATCCATTAATGCTCAAGGAGTCATCGAAAGCGAATTGGTGAGCCTGGAGTAGTCCTATGAGAAATGCAAAAAGGGGTGTTGGCATTGAAGAAAACGTGGATGTTTATCGTGATTGTGTTGTCGCTGGTTCTCGCTTTTTCTAACTTCCAAACTGCACAAGCTGCGGCTGACTTGCCGGAAAACCATCCGTTTTATGACGAGATGATGTACTTGGTTGACAAGGGAGCTGTAACGGGCTATCCGGATGGCAGCATCCGACCTGCGGCCAACGTGACCCGTGCAGAAGCGGCGACGATGATTGGCCGGATCAAAGGATTGGATGGGACAAAGAAAGTGACGCCGTTTAGTGATGTGCCAGCTGGAAGTTTTGCCAGTGGCTATATTGCGGAAGCAGCTGAAGCAGGGTACTTGCTAGGTTATGCAGATGGGACTTTTCGTCCCAATCAAGCTATTACGCGCGGTGACATGGCGTTAATTATCACACGAGTATTTGATTTGAATTTTATATATTTTCATGACATCAAAGATGTGCCAGATGTCAGTTACTATTATGACGCCATTTGCCGATTGGTTGCCGCAAATATCGCCATTGGTTATCCGGACGGTAGTTTCCGTCCACAGTTAAACGTGACGCGCGCCCAATTCTCTGCATTTCTGGCACGTGCACTGGAGCCAGAGTTCAAAAACCAGGCGTCCATTGCCGACTCTTACAAGCGGGAC
The DNA here is from genome assembly GCF_058268495.1 of Planococcus sp. TJ-201. Taxonomy (NCBI): domain Bacteria; kingdom Bacillati; phylum Bacillota; class Bacilli; order Caryophanales; family Caryophanaceae; genus Planococcus; species Planococcus sp. TJ-201. The sequence continues at coordinate 865,539 of NZ_JBZDOG010000001.1, read as the reverse complement.
AAAACCAAAACCTACACATATAAAGGAGATCAGGGAAGAGTGAGCGTGGACCGGTTTGTCAAAGTTCCTGCGTTTGAAGGTGGAGAAGAATTTGTTTGGGAAACGCAAATTGGCGAAGAACGATATTCGGAGCTGGAGTATGAAACCTATAATGCTTTTGCGATCGGCTATCCTTATTCAGAATACGAAACGCATCTTGTGTACCCGGTTCAAGTTGGCAAAACCTTTATAGGTGGCTACAATCCAGATGCCGTGTATTACACCATCACTGGCATAAACCAAAAGGTAGAAACCGAATACCGGACATTTACCAACGCTGTAGAAATCACCACGCCCGACGGAGGCAAGTATTACATGGTCGAGGGCTATGCGGTTGTGAAGTGGATCCAAGCGGATGGGGCAATTTACTCGGAGCTAACTAGCGTAGAGTAGTGCCTGGCACCCACACAATTCCCACACAATTTAAAAGACCGCTTAAGAGGCAAACTCTTAAGCGGTCTTTTACTGAACTTATTGTTCCTCCAGCAAGAGCTGGTAATGAATGTAATCGAAAAAATGAGCCCCGCTCAACATATCTTCTGTAGCAATGTCTTGCGCGCGCTGGACGACTTCAGCCGCCAGCTCGTTTTCTCCCATGATCGACAAATACGAATGCAAATAATAATAGACGGCGAGAGATTCGTATTCCACGCTTGGTTCACTGGTTTCCCGGTTGTAGCGGCCATACAGTTGGTGTTCACTTGTCCATTCTTCTTTGACCCAAGTAAAAAATAGCTCCGAATGTTGGCCTGCTTTTTCCCGGTTCAAGGCGATCAGCAGTTGGTCGATGAGGTGGACTTCGTCGCTATTCAAGTAGGTTTCCTCACTCGTGTCATAATACTCCGGGAAAAATATACGGGTGGCATCGGTGTTTTTCAACAGTTCAATCGACTTCTCGGAAATGGCCTCAGATGTGTTTAAGTAACTTAAGGTCAACCGTTGGGCGGGCACAGCAAATGACCAATCGTACAAATCTACGGTGTAGCCGTCATGAACTTGGACCGTGGAGATGGCTTGGCTCAGGTTGGCTGCCATAGCTGCATACTCTTGATTGCCGAATAGATCCGCTCCACGTTCTAAAGCCGCAATGATGCGGATATCATCGATTAAGGCGTTGGTCGCTGCACCTTCGTTCAAGCGCCATAGTACGAAAGAAGATCCATTTTCTGTTTCCACAAAATGCTGTTCCAATAGCTCGTACTGTTCTTGGAATCTTTTTTCGTCTTCTGCGAGCAGCAAGTAATCCATATACAAGCCGATGCTTTCCGATAAATATTCAGAATCCGGATCCTGTGGATAGGCATGAATCAGGCCATCGGAATTTGTATAGTTTTCTTCTACTTGTTCTTGTACAGACTCCATGTTTCCACACCCGCCAATCATTAATAGAAGAAATAACAGTAAAATCCCTTTTTTCATCAGCCAACCCCCTTAAAGCGCTTGGTTTTGTCCCAAGCAATGGTAGTGCCGCGGATGCGGCTCCACACGTAAGTGGAAAAGCTGCGAATCAACAGAATGATAAACAACTGGGCATACGTAAAATACATAATGAATACATACAGCACATTTCGCAGCGAAACGTTCCGGTCAACGACTAAAGCGCTGAGCAACTGGCTTGTGTACACAATATAGCTCATGAACCACAAGATGAGCAAAGGAGCTTGCATATTGGGCAATTGGTAACCGGCAATGCTCATAATAAAGAAAATATCCGAGAACAGCAGCACCACAACAAAAATAAGATAGGTCAATACGTGCTGAAGGCTGAGGAAGAAAGTCTTTCCTCTCCAATGCGTCAAATCCATCAAGGATTTTTCCAACAAGTAAATATTGCCGGTCAGCCAACGCGTTCGCTGCTTAATGAAGGTTTTGACTTGTTCGGGTTCTTGTTCCCACGTCCGTGACGTCGGCACAACCGGCAGTAAATAGCCTTTGGCGGTCAGGCGGACGGTCAATTCCGCATCTTCTGCCAGTGCGAACACATCGTAGCCGCCGAGTTCTTCCAGCACCGACCTCCGCAACAGCATATTAGTTCCGGCAAGCGAACCCAGTTTGAACATTCTCCAGCGGCCGCATTGCATCAGCAGCTGAAACACTTGGAATTCTAAACCAATCATGCGGGTCAGGGTATTGGCCTCGGCATTTTTGGTTTTTACATAGCCGACGGCACCCGCGGCGTTCTTCGTTGTTTCAGCCGACCGCACCAATTTCTCAAGGGCATCGGATTCGGGTTCGTTGTCTGCGTCGTAAACAACAAAGTAGTCCGAATCTGAAATGCTCAATCCGTAATTCAACACACGTGATTTGCCGGAAGGAGATCCTGGCGGCACGGGAATGTAATGAATTCTGGAAAACACACGGGCAAAATCTTTTCCGATTTCAGCGGTGTTGTCTTTCGAGTTGTCATCCAATACATAAATATCGAGTTTGCCTTTGTACTGAAGGCGGGCCATAGCATGCAAAGTGTTTTCCAGCACTACGCCTTCGTTGTGGGCAGGAATCAGCAAAGCCACACTTGGGTAGGCTTCAAGCGGTTCCGCATCTTTGTAGGTCAAGCGGTACCAAATGCCGGAAAGGGTCATTAACGAATAAAAAATCAGCAGCAGCCAGAAAAAGATCATGATGACTAAAATCACAGAAGACATCATGTGGCCTCCACCAAACTGGCCAAATGATCGGCATCGTCTATCTGCACTTTCATAGACGTAAAGGGTGGATCGACAAAATTAAGATCTGCCTGTACTTTTTCGTGGAACCGATCCAATACCCGCTGAACGCCCTCAGCATGAGTGTTTTTCAATAGAAGGTAGATGACCCCGTTGCTGCTCGTGATCAAATCAAACTTTTGGCGGATGGTTTGCAATGCCAAATGCTCCAGATCTTCCTGCAAAATAGCTTTCATTCGGTTATTCGTTGAGCTAATATCCAGTTCAACAAACCAAACTTGTTCATTGTTTCGCGCACTCGAGTTCAACAGCCACTTGGATTGCTCTTCAAATTCCGAAAGTGTCAAGACTTTGGTAACGCCTCGGTATTTTTGAAGCAACTCAACTTGCTGTTTTAATTCGGTGTTTTCGTAGCCAATTTTTTTAAGGAAGTTCAGCAATACCCAATACAGCACCATCAAACTGGTCAGCAACAGGTGATCATATGCATACAGCAATTGCATTTCGGCCGGCTGCTGATAATAAAAAGAATATCCAGTCAAAAATGCGCCGTAAGTCAGAGTGACAATCATAGCATGCAAAAACACAAAACGTTCATGCACTATTGTCATAATGATGAGGGATGCCCCACCAATCACCAGTGCGGCTTTGTAAAAAGGGAGTGCCAGAAAAACAATGGCCCAGCCATTCAGCAAAATCGCAATAAGTAAACTAGCTAAAATTAAGTTCTTTTTCATGATCATCCTCATTTCATTTATTCATTAATAGTTCAAAAGATGCCTTTGAACTAACGTGCGATTGCTCAACAATATCATAGGATTAGGATATTAGCACCGCTTATGCACTAGGCTTGCTTAAGTCTAACTAGTTGGATTTTTTGGAATAAAAAGTTTTTAAATTCACAACAAAGAACCATTTTAAAGATGCTTTGGGAAATTGAAACCACCAGTTCATAACAGTTGCATCCCCATAAAAATCCCGTTATATTGATTGATGTATCAATAATTGATGTATCAATCAATAATTTCTCACAAAAAGGAGCACCTACATTATGCAAACCATTCAAAAAACAAATGACTTTAACGAGATCGTCAACGGACGCCGTTCGATCAAGCAGTATGACCCAAGCGTAAAAATCAATCGGGAAGAAATGACGGAAATTTTGGCTCAAGCTTCAAAAGCACCGTCTTCCATTAACATGCAGCCGTGGCGCTTTCTTGTCATCGACAGCGACGAAGCAAAAGAAAAGTTGGCACCTCTCGCTTCATTTAATTTAGACAAAGTCATGAGTTCTTCCGCAGTTATTGCTATTTTTGGCGATCGCCGAAACTACGAATATGCTGAAGAGATTTACGGAAAAGCCGTTGAACACGGATATATGCCGGAGGAAGTGAAAGAGTTTCAGTTAAATTATTTCAAACCCTTGTACGAAGGCTTGTCTGACGAACAAATGAAGGACATTGTTATGCTGGATTCAGGTCTTGTCGCCATGCAGTTGATGTTGGTAGCGCGTGCTTACGGCTACGACACCAACCCGATCGGCGGCTACGAGAAAGACAAGCTTGCAGAAGTATTCGGCATGGAAAAAGACCGTTATGTTCCGGTGATGCTGATCACAATCGGCAAAGCGCTGGATGAAGGCTATCAATCGTACCGTTTGCCTGTCGACACCATCACAACTTGGCGCTAACAGAACGCTTGTCCAGGTTGAGTATTCACCATTTTTGTATCATATTGGACTGGTCAATACATAGTGGACATCGCTATCAATTGGCTAGCAGGTAGGAGGTCCATGTATGTCGTGTTCATTTTCAAAGCAGGAACAAGTGCTGCAGCAGTTTAAAGGACTGACAAATCAGTTGAGCCCGAAGTTTGAACGCTGTACGGGTATTAGTGCATCGCGCTATGAACTATTGTCACAGCTATATAATACAGAAGAAATCAACCAGTCGACGCTTCAAAAAACGGTCAACATCGACGGCGCCGCTATTACGCGCCATCTCAAACAACTGGAAACGAGCGGCATGGTCATGCGGCGCAGAAACCCGGAAGACAATCGGGTGATTTTTGTCAGCCTGACCGATGCAGGGCGCAGAAAGATCGTTGAATACCGAAAAGAAAACATGGGCTTTGTGAAGCAAATGCTCAATGATTTTACCCCTGAAGAAGTCGACGCATTGTCTGACATGCTCGAACGCATGCAAACCAATATAAAGGAATACTGATCCACCAAATACGATTAAAGGATGGTTGATTTTATTATGATGATTATTCACGCGCACTTGCAGATAAAACCGGATCAAGAACAAGCCTTTTTAGATGCATGCAAACCCTTGATCGAAGCATCGAGAGCAGAAGCGGGCAACGGCAGCTACGACTTGATGAAGTCAACAGAACACGATGGCCACTTTACCATGGTTGAAACGTGGAAAGATGCCGAAGCGATTGCCGCTCATAACACGAGTGACCATTTCACCACTTTCGGCCAAAAAGCCACTGCTTTCATGGCAGCACCTATGGACGTGAAAGTGTTTAGCGGAGAACCTGTACAACTGTAAATTCTCGATCATTTATCGCCGTTCTGCTTTTAGCAGGGCGGCGATTTTAATTGTGTGGAGATTGTGTGAGTGCCTGGCACCCACACAATTCCTGGGAAAAAGAGACTAGTCATTGCGGACCCGCAGATTTATAATGAACAGAAGGAAAATAAGCCAAATAAATATATAAAGAAAATCGAAGGGAAGGGTCTTTTGAAAGCCAAGTACATACCGGTTATTCTGTGGGCTTTTGGCATTTTGCTGGCCACCAACAATTACAATTTCCAGTCACTGCTATTTGCCCAGGATATTAGCTTTAACATTCGCTTGTTCCCGGATCTGTCGGATCTCTTCATCACCAGCGACATCTACTTGGACAGCGCAGCGTACGTATTCCAAAAAATTGGTCATGCTCTGTCTTTTGGCATCTTGTGGTTGATACTTGCCAAAACCATCAACCACAAGGGAAAAGCAATTATACTGTGCAGCCTGTTTGCTTTTTTTACGGAATTTTTGCAGCTGTTTTTTGAACGCAGCGGTAGGTTAAGTGATGTTTTGATCGATATGGGCGGGATTTTTCTGGCATACCGTTTGAGCGTCTATGTAAAGGCTCAGGGCGGTGTGAGTCCGGCCTTTTGGCACACGGTGCAGAAATTTTCCAGATCTGAAGACGGCAAACCGCGCTGACCCTTTTGAATAAAATCGCCGTTCTGCTTTTAGCAGCGCGGCGCTTTTTTTGATGGCTCTAATTGTGTGGGAATTGTTTGGGTACCAGGCACCAAAAAGAGTATTGCACCCTAGAATTTTCCACTATATAATAAATCAACCACATTTATATGGGGCTTAGGGAGAGGCGGGAATGGGAAGAATGACAGCTACAGAGATAACGACAGCGCAGCAGGCAGTTGAGGCAATCCGCAGGTTATGGGCGGGGCATTCGATTCGGGAATTGCGCAGCTTTTTAGGGGAACTGCAGACAGAAGAGGAATTTTACCGCTTGATGCGTTTAACGGATCAAGCGGATTTATATACGTACAGCCATTTGTTGGCGACACAGGCGCACAAACGTTTCGGCACGCTTCGGACTTTTGCATGGCAATGCGCGCGCCTGTTGGAAACCGGCCGCAGCCTGGAAGCGGAAGAGCGCATGATGGCGAGGCTGCAGGGGATTTCGTCCGGCGACGATTCGTCAGAAGAACTGGCATCGGCGCATCAATTGCTGCTGCGGGTGTTTGCCCAATTAAACCGGCTGCCGGAAGCAAAAGCACAGCTCGACCGCTACGCTGAATTCAAAGGCTTTGTCTGGCCGGACCTTCAGGGCTATTATTTTATCCACAGCGGGCAATGGCTGGAAGCGGAACAGGTGCTCGAGAAAGAATTGAGTGATACGGCAACAGAACGCAGCGATTATGTGCGGTTGTTGTATGCGGATGTGCTGGCAATGACCGGGCGGCCGAACGAGTCGCTTGCAGTGCTCGAAAGGGGACGGGAACTGGAACCCGGTACATGGACGTTCCGTGCCGACATCATCCGGACTTCCTTTTTCTTGGGGCAATACGAAAAAACACTCCAGGAAATTGCCCATTATAATGAAGAAAATCCATACCATGTGTTCCATTCGGCGTGGATCTATATAACGGCAGAGTGTTTGTACAAGCTGGAGCGCTGGGAAGAGTTGGCGGAATGGGTGCGTACCCATTCCAAACAGCTCCAAAAAACGGTTTACGGCAAAGGAGAAATCCAGCGGGACGCCAAGCGCCGAGAGTTGCGCTTGACGCCAAACATCCAGAAACTCAATTACTGCGTCCCGGCGTCACTCGCGCTAATGCTGGAAGCGTATGGCATGAAAAAAGGTCAGGACGAAATTGCGGAGCATGTGTTTGATGTGACCGGATCCGATTTGCAGAAAACCATGGAATACATGGAGTCGCTCGGATTTACGGCACGCTATTTCAAAGGAACCATCGATCTCTACAAGCAAATGATAGATGCAGGCATTCCGGTGCTGCTCAGCATGCTGATTGAAAACAGTGCGCACGTTCAAGTGGTCATCGGCTATGACGACCGGCTGCAGGCATTGATCATTCAAGATCCAAATGACCTTGGTCCGATTTTGTTGTCCTACACGGATGTTGCGGACACCTATAAATTAAGTGATTCGCTCAGCATGCTGTTTGTCACGCCAGAACAGGAAGAACTTTTGGAGCTGCTCGACAGCAGCGAGCACGATTTTTTCAACGAACTGTTCTCAATCTGGAGCCTGGAAGAAAAGGCCAAAGAAAAAAACCAGGCGGTCGATTTTCTGAAAGCCCATCCGGACGAACGCTATGGTGCGGTGGTTGGACTGGTTACGCAGTTTTCGGAAGAAGCGAAAGCTCTTCATTCCGTCTGGCTCAACAAGCTCCATCGGGATCTGGGGGCAGAAGATACCGAAGTGGCGCTGCTTGCGGCGCATATGCATTACCAAAAAGAAGAGTGGGCACAGGCGCTTGAAAACCTGTCCCGTGTAAAAGAAAAAACGTCCCCTTATGCGCTGTTTTTAAAGGCGGCGATTTTGATGAGCCGCAACGAACACGAAGCAGCCGTTCCGCTCCTGAAGCGGTCGCTCGAGCTGGATCATTACCAGCCAATGGCATACAGCCACTTGGCGCGCTGCTACTTGGAAATCGGCAAAACCTATCAGGCATTCAAATGGTCGAGCATTGCGCTCGAGCAGGAACCGTCCGACGTGTATGCCCGCATTACGCATGCATTGGTCCAATACGAATCTGGAGCTTATGACAAAGCGCTGGCGCGGTTCCGCGAGCTGTCGGCAGAACAGCCGGAAGATGGTTATTTCATTTATGAAATTGGGCGCTGTTTGCTTGCACTTGGTGAGGAAAAAGACGCCATTGCGGCATTCGAGCAGGCGCGGGACATTGATTCGACAGAGCCGTATGCCTATTTGCGGATTGCAGAAATTCACATGGAATCAAAAGACTGGACGCAGGCAGAAAGGGTCATCCGCAGCGGCATCGAAAATTGCGCAACAACCGATGTGCTGCACCAGTATTTGGGGCATATTGCCATGGAGCAGGAACAGTACAAAGAGGCGGAAACCCAATACCGCACGTCGCTCGAGCTGGATCAATCTGATTTATTTACGGTGACGCATATTGCCCATTCGCTACTTAAGCAGAAGCGGGTCGAAGAAACGGGCAAGTTAATCAGGCAGTACGCAGAATCGGGCGATACGGATTACTTTATTCGGACCGCCATGATGCTGTGGCAGGAGTCAGTGGATGACGCTGGTAAAGCGCTGGCAATCGATTTGCTGGAAAACGGCATGAACCGGGAAGCGTTAAATCTTCACGAGATGGCTGAACAGTACGCGGAGTTTGGCGAAGCACCGCAGTTCCGCGGACGTTTGCTGGATTTCTTCAAAAAATTGCGGACCAAGGCGGCAGATCCGTTATTGCTGTGTTACGAAGCGGGCCTTTACGAACTGGAAGACCATCACCGCTTTGCGCGGAGTTTGTATACGAAAGCAGTGGACATGGCCGATTTGCAGGTGGCTCATTACCAGTTAGGGCTGCTAGCTGAACAAACCGAAAAATGGGACGAAGCACTTGTTCATTACACGAAAAGTGCGGAGAGGGACGCCGGATTTACAGCTGCTCACGAGGGGCTGATGCGAACCTATTTGGCATTAGAAAACAAACACAAAGCGGTTACAGCAGCGTTGCACGTTTTGGAAAACGAACCGCTGCCGCTCGATTTGGTGGAGCTGTTCGAGCTGGTGGACAACGAAACACAAATGGCTGCAGTGGAAAGTGTTCTGCAGAAAGTATCGGTGCACGTGCCGGAAGAGTGGCTCTTGTCCGCGCAGGCTCATATGGCAGAGAAAAAAGGCGATGTGGCAGAAGCCGAGTCGTTATTCTTGCGGGCGGAAGCAGTTAATGGCGCGCTGCCTTCCCGTTATCAGCATATGCAGTTTTGTGTGCGGCAAGGCGACAAAAAGCGGGCACTCGGCATACTGGAAGCATTGATTGCCGAGCATCCGGACGAAGAAGGATTTTACGGAGAATACGTCCGGTTGTTGGCGGAGATGCGCAAAACCAACGATCTCCACAAACGTTTGAAAAAACGGCTGACAGGTGAACAGCTGGCAATGGCGGAAACCTACAGTGCCGACCACTTAGTCGAATGGGCAGACGCGGAAGACGAACAACCAAAAGGCTTTTTTGGCAGGCTGCGCGACAAATCGCGGAGCATCATCATGTTCTCCAACACCATTGCCCTGTACCGGGATGCAGCCAAAAACTTCAAAGACAGTGAAGTGCCGGTGCTGCACCTAGCGGAATTTTACATGAACCGCGGAATGGCGGAAGAAGCCGCTCGGGCATTAACGCCATTCGTTAAAGAGACAGGGAATGTGGGTGCGGCCAAACTGTTGCTGCAAGCGACCATGCAAAGCGCCAACACCAAACAATCTGAAAAACTGCTCCAAAAAGCTTGGTCCATGGCTCAAGATTTCCAAAAACAGCAGCCTCTTGATTTTGAAATTCAGTTGTGGCAAGGCGACATGGCCGCAATTTTCGAAGACATCGAGCAAGCGGAAGCGTATTACGAGCAGGCGATTGCGTCCAATCCCTACCATAGCGAAAGCTACGTTCACCTGATGCACTTGCTGGCGGAGCACCGGCCGGAAAAAGCCAAGCGCTTTGAAAGCCGCTTGCCGGAAGAATTGCTCGTCAACGAATGGATCCTGCTGTCGCTCGCGATGATGGACATTACAATGGGCGACAGCGCTGCTGCGACCACGCGTTTGCTTGCGCTGCAAGCCGAAGAACCCCGTTACTTGCCGGCTGATTACGAACTTGCTCGCGCCGCCATGAAATCCGGTCAATCCCGGCGTGCCAAAGAACTTCTCAGCCAACTGTTCCATAAAGAAGGTGGCGAGTTGTTTATTGAATCGGCAGTGGAAGAAGAACTATTTGAAGAGATTTTGGAAGAAGTTTTGGCTGTAGGTGTTTAGGTTGCCTTTAGTAAAAGAACGCCCTCAATGAATTTCAATGAGGGCGTTCTTTTAGTTTGCGCAGCCGGTTTTCGTTGATTCTGGTAAAAAGGTTGAAACTTGTCCGGTGTTTCTTCATAATTGGATGGGTATAAATTCATAAACGGATGAAAAAGCAGTATGTCAGGAGTTGCAGGAAAATGAAATTATTAGTAAAAACAATTGGAATTACCTTTGGGATATTGGTTTTGCTGGCAGCAGCCGGCTATTATTTTGTCACACAGCATTCATCAACAGATGGTGAAATAACCGAAGTGGCAGAAGAAATCAAAGGCCGTGATAAACAAAAAGTCGTGGCAGAAAAAAGTGAAACAAACAATGTAGATGTTGATATGGAAGAAGGGCAGCTGCAAATCTACCTTCATCAAATGACGCATCAAAAAGTTGCCGCTGCTAAAAAAATAGGTGCGGTCGAGATGACGCCTGAGAACATCGATAATTTGCTGACGATTGTCAGTGCCAACAAAGAGTACTACGAACACGGTGAGTTTTACGAAACTGCGTTAACGGCCTGGAAGCAAGGTGATTTCTCCAATGCCGTTGATGTTCACAACACCATCTGGGATTGGCAAAATGGCACGGTCGGCCGGGCAACTGGATTGATGAGTGCTGAACAGGAACGTGTTTTTGTGCAGGAGAATTTCAGGTGAGAATGTTTTCATAAGAAAGAGGGGTTTCCTATTGCTGCAACAGGGAATCCCTCTTTCTTAGATTTTTTATCTTTTAGCCGGTTTGTAATTATTGTACTCAGGTACCACCGAACGATCGACATACAGATGGAAAAACCATTCACCGCCTGAAATAACCAATGCAGAAAGCAGTGCTGGTGTGGCCATTTCGAAATTCTGGCCCGTCAATAGCCAGCCAATCAGCCAGATGGTTAGGAATGCCGTCACAAAATCAACTAGGGTCGCAATGGTATTGCGCGAGGACTGATTTTCAGGACGTCCAGCGTTCAAAAAAATCATAATGTCGCCCATTGCATAGGACAATGCGGTCAGCGCGAGGCTGATCAGCAGCGTATCGGTAAACGCTACATCAAAGCCTAGGGTCAAGACAACTAAAAGAACAGCGGTGACCATTACAAATTTAATGCCAAGTGCAAGTATATGTCTCAATGGCTTTCCTCCTTCAATTAAGTTCTGTTACGTGGAACTTACCCGTTTATCGGCAGGAGTATGCCAGAAGTTGAAAATAACAGAAAAAGCCGCCTCTTCAAGATAGAAGAGGCGGCTCTATACTAATTAGCGTACATTCATTTCATTTGGGTGAGCGCCTTTTCGGCGGTCTTTGTTTAAGCCATCGATGTCATTCATTTCAGCCTCTGTCAGTTCGAAATCAAACACATCAAAATTTTCTTCGATGCGTGACGGCGTGACAGATTTCGGGATGACAATCGTGTCGTTCTGCAAATGCCAGCGCAATACAACTTGAGCCGGTGACTTGCCTTTAGCATCCGCGATTTTCTGGATGGTTTCATCCTTCAATACTTCGCCGCCCTGGTCAAGAGGGCTCCATGCTTCCACAAAAATATCATGCTTCGCGCAGAATTCTTTTAATTCGTTTTGTGCCAAGTAGGGATGGCATTCCACTTGGTTTAAAACGGGTGGTATTTCACATTCAGCGAGCAAACGCTCTAAATGCTCAACTTCAAAGTTGCAAACACCGATCGATTTTACACGGCCGTCTTTGTATAATTTTTCTAATGCTTTATAGGTATCGACATAGTTATCAAATTCTGGAGTTGGCCAGTGAATCAAGTACAAGTCAACATAATCGAGGCCAAGGCGCTCGAGGCTCTCGTCAAATGCACGCAAGGTATTTTCATAGCCTTGGTCAGCATTCCAAACTTTCGTTGTGATAAACAAGTCTTCGCGCGGCACGGAAGTTTCTTTCAGCGCTTTGCCGACGCCTTTTTCATTCTTGTAAATCATTGCAGTATCAATAGACGTGTAGCCCGTTTCGAGTGCTTTCGCAACTGCTTTAGTCGCCTCATCGTCTTCGACCTGCCATACACCAAAGCCTAATTGCGGCATTTTTTTCCCACTATTTAATGTAACAAAATCCATTTAGCATTTCTCCTTTTGTTGAAAATTTGGTTAGGTTAAGTGTTTACCCATTAGTTCGGAACTCTAAGCATTTATTTTAAGAAGATATTGAGCTTGAAGTGGAACTAATTATCGAAATATAATTCGCTAAGCTAAACTGCGATCCACTACAGCAGAAATGCGATTCACTACGTACAAACTACGATCCACAGCAGCAGAAACACGATCCACAACCTCAAAAATACGCTTCACAAGCGGCCAAGCGCAGTCTAGCGCTTGCCGGCTTTGGGTAACCAAGTGCTCTTCAGCCTCATCGAACTGAAAAAACTATTTTTTAGAACGTGCGTTCCTATATTGAGTGTGTTAAGCTTTTCGTGAATACAATTAATAGAATATTATAATTTTTATTGAAAAATTTAGTTGATTCTTCGGAAGGGGTTGGAAAAGGATGTTCAAAAATATGAAGCAAATCGAACAGCAGGCTATGCAGCGGTATTTGCAATTCGAAAAAGAGCACCGAACAGAGACGACTACAGAAAAGATGCTGACGCGCTCGAGCCTCATCAATCACCACGACAATTTGGCAATGGAGCGCATCATCAACAAAAGCGATTTGTTTCCGATTGCGCATTTGCAGGCGGGGCTAAATGTCAACAAAGCGGTGTGCCGCATTTCGATCCGCAGCCGTTCGGGGCAACTCGAAAGCTACGGCACCGGATTTCTCGTAGCGCCCAATTTGCTGTTGACGAACAACCATGTACTGGAAACAAAAGAAGCGGCGATGTACGCGGTAGCGGAGTTTAATTACGAGGACGATGTCCAGTTCAAACCGCTTGAAATTATCAGCTTCCGGCTGGATCCCGAAGCCCTTTTCCTGACCGATGAGGCGCTTGACTTTACGCTCGTAGCAGTAGAGGAAGATAATCTCCACGCGATTCCGCTCACCGGTTTTGGTTATTTGCCGCTGCTGCCAAAGCCGGGGAAAGTTCTCGAAGGCGAATACGTGACCATCATCCAACATCCAAATGGCGGTCCAAAAGCCATCACCATTCGCGAAAATGAAGTCAAGTTTATCTCTTCCGATTTTGTTCAATACCTTAGTGACACCGAACCAGGTTCCTCCGGATCACCCGTGTTCAATGATCAATGGGTGGTCGTTGCGCTGCATCATGCGGGTGTGCCGGATCCAGAAGACAATGCCCGCTGGATTGCCAATCAAGGCATTCGCATCAGCTCGATTATTCATCACCTCAGCGAAAAGCGCAGCAGTCTAGAAGGTGTTCGCTCGCGCAGGCTGCTGGATGGGCTGCTGGATGTGGCCATGCCGGGATCGGCCAAGGAACCGATGAAAGTGGGCGCATTGGAAGCTGATTGGTACGCAGGAGTTTCCGGCTACGATCCGGCATTTCTCGGTGCTGGATTTGGAGTGGAACTGCCTCTTTTAAGTGAGGTACAGCTGGAAGATGCAGCCAAAACTTCTGAAGGCAAGGCGGTTCTGGATTATAGCCATTTTTCCATTGCCATGAGCAAGTCACGCCGCCTTGCTTTTTTCACGGCTGTCAATATCGATGGCTCGCAACTCGTTGACGTCAAACGGGGCAATGACCGCTGGTATTTTGATCCGCGCATTGACGAAGACTATCAAATCGGACCGGAATTTTATCAATCAAATGATATCGACCGGGGACATTTGGTGCGCCGGCGTGATCCAAACTGGGGAATTGATGCGGTAAAAGCCAATGAACACACATTTCATTTTACCAATTGCGCACCGCAGCATAAAGATTTTAACCAGAAAGCGTGGCTCGATTTGGAGGATTATTTGCTGGACAATGCGCGCGAATCCGGCATGAAAGTTTCGGTGTTCACGGGCCCCGTTTTTCGGGAGGACGATGTCGCTTACCGCGACGCACAGATTCCGGATCAATTCTGGAAAGTGGCGGTGATGATCAAGGACGGCATATCGCTGTCAGCAACTGCCTATTTGCAGACACAGGAGAATTTAATCGGTGGAAATCTGGAATTTATCTACGGGCAGTTTGAAACGTATCAGGTTCCCATCGCACAAATTGAACAATTGACCGGTCTCGATTTTGGCAAGATTCGGGAAGCCGATCCCCTGGCGATGGGAACTGTGGCTCATGTTCGGCGCCGGGAGGACATTCGTTTATGAAAAGGATTGTGGAACTCGAAGGCGTGTCTCGGAGAAGAGATGACAAGTTGGTGTTAGATAGCGTCGACTGGCAGATTCAACCAGGCGAGCATTGGGTGCTGTACGGATTGAATGGCGCCGGCAAAACCTCGCTGCTGGATTTAATCAACGCCTATTTTTTCCCGACGGAAGGAAAGGTGACGGTGCTGGGATTGGAGTTTGGCAAAACCTATTTGGCAGAAAAACTGCGCAGCCAAATTGGGTTTGTCTCAGCATCTGTGCAGCAAAAGCTGCCGATTTATGACAATGCTTACGAAGTTGTATTGAGCGGAGCATTTGCTTCTCTCGGCCTCTATCAGGAAACGACCGAAGCCATCGACCAAAAAGGGATCGATATTCTGCGGGAACTCGGCTGCCTGGACTACGCCAACCGGGATTACCATACGCTGTCGCAAGGCGAAAAACAGCGCGTGCTGATTGGGCGCGCATTGATGGCCGATCCGGAGCTGCTCATCCTCGACGAGCCGACAGCTGGCCTCGACTTTATCGCCCGCGAAGAATTGCTCGAGTCGATTGCGGCTATTGCCAAAAACCCAGAGGGGCCGACCATCATTTACGTTACCCATCATATAGAAGAAATTATGCCGGAATTTACTAAAACCCTGCTGCTGAAAGCGGGCAAAGTTTTCGCTTCCGGCGACACCGTTGACCTGATTACCAGCGAGCGGCTATCTGACTTTTTTGATGTTCCGGTAAATGTTTTCTGGAGCAACGAACGTCCGTCGCTGTCAAAAGTCCGAAAGCCAGTAGATGGCTAAGGGCGGGGTCCCAAGAGAACCTGGCTTGGGACCGAAAGTT
Organism: Planococcus sp. TJ-201; assembly: GCF_058268495.1. Lineage (NCBI taxonomy): Bacteria > Bacillati > Bacillota > Bacilli > Caryophanales > Caryophanaceae > Planococcus > Planococcus sp. TJ-201. The sequence goes on along the minus strand of NZ_JBZDOG010000001.1, from coordinate 850,183 downwards.
CGTAGTGGAAAGCGCAGGCTAGCGCTTTCCTAGGGATTGGGCATTCAAGCGGTTTTTCGGGCTTTGGAAAGTATTTTCCTCGCTATAGAAAGTGTACTAATTTAAATGGAAAAATATCCTCCAAAAAAGACATAACCCTTAAGTGCCAAGACAAAATCTTGTGCTTGAGGGTTTATTTTGATAAAAATCCCATCTAAATAGTCAGAACTATCTGCGAACTGTGATAAACTGTCGATAGACATCCCAGATTCTCACATGCTTTAAAATCATCCAAATGGGAGGACTTGTTATGGCACAAGGCATTCACAAGATTTTAGAGGAACGAGGAATTCAGGTACCAGAGGCACATCAGGAAATGCTCGCGCAGCAAATGCAAGCGGTGCAACAATTGCGCAACACCGTGGACAATTCACAGCTGAAGGATTTTGACATGGCGCTGACGCACGTACCAGGAGGTGAGCGGCCATGAATGAAGAACTAGCAGCTCAATCTATCGGAGAATTGGCACCTAAGTTGCGCGACAAGCAGGTGTCGCCTGTTGAACTGACCGAAGCAGTGCTATCGAACATCGATGCTTATAATGGCGAGATTAATGCTTTTATTCGCGTGCAAAAGGAACAGGCGCTGGAATCGGCGAGGCAGGCGGAGCAAGAAATCCAAAGCGGCAACTACCGTGGCTTCCTGCACGGCATCCCGATGGCGCTGAAAGATATTTTGTATTTTAAGGATGAGCCAGCAACGATGGGATCGAAAATCCATGAAGGGTTTATTGCGGACTTTGACGCAACGGTAGTGTCGAAACTCAAGCTGTCAGGTGTGACGTTTCATGGCAAACTCAACATGCACGAATATGCGTGGGGCGCGACAACGACCAATCCGCATTACGGCGCCTGCAAAAATCCATGGGACCTCAGCAAAATTCCGGGCGGTTCAAGCGGCGGTTCGGGAGCAGCAGTCGCTTCAGACATGACAATTGCCTCGCTCGGCACAGACACTGGCGGGTCGATCCGGATTCCGGCATCAAGCTGCGGCATTATCGGGTTGAAGCCGACGCATGGCCGCATCAGCAAATACGGCTGTTTTCCATTGTCATGGAGCCTCGATCACATCGGCCCGATGACAAAAACCGTTTTTGACGCTGCGCTCCTGCTCGAAGTGCTCGGCGGATACGACCCGAAAGACCCGACTTCAGTCGACCGGCCGACTCAAAACTATTCGGGGCAGTTGAACGAAGACATCAAAGGCATGGTAATCGGCATCGAAGAAGATTATTTCTTCAAAAATGTCGACAGCTGTGTCAATGAAGCCGTCCAAAATGCGCTGCAGCAGTTGGAAAAGCTTGGTGCACGAATTGAGCCGGTCCGGATTCCATCCCTGGCACAAGCAGAATTTGCGGAACTCGTTACGATCACGACTGAAGCGAGCGCCATCCATCATGACAATCTCGTCAAACAGCCGGAAAAATTCGGTGAAGACGTTCGCTTCCTGTTGGAAGTTGGTGAACTCATGTCCGGTGTTGATTACGTGCAGTCCCAGCAAATCCGCCGCAAGCTGAATCTTGAATTTGCTGCGGCTTTTGAAAAAGTGGATGTTCTTATCTCGCCTACCTTGCCATTCTTGTCGCCGCCAATTGGTGCCAGCACTGTTGATATTAATGGACAAGCGCTGAGCTTCTTGGACGAAGTCATCCGCTTTACAGGACCGGGTAATCTCACCGGGTTGCCGGCGCTAAGCATTCCATGCGGTGTCCGTGATGGATTGCCGATTGGCCTTCAAATCATGGGTCCCGCTTTCCAAGAGGAAAAAGTTCTCAACGTTGCGTATGCGCTTGAAAAGCTTGAGCTGATGAAAGGCCAGACGCCGAGTTTGAAGCTTATCGGATAACTCGTTGCGGGTGGCAGACGATTCACTGGATGCGAAATACGACCCATAGCGGATAGAATACGTTCCGCAACAGGAAAATTACGATTTTAAGTGGAAAGCGCAGACTTGCGCTTTCCCGGGTTTGGATATTTAATCAGTTTTTGTTCTGTAAAGTAATTTGATCCTTATAGAAAGTATTTGGGCCCAAACAGAAAGTATTTGCAGCCATATAGAAAGTATTTTCCCGAAAACAGAAAGTATATCCATTTAACTGGAAAAAAATCGCCCATTCTACACCAAATAAAACCCGAAAGGATGAAAAAAGTGGCAAACACACATAAATTTCCGGAAGACCGCGTGCATTACACGTGGGACAAAGATCCGCAGCCGGTCCTGACGATTGACAGCGGAGACCAAGTCGATTTTTCCACACGCGAAGTGGCCGACAATCAATTCAATAAAGATTCCAAAACTGAAGATATTGCCGGGCTCGATTGGGCAAAAGTTTATCCGCTCGCGGGGCCTGTCGAAATTCGGGGAGCCGAACCGGGAGACACGCTGGAAGTGGAAATTCTGGACTTAACTCCAGGAAGCTGGGGCTGGATGGCAATTTTGCCGGGACTTGGCTTATTGCCGGAAGAATTTCCGGATGCATACTTAAGAACCTTTGATCTAAGTGATGGTGAGTTTATCCAGTTTAGCACCAACATCAAAGTGCCAATCACGCCGTTTCTTGGTACAATGGGCGTCGGTCCAGCAAACGCTGAGGGACAGGCCATTATGCCGCCCGGAACATTTGGTGGCAATATGGATACGCGGCAATTGACCATTGGCACGAAACTGTATTTGCCGGTGCAAATTGCGGGTGCCATGTTTAGCTGCGGGGATGCCCATGCAGCACAAGGCGACGGCGAAGTTTGTGTTACTGCGCTTGAATGCCCGATGCAGGCGTCGTTGAAATTCCGCATCATCAAAGGCAAGACGATTCCAGCGCCTCAGTTCCAAACCGCTGGCGCCTTGACGCCAAAAGTCGATCATAAAGGTTTTTACGGCACAACTGGAGTTGGACCCGATTTGATGGAAGCTTCGCGCGACGCCATCCGCGCTATGGTAGACCATATTTCCAAAAACTATGGACTCGAGCCTAAAGATGCTTACTTGTTATGCAGCTTATGCGTAGACCTAAAAATCTCGGAAATCGTTGACGCCGGCCAGTACATAGTCAGTGCCGTACTGCCGCTTGCAGTATTTCAAGAAGATGAATAATGGAAACAGCGCTGCCAAATCTGGCAGCTTTTTTTGTGTTCATTAATTTATTTGGTAAGTTATCTTAATTATCTGTATTATTTGCAAATAGAATGATAAAATAACAGCAAGTTCATAAGTAGCAGTATTCATGCAATAAATTCCTAAAACAATTCCACTACGAAAGAGGTCCTCTGGATGAAAGATATTTATTTTGAGAAAAATTATGGGCGGTTATACGAAAAAATTGAGAATGGTGAATGTGAGGAGTTTATTTTTCAGCATGCGCTTGGGACGGTTAAGCACTTATTCATCCGACGTGAAATTCCGATTAAGTTGGAGGGGCGGACATTTTACGATTTGGTGACTCCTTATGGATACGGTGGTCCGCGTATTGTCAGTGGCAAAGAGGGAGCCAAGGAAGAGCTGGTATTTGCTTTTCAAGAAGCGTTTGGGGAATATTGCCGTGATGAGGGCATTGTATCTGAGTCTGTCCGTTTCCATCCGATACTTAAAAATCACTTGGATTTCAGCTCCTGCTACGAGCTTAGCTTTAAGCGTAATACTATTCAAACTCGTCTGTCGGATGTAGAAGATCCAATTCTAACGGAATACTCAGCTTCGTGCAGACGGGATATCCGCCACAGCTTGAAAGCTGGTGTGGAATACCGGGTGATCGATCATCCGGATAGCCTGGAAGATTTCAAGCAACTGTATGCGTCGACGCTGCAGCGCAATGATGCCGACGCGGTTTACTATTTTGATGATGTGTATTTTCAAAACTGCATCGATTGGCTTGGTGATTACTTAGTGGTTGTCGAAGTGGTTTATAAAGGCAAGATTATTGGGATGAGCCTGAACTTTGTCTGTGGCGACTTTATTCACGTCCATCTTACCGGCACTCTTCAAGAGTTCCATCAGTTGTCGCCTGCCTATGTTTTGCAGTACGCATTGGTGCTCTGGGGGAAAGAACAAGGCAAACAATTGATCCATCACGGCGGTGGCCGGACCGGTGAACCGGATGACAAGCTTTACTTGTTTAAGAAAAAATTTGGGCGCCATAAAGAGTTTGAGTATTTTACAGGTCAAAAAATTTGGAACCTGTCAGCGTTTGAACGGTTATGCAAGTCTGTGAATGCTCCACTAGATGCAACACAGTTTCCGGCATACCGATTTCATCAAACCACTGTACCGGTAAACTGACTCTCCAAATTCTTTGATGTTTTTATTGTGTATTTTAGTGGATGCTTCGTCTTGGTGAGGGGGGTTCAAGCCTTTACTAAAGATAGTTACAAAATAGGGGGAAGTTTTGCATGAGAGAAATAGGCGGCTATTTTGGGTTGGATGATCTGGTCAGCAATGAGTTTTATGATAGCTTGATCCGGCTGAATACGGGACGGAATACCTTGCTTTACTTAATGAAAGCGCGAAAAATCACGAAATTGCACATTCCATATTATTTATGTGACTCAGTTAGTACGCTTTTAGAAGAACATGACTACAATTTTGAGTATTACAACATTGACCAGGAATTTTTACCGATTTTTGACAAGAAACTGGAGAAAGACGAATTTTTGTATATTGTCAATTTGTATGGACAGCTGACGACAGAACAATTGCTGGCACTCAAGCAGCATTTTGGCCAAGTGATCTTCGATTATAGCCATGCTTTTTTTCAGGAGCCGCTGGCGGGCGTCGATACGATTTATTCCTGCCGTAAGTTTTTTGGTGTCCCGGATGGTGCGTATTTGGCAACGGATGCCATCTTGCATGAAAATCTCGAGCAAGACATGTCATCCGATCGCTTAAAGCATATTGTGGGCCGCTACGAAGGGACGGCTTCTGATTACTATTCTGATTTTCAGCGGAATGACCACGTTCTCGACGCCACACCACTGCGGACCATGTCGAAGCTTACGCACAATCTAATGGGCGCCATTGACTACAAACGGGCGCGACAAACAAGAAACGAAAACTACATCTACTTGGAGCAGCAGCTGGGTGCTGACAATCCACTCAAGTTGACGATGCCGCAAGGGCCTTTTGCCTACCCTTTATTGGTAGAGAATGGCTTAGAAATTAGAACACGTCTGACGGACGAACAAATCTATATTCCGCTGTTGTGGCCCAATGTTATGAAAGACTGTCCGGAAGAAAGCATCGAATACCAATACGCTGCTAACATTTTACCGCTGCCATGCGATCAGCGTTATGGGCTGGAAGAAATGGCTTATTTGGTGGACTTGTTGAAAAAAGAATTAGTTTAAACTATCATCCGAACAAGTTGTTCTGAAGTTTTATAAAAAGGGAGTTTGTGCCATGACAGAAGAATATAAAATTCAGCCTGGCTCCATCATTTCAGCCGATTTGACCGTTCATCACGCAGAAGGGGTTCGTGATTTCTATAAGGAAGTTGTTGGCTGGCAGCACAGCGATTTTCGGATGGGGGATTACGCCGATTATATGATGAACACACCGGATGGCAATCCGGCAGCTGGTATTTGTCATCAAGCAGGAGTCAACGAAGGGTTGCCGCAGCTTTGGATTGTCTATTTTGCGGTAGCCGACTTGCAGCAAAGTTTGGAAATGTGCCGGAATCGCGGCGGAATTGTTCACCGCGAACCGCAAGACAGCATCACTTCTGGAAGCTACGCCATTATTGAATACCCGGCCGGCGCTTTTTGCGGATTGAGTCAGACCTAAGCAAGAAGAATGGAGTGATTCGGGCCAGCTGGCAGTGTACTCAAATAGCGGATAACTATCTGGCAGCATACATGAAACTAAATCTTTATTCAGAAAGCGCGATGGTGCGCTTTCTTTTTTTGGCATTAAGTCATTATATAAAAAATCCAATATGCCGACATAGTTATCAAAATAAATAAAACAACAAAAAAATACAAGGAAATTGAAGGTATAAGTTGCTTAGTTAGGTTTCTTAAACAAGTAAAAATGCATCTTGAGAGGAGTAACTGCTTGTATGTGAACGCTTTCTTTATTTATTTCATTTCCTTGTGTCAAAATGCTTATATTATCGCTGATCTATGGTATGATGCCAAATAGATCAGCTATACGGAAACGATATTAATATATTAACTCACTCGACAATTTATGAGGGTTGTCCGGTCGATTCTGTATGAAATGTCAATTATCAGCCGATCAGGATCCAGCAGCATTCATCAATTGGAGGTTATATTATGTACACAATCGGATTTGTTATCAGCCACAAAAACAACGAAAAAAGAAGAGCGCTTTTGCCAAAGGACATGCCAAATATTAAAAACATCGGGCAGTTGTATTTTGAAATCGGCTATGGCGATGCGCTAGGCTTTTCGGACGCTGAGTACGAAGTTTCCGGTGCGCAATTCGTATCACGTGCAGAAGTGCTGCAATGCGACGCGATCGTCGATGTGAAATTGGGCAATGCGGATTATTTCGATCAGTTGACGCCAGGCAAACTATTGGTTGGCTGGGCTCATGCAGTGCAGGACATTGCGTTTACGGATGCCGTGCTGGCAGGAGACCACACCGTAGTTGCCTGGGAAGAAATGTTTGAAGACGGCCGCTATATTTTCTATCGTAACCGCGAAGTGGCCGGGGAAGCGGCAATTCTTCAAGCCTATCAGTATTGCGGCAAAATGCCGTACGAAACAAAAGTGGCGGTTCTTGGAAATGGCCATACGACCAAAGGGGTACTCCGCATTCTCCACGGCCTCGGCGCCGATGTGGATGTATACGGCCGCAAGCTGGAATCCTTGTTCATTAAAAACATGGGCAATTACGACGTATTGGTCAACTGCGTGATGTGGGATACGACGCGCACGGACCGCATCATCTACAAAGAAGATTTGAAACGCTTGAAAAAAGGCGCGATGATTGTCGACGTCAGCTGCGATCCGAACATGGAAATTGAGACATCCCGTCCGTCGACCATCGATGATCCCGTCTACACAGTAGATGGAATTATTCATTACACGGTGGACAACACGCCGGCGATGTTTCCCCATACTGTGACAAAAGTATTGAGCGAAGGATTTTCACCGATTGTTGATAACTTTGTCGAAGGCAATTGGACCGACATGATCCGAAATTCCGTCGTGATCGAAAACGGCTGCATCATCGACCATCACATTAAAGAGTTCAGAGAAGCCAGAAACCTGTTAGTTAAATAAAACATAAATCTCGTCCTGAAATCACTGATTTCGCAGGACGAGATTTTTCTATTCACTCACAATTGCTTCGATACGTCTATTGCTAAACTTACTTTGAACTTATAGAAACGATTAGCTTGTCTTTTTCTTCCTTTAGTTTGCGAATGATCGGCACAACCATTGCAGCAAACTGAAGAATAATAGCTCGCTGAAAAACTGGTTGCTTGGGAATCATAATACCTATATTTCATTATTAGGTTGTTACATTGTTACTAATACAAAAATCTAATTTATCTAAAATTTCAGTTTTTTACTAAGCACTCAGGCTCAATTGTTAGAATACGGGCACTTTAGGGTTTTCAAAAGCTTTGTAAGGGAATAATATAGGTATTGTATAACAATCATGGATAAGAAAGGGGCGCTTAACGTGAAGCAGATCGGAGAGAAGTTAAAAGGCTTGAGAGAACAAAACGAATTAAGTGTGGATGATTTGGCCCTAGCATTGGGCTTTGCAAAAACAGTTGTTTGGGGATACGAAAGCGGCAAAAAACAGGTGAGCGTCTCTCATCTGCAATTATTGGCCGATTACTATAAAGTAACAATGGATTTTTTATTAGAACGGGATGGAGCTTCCAGCAAGCTAGATTTAATGCGGATTGCTGAGTTAGACTCTATAAACTTGATAGTGGATGACCAACCAGTAAATGATGAAGAGTTGGCAGAAGTCGCATCCTACCTGCAAGTCAAACGCCGTTTGAAAGAAGAGGCTGAACAATTGCAGAGCCGATCAGGAACGTGAGAGAATATTATTAATACAAAAAGGACAACCTATAACATTGGGTTGTCCTTTTTGTATGGTAATGAATTCTGAGCTGCCGTTTTAAAAATGAACATTCAGGGAAGAAGGACTCGTAGAAAGCTTGAACCTTGGAGGGATTTAATATGTCTGCGGCACTCGTCACCATCTTATTGTGCATCGGCTATTTGGTGTTTACAATTGATAAAAAACAAGAAAATTTTCCTGTACCCGTTGTGCTGTTATTAATTGGTATCGGATTGTCCTTTATTCCTTATTTTGATCGTGTGGAAGTGACAGAAACGTTGATTTATGACGTCTTTTTGCCCGGGCTTTTATTTGTTTCCGCTTACCAGTTTTCAACGGAGGCTTTGCGAAAGAATGCGGGTGTTATTGGATTGCTCAGTACAGTGGGACTGATTGGCTTGGTCGGACTGGCAGTCTACTGGCTTGGCGGCTTGTTCTTCTCTGTTTCGCTAATAGGGGCGTTAGTCATCGCAGCCATTTTGGCACCGACAGATCCAGCATCGGTAGTTTCGATTTTGAAAAAATCAGCACCTGACAAAAGCATCGCCGATATTGTGGACGGAGAATCCATGATTAATGATGGCACCAGTATTGTTTTGTTTACGGTCTTGTCGGGCCTGTACATGGAATCAGCATCCATTGATGGGTGGTCTATTTTAGGTGAGTTTGTTTCTGTATCAGCAGGCGGCGTGGCTCTAGGCATCACAGTTGGTTGGTTGTTGAGCAAAGCGGTGCACATCACCCACCACCGCGATTATCAGGTCATGCTTAGCATCGTCTTGGCCTATGGTGTTTTTCAATTGGCTGAAAGCTTCGGATTTTCTGGCGTCTTAGCTACGGTGTCCGCGGGCATTATGCTATCATGGGAGTTTTCCCATACCAACAAAGAAGACCATTACCGGGAGTCGCTGTCCGGCTTTTGGGGTGTGGTCGAACCTTCGCTCTTGTCGTTGTTGTTTTTACTGATTGGCATCAAGGCGACGCAGTATTTGGAGTGGAGCAACTGGATTTTGGCCATTCTGATTTTATTCTTCAGCATCGCTATTCGCTTTTTGATCGTCGGAGGTACGTTCAAACTGCTTGGCAGCAGTAAGCAAGATGCGGTATGGAAAAAATCGCTGCTCATTTCCTGGTCGGGCATCCGGGGTTCCATGTCAGTCTTCCTGCTGCTTCAATTAGGGGCTATGGCAAGCGGCGCAGCAGATGAGTTGATTTCGCTTAGCTTTTCCGTAGTCATCTTGTCGCTAATCATTCAAAGCTTTGGCATCCATCCGTTGTCAAAATTACTGAAAAGCAACTAAAAACAGCCCGCTTCCGGAATTCAAGCTTCCGGAAGCGGGCTGTTGTTTTAAACTTTTAGATAGAGCTCTTCAATTTTCTCAGGAAGCAATGGCTTTTGGAAATAATAACCTTGGGCCTGGTTGCATTTTTTGTTTTTCAAAAAGGTTAACTGTTCCAGTGTTTCCACACCTTCCGCAATGACGTTCAGCTCCAGGTTGTGGGCCATTTGGATAATGGTATCCACTAATGCCGCATCTTTCGGATCGTTGTGAATGTTGCGCGTAAAATGCTGATCGATTTTTAGCGTATCGACAGGGAATAACTTTAAGTAGCTGAGCGACGAGTAGCCGGTACCGAAATCATCGATAGACAATTGAATGCCCATGGCTTTTAGTTCCTGCATTTTTGAAATGGCTGAGGTAGCACCTTGTATGATGCTTTCCGTCAATTCCAGTTCGAGAAATTCGGGGGCTAATCCTGCATCATCCAAAGCCGAAGTGACCACCTGTGCAATATTACCATGGGAAAACTGCTTGGCTGAAATATTGACTGCCATGCGGAATGGCGGCAATCCAGCATCTTGCCAATCTTTGTTTTGCTGGCAGGCCGTTCGGAGAACAAATTCACCGATATACAAAATCATACCGTTTTCTTCGGCAATGGGAATAAATTCAGCTGGTGAGATCGGTCCCCATTTGGTGTGCTGCCAACGCACTAAAGCCTCGACACCAATGATATGTTCAGTTGCAATATCAAATTGCGGTTGATAATGCACAGTAAATTCACCGAGTTCCAAGCCTTTTCGAATGCTTAAGGCAATTTTTGATTTGCGTGACACCAATTCATTCATTTCGGAAGTGAAAAACTGGAAATGGTTTTTGCCTTCCTCTTTCACCCGGTACATGGCGATATCCGCACTTTTTACCAGCGCTTCCGGATCCTTTCCATCTGCAGGGAACAGGCTGACCCCGATAGATGGTGTGGTGAAGATTGCCTCATTGTTGACGATAAATGGTTTGTTCAGGGCGTCGAGAATTTTTAACGAAGTTAGTTCTGCTTTAGAGTAATCCGCATTTGGCAGCAGCATAATAAATTCATCACCGCCAAGTCTGGCCAGTGTGTCGGTTTTGGAAATACATGACGTAATGCGTTCTGCAACATCGAGCAGCAGGCGGTCGCCTGTTTGATGGCCGTACGTATCGTTGACGAGCTTGAATTGGTCGAGGTCCAAATAGAGTACAGAAAGCACCGTTTCGTTTTCAATAGCCTGAGCAATTGTCGAATCCAGACGGTCGGTGAATAATCGGCGGTTTGGCAAGCCGGTAAGTGAATCCAGGTAAACCAAGTTACTGATTTTTTCTTCAGCAGCTTTTCGATCGGTAATATCCCGAATAATCAGGCTGTAGTATACTCCTTTTGCTGTTTCCCAAGTACCGGTAGAAAGCTCGACAGAAAGATGGGTGCCATCTTTGGTAACGCCGATCAGTTCAAAGGTTTTTCCGAGAAGTTGAGCAGGATCCATCGGTGTTTCTTTGCGTTGATGAGATTTTGGGAAAATCAGCCGGACATCCTGGCTGATGATTTCTTCTTTGGCATAGCCGAAAAGACATTGTGCACCGTAATTCCATTGTGTGACCAACCCTTGTGCATCTGTAACAATAATGCCATCAGTAGCCGATTCAATGACCGACAAGAACTGGCGGTCGTATTCATCAGACAAGGATTTTACTTTGGTTTCGCTGCGGATGCTCAGGACCGCACTTGCCAGAATCAATGCCAGGCCAATACCTACATTAAAAGCCGTATAGTTGCTATCTGAGTTTCCAGCAGAAGTTTGGAAATAGCCAGCTTCGAACTTTATTGCAGCCATGCTAGTATAATGCATGGCCGAGACACTGAGAGTAATCATGGTAGCGTTTGCCACTCTGAGCCAGAAAAAGTCTGGTCGGCTGCGTGAATAAAACAGCAGAAATATCAGCAGGAGAGAAGAGGCCAAGGCTGCCAACACCGACAGACTAAACAATAGTGAATCATATCGCATAGCAGCATCAAGTTGAATCGATGCCATCCCGATATGGTGCATCGCCAGGAGACCGGAGGTAATTAAAAAAGCACCCACCATTACCTCGAATTTTCGGATCGCAGGCCTGTTGGCAATAGTAAAGGCGATGCCGCTAGCAAGCACCGCGGGAAAGATGGACACAACGATAAGCGGTGTATTGTAAATGGCTTCTGCAGAAAAATGACTGGCAAGAATTCCGATGAAATGCATGGCCCAGATGCCGACGCCCAAAACAATCGAGCCGATCAGGAACCATTTTGTCTTTGTTTTGCCAACTGCAGCAAATAAGATGCTGTTTATATTCAAAGCGACAAACGCCGATATAAAGATGACAAAAATAGACAATAAGATCAAAGGCGGGTAATAAGAGATAGGCTGAAAATTCAATTAGTCCACACTTTCTTTGATATGGCTTTGTAACTATATACAACCTATTATAAATAGGAAATATTGAACATAATTATAGACGTATGATTCATTTACATTCTATCACCTTACTAGAAGTTTGCTTATAATTTTAAATTTCTGTCAATAAAGTCGTTCTATTAGACCATTTCCTTCACTGGAAGATATTTAGCGCTTTAAATTTCTGAAATAACACTTCCAAAGTTTCTTTATTGCAAATAAATGTTAGTATTAATTCATACATATGAAAAGAAGGTGTAGAGATGCAAGTCAAAAAAGCAATCATCCCGGCTGCAGGATTAGGAACACGATTCTTGCCAGCTACTAAAGCAATGCCAAAAGAAATGCTTCCCATTGTTGATAAGCCAACAATCCAATACATAGTGGAAGAGGCCATTGCCTCTGGAATTGAAGACATCATTATTGTGACAGGAAAAGGCAAACGTGCCATCGAAGATCATTTTGATCATGCTTTTGAGTTAGAAGAGACTCTGATGAGAAAAGGCAAAATGGATATGCTGGATTCTGTGCTGGAAACCTCTAATGTGGAGATTCACTACATCCGCCAAAAAGAGCCGCTTGGTCTTGGACACGCCATTTGGTCTGCACGCCGTTTTATTGGCAACGAACCGTTTGCTGTGCTGCTCGGAGATGACATCGTGGAAAACGAAGACCCGTGTCTGGCTCAGTTGATGCGACAAAACGAATTGACTGGAAAAAGCGTCATCGGTGTTCAGCAGGTTCCAGAAGCTGAAACCCATCGTTACGGAATTATCGATCCGGTTTCCATTGATGGCAAGCTGATCAAAGTTAATAAGTTTGTTGAAAAGCCGGAGGCAGGAACAGCACCTTCTAACTATGCCATTATGGGCCGTTATGTGTTGACCCCGGAAATTTTCGAATTTCTGGGTCAGCATCAACTTGGTGCAGGTGGGGAAATTCAATTAACCGATGCCATCCAAATGTTAAACGAAGTACAATCCGTTTATGCCTATGAATTTGAGGGACATCGCTTTGATGTAGGGGAGAAGTTCGGATTTATCGAAACAACCATTGAATTTGCATTAAAACGCCCTGAGTTGAGAACTCAGCTGTTGCAGCTGTTCGAAGAAAAACTGAAAGAATCTTATATCAAAGAAAAGTAAAGTTCATTCGTTGTATATCGTAAAGATTCTTTTGTTATAAGCCTAAACCGCTCTCGCCATTCTGGCGAGAGCGGTTTTTCAATTGGTGAAGTTTTTGAAACTATGCAGTGATAAATTTTAGTCAGTTAGCGAGAGGAGAAAAGACGTAGACACTTGCTCATTCAATTAAAGAAAAGGATGTATTTTTTAATTGTAGGCAATTGTAAACAGTTTTTTGTTTTTTCTGATTCTTTTAGTCTACTCTCTGTGATATACTCTCTATAAAAAGATGGCGCTTTCACAAAAGACTCTTTTCCTTGGGAGGGAATTTGGAATGGTTAACGTACCGGATATTTATTTTTTGCCTGAATGGGGAAAGTATTTCGAAGCACAAGAGCAGCAAGGAAAATGGACTTCATTCGAATTCAAAAATAGTTTAGGCCACGTCAGCTATCAATTTATCTCCAGACCGGTTCCGGTGGATACAGGAGATGCAGTTTATTATGACATCATCACACCTTATGGATTCAGTGGACCCATCATATTGGAATGCCTTGAAGGGCAACGCCAAGAACTGGTAGCACAATACGATCGAGCGTTTCAACAGTATTGTGAGGAGCAAGGCATTGTCACGGAATATGTCAGGTTCAATCCCTGGATTCACAACGTCCTCGATTTTGAACATCTATACAGTTTCCGCAATAATGGCGATATGATTTATATCGATTTGACGGTGACCGATTTCTTTATGGACGAATTTTCACCGAAAACCCGTACTCAAGTGAGAAAAGCACAGAAAAATAATGTTGAAATCGAATTTGATTTCACAGGAGAAACTGCTGATGAGTTTCATCGCTTATACAACATTACGGCAAAAAGGAATAACATCACTAACGATTATTATTTGTTTTCAGAGGAGTTTCTGAGAGATTCGTTTGAGGTTTTCAAAGGAAAGCAATTTTTGCTGAATGCTAAATACGAGGGGAAATACATTTCTTCTTCGCTTATACTTCACTATGGAGATTATATGCATTCTCATCTAACTGGAAATGATCCTGACTATTTTCATCTAGCGGGCAATAGTCTAATTCAATACGAAGCGTGCCATTGGGGAATAAACAACAGCAAGAAAGAATTTCAATTGGGCGGAACGGCTCCATACGAAAATATTCATCGTTTTAAAAAAGGGTTTACCAAAACAAAAGCGTTGGATTTAGTGATCGGAAAAAAAATTCGCCTTCAAGAAACCTATGATGAATTGGTAGAGATAAAAAAGAACAGCGACGGCATAAAAATGATGGAATACTTTCCGCTTTACCGAGGATGAATCAATGCAGCCATTTGCTTTTAAGGTTGTCTTCGAAACCGTATGACAGGAAGCAGTTTTTCAGGAAGAAGCATCAAATTTTAATCCAAATAATCCGAATATTAAATATTTTAATTGAGTAAATTATAACGATGTAATAATATGTAAAATATAGAACAATATTTGAGTAGCTGCCTCTACTTTTAAAGGATTTGGCATAAGGAGGAAGATTCAGGGTGGATGATATTTATTTTGAACCAAATTATGGGCGGTTGTATGAACCAATTGAAAAAGGCGTATGTGAGGTGTTTGAGCTTAACCATCCGTTGGGACGAGTCACCCATCTTTTTATCAAACGTCTTATCCCGATGTCCATCGATGGTGTTTGCTATTTTGATATCAGCACACCTTACGGCTATGGGGGCCCGCGCATCATTAATTGCCAAGCAGCAGACAAATGCCAGTTGGTGCAGGCATTTCACGATGCATTTGAAGAATACTGCCAAAAAGAACATATTGTCTATGAATTTGTGCGATTTCATCCTTTGCATAACAATGCTCAGGATTTCAGAAGTTGCTATGAATTGACGTTCCGTCGTTTTACGACAGGCACCAACTTAAAAGATTACGACAACCCTGTGAAATCGGAGTTTTCGAAGTCAAAGCAAAAAAGCATCCGCAAAGCTTTAGAAGCTGGTGTAGAATATCGGGTAGTTGAAAAACCTTCCAGTTTAGAGGAATTCAAGCGTATTTACTATTCAACCATGAACCGAAAAAACGCAGCTTCTGTCTATTATTTTAATGACGAATATTTTGAATCACTTTTGGATTCCTTCGGGGAGCGTATTTTATTAGTGGAAGTCCTTTATGAAGGACAAGTCATCGGAATGGGATTAAACCTTCTTTATGGAAAGACCATTCATATTCACTTGTCTGGAACTTTGGCTGAATACCATCATTTATCGGCATCTTTCGTCATGCGCTACGCACTTGTAGAGTGGGGTAAAGCACACGGAGTGGATTTGATTCATGAAGGGGGGGGCGTGACAGGAAAGATAGATGATCCGTTGTATCTTTTTAAAAAGCAGTTCGGCAGAAATACAGAATTTGAGTTTTATGTGAGCCGCAAAATTTGGAATCGAAAAGTTTACAATAGTTTGTCTCAGGCGGCTGGTATTGAAGAAGAACTTAGTCCTTTGCCTTCTTATCGGACAAAAGCTGCAGCCCGAGAATAAATAAACTCCAATAATTGCAAACTCTAGAGCCAGTCTGCAGATCTATGCAGGCTTTTTGTTTTGAATGCTTGAGGCTTGCTGTCAAGAGAAGGTCAAATAACGGCTTTCGCTTTTGGGGCTGGATGCTATAATGGGGTTTATGAATAAAACCTGATTCCAACTGTAAAGGATTTGAAAAATGACCGTATACAAAAGTATTTCATGGGGAGCAGCTATTGCTTGGATGGCTGTTATTTTTTATCTTTCCCATCAACCAGGCTCTGATTCAAGCAGCTTGAGTTCGGGTGTTGTAGCGGCACTATTAAATCTGATTGACCAAGTAGCGCCGACTCTTGAATTGAATGTAGAAAATTTTCATACCTTCGTTCGAAAAAATGCTCACTTTATGGCTTATTTTCTATTAAGTTTGTTAAGTTTGAACGCCTGGAGGAGCAGCGGTTTCCATGGTTTACGGCTGCTGCTTTTGGGCTTTGGGATGTGTGTGTTATTTGCTGTAACCGATGAAGTTCATCAATTGTTTATAGAAGGGCGCAGCGGTGAAGTTCGAGATGTTTTAATTGATAGTGCAGGCGCAGGTTTAGGAGTTGGGTTGTATGCTGCAGGTGATAAAATGCGGGAGCTGCGCAGGAAAAATACAGAAAAGACGATGAACAAGCGCAATAGTAATAAAAACAGGTTTTAATATGAATCTAAAGGCTTAAGGTTTTTCAATTTTCTGGTCAACTTGAAGCTGGTAAATAACCATCATATGGCGTAAAATAGCATAAATAAGAATACTGGAACTGTTAGGAGTAGAATGATAATGGCGATCGCAAGTGTGCATAAAAAGAGGTGTACTGTATGTGGGCATTAATTGCAGGTGGTTTTGTATTTTTTACGGCCGCTATTGTTTCTTTGGGTAGAGCAAGTTCAAAAAGAGAAGAAGCTGCCAGTGGCCATCGTGAAGAATTACTGGCGCGTGCTAAAGACCAGCCGGCAGATGAATCCACTCCTGAAACACCGCAAACCGAACCAATAGATGAGCCGGAACCACATAGTGAACGAAAAGCATCACATCCAACAGAGCAACTCTGATGGATGTGATGCTTTTTAGTTCATATTTCCCTATTAACGTATGATATTTGAATTTTCAGTTATCAAACTGTTATTTTTGGCCTGCATTCTGTATGATAGGAATTAGGCAAGAGCATTTCGTGCCATAGGAGGTGATCGGGATGAAAGGTAAAAATATTGGTACTGCGCTGTTGATACTTTTTGGGATTGCTGGATTTGGCTATTTCTTTTTTATGGTTGAAAAAATGACACAGGGAGACGATACGGAAAGCGCTGTTGAAAGTTATAGTGCTGATCTCGATGATGCTGAAGACAAAACTGAGGAAATTCAAGCAGCGATTGACGAAACGCCAGCTGGAGGAACTTTGGAAATACCGCCAGGCGTTTACAATCTTAGTAAAAATCCAGAACATAAAGCAACTACTGGATATGGAGATAGCTATTTTGCCTTGAAAATTTCAAAACCGATTACAATTTTGATGGAGGAAGTTGTATTCCAAACAGATACAGACGATGATTATGGCGTGTTTTGGGTCAATGAAACAGAAGATGTCCATCTGAAAGGTGGCGTATTGATGGGCGAACGATTGCCGGAGGGCGGGTACTTGACTTCCCATATTGCAATTCTGTTTTTGTATACAGACAATAGCTCCATTGAAGGAACCTATATGAAAAATTATTCGCAAGGTGTCCATCTTAATCATTCCGACTACAATCTTGTTCACAAAGTAACTTCGGAATTCAATTTTGGATCGGGCATTATTAATTTCGATTCTAGCCATAACGTCATTGATTCGTGTGTGGTGCGAAATTCTGGTGATGGTCATTTATCTCTGTATGGAGGTGGCGGAGATAACCATGTGGTTAATTGCATAGTTACTGAAGACCGCCCAGACGAGACTCACCAACAAGGAATCACAGTGGAAAGTGAAAAAGGCAGCTTAATCGAAAATAACACAGTTAGTGGATTTTATTATGGCATTGATGTAAAAAATGCGTCAGAATCGAATATTATCGAATCCAACATTGCGTTCAACAACGAATACAATATAGCCGTTCGAGGCGGCGACGGCGGTGAAAATTTGGAACTGCCAAGCTATGACACGCAAATTCTTAACAATATGGTCATCGATCCACGCGGTTCCTCTTCCTACGGGATTTACGTGGGAGCAGGGGATGGCCACGTTGTCATCGGCAACACCTTAAATAATGGCAATTTGATCATTCCGGAAGAAGACCTGGAAACATATGAAAGCCAAAATTATTTCGTACCCGAATAAAAAGGATAAATGCGTTTCTCCTGGAGCTTGCTCCAGGGAGACGTTTTTTTGTGGGAGGTGCGGAAAAGTGACTTTGAGGTGCGGACATTGGTTGTTAAGGTGCGGTTAGCCAGTTTGGCAAAATACCTGTAAGAACATTTAGCGCTAGTGCTATAATTGTCAGTAGTAGTACCTTTATCAGACAGAGGAGGACAACATGTTATGGCTATTTTAGTTTGCGGCGGTTCGGGATATATCGGCAGCCACACGGTAAAAGATTTAGTGGATACATACGAAGTTGTAGTACTGGATAATTTGACGACTGGTTTTGAGCATTTGATCGATAGTCGGGCAATATTTGTCCAAGGAGATTTAGGTGACGCGGCAGTACTGGATAAAATTTTTACCACACACAATATCGACGCAGTCTTCCATTTTGCGGCCAATAGTTTAGTGGGCGAATCAGTGGAACAGCCACTGAAGTATTATCGAAATAACGTGAGCGCCACTTTAATATTGCTTGAAAAAATGGTTGAGCATGGAGTTAAGCGTTTTATCTTTTCTTCAACAGCTGCAACATACGGGATTCCAGACACTAAAGTGATTACAGAAGAAACAGCAACAACTCCAATCAATCCTTATGGCCGTTCAAAACTTATGGTTGAACAGGTACTGGCAGATATTGCGCATGCCTATGATTTCCAATATGTTGTGCTGCGCTATTTTAATGCGGCGGGAGCACACCAATCAGGAGAAATTGGTGAAAACCACGATCCTGAATCGCATTTGATTCCCATCGTTTTGCAGCATCTTCTTGGGCAACGCGAAAAGATTTCAGTATTCGGCAAGGATTACGATACAGCAGATGGCACCTGCGTGAGGGATTATATCCACGTTACGGATTTAGCGCGTGCACATATTCTGTCTTACGAAGGAATGGCCAGTGGGAGCATCGCCAACGAAACATACAACTTAGGCAATGGTGCAGGCTATTCGGTAAATGAAATCATTGAAGCTTGCGAACGGATATCTGGAAAGCAGGCAACGGTTGAATATGCACCAAGACGTGCAGGAGATCCGGCTACTTTAGTTGCATCATCTGAAAAAATCGAAAAAGCATTAGGCTGGAAACCTGTTTATGATTTAAATGCGATTATCTCCAGTGCTTGGGCATGGCATTCAAAATAGCAGCAAGTTGAAAACCCTTGAGCAAAAGAACTGCTCAAGGGGATTTTTTATTGAAATTTGGATAATTTTATAAAAATATCTGATTTAATAATTATTTTCTAAATAATACGAATTATCTATATTTTTGGTTTTATTTTGTGATAGAATGATGAAAAGCTAGAGGATGTGAGCATAAAGTAGTATTTTCAATGGACTTTATCCATTTTATTCCTTTTATAAAGCTGTGTTGGCAAGCTAATCCCCAAATTAAAAAGGAGTGAAAATTATGACAACCAAACCGATGGTTAGTATTGTCTGCACCAGTTACAATCACGGTGATTATCTTGCCGAAGCCATTGAGAGCTTCTTGATGCAGAAAACGAATTTCGATATTGAAATCTTGATTTATGACGATGCCTCAACCGATCATAGTCCCCGAGTGATCAAACAGTATGAAAACCAATTCCCCTCACTAATAAAGCCAATTTACCAAACTGAAAACCAGTATTCGAAAGGAATTCGAGTAGAATTGTTTAACCACAATCGAGCGACTGGAAAATACATAGCAGTTTGTGAAGGTGACGATTATTGGACCGATCCTTATAAACTGCAGAAACAAGTAGACTATATGGAGCAGCACCCAACATGCAGCATGACTGTCCATGCGGCAGACCGCGTTCTTTCGGATAAGAAAAAAATTCTTTCTACGGTAAGGCCAGAGCATGGCAATGCCATTTTTTCGGTCGAACGTGTCATAGAAGGTGGAGGGGATTTGATTGCAACCAATTCAATGGTTTATTCAAAAGAAAAAATCCGCACCTTGGCTCCTTTTTACTTGAATGCCACAGTAGGTGATTATCCGTTAGTCATTTTAGCCGCGCTTCATGGAACCGTAGATTATTTGGATGAGAATATGTCTGCTTACCGGGTTGGGGTCAAAGGGTCTTGGACTGAGCGTGAATTGGCAACTAGTATAAAACGGATTAATCATTATCATGACATGGAAAAGATGTTCGATGAGATTAACGAATATACCCATTTTGCACACAATGATGCCTTGAAAAAAGCAAAAAAAGGGTACCAGTTTTCACTTTTATTGGAGCAGCGAAAGTTTAAAGAAGCAAAGCACGGCGAATACCGAAAAATCTATTTAGAACTCAGCGCAAAAAAACGCATATTGATGGAAATGAAACGTTATTTCCCGAATTTGACGGAAAGCATTCGAAAAGCAAAATGGAGACTGCTGCAGTAACGGCCAAGTTGCGTGGCCTTGGGGATAGGAGGCCATTATATGGAACCACAACCATCATTGAAAAAAAAGACAATTGGCGGTTTGTTGTGGAGCTTTGGTGACTTAATCGGCAATCAAGGCATCCAGTTTCTCATCCAAATTGTGTTGGCGCGGATGCTGCTGCCGGAACATTTCGGTTTGATTGGCATGATTCTCGTCTTCATTGCATTGTCTAATTCACTGGTCGACAGTGGATTTACTCAGGCTTTGATTCGTGAACGCAATGCCAACCAAGTAGACTATTCAACCGTTTTCTATTTTAATCTGTTTATTTCTTTTCTTATTTATGGGGTTCTCTATGTCACTGCTCCAGCAGTTAGCCAGTTTTTTGATGAACCTCAGCTTGTGTCTCTTCTGCGAGTGCTGTCTATTGGAATTGTTATCAACGCATTTGCTGTGATCCCAAAAGCGATGTTTGCCAAAGAAGTAAATTTTAAAGCACAGGCTAAAATTAACTTAAGTGCAAGCATCTTGTCAGGAATTATTGCAATCGCTATGGCGATGACGGGATATGGCGTCTGGAGTCTCGTGTTCCGGCAATTGTCTATGAACACAATTCAGTCGCTGCTATTTGCTGTGTCAAAAAAATGGACTCCTTCCTTAGTGTTCAGCGTCGCCTCATTCAAGCGCCTGTTTGGCTTTGGTTGGAAGCTGCTTGTTTCGGGATTGATTGACACTTTCTATACCAATATTTATTTCCTGATCATCGGCAGGCAGTATTCTGCCGCGCAACTAGGGTATTATACAAATGCCTCTCGTTTTAGTGAAATTGTCTCACAGAATTTGGCGGCAACCATTCTGCGGGTTACTTACCCGGTGCTGAGCCACATTCAAGACGAACAGGAGCGTTTAAAGCAATCTTATAAAAATATTACGAAGTTGGCCGCTTTTCTTATTTTTCCTGTGATGGTCGGAATGGCGGCTGTAGGCGAACCGTTAGTGCTGCTGATTTTTGGTGAGAAGTGGCTGCCGATGGTTCCGTACTTTCAATTGCTGTCGATAGCAGGGATGCTTTACCCGATTTTGGCCATTGATTTGAGCATTCTTCAAGTAAAAGGCCGATCTGATTTGTATCTTCGTTTAGAAGTCATTAACAAACTCTTACTGACAATTTTACTAGCGCTCGCCCTGTGGCTAGAACTGGGAGTCATTGGGTTGATTGCAGCTGCTATCTTGAATACTTATTTGGAGTTTTTCGTAAACAGTTATTTTTCTAAACGGGTAGTGGCATACCCAGCCTCTGAAAAACTACGGGACTTGGTGCCGATTTACTTGTTGTCTTTTTTGATGGGGGCTGTGGTTTGGGCGCTTGGCGAGGTTTTGAAAATGCCAGCTTCTTTCCAGTTGCTGCCGCAAATAGCAATTGGCATTGCTTTTTACATCACAGCTTGTATGATTACAAAAATCACTGAGTTAAAAACGGTTTATGGACTGATTCTGCCTCGGCTTAAAAGATTCAAATAGAAGGAAAACGGCAAGCAGGGAGTTCTGCTCGCCGTTTAGCGGTACGCGGGGAAAAATTCTCCAGCTTCATCGGTTTTTGTGAGTTCCACCAGATGTTGATAAATTTCCTGGTTCCAAATTTTATAGCCGGTATAATACTCAAATTCCGTATTCTTTCCGAATTTTTTTTTGAATAAATAAAGCGAGTCATCGACTGCAGTAGTGACTCCACCTCCGGAATGGATCAATTCGATTCCTTGCTCTGTTGCCCACAACGTGATTGCATAGGTCATAACATAAACCGGATTCAGGTGGCTGTATTCAGCCAAGCTGCCTGATAAATGCGTATGGAGTGTGGGCCCAGAACGGAAATGAAGTTCAGCGGCAATGACTTGGGTCTTGTAAAGAGCTTCCACCAAAATCAAGTTCTCACCAAAATATTCCAAGCAATTGGAGAAGTATGTTTCGTCAAAGAAATACATAGCATCAGCACCAATTCGCTCCATTGTGTTTAAGTAGATAGCCACAAACTCATCCAAATTATTGGGATTGGTTGTTATTCGATAAGAAACACCATCCTTTAAGGCTTTACGAATCTTTTTTCGAGTGGAACTCGAGAATTCTTCTTGAATTGGATCTTCAAAGCCCTTTAAGGTCACTCCGGTGGTATATCGCCTAAAGTGAACGTCGTAACAAGCTGAGAAATCTTTTGCGTTGTCCCGGATTGGGTGGAAACGAACAAATTCGCTTACAATATTCTGTTCGACACAATAAGCTTGAAAAGCCTTTGAAAACTGAGCGACTAATTCTTCTTTATGCTCCTCGTTTGGAAGTTCTGTAATGAGAGGCCCGCCATATCCATATGGCGTTGTTAAGTCATAATATACTTTGCCTTGGTAGAGTTGGGGAATCTGTCTTTTTATGAATAAGTGGTGAATGCTTCCCAATGGACTTGTAAACTCGAAATCTCCGCAACTACCACCTTCAATTTCTTCATAAAGGCGGCAGTAGTTGTTTTCAAAATATAAGTCCTTCAAAAAAACCCTCCTCGTTATAGTTTTTGTTGTAGTAAAAAAAGAAGAAAGCGGCAATTGACCAGCTTTCTTCTTCCTGGTGAATGCCGGCAATTAACTCGATACTTTTTCCAGCATTTTGTGCCGGTAAGCAGGGAACATTTCAGCATTTTTATTTACTAAGTTTTTTTCGCATAAAGCTTCATAGATGGGCATATTCCATATTTTAAAACCGAAATAATGGACAAACTCTGTATGTTTGCCAAATTGCTTTTTAAATAAAAATAGGCTGTCACCAGGATCGCCTGTTCTGCCGCCGCCATCATGAATCAGTGACATGTGATTATCTTTTCCCCAGACAGCAAGTGCGTATTGAAGAATGTAAGCGGGCGATAAATAATGGTATTCCTTCAAGGTTCCTGAGAGGTGAGTATGAATCAAATCACCGTAGAAAAAACTCAGCCCCATCCCAATAATTTTATCTTCATAGACAACTTCAGTCAGTAGAATATGATCTCCCAAAAGACGAAGGCAATCCGAAAAATAGTCATCGTCAAAATAATAAATATCAGCTGCTTTATTGCGGTCCATGGTTGCATAATAAATTTTCTTAAAGTCTTTTAAATCCTTAGGATTGACTGTAACGGAATAAGAAACACCTTCCTTTAAAGATTTACGAATATTTCTTCGGCAGGATTTTGAAAACTCACTTTGTATGGGGTCATCGAAGGATGAAAGGGTGGTTCCGGTTGTGTTTCGCCTATAAGAAACTTTGTAACAGGATTCGAAGTCCTTGGCATTTGCCAAAACCGGATGAAAACGAACGGATTCACTGACAATTCGGTTTCTCAGGCAATAAGCTTGAAAAGACTTTTGATAAAGTTCTATAAGTTTTTCTTTTTTTCCTTCAGCGACATTTGTGATTAAAGGTCCGCCATAGCCATAAGGTGTTACCAAGTCAAAATAGGGGGCATCTTCAAGTTGGATTGGAATTTCTTTTTTGATGAATTGGTGATAAACCGAACCTAAGTCGTGAGTAAATTCAAAAACCTCACACTGGCCACCTTCAATTTTTTCATAAAGCTGTCCGTACTTTTTTTGGAAAAATATGTCCCTCAAATACAAAACCTCATTTCTTTAATAGTATAATGCTTACTTCTAAATATAACTAAATTTTCAATTAAATTATGTTCACTTAAAATTATAACGACTAAAAGAAAAAAATACTAGGAAAAATCAGCTTTTCTTGCAATAGAATCAATAATGAAATAGGCATTAGGATGTAATATTCATGTAAATGGGTAATATTATAAAATAAATAGTTATCTGAAAAGTGTGCATTTTTTGATATATTCACTTATACTAGAATTATTCTCGGCAATAGGTAAAATATTGATTTTTTAAATTGTGATTTGAATAAAGGAGCGGATGCTGATGATTCACAATAAAAATCGGTTGTACCTGTCGCTGTTAGGGGTTCTCGGTTTGACTATGGCTTTTTTCACAGCAGTAAGTTTGTATTTTAACGAAGAACAAACTGGGGAAAAATTACAATTAGGAAAAGGGGGTGATGGAGTGGAAAATGATACCCAAGCGATACAATTAGCTATTGATGAAACGCCGATTGGTGAAACTTTACATATTCCAGCGGGGATTTATAAGTTAGACAAAAATCCGGAACTGAAGGCGAGTACGGGTTATGGAGACAGTTACTTTGCGCTGAAAATATCTAAGCCCATTACAATCGAGATGGATGGAGCAATTTTTCAAACAGAAGCAGATGGCGAATACGGGGTTTTTTGGATTGCCAATACGGCGGATGTCCATTTAAACGGTGGATTTTTGATGGGGGACAAAATTCCAGAAAGTGGATCACTGGTATCCAACATCGCTATTCTCCTTCAAGACAGCCAGGAAAGTTCAGTAGAAAATGTCTACACTAAAAACTATTCACAGGGGATTCATCTTCATCATGCAAACGACAACTTGCTGCGGAATGTCACGAGTGAGTGGAATTTCGGTTCGGGCATCATTAATTTTGCTTCAGATTACAATACGATTGAATCTTGTGTAGTCCGAAATTCTGGAGATGGGCACCTTTCGTTGTTTGGGGGTGGCAGGCACAATTTGGTTACGGGTTGTGTAGTGCAGGAGGATCGGGAAGGTTTTACAGATCAGCAAGGAATTACGGTGGAAAGCGAAAGAGAAAGTGTTATTGAAAGGAATACCGTTAGTGGATTTTATTATGGGATTGATGTTAAAAACGACGCAAAATCCAACGTTATTAGGGGGAACTTGACCTATAACAACGAATTTAATATCGCTGTACGTCCAGGTGATGGAGGAAATAACTTGATGGGACCAAGCTATGATATCAGCATTATTAATAATTTAGCTATAAACCCACGCGATGGTTCTGATCGTGGCATCTATATCAATATAGGAGAAGGGCATATTGTTAAAGGCAATACCGTGCAAGAAAATCAGTTGATTTTGCGTGATGAAGGACTGAGAGTCATTTATCAAAGTGAGAACTTTTTCGTAGAAGATCCGTAACACTTATCGCCTAAAAAATGTGTAAGTTTTCTTGGCTGAAAACTTTATCAAATTAAATATCTCCATGTTTATGTGGAGAAACGATGTTTTGGCAATGAGCTTTGCACAATGCAGTTGAGGGTACCAATTAAAGTTGACGAAGAAAGAATACTTAACTGAAGAGGGGTCTGTAACCTATGGCAAACGAAATTATGGTGAGTGTGGAGTGTACCAGTTACAATCATGGAGATTTTATTGCTGAAGCCTTGGATAGCATGTTGATGCAGCGAACAAACTTTGCTTATGAAATCCTGATTCACGACGATGCTTCAACCGATAACACAGCTGAAATCATTAAACAGTATGAAGAAAAATATCCAGATATTATCAAGCCGATTTATCAAACTGAAAATCAATATTCACAAGGTGTACTAGTGGAAAAGTTTAATTTGGACCGTGCTCAAGGAAAGTATATGGCTATTTGTGAAGGGGACGATTATTGGACAGACCCTTACAAACTTCAGAAGCAAGTGGATTATATGGAGGCACATCCAGAATGCAGCATGTGTGTACATTCGGCCGTGAGAGTATCCGCAGTTACCAAGAAAACCATCTCTTCTATCCGGCCGAGCAATAAAAACAAAATTTACTCGGTGGAAGAAGTGATTGAAGGTGGAGGGGATTTGTTTGCGACCAACTCCATTTTGTACTCGTGTGAAAAAATTCCAGCAATGCCCGAGTTTTTTTTGAATTCGACAATCGGCGACTATCCATTGGTCATCTGGGGCGCGTTGTGTGGAGAGGTTCATTATATTGACCAAAACATGTCGGCGTATCGGGTGGATGTTAAAGGATCGTGGACAACGGTTCAAGTTTCTGACGTCGAAAAAAAACAAAAGCACTTGCAGGAAGTAGCGGAAATGCTCGATGAAATCAATGCCTTTACCGATTACAAATACGATCATGCTATTAATCGGACAAAAAGGCGAGATCGCTTTTATATTTTACTGAAGCAGTTGAAAATAAAAGAAACAATGAAAAGAGGTTACCGCCAGTTCTATGTACAGCCTGAGTTTTTCAAACGGGTTTTTAAGAAAATTACCATATGATCTTTCAGATCGAGGGAGAAAGCGATATCGTAGGCCGGTAGCAAAGGCTCTTCGAAATCGCTTTTTCATGTTGAAGTAAAGAGGACTTCAGTTTAACTTGTTTCATTCAAATAGCGATATATACCTATAGATGCTTGTGCAAAGAATTATTAATCGAATTCAAGAAAAACAGACAGTATCTAACAATTAAATGAGGAATCTTTCTCGGGTTTTATAAGGCAATTTATCCTTTTTGCTGTTTGAAAAAAAGATAGTGGAATAATTTGCATAATAAAAATAAAAAATAATCTAAATTATCTGTTATTTATGACTTGTAGTATGTTAGAATGATAATCAAGAAATATAAATAAGCACAAAGTAGTGTATCTGAAATGGGGGTTTAAATATTTTTATAAATTAAAGATGCATATACCTATTTTTAAAAATAAAACTACCAAGTAGTGAAATTTCTGAATTTTATTGTTGTGCTGAGAAATTTCCCATCGATAGGAGTCGGCAGATGAAACAGGAAAATTCATTGAAGAAAAAAACAATCAGCGGTCTGTTGTGGAGCTTTGGTGACATGATGGGAAATCAGGGCGTTCAGTTTATTATTCAGATCATTCTCGCGCGTTTACTTGTGCCGGAAGATTTCGGGATAATCGGAATGATTCTCGTCTTTGTGGCACTTTCGAACTCGCTTGTTGACAGTGGGTTTACACAGGCCTTAATACGTGATCAAAAAGCCAATCAAACTGATTATTCGACAGTATTCTATTTTAACTTAGCAATTTCCATTGTTATTTATAGTGTGCTGTTTTTGTCGGCGCCAGTGATCAGCCGATTTTTTGAAGAAGCTCAATTAATACCGATCATTCGTGTGTTGGCGGTGGGTGTCATCATAAATGCGTTCTCCATCATTCCAAGGGCCATGTTTACTAAAGAAGTAAACTTCAAAGTGCAAGCGAAAGTCAATATGGCCGCAAGCCTCTTGTCCGGAGGAATTGCCGTTGCGATGGCGGTAATTGGATTTGGTGTTTGGAGCTTGGTAGTCCGTATGTTGGCATTGAACCTGATACAGGCGATGCTTCTAATTTTTTATAGAAGATGGCTTCCTTCACCTGTTTTTAGTACGGATTCGTTCAAGCGATTATTCGGTTTTGGGTGGAAGCTGCTTGTTTCGGGATTGATTGACACGGCCTATAACAATATTTACTACTTGATAATTGGCAAGCAATATTCCGCGAGCTCTTTGGGTTATTACACAAACGCTGCGAAATTCAGTGATGTAGCAACGCAAACATTAACAGCGACAATTCAGCGCGTAACCTATCCGGTATTAAGTGGCATCCAGGATCAAGAAGAAAGGTTGAAACAGAGTTTCAAGAAAGTCATTCGACTCTCAGGATTTCTAATTTTTCCGATTATGGTTGGTTTAGCGGCTGTGGCAGAACCATTGATTTTTTTGATTTTTGGTGAGAAATGGATGACCATGGTCCCTTATTTTCAGTTGCTGTGCATCGCAGGCATGTTATATCCGATACATGCATTAAATTTAAACATTCTTCAAGTAAAAGGGCGATCGGATTTGTTTCTTTATCTGGAAATCGTCAAGACCATCATTCCGACCATTTTAATATTTGCTGTTATCTGGATGGATGGGAGCATCATCGTTTTAGTAGCAACCATTGTTTTGGATTCATATGTTTCCCTTTTTATCAATATTTACTTTTCAGGACGGGAGATTTCTTACAGCGTTAAAGAACAAACTCGGGACCTGTTACCGATTTATGCAATTTCCATAGGGATGGGATTGGTGGTTTATGGTATCGGAAAGCTATTGCCATTCTCAGAACTTTTAACATTAATTCTGCAGATTGGCATTGGAGCTGCAAGTTATATCGCAATAAGCAGGCTGCTGAAAATTAAGGAGTTTGAAATCGTCTATGATTTGCTGGTACCGGTCATAAAAAAGATAAGACCCGCTAAGACGGGATAAACAAGAACGATAGGGGAGGGAATCGAATGGCAAAAGCTTTTGAGCAACCGATTTATGTCACACGTCCTTTGCTGCCAGACATCAACGAAGTCACAGAGCGCTTAAAGGCGGTCTGGGATAGCAAGCAATTGACAAACTTTGGAAAGCAACACGACGAGTTGAGCTGTCAGCTTAAAGCGTACTTAGAGATAGATCATCTTTCCATGTTCTCTAACGGGACGCTGGCTTTGTTGTTGGGCTTAAAGGCATTGGAGCTGACGGGAGAAGTGATTACCACTCCGTTTACATTTCCGGCGACTGTGCAGGCTTTAGACTGGAATAATCTGACACCTGTTTTTTGCGATATCGACCCGGTAAATTTTAATATCGATGCAAACAAAATTGAGAAATTGATCACCGAAAAAACCAGTGCTATTCTCGCTGTTCACGTATTTGGCAATCCTTGTGATGTTGAAAAAATACAAAAGATTGCGGATAAGCATGGATTAAAAGTGATTTATGATGGGGCCCATGCTTTTGGTTCCAAAATAAACGGTGTGCCAATCAGTCGTTTCGGAGATATGACGATGTTCAGTTTCCATGCAACAAAACTTTTTAACACGATTGAAGGAGGAGCCCTGACTTACAGTGATTCCGCGCTCGACAAAAAGTTGGACTTGTTGAGGAACTTCGGAATTGCGGATGCAGAAACAGTAGCGCTGTCCGGGTTGAATGCCAAAATGAACGAAGTCCAAGCAGGTGTGGGCTTGGAAGTCCTGAAAGTGGTCGGCGAGGAACGCCGCAAACGCCATGCAGTTAAAAAAGCATACCAAGAGAACTTGGCAGACATTGAGGGCATCCGCGTGTTAACGACACTTGAAGACCAAGCCAGCAGCTACCAGTACTTTGTTGTTGAAATCGATGAAGCGCTCTTTGGTCAGTCGAGAGACGCTGTTCACAAAGAACTTCAAAGGCACAATGTATTTGCAAGAAAGTATTTTTATCCTTTATGCAGTGATTTTGAGTGGTACAGCGAGCTGCCATCTGCACGTCCGGAACGTTTGCCAAATGCGCAGCAGGCAGTAAAGCAGGTTTTGGCTATGCCTTATTATGGTGATTTGCCGATCAGCACAGTCGCGGAAATCTGTGGAATCATTCGGGAGCTCCATATAACGCAAAAAAGCCTATCTCAACTATAAGAAATGAGGGATTGACAATGAAAGGAATTATTTTAGCGGGCGGAACGGGCACGCGCCTTTACCCGTTGACCAAATCGATTTCAAAACAAATGTTGCCTGTATACGATAAGCCGATGATTTATTATCCATTGTCTGTTTTAATGCTCGCAGGCATTAAAGAAATTCTCATCATTTCAACACCCAGAGATATTTCTGGATTCTTGAGCTTGCTCGGCAATGGCCAAAAGCTTGGCATCAAGCTGGAATACGCGATCCAGGAAGAGCCAAACGGACTGGCAGAAGCGTTTACGATTGGCGAAAGCTTTATTGGAGACTCACCGGTCGCATTGGTGCTTGGTGACAATGTTTTTTACGGCTCAGATTTTGGGAACCGGCTGAAGGAATCAGCTGAGCTGACAAAAGGCAGCATCATTTTCGGGTGTCATGTGGCAGATCCGAGAGCGTACGGGGTTGTGGAAGTGGACGATGAATTGAATGTCATTTCCATAGAAGAAAAACCAGAGAATCCCAAGTCTTCTTATGCTATCCCGGGCCTGTATTTCTTTGATAACAGGGTTGTTGAAATTGCGAAAGGGGTGTCCCCTTCGGCACGCGGGGAAAAAGAAATCACTTCTGTTGTTGATGAGTACATGAAGCGGGGCGAGTTGCAGGTCAACATTATGGGCCGTGGGCTTGCTTGGCTGGATACCGGAACGCATGAAGCTTTATTGGAGGCATCTAATTTCGTGGAAGCCATCCAGAAACGGCAAGGATTGTATGTCGCTTGCCTCGAAGAAATTGCTTACCGAAGAGGCTATATTAATCAAACGCAGTTGATTGAACTAGCCCAACCTTTGAAAAAAACGGACTATGGTCAATATTTGCTGGACATTGCGTCTGAAAAACTTTTACTACCCAACAACTCATAAAGGGGCGTCTCTATGGAAAACTTACTTGTAACTGGTGGAGCGGGTTTTATTGGAGGCAATTTTGTTCAGTACATGGCAGCAAAGTACCCACAGTATCATATTTACAACTTGGATCTGCTGACTTATGCAGGGGATCTGACAAAACATCAAGAAATTGAAAATGATGCGAACTACAGCTTTGTCCAGATAGACATCGCCGATCGCCAAGCGGTCAATGAGCTATTTGAGCAGGTTGATTTCTCGTACATCGTCCACTTTGCGGCAGAAAGCCATGTAGACCGATCAATCACAGACCCGGAGGTTTTCGTCCGGACGAATGTACTGGGGACACAAGTGCTATTGGACGCTGCGAAGCGCTCGACTATCAAAAAGTTTGTTCATGTCTCGACTGACGAAGTGTACGGCGAACTGGATTTTGATCCAGCCACTTTCTTTACAGAAGAGACACCGTTGCAGCCCAACAGTCCGTATAGCGCCAGTAAAGCATCCTCGGATCTTTTGGTGAAAGCTTATTACGAAACATATGGCCTGCCAGTCAATATCACTCGCTGCTCCAATAACTACGGACCCTACCATTTTCCGGAAAAGTTAATTCCGCTGACGATTTCGAGAGTTTTAAATGGCCGAAAGGTTCCGGTTTACGGTGATGGCAAAAACATTCGTGACTGGCTGCATGTTCAGGACCATTGCTCAGCAATCGATTTGGTCATGCACAAGGGCGAACTTGGTGAAGTATTCAATATTGGCGGCCACAATGAACGGACCAATCTTGAGGTGGTGCAAACCATCATTCAAGCGTTAGGCAAGTCGGAAGAGCTAATCGATTTTGTCGAAGACCGTTTGGGCCATGACAAGCGCTATGCTATCGATCCGACAAAAATTGAGCGATTGGGCTGGCGGCCAGTATATGATTTCGAATCAGGCATTGCGCAGACCGTCGATTGGTTTCTTGAAAACAAGGAATGGTGGGAGCGAATCATCAGTGGCGAATACCAGCAGTATTTCGACAAGCAGTACGTGCGGAAATAAAGAGACACACTTTACTTGGCCTATCGTGTAAACTCGGTGTTGGATTGACTCAGTTGTAAAAAAGATTAATTTTATAGTTTATTAAAAAATCTAAATAATCTGTAATATTTAGACTATTTTATGGTAGAATGGAGAAAAAATAAATCGATGAGTAAATAGTCTCGGATATAAGGGCGGAATATGGTTTTATATGTATCGTATCCATAAATAAACTTAAAAAATCACCAGCATCCATATAGTAATTTATGTGGCAGAAGCTGAAGAAAAGGTGGGGGTATTTATGAACTTGGACGCGAAAATTTATATAGCTGGACATAGAGGGCTTGTAGGTTCTGCGATTTTAAGAGATTTAACAGCTAAAGGCTATTCCAATCTTGTATTTCGCACCAGTCAGCAACTTGACCTAACAAAGCGTGATCAAGTTGATTTATTTTTTAGAGAGGAACGGCCAGAATACGTATTTCTTGCTGCTGCGAAAGTAGGGGGCATTGTAGCGAATAATGAATATCCAGCAGATTTCATTCGTG
This sequence comes from Planococcus sp. TJ-201, assembly GCF_058268495.1. Lineage (NCBI taxonomy): Bacteria > Bacillati > Bacillota > Bacilli > Caryophanales > Caryophanaceae > Planococcus > Planococcus sp. TJ-201. Next base: position 818,201 of record NZ_JBZDOG010000001.1, on the reverse strand, counting down.
ATAATTTGATGATCCAAACAAATGTGATTGATGCTGCTTACCAAAATAACGTTAAAAAACTGCTATTCCTTGGAAGTACGTGCATTTATCCAAAGTTGGCCGCGCAGCCGATGAGAGAAGATTCACTCCTGACGGGCGAACTCGAACCGACTAATGAACCTTATGCTATTGCCAAGATTGCTGGAATCAAAATGTGCCAGTCTTATAATCGCCAATATGGAACAGATTTCATTTGTATTATGCCGACAAATTTATATGGCCAAAATGACAACTTTGATTTAAACAGTTCGCATGTTCTGCCGGCTTTGATCCGAAAATTTCATGAAGCTAAATTAAATCAAACCCCATCAGTAGAGGTTTGGGGGACCGGGACGCCCAAGCGTGAATTTCTGTATTCCGATGATTTGGCAGATGCTGCGATTTATTTAATGAATGTTTATAGCGGCAACGATTTGATCAATATTGGAATGGGGAAAGATATTTCGATAAAAGAACTAGCAGAAAAAGTTAGAAAAACGGTCGGATACGAGGGGGAAATTGTCTTTAATACATCAAAGCCAGATGGTGCGCCACGAAAATTGGTAGATGTCAGTAGACTCAGCAACCTCGGCTGGGAAGCTCAAACGCCATTAGATGAAGGTCTGGAGTATGCTTACAAATGGTTTTTAGAACATGTAGAGAAAAATACAATGTTGACCAATTGAGGGGGAAAAATATGAAAAAGGCATTGATTACTGGGGTTAATGGGCAGGATGGTTCGTTCCTATCAGATTTCTTATTGGATAAGGGGTATGAAGTTCACGGTATTATCAGAAGAAGTTCAAGCTTTAATACGAGCCGTATCGAGCATTTGTATATTGAGGAACTAAAATCGAGTGACAACTTTTATATCCACTATGGTGATATGACTGACACATCCAACATCATCCGGCTAATCAGCGAAATTAAGCCGGATGAAATCTATAATTTAGCAGCGATGTCTCATGTCAAAGTTTCATTTGAGACCCCGGAATACACGGCGGACGTTGATGGAATTGGCACCTTGCGCATTTTGGAGGCTGTCCGTATTTTAGGTTTAGAGAAAAAAACGCGTATCTACCAAGCTTCTACATCCGAACTTTACGGCAAAGTGCAGGAGGTTCCGCAAAGGGAAACAACGCCATTTTATCCCCGTTCTCCTTATGGTGTGGCAAAGTTATATGGTTACTGGATCACAAAAAACTACAGAGAGTCCTACGATATGTTTGCGGTGAACGGTATTTTGTTCAACCACGAATCAGAGCGCCGTGGTGAAACTTTTGTCACGCGAAAAATTACCATGGCAGTTGCCCGCATTGCTAATGGTAAACAAAAGACGATTTTACTAGGCAACCTTGATGCCAAAAGAGATTGGGGTTATGCCAAGGACTATGTGGAGTGCATGTGGTTAATTTTGCAGCATGATACACCAGAAGACTTTGTCATTGCGACAGGAGAAATGCACACAGTTCGTGAATTTGCGACACTGGCTTTCAAACATGCAGGGATTGAAGTGAAATGGCAAGGAGAAGGAATAAACGAGAAGGGCCTCAATGCGAAAACGGGGGAAGTAATAGTAGAGGTAAATCCAGAGTATTTCCGCTTAGCAGAAGTTGAGCAGTTGCTGGGTGATCCTTCGAAAGCGAAAAAGTTGCTTGGATGGAATCCAACTTCCACATCGTTTGAAGAGCTTGTGAAAATTATGGTTACACATGATTGCAATTTATTAAAAGAAGAAAAGAGTGCTGTCACAGAATATTGATTGTTCAGAATGGCTGAGAAATCGGTGAAAAGCCTTGAGTATCAAAGGCATCCAACTCAAAAAGCCGTTTTGATGTTTTTTGATAGACGGCAAGGCAGAAATTGTAGCTGCGAAATAGGTCAGGCTCTGATTATAAAGGCAAGAGGATTACAAATAAAGGAATGAGACGATGGAAAAACACATTGAGGCCGATGATCGATTTGAAAGAGTCCTGTATATCATCGTCAATCTACTAACTGGGATTTCGCTGATCTATTACCTGCTTCATGCCGGCCAGGTTTTCGATGCCGATGATCCATGGAATCTCTTCATTTTGATTATGTTTTCCTTAAAGTTTTTTATGGATATTTACGTCTTCAAAGTTGGTATTGCGGCATTTTCACTGGTCTTACTGTTTCTGCCAATCGTCAGCATACTTGGTTTTGGGCCGATTGGGGAGGTTCAGTCATTATTTAATGACCGCACGCACCTCATTGAAAAGCACTTTTATACCTTGGCGTTTGGTGCATTGTTTTTCTACTATATCTGGTCGATTTTGCTTTGGATGACCAATAAAACTTATCGCAGCTATGATACAAAAATCTTGGCTTTTTACTCAGGGACGGTCCAAAGTTTGTTGGCTACGTGGGTTTTCAGTGTTTTGGCTATCGCCTCTTCGATTATTTATTTACCGGATTTGCCAGGTCGGGCATACCACGATTTTTCGCCGAGCTTACTCCCGGGCAATGCTTGGAACTCCGTAGTTGTGATCACCTATTTCTTTGTTTTGATGGGGGTAAAAGGCAGTGCGATACGGAAATTTGCGATCTTCTTTGTTCCTTTTTGGCTGTTGTCCCATTACGCACGAGTTGATATTTTAGGCTTGTTGCTAATTTTGTATCTGCTGTTGACAGCTACCAAAAGAGCGGGAGTTATTAAATCAAAATTCTCGTTTAAAAAAGCTGCGTTGATTGCGGGAGGACTATTGGTGTTTTCTTACTTAGGATTGGTGCGGCATTCAGGCTTGATTTTTGATGTAGAAGCTATTTTGGATTCTGTATTTATTCTCATCAACTACCCGACTGTCCAGGATCTTGTGTATTCTACAGCCGCTGCCATTGAGGTAACTCATACTTACGGCAACTATTACACGCTGATCGACTATATCCCGCAATTGATTCCTTCATTTTTTGGAATTGAAGCACAAAGTCCACAAGCAGCCCATCTTGTCGCTTCGCTTATCCACACAAATTACGGGTTGTTTGTCTATGGAGAATATTATTTAAACTACGAGATTATCGGACTGATAATGGCTCCTTTTGTGACATTTGCCATTATTTTTGTACCGGCTGCTATCATGAAGAAATTGTTTGGTAATTTTGGTATGGCATTGGGTTATTACTGGATTGTCCTAACCATCGCGCGTGTGTTCTGGTATGGGTATATTTATTACATTAAACCCTTGATTATCATTTTGCCAATCTTCGTTCTCATCTATCTAGTCATTGCCTCATTTGAGAGAGAACTGGTAGACAAGCCGGCGCTAAAGTCGACTGAACCGCATTAAAGCTTCTAACCATTCTCGGCAAGTGCATATCAATAAATGAGAGGTGATCTAACGTGACTGGAGCAAAAAAAGGAAATTTGATTTTTGTTGGACCACTGCCTCCTCCGGTATTGGGAGAGAGTATTGCTTTGCAATCCTTGTATAAATCTGAAAAACTTCACCAGAAATATAAGGTGAAAAAAATTAATTTGAGCCGAAAGGATTTCGAACATCCAGGGGCTCTTTCTTTTGATAAAGTGTGGACCGATTCTTTTGCAATTTTATATTGCGGCTTTTTGTCGTTTGTCATGAAGAATCCAGTTTTGTACATTTCCATATCTCAAACAAAAATGGGTTTGCTGCGGGATTGTCTGATGATTCAGGCGTGCAAGCTGCTTGGCCGCGGCAAAATCGTTACGCATCTTCATGGCAATAATCTTGGTGGCACTATCGATGCCACTTCTGGCACTACGCAGAAGTTCATTATTAACGCATTGAAAAAAATTGATGTGGGCATTGTGCTGGGTGGGAAGTTGGCTCCTAATTACCGTGGACATGTCAAACGGATAGAAGTGGTATCCAATGGCATCCCGGCGAATTTCATTCTTAAAAGCGAAGTGGGGATAGGGAAAAAAACGGGGCCGGTTTCTCTTCTGTATTTAAGCAACTTGATGTTTGAAAAAGGTTATGTCGAGCTGATCAAAGCAACTACTGCATTGGTCAAAGAAGGACATAATTTGCGATTGGATTTAGTAGGCGGCATTCAAAACGAAAACGAGTTCTTGGAAGTTCAACAATATATCGCTGCGAATGAAATGGACCAGCGCATACTCTATCACGGCTTGAAACAGGGTGAAGAAAAAAAACGTTTTTTCCTTGAGTCGGATATTATGGCTCTTCCAACGAAATACAAGGTCGAAGGTCAGCCGATGTCCATAATTGAAGGGATGGCGGCAGGACTGCCGATTATTTCATCGGATAGAGGCATCATTGCGGAATTAATCAAGGATTGTGGTGTCATTATCGAACCGACAGTTGAAGGTGTTAAAACCGCGATTAAGGATTTGGTGGCCGATGACGCAGAACGTATGCGCCTTGGAAGGATGAGTCGGGAAAATTTTGAGGCGCATTATACCGAAGATAAATATACCGATGCCCTGATATCCATCTTTGATGAACTTTAAATGGAAGCTGTTCATTTTTTTCAGTCGCTCTCCGAGAAAGGAAGGTCCATATGCTACATAAAAAAAAGATTGTTTTTGTCATCAATTACTTTTATCCGGATCTCGCAGCTACCAGTCAGTTGATGACGGAGTTGACCTTGCGCCTTCAGGGTGATTTTGATATTACGGTTATTGCGGCACAGCCAGGGTATGCCGGTGAACATAATGAAGGCAAAAAGCTTTTTGAGGAAGATTACTTAGAAGGCATTAAAGTGGTTCGGATCAAATTGCCTGGGGTGGATAAAAACTCTAAAGTCAGTCGAATCAAATACATCTCCTCCTACTTTTTGCTGGCAAATATGGCTTTGTTAAAAGAAAAGGGGACGGACGTCATTTTCACGATTTCTCAACCTCCGGTATTGGGGGGGGTGATCGGAACCATCGGCAAACTGTTGAAACGTTCGCGGCATATTTATAGCGTCCATGACTTTAACCCTGAGCAGGCGCAAGCTGTGGCGTATACGAACAATCAAACTGTTTTCGGAATCGCGAAAGCTATCGATAAGCTGAATTGCAGTTACGCCGATCAAGTGCTTTTGGTAGGAGAAGATATGGCTGAAACTTTGAGGGGACGTTTTGTGGACAAAAAAGTGCCTGGTCATACCGTTATCAGCAACTGGACGGACGAGCATGCCATTGTTCCGCTTAAAAAAGATGAGCCTGCCATTCGTGAGTTTTTGAAGACGCATGGGCTAGAAAATAAATTTATTGTTATGTATTCAGGAAACCTTGGTCTCTACTATGATCTTGAAAATTTAGTTCAAGTGTCCGAGCAATTTACAGATCAGCCGGATCTCGTTTTTCTGTTTATTGGAGAAGGTGCCGTCAAGCAGCGAATTCAGGAGTATGCCGTCCAAAACAATCTTGAAAACGTCAAGTTCTTACCCTATCAGCCAAAAGAATTTCTGAAGTATTCGTTGAATGCGGCAGATGTCCATTTGGTCGTTAACCAAAAAGGCATTAAAGGGGTTTCTGTACCAAGCAAGATTTACGGCGTAATGGCAGCAGGTAAACCTGTATTAGGTGTATTAGAAGAAGGAAGTGAAGTACAGCGGTTAATTTTCGAAAGTGGAGCCGGTGTTGTCATTGAACCTCAGAATTATCAAGGAGTTGTTCATGCGATCAATTATCTCCGGAGTTTGGACCCTGAAGAATTGAGAGAAATGGGGCTTAAAGGCCGTGCTTACCTTGAAGAACATCTTACCCGGGATACGTCCATCAACAAATACCGGGATGTGCTTCATGCGGTTGCTGGAACTTCTCAGTTGGAGACTGCTTACCATACAGAACATTACAAAGAAGCAGTCAACAAAAAGTAAGCGTACTAAATCGAGCCACTATCGTGAAATCAATTTGATTTCACGATAGTGGCTTTTTTGTGTGATCGATTCCAATTACGCGATTTTATTAAGGGCGTCTTTAAATTGATTAAAATAAAATGACTATATTTTCTAAAAAAATTGAAAAATAAAATAACTAGAAAGTCTTTGGTGTCAGTGGGTTAAGGGTGATGAGTAGGTAAATATATCTGATATTTCTTATTTTTTAGAAAATTATATTGAATTATTAGGTATTTGTATATATAATACGGTTATACCTTTTTCAATTTACGTGTAAATTGAATTACTTATTTATAGGTGTAGATATATATTGCCTATAAAATTATGAGTGTTCTTTGGTTTATTTTATTTAATAAGTCTAAAGAACTGCGGTCTGACAAAATCGCAAATGAAGAAGGAGGCATAATTATGAGATTGGTATTGTTGTCTGGGGGATCAGGAAAGCGCCTATGGCCACTTTCGAACGATGCACGTTCAAAGCAATTCCTTAAAGTGCTGAGTGATGAGGATGGCAATAAAGTTTCCATGGTTCAGCGAGTGTGGAAACAGATCGAGGACACGGGGATGGCTGGAAATTCCATTATTGCGACCAGCAGTTCGCAAGTGGATATGATTAAAGCGCAATTAGGGCAAGGTGTCCATATAGTCACTGAACCGGAAAGAAGAGATACGTTCCCGGCAATTGCGCTGGCAGCTGTTTATCTTTATTCAGTCCAGAAATGCGATTTGAATGAGGTGGTGGGAATGCTGCCGGTAGATCCGTACGTTGAAAATCAATTTTTTGGTCGTGTCCAGGATTTGGAAAAAGTATTGCTCGAGTCAGGTGCAGAATTGGCACTGATGGGAGTGAAGCCGACTTATCCTTCCGCCAAATATGGCTATATTATTCCGGATAACCAATCAGAGAATTCTTATTTGACAGTAGATTACTTTAAAGAAAAGCCGACTGAACAGCAGGCAGAAGAATTGATAGAACAGAATGCATTATGGAACTGCGGCGTATTTGCTTTTAGGCTCAGTTATATCATTGATCTACTGAAAGAAAGAGGCATGCCGACCGAGTATTCCCAGCTGCTAAGAAACTATCACCGCCTTCCTAAAAACAGTTTTGATTATGAAGTGGTGGAGCGGGCGTCTCATATTGTTTCTTTGCCCTATGATGGATATTGGAAAGATTTGGGTACCTGGAATACGTTGACAGAAGAAATGGCGGTTCAGGTGACGGGTAAAGGAATCATCGGAAAAGGGGTGGAAAACTCCCATATTGTTAATGAACTCGATATTCCGATAACCTTGCTCGGCTTGGATAATGTAGTGGTAGCAGCTAGCCCGGATGGGATTTTGGTGACCGATAAAGATGCTAGCACAAAGGTGAAGGAATATGTGGAGGGCTTCGATAATCGTCCGATGTATGAAGAGCGCCGCTGGGGTTGGTATCGCGTGCTGGAGTATACGAGGTATGCTGAAGGCAATGAAGTTTTGATTAAGCGCTTGGGTATCAATGCAGGAAAAAACCTCAGCTATCAAATGCATTACAAGCGCAGTGAGGTATGGACTATCGTTAAAGGTGAGGGGATTTTTGTCTTCAATGACCAATTGAGTCACGTCAGAACAGGTGATATTATTCATATCCCTCTTGGTGCCAAGCATACATTGAAAGCGACAACCGATATAGAAATTATTGAAGTTCAAACCGGCAGCGAACTGATTGAAGAAGATATTTTCCGAACTTCCAATGAGTGGGAAGAAATTGAAGCGATTTGTAAAGTTAAGCTAACTGCTCGCCATGGATAGCAGCGGATGAGTAAAAATCTTCTTAATTATTAACGTGCTTGTCATTTCCATCATGGGAGGGAACTTCATGTACAAAGAACCCGTTTTTTTGAAGCCAGTTTTTCAAGAACGAATATGGGGTGGAGAAAAACTTCAGAAACTATTTAACTACGATATTCCTTCCCAAACAACAGGGGAAGCGTGGGTCATTTCTGCTCATGAAAATGGACCATCAATTGTTATGAATGGTGAACTGCAAGGAAAGAATTTGCTGGAGGTATGGAAGAATCATCCTCAATTATTTGGTTTTGAAACCACTGAGACCGATTTTCCATTGCTGGTGAAGATTCTCGATGCCAACGATCAATTGTCTGTTCAAGTCCATCCGGACGATCGCTATGCACGAGAACTGGCCCATCAACCATTCGGAAAAACAGAGTGCTGGTATATCTTGGATTGTGACGAAGATGCTGAAATTATAATTGGGCATCAAGCGCAATCGCGTGAGGAGTTTCAGCAATTGGTGAGCGAAGGGGAATGGCAAAAACTGTTTCAGAGCATCAAGGTAAGAAAAGGTGATTTTGTGTATGTACCAAGTGGAACCTTGCATTCGATCGGCAAAGGGATCGTTATTCTGGAGACGCAGCAAAGCTCTGATATTACATTCAGGCTCTATGATTATGATCGTGTGGATCCAGAAGGCAAAAAGCGTGAACTGCATTTAGAAGAAGCCATGACAGTGATGACATGTCCGCATCAGCAATTTGTTCAGGACAACTTGAAGGAACAGTTAAACAATCTTCAATCGACGCGGTTGATTGAAGGCGAGTACTTCACGGTATATCATTGGCAGCTTGGTGGGAAGGTGGAAGTTCCATTATCAACGGGATTCCTATTGGTCAGTGTCATTAATGGATCAGGTCACCTAGTCACGGAGGAAAGTGTATCGACGGTGAAAAAGGGTGACAACTTCATTGTACCTGCCACTATCGGTAATTATTTTATGGATGGAGATTTGGAAATGATTGTATCCCACACATAAATACGTTTTAAATTATCTGAATATTAGAATATATGTTAAAGATAAAAGTATAAAATTAGTGAGTATATAGAACCATTTTTATTATTAAAATTAATAATTCTTAATAATAAAACTATTTTTAAGGGACTATCGATGTTACAATGGGACAGTATTTAGGTATCTAAATGCTATAAAGAAGCTTTCTTTGTTAAAAAGTTTCCTTCCCGTTAGTGAATACAACAATCGATATTCTCGACTAATTCAAAGGCGGGTGGATTATATGGTGAAAAAGGTAAGAAAGGCAATTATTCCTGCAGCAGGTCTAGGTACCCGATTTCTTCCGGTAACCAAGGCGATGCCCAAAGAAATGTTGCCAATAGTAGACAAACCAACCATTCAATACATTGTTGAAGAAGCCATTGCTTCAGGCATCGAAGACATTATTATAGTTACAGGAAAAGGCAAGCGCGCTATTGAAGACCATTTTGATAAAAACTTTGAACTGGAAGATAATTTGTTCAAAAAGGGGAAGTTTGAACTTCTTGAAAAAGTTCAGCACACCTCCAATGTAGAAATTCACTATATACGCCAAAAAGAACCCAAGGGCTTGGGGCACGCCGTTTGGAGCGCTCGCAAGTTTATCGGAAATGAACCATTTGCGGTCCTGCTGGGAGATGACCTAGTAAAAGCAGAGAAACCTTGTTTAAAACAATTGATTGATCAATATGACAAAATGCAGTCATCTATTATTGGAGTTCAGCAAGTGCCGGACCATGAAACACATCGGTACGGCATCATTGATCCAAGTGGGGTGGATGGGCGTTGCTATCAGGTCAGCAACTATGTGGAAAAACCTAAGGCGGGTACAGCTCCTTCCAATCTGGCAATTATGGGGCGTTATATTCTAGATCCTGAAATTTTTGATTTTCTAGGTACACAGAGTGCCGGGGCAGGAGGAGAGATCCAATTGACGGACGCCATTCAAAAGCTGAACAAGGTGCAAAATGTCTATGCTTATGATTTCGAAGGCAAGCGTTACGATGTAGGCGAGAAGCTTGGTTTTATACGCACAACCATTGAATTTGCCTTGGATAGCCCTGAGTTTGGCAAAGACGTAGAAAGTATCATTAAAGAAATCATGGCTGAGAAAGCTGCTGCATCGACGTAGATGAAGAAAAAGTTGTAAAAATGAGAAAAGGCATTTTTCCTATATACGAAACTGACCTTAGTGGCTTGGTGAAAAAACATTACGGCAAGGCGCAAAAGCTTTACGACAAATCACTGGGAGGGACTTCGACAGACAAGTATTGTTTATGCTGCGGTAGAAATTCCATAAAACAAAGCCGGTTCAGCTGATTTGGGTTTTGTAGAAAAACTCGCAAAAAGCATTGCTGAAGAGGTAGAAAATAATGTTTTTGTCTGTAGGAAAAGCACCGTTTCCGATACGAGAAACTGGTTTGCATTAAAGGCCAAAGAGAAAAGTGGAATTGATTACCATTCAATCGGAAGACCGGTTTCAACCAAACTGATCGAAGCAGCGCCCATCTGATTGACAAAGGAATTTATGATGAAAGTGGTGATTCAAATGTCAGTGTCCGCTCCTGAAAAAGAAAAAATGGATGTAAATACAAGATACCGCGAAATGGTATTTGAAAGCGTTAAGACAAATACGAGCAATGGATATTTGTATACAAAACGCTTTTTGGATATTGCCGGTTCGCTAATGGGTCTGGTCATATTGATTCCCTTATTTCTGATTATCAGTTTGCTAATAAAAATGGAGGATCCTCATGGTCCAGTATTCTTTAAGCAGAAAAGGGTTGGCAAGCATGGGAAGTCTTTTGATATGTATAAGTTCCGTTCCATGGTGTGCAACGCGGAGGATCTGAAAGCCTCACTGCTAAAACAAAACGAAGCCTCTGGTCCGGTATTCAAGATTAAAAGCGATCCAAGAATTACGAAAATTGGCAAGTTTATTAGAAAAACCAGCATAGATGAACTGCCGCAGCTGGTTAATGTGCTAAGCGGAGATATGAGCATTGTAGGGCCAAGACCTGCTTTACCTGATGAGGTAGCACAGTATACAAACTATGAAAAACAGCGCATTAGTGTAACTCCGGGTTTGACCTGCTTTTGGCAGGTTAACGGAAGAAGCAATATCAGTTTTCAAGAATGGGTCGAAATGGATTTGGAGTACATCCGCAATCGAAACACAATGATGGACATTAAATTAATTTTGAAAACCATATTGGTGCTGTTCGGTTCTAAGGATGCCTATTGATGGAAAATCGGAAGGTTTATTGGAAGGCTACGTTTTATTGTCAAAGGCAATCATTCGTTCAACCATGGGACATCAATTAAGTTGATGTCCCATGGTTGATTGAAAGAGAAATAACTGGTATAAGATCCAATATCCGATGTTATTGCTTTTGAGTGTTTATACATTTCTGGTCGAAAGGAGGGATGGCGAAATGATCGAAACCATCAGCTTGCGTGAAATTTATTTGATTTTAAAAAATCGAATACGGCTCATTCTAACCATAACCATCGCATTCGTGATTGTTGCGGCATTGGTATCGTATTATATGCTTACACCTATGTATCAAACCTCCACTCAGCTTCTGGTCAGCCAGCAACAGACTGAAGCAGGGCTGGACAGCCAAAGTATCGAAACAGATTTGCAGTTAGTCGGTACATACGGGGAAATTATTAAAAGTCCGGTCATACTTGAGCAGGTAATCAGCCAATTGGGATTGGACATGTCTTATGAAGAACTCGATGATAAAGTAACTGTGGAAATTGCAGAAAGTTCGCAACTGCTTACTATTGTGGTGGTGGATGAAGACCTTGCAACGGCTGTGGAAATTGCAAACAACACAGCTGAAATTTTTGAAGTAGAGATTGTGGAATTAATGAATGCAAATAATGTTTCGATCCTGTCACCAGCAGTAGCCATGGAGAATCAGACACCTGTATCACCAAATCCTCCACTCAATATTTTGCTTGGAGCAGTTGCCGGTCTTCTGATTGGTGCAGTTATCGCTCTGATTTTACGCTATCTGGATACGACCCTCAGAGGAGAAAAGGACATACAGGATGTGTTAGGAATTCCTGTGCTTGGAGCGATCTCAGCAATGAGTGAAGAAGAAGACATTCCGGCCAATGAGCCGATTGCCTTTAAACGCAGGGAGGCATAATAAATGGTGAAGAAAAAGAACAAGCCTGAAGCGAAAAACAGGAAACTGATTGCCTTTACCAATCCAAAGTCGAGGGTATCTGAGCAGTTCAGAACCTTGCGAACAAATATTCATTTTTCTTCTCTTGATGGGGAGATTCGATCTCTGGTTATTACTTCTGCTTCTCACTCGGAGGGGAAATCGACCACCTCATCGAATCTGGCAATCGTGTTCGCCCAAGAAGGCAAACGTGTCTTATTGATTGATGCGGACATGAGAAAGCCAACGATGCACGATACGTTCAAAATTAACAATTCGCGGGGGCTGTCAAATGTATTGGCCCGTCAGATTGCGTTGAAAGTAGCAATTCACTCGGCAGAAATTGAAAATCTTGATCTTTTGCCGAGTGGGCCAATTCCGCCCAATCCAGCAGAATTGTTGAGCTCTCACAGCATGGATTTACTATTTGATCAAGCACTCGACACCTACGACCTGCTAATTTTTGATACACCGCCTGTCTTGTCTGTAACAGATAGTGTGGTTTTAGCAAATAGATGTGAAGGCGCTATTCTAGTAGTGAACTCAGGGAAAACAGAACGAGAGCATGCTCTTAAAGCAAAAGAAGCCATTACTGCCTCATCTAAAACGCGGCTGCTGGGAGTAGTGATCAATAACATCAAAGCACAAAAGAATAGTGCCTATGCACAGTATTATGGCGCAGAAAGATAAAGCTGCTGGAAAACTAAAAAAGTTCAATCAGTGCGCTGATTGAACTTTTTTTATGGTTTCATTCCAAACGTTCTTGCAGGTCGACCGGTCGAATGGTTCCCCAGTCAGAGACGTCAATGATTACTTGCAAGTCGCGTGCCGTCTCAAGTTGCAAGCCAAGTCCTTGCTCAACGTAGAATTGTTCCAGTTGTGGGGCAGTGACGTTGCCCCCGAGGACGGATCCTTCAATAGCTCCGAAAAAGGGTTCGCTATCGATTCGATCAATGACGGCATAGCCATCATTCCCTTCTTTCAACGTAAAGTAAACTGAGCTGTCATCGGTAATAGACGATGTCTGTAAATCCGGGTATTGCAACATGACGTATTCCCCGTAGAACGGGTCGAACGGATCAAAAGGTTCAGCTCTTAAAACATACTGCTCACCAAACCAGGAAGCCGCGTAATAACTTGCAAGCAGGATGATGACAACTGCTGTTTGGATGATTGGGAAGAGCCAGGATTTCATGGTTTGTCACCCTCTTTCCTGCGGTTAATCCACCAGGCTACAGCTGACAACAGGAACAACAGCAATGCACCGATCAGGAAGAAAAGCGACATGTCGAGTCGGTCCCACGCATATATAATGTAAATCACAAATTGCACAACGATGAAATAAACAAAGCCTAACCCTAAAGGTTCATTTCGCCGCTGGGCAATAATTAAGTATGCAAGTGCGGACAGTTCAGCAACCGTCGCCAGGCCGATTGCTGTTTCGTCAAAGAGCAGCAATCCAATGGATCCGGGAACCGCAATCCACATAAGGGAACGAAATTTGAAAAAGCAAAGGATGAGCACGCCAATCCCAACGACGGCTAAGGCAATAGCTTCTGTCGCATGGTTAGCATCAATCACACTAACAAAGCTTTGGCCGCGTACTGCCAAATAGACGACGACCAGCATACCGGATGCAAGCAAATAAAGTGGGCGAATCATCTGTTGCTTGTTTTCAGATGCGATAAACAGGAGCAGTACAAGCGCGAACAGCGTCCAGACCGGCCACAGTGAACTGTCATAATCCACTAATCCCCAGAGCATAAATCCGGAAGCAAACAACAAAATCCAACTGAAAGCCACAGGTGCAAAGCTATTGCTAAAGTAGAACCACGCTGCAGTAATGGCAATGAAGATCCCCCATTCCAGCCATCCAATGTTAGGGATGGACGATATCAATACCGCAGCACCAAAGATAAACCCAATGACGGAATAAATGAGCTTTCTCCAATAAAAGAAATGGGCAAGTGTTGCTAAGTACATTGCCCACGGCAAAACGGAATTAGCCAATGGGAAATGGAATGTTTGTACAGTCACCAACACAGTGGCACCAAACATCGCCAAGCCAATCACTCGAAAGAGGAGTGGTGAGCTAAAAGCTTTTTTCTCTGAAAAATGAGCAATGCTATAAAACAACCACATCAAAACCAGCATCAACAAAACCTTGGCTAAGTCTGGTATGGCTTGCCAATTGGCCGCAATAAAACTGAAAATCGCCAAAGCAAAGAAAATCAAACCAATCATTAACAGCAGCGGAAGCTTTTTAGGTGCAGGTTGCTGCTTTTCAAAAGCTAAGATTTGTTCAGCCGTTGCTTGATCTAACAAGCCTGCTCGAAGCCACTGTTTTACTTTCTGCTCCATTTCCATAGGTAGTCCCTCCTCTGGTCTTACTATGATTATAGTCCTGCTAAGTTCGAAAAAACAGCTACTTGAGTAGTGTATTTGAATGTTTATGTTGACGTGCATATTCAAGTCATTCACATGTATTTTTACTCATTAATTGCTAAAAAAACGGATTTAAAATGATGTGAAAAGGGAAAAGAAAAGCAAGAGAGTGGAAGGGGTGGTTGAAGAAAATGATTATTGATCCATTAAACATGACTGCACAGCAGAATTACAAACTGCTAATTGGAAGTGTGGTGCCTCGACCTATTGCCTGGGTGTCCACCATGTCGTTGGACGGCGTTGCCAATTTAGCGCCTTATAGTTTTTTTACAGTGGTGTCGCGCAATCCGCCCATGCTGGCTTTTTCTGTTGGCGAAGGGGTTGAGGCTCGTGCCGGCACAGTCAAAGATACCTTGCAAAATATACGTGAAAACAAAGAGTTTGTCATTAATATTGTGACTGCGCCACTAGCCAATGAAATGGCAAAAAGTGGCGAACATATTGCGAGAGAAGTCGATGAATTCGAATATACTGGATTGACAGCTGCAGAATCGATTGAAGTTTCTGTGCCACGCGTTTTGGAAGCACCCATCAATATGGAGTGTAGACTGCACGACATTATTCAGTTGGGGGACGATCACCTGGTAATTGGCAAGCTTGTGAAATTTCATGTGAAAGATGAACTCTATCAAAATGGACGCATCAATTTGGAAAAGCTGGCGCCGATTGGACGATTAGCTGGAAATTACGCACCGGTAGAAACCATTTTTTCCTTGCCCATCGACCATTTGGAAAGTATCTTAAAAACACCTATTGATCAATCAGAAAATACGTAACCTACTGCCACTGCCGCTTTTGTTTATTCAATTGAATAACCAATAGCGGTTTTCTTATTCACCAAAAGACAAGAAAGGAGTGTTTGGATGGAGTTGGATATAGGGAAAGTCAGCTTTCGGCGATTGCGGCGTGAACATTTGCCGCAGCTCTATGAATGGATTACAAGAGAGCCGCCAGCCACAAGGTTTTGGGGCTATGTGCAAGGTTCTACGTATGGCCAGTTTGTTCAGGAATTTACGGACAGCATCAAGGGCAAAGATCCGACAAGGCCCTATATCATTTATTACGAAGAAACGCCGATAGGATACATTCAAACCTATCGATGGAGCGATTATCCCGGCTGTGAAAAGTACGAGGAACTGCATAAAGCCGCTGGACTAGATGTGCTGATTGGTGCCAAGGGCTATCGAAACAAAGGACTGGGTTCCAAGGTTCTTCACAAATTTTTGAAAGAAATCATCTTTGCGGATTCGCAAATCCTATTCTGCGTCACCGATCCAGATATCCGGAATACTGTCGCGATCCGTGCCTATGAGAAAACAGGCTTCCAAAAGGCGCGGCAAGTGGATGAAGTACTGGATGAGCCGAGACCAGTGATGTTAATGCGGGTGGGACGCAAAGAGGTGAAATAACAAACCCGTTTGCCAGAAAGTTTTCTGGCAAACGGGTTTTATTGCGTGCTAGAAGCAGACAGCCTCTTTATTGAAGATTTTTCTCGCTTTCTGAAATAGCCAAGTCGATAGCATCCAGCGGTTTGGTGATCATCTTACCATGTCCAACTGCCAATAATTGCGGATCGAGCTGGCGTATTTTTTTCCCGCTCTCGAGCGCTACTCGTTTGTTCCATGTCGCAAAGGCAGGAAAGGGAAATGATGCTTTAAGTGTCCCGGAGACGGCAATGCCGCCGCGTGTCTGAAAAGCATCTCCAGCAAGCAAAAAGTGGTTGCGCGTATCCACTAAGGAAATAGAGCCCGGTGTATGGCCTGGCGTATTGATCACTTTCAGAGAGCCGACCCTGTCGCCTTCTTCGAGCAAACGGTCCGGCTGCGTCTTAACGTTTTTAGGGACACCGCCTTTGATTGGCGAATCAGGTTCCCCGGGAAGCAGGCTCGTATCTCCGGCAAGCAAACGTGCATCACGTGCCGATATGCTGACAATAGCGTCTGGCCATTCCCGCTTAATGGCATCAAGCGCGCCGATATGATCGCTATGCGCATGGGTAATAACAATTTGGGTCAGCGGCTTTTTCATGACCTTGATTGATAATAAAATCTGTTTAGCATTTAATCCTAAAGCAGCATCCACCAGTGTCAGTTCGTTTTCTTCATCAACTACATAGCAGTTTACGGGAAAGAATCGAGGCATAAACGTTAATTGATAGACAGGTCCTTTTTTTGTCATCCGCACAGCCAATCAGCTCCTTAGGGGTGATGTAAGTTAGTTCCAGTTTACCCAGTTTGGCAAGTATATTAACGGATTTGGAACGTATTTCGTAAGATTTAAAAAGTATTTATTCAACTTCGAAAAAATATCCAACTAACTGAAAAAAACGTGGCGATTAGCAAAGAATTCATGGCAATCAAAGACTTTTTGCAGCCTGCTCCTTATAATAAAGAAAAAGGGGGCGTATTCATGAAATACTTTGCAGTCATGTTGCCCATGAAAGATGTTGACAAGAGCCGGGAGTTTCGGCCGCAGCATCTGGCATTTCTAGAAGACAAACGCATTAACGGCCAAGTGGCAGCCAATGGCAAGTTTGCAGACGGCTCTGGCGGACTGGTCATTTACCGGGTTGATTCGTATGCAGCCTGCGAAGCATTGGTGAAGATGGATCCGTATGTTGCAGAAGGTGCGAGGCAATATGAGATTTTTGAATGGGAAGCGGTTTGGGCGGATAATGCTTGATAAAAGCATGGAGACAATTGAGGAGGAACCCCTGTGCATGAGTTAAATGGCGTTTTGCCAGTTTTGCGTAATATGAAAGAGTTTGAACGCTTGCTCGAGAGCGATCACGAGTACATTATCTTTTTGGAAATTCGGCTGGCGCAGCTTAAGCAACTGGTGCAGGCCGCGAAAAAAGCCAACAAAAAAGTGATTCTCCACGTGGATTTGATTCAAGGACTAAAGACAGATTCTTACGGATTTGAATATTTGATGAGGGAAGTCAAACCGGACGGCATCGTTTCCACGCGCAGCAACGTGATCGCTTTGGCAAAGAAAAACAACTTGTTGACGATTCAGCGGCTGTTTTTGCTGGACAGCCAAGCGCTTGAACACAATATAAAGCTCATCAATCAAGTTACTCCAGATTATATCGAGATTCTGCCTGGCATCATTCCATCGGTCATTAAAGAGGTTTTTGATAAGACGGGCATTCCGGTTATCGCGGGAGGATTGATCCGGACGAAAGAAGATATTCAATTGGCCTATGATGGCGGAGCTAAAGCCATTTCCACCTCTCAGCCGGAACTTTGGGAATTATAAATTGTTGACAGCGTTTTCACTAACTGGTAACTTTGTATTTACAAGTTAAGAACTGTGCTGGAGAAATGGAGACCCACACTGAAAAGAACGCTTCTTACGGAGAAGCAGTTTGATTCAGTGCGGGTCTTTTTCTATTTTCAAAGAGCGGTTCAAAGACAAAAAATAAAGGTGTGTTACAATGACGGAATTTTTAGCAGAAGTGGTTGGCACGATGATTTTGATTATTTTTGGAGCTGGCGTCGTCGCCGGTGTCGTGTTAAAAGATTCGAAAGCTGAAAACAGTGGATGGATAGTCGTCACGATTGCCTGGGGACTCGCCGTTACGATGGGGATATATGCAGTCGGCAATTTTTCCGGAGCGCATTTAAATCCAGCAGTAACACTCGGGTTTGCGGCGGTTGGAGATTTCCCATGGGCGAAAGTTCCCGTTTATATTGCGGCACAAATTTTGGGTGCAATCATTGGTGCGGCTATTGTTTTTTTCAATTACTTGCCGCATTGGAGACAGACCAAAGACGCCGAAACGAAATTGGCCGTATTTGCAACAATTCCTGCAATCCGCCGTCCATTTTCGAATTTGGTCAGTGAAATTATTGGTACAGCCGTATTGGTTATGGGCCTCTTGTTCATCGGCGCAAACGAGTTTACAGAAGGGTTGAATCCATTAATTGTCGGTGCATTGATAATGGCAATCGGAATGTCGCTTGGCGGCACGACGGGGTATGCGATCAATCCTGCGCGTGATCTTGGTCCCCGTATTGCTCATGCATTGCTGCCAATTCCGGGTAAAGGCAAATCGGATTGGTCTTATGCCTGGGTGCCGGTTGTCGGCCCGATATTCGGCGGGGTGTACGGCGCATTGTTTTACAAAGCGCTGTTCACTGGAGCTTACGGTCTGCCATTTTGGATGATGAGCATTGCCCTATTCCTGGTTTTATTTGGTGCAGCAAGTGTAGAATTGAGAAAAGAGCGGACAACCGCTGATAAATTAGAAGAAAAAATTGTTTCATAACCCATTGGAGGAGATTGTTTTGACTAAAGATTATATTTTGTCCATAGACCAGGGCACAACCAGTTCACGTGCCGTATTATTGAACCATAAAGGTGAGATTTTCGAGACAGCTCAACAGGAGTTTCAGCAGTTTTTCCCGAAACCGGGCTGGGTCGAGCATGATGCCAATGAAATTTGGACCTCAGTTTTAGCCTGTATCGCAGAAGTGCTGCGCAAATCAGACGTTGATCCTACGCAAATCGCGGGAATCGGCATCACCAACCAGCGTGAGACGACGGTCGTCTGGGACCGCAACACAGGCAAACCTATCTACAAAGCCATCGTCTGGCAGTCGCGCCAAACAGACGGCATTTGCAACGACTTGAAAGAGCAAGGATTGAACGAAGTATTCCGCAAAAAAACCGGCCTGCTGATTGATGCATATTTTTCTGGAACAAAAGTAAAATGGATATTGGACAATGTCGAAGGCGCACGCGAAAAAGCGGACAATGGCGACTTAATGTTCGGTACGATCGATTCGTGGCTGGTCTATAAATTATCAGGCGGCGCGGCCCATGTCACCGATTACAGCAATGCGTCCCGTACGTTGATGTATAACATTTATGACTTAGAATGGGATCAGGAACTCTTGGACATTTTGACCGTTCCGAAAAGCATGCTTCCTGAAGTGCGTCAGTCATCGGAAGTGTATGCCCATACCGTTAACTATCATTTCTTCGGACACGAAGTGCCGATTGCCGGCATGGCTGGTGACCAGCAAGCCGCTTTATTTGGCCAAGCTTGCTTTGAAAAAGGCATGGCGAAGAATACATATGGCACAGGCTGCTTTATGTTGATGAACACGGGCGAAGAAGGCGTTGTATCGGAGCATGGTTTATTGACAACATTGGCTTGGGGTGTTGACGGCAAAGTGGAATATGCGCTTGAAGGCAGCATTTTTGTCGCCGGTTCAGCGATTCAATGGCTGCGCGACGGCCTGCAGATTATTGAAAACGCGCCGGAAAGCGAAGACTACGCTATGCAAGTCGAATCAACTGATGGCGTCTATATGGTTCCGGCATTTGTTGGACTTGGAACGCCATACTGGGATACAGATGCACGCGGCGCCGTTTTCGGCCTGACACGCGGCACAACTAAAGCTCATTTTATTCGGGCAACGCTTGAGGCGCTCGCATACCAGACAAAAGACGTTGTAGATGTTATGATAGAAGATGCAGGGATCGAATTGAAAACCTTGCGCGTTGATGGCGGAGCGGTCGGCAATGATTTGCTGATGCAGTTCCAAAGCGATATTCTGGATGTTCCAGTGGAACGCCCAATGATTCAGGAAACGACAGCACTTGGCGCTGCGTATTTAGCAGGTCTGGCAGTCGGATTCTGGAAAGACAAAGAAGAAATCGCCCAGCAATGGAAAATCGACAAAACCTTTACACGCGACATGCCGGCTGAAGACAGCGAAACTTTGTACGAAGGCTGGAAAAATGCGGTATCGGCAACACGTTCATTTAAACCAGTGAAATAACCTACAAGTTAATAATAGAACGACACGGCCGGAGACTATGAGAGACCATGCCACATTTGCAGAAAAAATTCTGCAGCTGTGCCTGGATCTCTCTTTTTATATGCAATAGCAGAATCACTCCAGGCAGCTGGTTTCAGCTCTTGCTTTTAAGGGCAAGCAAAGAACGATCAGAAAAAAATTTCAACTACACAAAAAGGAGCAGATAAACTTATGAAATTCTCAAGTTTAAACAGAAACGAACGCTATGAACAAATGAAACAAACGCAATTGGATGTCCTCGTGATCGGTGGAGGCATTACCGGTGCGGGCATCGCACTTGATGGAGCTGCACGCGGCATGGATGTTGCAGTTGTGGAAATGCAGGATTTTGCGGCGGGTACGAGCAGCCGTTCGACCAAATTGGTTCACGGCGGTTTGCGCTATTTGAAGCAGTTTGAAATTAGAATGGTCGCCGAAGTCGGCAAAGAACGCGAAATTGTTTATGAAAATGGACCACATGTGACAACGCCAGAATGGATGCTGCTGCCGTTTTATAAAGGCGGAACGTTTGGGCCGCTTAGCACCAATGTCGGCTTGCGCGTCTATGACTTTTTGGCTGGCGTCAAAAAAGGCGAGCGCCGCAAAATGTTGAGCAAAGAAGAAACTTTGCGCCGCGAACCTTTGCTCAAGAAAAAAGACATCAGAGGCGGCGGTTATTACGTGGAATACAAAACCGATGATGCACGCTTAACAATGGAAGTGATGAAAAAAGCGGTTGAAAAAGGTGCTTTGGCGATGAACTATGCGAAAGTAAAAAGCTTTATTTACGACAACGGCAAAACGGTCGGCATTAAAGTGGAAGACCAAATTGATGGAACGATCCACGAACTGTATGCGAAAAAAATCGTCAATGCAGCAGGACCATGGGTTGATACCTTGCGCGACAAAGACCATTCAAAATTCGGCAAAACGCTTCAACTGACAAAAGGTATTCACTTGGTCTTTGATGGCCTTCGTTTCCCGTTAAAACAAGCGATCTACTTTGATATGCCAGACGGCCGGATGGCATTTGCTATTCCGCGTGAAGGCAAAGTTTATGTAGGTACAACAGATACGGTTTACAAGCAGGACATTGCACATCCAACGATGACGCTTGAAGACCGTAATTATGTCTTGAAAGCAATCGACTTTATGTTCCCTGAAGTGGCAATCACTGAAAGAGACATTGAATCCAGCTGGGCTGGCTTGCGTCCATTGATTCACGAAGAAGGCAAAGATCCATCCGAAATTTCACGTAAAGATGAAATTTTTGTCTCAGATTCCGGGTTGATTTCGATTGCTGGCGGAAAATTGACTGGCTACCGTAAAATGGGCGAACACATCATCAATTTGGTAGCAGAGCAATTGAAAAAAGAAGAAGGCGTCAACTACCCGAAAAGCTCAACGAAGCGTTTGCCAATCTCTGGTGGCGAAGTAGGTGGATCGAAAGGCTTTGAAACGTTCATGGCTGACCGAATCCATCAAGCGAGAAGTACGGGGTTGACACCTGAAACCATGCGTATGCTTGTCAATCGCTATGGAGCAAACGTAGACAAAGTACTTCACTTCTATACAACCGGAATAGAAGAAGCTTCACGTGCAGGGATGAATCAATTGGTTTACGCAATGCTGCGCTATTCAATGGAATACGAAGCGTCATACAAGCCTATTGATTTCTTTATTCGCCGTACCGGTGCTTTGTATTTTGATATCCACTGGGTACACGCACACAAAGAATCAACCATCGCTTACATGGGCAAGATGCTCGGTTGGACTGATGAGCAGGTTGCAGATTACCGTGCTGAATTAGAAGGCTTGCTGCACGAAGCTGTTCACCCTGTGGAAGTATCTTCTCAGAGCTTAAGCTAAATACATTTATCCCAATCCTGTTTGCGATCAGTTAATTGATTGCAAGCGGGATTTTTTTAAATAGACTGGAAAATTTACGCTTTTAGGTTTATACTTAATTAAAAAAATCTGATTAAAACGAAAATTAAGATTTTTTATCAAATAGATAGGAGATATGCCATGAAGAAAATGATAAGTCTTGTTTTTGTTGCGCCTTTGGTATTTATGCTATTTGCACCTATTGGCAGTACAGTGTTTGCAGAAGCGGATCCACAGCAGGTAATTGTGAAATACAAAAACGGTTCACAGCCAGAAAGTACAGTGTCTTTTGCAACTACCCAAATTGACGATGCGGACATGGCAACACTTGAGGTGCCTGCAGGCAAAACTGCGGCTTCTTTTATGGAAGAGTTGAGGACACAAGAGGATGTTGAATTTGTCGAACCAGATTATCGCGTTGAGTTGGCCTACACACCAAACGATCCGGAGTTTACGAAACTTCAATACCATCACAAAAAGATCGGAACAGCCACTGCCTGGAATCAGACCCGAGGAGCAGCCAATGTGGTGGTAGCTGTAATTGATGATGGAATGGACGTAAAACATACCGAACTTGCTGGCCGTTTTGTTGCACCGTATGACGCACTTAACAAGCGTGCGGGAACCATCAGCCAAGGTCTCCATGGTACGCACGTGGCCGGCTTGATTGCAGGAACGGCTGACAATGGGCTCGGAGGTGCGGGAGTGGCACCTTATACGAAAGTGATGCCGATTGATGTATTTGATAATAAAGGAGTTGCCTACACATCCAGCTTGATTCATGGCATTGAACATGCCGTCAAGAAAAATGTCGACATCATCAATCTGAGCTTAGGATCTTATTATTACAGCAAGGCGCTGGATCAGGCAATACAACAAGCCCATAAGAAAGGCATTGTTATTGTGGCAGCAGCCGGAAACGACGGTACACGCAATGCATTTTATCCATCTTCTTTGGCCAATGTTATTTCCGTTGGAGCTGTAGCAAGCAATGACACCATCTCAGTATTTTCAAATAGGGGACCGAGCATCGATGTCACAGCTCCAGGGACAAATGTCTACTCCTCTTTGCCAAATAATTTGTTTGGTTCATTGAATGGCACGTCAATGGCCGCACCAATTGTTTCGGGAGTAGCTGCGTTGATTAAAGCCAACCAAACGACCCTCAGCAATAAAGAAATCGAAAAGAAAATCTTTTCATCTTCGGACGATTTAGGGACAGCCGGGCGTGACGATATTTACGGCCATGGCCGCGTCAATGCCGCAAAAGCATTGAAAAAATAGAGATTGCTGTCGGAAAGTTGAAATGCAGAAACCTTTGCCGCAAAAGCCAAAATTTTGGATTAGCTAGAATGAAAAAGGGCGGGTGAACGTATGAAACTCGGACTGCAGAATGGATTTTGGCAGACGGCCGCGCTAAGCGGTGTGGTCAGTGCACTTATTTACATGCTGCATGTGACGACAGGCGGATTATTATGGGATGGTTACAGCCACGTCAGGCAAACTATTAGCGAACTGACAGGAAATGGTGCGCCAAATGCTGGAATGCTGAGAATTTTTACGCTCATGTATGGCATATTTGGCACTATTTTTGCAGCAGTTGTCTACGTACTTTTTCGTAAGTATCAGACCCATAACATTGCCCAGTGGGGGGCCATGTTGCTGTTTCTCATGCATGCAGTATCGCTGATCGGTTTTAGTCTTTTTCCGTTGGAGCAAGGAGGCGAAGTGCTGACGTTTAGCAATTTCATGCATCTGGGGATAACAGCGATTGTCGTGATTGCAACTATCGGTGCCTTGTTTGCAATTGGCTACGGCTTATGGCTTACCAAAAAATTCAGGACCATGGGGATGTTCACACTTGCTTGTGCTGTGGTAATTGTGTTTGCAGGAGTGGCAACCCCGATTGTCTTGAGCGGCAATCTGCCGTATGCTGGGCTCGTAGAACGAATCATTATTTACACACTGCAGCTCTGGACAATTGTATTGTCAATTTATCTCTTTAAATTGCCTAAAACCGTAGAAAGCAAGTAGTCCTTTTCCAGTGGTATGAGTATGAAAAAATGCAAAAAATGCCGAACAGGACGATCTCCTGATTCGGCATTTGTGCGTTTTGCTAAACTTTTTCGGCGATTGGCGCATTGCGGTTTTTAAAGATAAACTTTTTGCTGAAAATATAATTGGCAACCAGAACGATGACATTGGCCAGTACTTTAGACAAGGTGCCGTTCATGCTCAACAATCCAACCAACACCATCATCGTGCCCAGATCCATAAAAAAAGAAAGCACACGGAATCCGAAAAAAGATCCCATTTCGGCAAAGCGGTCGCGCCAGTTGTTCGTGACACTTTTAAATACATAATGTTTATTAACAAAAAAAGCAAAGACGACTGCAAACAGCCAGGCAATGGTAGTTGAAATGCGGTAATCCAGGTGGAGCAGTTCTTCGCAAATCCAGTAAACGGCAATGTTGACGACAGTGGTGAAGCCGCCCATGATCAAATACATCAGTATGCTGCGCCAGTCTTTTGATAACAGTTTCTTCATAGAATTCCTCATTCTCTCGGTTTTCTTGTATGGGGTGTGACTCATAATAAAGAAGTTTACGTATCCTACAGTTCAGATATACAGTTTAACGCAATTGCATCCATTGCGGAAGCTGGAAATGATATGATTTTTTTAGTATACGAAAAAAAATTCTATTTTTAACCTGAATTCACATATTCCTCTGCGATAATGGGTAAAGAAGTATATTGAATGGCAACGGCATCGTTGCCTAGTTGAAACTGGAGGATGAGCAGATGAGAAAGATGAACCGGGGAATGATTACCTCACTAAGTGCAATCGGTGTGGCGCAAGCGTTGAAAATTGTCACGCACAAAACAGTAACAGGAAAATGGGATTGGAAACAAGCCTTTACAACAGGCGGTATGCCAAGTTCCCACTCAGCTGGAGTTTCTGCTTTAGCCTCATACGTAGCTGCCAATAAAGGCGCACGCCATACAGAAACAGCTCTTGCGATCGTGTTCGGCGTCATCGTCATGTACGATGCACAGGGCATTCGTCGCCATACTGGAGAGATTGCGCGACTAGTCAACGACTTAGAAGATAGCTTTGTGAAATTCTCTGGAGAATTTCCAAGCTTTGAATTTATTGAACGCGAAAAGGATTTGAAGGAATTGCTTGGCCATCAGCCTGTTGAAGTAGTTGCAGGGGCTGCGTTTGGAACCGTTATGGGCTTAGTTTCAGCTGCGATTGAAAATCGTGTACGCGAAATCGAAGAAAAAGAAGGACGCTCTAAGGCTCAATTGCCATACGACGGCCGCAGCCGCCGAGCAACACGATCTCATTAAAAGATAAAGTCATTCCTTAGGGAGTGGCTTTTTTCTATGGAAAATTGTGCGACCGCACCCCAAAAGGCTGGAAGCGCACCTCAAAGAGAGAGAACCGCACCTCAAGTGGCCAAGACCGCACCTCACAACAGGACAACCGCAGCTCCATGCTCCAACACCGCACCTCGCGAAATAAAAAAAGGAAGGCGCGATGCCTTCCTTCCATTACATCATCTTTTCCAACGCCATTTTGGCTTCGGTAGAAGTTTGTGGATCAACCTGAATGCGGTTGATGACACGCCCAGCAACCAATTCTTCAAGCGTCCATGTTAAGTGTGGCAAATCAATGCGGTTCATCGTCAGGCACGGGCACATATAGGGATTAAGCGAAACGATATCGAGATCAGGATGATCGGCAATTAGCCGGTTAACCAGGTTCATCTCTGTGCCGATTGCCCATTTGGAACCCGGTTGGGCTGCTTTGATCATATCAATGATGTATTTTGTCGAACCAGCAAAATCAGATTGGCTGACCACTTCATACGTACATTCGGGATGGACCAGGATGTGGCGGTCGGGTTCATTTTCCCGTAAATTATCGATGTGCTTTGGCAAAAAATTCATGTGGACAGAACAGTGGCCTTTCCACAAAATCACTCGGATGTCGTCCAGCGGACAGTTCGCTTCCAGTTTTTGCTTGATCGGATCCCATATGGCCATTTGCTCGAGCGGAATCCCTAGCTTTACTGCCGTGTTCCGCCCCAAATGCTGATCGGGTAAAAACAGCATACGTTCTTTTTGGGTCAAGGCCCAGCGGACCATTGGCTCGGCATTCGAAGATGTTACGGTAGCGCCGCCGTTGCGTCCAACAAAGGCTTTAATGGCTGCAGTTGAATTGACGTAAGTCAGTGGCACAATGGTGTCGCCAAACAGTTCCTGCAGCTGGGTCCATGCGCGCTCGGTCTGATCAATATTGGCCATATCCGCCATCGAGCATCCGGCGCGCATATCGGGCAGAATGACTGCCTGATCAGGATTTGTCAGAATATCAGCAGTTTCCGCCATGAAATGAACGCCGCAAAAAATGATATAGTCGGCTGTTTGCTGTCCGGCAATCTGCGACAATTGGAGAGAGTCGCCAGTAACGTCGGCATAGCTGATGACTTCATCTTTTTGGTAATGATGGCCAAGAATATATAGCCGGTCGCCAAGTTGGGCACGGGCGCGTGTCGCACGTTCGTGAAGGTCATCCGTCGTCGCTTTCAAATACGATTCAGGCATGTCTCCGGTCTGCTGCAACTCTTTTAGGAAAGAATTCATTGATAGATGGCCTCCTTATGTGAAATGGCTAGATTCATGCTGATGTCTAAATTGTGCACGCTATGGGTTAGGGCGCCGATGGAAATGACATCTACCCCTGTATGGCGATAGGCAGCCAGGTTTTTCAAATCGATGCCGCCTGAAGCTTCTGTGCGGATCGGTTCTGGAACGAGCTTTACCCAAGCCGCCATCGTTTCAGCTGTTTGATTGTCAAACATGATGGCATCCGGTCTTGCCGCAATCGCTTCCTGTAATTGGGCCAAGCTCTCGACTTCGACTTCAATCATGGTCATATGGCCCAATGCTGAACGGACTTTTTGGACAGCTTTTGTTATGGAGCCGGCCGCTGCAATATGGTTGTCTTTCAGCATGACGGCATCGTACAAGCCGTTTCGATGGTTGAATCCGCCACCGGTCCGAACTGCATATTTCTCAAACATCCGCAATCCGGGTGTGGTTTTTCGTGTGTCAACGATGCGGGTATGAGAAGAGCCCAGAGCTTCAACGCATTGAGCGGTCAGGGTTGCGATGGCACTCATGCGCTGCACCAAATTTAACAGCACCCGCTCGCCTGCCAGTAAAGTCGCAACGGGTCCTTGAACTTTGGCGATTGCTTCTCCTGCTTTCACAAAATCCCCGTCTTGCTTTAAAGTTTCTATTGTAATTTTTGGATCCAACAGATGATAGCCCCATTCGAAGCATGCCAGACCTGCCACGACACCATCCTGCTTTAAGCGAATCACAGCTTCGCCTTGATCTCTTTGGCTGAATAAAACAGATGACGCGTCACGGTCTCCAATATCCTCCAGTAAAAAACTCTTGATTGCATCTTCTGCTTTTAAACGATTCATAAAACAGTCTCCTTTTGTTGTAATTGTCGCGTTCCTATAGTTAACCCATTTGCTGAAAGCTGAACGGTTTTTCCCGCCCAATCTTCCGAAGAACAAGGCATATCCTGCCGGTAATGAGCACCACGGCTTTCGTTGCGGGCCAAAGCGGCTTGGGCAATCAGGCTGCTGGCAGTATAACGGTGAATTTCTTTGATGTGCGCCCCGGAATAGTGCTGCAAAGCAAATCGCTGCAACGGGAAATCGGCCACGAATTTTTCCAATTGGTCCACTTCTCTTAAAATGCCGACCTGCTCGGTCATGCGAATTTGCAAATCAGCTGGCACGGAAAACGTCTTTTTCGGCTCAGTTACTTGAAGGGCTAGCTTCTGGTGGCTAAAATCATGGGTTTGTAGTTTTGCCGCTAAACGCTCAGCGAATACGAGGCATTCCAGCAAAGAATTGCTAGCGAGTCGGTTGGCACCGTGAACACCGGTGGATGCCACTTCTCCGATTGCATAAAGCCGGGGGATTGTGGTTTCACCCCACTCGTTTGTCTGGACACCGCCCATATGAAAATGAGCTCCGGGCCGAACCGGAAGAAGGTGTTCGTCTGAGTGCATGTGGTGATTTCGGCAATTTTCATCAATAGAGGGAAACTTGGCTTTAAAGGGTTGAATATGGCGCGCGTCAAGAAAAACAGGACCTTTTTGCTGCCAATGCCGTTCGATGGCACGGGCGACAATATCGCGTGGCGCCAGCTCCATGAACGGATGGACATCAGTCATGATGCGTTGCCCAAATCGATCAACGAGCCAAGCTCCTTCTCCGCGAACGGCTTCAGAGATCAAACCGCAAGACTTGCCGTTTAACGTAAAGACCGTAGGGTGAAACTGAACAAATTCTAAATCTTCCAATGCGGCTCCAGCGTGAAACGCCAAAGACAAACCATCTCCTGTTGCTGCCATTGAGTTTGAAGTTTGGTTATAGAGCTGTCCAATGCCGCCTGTTGCCAAAACCGTGTGCTGTGCCTGGATGACTGAGCGTTTGCCGAAGGCGTCTTCCACGTATACACCTGCGCATTGGCCGTCATGCATGGCGAGTTCCAAAACAGTGGCATAGGAAAGGCGTTGAACCTGATTTTCCGTTTTGTCCAGCAAATACTGCAGCAGCAATTTGCCAGTTTGGTCGCCGCCTGCATGAATAATTCTTCGGGCACTATGTGCGCCTTCTTGGCCCAACAAAGGCTGTCCTTCAGCATTGGCATCAAAAGGCAACCCTTGAGACAACAGTTTTTCGACGATGGCTTTGCCTTCACGGACTAATAGCTCAATGCGGTTGGGATCTGCATGATCAGCAGCAGCGGAACGTGTATCGGCTGCGTGTTTCAGAGGATGATCCCCTGGCCCGATGCTTGCGGCAATACCACCTTGCGCAAGGTTGGTATTGCCAGCGTGCAAATCTTCTTTTGTAAGAACTGTAACTGAAAGAGAAGAAGAGAGAGTGTGGGCTAGCATTAAACCCGCAGCACCTCCGCCAATAATACAAACATCAACCATAAGTTTACACCAACTTTACAAGTGTCTTGACACTATTAATGACATAAAGATAAAGTGATTACAAGACTAAGTCAAGTTTCGGAGGGAATTGATTGCAAAATGATGATTTATTTGGACCATGCAGCTACTACCCCAATGCGGCAATCAGCGATTGATGCTTATGCGGAAACTGCTAAACAGGTGATTGGCAATACCCAAAGCCTGCATGACGCAGGTTCCAGTGCGGCCAGTACGCTGGAGGCGTGCCGGAGAATGTGGGGAGGTTTTCTCAATGTTCGAAGTGAAGGGATTTTCTTTACAGGGAATGCGTCGGAAGGCAATCAATTGGCAATTCGTTCGCTGCTGCGTGGCAGATGTGAAAATTACCGGGAAATTGTCACCACAAAACTCGAGCATGCATCTGTTCTGACGGCTCTGCATGAACTGGAAAAAGATGGCTACGAGATCCGATATGTACCGGTCGACAAAGAAGGAGTTCTTGATTTTCAACAGTATAAGAAACTGGTTACAAATCAAACAGCATTAATCGTTATCCAGCTTGTCAATTCAGAAATGGGTGCCATCCAGCCGGTTGCAAAATGCGCTGTCTATGCAAAAGAAAAAGCAGTTCCTTACCATTGTGATGTTGTCCAAGGGTTTGGAAAAATTCCGGTCGACCTGTCGCAACTAGGCGTCACTTCCGCAGTTTGTTCAGGACATAAAATTGGTGGTCCAAAGGGTGTTGGCATTGTTTGGATAGACCCAAGCGTCCACTGGGAATCGGTATACGAAGGAACTGCACATCAACAAGGATTCCGCGCTGGAACCGTGGATGTACCGGGAATTGTATCCGCAACAGTTGCTGCGAAAGAGGCGGTGGCCGAGCAGCACGATGTGGCAGTCCATGCTGAAAACCTGCAGCATTATTTATGGGAGCAGCTGCCGGAAACTGTGCTCTTGACCGGAAATAGAGCAAGCAAATCCCCTTTTATTCAAGGTCTGCTGCTGCCCCATGTGGAAGGACAATGGATGATGCTTGAATGCAACCGCCATCAGCTTGCCATTTCTACAGGAGCTGCCTGCAAAATTGGTTCCGGGGAAGCAATGTCTGCCATGAGCGCCATGGGGATAGAACAAGACAGTGCACGGAAGTTTATCCGAATTTCATTTTCAAGGAGCACCACAACGCAAGATCTTACTGCCTTCTTGCAGGTGATTCGGACATCCATGGCTGCTCCACCTTAATAATCCTTTTGTAAACCGCAGATTAA
This sequence comes from Planococcus sp. TJ-201, assembly GCF_058268495.1. Lineage (NCBI taxonomy): Bacteria > Bacillati > Bacillota > Bacilli > Caryophanales > Caryophanaceae > Planococcus > Planococcus sp. TJ-201. Next base: position 787,890 of record NZ_JBZDOG010000001.1, on the reverse strand, counting down.
GATATTCTAAAGACTCCTGATAAAGGATTGTGCTGCGCGGCAGATGGTATAAGCTGAGTGTAAAGCCCGATCATTTTAAAGGAGGAAGCTCATTTGAAGACTTCGCTTTTGAAAATGTCTGTTCCTGTTTTCGCCCTTGGATTTGTTTTGACGTCTCAAGTAGATACACAAGCCTATCCATCGTTGAAAGTCCCGGCATTCGAAGAACAGCAGCGAGCCTATAAGTGGGAAGCGAGCAGCTTAGAATCCCATGAGAAAAAGCTGGACGCACTCGAACAAGACCTGGAGTCTCTGATTGCAGAACTGGATGGTGAAGAAACCATTAGCTTTGAGCAGTACCAGAAATACCAGTCCACGTTGGACGGGTTGATACAAGAATTGAGTGCGGTGTCCAAGGAAATAGATTCCCAATCCCCGACGATCAACCAAAATTTTAAGGAATTGCTGGTCGCTCAGGAAAAAATGCATGGGATTGACGTGAAATAAAACAACCAAAAGAAACCGCACCTGTCGAGATGACAGATGCGGTTTCTTTTGGATTAGTTATTGGCAAAGATGGAATTATTTGAAGCTTGTTTTGGATTGGGTCCGTATTTGTTGCTGCCGGATTGGCTGTCCAGCAACGTGAAGATGAATAATGCAATCCATCCTAAAATGGGAATAAAACTTAGCAATAGCCACCATCCAGTTCGTCCGATATCATGGAGTCGGCGAACAGACACAGAAATACTGGGAATTAAAATAATGATTGAGAAGATGGTGGTTAACAACCCTCTGTCAGGCGCCAGCTCCAGGCTAGCCATTGTTTCAATTGCTGTTAAGATCACGGAGATAATTGTAATTCCCAGAACAAACATCCAATATTCTTTTCGTCTGGACCTACCGCTAAAAACGAAGGTTTTCCTAAACACGTTTAAAAAGTCTTGCACTGGTTAACCTCCTGAATTGTGATCATTTATTTCTACAAGAACAAATGCAGTCAATTTCGGTACTTAAATTCTTCCTGTTATTTTGGAATTCGAGCAGTCCAACGTGATAAATCGGGAGAGCCTATCAGCAGAGTTTCTTTAGGGAAGATAAATGTCCATGGCTTGGTGGTATTAGCTTTAACTGCAAGTGGTGCCAGTTTAAACGAACCTTTTACTACTAATGCGCCGGTTGCATCCAATATTTCCAACGGCAGTTTTTCCAGCTCAATTTGTTTCGAATACCCGTTGCGGACAAAGACAGAAACTGCTAAATTGCCTTCATCAGAAAAGCTTGTTTGAAAGCCGGTAAGGTTCAATTCCTGAGGATTTAGTTTAGGCAGGTTTTTTACAAGTTTAGCTAAAGTCGATTTTTGCTCAGGTGTTAAAGCTTCATCCCAAGACTTATCTAAATCCAATGCGTGTGGTACTAAGGATTGGACATTAAAGGCGAGTGACCAATCTGAGACGGGCACTTCTGAAACTCGGATAGAATCTTTTTTGAACTTAAATACCCAAGGGCGGTTTGAAAGGGGGGGAATGGTCCCCAATTCCGAAAGATCAAATTCCTGCGATGCAATAATCTGCTTTTGAAAATCCTGTAATACCAATTCCGCCTTCTCCATCGTGATTGGACGTTCAAGAGAGGAGCGGAAGAATGCCTGGACACTCCATTCGCCTGAATGTGGATCTGCTTCAATATCAATAGCAGCCAATGACAACTGGTTTATCTGCAAAGGCGGCAAGTCATTTGATAAAAACTTTAATACGTATTCTTGTTCCTTGCTGATTTCCCAGTCTTGTGAAATTGATAAAACTGGAGTGACTTCAACCGCTTTCGAAGAAGTTTCGGTTGGCACTTTCCCCAACTCGGTAGAAGAGACGATTGAATCTTTCCCAGTTTTATTAGTTTTATTGAAAAAAGAAAAAATACTCAATTTTTCTGCCCCTTTTCACGACGACTTAAGTTTTGCAAGAATCCCAAAACCTCTGAAGCAATTGAGTAGCGCAGGTTTTGGAAATTGGTTGCAAATAGCTCAAGGCCTTCTCTTTGATAAATTCTCATTGGATCTTCCTGCTGGTAGGATCGAAGGCCAATCCCTTCTTTCAAGTGAGCCATTGTTTCTAAATGCTTCACCCACATCGCATCAACCTGTGTTTGCATTACAAGCCGAATGGTGTTGGCAGCTTTTTCATCTTCTTGTCCAGCAGCAATAAACTCTGTAACGCTTTTCAGATAAGGCTTTATTGCAGCGTCAATTTCTTTTCGTTTATCTATTTTTTCTGGAAGGGTAATGGACGTACCAAGCAGTTGCTGCAAGTCTTGTTTAATTGAAATAAGATGAATCGCTTGAATATCGCCATCTTCCGGAAGGATTTCAGAGATGACGTAATCTGCAGCATCCCGAACCATCTCTTGGACTATGTCAAAGTTCTCTTGGCCTGCCAACACACGGTTTCTCAAATCATAGACAATTTTCCGTTGTTCATTGATTACATCATCCAACTTGAGGTTGTATTCGCGCATAGAAAAGTGAGAGCCCTCTACTATTCTTTGTGTACGGTCCGTCAATTCATGGATGTCTTTGTTGGAAATCTCTCCAACTTTATTGGTTTTGATTTTTTTCTCATATTTTTCAACATCTTCTTTTGCGAAACGTTTAAACATATCGTCTTCGAGAGAGATGATAAACTGGGTGGATCCTGGATCACCTTGTCGACCGGAACGGCCACGCAATTGGTTATCAATTCTTCTGTTTTCATGTTTTTCAGTTCCCAAAACGTGCAATCCGCCAAGTTCTGCAACTCCATCACCTAGAACAATATCAGTTCCTCGGCCTGCCATGTTAGTGGCAACTGTAATTTGATTCATTTGGCCAGCTTGTGAAATCAGTTGAACTTCCTGTTCCATACTTTTCGCGTTCAACAATTGGAAATTCAATTGTTGATCTTTCAAGTAGGCAGCGACAGCTTCAGATTGCAGTATGGATGTTGTGCCAACTAAAACAGGTTGGCCCGTTTGATGCCGTTTGGCGACTTCTTCAGCAACGGTTTTGTATTTATGGTCTATGGTTTTGAATACCCGATCAGGCAGGTCAACGCGGACTCTCGGGTGATTCGTCGGTACTGGCACTACGTCCATTCCATACACTTCACGAAACTCCTTTTGCTGCGTTTTTGCAGTGCCGGTCATGCCTGACAGATGCGGGTACATTCGGAAATAATTTTGTATAGTGATTTGCGCTTGCGCTTTATTTTCTTCGGTAATCTCCACTTTTTCTTTTGCTTCAATTGCCTGATGAAGTCCGTCAGAAAGAGTTCGGCCTTCTAAAGTACGTCCCGTAAACATATCGACTAATAGAATTTTATTGTCTTTCACGATATAGTCGACATCCCGTATAAACATCACGCGCGCACGAAGTGCCATGATGACATAATGATAGAGTGTCTGGTGTTCAAGTTCATATAGGTTGTCTACGCCAAATGCTTTCTCCACTTTTTCGATGCCTTTATCTGTTAACGAAGTTGCTTTTGTTTCATCATCGTATTCAAAATCCTCTTCTTTTATGAACCGAGTAGCTAGCAAAGAAGCGATTTGATGCAACTCTGCACTGACCTTCATTTTTCCAGCAACGATCAAAGGAGTCTTGGCTTCATCAATCAATATGCTGTCAACTTCATCAATGATGGCATAATGATAAGGTCGCTGCACTTTGTCTTGCAAAGTCGGCGCCATATTGTCGCGAAGATAATCAAAACCGAATTCTGTGCCGACACCATAAGTGATATCGGCTTGATAGGCTTCCTGCTTTTCATCGCTAAGCATTAAAGGAAGATTCAAGCCGACCGTTAGTCCAAGAAAGCGGTGGATCTGTCCGATTTGGTCAAAATCCCGTTTTGCCAAATAATCATTGACGGTAATTATGTGAACGCCTTTGCCTTCCAAAGCTCTTGTATACGCGGACAGCGATGATACCAGTGTTTTCCCCTCACCAGTCGGCATTTCGGCAATATTGCCTTCGGCCAAAACAAGTCCACCTATCAGCTGAACGTCAAAATGGCGCATACTCAAAACGCGTTTAGAAGCTTCGCGTACTACGGCAAAAGCATCTGGAATGATTTTTTCTATTTTGGTTCCAGTTGTTAATCGTTCTTTAAAGATGGCTGTCATTTGCTGAAGTTCCTCATCGGACATTGCTTGGTATTTTGCTTCAAGTCCATTTATCACAGCAACAATCCGATTGTACTTTTTCAACTGTCTTGTGTTTGATTTAGTTGAGCGCTTAAACAACGTTACCATTTAGTATTATCTCCTTTTTTTGTTCCATTGATACTTGCTTATTTTATCAAACTTTCCCATTAAACTCCACATTACTTTGTACACACAATTCTTTGTAACCTCTAGGTGGAAAGAGAAATTCAACAGCATCAAAACTATACCGCATGAATTAATAAGTGCGGGCCAAATTGAACGAGAGGAGTAAGAGAAAATTATCTAGCCAGTTATTTTTCATTGGATGTAGGGCAGCTGTATTCTACCGAAAAATAGAAAGGGTCAAACTTATGACCATGTCCTAGAATATAAAATTGAATGAGTTGATTTCTTCAATATATTTTTGAGCGGAAGTTCTAACTTTAAAGGATTTTTGCCTTTTTTTTCGAATGTGTTAATGTAAATATGATATGTATGATAATATTGACTTCTAAATAAATATATTTATTACAAATGAGTAGACTTCGTTACAACTTGCAACCCTGAGTAGTTGTTTGACGTTATAAGGTTTATAATGGAAGAAATTAATGGTATTTATGCTAGTCCATCAGGAGGTACAAACATGATATGCAATAAATGTGGAAATGAAAATGTAGAAGGTACGAAGTTCTGCCAAAAATGTGGGCATTCACTTATTCAAACAAGAAGCAGGAAGAAGAAAAAGCGTAACTTTATTTATGCAACCGTATTAGCCCTGACCTTGCTTGGAGTTGGGATCGGTTCTGCACAATTTATGGACGAAGAAGAACCGCAAGCAGAGGCGCCAGAACAAAATCAACTGGCTGAGAAGAAAACAGAGCTGGCAGTAGTTGAGGAAGAAATACCGGAGGAGCAAGAAGAACCTGTCACAGAACCCGGTATAGTAGAAAGAATTGAAGAGCCGGAAGAAACTGTTCCTGTAGAAGAGGAAACAACTGGAACGGTAACGAAAGTGGAGAATGTCGTACCACCTTCTGAGCAAGAAGAAAAAGTAGAACCAAAGAAAAAAGAGAAAACAGCCATTATTAAAGAGTCACAACAAAAAGTATATACTATTTTAACGGAAGGCGGACAAGGATCAGGATTCTTGTTTTCCGATACAGGAATGGTCGTCACTAACGCTCATGCTGTTGCAGGTTTCACTGATGTAGTAGTACGCAATATAAACGGACAAGATCACCCAGGCACAGTCATCGGAATTTCTGATGAATCTGATATTGCCCTGATTCATGTTGAGGCCTTTGAAGGCATCACACCGCTTGAAGTTGAAATGGAAGCTACTGATGTAGGTACAGAAGTTATTGCCTTGGGCAGCCCGGCTGGTATGGAAAATACAGCGTCATTGGGCTACCTCACAGGAATTGACCGTGACTTTTATCAAGAGTTTACCTATGAAGATATTTATCAAATCGACGCCAAAATTGCCCCAGGCAGCAGCGGAGGTCCCTTAGTGGACGCGACAACAGGTAAAGTCATCGGCATCAATTCATTGGTCATTGAAGAAGGCGATTCAATCGGCTTTTCAATCCCGATGTACTCGATGCATGCTCAGTTATCGCAATGGGTGACTGCTCCAATGTCGGTAGAAGAAGTCGCTGCTTTATTCCAAGTCTATGACGATTTTAGCGGCTATGAAGACGAAGATTATGAGTACGACGTCGATTTAGAAATGACATTTAACGAAACGAACTTAAGTGAATTTATTGGTGATTTCCGTTATTATTACGAAACGGCACTGGAAGAAGAGGACTTTTTCTATGTTCAAAATCTTCTTGTCTACCAAAGCGATATTTACAACAGCATTGCTGAGTATGTTGCAGATATCACGGGAAAAAACATGGAATACAATTTCACAAAGCTTGATATCATGGACATCGAAATCTATGAGGACTATGCTATTGTCCATACGGAAGAAGCCTTTGATATGATGAATGAAGCTGGAGAATGGTCTGTAGAAGAACGCAGCAAAATGTATACGATTGTAATGGATGAATATGGTTTTTATTACGTATCAGATATCATCAACAAAGAATAAGTTGTATTAAAAAAAGAAATTCCTTTTGGGGAATTTCTTTTTTTAATTGCTGGAAATTAGGTCAGCTATTAAAATGAAGCATTCAAGAGCAAGGCCTTTTTCAAGCTCATCTTCTTTTGTAGCATGAATGATTGTCAGGCTGGCATCAAGAGTTGGAACAATCAGCCCGCCCAGTCGCCGACTCCGGTTGTTTCCTAGTATTTCGCAGGTGGTGAATATCAGCCCTGCTTCTGCTCGTGTATACTGTAAATAACTAGTATGACGGAGGTGGGTATTTTGGAAACCATTTTGGCGATATGCATCGGACTGGCATTGAGTGCAACGGTCGGTTTTAGAATTTTTACGCCACTGCTGATCACGGGAATATTCGTCCATGTGGACTGGTTAACCCTTTCAGAAGGATTTAGCTGGATCGGCAGCACACCGGCGATTGTCGCGTTTGCTGCAGCCACGCTTTTCGAAATCGCGGTCAATTATATTCCGGCAGTAGGATCCTTCATGAAAATGATTGCGACGCCGATTGCGGCTCTGGCAGGAATCCTGCTGACTGCTTCTTTTATCGGGGATATGAATCCTTTCTTGGAATGGAGCATCGCCATTATTGGCGGAGGGGGAGTAGCGACAGTTTCTCATGCCACCATTACAGCGGTCAAAGGAGTGAGTGAGACGGCATTCATGAGTCCAGCTGTTTCTTTAGCGGAAGATGCTACGGCCACATTAACGCCAATCTTAATCTTACTGGCACCAATTCTGGCCATCTTCTTTTTGTTTGGCATGGCGTATATGATTTTTAAACTTTACCGCAGATTTTTGTACAAGCCGAAAAACATATAACAGGAGCAGGAATCTATAGATTCCTGCTCCTGTTATGGTGTTAACTTTAGACTATCTAGGAATTACCAATACTTGTCCGACACGAATGGAGTTAATATTGGTAATTTTATTAGCCGCTGCTATTTTCGTCACTGTCGTATTGTAAGCTCGTGCAATGCTGTAAAGTGTGTCCCCAGCCTTGACTGTGTATGTGACAGAAGGTGCAGGAGCTTTGGTTGGAATTGTCAACACTTGACCTACACGGATTAAGTTATAATTGGTAATGTTATTGGCTTTGGCCAACGCTGAAACGGTCACATTGTATTTTTTCGCAATGCTGTACAATGTATCTCCCGCTTTGACCGTATACTTGGTGCCGCTTACGGGTGAAACTGGCAATTTTAAAAGCTCAGAGACAGTGACGAATTTGTATCCTTTCGCTTTCAATTTACTGATCATACCCGGCAACGCACCTGGAGTTCCGGAAGCGCCGGCACCGGTGTGCATCAAAACAATCGATCCTGGCACAATATTATTCACCACTTTGTTGGTAATCTCAGTAGCAGAAACGCCTTTCCAGTCAACCGTATCGATATTCCACTGAATCGTATGTGTGTAACCGGCATCACCAACTGCTTTTAGAACAGTAGCATTGGATGCCCCGAATGGAGCTCTGAAAATAGGCTTGGTCGATTTTCCGGTAATTCCTTTGATTGTGGATTCTGTTGTATCAAGCTCACTTTTCATTTTTGCGGCGGTCAGTTTTGTGAAATCTGGATGCGAATACGAGTGGTTGCCGAGCTGATGGCCCTTGGCTGAAATGTTCTTGATCCAGGCAGGGTGGTTTTTAGCACCGGAACCTGTTAAAAAGAACGTGGCTTTTACATTGTTGGCAGACAGGATATCTAAGATTTTGTTGATATTCGTACCATCCGAACCGTCATCGAAGGTCAACGCCACCACTTTACTGGTCGTATTGCCTTTCGTAATATAAGTGGAACTTGCTGCATGAGACTGGCCAGAAAAAGACAGTACAGTGAAGAGGATTAGTAATAAAGCTGCTGAGACTTTAATCCATTTAGAAAGCACCTTTCTCACCCCTTTCATTGATGCGCTGAGCAAAAGTCAGCGTATGTATAGGGATGACCCGTTCTTAATTTGAAAAAATAAAGAATTGATATGTATTTTTTGTGATTCTATTATACCATTTATATGTACAAAAGTGTTGTTTTACTGATTAGTAAATAAGGTATTTGCATATTTTTATCTACTGAGTTTTAAAGAATAAGAAAACGTTCAAAATTCGCTTCCTTTAATTTAACATTCTGCAAATTATTGATTAAACTAGAGAAAAGGGGGCAATTGCATGAAGAATAAAATAGACAAACACAAGTTGGTCGCAACATTTTCCATTGTTGCTGCCAATCCGGAAACGGGAGAAGTGGGCGTGGCGGTGCAATCGAAATTTTTGGCAGTCGGTTCGGTCGTTCCATGGGCAAAGGCAGGCGTCGGGGCAGTGGCTACACAGTCCTGGGCCAATACCGCGTATGGACCAGAAGGACTTGAGTTATTGGAGAAGGGCTTGTCGCCTGAGGAAGTGATCGACAAGCTGATTGCTGACGATCCAGGCAGAAGTTTGCGCCAAGTGGCTGTCATCAACGCAGATGGTGAAGCGAGTGCTTTTACCGGCCATGAATGCTACGACTGGGCAGGACATAAAATAGGGAAGCATCATTCGTGCCAAGGCAACATCCTGGTCAGTGAAAAAACAGTCAGTGAAATGAGCAGAGCTTTTGAAGAATCGGAAGGTCCGCTTGCTGAAAGGTTGCTGACAGCTATTTCAGCCGCGCAACATGCTGGAGGCGACAGCAGAGGCAAACAGTCGGCTGCAGTTTATGTGTTGCAAAAAGGCGCAGGGTATGGTGGCTACAACGATGTGAAAGTGGATTTGCGTGTTGATGATCACCCAGAGCCGATTGAAGAATTGCAGCGGTTGTACGAGCTGCACAAAATGTATGCTGCACCATCTGAGGAAAAGCTGGCTATCGAAGAAAATGTCTTAGAAACTGTTGTAGAGCAGTTGGTAAAAGCCGATTTGCTGGAGTCGGTTGATCACAGCAGCTATGACGCAGAAGTGAAAGAAGCGTTGAAAACTTTTGTGCTGCGTGAGAACTTTGATGATCACTGGTCAGAAGAAGCACTGATCGATGAATCGGTACTGGAATATTTGAAAAAGCAATAATTTAGAAGCCTGTTCAGCTATGCTGAGCAGGCTTTTTTGTGCGAGGTGCGGTTATGAGGCATCGAGGTGCGGTCTGTAGCCTGCGAGGTGCGCTCTTATCCATTTGAGGTGCGGTTACCATCAAACGAGGTGCGGTCAGTTAAAAATGCGCACAAAAAAGACAGCTCATGATGAGCTGCCTTTTGCACTTATTCTTTAGTTTGCTTCTTTTTTGCGGAATTTCGAGACCACTTCATAAACGATTGGCACAATAACCAATGTCAATAATGTAGAACTGATCAATCCGCCAATAACTGTGATGCCGAGGCCTTGCGAAATCAATCCGCCTCCGCCTTCAGCTCCAATGGCAAGCGGTATTAGCGCGCCGATTGTTGCCAGGGCTGTCATCAAGATAGGGCGCAGTCGTGTCACGCCGCCTTCAAGAAGGGCCTCGCGTGTAGTCAAACCGGCTTTTTCCATATGGATGACACGGTCAATCAAGACGATGGCATTGGTGACAACAATACCGATCAGCATCAATACACCAATCAATGCGTTAACGCTCAATGATTCTCCAGTAATCCATAAAGCGACCAATACACCGATAACGGTGAATGGCAATGAAAACAGGATGGAGAACGGAGCGAGTGCACCGCCGAATGTGACAACCAGTACAAAGTACACAATGGCAATGGCTGCCAGCATCGCCAGGCCAAGCTGAGTGAACGATTCATTGATTTGTTCAGTCACACCGCCGTGGTCAGTTGTGACACCAGCCGGCAAGTCAAGTTCTGCAGTTTGTTCATCAATTTCAGTCGTGATTTCTGCAGCATTGTTGCCCAGAACGTCTGCTGTTAATGACGCAAACATTTGGCCATCTCTGCGATTAATGGTATCTGGTGATTGGCCTTCTTCCACTTCCATGACCTCACCAATTGTTACAGTTGTTCCAAGTGCTGTTGGAATTTCAACATCTGTTACATCTTCAATGCCGGCATATTGTGTTTCTTCTGTTTCAATGTAGACATTGATTTCTTCGTCTTCGTGCGTGACGGTAGTTAATACAGGCGCTTCACCCGCGCTGCTTAACGCCATGCCGATTTGTGCGGCTGTTAACCCATTTTCGCTTAAGCTTTGCTGATTAGCGACCAAGGTAAATTGATCATAAGCTTCGGTCAAGCTGGACTCTGTGTTTTCCAAGCCTTCGTTGTTTTCCATTAATGGCTGGATTTGATCGATAGCGGTTTGGATATCTTCGACATTGTCGCCGTAGACGTACATTTCCAGTCCGCTGCCGCCAGTAGCTGTGAAGTCCATGCTTGCCCATTCCCCGGATTCTGTGGAATTGTTCAAGTCTTCAATCAGGTTTGCACTTTCATCACTGAATGCCTCAAAGTCATCGTCATACTCAATATAGAACAATGCGGAATTATCTCCGCCGCCGCCCATTGCCGACATCGGATTGCCTCCGCCAAGCGAGTACTGATAAGACGTTACGCCTTCTCTGCCTTCGATAGAGCCCTCTGCATCAAGTGCAATGGCTTCCACATCTTCGCGTGTTTGTCCGGGTTCCGGACTATAAGTTGCCATCACGGTTTTTTGCTCTTCTTCAGGAAGGAAGCTGACGCCAATTACCGGAATCAAGAACAAACTTGCAGCAAGAAGCAACGACGCTCCGCCGAACGTGATGATTTTGTGATTCAAGGTCCATTCCAAAATACGTTTGTAGCTGTCTGCCATTTTGCCTGGCTTGTGTTCTTTTTGTTTGGATTGATTTGTATCCAGGTTTCGCAGTTGCTTGCGGTACATCAAATGCGCCATCATCGGAACGATGGTAACAGCCACTAGCAGAGATGCCGATAAAGCAAAGACAACTGCTAAAGCGAACGGCAGGAACAATTCGCCGATTTGTCCGCTGACAAGTGCAAGCGGCAGGAATACAGCGATGGTTACAATTGTTGATGAAAAAATGGGTACGAACATTTCACGTGTTGCTTCGCGAATGAGTTCTTTGCCACGCAATTTTTCGCCTGGCAAAGCCATGCGGCGATAAATATTTTCAATCACAACAATCGAGTCATCAATAACACGCCCGATTGCAACGGTTAATGCACCGAGTGTCATGATATTCAAGGTAATATCCATTTGGTTCAATAAGAAAATCGCCATTAATAACGACAATGGGATAGAGATGATCGAGATAATCGTTGTCTTAAAGCTGCGAAGGAACAGCAAAATGATTGCGACAGCAAATAAAATACCGAATAAGGCTTTGCTGAGCATCGTTTCAACTGAAGTTTCGATCGGTTCACCTTGGTCAAATGTCGAAGCGACGTTCAAGCCGTATTCTTCTTCAACATCTGCCATGATATCTTTAACGCCATTGACCACTTCTACGGTATTGGCATCCGGCGATTTGACGATAGAAATGCCGATGGATTCTTCTCCGTTTGTACGGGAAATCGATTCTGCTTCGCTGACCACTTCAATCTCGGCCAGTTCGCTCAATGCGACTGTCGGAATCGCAGACGGTGCAGCTGCAGCTGGAGTTTCTGTTGCAGGCGCTTCAGTTGGTGGTGCTTCTGTTCCGGTCCCTTCAGACTCAGGAGCAGCCGGTGCTGCACTTGGAACATCAGTTGCTGCTGCAGGAATCGCTGGAATCTGCAGATTTCTCAAGTCATCAACAGAGGTAATGTCACCGTCGATCACCAAGTTTTTCAGTTCACCGTCAAAATCAGTTAAACCTAACGGGAATGTCAGATTGGATCCTTGGATCAATTGTTGAATAGTTTCTTCCGTCAACCCGTATTGGGCTAAAGCTTCTTGATCAAAGGACATCGTGACTTTTTGGACGCGTTGTCCAGAAACTTGCGCATCGGACAAGCCGGCTACGCCTTCAAGTGCTGGGAGCACATTTTCTTCAACGGTAGCTGTCAGTTCTTCCAATGAACGCTCAGGATCGCTGATGCTCAATGTCAGAACAGGGAAAGCATCCAAGCTGAGCCGTGAAACCTGAGGTTCATTGGCAGCTTCAGGAATCGAAATTTGCGACAACGCATCCTCCAATTCACGAGTTGCTTCGTCCATATCGACTTCAAAGTCATACTGGACTTGAATCGTCGAGGCATTGGCCATCGATGTAGATGTTGTCAATTCGACGCCATTCATATTTTGAATTCGCTGCTCCATTGGAATGGTGACTTCTTCCATAATTTCATCGGGCGCAGCGCCTGGATATGTAGTAACGACCGTCACCGCAGGGAGGGTGATGCTTGGTATAGATTCCTGCTTCATGGTCAAGCCTGCATACAGTCCAGCCACAACGATCATGATGGTCAAGATCCATATCGCAAACTTATTGTTCAAGGAAAAATCGATAATTTTCTTCAAGTGATTGGCTCCTTTTTCTTAAATAAAATTTTCTAAGTAGATTACTTGGTTTTTAATGGAAGGGTACTGTTTTAAGTAAACCAACAAGGCTTCGATTAAAAATTCCTCTTGCTCTTGTTTGTTGACTTGCTCTTTTAATAAATCGAGTGAAGCCAGCAGCTTTTCTGGATGGGGTTCAGCAGCTTTAATTTTTTCAGCCAGGTGAAGAAAAATTTCTTCAGTCGTAGCTGGTGTGGAACGGGCTTCAGTAAATACAGGTTCCATTGCCGCCAAGTTGTCAACAATTGCATCGATGGTGGCCGTCAAGAAATTGACCAACCGGGAAATGGGAACATTTTTTTGTTCAATGACCAGTGTGATGATGTATTGCTGCATCAACCCTTCAAGGACCATTACCAAATCATCTAAAAATGGTTCGATGGTGGTGCCGTAAGTATCCAGCAGAATGGTTTTGTGCAAGGTAATCGTCGACTGGCGCAGTTCCATGAACAATGACTTTAGCTTTTCACTGTCACTGAGCGGGAAATCTTTAAACACCATCATGAAAAAATCCTGATTGGAAAGTGTACGCTCAATTTCAATCGCTAATTTTTCCTTGAAGACATCCTTATAATCGGATCCGGGTGCATGCTGGGAGCTGGAGATGGCAGCATTAACTTCTTCATGGTAGTGTTTCAGGATTTCGATGAATAAGATCTCCTTTGAATCAAAATGCTTGTAGAAAGCTCCTTTGGAGATGCCAGCTGCCTGTGCTATTTCCTGAACCGATGTTTGATGAAAGCCTTTCAAAGAAAACAAGTGGACAGCCTGCTTCATTAATTCGTTTCTTTTTTCCATTTAAGCCCTCCTAAACCGAGCGGTCACTTTTAATGACCACTTGGTCACTTGTTTAGATTATCGCTTAAGAAGTTCAAAGTCAATTTAGTGAGCTTGGAATATGTGACAACTTTCATGAGTGGCTTCAGGAAGTATTTTCCTTGCATAAAATTTAGAAAGCGGCTGCTGGAATTTCAAAACTTTCATTTATGATTTAAAGGACTATGTCTCCAGATGGAGAATACTAGTAATAAAATGGAATGGTAGTTTCTACAAAAGAGGAGGAGTGGATGGTGCAGAAGCATATCAGCGAACCATTTGTCGAAGAACGGGCAGAACAGCCTTATGTGGCGATTCCGGTAACAGCAGGTTTAGCGGAATGGGATCAGGTCAATGGCATGGTAGGCGAACTTTTTGACTGGCTGAAGACCAAAGGAATTAAACCGGCAGGAATTCCATTTTTCCGCTATTGGTGCATGGGAGATGCTGAAGGCAAATACAAGATGGAAGTAGGGATACCGGTTAAGCGAATGGTCAGCGGCGATGAACGGGTAATTGCAAGCTTTATACCGGGCGGCTCCTATTTATCGGCATTGCATAGAGGCCATCCCGATAATTTGGAGAAATCTCTTGCGGCACTTGAACAGTGGGCCGTGCAAGAAGGATTGGACATTGATAAGCGCTGGGAAGGCGAAGATGAAATTTGGAATGGCCGTTTTGAGTTTTATGTTACCGATCCGGAAACAGAACCCGACTTGAACAAGTGGGCAATCAGAATCGCTTTTTTGCTGATGAGAGACGATGCGGCGTAAGAAATACTGCGCAAGTCTTGAATGCGGCAATAAATGAAGTGAGTTCAGCGCCGGCGCTAACAGATGGAGTAGATTCAAAGCAAGTCAAAAGAAAATTACACAGTAAAGAGGCGATGGAATGATTGGTTATGTTGGGGCTGCTTTATTTGTTTTGGGATTGGTTGCAGCCGTGTTGTATCAAGAGTATCAGCAAAAATTTAGGTCTGCAAAAGAAAATCGCGAGTTGCTTTTGCTGACGCCAGATGATTTTTTAAAAAAGCAAAAAGAGTTGGAACTGGATTTTGTAAAAGACACTGAGTCGGTTTTTAAAAAACGGGCACAAGAGCTGGAAGATGCCTATGCACTTGACTATCAATTGCACATTTACAATCGAATGGTCCGGGAAACAGCCTACAGCCAGAAAACCATTCTCGAATTGATGTTTGAACAAAAGCGATTTTTGCTGATGGCCTCCATCCTGAAAGAAGTGCCTATGTTTTCAAAAGCGGTCGATGAAGTATGGCACCAGCAATTAATGTTCACCCATGAGTATCGGGATTTTACAGAGAAGTTTGCCGGTCAATTTATTCATCACTCGCCAAATGTGGACGAAAGCGATGGGGTGGACGATAAGTTTTTATTCGATATGATGTACAAAAAGTTATTTGTTGAGAAACCCTTCTCAGCTAAATCTTGGGGTTCTGCGTTTTATGAAAGAGTGCCCAGTGACAGTTTTATAGAAGAATGGAGAGATTCAGAAACACCTTTGCTGCACAGCCAGTATTTTTTTGAACAGAGCGAGACCCATCGTGCCGTTCAAGTTTTGATTCGAGAGATCAAAAGTGACATTGAATCTGCGGGGAGTAAAGGAAAGTTCGGACGCTTTCTTGAAAAGCAATCACGCATTGTACAAGGCTCTTATCCCACGCCGGGAACATCCAATGAGTTAACACTTCCCTATGTCTTGTGGGCTGCTGGAAGCACCAATAAAACATATGCCGAATCACTGGGACTTGCCAAAACCCACAATAAGATCAAATCAAAATCCGATAGGGGAGATTCAGGTTTCTTCGGAAGCTTCTCAGATAACAATGAAATTTCCAGCGACTCTGGAGACTCTGGCGGAGGTTCTTCCTGCGGCAGCAGTTGCGGCAGTAGCTAACACAAAAAAAACTATGGTGGATAACAAAGGATGGAATGAATCGTGCAAAAGAAAGCCACCTCGCTCTATATTGGCCAAACTGCCAATATAGAGCGAGGTGGCTTATTTAGTTTATAGTTTATTTTTTCGCAAAAAATTGGAATAGGAATAAATCATTTCATGCCTAAAAGTTTTGCGATCAATCAGTTTCCAGAAAATATTTTTCTGGAAATAATAATTTTTTCGCCAATTATTGGTGTTAACCCTCCTGTTCATCTTTCTGGAAAAGATTTTTTGCAGGGACAAATAGCACAATGATCAAGTGGTTTCTTATGATACCAAGGCTTATTCTGAATGCACCCGGGAATCACCGAACGTTCAGAAGGATAAAACCAATGAAGGATTTTGAAGAAGTGGCTGCACAATATGCTCCTATGGTATCTGCGACCATTCGTAAGCTGCACATTTATCGTGATTACGACACGTATCGCCAAGTTGGCAATATTGCCCTATGGCAGGCATGGCAGCGTTTCGATAACAGGAAAGGCGACTTTACTCCTTTTGCTTATCGCAGCATTCGAGGTGCAATGCTCGATGAATTAAAGCGCGAAACGAGAAGAAATGAGCAGGCAACGGAATTTGAGAGCATTCAAGAACAAGAGGAACCAGTGGCAGAAGAAGGATTGCCCGAATGGATAGAAACGGATCAACTTACTAAACAGGAGAAATCACTTCTTGAAGACCTGTATGTAAAAGGCTACAAGTTGAGCGATTTGGCCGTCAGTGAAATGTATCACTGGCAGGCATGAAAAAGAGGCGTGAGCGACTGTTGAAAAAGCTGAAGAAGACAACTTATCATCCGCTTAAAGGATAGAATGCTGAAGTTGGGCGGGGTAGACAGCTTGAGTAGTACAGAAAAAGGTGGTGGGGAACAAAATCGAATTGTATAATAAATGACGCAGCAGAAAGAAATGGGGATGACCTTTATGGAAGCAATGATGACGGGCATGATCAATAATATTTTCTTTATCATATTTCCGATCATCGTCTATCAGATGCTGGCGACAGCGGGCCAACGAAACTTTTTCGTCAGCCATCGCGTTACAATGACGATTCTTTTTTCAATATCCATCATACTGTGTATGCTGTTTCCCTATCAATTTTTAACAGACCAATATATTTTCGACCTCCGCCAAGTCCCGATGATTGTCGGTGCCTTGTACGGAGGGCCGATTGTTTCGGCCATGTTGTTTCTCGTATCTTCTGTTGGCCGAGTGGCTATCGGTGGAGATGGAATGTACATCGCGATCCTCAACCAATTTGTCATTGCGGCCGGCGTCCCATTTCTACGTCCTTTGTACATGCGGGTAAAAAGGCTGTGGAAAATCGTCTTGGTATTTTCAATTTCCATTGCTTCACTGCTTTTTAATATGTTTGCAGGTGCTTACTTTTTTGGAGATCCACTCGATGATATCCTCGGCATTTGGGTAATGCTGATGGTCAACCAAGGAACCATCATCGTGTTGACGGCCTTGTTGATCGAGCATATGCAACGGCAGGAATATATGTACAATTCGCTATTAAAGCATGAAAAAATGGAAACCGTCAGCCATTTTGCTGCAGCGGTTTCGCATGAACTGCGCAATCCATTACAAAGTATCAAAGGATTTATTCAGCTAATGAAAGAATATGAATACAGCCGTGAAAAACAAGTGGAATTTCACAGTATGATTTTGAAAGAAATCAATGCTGCCGAAGATTTGATTGATGACTACCTTATATATGCGAAGCCAACATATGGCCAACTGGAGGCCATGACGGTTTCGGCAGAAATAAACCACGTCATGAAAATTATGGCACCGTATGCCAATGTAAAAAATGTTGTCATGCATGTTAGCGAAATAGATGAACAAGCAGAAATCCTGATCGATCGCCAAAAATTCCATCAAGCACTGGTCAACATCATCCGAAATGGCATTGAAGCCATGCCTGATGGGGGACCTCTGACTGTCGCAGTGAAAACATCACCGGCCAAAGTATGGATTGAAGTGGCTGATGAGGGCGTCGGAATGACTAAAGAAGAAGTAAAGCGTTTAGGAGAGCCTTATTTTTCTAATAAAATCAAAGGAACCGGGCTTGGACTGATGGTCACCTACAGCATTGTCAGCCAAATGAACGGACAAATCATGGTGGATTCCGAAAAAGGGAAAGGCACCGAGTTTACATTAGAGTTTCCGAATCTTGCGGGATTTCCTAAAAAAATAAACCATCAGCCATAGAGGCTGATGGTTTATTTATGTGTTAATTGGCGAATAAACGGCAAGACCGATTGTTCTTTTAGTTTGGCTTCGAACATAATGTCGGCATCAATGCCGCCCAGTAGTTTCAACAATTCTTGGAAATCTGTTTCAGAAACCAAACCATGGTGGCGAAGGTCGGTGAATCCTTCTTTTCCTGTACTGATATGGATTTTAGGGGTTCCGTATCCTTCCCAGGTTTTAAGAATTTCAGCGTAATCGACCGGTTCGCCTTCATTGTTGCAGTTATGGTGGTGGATATCAAAACATATCGGGACTTTGCACATGTAATGGACATCTAAAACGTCCCTGACGGTAAAAGTCTTATCGTCATTTTCTAGGCGCAGTCGCTGGCGAATGCTGGGAGACAATGCCAAATAGGCTTCTGCAAAGCGCTGTTTCGCTGCTTCTTTGTCTCCATACGCTCCACCGGTGTGGAGTATGATGTCCGAACCGCCAAGCAATTGAATCAGCTTGTCATGATACTCAAGATCTTCAATCGATTTTCGTACCACTTCGGGTTTTGGTGAATTGAGGACAGTGTATTGGCCGGGGTGTACAGAAACTCTCATTTGGTGCGTTTCGACAAGTGAGCGAATTTTATCTGTAATGGCAAGTACGTCCGGGTCTTCCCACCAAATCCAATCATTTATCGGGTGAGTCGAAAGCGGGACAATTGAGCTGGAAGCCCGGTAAAAATAAATATCATTTTCCACATTCCAATGAATGATTTCAAGAGTCGTCTCAAAATTTTTCATGGTTAATTCTTTTATTTTTCCTGTACCTTCTGCTTCGGCAGTTGCTAAACGCAAAGTTCTAAAGATTGTTTTCAATTCAGTGTTCATGCATGCATATCCTAGTCTCATGTTGTTTTCAGCTCCTCGGTCTTATTATACCCTTCTCGCACGATTGCATTCTCTTTGAAGGGGTATAATAAGAGAAAAAATCCATTGAGGAGGAATTGCAATGATTGCAGAAGTGACACAAACCGAAAAAGGATACGTGGCGACTTTCAATCGAAACTTGGCTCATGGACCAGAGTCCGTGTGGCAAATGCTGACGGACAATCAAAAAATTCATCGGTGGTTTTCAGGATTGCAACTTGAACAGCAAGGCGTGGACGGACATTTTTCGTTTGATATGGGTCACGGCAATTTTGAGAAAATGGCAATTACCGATTTTGAAGAGAAAAAACGATTGGGTTTTGAATGGGGCAAAGACCATGTGCTGTTTGAGTTAACTTCTGATGGAGATGGAACTCGGCTGCGGATGGTAGAAACCATCAGTTCACTGACAGACCACACGCCTAAAGACGTAGCCGGCTGGCATGTATGCCTGGATGTTCTGGAAGCGCTTCTTGACAAGAAAGGGATCGAACGAACATTGGAGTGGGAGCATTGGTACCCGGAATACAAACGGTTGTTTGAGAGCATGAGCGTTTCGTTTGAATAGGAGCTGCCGCATTTCCAACAAAATCGTGCCAATCCTATCATGTGGTCGGAAATGCATATAGAGGCTTAGGGCATTCGTAAAATGTTTAGAGGCATTTGCGAATGCCTTTTTGGTGTTGTGTGGACTGTCCACAGTGAGCATAAATAGACAGGAAGGACTATTTCGCACTTGGTAAAATGGATTAAAGGAGTGAAAGCAATGGGATGGGTGGAATCATTGCAGCGGGCCATTGATTATATGGAGGAACACATGGGAAAATCGGTTACGATTGAGCAGATTGCTAAGCAGGCAAACGCTTCTGTTTTTCATTTTCAGCGGACCTTTTCCCTGTTAACAGATTGTTCCGTGGCTGAATATTTGCGCAGAAGACGGCTGACATTGGCGGCGCAGGAGCTGTCAGCTACAGATGGAAAAATCATCGACATCGCTTATAAATATGGCTATGACACTCCCGAGGCTTTTGCAAAAGCATTCCGGCGGCAGCACGGCATTACACCGAGTGAAGCCCGAAAGAATTTGGGAAAGCTGCAAGCTTTTAACCGCCTGGTGATCCAGGTGAATTTGAAAGGAGCAGAACCGATGAAATATCGAATTGTGGAAAAACAAAGTTTTCAGGTTGTTGGTGTTAAACGGCAATTTTTGCTAAAGGCTGGAGAAAACCTGACAGGCATCCCACATATGTGGCAAGAACTGAATCAGTCTGGAACGAGCAGCATTATAGCCAGTTGGAACAACGGAGAAATCAAAGGTTTGCTGGGGATCTGCGCGGACTATCAAGAAGGTGCGACTATGGATTATTGGATTGCTGCTGCCAGTACAAACAATGCACCTGAAGGATTCTCTATGTTGGAAGTGCCTGCTTCAAAATGGGGAGTCTTCGAAGTGCATGGCGCGATGCCGGACGCGATGCCGAAAGTATGGAAGCAGATTTTCTCCGAATGGTTCCCATCCAATCAATTTGAGAATGCCGGAACCGCCGAACTGGAACTTTATCCGGAAGGAGATCCTTACAGCGAAGAGTATGTTTCTGAAATTTGGATTCCATTGAAAGCAAAGGAATGATGAAAGTAAAAGTAAAAGTAAAATCTGTTTTGCATTTGTATCATGAAAATAAAAGAACGTTCACAAAGCGGCTATGCACTTTTGTGAATGTTCTTTTTTGTGTTTCTGATTGGCTGGCTTGGTGAGTTATTGTTGTTCATTTTGGCTACGGTTCTCCAAAGCAGTGTTGATTTTTCGCATTACTTCAAGTTGGGTATCATTGGCGTTGACTTTGTGTTTCCAAAGGTAAGACCGGGCTTCCTTAGCAGGTGCGTGTTCAAGCAATAAAACCTCCCGGCAAAAATCGGGTGTGTCTTTACCAGAAATCAGCTTTATCGTGTACAAAGACGTTGTTTTGACAACTTTGTCTATTTGATAGGTCTGTTCAAAAATTTCTAAATCCGGAATGTAATCAAATTCATCTTCTGTTTCTTTTAGTTGAGCCAATAAAAACACTCCTTTAAACTGAATGATCCTATTTAAGATCATACACTAGCTGACTTTATTATGCATTGAATTTAAAATTTCCCATCATTTGTTATTCTATTTTAAATTCAAAGAAACTGTCTTCCTTAAACTGACCTTTTTCATAGTTTCTTTCGGCAAAGGTAAGGGTGCCGTCATGTGCAACAAGTACGACAGTTGCAGACCGTGTACCGTAATCGGGTGTTTTAATAAACATAGGAGAAAGCATTCGCTCAAGGTCCAGTCCGACACCCGTGTCTGGCAAGTGGGTATCCGGAGCATGCTCTCCGTCCATTAGCATCGCAAAAATTTCTTCCAGATCAGCTTCTTTGGTTTCACTCATATAGGCGGCAAGTTTTTCTTTGCCTTTGGTTACCTTAGGCCATGGGGTGTTCAGAAAGTGATTGCTGAGTCCATGTGTTCCGGGTGGAATTTCATAGAATTCTTCCTGGATGTTGTTGTAGTACACAAGCTGCTCCGCATCGCCGATAATTAGGTTGAATCCGGCATACTGTTTTGGATTTATTGTTTGCAAGTATTCTTTTGGAGAATTTGTGCCTGCCAAAAAGTTTTTGACCACTGCCCCTCTGGATAAAAAACCTGATTCCAAATTGGTCGGGTCTCGAAAATTTGTTAATGCAGCAACGCGTCCCTGCTTTGTGACACCCAACCAAGTACCCATTCCCGTCAAGTCTCGACCAGCTAAAATATGGGGTTCATCGTTCCAAAAATGAGCTGCTGTTGCAGGGCGTGCGTAAAACTCGTCTCGATTCGCTGCAATGATTAGTTTGTATGTGGGGTGTTTCCTGAATTGCAGATTGATGAGGCACATGGTATTTCCCCTTTTCGATTTATTATATACAACTAAGCGTCTGATTCACAGAAAGAACTTTTAGAGGAGAATGGATTTTTACTGGTAAAAAAGTTTGCTATGAATATGGTCTATTGATATAATATAAAAAATATTTTAGAAAATTTCGGATGATTGCTAGGCTAAAAGTCTTGATTTGGCGTTATTATCCATCATATTAAGACTGATTTAAAAGTGATTTTCTACAAAGTGATCAGGGGGAAAGGTCATGGTGAGCAAAGCAACTTCATTATCTTTTGCGCGTGTATTGATGGAAGGCATCGAAGAAATGGTATTTGTTGTGAAAGTTAATGAAGGTTGTTCTTTCACTTATGAGTTTTTAAACGGTGCGGTATTGGAAAAGACTTTGTTAAGTGATGCTTCGATTGGAAAAACCTTCGATGAAGTACATTCCAAATTTATGGCTAAATTTTTAACTGAAAAATATATGGAAGTGATCGAAACAAACAACAGCATGAGCTATAAAGACTCGTTTTATTCCATAACCAATAAACTCTTTTATTCGAAAACTCTTATGGTTCCTCTTTTTGATGAGTTGGGAAAATGCACTCATATTGTTAGTTCGGTAAAAGATATTACGGATGAAAAAATGGCCATGCTGGACAATGAAGCGATTCACGAACAGTTTGAAGAGAGCAGTGCACGATACCGGTCTTTGTTCGACAGCAACGCTGATGCCATTTTCACAGTGGATCTCAGTGGTCGGATTACAGGAGGCAATTCAGCGGGTTATAAGCTAAGCGGGTATTTTGTGGATGAATTGCTGGGGAAAAGTTTTATTGATTTCGTAGTTCCTGAAGACAAAGAACAGGCAAACGAACATTTTCATCTTTCGGTTTTGGGAGACGGTAAAGACTGCCGCCTTGATTTCATGAATAAATCCGGTGCATCAGCAGGCTGTCTCGTGAAGTTCGTTCCCATACATGTGAAAAATAACATCACTGGTTTTTATATGATTGCCAAAGACATGACGGAATTGGACAAAATCGCTGGCCTTTATAAAGCAAGAGAAGAGAGCTTCCAAATCATTGCTGAAAATGTCCACGATGTTATCCTATTGATGGATCATCATAAGCAGTATCTTTATGTGTCCCCATCGGCTGAAGAAATTTTTGGCTATAGAGCAGCTTATATTGTTGAACAGAAACCTTATTTTAATGTTCATCCAGAAGATATTCCAATAATCAGTGAAGCTTTTGAACAGTCGACCCAAAATGCTTCTCCTTACCTCGTGCAAGTTCGTTTCCAGCATCCAGTGAGAGGCTGGATTTGGTCAGAGGTCAATGGAACACCTGTCTATGGAGAAGATAGAAGCTTTAACCATATGGTAATGATCGCAAGGGATATTTCAATTCAAAAAGAGTACGAAAGCCAACTCAAGCATTTTGCTTATTTTGATTCGCTTACCGAGATGCCAAATCGCCGTTATTTTCAGGAATACGCCGCTGAAAAGTTTGAGCTGAATGAGAAGCATGAGAAGAGTTTAGCAGTGCTCATTCTCGATATCGATGATTTCAAAGAAATCAATGATCAATGGGGGCATGAAACAGGTGATGCGGTCATTCAAGAGTTCGGTTTCCGGCTGAACAGCTGTATCCATGGGGAGAATATGGCTGCCCGTTTAGGGGGAGATGAATTTGTCATCTTGTTGGCGGACACTGAAACGAAAGAACAAGTTGCAGAAATTGCTGATACGATTTACCAGGCCATGAAAGAACCGATTGAAGTAGATGGACTATCGCTGGAAATTTCGATTAGTATGGGGATCGCCTTAGCGCCTCCTGAGAAAGTTTCCATTTCTGTCATGATGAAACGTGCGGATATGGCGATGTACAAAGCAAAGCGTCAGGAGAAAAATTCATTCCACGTAAGTCTGACATGAGCCAATGAGGCTCATGTTTTTTATGTGCACAAACTGTTGCTTCATCGTCCATGGCGTATTTAGGAAAGGGAAATAGCCTACGCGGAATGTGGTTGCTATAATTGAGTAAAAGGTACATAAAGAGGGGCAATTTATATGCAAAAAATTAAAGTCGGTTTTATTTCCCCGTATGAAGCTATGGTTTCGATGATAGCAGAGTTAGCAGAGAAACAAGACGATTTACTGGTTGAGACAAAAGTTGGAAACTTAGAAGAAGGCGTAAAGTATGCTAAAGAAATGGAACGCTTAGGATATGATTTGATTGTTAGCCGCGGCGGGACAGCTGGAATGATTCGAAATGCAATTTCTCTTCCGGTTATTGATGTACACATGTCTGGCTATGATTTGTTAAGGACGATTATGTTGACAGAGGGGCATTCAAAGGAAAAAAAAGCCTTGGTTGGCTTTACAAATATTACGCTTGGAGCCGCCTCAATCATCAATTTGCTGGAAATTGATATGACGGTTATAACCATACAGGATGCAACCGAAGTGGATGCAGTTTTAAAGTCATTAAAAGACAACAAACACACGATAGTTTTAGGAGATGTGGTAACTGTTGCTGCTGCCCAAAGACTGGGAATGGGCGGTTTTTTGATTCAATCGGGCCGGGAATCCATTATGGAAGCATTTGAAGAGGCACGCAGGCAATACGTTTACCAACAAAAAAGCCAGCGTTTGGTGAATGTTATGCGACATTTTTTAGGAGCCAGAAAAATGGACATGTTAATTGCAACAGCGCAAGGAGACGTTATTTTTGAAAATTGGTCTAAATTTTCGGGATGTCCAATTTCTCATAATGAATGGGCTGAGCTTGTCGATCAAGCATTCCAAACCGGCAATTCTATTTTCCGCACTGTAGACAGTTTCCAAATTAGAGTTGATTTATTTCAAGAGCAGGAAGAAAAAGTAGCGATGATTCTTTTTGAAGACCTTTTGACTGCGTATCCGGATATCACAATCGAGCAAATCCATCAATTGCCTTATATCGTAACGGAAAGTACAGCCATGAAGCGGATTAAAAACTTGGTAGAAAAACCAGTGATGGCCAAAGAGAACATAATTTTGATTGGGAAAGCAGGTTCTGGCAAAAAAGAGCTGGCTCGCTATATTCATGCTGTTCATAAAAAAAATGGTTTTTTTGTTTCAGTGGATCTTGAAAAACTCGATCAAGTGGAAGAGAGCTTTTCGAATACGAAAATTGATACCGCATTTGTTCATCTCAACCAGGTTCCCAAAATAGAAAAAGTAACAGAACTTCAGCGGGTTTTAGCAATTGCTAAACAAAAAAATGTGCAAGTAATCTTCTCGCAACAGGAAGTTTTTGAGGAGCTGAAAAGTGATTTAGGAATGGATGAAGCGGTTAGCATACACTTGCCCACTCTTCAGGAGCGGGAAGAAGATATTGAAACATTGGTTCAGCAGTTTCTCATGGAATTTCATCAAGAATTGGGAACGCAGCCGATTAAAGTCAGAAAAAATGCGGTTGACTACTTGAAAAACATGCAGTGGCCAGGCAATACAAACGATTTAAAAGCTTATATAAAAAAACTGGCATTGGCCGAAAGTGGATATGTTATCGAGGAAAATTTGCTTCACGACTTGCCTTTTGTTTCTGAAGTGAAGCCTGAGCAAACTACGTTGACAGTAGAAAAAAATGAAACATTAAAAGAAATTGAACAAAAAATTATAGAGAAAGTTTTGATAGAAGAAAACTTTAACCAAACAAAAGCGGCTCAACGCTTAGGAATGAACCGTGCTACTTTATGGCGCAAACTCAAAAAATGAGTTTGCGTTTTTTTATAGTTTAAAAACGTTGCATTTTTAAACTACTTTACTGAAATTAAATATTTTATGATAAAAGGTGTTGCTTTATTATACTTAAATTTCTATAGTGTAAATGAAAGCGTTATCTTTAATTAGAAAAATAAAAAAACGGAATGAGGGAAAGAAATGAAAATTAAAGCAACCATGGAACGAATTCCAGGCGGAATGATGGTAGTCCCCCTATTGCTGGCAGCAACAATCAATACGATAGCCCCTGATTTACTGAGAATTGGCGGGTTTACGCAAGCTTTATTTGTAGATAGTGCAAACGCTTTAATTGCTTTGTTTCTGTTATGTACGGGTGCTCAGATCAATGTAAAAACGTTCGGGGTGTCATTAGCAAAAGGTGGCACACTGCTTGCAACTAAATGGATTGTCGGGGCATTGTTCGGACTTTTAGCTTATATGTTTGCTGGAGACAATGGCTTGTGGCTTGGTATTGCGCCAATTGCTGTTATTGCCGCAATGACAAACAGCAATGGCGGTTTGTTTGTTGCATTAGTGGGACAATATGGGAACAAGGAAGATCGGGCAGCATATTCCTTGCTGGCACTTAATGATGGTCCATTCTTGACCATGGTGGCATTGACGATTTTTGGAGCCATGGGATTTGTTGAAGGGCTGTTTTCACCAGTTTCCTTTATTGCTGTGCTCTTGCCTATTTTGATTGGTATGATTTTAGGTAACCTGGATGAAGATATGCGCACTTTCTTAGATAAAGGGAGTTCAATGCTGATTCCGTTCTTTGCCTTTGCTTTAGGGATGGGAATTGACTTTAATGCTATTATTACTGGTGGACTAGGAGGAATTGTGCTTGGTCTCATGACTGTATTCTTGACAGGTACAGCGGGTTACTTCGTCTTTAAAGCATTAAAGTGGAATCCGATTGTAGGAGCAGCGGAAGGTTCTACTGCCGGAAATGCAGTGGCTACACCTGCAGCAATAGCTGCGGCTAGTGCAGGCTTCTCTTCGGTAGTGGATATTGCGACAGTTCAAGTAGCAGCTTCGACTGTTACAACCGCGATACTGTTGCCAATCTATATTGCATTTTTAGTAAGACGCATTGAAAAGAAAGGCTTTGAATTTACTGATGGGGAAATAGTCAGAAAAGAAGCGTTGAAGGAGTGACAAGTAGTGGCGACTCAAATCGGCATCATTGCAGATGATTTTACAGGAGCCAACGACTCCGGTGTCCGACTGGCACAAAAAGGCTTAAAAGCTCGCGTAATACTGGCTGGTGAAGAAAATCAAAATGAAAATATAGATGTCTGGATTGTTGATACAGACAGTCGGGCTATGGAGCCAAAAGATGCTTATGAAATCGTCTCTTCAGAAATCGACCGGTTGAAAAAAAGAGGGGTAACTTCTTTTTATAAAAAAGTGGATTCAACACTTCGCGGCAGTGTAGCGGCAGAATTAAAAGCATTGCACGACCGGGCTGAGGCAGAAGTTATTTTTATCGCACCGGCTTTTCCAAGCCTAGGGCGCACAGTCAAAGAAGGCATCCTTTATGTAAATGAGATTCCAGTAGCTGAAACAGAATTTGGCCATGATCCTAAAACACCAGTGTTGCACAGTTATATCCCAGACTTATTGGCATCCGAAAATATTTCCACTGCAGTTTTAAATCAGGAAATCTTAACGGGGGAAAACCCGGAGCAGTGGGTGCAGCAGCAAATAGCTGATGGGGTAAAATGGATTGTTTGCGATACGGTGGTGGAAGAAGACTTTGTGAAGCTTGCATCGCTGGAAGACAAACTGGATGTGGAAATAGGATGGGCAGGTTCAGCGGGACTGATCAATTATTTGTATTCAGTGGATGGGAAACCGCAAGACCTTAAACTGCCAGCCGGCAGTGACGGCAAGGTATTGGTGGTTTCCGGAAGCCTGTCAGGAAAGACAAAAGAACAATTGAATAATTTGGCACGACGGCCACAAACATTGATGATTGAAATAGACCCGGCAAAATTACTTGAAGATCCTGAAATAGAAGCCAACAAAATTAAAAACTTCCATCATTCTGGTGAGTGGGATAGTGCCGTCATATATGTAGATCCTTCTCAAAAAAATCGAGATAAAGTTAAGCAATGGGGGTTGCTTAAAGAGTGGACTCCTAATCAGACTGGCAAAGGAATCTCCCAAGGTCTAGGGAAACTCGTGGATGAAGCATTAAAAAAAGATGGATTTGGTGCTCTTATAATGACGGGCGGCGATACGGCCAAGGACATTTGCAAGGAAATCGGTGTTGCAGATATGGAACTTCGTTTTGAAATTGAAGCAGGGCTTCCGCTTGGAATGGTAAAATGGAACGGGAAAGATTTAATCGCAGTTACAAAAGCAGGAGGATTTGGAAATCCTGCATCGTTGGTCAATGCTGTTGAATTTTTGAAAGGAGCGGAATAACATGAACACAAACAAACCGATTATTGGAATCACGATGGGGGACGCTGCAGGCGTTGGACCAGAAATTATTTTAAAAAGCTTTGAGCATGACATCGTTCATGACACAAGCCGTTCGTTTGTCATAGGAGATGCAGCAATATTAGAACGGGCAAAACAATTTACTGGCAGCACGAAAACCATTAATCACATAGGGCATCCGTCTGAAGCACTCTTTGATAAAGAAACAATCGACTGTCTGGATTTAAATCTATTGCCAGCTGACTTGCCGATTGGGGAAGTTTCAGCTGCTGCTGGCGACGCGGCATTTCAGTATTTGTCGAAAGCGATTTCTTTAGCGAACAATGGGGAAATTGACGCGATCTGTACAGCGCCCCTTAACAAAGAGGCATTGCAAAAAGGCGGACATATGTATCCGGGCCACACTGAAATATTAGCGGATTTGACTGGGACAAAAGATTACTCCATGATGCTTTCTGCGCCAAACTTAAAAGTGATCCATGTGACCACGCATGTAGGAATTATTGACGCTATCCGAATGATTAACCCTGAACGTGTTTTGTATGTTATTCAACTGGCCCACGACACTTTAACAAAAGCTGGAATACAAAACCCTAAAATAGCGGTTTGCGGCATTAATCCGCACGCTGGAGAAAATGGTTTATTTGGAAACGGCGAAGAAGAAGAAAAAATTATTCCGGCTGTCCAACAAGCGATTGCACAAGGCATAGATGTACAAGGGCCTTTGCCTGCGGACACGTTGTTTTTCCGGACAGTCCGCGGAGATTTTGATATTGTAGTTGCCATGTATCATGACCAAGGGCATGCACCAGTTAAAGTTCTGGGGTTGGAAGCAGGGGTCAACATTACCGTCGGTCTTCCAATCATCCGAACCAGCGTAGATCATGGAACGGCTTTTGACATCGCAGGCACGGGAATTGCTGATGAAAAAAGTTTAGTCGAAGCGCTGCGGCAAGCTGTAGAATTGGCTCCCAAAAAATAAAACACAATAAAAACCATCCGCATTGAAATTTCAATGAGGATGGTTTTTTCGATAATAAAGCGCAATGACTATCAATACTTTTTTGTGTGCAATTTGTAGGCATTAATCAGTAATTGAATTTTCAGAAATAAAAAAGTTTTCTTTCGATAAGAAAAATGGTATGATTTTGTTAAATCATAAAACCTATTAAAAATACATAAAATGGTTATTATATTAATATAAATGCCTCGTTTGGGCTGTTTTTTTCAATTGCACGGTCTTTTGAAGCATTTTTTAATACAATTAGTTGCGCTTTGAATTATCTTGAAATTACTGATTATTTAAATAATTGAGGTGAGTAAGGTGAAAGAGTCCTATCGTGGAATTTCTGTAGTTATTGGAATACATTTTGCCTTATGGATTTCTTTCTTTTATCTTCCTGTTGTAGAAGCGGCCACGGCTGAAGCTAATCGATTCATTTTAAATGGCGACGTTGCAGAGCTACCTCTTACAACCCATCTGTATATGTTAAAGGATGAAAAAGGTGTACTGGAACTAAATGATTTGCTGCAGCCTCCGCATAACTGGAATTTCGTTTCTACTGAAAATGAAATCGCCAATGGCGGTTTGACTTCTGCTGTTTACTGGTTGCGTTTTACTGTTGAAGATCAGAGCAGCAATCAACAATGGCTCCTCGAACTGTCGAATCCCTCCATTGAGAAAGCGACTTTGTATTCACTGGAACCCTCGGGATCCATTTCCAGTACTTCCTTGGGAAATGCTGTTGCAGGCGCTAAACAAGCGAATCCCTATCAGTATCCAGTGTTTGAGCTGCTTCCGCTGGCGCAAGGTGAAACAACGTTTTTCTTGCGAGTTGAATCGCAGGGAGCGATGTATTTTCCTTTGACGATTTGGGAACATGAAGCATTTGCAGCTCAGACGCGAAAGGCAAGTGCAACATTCGGGCTATTGGGCGGACTAAGCATATTGTTTTTGGCATACTGCATCAAATGGTTTTTCAACTATCGTCAAAAGAACTTCCTTTATCTCTTTTTGTTGGCATTGTCGACACTGGCTGTTTTTTCAATCGGTACCGCATTGAATTGGGCCATCATCTGGCCGGAACTCGGGTGGTGGAACAACCGAGTGATTGGAGTATTAGTTGGAATAGCTAGTATTTCAATTTTGCTTATTACAAAAAATCTTTTGGGAAGTGCTTGGTTATTAAAATGGCTGCCGGCAGTTAGTAAAATCATGACAACTTTCGTGTTGTTAGCTCTCCTAGTTTCTTATTTATCGGTTCAATTTTCAAGTTTGTTGCTAGGCTTTTTCTTGCTTTTATCCTTCGTTTTTTCTTTTTGTATTTCTTTGTATGCTAGCCAAACAGTCAATACGTATACTGCATCTTACGCATTAGGCTTATTGTTGGCTATAGCAGTCATCATGATTTCATTTCTTACTGCAGGCTCAGTACTGCCCTATGAAAAAAATATTCACTATGGCTTATATTTTGCCAGTGCGGTTAGTTTGTTGTTTACTGCGAAATCGCTGCTCGCAAAAGAGAAAACGGCGGTCAAACATGAAGAGCAATTGGAGCGCAATACGAAAAACCTTCATTTAATGGAAATTAGTGTACTGAAAAACGACAATAAAAGAAAAGATGAATTATTGGCATTTGCATCACATAGCTTAAAGGCACCGCTGGCAGGCATGATTCATATCGCGGAGTCATTCCAAGAATCGCAGTTGAAAAAAATGCCTCCTGCAATGGCACACCAATTAACAGAACTGTTAGCAAGCAGTAAAAATATGGAACATTTAGTCAACGAAATGCTCGACTTTTCAAAACGCAAACAGCCTCCTGCGGGGTCTCAAGATCAGTCAGTAGTGATGGATGACTTATGCAATCGTGTTTTAGCGATGTGCCGGCCGTTATTGCAGACAAAGGCTGTGAAGCTCTACCACACTGTTCCAGATTCACTGCCAAAAGTGGCTGCTGACCCGGAACGTGTAAAACAGATTCTGTATAACCTCATCGAAAATGCGATCCAGCATACCCACGAAGGAGAGATTTTTGTTTCAGCACACGTTCAAGGACATCAGCTGGAAGTCGTGGTTAGGGACACGCGAGTGGGTGTTCAGGCAGAACGGATTCCCTCACTTTTTGAATCGGATTTGCCATTGGACCACCATGGCATCGGATTGCGGATTACCAAAAGCTTAATTGAACTGCAAGGTGGTTCATTAACAGTCCAATCACAGGCCGGCGATGGTGCCGTTTTTAGCTTTAACTTGCCGATTCATATCGATGAGCAAACTACACAATCTTTGGATGGTTTTGATTTGGAAATAGAGGAATTGACAGCATCTAAGCTGGCAGATTCGATCATAAAACAGCGCGCTACAAAAGAAGATTTGCACATTCTTGTAATTGAGTCTGAAGAAATTAATCGTATGGCCTTATTGGATCACTTGGCATCAGCAAGCTATCAGGTGTTTGGTGCAGCGGATGGAAAAGGAGCTTTAGAACTGCTAGTGCAAAAGCCAGTGGAATTAATTGTCATGGATAGTTATTTAACGGACATGTCAGGTGATGATCTATGCCGGCGTATTCGTTTAGACTTTACCCTCACAGAATTGCCGATTCTCATGTTATCAAATGTCGACAGCCTTCAGGAAAAAAAGGAGGCCTTTACAGCCGGTGCCAATGATGTCTTATTAAAACCTTGCGATAAAGAAGAGTTTTTACTGCGAATCGAAACCTTAGCAAATATGCGCAGATTGACACAGGAAATCACGAACATGAATCATTTTCTTGAACGCAACGTCAAAGAACGGACCATGGCCCTCGAAATTACCAATATGAACCTGTTGACGGTAAACGATGAAATACAGGAAATCGAGAAATCCCGAAATGACATGCTGTCAGCAATTTCCCATGAACTGGGAACACCAATTACACTGATTCACAGTTATATTCAGGCGGTGAAAGAAAGTTTAATCGAGGAAAACAATCCAAAATACTTGGATATGATTCATAAAAAACTGTTGCTGTTGGAACGTCTTACCGAGGATCTTGTCGAATTGACCCGATACAAGGCGGGAAATATGACCTTGCGTTTTGAGGAAAAGGAAGTGTTCGACTGGTTGAAACGGCTTGTGGATTTGATGGCATCAGATGTTCAGCAGAGCGGCCGTTCTTTTGAATTTTTGGGTACAGAAAATCCAGATCGTATGCTAAGTCTGTTTCTCGCAGTTGATGTAGATCGTCTCGATCAGGTTGTCTCCAATATTCTGTGGAATGCCGTCAAACATACTTCTTCGGAAGATGGAAAGATTACCTTGTCTATGGAAATATTGGCTAATAATAACAAAGAGGCGTTGCTTGCCGAAGAAGCTGATGGAGAACTGGTGATCCGGGTTGCCGACAACGGCTGTGGCATCAGCAAGGAAGCTTTGCCTCATATTTTTGAACGCTTTTATAAAATTGACAGTTCAGCCGGATATAAAGGCAGTGGACTTGGCTTGGCAATTGCTAAAGAAATTATTTTGGCCCACAAAGGACAGATTTGGGCCGACAGCATTGAAGGACAGGGTAGCGTCTTTATTATTGTGTTGCCGCTGACTTTCCACTAAAGAGCAGGAGGAAGACAGATGAATGCTGCCACTGTACTAATCGTAGATGATGATGATGGAATTCGCGAGTTGATGCGGCTGTTTCTGCTGAAAAAAGGCTATAGCGTCCTTCAGGCTGCAGATGGTTTTAAAGCGCTGGAATTGCTTGAACAGACAAAGCCGGATCTGATTTTGCTGGATGTTGAAATGCCCGGAATGAATGGATTGGAAGTGTGCAAAAAAATTCGTTTGAAGACAACTTTGCCGATTTTATTCGTAAGCTATCGGAAAGAGCTGGCATATAAAATTCAAGGTCTTGAAGCAGGAGGCGATGACTACATCACCAAACCTTTCGATTTTAACGAACTGGAAGCGCGCATACGGGCTATTCTTCGCAGGAATGGCTGGAGAAGTGGTGAGGAAGACCCGTTGAGCATTTTAAAATACGAAGATCTTCATATTCATGTAGATGCTTGTGAGCTTTATATTGCTGGAACTCCGGTAAAACTTTACCACAAGGAATTCCAACTGTTGCTGTTGTTGGCACAGACGCCTAACCGCGTTTGGACAGCTGAACAGCTATATGATCAAGTGTGGGGTTATTATTCTGAAGGAGATATCGGAACCGTAAAAGTGCACATCAGCAATTTGCGGAGAAAAATTGAAAAAGATCCAGCCCATCCACGTTTTATTCAAACAGTACGTGGTTTTGGCTACAAATTTATCGTGGAGTAAAAAGCATTCGGCTGCTTAGAGCCAAATGCTTTTTTGTTTGGCAACAGTTTACAAGTTATTTTATTTTATTGAATTTTTAGATTATTTAACATTCTTTTAACCTTCTGCTTTTAAAATAGTGACTACAAAGGATAAACATTAGGAGGATCTAATTATGGAAAGTACATTCAATCTAAATAAATTCCTAAAAGCGATGCAAAAAAGAAAAGCATTAATCATTTTTGTTACATTGGCCTTTATTGTCTTTAGTGCAATTGCGAGCTATACCATCATGAAACCGGTTTACAAAGCCACCACACAAATTTTAATCAATCAAAACACGGTCAGCAGCCAGGATGTCGACAGCTTAGACATCAATACCAATCTGCAATTGATTGGGACCTATAACGTCATCATTAAAAGCCCGGCAATTTTGTCGAATGTGATTGAGGAATTGCAACTTGATGATACAGTTCAATCTTTGACAGAGCGGATTAGTGTCAACAATATCGAGAGTTCGCAAGTGGTCAGCTTATCGGTTGAAGGTTCTTCAATGGAAGAAGCCGTACTTATCGCCAATACGACTGCCAATGTTTTTCAGGAAGAAATCCAGCAAATGATGAACATCGACAATGTTAGTATCTTAGCTGCAGCTGTAGCCGCAGAGAACCCTGCACCGATTCGCCCGGATCCAGTTTTTAACATGGCGATTGGAGCGATTGTCGGGCTTGTTTTAGGAATCGGCGCTACCTTGATTCTGGAACAATTGAATACAACAGTCCGGTCAGAAGAAGATATTGAAGAGATGGTGGGTCTTCATGTTCTGGGTGTTGTCAGTCCAGTGGACAGCCAGTTGAAAATGGAAAAGCCATTAAATCTAACAAACAGATTGGAGAAGGATTTACATGCGGATAATGAAAAAGACAAAAAGGCTAATGCCGCGAAAATTGGTGGCTCGTACTAATCCACAATCAATTGCCGCAGAACAATACCGGACAATCCGGACCAATATCAATTTCTCCACTCCCGGTTTGGATTCGAAAGTCATCTTGTTTACATCTGCCTCTAAGGAGGAAGGAAAGTCTACAACCGCTGCAAATATGGCGATTGTTTTTGCCGAAACCGGTAAAAAAGTTTTGCTGATTGATGCAGATATGCGGCGTCCTACCTTGTACAGGACTTTCCAACTGGGCAATAATATTGGGTTATCCAACTTATTGCTAAGAAAAGGCAAGCTGAAACAATCGGTAAAAGCGAGCGGAATTCAACATTTGGATTTGCTGATGAGTGGACAAATCCCTCCGAACCCAGCGGAGTTGCTGGAGTCGGATGCATTGGATGAATTGCTAGTAGAAATGCGGGAAATGTATGATTATATCCTTATCGACTCCCCACCTATTTTATCTGTAACCGATTCAAAAATTCTTGCGAATAAATGCGATGGCACAGTATTGGTAGTCAATACCGGAAAATCGGAAAAGATCAGTGTTGAAAAAGCGCGTGATTCGTTGGCAACTGCGAAAGCATTTATTTTAGGCGTCGTTTTGAATAACTATCCAATGACGAAAGAAAACTACTATTACCATAATTACAATGAGTGATTAGCAGGATTCGGCAGAGAAGGGAGCAAAGCATGAAGGTGAATAAGCAGAAAGTACTCGAATTTCTTCATCATGCCCTTATGCCTTTTCTTGTTGTCTTTCGTCATTTACGCACATTTGTGTTGAATGGATTTGAAACTATCGAAGAAAAACTAGTGCATGCAACTTTGCCGACAGCGACTCATTTGACAGATAAAATCATTATGGTGACGGGTGCTGGAGGGTTGATTGGTTCAGAAATTTGTCAGCAGTTAGTCCAATTTCAACCGGCACAAATTTTACTGGTTGGAAATGGACCTAAATCACTGATTTTGATTGAGAGTCAGCTGAAAAAGAAGCTCGGAAGATATACGGAAATCATTCCTATCATCGTCAACATTCAAAATAAGAAACAGATTTTTGAAACTGTCGGTAGGCATATGCCTGAAATCATTTATCATACATCGGGCCATCAGCAACTGTTTGGTGCAGAGGAGATGCCAGATGCTGCTCTGTATGCCAATGTTTTTGGAACAAACAATGTTGCAGAAGCCGCCAATCGCCATCGTGTCAGCTCATTTGTCATGATTTCTTCTGAACAGGCAGGAAAGCCCGGCAATCTGAAGGACGCAGCGAAAAGACTGGCAGAAATGACAGCAGAAAGTGTTGCAATGACCAGTTTTACCCGTTACACAATTGTTCGATTGCCTAAAAATCTCACTACAAAGGATTCTTCTGAGAGAGCTGATCGATTGATTGAGCACACAGAACCGATGATTCGTGCAGTGCTAAATGTTTTGCAAGCTGGAAGTGAAGACACCAAATTCAGCAGAGAGGGCATATTTGAACAAAGGGATGGAGTGCTGCGCAGAACAATTCCAAAGCAAACTGAAGTGAGCCAAATTGAGATGGCCCGGCTTTTAAAGAAGCTAAAAACTGCTACAGATGATGAAGCACGGAAACTGGTTGTTTCAATTATCAGGCAATAACGAATGAGAAGGGTGAGAGCGAATGGGAACAGAAAAATACATCAGTGATTCTCAATTTGAAGGTGAGCCAAATGAGTTTTGCAGAGACATACCATTTCAAAACGATGACATGATTATACAGCATCCTTTCTTGAACAAAATCTTTCCATATACCTTAAACACCATCCATCTAGTGACCTATTGCGAAAACAATACGGTTTCTTTGCTGTCTGGATGTTTGGAGATTGGGACTACAGAGAGCATCTCTAAACATCCAGATGAACTTGGAGGAATTTCATGTGGAATGGACCAAGAAGGCAATCTTAGTTCCTATGCCTACAATTTAAACACACTAGAAAAAATCAGCAAGCATCCCCAAACACGATTTGTTTTTGCGGGAAGCCAAGTTCCGTATTTTGACCATCTGAAGTCTTTTGCTATCAATTTGCACTTGAAGAATAAAACAGATGATGTGATTTCTTGGAAGCTGGCCTTAACCTCAACTGGTGAAGTTATGTTACTTAGTTCCCTTATGGAAAGAGAAAATCTACTTTAATTTGATTTTAAATCGAATGTATCCTAGTTATTATTTAAAATTCTTCAGGCAATCTTTAACTATCTGGAGAGTATGCTGAAAAGAACCAAAGAAGGGGGCACACGTCCGCATGTTGCAAAAACTGAAAATAGCAGTAGTTGGGCTGGGATATGTCGGATTGCCCATAGCAGTTGCTTTTAACCAAAAATATCCTGTGATCGCCTATGATATAGATAGAGAAAGAATTCAAGCCTTAACATTAGGACTCGATAAAACAAATGAAGTAAGCCGAGAAGAATTTGCAAAAACGACTATTTTTTTTACAGCTAATCCTGTGGACTTACTGGAAGCGGGATTCATTATTGTGACTGTGCCATCCGCGATTGATGAAAATAACGTGCCCGATTTATCAGCTTTGAACCAAGCCAGTAAATGTGTCGGCGAACATATGAAGAAAGGGACAGTAGTGGTTTATGAGTCCTTAGTGGCACCAGGAATGATCGAAGAAATCTGTATTCCGCTATTGGAAAAGTACTCAGGTTATGAAAGCGGCAAAGAATTTTTTGTCGGCTATTCTTCATCGAGAATTTTGGCTGGAGATAAAAAGAACAGATTTTTAAAAATGAAAAAAGTTGTTGCTGGCCAAAATGAAGAAGTGACAGAGTTTTTAGCTCTTGTATATGAAAGCATTGATGGGGCCGGAATACATAAAGCACCATCCATCCGTGTCGCAGAAACCGCCAATTTGATTGAACATATCCAGTGGGATGTCAATGTGGCGCTGATGAACGAGTTGGCATTGGTTTGTGAACGGTTAAAAATTGATACACAGCAAGTATTGGAAACTGCAGGTAGCAGGCGTGATTTTATAAAAGCCTCTCCTAATTTGGTGGGGGGACAAGGAATTGAACTCGCCTCTTTTTATTTGGCAAGTAAAGCGCAATCAGTCGGGCAGCGTGCTGATGTAATTTTGGCTGGCCGTGCTATTAACGAGGGCATGGGGCAATTTATTGCACAGTCGCTGATCGAAAAAATGTCGCAAAACAATATCACTCCGGCTGCTGGCCGTGTTATTATTTTAGGTCTGTCTTCCAAAGAGGAAGTGCCTGATTTGCGAAATTCAAAAGTGATTGATATTGTACTGGAACTGAAAAAACATGGACTGAATGTTCAAATTGCCGATCCATATGCCCCAAGGGAAGACGCTGAAAAACTTTACAAGTCGAAACTTCTGACTCTTCAAGAATTGGAACCGGCCCATGCCGTCATCTTGGCTGTTCCGCATAAACCGTATAAAGAAGCGGGATGGAAGCAGTTTGATGACTTATTGATTGAAAAACGTGGAATTGTTTTTGATATTAAATCTGTTTTGGATATAAAGAAAAAACCGGAAAAAGTCCAGCTGCTGCGTTTATAGGTTTCATGGGGAATTCCTGCTTTTCTGCTCAATTAAACAAATTCATCAAACCCGTCTGCTTTTGGCAGATGGGTTTTTACGTGTACGTTTTTTCAAAAAAAGTAGAGTTTATAAAGGACGAACCACTAAATTTTGCAGCAACTCAGCAAATTTTAATATGTATCTCACAGTGTTCACAGAAACGGAGATTACACTAACTTTATAAAGTTAATGCAAATAAAAAAAAGGGGGCGAAGATTTTGGCGATTGAAATATTTTGCAGGAAAGAACAAAAGTACTTGATCAGCAAAGAACAGTATGGGCAGTTAATTGAAGAGTTCGGCAATCGCATGCGAAGCGATAGAAATGGTGACAATGGAAAGTATACAGTCACCAGCCTATATTTTGATAATGACGCAAAGCAAATTTATTTTGAAACAAAGAACAAATTGCAGTATCGGCAAAAGTTGCGGCTTCGTGTCTACGGGAATACCGACCTGGCTGGGTCTGCATTTTTTGAAGTAAAGCAAAAGCATAAAAACGTTGTTAACAAACGCCGTGCCGTAATTCCGCTTGCTGAAGCGTATCGGTATTTAGGAGAAGGATCCCGAGATGGTTTGGATCATTTTCAAGTGTCGAATCGGCAGGTATTAAAAGAAATTGACTATTTTATCACGTATTACGATCTCCGGCCTGAAATGATTGTCAGTTATGACCGTCATGCACTACATGGCCTAGACGATGAAGATCTTCGCATTACGTTTGATTTTAATTTGAGGTGCCGCAAGCAGGATTTGCAGTTGGAACACGGAGCTTATGGCGACTTCTTTATCGATCCGAATTTGGTTGTGTTAGAAGTGAAAGTAGACCACAGCGTACCTCTCTGGCTTGTTCGAATCCTGCAGAACCTCAATTGCGAGCAACGCAGCGCTTCGAAATTCTGTACCAGCACGGAATTGCTCGATGGCGAACTTTTTACGCTGGAAACAGAATTCGAAAACACCACAAGAGGAGGAA
Organism: Planococcus sp. TJ-201; assembly: GCF_058268495.1. NCBI lineage: Bacteria > Bacillati > Bacillota > Bacilli > Caryophanales > Caryophanaceae > Planococcus > Planococcus sp. TJ-201. The sequence continues at coordinate 749,384 of NZ_JBZDOG010000001.1, read as the reverse complement.
GCAGACATGACTTTTATTAATGAGTTATTTAATTACAACACGGAGACAGGCGAGTCCACGATTTGGATGAGCCTGGCTGCAATGGCCATGGCATTGGTTCTAAGCCTGATTATTACCACGGTTTATCAGTACACATTCAACGGAGAAAACTATTCGCAGGATTTTGTGCATACCATCATCATGATGAGTGTGGTCGTTTCGGTGGTTATGAATGTGGTTAGCGGGAATGCAGGCGTCGCTTTCGGATTGTTTGCTGTTTTTTCGTTGATTCGTTTCCGGAGTGCTGTTACGAATGCTAAGGACATCGCGTATATTTTCTTCGGTCTTTGTGTAGGGATGACGTGTGGCTTGTTTCAATTCCAATTGGCGATTCTTTTAACCTTGTTCGCATGCGGAGTTTTCTATTTTCTGTTCAAAACAAATTATGCAGAAGGACGGGATACACAAATTTTGAAAGTAACGGTTCCAGAAAATTTAAATCATGAAAATTTGATTGACGATATTCTCAAAGACAAAACAGTAGATCATCAATTGCGGCAAGTCGAAACGACCAATTTGGGCACAATGATTTTGTATACATTTTCGATTCGCTGCAAGCCTGATACGAAAGACAGGGAGCTTCTCGATCAAATTCGGGAACGCAACGCCAATTTAAAAGTATCGTTGTCATATTTGCCAAACAAAGATTACTGATATTGATTCAGTCCGGGATATTTTTCCGGACTGTTTTTGGGGTGATGCGGAAGGGTATGGAACAGTATAGAACGGAAGGAGGGCGAAGTTATGGAAATTAGAGCAAAGAGAGATTTGCTGAAGGACCGTTACGGGAATTATTACATGGTGTCCTACGCTTCTAAAAAGTCATTGACGATTGTCAATGCCGCCATGTATCATGCGTTTAACCAAACTTTGAATGAAGAACTGGTAGCTAAAGTAAAAGCGAAATACCCAAAAGATGTTGCTTGTGGAAAGTACTTTGCTGATTTGGTTCATGAACAAGTAGAACAAATGGGCAGTCCTGACCATCCTGGTGAAATTTACGATATTGAAGAAGTGAAAAAAGAATACGTTTTGCATATGAAGCCACTTTACGATGATTCGTTTCATTTATCCTAAAGCGCAAGGTTTTGAATGCCTGCCATCTATACGGCAGGCTTTTCACTGTGCATCAAATGGATGCGAAGACGATAAATATGGTGTAAGCTAGAGTTCGAGATTAGTGAAAAGGGTTGAATAAAATGAAATCTACGATCAATGCAAAAGACGTGGCAAAGCTCGCAGGCGTTTCACAGTCGTCTGTTTCCAGAGTCTATTTTGAAGGGGCAAAAGTGTCGGAGAGAACACGCCAAAAAGTATTGGCCGCTGCAGAAGAACTGGGCTATCGGCCAAATGAGTTTGCCCGGAGCCTGATTACCAACCGGACGAAAATCATCGGCCTAGTAATGAAAGGGGTACAAAATCCCTTTTATCCGCAAGTGTTGACCCAGTTCACCGCCTCATTTAAAAGGTACGGCTACAGCGTGCTATTTGTACATACCAATAACGATGAAATCCAACCGGAAGACGTCGAAACTTTATTAAACTACAATGTGGCCGGAGTGGTTATTACGGATGCGACCATGTCACTGAATGTGGCAGAAAGCTTTCGTGTAAATCATATTCCTCTGGTATTTTTTAACCGAAAACTAAGCAGTTCAAATTTCTATTCGGTGTGCTGCAATAACTTAAATGCAGGACGAGCAATAGCCGAATATTTAATCAAACAAGGATCCACTGATTTGGCTTATATTTCAGGGAATGAAAATACATCAACCAGCCTGGAACGCGAAAAAGGATTCAGCGAAGTATTGGCAAAGCAAAAAATGACCTATAAAAAGCATGCTTCGGATTATACTTACGAGGGCGGCTATGCCACGGCGCTAAATATTATCGAAGCTGAAGAACTGCCTTCCGCTTTTTTTGTAGCGAATGACATTATGGCGCTTGGTGTTTTAGATGCGTTGCAAAAAAAGAGCATTGATGTCCCGGAACAAGTCAAAGTAGTTGGCTTTGATAACATTGAAATGGCGGCTTGGCCCGGTTATGAACTCACCACTTGGGAACAGCCCATCGAAAAAATGGTAGAAAAGACGGTAAAATATTTATTGTCCGAAATTGCTGAATACACAGGAGCGGCGCAGTCTGTGGAAGTGGAAGGCGCATTTATTGAACGCAAAACGACGTAATAGGTGTTGACATTCATAGTGAATTCACCTATTATCTAAATAGTTCTACTATTGCATACGTATTCAAAAAATAAGAAATTGGAGGAATCGATATGATGAAAGTGTTAAAAGCGGGGAAATCACCGGAAGAAGTAAGTGCTAATGATTCGAAAGTGTCGCAAATTGTTTCCGATGCTTTGAAAGCAGTTGAAGCAGATGGTGACAAAGCGGTTCGTGAGCTTTCCGAGAAATTTGACAAATGGGCACCAGAATCTTTCCGGTTAACTCAAGAGCAGATAAATGAAATCGTTTCCAATGTTCCGGACAGTGTGATTGACGACATTAAGTTTGCTCAAAAGAATATTCGTGAGTTTGCAGAAGCTCAACTGGCTTCGATGAATGATGTTGAAGTTGAAAACATTCCAGGTGTCATTCTCGGCCATAAAAATATTCCAGTCAATAGTGTCGGATGCTACATTCCGGGTGGACGCTACCCAATGGTCGCTTCTGCACATATGAGTGTGTTGACGGCTAAAGTTGCTGGGGTCAAACGTGTAATCGCTTCCACGCCCCCGATTAATGGAGAAATTCCGAATGCGACAATTGCGGCGATGTCACTGGCAGGTGCTGATGAAATTTATCTTCTTGGTGGAATCCAGGCGATGGCAGCGATGGCGATTGGAACTGAAACCATCGAGTCAGTCGATATGATTGTTGGACCGGGAAATGCATTTGTAGCGGAAGCGAAGCGCCAATTGTACGGGCGCGTCGGAATTGATTTGTTTGCGGGACCGACTGAAACTTTGGTGGTTGCAGACCACACGGCGGATGCTGAAATGGTGGCAACCGATCTTTTAGGACAAGGAGAGCACGGACCCACTTCACCTGGTGCCTTGATCACTACTTCAGAAGAGTTGGCGAATGAAACCGTGAAAGAAATCGAACGCCAGTTAGAAACATTGGCAACTGCAGATGTTGCACGTGTTTCATGGGAAGACTATGGACAGATTTTGTTGGTTGATTCCATTGAAGAAGCACGTATTGAGGCGGATCGCCTGGCATTCGAACATGTCGAGATCCTGACAGAAGATCCGGATTATTTCCTGGAGCATATGACGAATTACGGCTGTCTGTTCCTTGGGCCTGAAACAAATGTGGCATACGGAGACAAAGTAATTGGGACCAACCACACGCTGCCAACAAAAGGCGCTGCCCGTTATACTGGCGGACTGTGGGTCGGGAAATTCATTAAGACAGTTACTTATCAAAAGGTTACACCGGAAGCGAGTGCCTACATTGGGGAATACGCTGCGCGCCTGTGCCAGCTTGAAAACTTCGCAGGACATGCGGAACAAGCACTCCTTAGAGTCAGAAGATACGGCACTAAATAATTAAACTTAAGGGGTATGGGGGGATTTCACATGCTGGGCATGATTGGGATGTTTGGTGGCTTGTTGCTATTGATTTATTTGACGATGCGCGGCATGAACTTGCTTATTGCAGCACCGTTGACCGCTTTGTTTGTGGCATTGATGAATGGATTGCCTGTGTTTCCTCAGCTTGCTGAGGAAGGGGCAGCCAATTTTTTAACAAATTACATGACCGGCTTTACAGGATTTATCGCCTCTTGGTATTTGATGTTCCTGGCCGGCGCTATTTTCGGTAAAGTAATGGAAGACAGTGGCGCAGCCGACAGCGTATCGAAATGGATCGTTGGCAAAATTGGTATGAAGCGTGCTGCATTGGCCGTAGTTATGGCTTGTGCGGTCTTGACTTATGGTGGCGTCAGCCTGTTTGTTGTGGCTTTCTCGGTTTATCCGATGGCGCTAAGTTTGTTCAGGCAAGCAGATTTGCCGCGCCGGTTTATACCGGCGGCACTTGCATTTGGCTCTACTACTTTCACAATGACTTCCGCTGGTTCTCCGGAAATCCAAAACTGGATTCCCATTGAGTTTTTGGGAACTACGCCATATGCAGGCTGGGAAGTCAGCATCCTTGTGGCATTGTTCATGATGGTCTTTGGCTACTGGTGGCTGAAGAAAATGATTTCTAAAGCTATGGCAAAAGGGGAGCGATTTACAGCTCGTAAAACCGATCCCTCTGCGGAAGAACGGCAAGAATTGCCGAATCCACTTCTTAGTATGATTCCCTTGGTTGTAGTGTTGGCCATTTCGTTTATTTTTCACGATTCGCTTGGAACTTCTGCATTGATTATTGCTTTAAGCGGCGGAATTCTCGCGACTTATGTGATCAATCGAAAGTATTTCCGCGACATCGGCAATGCTTTCAGTGAAGGTGCGCTAGGAGCAGTGATCGCCATTGCCAATACAGCCGCTGTGGTCGGATTTGGTGGGGTTGTCCGAGTTACGCCTTCTTTTGAAGCGGCAGTTGATGTCATGACAGGCATTCCAGGCAGTCCGTTGATTGGCGGAGCTTTGGCCGTCGCAGTCATTGCTGGCTTGACCGGTTCTTCATCTGGTGGACAAGCCATCGCTTTGCCATTGCTTGCGCCGCATTATTTGGACATGGGTGTCGATCCCGAAGCCTTGCATAGGACGGTTGCCATTTCTTCCGGTTCGCTTGATTCATTGCCACAAGGTGGTTATGTGGTAACAACGATTCGGTCAATCGCTGGTGAAACGCACCGTGATGCTTATCCGGCCTTTGGTGCATTGACAGTTGTTGTGCCATTGCTCGGTGCCGTACTGGCAGTTATACTGTTCTCATTAGGACTATAAGATGCAAGTGCCCAACAAACCTGAACTTAGAGCGTTTGTTGGGCATTTTTTGTTATCTAATCGAAAGAGGTGCAAATGATGGAGAAAATTTCAATTCTTGGAGCAGGAACGATGGGCCATTCTATTGCCTTATCAGCGGCCTGGTCCCAACAACCGGTAACTGTCTACGGCATCAATGCGCAGGATCTTGAAAACGCGGACAGAGGTTTGAGCAACAAACTCAAAACAATGGCAGATAATGAGCTGTTTACTGCCGAACAAGCAAAAGAAATCAAAAAACGCATCCGGTTGACGACTTCGCTGGAAGAAGCCGTTTTAGACTCAACTTTCATTATCGAAGTGGTCCCGGAAGTTCTGGAGCTGAAAAAGGATCTTTACAATAAATTAGAAAAACTGGTGAGTGCAGAAGTCGTAATTGCCAGCAATACTTCTGGATTTAAGCCAAGTTTGTTGGCAGCAGAGATGAAACTCCCCAACCGTTTTGTCGTCACGCATTTCTGGAATCCAGGGCATCTTATTCCGTTAGTGGAAGTGGTGAGAGGTGAACAGACAGATAACGAAACTGTCGAGCGGGCAATGGCCGTTTTGAAAGCCATGAACAAAAAGCCCATTTTGCTTCATAAAGAACTTCCGGGCTTTATCGGCAATCGTCTGCAATATGCTCTGTTCCGGGAAGCCCAAGCGCTGCTGGATGCTGGAGCCGCGTCTAAAGAAGATATTGATGCAGCAGTAACTTACAGCATCGGCAGAAGGCTGCCGGTGACAGGACCGCTGATGACGGCGGATATGGGTGGGCTCGATGTTTTTTCAGCCATCTCCAATTACTTATTTGAAGATTTGTCGACAGATCAGCGTTCAGGTGAAACCTTGTCGACACTTGCAGCAGAAAACAAGCTAGGGGACAAAACAGGACAAGGATTTTATTCGTGGGAGCCTGAAGTTTCGGCAAAGCTGAACGAAGAGCGGGAACAAACCTTAATCCATTTCCTAAAAAACGATTTAAAGGCGGGGGACAAGGAATGAGCGGATATTTTTCGGAACTGGAAAACAAAACCATTGTTGTTACGGGCGGCAGTAAAGGCATTGGCAAAGAGATTGCATTGACTTTTGCAAAACTGAACGCCAATGTAGTCATCTCAGGGAGAAATAAAACGGCTCTTGACGTTGCGCTTTTAGAGTTGCAAAGGCATAACCCGAAATGCATGGCGGTTTCAGGAGATTTGAGCGATATTGCAGAAGTCCGAAAGCTGATCGATGCAGCGGCTTCTGTGTTTGGCACCATTGATGTGCTGGTCAACAATGCTGGAGTCAATATCGCCAAACCTGCAATAGAAGTGACGGAAGAGGATTGGGACACGGTACTGGATCTAAATTTAAAAACGGCATTTTTTGCGAGCCAGGCAGCAGCCAAGTATATGCTCCAGCAAAACAGCGGCCGCATCATCAATATTGCTTCTCAAATGGCATTTGTTGGCTATGTGAAGCGCGCAGCATATTGCTCAAGCAAAGGCGGCCTCGTTCAGATGACCAAGGCATTGGCTGTAGAGTGGGCAAAGCAGGGAATACATGTCAATGCAGTAGCACCGACTTTCATTGAAACCGAGTTGACTGCCAGTATGTTCGAAGACAAGGAATTTAAACAGGATGTCGACAACCGGATCTTGCTGGATGGGTTGTCTCAGCCGGAAGATATTTCTGGAGCCGTACTGTATCTGGCATCCAATTTGGCAAATTTTGTGACCGGTGAAACCATCAAAGTTGATGGGGGTTGGACAGCAATCTGAAAATGCTGCTTTGTTGTTCCCTCCGCCTAAAGTCTGAATAATTTTTAAATTGACAGAAAAGTCTTTCAATTAAGCGAATACCCTTTATAATAAACCATTATGCATAAAGGGAGATGAGGCACATGTCTACGCTGAAAAACGATTCGTTGCAACTGCACAGGGCGCATCAAGGGAAACTGGAGATTCGGTCAAAAGTGACAGTAGAAAATGAAAGAGACTTGAGCCTCGCCTATTCTCCAGGAGTCGCTGAACCTTGCCGGGAAATTGCTGCAGATCCGGCAAAGGTCCATGACTATACGATGAAGAGCAATATGGTGGCAGTAATTACAGACGGCACTGCAGTCCTTGGACTTGGCAATATTGGTCCGCTTGCCGCATTGCCAGTGATGGAAGGAAAGGCTATCTTATTCAAAGAATTTGCAGGAGTGGATGCCTTTCCAATCTGTTTGGACACGACAGATGCAGAAACGATTATCCAAACGGTGAAATTGCTGGAACCCGGCTTTGGCGGCGTCAATCTCGAAGATATTTCAGCCCCTACTTGTTTCGTAGTGGAAGAGCGTCTGAAGAAGGAAATGGGCATTCCCGTGTTTCACGATGATCAACATGGGACAGCCATTGTTACTCTTGCTGGTTTGATCAACGCCTTGAAGTTGGTCGGCAAAGATGTTCAAGAAACCAAAGTTGTGGTGAACGGTGCAGGCGCTGCAGGGATTGCCATCGTCAAACTGCTGAGCAAATTTGGCTTTGCCCATCTCGTCATGTGTGACACGAAAGGGGCCATCTATAAAGGGCGCGAAAAGGGCATGAATCCATTTAAAGAAGAAGTGGCTGAAATGAGCAATTACGAACGCAAGAGAGGATTATTGGCCGATGTCATCGCAGGGGCAGATGTCTTTATCGGGGTTTCGGCAGAAGGCGCATTGACCGAAGAAATGGTTCGCACCATGAACAGCGACGCCATCATCTTTGCCATGGCCAATCCCAATCCTGAAATTCTGCCGCATTTAGCAAAACAAGCAGGGGCGCGAGTAGTCGGTACGGGACGTTCTGATTTTCCGAACCAAGTCAATAATGTATTAGCTTTCCCAGGGCTCTTTAGAGGAGCGTTGGATGTGTTGGCGACAGACATTAACGACGCCATGAAAATCGCAGCAGTTGAAGCGATTGCAGGCTTATTGGAAACGCATGAATTGCATGAAGAGTACGTCATACCCAAACCATTCGACGTACGCGTCGCATCAGCGGTTGCAGCCGCAGTTGCCAAAGCGGCGATTGAAACGGGTGTTGCCCGCAAAACAATCGAAAAGGACGATATTCTGCAAAAAACAGCGAGTTTGTCAGCGGTCGGAGATAATCGCATATTATAATAGAAGAAATCCATCCGTTTTAATGACGGATGGGTTTTTTGCGTTTTCTCTGAACGACTGCAAATGCTCAATACTCAAATAAACCCTATAAGCAATAAAAAATAGCCAGCACTCGCTTGTTAAAAAGCGAGTGCTGGCTATTTTTACGTATAAATGAGTTCTTTTTCTTCTGAAACAGCCGGTAGATTATGCTGTTCCTGGCGATAAACATCAATCAGGTCACATGGGCGACCAATAAACTCAGTCTGTCCATTTTTAATTTTGACGATGCGGTCTGCCAGGATATGGGCATCTTTCTCATCATGGGTAACAAAAATGGATGTGATATTTGCTTTTTTCAAAATATCTCGTAATTCTTTGCGTATTTTTTCCTGCAGTTCGGCATCCAAATTACTAAACGGCTCGTCAAGCAGCAGGAGATGGGGATTTGGAGCGAGCGCTCTGGCAATTGCTACACGTTGCTGCTGGCCGCCGCTCAGTTGGTGAGGATAGCGTTTTTCATAGCCCTGCAACTCCACCAGCTCCAAAACTTCCTGAAGGCGGATTCGCTTGGCTGCCCGTTTCATTCGGAAGAGCCCGAACATGATATTATCGGCAACCGTCAGATGTGGAAATAATGCGTAGTCTTGAAAAACCATGCCGATTCCACGTTTTTCAGGCTGTACAAAAGTCCGGTCATCCACAAGCACTTCATCTTGGATAGAAACCTTGCCGACAGAAGGTTTTTCAAGTCCGGCCAATAGGCGCAAAACAGTGCTTTTGCCGCTGCCGCTCCGCCCTAGAATCGAAATGACCTCGCCTTTTTTAATCTGCAATGAAAAACTATTGAGTGCAGTTGCTTTTGTATTGGCATAAGAAAAACTAAGATTTTCGATTGATACAAACATGTCAGTCCATCTCCTTCTCGAGAAACTTATAAAAGATCACAATGGCCAGGGCACTGATACCTACTATCAATAAAGAAGCTTGGGAAGCTTCCATAATTTTTTCATCACTTGCGTATTGAAAAGCTTTTGTGGAAAGTGTATCAAAATTAAAAGGCCTCAAAATCAAAGTCAATGGAATTTCTTTCAGCACATCAATGAAAACAAGGATGAATCCACTAATGATGGCACCTTTCATCATGGGCATATCTACTTTGAAGAAAGTTCTTGTCAGCCCAGCTCCAAGGAGGCGGGAGGCATCCTGAAAATCAGTACCGATTTTGTCATAACCGGTCTCTATAGAACTGTAGCCAATGGCAAAAAAACGAATGATGTAAGCAGTGATGAGCAGGATGATGCTGACACTAAGAACCAGCGTCGTATTCATGCCAGCCATTCGGTAAAGCGGCGCGAGAAATTCATCCAATGCCACAAAGGCGGTTACGACTGCCACCGCTATAACGGCGCCAGGAATAGAGTAGCCGAGAACTGTCAGTTTTGGCAACAACTTAGCGAACCTTCCTTGGACCAGGCGTGCAAAGTTGCCAACAATTAATGCAAACACAATTATGGCTGTCGCACTTAAGCCTGCTACGACAATCGAATTTCTCATATAGGACATAAATTCATCTAATGGAATGGTTCCAAACGTTAAAATCGTCCACTCGATCAATTGAGCAATCGGTATGAAAAATCCTAATGCCAGTATGCTTAAACAATAACCAGCAGCAGCGACTGCCTTCCAACCCGTTAATTGAATCAAGGGCAGCGGACGAACCTTGGTGGAAGAATAGCTATATTGGCGCCTGCCTCGCAGCACTTTTTCAATCAGCAATATGACAATTACAAAGCCCATTAAAGAAGCTGCCAACTTAATGGAGGTTTCAATATCTCCAAGACCAAACCAAGTTTGAAAAATACCCGTTGTAAAGGTCTGGATGCCGTAGTATTTCACCACTCCGTAATCGTTCAACACTTCCAAAACGACTAAACTGGCGCCAGCAATGATGGATATACGGGATATCGGTACAACCACTTGGAAAAAAGTGCGCCATGGACCTTTTCCAAGAAGCCGTGTACTTTCTATCAAAGAAGCAGATTGCTGCGACAGGAAAACTTGTGTAATGGTATAGACATAAGGATAGAGAAAAACTGTGTAAATAAAAATGGCACCGGGCAAATTCATGATGTCAAAGTAAGCCGGATTTAGTTCCATGCCAAAACGATCACGAAGTGTGGTCTGTATCACACCCGTATAGTTGAAAATTCCGTGGTACGTATAGGCTCCAATAAAAGGTGGTATGGAAAGAGGGAGGATTAGTGCCCATTTGAAAAATCGCCGGAAAGGAAACTGGTACTGGGCAATCAGCCAAGCCAGGCTCAAGCCTATGAATATCGTTGCGCCGGCAGTAGCGACAACGAGAATCAATGAGTTTTTGATGAACGACCACAGAACGAACTCTTTCATATGCTCCCAGTTTTCATTAGAGGGAGTAAAAAGCCCCGTCACAATTGTGATGTTCGGCAAAAACAACGCAGCGATAATCGCCATGGCCGTGACCGTCCAAATATTTACGTTTGCCAATCTTCTTTGCATCGCTTTGTCCACCTTTCCAATAACAAGAAACCCCTTGCTGCAAAATGCAGCAAGGGTCGAGCCTATTGATTATTTCCAGCCGACTTCATTAAAAATCAAAATTGATTTGGCATTGTTTTCTCCAAGAGCCGATAACGAAATATCCTGCTCTTTGAACTCACCCCATGATTTTAACAGTTCAGATGGTTCTACTTCTTCATTTACTGGGTATTCATAATTCGCTTCTGCAAATGTTCCTTGTGCTTCAGGAGCAGATAGGAACTCCAACAATTTTATCGCATTTTCTTTATTTTGGGATGATTTGACAACACCGGCTCCACTAACGTTAACGTGAGTTCCGTCTGTTTCCTGATTCGGGAAGAACAGGCCAAGGCTTTCTGCCACTTCAACTTCTGCAGGATCTTCAGAGTTCAGCATTTGTCCGAAATAGTAACTATTCATAATCGCAACATCACCCACGCCTGCCGCAATAGCTTTAGCTTGATCGCGGTCTCCGCCTTCAGGGTCACGTGCAAAATTGTTTACCAATCCTGCGGCCCATTCTTTTGCCTCTTCTTCACCGTTTAACTCAATGAATGAAGCAAGCAACGACTGATTGTAGACATTTTCGGAACCACGAATTAATACGCGGCCATTCCATTCATCTTCTGTCAACGCTTCGTACGTTGATAATTCTTCAGGTGTTACCGTTTCTTTGTTGTAAACAAGGACGCGTGCACGTTTTGTTAAACCGTACCACATTTGGTCAGTGTCACGGAAATTTTCTGGGATTTGTTCGTTTAGCAGGTCACTTGATACTGCTTGCAGCAAGCCATCATCTTTTGCACGGAACAGGCGGCCAGCATCAGCAGTCAAGAACAAGTCTGCCTCGGTGCCATCGCCTTCGCGTTTGATGCGCTCGAGCAATTCATCTGCTTCCCCTTTGATGAGGTTTACTTTGATGCCGGTTTCCTCTTCAAATTTTTTGTATAATTCATCGTCTACATCATAATGTCTTGCGGTATATAAGTTAACCTCTGTGCTTTCCGCTGCTTCTTCAGAATTGCCATCTGCTGCAGGAGCGGATGTATCCGTGTTTCCACATGCTGTTAAAACAAGAAGTAAAAATGCCAAAACGACGTAAATCAGTTTGTTCATGAGTGTCTCTCCCTTAATTGTATAAGTTATATTTCAAATGAAAATCATTCTCATTTTCAATTATAAGGTGCTAACTGATAAAGTCAACCAGATTTTGAGGAAAACAATATTTTATCAATATATATGTCGAATATATAGCGGGAAGCAGCCTTGTTCATCTTACTCCTCATTTTTTAAGAAAGAAAATAAGGAGGAGATTCTGCGTCTTTCACAGGTTTGGAGCCGTATATTGAGTTATTTCCGCATTAGAAAAACGGGCTTGCGCAAAATATAAGAACCCTTTAGCTAACTAGCAAAAGGGTTCTAATTCGGCAATAATTTAGTATTTTGTTGATACGGCAAGTTCTTGGTTTAATTAGCAATACTCAGCCCATTACGGCGGGCTACTTGGGCCAATGCCTGATTTAGGTCTTGGACCAGATCATCCGGATGTTCAAGGCCAACAGAGTAGCGCAGCAAGCCATCTGTGATTCCACGTTTTTCACGTTCTTCGACAGGCATTGAGCCGTGGGACATGGTTGCTGGGTAAGACAGGATCGATTCAACAGCACCCAGGCTGACAGCAAATACGGGAATTCTCAAATGATCCACAAAGACACGGGCTGATTTTTTATCAGCTAAGCGGAAGGAGAGAACGGCGCCTGCGCTTCTGGCCTGGCGTTCGTGAATCGGATTGCCAGGATGAAATGAAAATCCTGGGTAGTAAACTTCTTCGATCAATGGATGGTTATGCAGATATTCTGCGATTGTGCGTGCCGATTCGGACGACTGTCCCAACCGGGCACCCAATGTCTTGATGCCTTGAATCAGCAAGTAAGAATCTTGTGCGCCTAGAACCGAACCAAAAGTATTTTGAATAAAGCCCAGCCGGTTTCCAAGTTCTTCATCTTTAGTCACCGCAAGTCCTGCGATGACATCGCTGTGTCCTGACAGGAATTTCGTTGCGCTATGGAGAACGATATCTGCACCAAGCGCCAACGGATTCTGGTAAAGGGGCGTCATGAATGTGTTGTCGACGAATGTCAGGCAGCCATTGGCTTTCGCTAGTTTTGCAGCGATTTCGATATCTGTAATGTTCATGACCGGATTAGATGGAGTTTCCAAATAAACCACTTTTGTGTTCGGCTGGATCGCGTTCGCCATTTCGTTCAAATCGGTCATATTGACGAATGTGTACTCGATATTAAATTTATCCAAAACTTCGGTAATGAACCGGTAAGTTCCCCCGTAGACATCCTCTGAGACGAGGACGTGATCACCTGAAGATAGGAGCATGAAAGCGGAAGAAATAGCAGCCATTCCTGATGAAAAGGCAAATCCACGTTTGCCGCCTTCTAGGTTAGCGATAGTTTCTTCCAATGCCAGACGAGTCGGATTTCCAGAGCGGCTATAATCAAAAGGCCCAAACGAATCAAGACTCTTCTGATGAAATGTGGAAGATAAGTAGATGGGTACGTTAACGGCCCCAGTTTGCGGGTCAACTCCGGTAGAGTGGATAAACTTGGTTTCAATACGATCCGTCATATTCAACAACCTCCTCTTTCAATTTCGAAAATGCCTGTGACAGGTCAGCAATTAAATCTTCAGCGAGTTCGACACCGACCGAGAAGCGCAGTAGTCGGTTGCAAACACCGCGTTTGGTGCGTTCTTCAAATGGAATGTCTGCATGAGTTTGGGTAGCGGGATACGTAATAAAGCTCTCAACGCCGCCTAAGCTCTCGGCAAAGGTAATTAACTTGATGTTTTCCAGGAAAGGTCCGACCCATTCTTCTTGCTGCAAGCGGAATGACAGCATGCCGCCTCTTCCGGGATACAGTACATCCGAAATCGCGGGCTGCTCGGCAAGAAAAGCGGCAATCGCTTTTGCATTGGCTTCATGTTGACGCATGCGCAGAGGCAAAGTCTTTAATCCACGGATTAGCAGCCAAGAATCAAAAGGCGACAGTACCGCGCCGACGGAGTTATGGAACATCGAGAGTTTTTGACAGATGCTTTCTCCTTTTGCAACAACTAGACCCGCGAGAACATCATTGTGTCCGCCAATGTATTTTGTGGCACTGTGGATGACGATATCTGCTCCCAATTCGATCGGCTGTTGGAAGAAAGGAGTAAGGAATGTATTGTCGACAATCAAGAGCAGATTATGTTTTTTTGCCAATCCGGCATAAGCGGTAAGGTCGATTTCCTGCATCAGCGGATTGGTCGGTGTTTCAATAAAGAGTGCCCGGGTATTTATCGTAATTTTTTCTTCGGTGTCCTGTACATCTTCAAACGCTGCATATTTCGGGTGGATATTGTAAGCTGCTGCAAAATGGTCCAATAGGCGATAAGTTCCACCATAAATATCTTCCGGCACTAATAGTTCATCGCCTGGACGGAAAAGAGACAAAACCAGTTGGATGGCTGCCATGCCGGAACTACAGGCAAATCCGGCATCTGCGCCCTCAAGTTCTGCAAATCCTTCTTCCAGAACAGAACGCGTTGGATTTTTTGTTCGTGTATAGTCATAGCCAGTTGATTGCCCAAGCCCTTGGTGTTCATAGGCCGTCGATAAGTAAATGGGCGGGTTGACCGCTCCCGTTGCCGCGTCGCTGCGATTGCCTAGTTGAACCAATAACGTTTCCAAGCTGTGTTTTGTCATTTCACTCATCCTTTCAACAATAAAACAGGGGCTGTTCTTCAAAAGAAGAAAGCCCCTGTCTGGAAATGCATTCTTCTCATCTGGTAGGCAGCGCCTATTGGAATTAGCACCGTAGTCTTCGTCAGACTGGTTGCTGAGACTTCACAGGGCCAAGTCCCTCCGTCTCTCTAGATAAGAAATATCATATAAAGTTATAAGTTGGTCTGTTTCGATGTTTCTAATCTTAATTCATTTAGTATCGGAAAGCAAGAGAGAAAACCAAATAATTGAAATAAAAAGATATTATGAAACGAAGAGGAAAGCAATAAAGCTGAAGTATCCCAAAAGCTCAGCGTCTCTGTATGGAAACGAATCAATCTTTTATTTCGTTTGTCAAAATGATATAATGGTTGAATGAAATTTCTATGCAAAGGGGAAAGCGAATGTATATTGTTACCTCGACAGTGGTGGTTCCGCCTGGAAAAACGGAAGAAGTCATCGGTATTTATCAAAAACGTTCACGACGTGTAGACTCGGCGGAAGGTTTTCATTTGTTCAGGCTTATTCAAAACACCAAAAGAAAAAATGAATTGACAGTGCATATGGAATGGCAATCGAAAACAGCTTATATGAACTGGGTGAAAAGTCAGGAATTCAAGGAAATCCACGACATGGAAAAAAATTATCCGGACCAGGAATTGGCGAAAATCATTCCAACAGTAAGGCAGTATGAAGTGGTGGCCGAATGAACAAAGAGACTAAAAATAAAATTGCTGCTGATACCGCGAAAAGTATATATGATGCTTACCCAACGCTATGGGAACGTTTTGGCGAGAGAGGTTATGAGCACACGGAAAAAGATAATCATCATCACCTGGATCATTTGGATACTGCATTTTCCCTTAACGATGAAAAAATATTTACTGATTACGTCCTCTGGCTTGAAACTGTGCTGACCAGCCGCAACGTGGAGACGGTTTTGATTATTGATAATTTTGAACGCTTACAACAAGTTTTGCCAGGGAATATAGATACAGATGAAGAAGTCTTTATGCTGCGTTGTTTAACAAATGCGATTGCGGTATTAAGCCCTTCATAAAGTAAGGAGGGGAACATGAACAGTACATCACAAGAACTGGCCAATTTATTTTTGGCTGGCAATGAAGAGCAAGCTTTACGACTAGTCCAAACGTATTTAGAAGAACATACAAAAGAAGAACTTTACCAATGGGTATTGACTCCTGCGATGTATTGGATCGGAGAGCAATGGGAAAAGAATGTTATCACAGTTGCCGATGAACATTTAGCAACTGCCATTTGCGATTTTGTAGTATCGGTTACGGAAGTGCGTCGGCCGGTACAAGTTCCCAATAGAAAGAAAGTCATGGTGCTTGGCCCTGAAGGGGAAGACCATTACATTGGCTTGAAAATGGTGGCTTCTTTATTTAAGGAGTGCGGCTGGGAGGTTCAGTATCTGGGTCCAAACTTGCCGCTTGATGCGGCTATTGATTCTGCAAAGCGCTGGGAACCTGATGTCATCGCCTTATCGGCTGCTTTGGCATATCGGCTTCCTGTTTTAAAAAACTATGCAGAGTCGTTCGTCGCACTTAAATTTAACCCGACGGTTGTTTTAGGAGGAAGAGCTGTCTCAATAGCGAAGTGGCCGGCTTCCAAAACCGAAGGCATCATCATCGTTAAAGAATTGGACCAACTAAAAAGCTGGATCCAAACTGGAAAGGAACCTGACAATGACTTCAGCATCTCAATTGGATGAATGGCCGCTGCCTGCTTTTAAATTGAATAGTAAACTGGCCATTGTTGAATATTCTGAGGAAGCGAGAAAATTGGTGGGCGACTGCTCTTCTTTTCTGGAAATTCTTGATGACGGAAGCAGAGAAAAGGCGCGTAAATTTCTTTTAAATGACCGGTTAGCTGAACCTCTGGAATTAAATTTTATTTCAGCAACCCAAGAAGTATTTCTTGGAGACGTCTACAGCAAGTGGGACAGCGACTTCTGTCTGAATATCGTCTTAGTTCCAAAAGGCAATCGGCTTCTCGAAGTAACGAGTCAATTGTTAAGCCTACGAACTCGTTTGCAGGATACCAATTATGATCTGCTTCTTGAAAAAGAGCGCACTGAAGAATTGTTGCAGCAGGTAAGGCAATTATCTGCGCCTTGCATCGATCTCGGCAAAAAACATGTATTGATTCCGCTGTTTGGCGATTTGGATCCTCAAAAAATTGAAGTGATTCGTTTTCACATTCTGAATCAAATTTATGAAACAGGTGCTGAAACAGTCATCATGGATCTTACAGCGATGGAACAGTTGGAGCAGGATGGGGTCGATTACTTGAAATCGCTGATGCAAACATTCAAAGTGATGGGCATTCGGGGAATTGTCACAGGCATTAAACCTCAGCATGCGTTGCAGCTTCATCATCTGAAGACAGGCCACGACCTTCATTTTGTTTCATCTTTGCAAACGGTCTTGGCCTCGCGAAAGCTTCTTTTGTAAATATGGTTAAACCCCGAAGCGCATTGCTTCGGGGTTTTTCTACTTATTGAAATAAGCAATTCTCTGCTTGAACCTCCATGGGCGCTTGCGCTTTTCTTTGTCCAGCTCCAGCTGTACGGCTGAAGAAACGCCGTTTCGCCGGAGCGTCTTATGCCCGTCGGACCTCCACGGGCGCTTGCGCTTTTCTTGTTGTCCAGACTCCAGCGCCCAGCTCTTGGGGTCATAAGCCAACCCGACTGTGCGGCAAAGAGCGCCGCTTTGCCGGTCTGGCTTATGCCCGTCAGAGCTACACGGGCGCTTGCGCTTTTCTTTGTTGTCCAGCTCCAGCAGCCAGATTCTAGGGTCATAAGCCACTCTGGCTGTGCGGCTAAAAAACGCCGCTTCGCCAGCGTGTCTTATGCCCGTCGAATCTACATGGCTGCTTGCGCTTTTCTTGTTCTGAGCAGGAAAAAGGAAGTTTTTGTGAAATATCGCTACAATGGAAGGGAATAGGAGTGGAATAGATATGGAAATTAAGAAATTTGAAAATATACCATTGGGTGTGCTCGATTTGGCGCCGATCAATGAAGGTGCGGAAACGGCACAGACGTTTATAAATAGTGTGGAATTGGCACAGCATGTAGAGCGGTTAGGATTCCATCGTTATTGGTTGGCGGAACATCACAATATGCCCGGTATTGGGAGCTCAGCAACATCGGTCCTGATTGGCCATATTGCAGGCGCGACAGAGTCTATTCGTGTAGGTTCAGGCGGAGTTATGCTGCCGAACCATGCGCCGCTTGTGATTGCCGAACAATTTGGCACATTGGAAACCATCTATCCGGGCCGCATTGATTTGGGCTTAGGCCGTGCACCTGGGAGTGATCAGGCAACTGCTTATGCATTGCGCCGGACATTGCAAAGCAGTGGAGATGATTTCCCGCAGCAGGTGGCAGAGCTGGAAAACTACTTTTCAGAAAATCCGGTGGGGCGTGTTCGTGCTTATCCCGGAACTAATTTGAAAATTCCGCTTTGGCTGCTTGGATCAAGCGGATTTAGTGCACAACTTGCCGCATTGAAAGGGTTGCCGTTTGCATTCGCCAGCCATTTTGCGCCAGATTATATGATGCAGGCGCTGCAGCTGTACCATCAGAACTTCAAGCCTTCTTCCGTTTTGGCATCACCATATGCCATGCTCGGGGTTAACATCATTGTGGCGGAAACTCAGGAACGTGCTGAATGGCTTGCGACTTCATCTCAGCAGCAGATGTTTTCGTTGATGAGAGGGGAGCCGACGACGTTCCAAGCGCCGATCGACAACTTAGAAGAGGTATGGACAGATCGAGAAATTGCGATTTTCCGTGACAAGCTGGATTCCGAATCGATGATTGTCGGAACACCAGACATCGTCAAACAAAAACTGAAGAACTTTATTCTTAAAACAAGAGCCAACGAAGTTATCGTCAACTCGCCGATTTTCCATCAGGAAGACCGCTTGCGTTCGTATGATTACGTGGCAGAAATGATGAGTTAAGCCAAAACCCCGTTCATTTTTTTGAACGGGGTTTTGTTGCATAAAACTGGCCTCTCTGTTGCAGAGAGGCCATGATTTGACATCAATGAAGATCTTTCACTTGTTCATCTTCACGCTGCCGCCGTCTTGGAATTTCGTCTTCTTCATAAGCTGCATAGTCAGGTGCACCTTCGCCAATCATGTTCAGAACCGCATTGAAATCGTCGTCTATACGAAGTTCAGCTTCACGGGGATCGAGTACTTTGCGTTCCATTATGATTAACCTCCTTGTATGATATTGTGCAGCTAGCTGGCAATGAACGCGGAGTCCTTATCTACTTCTATTATACAGGCTATTCTGATAATAAAAAAGCGGGGTTACTTGGAAATCTACAGTTCTATTTCTACTGGTTTTGTTAGCTAAAAAACCGCTGGAGCAATGGCACCAGCGGTTTTTAACGTATTTATTGCTGATTGATTTCTGCGTTCATAACCATCGATTCAAAGAACAAAGAAGGTGAGTCTTCATTCCACTCAAGAGAAGGGAGGTCTGCTGTTCGTTCATCTAGATCACCATAAGCAAGCTCTGTTCGTAGGTCATCGGTCAATTCGAGTTTGACGTATGGACCTTCCGGCGTCAGCCAGTTTAGCTGGGACAAGCGGTTTTCAAGTGAAAAAGTGATCCATTCATCTTCCGCTTCTTCCGTTTCAAATAACGGTTCTGGAGCAGCCATTAACCATGTCTGGCTCGAATGTTTAGGAGGCAGCCACAAGTTTTTCGACAACACACCTTCTTCAGTGGTAAATTCAGCAATCTCATGGCGCAGCTCCTGCACCCATTCACCATTGCCAAGTTGCAGGCTGCGGGATACATAGACGTTGCCAATCAGAATTTCACCAGCGTCTTTTGTGAATACTCCGTAAGGATTAGTTGTTGGATCTGGACCATAAAGTGCTTCATCGAGTCTAACGGTCGGTTCAGGATTCCAAGACTTAAATTCCGCATTTTCCAATCCGTTGAGGTTCAATGAGAAAGTATAAGGAATCCAACCGGTATTTTGGATTTCTTCAAAAATAATGGACGTGCCGTTTGGCAGCGATCGGTCAACCAATGTGTACGTGCCAACGTCCAATCCAAGAAACGTCATATTGTATATTTGTGTAAAGTCTGAGCCATTCTCACTGGTTTCGGGTTCACTGAGTGTAATGAACGTCGGTTTTTCAACTGATAAAGAAACATTATTTTGCGAATAAAGTTCCACTTCATTTTTTAGAAACATGACGGCTGTAAAAATGATCAGCGACATGAAAAATAAGACTCCCAGTAAAATAATAATTTTTCTAAACACATTTCCACCTCTGTTTTCTGCATGTTTGCCAAAACTGATTATAACATGTCGAGGTGTTAAGCAGCCTGTACATATTTGAGCATCAAATGAACAAACAGAATCAACAGCGACAAAAAACAGGCATCCAAGGGATGCCTGTTACAATACTTTAGCCAAAAAATCTTTGGCACGTTCAGTTGTAGGGTTGCTGAAAAACTCGACCGGCTGGCCTTCTTCAACAAGGACGCCGTGGTCAAGGAACAAAACACGGTCTGCAACTTCCCGAGCAAAGCCCATTTCATGCGTAACAACGACCATGGTCATACCGGATTTCGCCAAATCTTTCATGACGTCCAGCACTTCTTTGACCATCTCTGGATCGAGTGCTGAAGTAGGTTCATCAAACAGCATCAGTTCAGGTTCCATTGCCAACGCACGCGCAATGGCAACACGCTGCTTTTGGCCGCCTGACAAGCTGTTTGGATAGGCTTTTTCTTTTTCGGACAAACCAACTCGTTCAAGCAGGAGGCGAGCCTTCATTTCTGCTTCTGCTTTTTTGACGCCTTTAGCTTTCATTGGTGCATAGGTCAAATTTTCAAGTACTGTCAAATGCGGAAACAAATGAAAATGCTGAAACACCATGCCGATTTGCTGGCGAATCTTATGGATATTTTTTTTAGATGCCGTCAAGTTCTTGCCGTTGATTTCAATCGTGCCGGAAGTTGGAACTTCCAACAAGTTCAGACAGCGAAGGAACGTCGACTTGCCGGAACCAGAAGGACCGATAATCGACACCACCTCACCTTTTTTTACTGTCGTGGAAATATCGCTCAACACTTCATTGGTGCCGAACTTTTTATACAGGTTTTGGACATTAATCACTTTGTTTCAGCCTCCGTTCGAAAACTCTGCCAATCATCGTTAAGCCCATTACAAGGCACCAGTAGATGAGGCCAACAAATAATAGGGGTTCGAAGTTGCGGAACAGGTCGGCGCCCACTACTTGCGCCCGTCTCATCAGATCGAGATAGCCAATGGTCGAAACGATGGCGGATTCTTTTGTTAACGTAATAAACTCATTCATCAAAGCTGGCAGAATGTTTTTCAAGGCCTGGGGCAAAATGATGTCTTTCATCATGGCGCGGTAAGGGACGCCAAGAGCTTGTGCTGCTTCCATTTGTCCTTTGTCGACAGCTTGAATGCCGGCACGAATAATCTCCGAAATGTAAGCGGATGAATTTAGTCCGAAAGCCAAGATAGCTGACAGAAATGGTGAAATGTCATAGCCGCTCAGCTGGGGAATGGAGTAATAAATAATCATCAATTGCAAAATCAATGGTGTTCCGCGGAAAACCGACGTATAAGCATCGGCGAACCATCGCAACGGCTTTATGCTGCCAATCTTGAACAAAGCAAGCACTGTTCCAAGAATGGAACCAAGAATAATGGCGAAGAATACAAATTTTAAGGTGACCCATATCCCTTCCAGCATGAAAGGGATATAGGGAACTATTTGTGAGAAATCCAGGTTCATCTACTACAACTCTTTTCTAAAGGAAAGTTTACTCTTCGTCAGTCAGCCATTTTTCTTTCAGTTCGTCCAACTCGCCGCTTTCTTCCATAGCAGCTAGTACACCGTTAACATCTTCTACAAGTTCACTGCCTTTAGGAAAAGCGACAGCCATACCAGGTGAAGCTGTGGTCGGATCATCGAATGCGCCAAGGTCCTGCGCTTCGATATAGCCAAGTGCAACTTGTTTATCCATATATGCAGCATCGATGCGGCCGGATAGGATTTCCTGAATCAATGCGCCAGAATCGTCCAAAGCTTTTAATTCAAAATTAATGCCTTCGTCAGCAATAATGCTTTTCGCACCTTCTTCTTGGATCGTACCAAGCTGAACACCTACCGTTTTGCCTTCCAATGATTCGAGACTAGTAAGCTCTGAATCTTTAGGGGTAACGAACATTTCGCCCGAATGGTTGTACTCTGTAGAGAAATCAACATTTTCTTTGCGGGAATCAGTTGCAGACATGCCAGCAATGACCATATCAACGCGATCATTTTGCAAAGCGCCGATCAACCCATCAAATTTCATATCTGTGATTTCAAGTTCATAGCCAAGCTCGTCTGCAATATGATTGGCAAGGTCAATGTCAAAACCGACAATTTCACCTTCTGGATTGCGCGATTCAAAAGGCGCAAATTCTGCCGATGTGCCCATTTCCAATACTTCTTTTTCCTCTGAAGATCCTGCTTCACTCGAAGTATCGCTTCCACAAGCGCCAAGCAATAAAGCAGATGATGCAAATAAAGCGATAAATGGTTTTTTCTTAATCATAATTAGTTCCCCCTGTTATGTGTATGTTTATTCATAAAAATGAATTTTAACACAGGTAAAAATTTTTGGGAAGTTTTTTTCTGTACAAATAAAAAGTTTATGTTTTCAGAATTTTATCTTGTATGAAAGTATTTGGAAATGCGTATAATAGCGGATAGGGGGTGATAAAGTTGAAAAAACTATTAGTGACAGGATTTGAACCATTTTTAGATTTTACGGTCAATCCTACGTTGAAAATTGTGGGAGCGTTAGACGAAACGACGATTGGAAGTTATCACATAGTCGGAAAAATTATGCAAGTGGATTTTAATTCATCAGGATCCGCATTGCTCAAGTTTATTGAAGAGGAAAATCCGGATGCTGTGATTTCGCTTGGCCTTGCAGCAGGGAGGTACAAGATAACGCCAGAACGCATCGCCATCAACTTCAAAGACGGTGCTGTGGATAGTGAGGGGCATAAACCCGTGGATGAACCCATTCGAGAAGAGGGAGAACCGGCATACTTATCAACACTTCCTATCCGAAAAATGGTGGAGAATTTGCTTGCCAATGGACTGCCTGCCACCATTTCAAATACAGCAGGTGCATATCTATGCAATAACGTGATGTACGAGGGATTGCATTACGCCAAAACACACAAGCCAAATATGCCATCAGGATTTATCCACATTCCAGCATCGCACGAACTGGCGATCCAGCATGGCCGCATTCCGAGCTGGTCTCATGAAGATTTGCTGAAGGGTATCAAGATCTGTATTGAGACACTCGAGTAGATGTGAAAAAATGCGATTCGCTTTTCCAGCTTGTTGAAAAAGGGCATCACACATCCATTTCGCTTCAGCCGGATGCATTCCACGGGCACGGTTTCTGCCGCTTCCCTCGCTCTGCTCAGTCTAGTGGCTCTAGCTCGTGTCGCTCTGTCGCTTTGCTCCGCCGCTGTTCCAGTAGGAGTCGCTGCCTTCCGCTGCATTCAAAAAGTGAGTCTTTACTAAGTGGGTTGGAGAAGCGTCCGTTCGACTCCAGCGGGAAAGCGAGACGGCCGAGACCCCGCAGGGAACAGCGTGACTGAGGAGGCTTGGACGCGAGCCCGCGGAAAGCGAACGGTAAGCTTCGGAAACCCACGGCTTGTTATCAGTTTCTCGACAGTCTGAAAAAGCGAATCGCACCTGCGATTCGCTTTTCTGTTTATATCCACTTTAATCTAAACCGTTCACTGACCGATTAAATAATTTCCCAGTTGCGCTTTGTGGCAACGGTCCGCAGCCGGGGTTCTGGCTGAACCGCTACCGGGTTGCCGACGAGTTCAAGTACAGGAAGGTCCGAGTGGCTGTCGCCATATGCGTAACTGTTCGCCCAGTCGATGTCCTGTCCATTAAGTGCTTCTTTGATCTTTAGTGTTTTCAATGGTCCTTGAATATGTGTAATGCGTGTCCGGTAGTCCAAAATATTGTTTTTGTAAAGAATGTCAGTTCCAATAATGGTCTTGATTGGCAATTGCTTGGTGACTGCGTGAAGAAGGGGCGTGAAAGCTCCAGATACAAGCATGACGTAATCATTATTGGCAACGTGGTTTTTCAACCGCTCGATAACCGTAGGATTCATATCACCGTGCATCCGGTCGGCAATTTCACCGAAATATCGCTCGAGTTCAGTTTGTGTGAAGGTTTCCAAAGCAGATAAGTAGGCTTGGACAGAGCGTTCGCGCATTTTTCGTTCCGGGTAAATTTTTAGCTTGTGGCCAATATACGGCGGCATGATGGCACGGTAAAATTGGCGGTACCGTTTGCTGTGCTCAGGATGGTTTTTCAAGTGGTCCATCATCAGTTGGAACGTTTCTTTCGAATACAAGGTCCCATCAAAATCAAATATGGCGACGCGCAAGACGATCAACTCCGGTCTGTCTTTTTTTGTTGCACTCATCATAACGGAAATTCAAGTTCTCTTCCAGTGACTGGCAGCTGCAGGTTTACGGAATTTCTACCGAAGGGTATAGAGACAGAAATGAATCATTACGCTACAGGAGGTTTTACTATGGAAAAGCAGCGCATTACAGTAGGCTACGTTGAATTGACACAAGAAGAATCGGACCGGCTATTCGAGCAAGTCCAAAAAGATAAGGAAGTTGAGAGCTATGGCGAACTTCAAGGATTGATGGACGATTTTGATTCGGTGATTATCGAACCCGAAGCCCGTCCGCTTGCCGATATCCTCGATGGAGAAGAAGCACCAACCGAAACACAAGGCGGTACACGCTATATAGAAGTCTTCAATAAACTCGAAGAAGACACCCGCTATCGTTTTAAATCATCTGATCAACAATAAAGCCAACCGCCCAAATTGAATTTGGGCGGTTTAGTTTTGGTTTTTTGCAACTCTTCCTCGAACATCAAAAAAGGACAACCCGTTGTTGGGTTATCCTATCTTTCGATTCACTCTTCTTTATTCCCCATGCAGCGCTCACATTCATAGACAATCGATTCGCGCTGTTCTTTGATTTCACATCCACATTCCCGGCATTCTTTTTTTGAGCGAGTTTCATAAGTGTGCGTATTGTTCATCATGATCCTCTCCAATCGTTTAATTTAGTAGTTGATAACCAGGCAGTGTCAGGAATTCAGCAAAATCACTTTGCAAAGTGAGGGTTGTGAATAACTCTCGGGCTTCCGTATAATTTCCAGACGCATATCGTTCCTCGCCAATCGCTTGCTTAATCTTAGATGCTTCCTCTTCGACGACTTCATGGAATAAAGAAACATCAATCTTCCGGCCATCTTCCAAAATGCCTTTCGGATGGCGAATCCATTGCCATACTTGTGAGCGGGAAATTTCAGCAGTAGCAGCATCCTCCATTAAGTTATTGATAGGGGCTGCACCGTTTCCGGCTAGCCAGGATGCGATGTACTGGATGCCAACTGAAATATTGGAGCGGAGACCTTCTTCAGTAATGGTACCCGTTGGCACGGCCACCAATTGTTCAGCGGTCACCTGGACATCCTCACGCTTTTTATCAATTTGATTTGGTGCAGGCATATATTCATCAAATTGTTCCATCGCGATTGCCACCATGCCAGGGTGGGCCACCCATGTTCCGTCGTGGCCGTCTATTGCTTCCCGTCGCTTATCTTCTGCCACTTTTTGAAAAGCGGCAGCGTTGGCCTCGTCATTTCCTTTGACCGGAATCTGGGCTGCCATGCCGCCAAGAGCAGGTGCGTTGCGACGATGACAAGTCTTAATGCATAACTGTGTATAAGCTCGCATGAACGGTACGGTCATGGTTACTTGTGAGCGATCAGGGAAAATATACTCCGGCAGGTTGCGCATCCGCTTGATGACACTAAAGATGTAATCCCATCGCCCACAGTTTAATCCAGCAGAATGGTCGCGCAGCTCGTACAGAATTTCGTCCATTTCAAATGCGGCCAAAATGGTTTCAATCAAAACAGTTGCTCGGATGGTGCCTTGTGGAATTTCCAGTTCATCTTGCGCAAAGACGAAAACATCGTTCCATAGGCGAGCTTCTAAATGGCTTTCCATTTTCGGGAGGTAAAAATAAGGACCGGTGCCGCGGTCAATCAATTCTTGTGCGTTGTGAAAAAAGTAAAGACCGAAATCAACAAGGCTTCCGGAAATTGGTTGGCCGTTAATATGGAGATTCTTCTCCATCAAGTGCCATCCACGAGGACGTACCATCAATACGGCCGTTTTTTCATTTAACGCATATTTCTTTCCGGTTTCAGGTGCTTCAAAATCAATCTGGCGCCGAACTGCATCGCGCAAATTGATTTGTCCGTCAATAACGTTAAACCAATTGGGGGCAGTCGCGTCTTCCAGGTCCGCCATGAACATTTTGGCGCCGGAATTTAATGCGTTAATCAACATTTTTCGATTGGTAGGTCCGGTAATTTCCACGCGCCGGTCTTTCATGTCTTCCGGAAGAGCCGCAATCGTCCATTCGTTGTTTCGAATATGTTTGGTTTCAGGGAGAAAGTCGAGTTTTTTGCCAGCATCGATTTCTTTCTGCCGTACTTGGCGTTTTTCAAGAAGCTTGACGCGGCGCTTATCGAAAGTTGTATGCAGTTTTTCAATAAACTCCAGCGCTTCTGGCGTAAGAATGGATTCCATTCCCGGTATTTCTTCACCTTTTATGGTCACAGTCGATTTCGTTAACAAACAAATCATCCCTTTCTAAAAAAAGTTTTATAAACTGTATTAATACAGTTTGTTTTATTGTATATTAATATATAACAGAGAGAATCAACTGTCAGGCAAATGCGATGAAAAGGAATAGGCAACGATAAAAGCGGTTATTTGGGGATAAACACATCTGGAAGGAGAATCAGGGAATGGAAAACAATGTGCTGGAGCAAATGGGTTTTATCATTGGGGACTGGATACCAAAAGAAGCATCGATCGCCATTTCTGTGGAGGAGAAGTATATCTACTATAAAGCGGGTGTTCATGACCTCCAGATTCGGGAAGGGCAACCCGTGCTTCCTGGCAGTATTGCTGCACGTGCCAAAAAGGAAGGGCAGCGGATTGAGATGTTTGTCGAAGAGTCGATTCTGGGAACAGCTTACTACGGTATCGGCTATCCAATGAAGTTTGGCGAAAAAAGTGGGGTATTGGTGATCATCCTGCCGCCTGATTACCTCGTCCGCCAAAAACAGCCGATTCGATTTCTGACGGGCAAGCTTGATGAAACGTGGCGTCCGGTTCCAGTTGACCTCGTATCCCATATCGAAAGCAGCCAGAAGAAAACCTGGTTCTTTACGGACAATGAAACCTATTGTTCCATCCATACCTTGAAAAACTTGAAGCATCAATTGCCGGACAGTTTTCTGCCAATCCATCGTTCCTATATTGTCAATATTAATTATATAGAAGAAATATCCCGTGATATTGCTTCGAATTATCAATTGACGTTAAGGGACGGTTCGATTTTGCCAGTCAGCCAGAATTATGCCGCGAGTGTCCGGGAGAGGCTCGGGTTTTGATAAGTCATAGATGGCAGCTGTTAAAACACTAGTGTATGCTTATATTTATCAGTGAATTTGCTTAGTATTTAGGTAAAGAAGTTGGCTGCTACTAAGAGTAGCTAATTATACAAATACTTTTGCATTACTGTTACCAGGCAAAATCCTCTTCATTTATTTGGTTCATAGGATTAATCCGATGTATATTTTAAATGGTAGTTCATTTGAATTAACTTATGTAAAAGAAAGGTTGTCACTCATGAGCATCTCAATCAACAGCCGGATCGAGGCTATTGAAATTTCCGGCATTCGCCAGTTTTCCAACCAAATGATCAACTTTCCAAACGCCATTAATCTAACAATCGGCCAGCCGGATTTCCCAACACCCGAGGCAGTCAAATTGGCGGCAATCGAGGCCATCCAAAACGATCAGACGAGCTATACGCACAATGCAGGATTGTTGGAGCTGCGTGAGGAAATCGCATCTTTTTTTCGCGATTCTTACAATTTGCACTATGATTCAAAAACGGAAATCATTGTTACCAACGGTGCAAGCGAAGGGCTGGATTCTCTTTTTCGGGCCATTTTGCAAGAAGGCGATGAAGTGATCTTGCCAGCGCCTGCTTATCCAGGATACGAACCAATTATTAACTTGTGCGGAGGGAAAGTGGTGTACTTGGACACATCGGATACTGGCTTCCAGCCAGATCCGAAGCGCCTTGAAAGTTTGATGACTGAGCGCACGAAAGCAGTATTGATGAACTTTCCCTCCAATCCAACCGGTGTCACAATGGAATCCGACCAGCTTCAAAAGGTTGCAGAAGTATTGGAACAACATGAGGTTTTTGTGATCACTGACGAAATTTACAGTGAAAACTCGTACGGTGAAAAACATTCAACTTTTGCACGTTTTGAAAAATTGCGTGAACGTACATTTTTAGTCCATGGCTTGTCCAAATCCCATTCGATGACCGGCTGGAGAATTGGGTTTGTGCTGGGACCGGAACTGTATATGAAACATGTGTTGAAAGTCCACCAGTACAATGCCATTTGTGCTTCTGTGCCAGGCCAATTTGCAGCACTCGAAGCATTGAAAAATCAGCGCCACATTCCCGCTGAAATGAATAAAGAGTATATTCTGCGCAGAGATTTTGTTTATAGCCGTTTAACTGGCATGGGGATTGATGTGGTACTGCCAAAAGGTGCGTTTTACATCTTTCCTTCAATTGAAAAATTTGGCATGACTTCCTATGAATTCGCTATGCGCTTATTGAAAGAAGGGGGCGTAGCTGCAGTGCCTGGCTCAGCTTTCACTAAATACGGAGAAGGATTTGTGCGAATTTCCTATGCCTATAGCATGCCTGTACTCGAAGAAGGTATGGATCGATTGGAGAAATTTATCCATGGCTTAACTGAGCAATAGGCTTTTAGAGCATCTAGTGATTTGCTCTCTATTAGTTCAATTTTCAATTTGTGATTAATCTATCGCCTCACGGGTAAAGTTCCTTAAACGAAAAGGAGCTGAGAAAATGGAAAAGTCACAGTTTTATCGATTTCAGGATGATGGATCAATCCCTAATCATCCCTCGTTGGAAGTGATTGTTTATCCGGCTGTTTTTAAAGAAAATCCGCACGAAATTGAAAGGGTCTTTAACAGCCACGACTGGACAAACAGCTGGACTGGAGGTGTCTTCAGTTACCATCATTACCATAGCAATACGCATGAAGTGTTGGGCGTTTGCCGTGGCTCTGCAACTTTACAGATTGGTGGGGAACAGGGAACAGCATTAGCCGTTGCAACGGGTGATGTCGTGTTGCTGCCAGCAGGAACAGGCCACAAAAAGCTGGAAGCCAGCAGCGATTTTGCAATTGTTGGTGCATATCCTGGGGGTGTCTCGTATAACCTGAAAACGGGTGAGCCAGGAGAACGCCCCTATGTGTTGGAAGATATACAAAACACGCCCTTGCCAAAAACCGATCCTGTATACGGCAATAAAGGTCCAGTCATCGAAAAATGGATATAAATCTAGAACAGATAAAAGCCCTTTGCCAGTCCCTGGCGAAGGGCTTTGAGTGCTTTGGCGTCTCTAGAAAAATGAAGACTGATCGACCTGTAACCAGTTATTCGTAATAGCCTTCGGTTGATTTGCGGAAGGTCTTAAACTGATTGGCGTCATGGCCAAACCAGACATCAGAATTGGTTTCTTTAGAGATTCTGCGAATTTTTTCAACGGCTGAAGTATAGCCAACGGAATCGTATAAAATACCAGGCGGTTTGATCGGTGGGCCAAAACTTTCCGCTGTGTATATAGCATCAGAAGCCAAAATGATTCCACCGGTTTCGGGAAGCTGAATTTGGAGGCCGAGCATTCCCCATGCATGGCCGCTGCCGAAGTTCAGAATTTTGATGCCTTCAGCAAGCTGCAGCCCATCTTCGGTCCGTTTGACGGTTTGCCATTGCAGATTGTTTTTGATCCACGCATCAATGTCTCCCCAAATATAAGCCCCTTCTTTCATATTGCGGGCATAGGTTTGCAAGGCACCGTTCAATTCATCTTCATGGACGATGATGGTCGCATTGGTGAACAACTCAAGACAGCCGGCATGATCCAGATGCAAATGGGAAGCGACCACATATTTGATGTCTTCCGGACGGACATTCAGTTCCTCTAGCCGGTGATGCAAATAGCATTCCTCGGGCATATCAATTGGAAAAAGGGATTGCGTCACCTGCCCCCAGCGGCCTTCTGCACCCATTGAATTGGGGTTGCAGGCTGTGTCGAACAAGATTTTGCCTTCTGGATGGTC
This sequence comes from Planococcus sp. TJ-201, assembly GCF_058268495.1. Lineage (NCBI taxonomy): Bacteria > Bacillati > Bacillota > Bacilli > Caryophanales > Caryophanaceae > Planococcus > Planococcus sp. TJ-201. The sequence continues at coordinate 719,552 of NZ_JBZDOG010000001.1, read as the reverse complement.
GATTAATACCGTATAGACCGGGAATGTTACCATCTCGCCAGGTGGATTTGGGTTCTGTACACTTGCCGGGTTGTGCATTGAAATCATATAATTTTTATCCATGCTTAATGTACCATTATCCATTACGTAAAGTTTTGGATTTGGCTTGATTATACCTGTCATTAATTTTCCCCCTCTCAGAATAATTCCATAATATCACAATTTTCTGATAACTGTACAGAGTGAAATAAAAAACTCCCGGGCTAAGGTACCCAGGAGTTGAAGATAGGAATGCGGTTTAACGAACCATGGCGGGTTCAAAAAATTCTTTATACAATTCATTCAAGATTTTTTGCTCGTCTTCTTTCAGTATGCCAAACACCAAACTCACTTCAGAAGAACCCTGATTAATCATTTCAATATTGACGCCAGTTCGGGCGAAGGCATTTGCTGCCCGTGCTGTGAGGCCTTTAGAGTTGTTCATCCCTTCCCCAACCAGAACAATCATGGAAAAATCACTGCGAATGTGGACATCATCTGCTTGCAGTTCTGATTTTACACGTTCAATAATGCGCAGCTCTTTGTCAGCCGTCAATTGGTGGCTGCGCAGAATAACAGACAGGTTATCGATGCCGGACGGGATATGTTCATAGGAAATTTCTTCGTCTTCCAGTATTTGAAGCAGTTTTCGGCCAAAGCCGATTTCACGGTTCATTAAGTATTTACTGACATAGAGTGTCGAGAAGCCGCTGTCGGCAGAGATGCCTGTTACCGGACGTAGCGAGTGGTCGCGCTCGGCAACAATCATTGTGCCGGGAGCAGCAGGGTTATTCGTATTGCGGATGCATAAAGGAACCGCTGCTTTAAATACGGGCATTAGCGCCTCATCGTGTAGCACGGCAAATCCAGCATAGGAAAGCTCCCGCATTTCTCGGTAAGTCATTTGTTCGATTTCAACTGGATTTTCAACAACACGCGGGTTTGCGGCAAACACACAGTCCACGTCTGTAAAGTTTTCATACAACTCGGCTTTTACTGCGGCCGCCAGAATCGAACCGGTAATGTCTGATCCACCGCGTTCAAATGTCCGAAGTATTCCTTCTTTTGTATAACCAAAAAAACCGGGGAAGACGGTGATGGTTTCTTTCTTGCGAAGATCTGCCAGAAGATCATAAGCTTCAGGAAGCGCTTGTGCCCGCTCAGGCAAGCCATTAACAAACAATCCAGCGTCAAACGGATTGACGTATTCGGCAGATAGTCCAATCGATGTTAGATACGCAGCAATCAATTTGGCTGAGTTGTCTTCGCCACTCGCTTTAATCAGATCTGCAAAAAGAGGTGGGGAGCTTTTATCTGATTTGAGACGATTCATCAGGTCTGTTTCGATGACTCGCGTAATCTCCCTGCCCATTCCTAAGTCTTGAGCGATTTCCGAATAGCGTCTGACAACTTTGGCCAATGGCTCTTCAGTTGATTCTTCCCGGAGCGCTGCTGCTGACAGGTTGATCAGCAGGTCTGTTACTTTTACATCTCCATCAAATCGTTTGCCTGGAGCAGAGACGACAACAATCTTACGGGAAGGCTCCGCTTCAATGATTGCGGCCACTTTTTTTATCTGTTGTGCACTAGCTACTGACGTCCCGCCAAATTTGCTCACTTTCATCCAATCAAGTCCCATCTTTTTTAATAGTCTGTAAAAGGGTTGTTTTAACTAAGATATAATACTATAATGTCCCTATGACAAAAACAGCTGTTTTTTCACAGTGTACACACCATGGGAGGAATCGTCAATGAAAAATGAAATTTCAATCGGATTATTAGGCCTTGGAACGGTGGGCAGCGGAGTTGCTAAAATCATCCAGCAGCATCAGCAGGATTTGCATCATAAATTAGGTGCCCAAGTTTCAATCCGGAAAGTACTGGTAAGAGATGCAAAAAAAGACCGGCTTTCCAGTTTAGATCCGAGTGTATTCACGACGGATATAGAAGAAATATTGAACGATTCTTCTCTCGATATCATTGTTGAAGTGATGGGCGGCATGGACGGTGCTAAATCCGCCATTGAAAAAGCATTAAGGGCAGGCAAGCAAGTTGTGACAGCCAATAAGGACGTCATGGCGGAATATGGCCACGAACTGTTAAAACTCGCGGACGCTGAAAAATGCGACCTATTTTATGAAGCAAGTGTAGCTGGCGGCGTGCCAATTATTCGGACGCTTGAAGATGGCCTGGCTTCTGATCGAATCTCCAGTTTGATGGGCATTGTCAATGGCACGACCAATTTTATTTTGACGAAAATGAAAAAAGAAAATATGACTTATGAAGATGCATTAGCGGAAGCTACGGAACTGGGCTATGCTGAGGCTGATCCTTCAGCGGATGTGGATGGCATCGATGCAGCTCGGAAAATGGTTATTCTGTCTTCTCTGGCATTCTCAACGGAAGTTCATCTCGATGATGTGCTGGTAAGAGGCATGAAAGAAATCCGTGACGGCGACCTGGAGCTGGCAAAGAAATTTGGTTATACCATGAAAATGGTCGGTTCTTCAACGAAAGATGAAGATGGAATCGAAGTCTCCGTAGAACCAATTTTCCTGGCAAACTCGCATCCGTTAGCATCTGTTAACAATGAATTCAATGCAGTCTACATATACGGAGATGCAGTAGGTGAGACCATGCTGTATGGCCCGGGAGCAGGATCATTGCCGACTGCGACATCCGTAGTATCCGATATCATTGCGGCTTGCCGCAACCTGCAGCTTGGCGTAAATGGAAAACGAGCGCATGCAGCACAGCATGAGCGCCTGATCAAACCTGTGTCAAAACGGTTTGCGAAATATTGCCACCGCCTGCTGGTAAATGACGAAGTCGGTGTCTTATCAAAAATGACTTCCATTTACAGCAAACACGGGGCAAGCATCCAATCGGTAATGCAGTCGCCTGCAGCAGATGCCGGCAAAGCCGAATTGGTATTGCTCACTCACCAAGTTTCACAGCAGCAGCATTTGGATGTATTAGATGAGATCAAAGCTACGGCGAGTGTCATTAGCCATTACCGCATAGAAGGAGAGGAAACAGCATGAAATGGCAAGGACTGATTGAAGAGCATAAAGAATGGCTTCCGGTTACAGAGAATACACCTTCGTTAACGTTGCAAGAAGGCAATACGCCGCTGGTGCGTCTGGAGAGTTTGTCGGAAAAATGGGGAATTGACCTCTACGTAAAACTGGAAGGAGCCAACCCCACCGGTTCATTTAAAGATCGTGGCATGGTGATGGCCGTTGCAAAAGCGAAAGAAGAAGGAAAAACAGTATTGATTTGCGCCTCAACCGGCAATACATCGGCTTCCGCAGCTGCCTACGGTGCAAGAGCGGGCATGCGGACCATCGTCGTCATTCCGGAAGGGCGTATTGCACTTGGGAAACTGGCGCAGGCAAAAATGTATGGAGCGGAAATTCTTGAAATCAAAGGGAACTTTGATGAAGCGCTGCAAATGGTGCGTGAGGTAGGGCAAGAAGCCGGAATTGCATTAGTCAACTCGGTTAATCCGTATCGTCTCGAGGGACAAAAAACCATCGCTTTTGAAGTAATTGACCAATTGGGCCAAGTGCCGGATATTTTTGCATTGCCAGTTGGCAACGCTGGCAACATCTCTGCATCGTGGAAAGGATTTACGGAGTACGCAGAACGCTCTGGTGAAAAACGTCCAAAACTGTTGGGTGTCCAAGCAGCAGGTGCAGCCCCAATCGTGAATAATAAAGTCGTAGAACATCCAGAAACAGTGGCTACGGCCATCCGCATTGGCAACCCGGCAAGCTGGCAACTGGCGCTTAACGCACTCGATGAATCAAACGGCACCATTTTAGCAGCGACAGACGAAGAAATTTTGGAAGCTTATCAGCTGCTGGCTTCGACTGAAGGCATATTCGCTGAACCAGCTTCATGTGCTTCTATTGCGGGCATCAAAAAGCAGGTAGAAAGCGGTATGCTCGAACAAGGAGCAAAAGTAGTTGCTGTATTAACTGGGAATGGGTTAAAAGATCCTGAAACAGCAATTTCAGTGAATCAGCACAAAGCACTTCTTGTTCCGGAAGACATGGAACGTTTCTGGGAGGATTTAAAAAAAGGAGTGAAGATATGAGCTGGAAAGAATTTTCAGTGACTGTTCCTGCTTCAACGGCTAATTTGGGCCCTGGATTTGATTCAATTGGTCTGGCATTGGATCTCCGCATGTTTGTTCATGTATCGCCTGCGGCCGAATGGTTGGTCGAATACGAAGATCCCGGCTACCAACAAATTGCGAGTGGCAAAGACAACTTGATTGTCTCAACGGCACAGGCCGTTGCAGACAAATACAGGCGTCCTTTGCCAAGCGCAAAATTGATGGTGGAGACGGAAATTCCCTTAGGCCGTGGCCTTGGAAGCAGTGCCTCTGCAATTGCTGCAGGAATTGAAATTGCAGACCGATTGATAGACTTAAAACTGTCGATGAAAGAAAAATTGAGAATCGGCACGGAAATGGAAGGGCACCCAGATAACATTTCAGCTTCTTTGCTTGGCGGTTTGACGATTTCCTATTTTGATGAAGAGGATTTGGAAATTGTTCATGTACCAGAAGTAGAGATCGGGGTGGTTATTCTTGTTCCGCCAACCGAGTTTTTAACAACGGAATCCCGAAATTTGCTGCCGGAAAATTTGCTGTTCAAAACCGCCATACGCGGCAGTGCAGCTGGCAATGCTATGGCGGCGGCATTAGCAAGAGGGGACTGGGAAACAGCCGGGCGTATGATGCAGAAAGATGTTTTCCATGAACCTTACCGCAAAGACAGATTTCCTGATTTTGATGCAATCCAAACGAGCTGCCGTGAGTTAGGTGTTTATGGATCGGCTATCAGCGGAGCGGGTCCATCCCTGTTCATCGCTGTAAAAAAAGGACAAGAAACTAGAATAGCTGCTGACTTGGCAGAGAAATTCCCGCATTACGAATGCCTGGCTACCAAGCCTTCTGCAACAGGAATTAAAATAGGTGAAACGGTTTTATAAAACCCAAAAAAGCGTTCCGGAATTTTTCCGGAACGCTTTTTTTACGTGTTATTTAACACTTCATACTTTTATCGAGATGTACTTCGTTTCCAGGAAAGCATCCAAACCTTCTTGTCCGCCTTCACGTCCAACGCCGCTTTCTTTCATTCCGCCGAATGGAGCTTGTGCTGTCGATGGGGCCCCATCGTTCCAGCCAACAATTCCATAATCCAGATTTTCGGATAAGTAGGTGCCGCGGGACATGCTTTCAGTGAAAAAGTAAGCAGCTAATCCGAAACGCGTATTATTTGCCAATTGGACCGCTTCTTCATCAGTCTCAAAAGACATGATTGGAGCAACAGGGCCAAAGGTTTCCTCGTTCATGACCAGCATGTCCGAAGTGGCATCAACCAAAACTGTTGGGTTATAGAAATAAGCATTGTTTTCAGAACGGCCATCACCGCCGACCAGCACTTTGGCTCCTTTTTCAACAGCATCCTGAACATGTTTCTCCACTTTTTCGTAGCCGTCTTTGTCCACCAGCGGTCCGATTTGGACACCTTCGTCAAGTCCATTGCCGACTTTTAAGTTGCCAGCAGCCTGCTGAAGCTTTTGCGAAAATTCTTCAACAATGCTTTGCTGCACATAAATCCGGTTTCCGCAGACGCATGTTTGTCCGGCGTTTCGAAATTTGGATGCCATAACGCCTTCAACGGCCAAGTCCATATCCGCATCTTCCAAAACGATGATGGGAGCATGTCCACCTAATTCAAGAGACAAGTTCAACATGGTTTCTGAAGCTTGCTTCATCAGTTCTTTGCCAATTTCGGTTGATCCGGTAAACGTCAGTTTGCGAACATCGGGGTGGCTCGTGAAAACTTTGCCGATTTTGCTGGCGCTGCCTGTCACCAGATTGATGACGCCTTTAGGGAATCCGGCTTCGATCGCTAATTCATACATCTTTACCGCAGTCAACGGAGTCATTTTTGCCGGTTTGGCAACAAACGTGCAGCCAGCAGCCAGAGCAGGAGCCATTTTTCTGGCCATCATTGCGGCCGGAAAATTCCATGGGGTAATGGATACGACAACACCAACCGGTTGTTTATTAATCTGAATGCGTTTGCCTTCTTTGCTTGCGGGAATCGTTCGGCCATACATGCGTTTGCCTTCTTCCGCAAACCAGGAGACAAATGAAGCTGAATACTCGATTTCACCGATCGCTTCAGCTAAAGGCTTGCCCATTTCTTTAGTTAAGATTTCTCCAATTTCTTCTTTATGCTCAAGCAACAGATCATGCCACTTCATTAAAAGTTCAGCACGGTGATAGGCCGTTGTCTTCGACCATTCCGGAAAAGCTTCGGCAGCAGCTTCGATCGCCGCTGTGGCTTCTTCTTCGCCTCCATTAGGCACGGAACCTACAACTTCACCTGTTGCGGGATTCATTATTTCAATTTTTCCATCGCCAGTTTCTGTCCATTCACCATTGATATAGTGTTTGCCATTCATGTGTTTAACTCCTCCTTTAAATTTTCGCTTATCCTAATAAATACCTCTAATGATTAACAAATAAACGTCTGCTCGGTCTTCGGTAATGGTTGGACGAAACCTTTTATTCAGATAGAAATTTGAGATCCAAACGAAAAGAATGAGTATATAAACAGAAAAATGAATAGAAATTCAGTTTAATGTTATTTCATAATAGTCGTTTTATTCTATTTATTATGCTGCGATATTGTGCTACTATTGCAACATTATTAAAATTTTCATGGCAATGCTTTGAAACGAATAGCTTATTTGCTATTGAAGAGAGAAAAGGAGGAAACAAAAGATGGCTCAGATGCTCGCATTAACAATTTTAATACTTGTACTCTTTATCGGCGAGGCAATTTCTACCCGCACCAAAGCTTGGATTCCTTCTATATTTGTCAGTGGGGTTTTGTTCCTTCTGGGATATTGGACGTTCTTTCCTCCAGAAATCGTTGCCATTGCGGGAATTCCACCTGCAGTAGCAGTCATGCTCATTTATTTACTGATCACGAATATGGGAACATTATTGTCTTTGGAAGAACTGAAAAATCAGTGGAAAACAATTTTAATTGCTATATCAGGCATACTCGGAATTATTGCGGCATTATTCAGTATCGGCATCTTATTGTTTGATTTTGAAACCGTCGTAGTTGCAATTCCGCCATTGGTCGGCGGATTGGTATCGGCATTGATTATGTCAGAAGGAGCAGCCGCAGCTGGTTTGCCAACTTTAGCTGTCTTCGCCATTGTTATTTATGTGGTACAAGGGTTTGCTGGATACCCGTTGACGTCAATCATGCTGAAAAGAGAAGGGCAAAATCTATTAAATAAATACAGAAACAATGAACTAACGGCAAAACAATTGCCTGGTGAGAAAAAAGGGTCGACGGGCAAGACAGTCAAAGAACCGCGCATGTTCGCGAACATGCCGGAAAAATACAATACCGATTTCTTTAAATTTTTCCGTTTGGCATTGGTCGGCTACTTGGCTTATTTAACGTCAACGCTTGTTGCGCCGATTTTTGAGATCAGCCCGTTCGTCTTGTGTTTACTGTTCGGTGTTATCGCCCGCAGCATCGGTTTCTTGGAACGCCACCCGCTGCAAAAAGCGAATGGTTTCGGGTTTGCAATTATGGGCTTGTTGCTTTATATATTCGACGGCTTAAAAAATGCAACCCCAAGTATGATGCTGGAAATTCTTTATCCGTTAATTGGTTGTATCGTTATTGGTGTGGTCGGCATGTACATTTTTTCATTCGTAATCGGTAAACTTCTTAAAGTCAGCAAAGAGATGGCTTTTGCAGTTTCGTTAACGGCACTTTATGGATTCCCGGCAGATTATATTATTACGGTGGAAGTGATCAACTCACTGACGAAAGATGAAGAAGAACGGGAAGTACTAACGAGTCACATGCTGCCGCCGATGCTCGTTGCAGGTTTTATCACAGTCACCATTGTTTCGGTTATATTGGCAGGTATATTCGTCGGCTTCCTATAAAACTGGAGGAGATTACACATGATTAACCAAACCATAAAAGATGCTATCAAAGAAAATAATGAAGAAATGGTCAAAATCCGCCGTAAGCTTCACAGTGAACCAGAGCTGTCGTGGGAAGAGTTTCAAACATCCCAATTTGTTTATGATTACTTAACAGAGCTTGGGATCGAAGCGCGTAAAACAGAACCAACTGGTGTGATCGGGGAACTCAAAGGTGGCAAAGAAGGCAGGACCGTAGCACTGCGTGCCGATATGGACGCTTTGTCTGTGGAAGAACTGAATGTCGATCTGCCATACAAATCAAAAGAACTTGGCAAAATGCATGCATGTGGACATGATGCGCATACGTCGATGCTTTTGGCAGCCGCCAAAGCGTTGGTCGGCGTCAAGAAAGACATTCCAGGAAATGTTCGATTTATTTTTCAGCCTGCTGAAGAAGTGGCGACAGGTGCTAAAGTGATGGTCGAACAAGGTGCAGTAGAGGGTGTAGATGATGTGTTTGGCATTCACATCTGGTCTCAAAGTTCTTCACATACCGTTGCCTGCAATCCAGGGCCATCGTTTGCTTCGGCAGATATTTTTAAAGTGCATTTTAAAGGACAGGGAGGACATGGGGCGATGCCTCAAGATTGCATCGATGCAGCCGTTATCGCTTCATCATTTGTCATGAACGTGCAATCAGTCGTCTCTCGTACAATCGATCCTCAGAAGCCGGCAGTGTTAACGGTTGGCAAAATGATCGTGGGAACCCGCTTTAACATCATCGCGGAGAATGCAGAGATTGAAGGCACGGTAAGGTGTTTTAATCCAGAAGTAAGAGATCATATCGAAAAACAACTAAAGGTATATGCTGACCACACGGCTGCGATATACGGCGGAACTGCAGAAGTGGAATACATTAGAGGAACACAAGCTGTAATTAATGGCACTGAAAGTGCCGAATTGGTGCGGCAAGTCGCAATTGAGGCATTTGGTGAAAAAGCGATTTACAATGAAAAACCGACGATGGGTGGAGAAGATTTTTCCTTTTACCTTGATGAAGTGCCCGGCAGCTTTGCATTAGTGGGCAGTGGGAATTCAGAGAAAGACACGGAGTGGGCCCATCATCATGGCAAATTTAATATCGATGAAGATGCCATGGCTACAGGCGCAGAACTCTATGCACAGTACGCATGGTCATTTTTAACTAAATAACACAGTCAAAATCAAGGAGGAAATTATGCCAGTAAACAATGACAATCCTTTGTATGAAGACTTAATGAAAGACTACAACAACGACCTCGATCATTCGGGCATTCAGGGAGAACGCATTGCACAACGCTTGTTCGAATTGTCTCAGATCGGTTTTGTACAAATCGGCGGCGTAAAGCGTCCAGGTTTTTCAACTGAAGAAAAAGAAGCAAAGACATTGGTGAAAAAATGGATGAGTGAAGCTGGTTTAACCGTTTCCGTAGATGGGGCAGGCAACATCACAGCTCGATTGGAAGGCAGAGCCAAAGGGCCGGCAATCGCATCGGGGTCACATGTGGACAGTGTTCCAAATGGCGGAAATTTTGATGGGCCTCTTGGAGTTTTATCGGCTCTGGAAGTGGTGGAATCCTGGAAAGAAACAGGCTATACTCCTGAAAAACCTTACGAAGTCATTGTTTTTTCAGACGAGGAAGGATCGCGTTTCAATAGTGGATTGACCGGAAGCCAGGCAATGACTGGAGCCATTTCAGAAGAGGAAATGGCGCAGCTGCGTGACTACAATGGAGATACACTCGAACAAGTTTTAGCGAATTACGGCAGCACGCTCGATTCTTTTAAAGCATCCAAGAGAGACATCAGTGAATTGGAATTGTTCGTGGAAGTGCATATTGAACAAGGAAAAAAACTAGAAAAAGCAAATGAACCGGTGGGAATCGTCAGTGGCATTGCAGGCCCTGCTTGGCTCGAAGTCGAGTTTGTAGGGGAAGCTGGACATGCTGGAAATACGCCGATGATTGGGAGGAAAGATTGCTTAGTCGCAGCTGCAGACTTTCTCCACTCAATCCCGGAATTTCCAAAAGGCGTGAGTGATACGGCTGTGGCAACGGTTGGGAAGATGGACGTTTTCCCAAATGGAGCAAACGTCATTCCAGAAAAAGTGAAGATGCTTGTGGACATTCGTGACATCAAGGAAGAACCGAGAGACCGTCTTATCGATCAAATAATCGAGCAGGCAGAAAAAGTGGCTGCGAAACACGACATTTACAGCAACATCAAACTAAACACACGTATTCAACCTGTTCCTATTGCTGAGGATTTGCAAAATCGTTTGGCAGCTTCATTGAGCAAGTTTGGGATTACGCCAACTTATATTCCAAGTGGAGCAGGGCACGATGCCATGAATCTCGGGCGTTTTATCCCAGTAGCAATGCTTTTTGTCAGAAGTAAAGATGGTGTGAGCCACAATCCAAAAGAATGGTCTTCTTTAAATGACTGTGTGATGGGAATTCATGTGCTAAAGGATTTTATTGAAGATGCTATGAAGAAATAAAAAGTTCTGTAACAAAAACAGGGAAGAAAACTTTTCCTGTTTTTTTATTTAATGAAATCTCGTTTGGATAAACCTATCCTTAAAATGGATATTTTTAATTAATATTGGAATTATCAGTATTTATTGAAATTCTGTGTATAATTTTAAAAAGAAAGGGTATATAAATTATAAGCATGATCAACTAGCTTTAATTTTGGAGGTGTTTAGATGAAAGTGATGGAAAACAGAGTGAACAGGAATACCAAAATTTTTTCTGAAGAAAGAATTTTAAGCGAATGTCGCGAGTATTTTTCATCAGAAACTGAAAAAACAGCGGAAATTGGAGAGAAATTCATGCATTATTTTATGAAAAATGCTTCATCAGAAGGTGTCCTTTTTAAAACAATCAAGGAAATTACGACGGACATCAATATTTCTCACCAAACCTTAACTAAAGTACTAAAGACACTCGAATCCAAAGAAATAATTTATCGCAGAAACGGCATCATTGGTTTGTGGAAAGAATAATAGTTGAAGAACATTTCTCAGTAAATGAGAAATGTTCTTTTTTTGTTTAGAAAATATTGATTGAGAACAAAAAGAGGCTGAATAATTTGGAGTGCATATAATTGATTTGAATTAGAAGTCATCTAATTTCAACGTATTTCTAAAATGGGAACGTGCCTTAAGAATCACTGTAGTAAAAAACTTTATTAGGCATAAGTATCTAATTTAAGTAAAATTTTTATAATTATTTTTTCGATAAAAGACTAAGTGCTTATATTTTTTAATAATAATTTTAAAAAAATCTTCTAAAGTGTAGATTGAACCAAAATATTATGATATAAATGAACTATAATAATCTGAATTTTTAGAAATAAATTCTAAAAATCTATCTTTTTCGATGAGGAGAGGGGTGCCAGATGACCAGTAATCAGGCGAAGACAGAGTTACTCAAAAAAACTAAAATTCTTTTTTTATTCGCGGTCTCATTCGTACCTTTTCTTGTATTGGCAGTATGGGGGGCATTTGAGTTTATCCTTGATACGGAGTATCAGGCATCGAGCCAATTGCTAATTGAAGAGTCAGTCCAGGCCAATCAATATCAAAATGTGGAATACAATCGAGTGGATTCTCAGGCTATTGAAGCTTATGTAAGCTTTGCAACAAGCCCTAAAATTTTGGGGGAAGTTAAAGAAAAACTAGATTTACATAGCTCCATTACTAATATTCGTCAGAAAATCCAAGTAGATTATGACACCAATTCACCAGTCTTAACGATCACTGTTGCATCTAAAGATAAGCAACAAGCAACCATCATTGCGAATACGCTATCATCTGTTTTTCAAAATGAAGTAAAGAATTCATTAAAAGACGGTCATATCAGCATTATTTCTCAGGCATCATCCGAAAATATAGATGCAGGCCAAAGTCAACAGAAGAAGATGCTCAGCCTATCAATAGCCGCAGTTTTAGGACTCATCTCAAGTTTCCTTATCACTTTTATAGTTAGAGCAAAAAAGGATTCTACTAAGCCGACAAATAGAGATACAAGAAAAAAAGAAAATCAAATGCAGACAGTGTTCAAATGATTTTCTAGGTGGAGCAGGGGTGAAATGTATGTACGAGCTAATATCAATACGAGAGCACAGCCGTTGGCAAAGAATTCTCGATATTTTACAAATATCGGATATTTACTACACAAGCCAATATTTTTTAAGTGCTTTGAAATTAGATCCAGGAGAAGCGCTGCTCTTTTACTATAAGGATGATGCTGGAGAAGTTGCTTATCCTTTCATTAAAAGGCAGATAAATGATATAGACACCCCTTATTTTGATGTTACGACCCCTTTCGGTTATGGAGGTCCGATATTGAAAACGGTAGAAAGCAGTGAAAAGTTGGCAGCCAATTTCAGAAAAGCCTTTGTTGAATATTGTAAAAATGAAAAAATTATTGCTGAATATATACGTTTCCATCCATTAAAAGAAAATGCTCATTTTTTTAATAAACATCTAAAAATTTCTCCGCTTTATGAAACTTTTTCAATCAAGTTAAAAGATTACGTTGAGTCCTTAAAGAATAACCCGCTCTTACAACAAGAGTCAGATAAAAATACAGATCTAGTAGTAAAAAAATTGGGAACGGTGCGTCATATGTTCGAGTTTCTTGTCTTGTACTACTCCGCTGCAAGGCGAAGAGAAGAAGCAGATAGCTACTATTTTTTTACCAACGATTATTTTGAAACACTGATTAGTTCTATAGGTCCGAATCTTCACTTGTTTGGAGCCTATGATAATAACAAGTTGGTGTCAGCGTGCTATATTCTCGCGATGGGAGATACAATTTACTTTCATCTCGATGGCAGTTTATCTGAAGCAGACAGTGAAAATACCATGAGGACTTTACTGCTGAAAGTTGCGGAATGGGGAGAAGAAAACTATTATGCATTTTTCCATCTAAGTGGAGATTTTCAAGGAAATGCAAACAAAGAGCGAAAAATAAAAAGGGAGATTGGCAATTGCAAACCTTCCATTTTCTATATAGGACAACAAGTACATGATCAGCAAATCTATAATAAATTGGTTTCTTTAGAAGATAGTGACATTGTACGAAGATACCGAAATATTTAAAACACTGCTTAATCAGCAGAGCATAAAAATCTAAGTTACTCTGGGAGGTATACTCATGAGATATATGCAATATAAGGGTGTTGTAGAAAGAGAATATAAAAAATCATTAAGAAAAATTATGTATGAAATTTGTGTGGTAGAAGGGTTGAATGCTTCCCTCGGAGCAAAAAAGTTAGGAGTAGCAAAAGAAATCTTTGTTTTTTGGCGAAATTTTTACCGCCTCGACAAAAACCAACAACTCTTTGATCAAGCAGTTGATAGTTTTGATCAAATGAAGTTCCTTTATTTAAATGAAGCAATAGGCCTTGATTTGTCTAGACCATTGCAGCACGAAAATGAACAATCGGTTGAAGCGCTTGAAGAATTGATTGAGCGGATGGTAGAGTATTATAAATGTAAACACGCCGAAAGTGGCGGTTTGGATGTAGAGACTGGAAAATTGCCATTGTATGAATTTGCACAAGAGTTGCTCAAGGATTACAAAACTGGAAGTTTGCTACTAGAAGTTAAAAAACAGATAGAATAAGCATATGGACACTGCCAACGGAATGGATGAACTTGATGAAAACTTTTACTGAACAAGCCTTGAATGTCATACAGAGGATACCTCCTGGTAAAGTGATGACATATGGCCAAGTTGCGGCAGCTGCTGGAAGCCCTCGTGCTGCAAGACAAGTGACTAGAATACTTCACAGCATGAGTGCAAAGTACAACTTGCCTTGGCATCGAATTGTTAACGCACAGGGACAAATAGTAGTGCGAGATGAAGATTCACGATTTTTCCAGAGGAGCTCACTGCAAAGAGAAGGCGTGGAAGTAGATGGCGATGATCGTATTGATTTAGATCAATTTCGCTTTGATCCTATGCCAGACGAAAGCAAAAATTTTTAAACTAAGCCCTTAAAAAGGCTTTTTTTTGAGGGGAATTTAGAATGCAATCCGTATAAATAGCAAACGGGAAATGCCAATCATATAAGCAAAAGCAAAGCTATGGTTTTGTAGCGAAATGTTTATCTATTAAAGAACAACGGGTATATAAACTGATGGACAGGATCATTAATTGGAAAAGAGGAATTTAAATGTCAGTTAAAGATAAGCCGGTCATTGGTATAACAGCGCGAGTAGAAGAAGATCAAACTTATACATTAGATCCCGTATACGGACAAGCGATTCTGCAGGCAGGAGGTTTGCCATTGATTGTACCCATCGTCGACAAAGAAGACATCCCGTTACTCTGTGAACGCTTGGATGGCTTAATTGTCACAGGTGGAGGCGATATCAATCCTACCTTGTATGGAGAAGAGCCTCATTTACGTTTGGGTGCTGTATATCCAGGCAGTGATGAGTATGAAAAGGAACTAATATTGAAATTTCTAGAACTGGACAAACCATTTATCGGAATGTGCCGGGGACTGCAAATGTTTAATATTTCATTGGGCGGTACCAATTACCAGGATTTAGAAGCTCAATTTGAGGGAGAGTTAAACCAACACAAGCAAATGGCAATGCGGACTCACCGTACCCACTCGGTAATTTTGGAAGAAGATAGCTTGCTGTACGATATTATGAAAGAGAAAAAGTTCAATGTAAACTCTTTCCATCACCAAGGGGTTAAGGATGTGTCAGATCAGTTAACAGTTGCAGCATATGCTGCTGACGGACTAGTTGAGGCATTGGAAAGCAAAAATCATCAATTTGCCATGGGAATTCAATGGCATCCAGAGGAGTTTGCTCTTCAAGGCGATAAGGCTTCAATGAATATTTTCAAGCGTTTTGTAGATGAATGTCTTGTGGATAAAAAACAAAATCAGTAAACAAGAAAAAAATTGACACATAAAAGATCCTAGGACTAATTAGTCCCAGGATCTTTTTTTATATCTACCGTCGTATAGAGAATGGTTTCTTTTCCGTTATCTTGAAGCAATGTTCCTGGCGGCGATTTTAGGGCAACGTACGCTTGTGCATAATCGCCTCCCGAACCAGCAAAATTCAGAATAAGCACTACGTAAAAACTAAGGAAAATCTGTAAAGGGACAAAAAACAACAACAAAATCAGTAATGCACCCCAAATCAGTACGGGTGCCAAAGCGATGGCGATAAAACTTCTTCGATTAAAGTATGCTTCGCTGCCCACTGATAGAAATGGAAAGCGAATTCGAAAGGATGGGCGTCTTTTAGAAAAAATTTTGATAAAAAATGCGTGGGTAAGTTCGTGAAGTGACATATAAATCAAAACCAAAAAAATAGTAATTACTAAGGAGAAAAAAGGATTTATATCATTCACCAAAGGTAGTCCAGTCCATAAAGCAAAGCCAATCAGAGTCATAGTAATGAAAACAAAGCAGAGCTGAATCACAAGATTAATGTGTTTGTCTTTGGCTAAATTTACTTTTCGCAAAACCACGTAATCAGCAGGCAAGACAAAAGTATCCTCAACACTCATTTGATTCCCTCCCACCATAATAATATGGAATCGATTTAAAAAGTAAAAGGTTGCCGCTCTATGAAACAAGCGACAACCTACTATAGATTTATGATATTAAACCTGTTGGGGTTTAACAGACCAAGGTTCGGGAACGCGCGCCTGTGCTGCAACTTCAGTGGCGATAGACCAAGGTTCGGGAACACGCGCTTGTGCTGCAACTTCAATGNCGATAGACCAAGGTTCGGGAACACGCGCCTGTGCTGCAACTTCAATGCCGACAGACCAAGGTTCGGGAACGCGCGCCTGTGCTGCAACTTCAGTGGCGATAGACCAAGGTTCGGGAACACGCGCTTGTGCTGCGATTTCAGTACTTGAACTATTTCCAAACGATAAAGTGCTTATTGCAAGAATTGAAAAAAATAACAAAGTCATTCCTTTTTTCATCACTTTCACTCCCTAAAATAAGATAGTTGTACTTTTATATGCATTTCTTGCTTTGTTCAATGCTTCAGCAGATTCTTTGTATTTCTCTTGTTTGTAATAAACATTTCCTAAATGGCCAAGAAAATAGCCCATCTCAAAGAAATTTTCAGTGACTTCAAGGCTAGGAGCAAGTTGATTTAATACGTAATTTTCAAACTGAACAAGATCATTATTAACTAAGTGGTCTAAACATATAAATTCAATATAAGCTTCTTTAAAAGCTTTATTTGTCGGGGAGTGAATACTAATTTTTTTATTTTCGACTATATGAAGACCTTTTTTTAACCATTCCTTGGCAGCATCATAATTTTTGAGCTCGTAATTGCATTTTATTAGAACACAATAACTTATTAAAATATCAGCAGGATACTCAGGGTGAATATATTTTAACGAATTCTCTGTATGTTCTATCGCAAGTTCGTAATTTTGGAACAAAAAATAAGCATAACCAATATTATATTCAGTGGTGAAACGTAATATATCGATTTCTAGCTTGTTCCCAATAGTTAATGCATTTTTATAATGTTCCATAGACATTCTAAAGTTTCCGAACTGCTGGTGCGAGATTGCAATGTTTAAATGGCATTCTACAATGCGTTTTGGTATAAATTCTTGTTGATAAATTTTTAATGCCATTTCTGAATACTTAAAAGCCATTTCGGTTTCTCTGCACTTTGTGCTGGAAATTCCAATTGAATAATAAAGATCCCCTATCTCAGATGCACTGATAGTATTTGGCGCTATTTTTTCAGCAACCAAATACGTTTTTAATGCTTTTTCAAAATCATTTAAAATATAATTATAATTACCATTATATTTATGAAATAAATAAAACTGTTCCTGATTCATAAATTCTCGAAACCGTTCCATTTCTTTGATTTTCTCTTCAGCACTTTCTAAATCCCCTGTAATAATAAAATACCTAATTTGTTGAATACTATACTCCAATTCCACATCTTCATCGGCGCGCAATAATGGATGCCCCTGAATATCGGCATACTGCTCCATAATTTTAGCTTTATTTTGCGGATGAAGTAATGAATTCTTAAAATTTTTAACCAGCACTTTGCCAATCGGATTGTCTTTTGGAGCTAAAGGAATAGCCAATTTTTTGCATAGAGCTTCCAAGTCTCTTAACGTAGGATCTTTAATTTCACTTTCAATTTTTTTTAATTCTCTAGGGGTCATTATTCCAGAGGCTGCTTCATCTAAACTCATTCTTTGTTTCAAACGGTGGTATTTCAAACGCATTCCCGTGTCCATTACTGCTCTCCTTTCCTTTTGCAAGGGCAGTATTTCAGTCATCCATGTAGGAGAGTTGTTTTCCGCCTTCCTCGGTCCATCCGAAAAGTAGGAAGAAAATAGATCGCCAAGTACGATAATTGTCGCCTCCACATCTCATATTTTACTTTGCATTAATATCTTTTATTCATGATATCATCAATTTTCGAAATAAACTGCTTTTTTATTTTGTAAATTTTTAAAAATAGAAAAAAGGTAAAATAAGCCTACTTCGGTAAATGCTGATTGAAAAATCACAATAAATAGCTTGATTTGTAGGTACATCTATTTACTATAGTGAGATTGTTGGAAATGACTACATATTCCGAGAGTATTTGTTACTTTTTAGTTACTAAAAAACTTTCAAACGAATCGCATTCTTAGTCTAGTTAAAAGTGATTAGACAAATGACTAAAGCAAAATGTTACGTAATCTCAAATAATGGGTAAACAAGGAAAAGAATATTCTATTAAATCTATGGAGGTTTTCCTATGAATTCGGATAAAAAAGTGTTGGCAGTTGTATTCTCAGAAAGTGATTTGATAAATAAAATAGAAAATCTAAAGAGTGCTGGCTATAAAGAACAGGATCTTCATATCATGGCGAAAAACGTTGAGCATTTTGAACATTATGCATTTGATAAAAAGGAAGTAGATACATTTTCTGATAAATTTAAGGGGTTTATTTCTGGGGATAACGGCATACGCGAAGGTGTTAAGTCCTTAAAGCTTTCAGATTCTGAAACTGAGCGTTACACCGCTGATCTGGCAAAAGGCGGAATACTTTTATATGCAGATGAGAAGGATAAAACCATACTTGATGCAATCAGCCGTAACGAAATGGGTGCTGAGGGGGAAAGTTCAACTGACCTTGAAAGACAGCAATTTATCAATTCGGTAGACAATAATTTTGATGAGCAGGAAGACCGTTTTGCTCGGGGAGAAACATTTACACAGGACCCTACTTTAGTAAAAGATGAAAAACATAATTCTTTTTCCACCCAGGAAGATTCTGAAGTTGGAAAAGCTCGAGGCGGATCTAGTGAGGCGGAAAAACACAGCCAAAGCAACAAAAAGTATAAATAACCTTGCGGAACGATCGCAAGGTTTTTCCTATACATCGAAATTTAACAATAGTTCCTTTCTTTTAATTAGTGCAGGTTTTAGCTATTGGTCTGAAAGGGTAAACAAAAATAACACAGTATACAGGAGGTCATACAATGAGATCAGGAAATCGTGAATTTGAAATTGTATATACTAAAGAAGAATTGGAAACAGCAATACATGACTTAAAAGCAAAAGGCTACCACAAAGAAGATATTCATGTACTAGCTAATGATAAAGGAATAGTGGAAGCAGCCGACACAGAGGGGGTTCATACCGATCAAGCCAACTCTATGTCTAATCGTTTCAAATCTTTTCTTAGCGGAAAAGACCTTGTCAGAAAAGAGCTAGATCGTTTCAATTTGAATAAGGACAGAACAGATGATTATGAACGAGAAATTGAAAAAGGAGCTGTTCTTCTCTACACTGACGGACAAGCTGCATCATCAGAAGATGAACATTTCTCTAGTGTAAACGATTCTGACACTCCAACAGACTTGGAAGAAAAAACTGCTGGAACACCTGGATCTGGATCAGTGCCGCGCCATACAGATACGAATCATGGCCCTGATGAAATTTATGCTCGTGAAGTATCCAGAGAAGATCAGCATGCTCGAGGAGGCAAGGGGGACCGCTTTCAGGATTCCCGTCTAAAAGGGGATGAAATTCATCCAACGAGTGGACTATCTAAAGATGAAGGCTCGGTACGTGAGAAGGAATTGGATCATGAACCAGGACTTCAGACAAAAGAAGGGGAAGAAAATTTATTGCGGGAAGCCGGAGTAAATCGCCGTCAGGATGAACCATCACCTGGTGTAGACCCAAATCTGGGCCCAGCGCCTTTTGGCCGTGATTCTGAAGAACAGCATTTGTTGGATGACGAACAAGCAAATGATTCGGATAGAACAACAGAATCTAGAGATCAGCACGATGAAAAAATCAAACGAAACAAAGATAATACTCCACCAACACCTAGAATTTTTTAAAACGAAAGGAGCCTTCCCCGATTTTGGGGAAGGCTCCTTTCGTTAGTTCTGATGTTTAATTCGTGCTATTACAATTCCTATAGCTGTGCCAAAAACTGCTGGCAATACCCATCCAATGCCTTGTTCGAAAAATAGCAGCTGGCCCAGTAGTGAGTCAACTTGTTCGAATGCGATACCGGTTGAACGCAATGCGTCAAAAATACTGATGACAGCAGTTAATGTGAGAGCAATTACGTAAACAAACGGTTCCCGGTAAAATACACGATCAAAAAACGACAAAATTACGAGAACAATTGCTACAGGATAGATAGCCAATAAGACTGGGAGAGAAATAGCGATCAATTGTGTTAAGCCAACATTCGCGATGATAGCGGAAAAGGCTGCAAAAAATAAAACATAGAACATATAAGAAAACTTCGGCAAAATCTTAAAGAAAAACTGTGCAGTAGCGGATACCAATCCAATCGATGTTGTGAGGCAAGCAAAAGTTATCGCTGCAGACAAGATTATGCCACCAATGTCACCATACAAAACACGGGAAGCCATAGCGATAATGATGCCGCCATTGTCCTGCAAACCAATAGCGTCAACACTCGTAGCTCCAATATAACTTAAAGATAGATAAACGGCTGACAATCCAATGGCTGCAATAAACCCAGCATACGCCGTAGATTTTAAAATGGTTCGGGTATCTGTAATGCCTTTGCTTCGGATGGATTGGATGATTACTATGCCAAAGACCAGAGCTGCTATAGCATCCATCGTTAAGTAACCTTGCAAGAAGCTTTCGAAAAATGCTTCGGTATCATAATTTCCGATGGGTGGATTTATAGATCCCATGGGAGTTAAAAAACTTTTTATCGCCAGCAATCCAATCACTATAATTAGCAAAGGAGTCAACACTTTGCCGATTCTATCCACCAGTTTTGTGGGATTCATGGCAAATAGTACAGTAATCGTAAAGAAAACAATCGTAAATACAGTTAAAGACCAAAAAGATTCCGCTAGAGCAGTTGGCAGAAAAGGGGCGGTACCGATTTCAAACGCAACCGTCGCCGTACGTGGAATGCCGAAAAAAGGACCGATGGCCAAATACACAATCAAGGTAAATACAATTCCGAATACAGGATGTACTCTGCCGGCAATCGATTGAAGATCTCCGCCTGCTTTAGCAATAGCCAGGATACCGAGTAACGGTAAGCCAACTCCTGTCAATAAAAATCCTGTAATAGCAAAAGCCAGCTGATCGCCGGCAAGTTGCCCTAAGTAAGGTGGGAAAATAATATTTCCAGCCCCTAGGAACAACGCAAACAGCATAAGCCCTAACGTTAAAATATCGGTTTTTGTAAGCGCCTTCTTTTCCATAACTAGCTCCTTAATGAATAACATTTACACACGAATATTTATTATAACCGAATTCTTTAATTTTTGAAAACATTAAAAATGCAAAAGAAAAACCCGGTTGGAGAACCGGGTTTGGGTTATTATTTATTTTTGAAATCGCCAATTGTATCTTGGATGTTTCCTTTGGCTTTGTCCTTTTTACCATCTGCCTGTTTGTTTGGGTCATTTGAAGCATTACCTACTTGATCTTTAACTTCACCTTTTACTTTATTTACTGCACCTTTTACTTTGTCAGAAAAACCTTTGTTGTCGCTCATGAATAATTCCTCCTCTAAATTTCATCTACTTATACAATAGCCTTCTATCGGAGTTTTCAAACATTAACATGAGCAATTAGGTATAATTGGCAAGTTTAACAAGGTCTCTTTAGCGGTATCCTTAACAGTAATACATAAATCTTCTTCGCTTAGCCTTTTTAGAGTTTGTAAAGGTGTTTTCCTATTTTGGGCAACAGCTAATCTCACTTCTGTATGCTGATCCATAGACAAGTCAACGAGCAGTCCATTGCAGTTGATAATCTTAGCGAGCTCTGCCCGGGATTGATAATCCATTGTCAAAACAGCAGCTTCATCCCAAGGTGTCCATACAGTCTTCAGCAAATAAAATTGAAGCGTGTCATCCATCTAGTTTACACTCCTAAGAAAATTATTAAAAATTCGTTCTATTCCATTTAATATATCATATTATAAGATATATAGAAATTAAAACTACTTAACTAAAGGAGTGGCAAAATGAAAGTTTTAGTCATTGGAGGTACATCTTTTGTCGGGCGACATATTGTAGAAGAACTTATAGAAAAGAAGCATGAAGTGGTTTTGTTTAATCGTGGAAAAAGCAATCCGGGAATCTTTCCGGAGCTAAGAAAAATTTTAGGAGATCGCAGAAAAGATGCAGCGAAATTGGCAAATGAGCAATGGGATGCAGTAATCGATACATCAGCTTACACTCCAGCAGACCTCCAGCCGGTAATTGAGAATATTTGCACAGACCACTATACATTTATCTCTACCATATCTGTTTATACCGATTTTAAGGAAGGTCCAGTTAAAGAAAATGCGGCTGTATTTGAAAAGCGAGTATTGGGAGATAAGGTCACAGGTGAAACCTATGGTCCTTTAAAGGTGATGTGTGAGCGGTACATTGAAGAACAGGTAAGCGAGAAAGCATTGATTATTCGTCCTGGTATTGTCATTGGCCCTGCGGATCCGACAGACCGATTTACCTATTGGGCTATTAAATTAAATTCAGAAGGACCAGTTTTGATTCCTGGAAGCAAACAACGGAAGGTGCAATGGATTGATGCCAGAGATTTAGCGCAATTTACAGTTTCTCAGATTGAAAAAGAGGCGACCGGCGTATTCAATGTCGTTGCCGACTCTGAATCGATGGAGCAATTTGTATCGGGAGTATCCCTTGGGAATCCGGAGACTGTGTGGGCAGATGATTCCTATCTATTAGAAGAGGGACTGCAGGCTTTCGAGTTGCCTTTTTGGATTCCAGTTTCTGCAGACTTTCCTGAAGGGTTTATCTTGGCAGATAATGAAAAAGCTAAAGCACAAGGACTTGCGCTGCGTCCTGTTAAGCAGTCGGCAAAAGATACGCTTCAATGGAGCGAAGCTGAAGGGATTTCGGAGTTGAAAGCTGGGATAAACAAAGAGAAAGAGCATAAATTATTAAAAAACTTAAAATTATAAACTCCGAATTATTTTGAGATTTTAGAATTCCAAGTAGATTCTCAGAAAATTATCATAAAAATGATGATGTTGAAACTTTATTGCTGTAAGTGCGTCCAATTCATTGAGAGCTTGAATTCCTAATGCAGTTTTTTCTTTATCTTTAATGGAATCATGCTATAATACATACGGATATGTATGTATAAAAGATGTTTTGAGGAGGAAAGATATGCTTTACCTTACCATGGTCTTGGCATTTATCGCTTCGATTGTACTGACTCCGATTGTTAAGCGTATTGCCTTTCGCGTAGGAGCAGTTGACCGTCCTAATTACCGAAAAGTTCATGCGAGAATAATGCCGCGTTTGGGCGGGTTGGCCATTTTTGGTTCATTTTTAATTGCATATTTCATATTGACACCTCAAGATCCCATTTCAAATGCGATCGAAGCATCATTTATTTCAATTGAAATGTCTATTATTTTAGGAGCTCTAATCATTATTATCACGGGTGTACTCGATGATATGTATGAAATTAGTGCCAAAGCAAAATTGTTTGGACAATTGGCAGCTGCGGGAATTGTCGTAGTTGGTGGTGGACTTGAAATTTCATTTATTAACTTACCATTTGGTGGTGTTCTGGATTTTGGCTACCTAAGTATTCCATTGACCATTATTTGGATTGTTGGGATTACTAATGCGATAAACTTAATTGATGGTCTTGATGGATTGGCGGCTGGTGTTTCAACAGTTGCTTTACTAACTTTGGCAGCAATGGCATTCATTATGGGAGATGTTTACGTCATGTCAATGGCGGCTCTTTTGGCAGCCAGTACTTCAGGGTTTTTAGTATACAACTTTCATCCTGCTAAAATATTTATGGGTGACACAGGTGCTTTGTTTTTAGGATTTATGATTTCAGTACTGGCCCTGATGGGTTTCAAAAATGTCACCGTTGTGGCATTGATTATCCCAATCATCATGTTGGGTGTACCTATTTCAGATACATTTTTTGCTATCGTTCGTCGAGTGCGTGAAAAAAAATCAATCTCCGAAGCGGATAAATCCCATTTACATCACTGCTTATTGAATATTGGTTTTTCCCATAGACAAACGGTTTTAATAATTTATGGCATTGCAGCATTGTTCGGACTTGCCGCACTCCTTTTCTCACAAGCAACTCTTTGGGGTGGGATTTTGTTGATCAGTGTCATGCTGGTTGCAATAGAGCTCTTTGTAGAAGTGGTGGGCTTGGCAGGTAAGAATTACCGCCCATTATTAAATCTGGTAAGGCTCTTCGGCAAGTAACGGGATTGAACTTGAAGCATTTTGCTTTTGGTTCACTCCTTTTTTTTTGCATAGATCGGATGTTACACAAAAAAACACCACAGCTGGTTATTGTGGTGTTTTTTCATCGTCAAGCGGATATTCCGCCAATTCTTGTTCGGTATTATTGATAGTTAAATTAGAAGTATCTGGCTTCAAACCTAGGTGACTTTGTAATACGTCTTGTACTTCCATAAGAGACTCTTGTTCAAGTTGCCAGTAATAAATCCCGGTAGTCATATCATCATATCCATCAAGTGTAATAGTTTCTACATCCGGTTTCCCGTTTTTCGCATATTCGAAAAATGCTTGCATATCTTGAAAACTCATGTTGGTTTTCATATTTCCACCAATCGCTTGAATCACATCTCCATATTTGGTAATCGATCCAGCAGATAGGGCGCGGTTCATAATAGACTCCAAAATCATTTGTTGACGTTTGCCGCGTTCAATATCGTTGTCATAATGACGTGTTCTAGCTAATGCCAGTGCTTCACTGCCATTTACAAACTGAATGCCTTCTTTTAATTCGATAGCATTTTTCAAATCATTTTCATCCTGTTCAGTCAAATCATAAGGAACTTCAACTTTAATGCCACCTAATGCATCGACAGTGTCAATAAAAGCATCAAAGTTCATTCGCAAGTAGTAATCAACGGGTACATCTAATAATTCTTCTACGCTTTCGATCGTAGAACTTGGACCATTATAGGCATATGCATGGGTAATTTTATCTTCATATCCGGCATCGGGTATATACGTATAAGTGTCACGAGGAACACTAACGAGCTTAATAGATTTATCTTGATTGTTTAACGTCGCTAATACGAGTGCATCGGACCGTATGTTGTCATCACTTTGATTTCGTTCTTCGCTATCATCTACTCCTATAAATAAGATTGAGATGTTATCGGTAAGTGGTTCGACTTTTTCATCACGTAAATTAGAAACTGTAACGTCGTCGTCAAATGCTTTATCTACGGCAGACTCTGCTTGTTTAACTAAGTAAATTCCATAAACAGAGACACAGATAAGAAGTGAAACAGCAAGAGTGGCAATCACTTTTAGAATGGTTCTTTTCCTGCTCGATTTGGTTTTCCGATAAACTTTTCGGTTCATGTAAGTTGCTCCTCTATTGATTATGGGCCAACCGAGTATTTAATTCGGATCAATCCAATTTTTATCAATGTTGCATATTCTTTTCAGTAGACGGTTTTAAAGAGTGAATGTTTCATTTTTCTGTGCTTTTGATATTATACAGTGGTTTTCGAAATGCGTAAATGAAAAGAATTAAGACAATTTAAATTCAAGGAACTGATTGTCAATTTTACTGACATGTGCCTGACCGTTTGTCAGTTCATTTATCCAACTGATAAACTCCTCCTCTTTTTCAATAGGAACGTGAATATAGAGGTCTACACCTTCCGTATATTCCATGTTGTCCAATGGAAATGGAGACTGCCGAATTTCATTTTCCAGCTTTCCAAGCCAAATGTAATCGATCGAAACTTTCATCAGATAGTGAAGTTTTCTTTCTACGATGCCAGCAGCCGAAAGTGCAGATGACGCGGCTTTTCCATATGCTCTTATCAATCCTCCACTGCCCAATTTAATGCCGCCGTAGTAACGTGTAACTACAAGCACGGTATCTTTTAAACCTTGTTTTTTTAGTACTTCGAGCATAGGGAATCCTGCAGTGCCACTGGGTTCACCATCGTCGTTGGCTTTTTGGACAGAGTCATGTTCTCCTATAAGATAAGCTGAACAATTGTGAGTAGCTGATCGGTGAAGAAGTTTAATCGAATCGATAAACTCAATGGCTTGCTGTTCTGTCTCTGCACGTGCAGCATGTCCAATGAACCTGGATTTTTGGATAAGTATTTCTGCACTGGCAGAAACGCCTACAGTTGTGTAATTATCTCGCAATTTGACTCCTCCTGTTGTAAAATAAAATCAGATAATTTGTAACGTATATTTAATATGATCTTGCTTATATAGTGATATACTTAGTACAACCGACAAGGTATAAAGAAGCAATTAATTTACCCGGATACAGTTAGTATAGCTAAGGCGGTTTTAGAATGGCAAAGAAAATCGGTAATAAAGCACCTGATTCTATTTTTAATGACATGTTGGCTGGAATGGAACAGGCAAAACAAGATATCTTCGTCATTAGTGAAGAAAGTCGTCAAAGTTATGAAGAAATGAAAGATGAACTAGAAGACGTCCGATTAAACATTTCCCGTGTGATCGCGGCTGGGGATTTCTTAGAAGAGAAAACTCGTGCTGCCCGTAGACGTTTGGCTGAGGTATCGCAATTTTTTAATTCTTTTACTGAAAGTCAGGTTCGCCAAGTATACGAGCAGGCAAATGATCTTCAAGTACAGCTATCTCTTAATCGAAATGAAGAGAAAAAATATCGGCAAAAGCGCGATAAACTGCAACGGCGGCTTCAAGTCTTGCTTCAAACAATTGAGCGAGCCGAAAACCTGGTCAATCAAGTGAATGTAGCCAGCAGTTATTTGACCTCAGATTTAAAGAATGTGGATGAAGCAATTGGCAAGGACAAGTCAAGCAAGGATTATAGTCTTCGCATTATCGAAGCACAAGAAGAAGAGAGAAAGCGTCTCTCCAGAGAAATTCACGACGGCCCTGCACAAATGATGGCTAATGTCCTGCTTCGTTCAGATTTGATCGAAAGAACTTACCGCGAAAAGGGTCCTGAGTTGGCTTTCCAAGAGATTACATCATTAAAAGAAATGGTCAGACAGGCTCTCACTGAGGTAAGGAAAGTTATTTACGACTTACGACCAATGGCCCTCGATGATTTGGGTCTAGTGCCGACCTTGAAAAAATACATCGATACTATTGAAGAGTATAACAAAGGCATTAAATTGAAATTCCACTCAACTGGTAAAGAAGTGCGGTTGCCCAATAAGTACGAAACCGCTATTTTCCGCCTTGTTCAGGAAGGCATTTCAAATGCAATACGCCACGGCAAATCGATTGAAATTACCGTTGAATTAGAGTGGTTAACAGATCAAGTTAAGATTATCGTAACAGATAATGGAACTGGTTTTGATCAAGGAATTGTTAAAAACCAGTCATTTGGCTTGGCAGGTATGAGAGAGAGAATTGAATTAGTCGAAGGTGACTTTTTCATCAATTCCTCACCTGGGAACGGAACGGTCTTAATGTTTCATATTCCCTTTAAAAAGGGTATATAAGATAGGGTATTCGAGGAGGACGACGTGATGACAAAAATTATTATTATTGACGATCACCAATTATTCCGTGAAGGTGTAAAAAGAATTTTAGATTTTGAAAGTTCGTTTGAAGTTGTGGCTGAAGGCGGAGACGGCAACGAAGTCGTTAAATTATATGAAGAAAATCAGCCGGATGTGGTATTGATGGATATCAACATGCCGCAAAAAAATGGTGTAGAAGCTACTGGCGAATTGATCGAAAAATTTCCTGATGCTAAAGTCATTATGCTGTCCATCCACGACGATGAATCATACGTAACTCATGCATTAAAAACGGGTGCTTTAGGTTATATGCTTAAAGAAATGGATGCAGATGCAATTATTCAAGCCATTAAAGTTGTGGCAAAAGGTGGATCTTACTTACATCCCAAGGTGACACGCAACTTAGTAATGGAGTTCCGTCGTTTGAGTGAGCGGGAAAACAAAGGTTCTTTCCATCAAACAGAAATACGCCGCCCTTATCATTTGTTGACGAAACGTGAAAGCGAAGTTCTTCAATTGTTGACAGATGGTCAGAGTAATCGTGTTATCGGGGAAACTTTGTTCATCTCTGAGAAAACGGTCAAAAATCACGTGTCTAGCATTTTGCAGAAAATGCAGGTGAATGACCGGACACAAGCGGTTGTGACCGCAATCAAAAATGGTTGGGTAGAAGTAAGATAATAAATAAAAGACGGTATGTCTGCTTTTGCAGGCATGCCGTCTTTTTTGTATGAATGAAAATCAGCGAAATATCTTATGCCCGTCGAATCTACACGGCAGCTTGCGTTTTTCTCAGTGTCTAGACTCCGGCGCCCAGCTCTTCGGATCATAAGCCAACCCAGCTGTGCGGCTGAAAACATGCCACTTTGCTGGTCTGTTTTATGCCCGGCAGAGCTACACGGGCGCCTACGCTTTTCTTTTGTCCAGACTCCAGCTGCCAGATTCTAGGGTCATAAGCCACTCTGGCTGTGCGGCTGAAAACATGCCGCTTCGCCAGAGCGTCTTATGCCCGTCGAATCTACACGGCAGCTTGCGCTTTTCTTCAAATCCTGTCGTAGCAGTATTGGTAGATGGCGGCTGTTGCCAGGCAGTCACCCAATGCATCGTGGGCGTTGTGTTCCAATTTTAAAAAAGCAGTCAGTGTGGTCAGTTTGTGGTTCGGGGTTTGAGTAATTGCTCTTCTGGCCAGTTTGACGGTATCGATTACCGTGTATTCGGGAATTGGTGTGATTTCTTCAAGTGCGTAAAGAAAACCCATATCAAATGGTGCATTGTGAGCAATGATTGGCAGACCGCCGATAAATGCAATCAGTTCATGAGCCACTTCTTCAATAATCGGTGCATCTTGAACATCTTTATTGGTGATGCCTGTGATGCGGGTAATTGTACTCGATATTGAACATTCGGGGTTAACCATCAAGTACATGGTTTCTTTCCGTTCATGATTGATATATTTAACAGCTCCGATTTGAATGATTTTATCGCTTCCCGCACGCAATCCCGTGGTTTCAAAATCCAAAACTACGTAATCTTCCACTTTTTGCATGCTTGCTTTATATTTTTTGGGGCGTGTGGGTTGTTTGCGGTTCCATTGAGAGCGTGTTTCCTTCATTTTTTGTTCCAGTATTTGTCGTGCATCTCTTTTTTCCATGCAAGCCCTCCTATAATTTGTACCTACTAGTGTACCGCAAAACCAGAAAATATTCCGTTTTGAGAGTTGACACAGTTTCTTCATTGTATTCACCAACCGCCTATGGCAAAATGAAGCGCAGGAGGAATGCATGATGAAAAAATTGATAATTGCTGCAGGCCTTATGTTAACGCTTGCTGCGTGCTCGAATTCTGAAGAACCTTCAGTCAATGAAAATACAGTCGAAGATGGCAATAGTGCAAATGAAAACAATGCAATCGATCATGGTATTGATGAAGACCAAGAGGAATCCGCTGGTTTTACAGTGGATGATGAAGGAAATGTCATAGAAGCAGATGTACCAGAAGAAAAAGCGAGCGTCCTTTTGGCAGCTTATGAGGAATATATAGCCGCATTCAATTCTGAAGATATTGATCGTTATATGCAAACAATCGCTCAGGAACCGGATGGATTTGATCGCGAAGAAGACCAAGCGGCATTGAGTCAAGCTTTTGAAACTTATGACACTCAATACGAAACAACGGATGAAACCATTGTGAAATATGAAGAAGAGCGCGCAGAAGTTTTTGCTACTCTTTCGGTAAATATGAAGGACGCGAATTCAGATGATGCTGTCGAACAGGAAGGGCGTCAAGTAGTAGTATTTAAGAAAGAAAACAATGAGTGGAAAGTTACCAGTGTTCATTTTATTGGTAATTAATGAATGATTTCCCGCTAATGCGGGATTTTTTTGTTTTGTCTTTCTGTTCTATGTCTTTTACGTGTCTTTTTTTGGTAAACTGGAAAAGGAGGCTGATTAACCAATGAAAACCGCAATTGTCACTGACAGTACAGCTTATTTATCTAAGGAAACACGAAAAGCGTTGAATATCCATATGGTTTCTCTGCAAGTAACATTTGGTGGTCATTCTTATAGAGAAGAAGAGTTGACTGAAGAAGCGTTTTACCAAAAGGCAAAAAAAGAATTTCCGAAAACTTCACAGCCCCCATTAGGCGAATTCGTCAATTTATTTACGGAGCTTGCCGGCCAATATGAGGAAGTGGTCTCCATTCACTTGTCGAGCGGCATTAGCGGAACTTACTCGGGATCGCAGCAGGCTGCTGAAATGGTTGATGGAATTGAAGTTTATACGTTCGATTCGGAACTTACTTGTGCACTCCAGGGATTTTATGTAGTGAAAGCTGCAGAAATGGCAAGAGATGGTGCTGATGCACAACGTATTTTAAGTGAATTAAACCAAATGAAAAAAACCTTGCGTGCTTATTTCATGGTAGAAGATCTAAAGCATTTACAGCGTGGCGGAAGATTATCCAGTGCACAAGCATTGGTTGGTGGAATGCTGCAAATTAAACCAATTTTGCATTTTCAGGAAAAAATCATTGTTCCTTTTGAGAAAGTGCGGACACGGAAAAAAGCGATGAATCGAATTGTTGATTTGCTGAAAGAAGACAGTAAAGATGGCCAAAAATTGCAGGGAACGATCATTCATGCAAATCGGCCGGAAGAAGCAAAGCAGTGGTTAGAAGAACTTGAAGTTGCATGTCCAGAAGTAGATTTTGAAATTTCTTATTTCGGACCTGTTATCGGAACGCATTTAGGTGAAGGAGCAATGGGTCTTGGTTGGGTGAAAAAATAACCTGCTAGGGCTTTTTTCTAATGAAGGGAGGCTGCAAATGCAGCAGTTAGAAGAGTTTTTAACCGGGAGAATATGGCTAAGAAATTTCACTCCGTTTCCTCAAGAACAGATTGATAGGGCCATTGCTACTGGCCTCATTACTGTCAGTCCAGGCATTCTGGAAGGAAGGCAATGTGCCAGATGCCTTGAAAAATCCACGAAAAAAATTATTCCTTTTTCCTGTGCTGCCTGTGGTACGATCTGCTATTATTGCCGGCATTGCATCAAGATGGGGCGCATTAGTTCCTGTGCGGAACTGATTACTTGGGCGTCCCCTTCAACGATTTCTCCTCAAAACCCTTCATTTGTTTGGAAGGGTAACCTCACTCCCCTTCAGCAAAGAGCTTCACAGGAAGTTCAAACGAGCCTCTCACAAAAAAACGACCACCTGGTTTATGCTGTTTGCGGAGCAGGAAAAACTGAGTTGTTATTTCCTCCCATTTTTGAAGCGTTAAAAAAAGGGCAACGCGTCTGCGTGGCTGCTCCCAGAACAGATGTGGTCTTGGAGTTGGCCCCGAGATTGCGTGCTGTTTTCCCAACCATAACAATTCATACCTTGTACGGAAATTCTCCAGAAGAGTTGGGTTTTGCCCGTTTGGTCATTGCGACTACTCATCAGCTTTATCGATTTCAAGACGCTTTTGATGTCATGATTGTCGATGAAGCGGATGCTTTTCCCTATTCGTACGATCCAGCTTTAAAACGGGCTGTCATAAAAGCTAAGAAAAAAGAAGCTCCGATTGTTTACGTATCCGCCACTCCTTCCAGGGAATTGCTGAAAAACGTGCCAAATACTTCAGAAATTTTTCAGCGTTTTCATGGCTATCCTTTGCCAATCCCAGAATTCCGTTCTTTGTGGAGCTATGAAAAGGATTTTGCGAAAGGGAAGATCCCTGCCAGGCTAGCTGTTTGGGTAGATGAAAAAATAGAAAAACAGGAACCTTTTTTGGTTTTTTTCCCAACCATCGAATTGATTGACCAGGCAATTGCTTTGTTTAAGAAGAAACACCCAGGCATTGAAGCAGTACATTCTAAGGACGAGGACAGGAAAGAGAAAGTCATGAAGCTGCGCAGCCGGAAAATCCCAGGCGTTTTGACCTCAACCATTTTGGAGCGCGGAATTACCATCCCAAACGTGCAGGTGGCAGTTGTGGGAGCAGACCAGCCCATTTTTGATGCAGCAGCATTGATTCAAATTGCAGGACGTGTTGGCCGATCTTCAAACAATCCAGATGGCGATGTTGTCTTTTTTCATAACGGTATTGTGAGACAGATGGACAAGGCTAAAAAACTCATTGTTTCCTACAATAGCGGAGGTGTAAAGTGAACTGTTATTTATGTGACCGTGACCTGCCTTTGAAAGTCAGTTGGCGGAGCATCTTTTTTAATGAGCTGGAAGAAGTTATTTGCGATCGCTGCCGTCAACGTTTTGAACAAATAGATGGCGGTTGTCCAATTTGCAGCGCGCTGGGGGAAGGAATGTGCCTGAATTGCAGCGAGTGGGAGACGACGGAGTATGCTGGGATGATTGATTCAGGCAGATGCTTATATCACTATAACCATTCGATGAGAGAGTTTTTGCATCAATATAAGTTTCTCAAAGATGCTGTGCTGTCAGAAATTTTCGCAGAGGCTTTAAAAAAAGAATTAAATGGCCAGAAATCAGTTATTGTGCCGATTCCGATGAATAGAAACAAACTGAAAGAGCGCACATTTTCTCAAGTTGATCGGTTGCTTGACTCGGCCTCGGTCTCCTACACACATTTGCTCGGAAAAAACGAAGTAGGTGTGGGCGGAAAATCCAAGTCAGAAAGAATGGCGCTGCACGACATCTTTTGGTGGGATGGCAACTCTGTACCTGAAAAAGTATTGCTGTTTGATGATTTGTATACGACTGGAAGTACGATGCGCTTGGCTGCAAAGGTGTTGAAAGAAAAGGGCGTGAAGGAAATTGAAATTTTAGCGCTTATCCGTGCTTAGGAAATAGTTTATGATAGAAGAACAAAAGGAGGGACAGCCATGTTTTATAGACGGACAGAAAGTTTTCGTTATACATTCGGCACACCACCAGAAATACATTTGCGAGTAAGAGAGCCATTTGCGAATCGTGTTTCCTCTGTTAACATGTATTGTTTATTGCTTGATATTTCTCCTAAAGGAGCAAAGCTTTTTTCAGAAAAGGAGTTAAAGTCAGGAGAAAAGGCAGTGAGCCTGGAATTTATTCTGAATCATGAAACAATCTCTGCAGACGCGGAAATTATTTGGATGCAGCAATATGAGCAAGGGTGGATGTACGGCGCCGACTTTGAGCGCAACTCGATTAAAGAAATGCTCATTTTGAATGAAATAAGGGAATTGAAAGAAATAGAAATGAATTAAAAAACCGGCCAAGGCCGGTTTTTTATGTTTTGAGAGTATTGAAATTGGTTTTTCATCGAATCAGTAATTAGTGGCTTTCGCTTTTCGTGGTGTCCAGTCGCCAGCAGCCAGCTCTTCGGGTCATAAGCCAACCCAGCTGTGCGGCAAAGAACGCCGCTTCGCTGGTCTGTCTTATGCCCGTCAGAGCTACAAGGCTGCTTTCGCTTTTCATTGTCTAGACTCCGACAACCAGCCTCTCGAGTCGCTTCAGCCTTACCAACAATGGCGAAAAACGCCATTATCGGTAAGGCTTCCAGCGCTTTTCGAGGCTACATGGCTGCCTTCGCTTTTCTTTAGTGCTCGTAGATCATTTTTCGGGTCATGCCGCCATCGATGTTCAGGCATTCGCCATTGATAAATGAGTTTTGTGGATTGCTTAGAAATACGCATGCGCGGGCGACGTCGGCAGGTTCACCGACGCGGCCGCTCAAATGCTGCTGGTGATCGACGTCACGCAATTCAGCAGTGTCGCCCGTATGAATCCAGCCTGGTGCAATCGAGTTGACACGAATTCCTTTTTCGCTAAACGTGTTTGCGAGTGAATGCGTCAAGGCAAAAATACCGCCTTTTGATGCCGAATACGTTTCGGTGTTGGGTTCCGACATAAATGCCCGTGTCGAGGTCATATTAATGATGGACCGGATATCTTCTGTCATATAGCGGGCAGCTTCCCGGCTGCAAATAAAGACACTTTTTAAGTTAGTATCTAATACATCATCCCATTCTTGTTCGTCCACTTCCCAGATGGATTTGAAAGTTGAGACGCCTGCATTATTAACCAATGCGTGGATAGCGCCATAATCTTCATTGATTCTTTTAAATACTGCCATGACATCATCAAAATTCCCGACGTCGCATTTCCGATATTCTACGCCTTCAATTTCAACTGGTTGAACGTCCAACCCGATGACACGTGCATTTTCGGCAGCAAAATGTGCTGCAATACTGTTGCCGATGCCCTGTGATGCACCGGTTATGACGATGGTTTTATTAGTAAACATGAACTTCATCTCCTTGTCATATTGTTTACCTGAAATTCATGTTCTTAAAACTTTTTTGGTTTTAAGAAGGAAAGACAAGGGAACATGTAGAATTGTACAGATAGCACAAAAGAAGGAGGAGTTAACATGTTGCAATTTAACATCAGAGGCGAAAATATTGAGGTAACTCCCGCAATACGTGACCACATTGAAAAGAAAGTCGAAAAAATTGAACGCTATTTCACAGACGGTGCAAATGCTACCGCAATGGTCAACTTGAAATCCTACAATCACAACCAAACAAAAGTGGAAGTTACCATACCGATGAAAAACCTGACATTACGTGCTGAAGAACGGCACGATGATATGTATGCAGCAATCGATTTGATTGTCAGCAAGCTGGAGCGTCAAATTCGCAAGTACAAAACAAAAGTAAATCGCAAATTCCGTGAGCGCGATGGTATGGGTGTTGCCTTTGCGACTGCCGAGAACGATACACGCGTCCAAAATGAAACTGAAGATGAAGAGGATTTTACAATTGTCCGGACCAAGCAATTTGATTTGAAGCCGATGGATGAAGAAGAAGCGGTTTTACAGATGAATATGCTTGGACATAATTTCTTCGTTTTCACTGATGCTGAATCCAATGAAACAAATATTGTATACAAGCGTAAAGATGGAAGCTATGGCCTGATCGAAACTTCTGCACAATAAGGAATACAGCGGATCAGCTGTTAGCATTCTCTGTAACCAAAAGCCTCTCTTTTGAGAGGCTTTTGGTTTGTCTTCCTTTAACTGGAGGTCCGGCGTCATCATTATTTGCACGCATTTCTGCGCAGTGTTAAAATAAACAGTGAGATTTTTTTAAAATTGACTAGTGATGATTTGGGTAAATAAGTTTTTTGAGCGCGTGCGCTTAATGGGACACTATAAAAGCTAAAGCGATCATCCGGTATATCAAATGCCGGCGGACACTTACGCAGGGAGCGGTATAATTATGCTAGGAGTATTAAACAAAGTATTTGATCCGAATAAACGGGATTTAAAACGATTGGAGAAAGTTGCAGATCGCGTAGAAGCACTGGCTTCAGATTTTGCGGCTTTGACTGATGAAGCATTGCAAGCGAAAACCGAGGAGTTTGTGGAACGGCATGCTAAAGGCGAGACATTAGATGACTTGCTTCCGGAAGCTTTCTCAACAATTCGTGAAGCTTCAAAGCGTGTACTTGGACTTTATCCATTCCGTGTCCAGATTATGGGTGCTGTGTCCCTTCACGAAGGGAATATTTCAGAAATGAAAACAGGTGAAGGTAAAACTTTAACTTCAACCCTATCTGTTTATCTGAATGCCATCAGCAAAAAAGGGGTTCACGTTGTAACGGTCAATGAATATTTGGCTAGCCGTGACGCTTTGGAGATGGGTCAGCTATATGAATGGCTTGGATTGTCTGTTGGTTTAAACTTGAACAGTTTGACGAAAGATGAAAAACGCGCAGCTTATCAAGCTGACGTAACTTATAGCACGAATAACGAGCTGGGCTTTGATTATTTGCGTGATAATATGGTGCTGTATAAGGAAGATATGGTCCAGCGTCCATTAAATTACGCAGTTATTGATGAAGTCGATTCAATCTTAATTGATGAAGCACGGACACCATTGATTATATCAGGACAAGCAGCTAAAGCTGCCCAATTGTATCAGCAATCGAATGCATTCGCACGTTTGCTGACGAAAGACAAAGATTACACGTATGATGAAACGACCAAAGGCGTCGTTTTGACGGAAGAAGGCATTGAAAAGGTTGAAAAAGCATTCGGCATCGACAATCTTTTTGATATCAGCCATGTTCGCCTAAATCACACCATTAACCAATCATTGAAGGCCTATGTCACAATGCACAAAGATGTGGATTACGTGGTTCAGGAGGAAGAAGTTGTCATTGTCGATCAGTTTACAGGCCGATTAATGAAAGGGCGCCGCTATTCTGATGGATTGCATCAGGCAATTGAAGCCAAAGAAGGCTTGGAGATTCAAAATGAATCCATGACGATGGCTACTATAACGTTCCAGAACTTCTTCCGGATGTATGACAAGCTATCGGGAATGACAGGTACAGCAAAGACGGAAGAGGAAGAATTCCGCAATATTTACAATATGTATGTCATTGTTATACCGACAAATAAACCGATTATTCGTGAAGACCATGTCGACTTAATTTATTCGACCACTGCCGGCAAATACAAAGCGGTAGGTGATGATATTGCTGAACGTCATGCCAAAGGCCAACCAGTGCTTGTTGGGACAGTGGCAATTGAAACATCAGAAATCATTTCGGAATATTTGACGAAAAAAGGAATTAAACATTCCGTACTAAACGCGAAAAACCATGCGCATGAAGCAGAAATCATTTTAAATGCCGGCCAAAAAGGAGCAGTCACAATTGCTACCAACATGGCAGGTCGTGGTACAGATATCAAGCTTGGTGAAGGTGTAATTGAAGCAGGTGGACTTGCTGTTCTTGGTACAGAGCGCCACGAATCACGACGGATTGATAATCAGTTGCGTGGACGCTCAGGACGTCAGGGTGATCCGGGTGTTACACAGTTCTACCTGTCTCTTGAAGATGATTTGATGCGCCGATTCGGATCGGATGCTATGCGCAACATGATGGGTAAGTTGGGGATGGACGATTCGCAGCCGCTTCAATCCAAAATGGTGACGCGTTCTGTAGAATCAGCGCAAAAACGAGTGGAAGGCAATAACTTTGATGCACGGAAACGCCTGCTGCAATATGATGATGTTCTTCGCCAGCAACGCGAAATCATCTACAAAGAGCGTATGGAAGTGTTGGAAACCGATAATATGCGTGCATTGGTAGAAAACATGATCAATAGTTCAATCGAACGCATGGTTTATGCACATACTGCAGAAGAAAAGCAGGAAGACTGGCACTTGAAAACTCTTTCTGAATTGATTGCAGGAAATCTGCTTCCAGAAGATGCAATTACTGAAGCAGATCTTCAAGGGAAATCCCAGGAAGAGCTTATTGCGTTTATTAAGGAAAAAGCGACTAAGCGTTATGATGAAAAAGAAATCGAAA
Organism: Planococcus sp. TJ-201; assembly: GCF_058268495.1. Classification (NCBI taxonomy): domain Bacteria; kingdom Bacillati; phylum Bacillota; class Bacilli; order Caryophanales; family Caryophanaceae; genus Planococcus; species Planococcus sp. TJ-201. The sequence goes on along the minus strand of NZ_JBZDOG010000001.1, from coordinate 682,642 downwards.
TGACACCTGAACGGATGCGTGAGTTTGAAAAAGTAGTTCTACTCCGTTCAATTGATACAAAATGGATCGACCATATCGATGCAATGGATCAGCTTCGCCAAGGGATTCACTTGCGTGCTTATGGACAAAGCGACCCACTTCGCGAATACCAAAGTGAAGGATTTGCGATGTTCGAAGCAATGGTCGAAGCTATTGAAGAAGACGTAGCGAAATATTCGATGAAAGCCGAGATCCGCAACAATCTTCAGCGCGAGGAAGTGGCAAAAGGCCAGGCAGTTAATCCGAAAGAAGATGGGCCAGCCCCAAAACGGAAAAAAGCGCCTGTCCGCAAAGAAATGGAAGTTGGGCGCAATGACCTTTGCCCATGCGGCAGCGGCAAAAAGTATAAAAATTGCCACGGCACAGCTTCATAAGAATGTGTGAAAATGCCGAAGAGCCCTTGCTCTTCGGTGTTATTTTGAGGAGGAACATATGATGGAATTAGCAGACATCCGCAACGAGCTCGACAAATCAGCCAGTAAATTGGCCGACTTTAGGGGGTCTCTTTGACTTAGAAAACAAAGAATCCCGCATACAGGAATTGGATGAAATGATGCTGGATCCTGATTTTTGGAATAGCCAGGAATCAGCACAAACGGTCATCACAGAATTGAACGGTTTAAAAGAAATCGTTAATACGTATTATGATTTTATGGACACACAGGAAAATATGGAAATGTCCTTGGAGTTGTTAAGAGAAGAAGACGACGATGATCTGCATGAAGATGTCGACAAAGATATGAAGCAATTCATTTCGAAGTTGGCGGACTATGAACTGACGATGCTCCTCAGTGAGCCTTACGATAAAAACAACGCCATTTTGGAATTGCATCCTGGTGCAGGCGGAACAGAATCACAAGATTGGTGTTCGATGCTGCTGCGCATGTATACACGCTGGGCAGAAAAGCGCGGCTTTAAAGTCGAGACGCTTGATTACCTGGCAGGCGACGAAGCAGGTGTTAAATCTGTCACCCTTGGAATTCGTGGACATAATGCATATGGGTACTTGAAAGCTGAAAAAGGGGTTCATCGTTTAGTCCGGATTTCTCCGTTCGATTCATCTGGGCGCCGACATACGTCATTTGTGTCTTGTGAAGTGATGCCAGAATTTACAGGTGAAATTGAAATTGATATCCGTACGGAAGATTTAAAAATCGACACTTACCGCGCAAGTGGAGCAGGTGGCCAGCATATCAATACCACGGATTCTGCTGTCCGCATCACTCACCTTCCAACGGGTGCTGTTGTAACGTGCCAGCAGGAACGTTCACAAATCAAAAACCGTGAAAAAGCGATGCAAATGTTGAAAGCAAAGTTGTATGCATTGAAAATTGAAGAAGAAGAAGCACGTCTTCTTGAAATTCGTGGAGAACAAAAGGAAATCGGATGGGGAAGCCAAATTCGTTCGTATGTATTTCATCCCTATTCAATGGTCAAAGATCACCGCACCAATTTTGAAACCGGTAATTTAGGGGCTGTCATGGACGGCGATATTGATGGATTCATCAATTCCTTGCTGCGTTCGAAAATGGATTGACCTAAAGTATAAGAAGCTCGAAAGCGCATTTGCTTTCGGGCTTCTTTTTAGATTCTTACCCCTGTAGAACTTTGCTTTACCCAGATGAAGTTCACAAAGCCTTTAGCGTTTGGTATACTCTGACAGGGTTTAACCGAACAGTAGAGAAGAGGAAGAAAAAAATGACCAAAAAAAATCGGCGTCTTCGCAAAGATCCGCATCCGTTGCTAACTTTGTTCATAGACTATGCCAGCGTGATTATCGGATCGACGATAGTAGCTATTTCCTTTAATGTGTTCTTGTTGCCAAATGAAGTGGCGTCGGGTGGCGTCAGCGGCATCAGTACGATACTGAAGGGCTTGTTTGAATGGAAGCCGGCATTTGTTCAATGGGCTTTTAATATTCCCCTGTTTATCGCAGGACTAATTTTATTGGGAAAAAACTTTGGAATTAAAACTGCAGTTGGTACCGTATTCTTGCCTCTTGTGGTGTTTTTGACAGAGTCCTGGGAGCCTTGGACGCGAGATCCATTGCTCGGCGCATTATTCGGTGGGATTATGGTTGGTCTTGGACTTGGCATTGTCTTCCGCGGAAAAGCATCCACCGGTGGAACTGACTTGGCTGCACAAATCATTACGAAGTATACAGGCTGGACACTGGGCACAAGCGTTGCAATGATTGATGGCTTTATCGTTTTAGCAGCCGCATTAGTATTTGATATTGAAAAAGGGCTTTACGCTTTGATTGGTTTGTATGTGACGACCAAAACCATTGATCTTGTCCAAGTAGGGTTTGGACAATCAAAGCTGGTTTATATTATCACAACAAAGCAAATGGAAATCCGCGATGCCATTTACGAAGAAGTTGACCGTGGAGTAACAGAATTGACAGCAACAGGCGGCTATTCAGGAACTGAAAAACCACTACTGATGGTAGTCATCCCTCAAACCGAGTTTACAAAACTGAAACAATTGGTCAAGTTTATTGATCCATCTGCTTTCGTTATTGTCTCAGATGCCTCTGAAGTTTTGGGTGAAGGTTTTAAAAGGCCGTAATTTTGGTATACTCTAATAGGAAGAAACAAACGACAAGAGGAGGTCACTATATGAAAAAGCAATTACTGGCCATGTTATTCGGTGCAACACTTATACTGGGCGCATGTGGCGGCGGCGATGAAACCACAGAACCAGAAGCACCTGCTGAAAGCGGCGGAGAAGAAACAGCCGCTGTCGATGCGGAGCAAGTTGTTCAACAAAATTGTATTTCATGCCACGGTGAGAACCTGGAAGGCGCAGGAAATTTCCCGGCGTTGAATGATGTTGGCTCTCGATTGTCTCAAGAAGAGATTCTTTCGGTTATCGAAAACGGTCAAGGTGCAATGCCTGCTAACATTATCGAAGGCGAAGAAGCGACAGCAGTTGCGGAGTATTTGGCGAATATGAAATAAACCTGGTAAGCAACAGGTTTATTTTTTTTGAGTTTTTATTGATAAATTTAATGCTTTTTTATTGACTAAAAGTTATAAATTGGTATTTTTATAATGTTTTTTAATTGCTTTTATTAATATATTTTATAGTTCAGACTATTCAGATTGAATTTTAAATGATACAGAAATGTAATAAAAATATATGTTTAAGGTGTTATAATGGGTTTGCTGCGAAATTCTATGGAAATAATTTGGCGCGAGCCAACTAACAATAGGTGGGTAATAAAATGATTCAAATGAGAAATGTCTACAAAAAATATCCGAATGGAATTGTCGCTTTGAACGGTCTCAATGTAGAAATCGCTCAAGGAGAATTCGTGTATATCGTAGGCCCAAGTGGGGCAGGGAAATCAACATTCATTAAAATGATGTATCGCGAGGAACGACCGTCTTCCGGTCAAATGTTCGTTGACGATATTGACATAGCAACATTAAAGAACAGAAAAGTGCCGATGCTTCGTCGTCAAATCGGTGTGGTGTTTCAGGATTTCAAATTGCTGACAAAGCTGAGTGTCTACGAAAATGTGGCATTTGCACTTGAAGTGATTGAAGAAAAACCAGCTGATATTAGAAGACGTGTAATGGAGGTATTGGATTTAGTAGGATTAAAGCACAAAGCAAAAATGTTTCCGACTGAATTGTCGGGTGGAGAGCAGCAACGCGTATCCATCGCACGATCAATCGTTAACATGCCGAAAGTAATGATTGCAGATGAGCCAACAGGAAATCTGGATCCCGATACTGCTTGGGATATCATGAACCTGTTCGAACGCATCAACAAAGCAGGCACCACCGTCATTATGGCTACTCATAATCAACAAATTGTCAATACTCGCAGACACCGTGTAATTGCAATAGAAGGCGGATTAATCGTCCGTGATGTAGCTGGAGGTGACTACGGCTATGAAGGCTAGAACTTTGCTGCGCCACTTTAAAGAAAGCTTTAAAAGTATCGGGCGCAATAGTTGGATGACATTTGCCTCAGTTAGTGCGGTAACAGTAACGTTACTGTTGGTCGGTGTATCGGTCCTAATTATGATGAATTTAAACAAAGTGGCTGATGATCTTGAAAATGACGTAGAGATCAAAGTATTTGTTTCGTTGGACGCTGAAGAAGAGACTGTACAAAATCTTGAATCGCAGATAAGGGAATTGCCCGGAGTCGAATCAACGAATTTCTCAACTAAAGAAGAAGAATTAACGGACTTGGTTCTTGATTTTGGAGATGAGCTGAGCTTATTCGAACAAAACAATCCTTTGTTCGATGTTTTTTATGTGAAAGCAATTGATCCGCAGCAAACCCAAAGAGTAGCCACAGATATTGCGGCTTTAGAAAGTATCGAAAATGTAGAATATGGCAAAGAAAAAATAGAAAAACTGTTTAACTTTTTGAATGGTGGCAGATATGTTGGATTGGTTTTGATCCTAGCGTTGCTGTTCACAGCAATGTTCCTGATATCTAATACGATTCGCATCACAATCGTCGCAAGACGCCGTGAAATTGAAATTATGAAGTTAGTTGGTGCAACTAACTGGTTCGTTCGTATTCCATTCATTTTGGAGGGCATGTGGCTCGGAATATTGGGCTCTCTCGTTCCAATCGGCTTAGTGGCATTGCTTTACAAAGAAATTACAGATTTTGCACAACCCCGTTTGACCGGAGAACTGTTTCAGCTACTGGAATTTACTCCCTTCATCTATCAAGTAAGTGCATTGATCTTAATGATGGGTGTATTTATCGGAATCTGGGGAAGTTTCATGTCAATCCGGAAGTTTTTACGTGTATAAGATGGATTTATTTCCAGTTTACAGGTACTATTGAGATACCTAATGCCACTGGATAAAATAGAGAGATAAAGATAGATAGAAAAGAGCGTAAAGCCGAAAGGGGAACACGAACTTGAATTCAAAGTCGAAATGGTTGTTGACTGGTGTTTCATCTGTATTGGCGTTAACCTTATTGATTCCAACAGCAAGTGCAGATACCTTAAGTGAACTACAGCAAGAACAGCAAAAAATGGAAGAAAAACAAACTGAGTTGAATTCAGGTATCGGTCAAAAATCTACTGAAATAGACCAAAACCAATCTACACTGGAAAACATTATGGCCAAAATCCAGGAGCTCGAGAACCAAATGCTCGAAACTCAGTCAAAAATCAATGGAGTTCAAGGTGAAATCGATCAGACAATGGTTGAAATTGATGATTTGAAGGAATCTATTAAAGAACTCGAAAGAAAAATAGCTGAACGAACAGAACTGTTGCAGGAACGTGCACGTGCCATTCAATTGAGCGGAGGCTCAGTTGACTACATAGATGTATTATTAGGTGCTAATAGCTTTGTTGATTTTATCGATCGATTCTCAGCAGTGAATACATTGATTGATGCAGATCGCGAAATCATGAATGAGCAAGCAGAAGATAAAAAACTATTAGGCGAACAAAAAGCGCAAGTGGAAGAAAAACTTGTCGGTCAAGAAGATCGTCGTGCAGAGCTTGTCAGCCTTAAAAAATCATTAGACGGACAAAAAGCACAGCAAGCTGAACTTGTGCAAGATTTGAATGCTGAGCAAGATCGTTTAGCAAAAGAAAAAACTAACCTTGTTGAGCAGCGTGATGAAACAATTGATGTAAGTGCAGAACTTGAAACAAAAATCGTTAACGAGCAGGCTCGCCTTGCAGAACTTGCAAGAAAAGCTGAAGAAGAACGTTTACGTAAACTGGCAGAAGAGCGTGCAGCAGCCGAGAAAGCAGCCGCTGAAAAAGCAGCAGCACAACGAGTAGCGGCAGAACGCGCTGCAGCTGAACAAGCAGCAGCGGAAAAAGTTGAAGCAGACAGAGCAGCCTCTCAAAAAGCGGCTAACGAAGCACAGGCTTCAAGTGCACCAGTTGCACCAAGTACACCAAGTGTAGCCACACCAGCACCAGCACCGGCACCAGCATACAGTGCGCCTGAACCAGCAGCTACAGTTAATGTGAGTTCTGGATTTATTCGCCCTGCTGCTGGCCGCTTCACTTCTAAATTCGGAATGCGCGATATTGGTTCTGGACCAGAATTCCATCAAGGCGTGGACATTGCCAATAGCAAAGGTACAGCCATTGTTGCTTCGGCCAGCGGATTCGTGTCTTACGCTGGATCAATGGGCGGCTACGGAAACGTAGTCATCATTACACATTCAATTAATGGACAAACGCATGCGACGGTTTATGCACATTTGAACTCGATCGGTGTGTCAGTTGGCCAACAAGTATCCCAAGGGCAAAACATCGGTGGAATGGGGAATACCGGACGTTCGTTCGGTGATCACCTGCATTTCGAAATTCATGTTGGGCCTTGGAACGGTGGGCGTACGAACGCAGTCAATCCAGCAAGTTATATCTCATTGTAAATTTAGGACAGCCGGCATCTCAATGCCGGCTGTTTTTTAGAGTTCTATCATCCTTCACATTTTTAATTTAATATAGTGGAACAAGACGTCTTATTTATCGTATGATGAAAATTGAATGGAGTGAATAACAGATGCCTAAAAAGATTATTGGCTTATTGGTGCTTGCTGTTATGGTTGGAATTGTAATCGTAGGTGCTGTTCAGAATCATACGGCAGAGTCTGAGGCGCTCGATAATATGGCTCTCGGTAGTGATGTAGATTTTTTGCCGACGAACGAAGGCTTGGCTAAAGGCGAACAAGCCCCAGATTTTCAGTTGACCACATTGGATGGTGAAGTGGTGACTTTATCAGACTATAAAGGTCAAAAAGTATTATTGAATTTCTGGGCGACCTGGTGTCCGCCTTGCAGAGCAGAAATGCCACATATGCAAACTTATTATGAAGAACAGGCAAAAAATGAAAACGTCGTAATTTTAGCAGTCAATTTAACCACTGAAGACAGGGGACTCGGAAACATTGAGGATTTTGTTGAAGAGTTTGGATTGGAATTTTCCGTTCCAATGGATGAAGAAGGCGATGTTGGCTCGACCTACCAAGCAATGTCGATTCCAACTTCGTATATGATTGACACTGAAGGGCGTATTCAAAATAAAATAGTGGGTCCGATGGATTTGTCCATGATGGAGCAGTTAGTCGATAATATGGAATAGGGGATAGAACAATGACATCAATTGAAACCAAATCAGTTCATACCGCAACAATGAAGGAACGGACAATCCAATCAAAAGTGATGCCGCTTTACCAAACCTCAGCATTTTCATTCTCTTCGTTGGAAGAACTGGAAGGCTATTATGAAGGAAACGGTACGTATTTGTATTCTCGGACAGCAAATCCAAATACTGATGCTTTGGGCCAAACAGTTGCAGATTTAGAACGGGCACCAAAGGGTGTTTCAGCATCTTCAGGAACATCAGCCATCCTTGCTGGGATTTTGGCGGTTGTTAAAGCAGGCGACCATATTTTGGCCGCTCAGGATGTCTACGGCGGTACCTTGCATTTGTTGAAAGAAGAGCTGGTCTTGATGGGAATCAGAGTTCATTTTGCTGATTTTTCGAATATTAATGAGCTGGAAAAAATTTTAATCGGTACACCGGAAATTAAACTGGTCTTCAGTGAATCGATCACCAATCCATTTTTGCGCATGGAAAATATTGAAGCCCTTTGTGAACTGAAAACACGCCACGATGTTCGCATAATGATCGACAACACATTCGCAACACCTTACACAATGACCCCATATGCACTTGGAGTGGATTTGGTCGCTCATAGTGCAACAAAGTATCTAGGTGGCCATAGCGACGTTACTGCAGGTGTTTTAGTGGGAGATACAGAACTGATCGGCATTGCTGAAAAGCGAGTCGTGAATCTCGGGTTGAACTTAAGCCCTTTTGAAGCATGGTTAACCATTCGCGGCATTAAAACCTTGGCCCTTCGAATGAAAACACAAACAGAAAATGCTCAAGCGATTGCCACATTCTTAGAAGGCAAAGCACGCGTCTGGTATCCGGGGGCAGGAGCAATTGTATCGTTCGAATTGCCGGAAGCAGTCGATGTATCGGTGTTCTTTTCTTCACTCGGGTGGATAAAAATTGTTCCGACTTTGGCGGGCGTAGAGACAACCGTTTCGTATCCATATGGAACTTCACACAGAGCGCTGTCGACAGAAGAAAAAGAAAACATTGGTGTTACACGACAAGTGATTCGGCTGTCTGCAGGAATTGAAGGAATCGAAGATATTTTGGAACAATTGGGCGCCGCTTTCGTTTAACTGAAAAAGAACTGCAGTAAGCCGGTTTTGTTTGGTACAATGAGAGGTAGCTTCAATTGCTGGTGATAGGATGGTGTAAGTACAGTGATAATGGATTTAGTATTCGCGATTGGTAGATTTTTTGTAAATCCGATTTTATACATAGCATTGCTTGCCGCAGTGTTGTTGGGATATTATCGAGTAAAAAAAGAACGTAAAATTTTCAGGATTCGGATTGTCTACGGACTGACCGAATTTAAAAGGCTCGTAAAAGATGGGTGGTTATATGCCCTTATCTTTTCTGTCCTGTTTGCAGGAATCGGGCTGGTTGTCCCAATCGGATGGCTGATTGCTTTGAGCATCGTGTCTATTCTATTGATGGTGACGACTTTTTATCAGGCTGGTTCATTTATTTACTTGGCGGCTGCAGCCGTTGGGCTAAGTTGGTTGTTTCATGCCAATGGATGGTCGGTGAACTTTGGTCTATTCAGTTTTGAAGGAACAGCATTTGCCTTTCAATGGTTGATTCCAGTGGCACTTATCGCAGGCGCACTTGTGTTCGCAGAAGGAAAAATGATTGATAAAGCAGCAGCAGAGGCTGCATCTCCACGATTGCATAAATCTGGACGTGGCTTAAAAGCAGCAGCATATATCTCGAAGCGCTTGTGGCTATTGCCCATCTTATTGGTGGTGCCAGGTGAATTAATTGATTCCTATGCGCCTTACTGGCCGCAGTTACCGATTGGCGAAACAAATTTTTCGCTGATTTTGTTCCCGTTCATTTTTGGGTTTCTGGGCCGTTCTCAACGCACCTTGCCGGTTTATCTGTATCCAGTGGTTGGTAAAGCCGTTTCGAAACTAGGAATTGGTATTATTGTAATCGGGTTGCTTGCATTAGCATGGCAGCCATTGGCAATTGCCGCTTTGGCAGCCGGAGTAATTGGAAGAATTGCGATCTCAGTTTATTTTGCGCTGAAAGAGCGTGGCGGCAATTACGCCGTTACTCCGCAAGCTCAAGGAGTTATGATTGTAGATGTGCTGCCAGGTTCTCCAGCTGACAAAATGGGCTTGCTGCGCGGGGAAGTGATTCGCAAAGTGAACGGCATTGCAATTGCAAACGAGTCAGAGTTGTATGAAGCAATCCAAGTCAATGCGGCTCATTGCCGTCTGGAAGTACTGGACCATAATCTGGAAGTTCGCTTGCGCCAACATGTTATTTTCCGTCACGATCATCATCGATTGGGATTATTAGTGGTCAATTAAGGAGATAAACAAATGGAATCAATGGTAACCAAGTTTTTTCTGTCACTGCTGGTGCCCGGGCTGCTCGTCATTTTATTTACGAGAGTTACGTTTAACCACATTGTTGCATTGATTTTGACTGTGGCACTGATAGCAGCAGCTGTTTACGCGGGATACACGCAAACGTGGCTGTTGTTCGTTGTGAATGCGGCTTCTCTAACTGCCGGATTCTGGTATTCCACAAGAATGTTCAATCGCAGAAAAAAAGCCGAAGCTCATGAAAATGAGTGACGGCTTTTTTTTGCGTAGCTTCAAATAAATATACTGTACACTGCCAGCACGGCGATTGACCCAAGGACGACAATCATCACATTGGCGCCTGTAACAGCAATGCCAAATGCTGCAATGGCACCAATTATTCCAAACCAGATATTTTCTTGAATAAAAAAGATTGCTGGAAAAATCAATGCCCCTAAAACGGCATAGGGAATATTCCGCAGAATGTTCTGAAGGGATTCAGGCAATTTGCGCCCTTCCAGAAATGTCAGTGGAATAGCACGAGGGAGATAAGTCACCACGCCCATACCCAGTATCATCCACCAATACCATGAACCCATTACGCTTTCACACCTTTCCGTGAAATCCATTCAATGAATATGGCTGAGGCCAATGTAGAAACCATAATAGCCCAACCTGTAGACAGCCATTCGGTGAAGAAAAACAAGGAATTGATCAGTCCGGCAATGACGGCGAGGCTGACTACTTTCCGATTGCCGCGCATCGAAGGCACCAATAGGCCAACGAACATCGCATAAAGCGCAATAGACATGGATGCCTGTAAAAATTGAGGCAGGTTGGCACCGATTAAGTGGCCGACTGCGGTAAAGACAATCCAGCTGCCATAGGCGATGACAATAACGCCAACAGCAAAAGCCGTGCTCAATTTAGTGCCTTTTTGAGTAGCCAATACTGAAAACGATTCATCCGTAATTCCGAAAGCATACAGCGCTTTTTTCCAACGATCATCCGGCTGCATCTTTTCATTAAGCGAAGCCGTCATAAGAAAATGGCGGATGTTGACGATGAAAGTGTTTAGCACAATTACTGCTGGCGCAACCCCCGCAGTGATAAGAGATAAAGAGATATACTGGGCTGCGCCCGCGTAAACAAAGATGCTCATTGCTGTCGCTTCCAGCAAGGAAAGTCCAGTTGTCTTAGCCAACAATCCGAAGGTCAATGCTATCGGAAAATAGCCGATCGCTATGCTGGTCCCAGCCTTTAATCCAGCAGAAAATTCACGTCCGTCCATTTTTCTCGCTCCTTATGTATAGGTATTTCCTTTTCCAAACTCCCTGAAAGAGTGTAAAGTAATTATAATAGCATATCATATAAACATTTTCGTTTTGAAGAGCATTTTTAAAATTTTGCATTTTAAAGGAATGAGCCTATGTCAGAGTTTTTTTCCATGGAGAATATTGTTGAATTGACCCAATCTTACCGGGCATTTGGTCCGTTGATTGGCTTCCTGCTTCCATTCATCGAAGCCTTTTTGCCTTTCCTGCCATTGTTCGTTTTTGTTTTTGCGAATGCAACGGCTTATGGACTTTGGCTTGGCTTCTTATTATCATGGGGCGGTTCGGTCTTAGGTGCTTATGCAGTGTTCTTATTGGTTCGCAAATACGGCCGTGCACGCTTTATGAACTTCATGACACGGCATGAAAAGGTCCAAAAGTTGATTCACTGGGTTGAGCGAAATGGATTTGGCCCGCTGTTCCTATTGCTGTGCCTGCCTTTTACACCGTCTGCACTTGTTAACTTAGTAGCAGGCTTATCAAATATTCGAAAGCATTATTATTTATTGACTGTCATGGCTGGGAAATTTGTGATGGTGTTTACGATTTCTTATGTAGGCTATGACCTGCGTGCTTTATTCACCCAGCCGGTGCGGACAGCGATTGTTGTCTTGGTAATCATATTGTTGTATGTTATCGGTAAAATTCTGGAAAAACGATTAAATAAAAGAGTAGAAGCCGATTTTCGATTAGCGAAAGAAGAACGCGAGAAACACAAGTGACAATAGATTAGTGAAATTAGCAATCAACTTTGCTTAGTTGTATAATTAGAACAAACGTTCTTATTTGGAGGGTGATTGAATGTCTTTGCGCATTGTATACGGCAGAGCGGGGGCGGGAAAAACTCGTTTTGTTCAGGAAGAAATTGTCTCTGAGTTACAGCGGCAGGCAGACGGAGAACCGATTTTCCTTATTGTGCCGGACCAGATGTCGTTTTCCACAGAGTATCGACTTGCTGCCTCCTATGGCATGAATGGCATGATCCGTGCACAAGCTGTTACTTTCAAGCGGCTTGCGTGGCGAGTATTGCAGGAAGTTGGCGGCATCAGCAGAAAAGAAGTGGATACGTTCGGGTATCGCATGCTGATCCGCAGCTTGCTGGAGGACCATCGCGACGATTTTCAATTGTTCCGCAGAGCTGCAGGAAAACGCGGCTTTACAGACCAAATTGAACAACTGGTGAAGGAGTTTGCTCGCTACTGTGTGGATTGCGGGGAGTTGAGCTCAATTCGCTCGTCATTGACGGAAGCAGGTGCTCCAAAAACATTACTCGACAAAGCGGAGGATTTGGAATTGATCTTGACAGAGATTGAAAATCGCCTGGGCAAAGTATTTGTAGATTCCGAAGGCCATTTAGCTTTATTGAGTGAAAAAATTCCTTATTCCGATTTGGTAAAATCGGCGACAATCTATATTGATGGATTTGTCACGTTCACTGCAAGAGAGTACGAGATTCTCTTCGAATTGATGAAGCACGCCAAATCAGTGACCATCGCGCTTCCAATGGATGAACAAACAGATCCACTCGATGAGCAGGCTTTGTTTTACCAGTCTGCCAATACCGCCCGCCGCTTAAACGAGCAGGCTGCCAAAGAGGGCATTGAGATTGAACATCCGGTGCACCTCAATTTGCCTCGCCGTTTTGCGCACCAGGAGCTCGAGCATATCGAACGGCATTTCGATGATTACCCGACACCGAAAATTCAAGGCCAAGGCCATGTATTATTAGTCGAAGCAGCAAATAGACGTGCTGAAATCCATTCGGTTGCGCGAAGCATACGAGATCAGGCAAGACAGGGGTTTCGCTATAGTGAAATTGCCATCTTGTACCGGCAGCCGGAAATTTATGATGAATTGATTAATACCATTTTTCCACAATATGACATCCCCTATTTCATCAGTCAAAAAAAATCGATGCTGCACCATCCTCTGATTGAGTTCAGCCGGTCGGTTCTTGAAGCGGTTGTTTCCAATTATTCGTACGAATCGGTGTTCCGTGCCGTCAAAACAGATTTATTCTTTCCGCAGGGACCTCTATCAAAATGGCGGGAGCGCAGTGATTTATTGGAGAATTTTGTCATTGCCAATGGTGTATACGGAGAACGCTGGTTTGAAGAAAAACGGTGGTTCTACAAGAAATACCGCGGTCTGGAATTCCATACATCAATCCAGACGGATGAAGAATTGGCAGCACAAATGGAACTTCATGCGGTCCGTGATTTGATCAGAGAGCCTTTGGCGCAATTAAAAGAGCAACTGAAACTTAGCGGAACCGGAAGAGACGTTGCAGAAGCCTTATTCCTATTTATTGAGAAGATGGATGTTTACGCAAAAATTCAAACCTTAAGAGAGCGGGAAGAAACCGAACATCGCTTGTTGGCGGCTACTGAACATGAACAAGCATGGAACCAGTGGATCGGTGTATTGGATCAGTTTGTGCTGATGTTCGGCGACAAAGAAATTGACTTAGCAACAGCTGTCAAAGTTTTGGACGAGGGATTCGAAACGCTGGAGTTTTCCCGCATCCCGCCTTCATTGGACCAAGTGACAGTGTCGAAGATTGATTTAGCGCGTTTAATGGATATCAAGTCGGTATTTGTTATTGGTGCCAATGATGGGGTATTGCCAAAACGTATTGAGCAAGAAGGCATTTTGACCGATGTAGACAGGGACTGGTTTGCACAAATTGGTTTTGAACTGGCTCCAAATTCAAAAATGCGTTTAATGGATGAAACTTATATGGTCTACCGTGCGTTTACTTCTGCTTCAGAACTGCTGACGGTCTCGTTTCCAATCGCAGACGAAGAAGGAAAAGCACTGCTTCCTTCTCTCTATATTCAAAAACTCAAGGATATGCTGTCAATCGACTTAACTCCTGCAGTCATTGATCCGGAAGAGCTTCTGGACACGTCGCCACTTGCTTATATTTCGCATCCTCGGGCAACTCTGGCTTATTTGACATCGCAGATTCGCAGCGGGGAATTGACAGCTGAATGGCGTGCAGTTTTAAACTATTACCGCGAAGATCCATACTGGTCTTCGGTCATTGAACGAATTCTGGCGCCAATTAAACCAAATACAGCAGATCCCCTGCGCCCAGAAATTACTGAGCCATTGTACGGCTCTCCAATTTCATCCAGTGTTTCCCGTGTGGAAACTTATTATAGCTGTCCGTTTGCACATTATGTTACTTACGGTTTGCGCCTTGAGGAACGCAGCCAGTATAAATTGGCGGCTCCCGCTATGGGAGACCTGTTCCATGCAGCAATCAAATGGATTTCAGACGAAGTGTTAAGGCTTGGCGTTTCCTGGTCATCCTTAACGCAAAAACAGTGCCAGAATTTGGCCAAAGAAGCGATTGAGCAGCTCTCTCCATATTTCGTTAATCACATTTTAATCAGCTCCCACCGCTACCGATATATCCAGCACAAGTTGGAAGGCATCATCCGCCAGACAGCATTTATGCTCAGTAAGCACGCCAAAGTTTCCGGATTTGTGCCGGTTGCTTTGGAAGTTGGTTTTGGACCCCAAGAAACCATTCCGCCACTCGACATTCCGTTAAACAATGGCCGCAAAATGAATGTCCGCGGACGGATTGACCGAATCGATTCGACTGAAATTCACGGCAAACCGTATTTGCGCGTGGTCGACTATAAATCGTCCAAGCAGGGGCTCGATCTCAGCAATGTTTATCATGGTCTTTCCCTGCAAACGTTCACGTACCTGGATGTGGCATTAACCCATTCGGATCGCTGGCTGGGGGAAGAGGCGGAACCAGCAGGCGTTCTATACTTCCATATGCATAATCCAATGCTGAAATTGACGAAATTAATGACAGCTGAAGAACTGGAAGAAGAAATGGCTAAATCGTTTAAAATGAATGGATTGGTTGTCGAAGATCCAGAAGTGATCCAGGCGATGGATGATGGGATTGACGGTTACTCCAATGTTATCCCAGTCCGGCTCAATAAAAGCGGTTCAGTGTCTGCCTCCCAGTCGAAAACAGTCATTAAAGAAGACATGCAAGCCATCCGCCGATTTGTACGCGGCAAGCATCAACATGCCGGAAATGGCATACTCGAGGGCAATACAAGCATCACGCCTTATAAAGTAAAAGAGGATACGCCTTGCCAATTTTGTTCCTACCGTTCCGTATGCCAATTTGACCCGTCAGATCCAGAACAAAGCTACCGCAAACTCCCAGCTTTGTCGCCGGATAAAGCAGTAGAGTTGATCAGAAAGGAGACCACTGAAGATGATACCGAAAAAACCGATTGATGCCACGTGGACCGATGAACAATGGCTGGCGATTTGGGCAAAAGGCCAGGACATGCTCGTGTCCGCTGCAGCCGGTTCAGGGAAAACAGCCGTCCTGATCAACCGAATGATTGAAAAGGTGCTGGCTGAACAAGACCCCATTTCAGTGGACGAGCTGTTGGTCGTTACTTTCACCAATGCATCTGCTGCTGAAATGCGGCATCGCATGTCGACTGCATTGGAAAAGGCAGTGGCAGAGAATCCAGAATCAAGCCACCTAAGAAAGCAATTACGTCTGATCAATAAAGCCCAAATCTCTACACTGCATTCTTTTTGTTTACAAGTAGTAAAACAGTATGCTTATTTACTTGAAATCGATCCAGGATTCCGAATTGCTGGAGACACCGAAGCGGCTTTGCTGCGGGACGATGTACTCGAAGCAGTGCTCGAAACAGCTTATGAAGGTGAAGGGGCAGAGGCGGTATACCGTCTGGCAGACAGCTTTACTTCCGACCGCAGCGACCAGGCAATGGAAGTACTGCTTAGCAAGCTATATGATTATTCGCGTGTGCACCCTGACCCCGAAAAATGGCTCGAGCAAGTACCGAGCTTATACGATGTGCCAGTGTCAGCATCCGTTGACGAACTGCCATTTATCGGAGACTTAAAACTAACGATACGGCATGCTTTAGAAGAGGCCTTGCAGCTTACGCAGGAAGGCCTGCAATTGTCCTTGCAGCCGGATGGTCCTGCTTTGCTGGAAGGAACATTTAAAACAGATGCTGAAGTGATCCAAGCGGCTATTGCTGCTTTAGAAACTTCTTGGAACAGCCTTTATGATTTTTCACAGTCATTCCAATTCGAAAAAGCAGCGAGCATCAAAAAGGATTCCTGTGACCCTGCAATTGCAGAAGAAGCAAAGGGGATGCGCAATGAAGTGAAAAAAATTGTCAGCGGTCTGTTTGATGCTTATTTCACCCGCTCACCAAAGCGCCTGCTTGATGAAATGCGCGAAATGGCTCCCATGATGAAGACGCTAGTGGAACTGACGCAAACGTTTGCCGAGCAGTACAAAACCTTGAAGATCGACCGGGCTTTGGTTGATTTTTCTGATTTGGAGCATTATGCGCTGGAAATCTTATCGGACAATGGCAAAGCTTCTGCCATTGCAACAGAATATCAGGCGCGGTTTAAAGAAGTGTTGGTGGACGAATACCAGGATACCAACCTGTTGCAGGAAACGATTTTGAAACTAGTGAAATCGGGTGGTGAACACGACGGCAATATGTTTATGGTAGGCGATGTAAAACAATCGATTTACCGCTTCCGTCTCGCTGAACCGATGCTGTTTTTAGGGAAGTATTCCCGTTTCCGCCATGATGCCGAGTCTACAGGTCTGCGCATTGATTTAAATGCAAATTTTAGAAGCCGTAAAGAAATACTGGACGGCACCAATTATATCTTCTCGCAAATTATGGGCGAGCGGGTTGGAGAAATCGACTATGACGAGGCGGCAGCTTTAAAAGCGAAAGCTCCTTATCCAGACCAGCAGATTCCAATTGAATTGGCCTTGATTCACGAACCGGAAACGGAAGAAGAAGCAGTGGATGAGGACATGGTGAAATCTCAATGGGAAGCGCGCTTTATTGCCAAGAAGATCAAAGAAATGATGGAACAGGAAATGTTGGTAAATGACCCATGGACACAACAGCAGCGCAAGTTGGAATATCGGGATATTGTGGTGCTGATGCGCTCTATGACCTGGTCTGGAGATTTTGTGGACGAATTTAAAATGGCCGGCATTCCCTTGTATGCGGAGTTAACTGGCGGCTATTTTGATGCGCTTGAAGTCATGATCATGCTGAATACACTGCGCGTCATCGATAACCCATACCAGGACATTCCACTGGCTTCCGTTTTGCGGGCACCGTTTATCGGATTAAATGAAAATGAATTGGCTGAAATCCGCTTGGCGGCTCCTCAAGCCTCGTTTTACGAAGCAGTAAAAACTTTCATGCGCACTGGCACAGGAATTGATCCTGCGGCGGCTGAAAAACTGCAGCGCTTCGTTATTCAGTTGGAAGGGTGGCGCAATCAGGCTCGCCGGGGCTCGTTGGCTGAGTTGATTTGGCAAGTTTATTTGGATACAAATTATTACGAGATGGCAGGTGCGATGACCAACGGCAAGCAGCGGCAAGCTAATTTGCGCGCTTTGCATGACCGTTCACTGGAATACGAAAAAACCTCATTCCGCGGCTTGTTTCGTTTTTTGCGTTTTATTGACCGGATGCGGGAGCGAGGCGATGATTTGGGGACAGCGAAATCACTGAGTGAAAAAGAAAATGTGGTCCGGCTTATGACTGTCCACAAGTCAAAAGGGCTTGAATTTCCTGTAGTCTTTTTTGCAGGTACGGGCCGTTCGTTTAATGAAATGGATTTCCGCAAATCCTATCTATTCGACCAAGATTATGGATTGGCCGTCAAGGCGGTCAATCCGGATACGAGAATTGAATATACGTCGTTGCCTTTTCTGGCAGTAAGAGAAATGAAGCAGCTGCAGATGAAAGCAGAAGAAATGCGAGTATTGTACGTTGCGATGACACGAGCAAAAGAGCACTTGTATTTGACCGCTTCGGTAAAAGATATCGATAAGCTCTTTGAAAAATGGAAAGTCAGCACCAACGAAGTCCGGCTGCCGGATTTTATGCGTTCACGTGCCAAAGGCTATTTGGATTGGATTGGCCCGGCCGTTGCGAGACATCCGGATGCGGCGGAGCAGCTGAATGTGAATGGCAATATTCTCGATCATTCATCCCGTTTTCATATTGAAATCATCGAATCCCAGTCTTTGCTTCCAGGAATTGTGAATTTGGTTAAATTGCTGGAAGGGGAAGAATCGAATGAAAACTATCACAAATTAGTCAGTGACCGTTTTAATTATCAGTATCCGCACCAAGGAGCGGTTGAGAAGCGGTCCAAGCAGTCCGTGACAGAAATGAAACGGCTGCAAATGCTGCAGCGCAATGATGAACCTGAATCATTCATTCAAACGGCAAAACCTGAAAGAACAATGTTGATGCACCGTCCGGATTTCATGACGGACAAGCGCTTGTCAGCATCTGATGTGGGAACCGCTGTACACGCGGTTATGCAGCACATTCCATTGAACAGAACGATGGACGCTGCTGAAATAGGTGAATTTATCGAAACGCTGGTAGGAAAGGAAATTTTGTCTCCTGACGAAGGCAAAGCCGTAAAAGTGGAAGAAGTCGAACGCTTTTACGAAAGCCATACTGCGGAACGCTTGCGAGCAGCCAAAAATATCAAGCGAGAAGTTCCGTTCACATACGCCAAACAAGACGCAGATGGGGATCATCAAATCATTCAAGGAATCGTCGATTGCCTGTTTGAGGAACCGGATGGCTGGGTGCTGCTCGATTATAAGACGGACCGTGTAACGCATATGAGTGATGTGGATAAAGAAATGAGCGAGCGCTATAGTGTGCAGCTGACTGTTTACCGGGAAGCCGTGGAATCGATTCTTCAGATTTCGATTAAAGAAAAATTGCTGTATTTATTTGCGGCAAGTGAGGAAGTAAACATTTAGGAGGAATATTTTGAACTTACAACCAGTTTCTTTAAATGAACGTGTAAAAGCCATTGATTTAATGAGAGGGTTTTCGCTTTTTGGCATTTTGGTCATTAACATGCTGGCTTTCCATTCGCCTTTGTCTTATATAGATCCTTATAAATGGTTTAATGGAAATCTGAATGAAGGGATATATTTGTTTATTGATATTTTTGTTCAGGCAAGCTTCTATCCCTTGTTTGCCATGTTGTTCGGCTATGGACTGGCTATGCAATTTATGCGTGCTGAAGCCAAGCAGCGCCCTTTTATTCCAGTAGCAGTTAAGCGCCTGTCAGTTCTTCTGCTGTTTGGCATTATCCATGCCTTTTTAATCTGGTATGGAGATATTTTGATCACCTATGCCATTATGGGCTTTCTGCTTATCGGAATGATCCGTTTGCCATCAAGCTGGTTAATGGGCTTTGCAGCCATCATCTATGCACTGCCTCATTTGTTGCTGTTGGGGGTCATGTTCATCGCGGCAGCAGCAGATCCAAATACGTATGTAGGGTACATGGAAATCGAGAGTTCGATTCAGTCTTACCAGTCCGGCAGTTTTGCAGAAATTTTTAGCCAACGCTTGCAAGATTGGACCTATACGAACAATTTCGTCGGCTACATTATTTTAATCGCGACCATCTTGCCGTTTCTGATGATCGGTGCAGCTGCCGGAAAATGGCGGCTGATTGAACGGACGCAGGAAAAACGCAAACTATGGCTGTTTTTAGCCATTGTTCCATTGCTGATCGGCTTGTTGTTGAAGGCTGCGCCATTTCTATTTGAACCAAACTATGCCTTTGTCTATTTGCAGGATATTTTTGGAGGACCGCTTGTAGCAATTGGCTATGCAGCCATTATCGCTTTGCTGGCTCAAAAATCCAGCTTGCAAAAGCTATTATCTCCGTTAGCGAAAGTCGGACGGATGTCACTAACGACTTATATTACCCAATCGGTATTGGCAACATTGATTTTTTATTCGTACGGCTTTGGTCTTTATGGGCAGGTAGATTTGTTGACCGGAACTTTGATTGCCATCGGAATTTTCGTCGTTCAGTTGATTTTCGCAGAAATTTGGTTTGAAAAATTTTCAAGAGGGCCGCTTGAAAGTGTCTGGAGAAAATGGACATATGGAAATAAATTCGAAAAAACTAACAATTCAAAACCGTGAATGTGTATAATGAATTCAACCACAGAAAAGGAGTGTTTGACGAATGAAGCTGTTATCATTTCGCTATGAAGGAAAAGAAGGATTCGGACCAAAAGTTAAAAAGGAAGAAGCTGTTTGGGATTTGCTTGCCATCCAACAGCAATTAGAGGTCCTGCCTGCATTCCCAGCACAATTGATAGAAGGAATTCCGCAAGGTCTGGAGTTTGTTGAACAAATTCGCAAATTGACGGAAGCCGCTGTTCAGTCTGACCGCTCTGAAGAATTCAAACACTCTTTTTCAGAAATTGAATGGTTGTCGCCAATTTCCAGAACACCTAAAAATATTATTTGTGTTGGAAAAAACTATGCAGATCACGCAAAAGAAATGGGCGCCGATGCTCCAGTAGATTTGGTGGTTTTCACCAAGTCGCCTACTTGTATTTCAGCAGACGGCGAAACGGTTTCTGTTCACAGTGATTTGACTGATTCTTATGATTACGAAGGTGAATTGGCTGTCATCATCGGAAAAGCCGGCCACAACATACCTAAGCAAATGGCATATGACTATGTGTTTGGTTACACAATCGCAAACGATTTGACTGCACGGGATCTGCAAGAAAAACATCAGCAGTATTTCCTGGGGAAAAGCTTGCCAGGTTCATGCCCAATTGGACCTTATATCGTCACAAAAGATGAGATTCCACAAGCACAAAACCTGTCCGTTGTGACAAAAGTGAATGATGAAGTGCGCCAAAACGGCAACACAGAAAACATGATTCGCCGAGTGGATGATCTTGTTGCGGAAGTATCAAGATACATTGCGTTAGAACCGGGAGATGTTCTGCTTACCGGAACACCGGCTGGAGTCGGCAAAGGCTTTAATCCACCAAAATTCTTAAAAGCAGGAGATACGGTGAAAGTATCAATTGAGTCCATCGGGACACTCGTCACACATTTGTCATAAGATCTGAGCTCTTCTCATCGTCCGATTTGTGATAAACTGGAAAGGACTTTATTAGAAGAGGTGAGCTTTTGGATATTTTTACACAGACCACACATTTACACATTACGACATGGGTTGTTGCAGTCGTTTTGTTCTTGATCGCAGCATTTATGCAGCGTGACAGCAAAGGCCGCAAAATTCTCCACATGGTATTGAGATTGTTTTACATTTTGATCATTATTACAGGACTTACATTGTTTATCGAATGGTCTTCTTCAGATCCAATGCTTTACGGCATTAAATTCCTATTGGGTGTTTTGACAATCGGAATGATGGAAATGGTTTTGGTTCGTTCGAAAAAACAAAAACCGGTCACGATGTTTTGGGTATTGTTCGCAGTGTTCTTATTTGGAACAATGTTCATTGGCCTTATGTTGCCAATCGGTATGGATTTCTTTTAAACAAAGCAGGCAGGTGCATCCAGCACCTGCCTTTTTTGTTTTTTGAAAAGCGATAATTCGGTTCCATCTGCGTACCCTATTTTTCTCGATTTTCACAGTTTAGACGAAACTCCGGGAAGTACTGGCCGAAAGCTGAACTTAACATGGCGACGGCAGCCGGATTTTGATAAAATGAATCGGGGTAGAACGCAATAGCAACCTCATTGAAGGAGGATTTTGGATTGAAAGCAAAATGGATTTCAAGCATATTAACTGGCGCATTGCTGATGACCTTCGTTACTCCAGCATCTGCTGCAGAAGAGCGTGAACTGAAAGATGAGCTCATCTATGATGTGCTGGTTGACCGCTATTTTAATAAAAAAATTGACAATGATTATGAAGTGAACGCATTGGACCCTGCCAGTTTCAGTGGGGGCGATTTTGATGGCATGGCCAGCGAACTCTTATTTGTGAAAGAAATGGGCTTTACCGCTCTTTCAATCGGACCTGTTTTTTCGACCGCTACATATGATGGAAAAAGAGTGTTGGACTATAATGAGTTCGAGCGCCATTTTGGAACAGAACAAGAATTTACTGCATTGGTAACTGAAATTCATGATCAGGATATGAAAGTGATTGTGGATGTACCAACACAGCAAGTTAGTGAAGATCATAATTGGAAGGCCGAACACCCGGAATGGTTTACAGAAAATGAAGATAGCAGCCTTGCACTAGATACCGCGAACCCAGAAGTTCAAGAAGCGTTAATTGCTACCTTTTCGGATTTTAGCGAAACCTATCAAGTTGACGGTTTTCGGCTTCAGGACGCAGATCAGTTGGATCCCGAGTTTGTTGTGAGTTTTTCCGAAGCGATGAAAGACGTTCGGAACAGCTATATCCTTAGCGACCGGGAACTGCAGGATAAAGCTGGATTTGATGCAGTGGTCATGCCGGGTATTGAAGAAACGCTTCGTGCCGGGTATAAAAATTTTGATCAGGATTTGACTGGAATTTCTTCTGCTATGCAAGAAAGCCAGGACAACTTGATTCAAGTGGATTCATTAATTGGATCGAGATTTACTGCCGATGTAGTTGAAGAAAATGGATTTCCGCCAACACGGTGGACCTTGTTATTAACCCAGCTATTAACAATGCCTGGAATACCGGTTGTCCAGTACGGATCTGAATCAGCAATGAATGGGACAGAGCTGCCAGAATCTCACCAAATTCTGGATATGGCAGTAGACAAAGAACTGGTTGACCATATTACAGATTTGAGCTCATTGCGCAATTCTTCCGAGGCATTGCGAAACGGTGAGTTGGAAATGCTGCATGACGAAGATGGCTGGATGGTCTATAAGCGTTCCAACGATGAAGAAACATGGATTGTTGCCATCAACAACTCGTCTTCAACGAAGAACATTAACCTGCCTGCAGATATTATTGGCGATGGGCAGGAGTTGCGTGGTTTATTTGAGAGCGATATTATCCGCCAGGAAGACAACGGAGGATACCGAATCACACAGGACCGTGAAATTGCGGAAGTGTTTCATGTGATAGAGGAAACCAAACTTAACGCGGCTTATATTGCGACTCTGGCAATCATGTATTTGGTGTTTATGCTGTTCCTATGGGTCGTTTGGCGTAAAGGCAAACAGCGCAAGGCGGATGCAGCCAAACAACAGACAACTGAACATACAGCACAATAGGGTTATAAAAACAGGCAACGATAAAGCGATTCGCTTTATCGTTGCCTGTTTTAATGGCGGTATTATTTAGTGATGGCCTTATAGCCAACCATATTGATCGGGTCTTTGGGCGAAGAGTAGGGAGGGGCATAACAAAGCTCAAGCGCCTGTAAATCGTCGATGCTCAACCCGGCATAAATGGCAGTGACGAGGACATCTATGCGTTTGTCGACTCCCTTGCCGCCAATACATTGTCCACCTAGTATTTTACGGGTCTTTGGATCGTAGTGGACCTTTAACGTGAGTTGCGAATGCTCTGGGTAGTAGCCGGCATTGGAATTGCCAGTATGGATGACCGTGGCAAAATCCAAATTTTTGTCTTTGATTGCCTGTTCATTCAATCCAGTCATGGCAGCTGTCAATGAGAAAATCTTCAAGACAGATGTGCCAAGCAATCCTTTTTTCGCTATTTTGTCTCCCATCAAATGGCGTGCTGCGATAAATGCTTGCCGGTGAGCGGGAGAAGCAAGCGGGACTCTCTTGGGATCGCCTGTCACCATGTCAACATTTTCGGAAGCATCACCGATTGCATAGACAGATGGATCGTTAGTTTGCATAAATTCATTGGTTTGAATGCCACCGGTTTCACCGATTGTCAGTCCGGCGTTTTCAGCAAGTTCTGTATTTGGTTTCAAGCCGATGCTCATGATAATAAAATCAGCCTGAAGCTCGATGCCATTTTGCAACTTCATGGTTGTGCCGTCAGTTTTTTCAATTGAAGTCCCTGTAATCAATTTGACCCCGTGAAGCGACAACTCTTTTTCGATGATCAATGAAATGTCGTTATCCAGAATGGACATAATTGTGGGAGATTTATGCACCAGCGAAACATCCAAACCGAGGTTTTTCAAGTTTTCTGCCATTTCAAGGCCGATAAACCCGCCGCCGGATACGATACAGCTTTTGGGCTGTGTGGATTTGATAAACTGATCAATCTTCTGCATATCCCCATAGCTGCGCAATGTGAAAACCTTTGACGAATCAAGCCCTTCAACTTCCGGTACAATGGCGGAGCCGCCGGGTGACAAGATTAACGCATCGTAAGGCTCATCCCATTGTTCACCGGTTTCCATATTCCGGACCAAAACTGTTTTGGCCTCTCTATCAATTTTCAGCACTTCGTGGCGCAATTTCACATCGATATTGCGCTTGGTTCTAAATTGTTCGGGATCTGCCATAATAATGGAGCTTTCGTCTTTTATGACGTTGCCGATGACATAGGGAGTGCCGCATGCTGCGTAAGACATAGTAGAATCACGGTCAAACAACACGATATGCGCTTCTGGATCATAGTATCGAATTTGGCCCGCAGCTGTTGCGCCGCCGCCAACTGCGCCTACAATGACTATTTTTTTCAACGTCCGATCAGCTCCTGATCAATCTGATTAAAGAAGAATAATGCCAAAGTTCCGGGACCGGTATGTGCAGCAATGACTGAACCAATCATATGGACTTCAACATGTTGAGGGTTAAAGTTCTCTTCGATTTCCTGCTTCAGAACATTTGCGAACTCTTCATCATCGCCATGGCTAATGGCAATGGTTTGCTGATCCAATTGTCCCCCGCGTTCTTTCATTAGTTCAATCATTCGCTTGATGACTTTTTTGCGTCCCCGTAACTTCTCGATGGGCACCAGCTTGCCTTCTTCTACGTGAAGCAATGGCTTGATGTTCAACAATCCGCCAACAAAAGCGCTTCCTTTGGAAATACGCCCGCCTTTTGCCATATAATCCAGGTCTTCTACAGTAAAGAGGCTTTCCAAGTGATCGGCCATAAAGCGAGTCTTTTCAATAATTTTTTCCAGCGGCTGTCCAGCATCCCGCAATCTAGCAGCTTCTTTTACCAGCAGGCCATAGCCAAGTGAAGCGGCCTTTGAATCCAGTATAGTCAGCTGTAAATCAGGATATTCTTCCCGGACTTGATCGGCTACCATCACCGCCGTACTGTATGTGCCGGATAGCTCAGAAGAAAAGGCGATATAATAACCTTCATCTCCGTCTTTTGCCAGCTGCTCAAAAGCGGACAGCATTTCTTCAGGAGAAACCTGTGACGTTTTTGGATGATTGCCTGCACGGATTGTTTCAAATACTTTAATCGACTGAATGCCCCGGATGTCTTCATAATCCTGATCTCCAATATGGACACGCAGTGGAAATAAAACGACTTGTTCATTATCAAAAAAATCCTTTGGCAAGTCTGATGCGCTGTCAGCAAATAATCTCATAAGCAAATCCCCCTTTTTAATTTACAGTTTCAGTCGGTCAATCAGCAACTCAGCAATGCCGTCTTCGTTGTTTGATAACGTAATTTCATTAGCAATATTTTTCAAAGGGTCAATTGCGTTGCCCATTGCCACGCCAACCCCCGCAAAATCAATCATTTCAAGGTCGTTGTCTTCATCCCCAAAGGCGATGATGTGTTCTCTCGAGATGCCGAGGGACTTGGAAACACGATCTAAGCCAACTGCTTTGCTCATGCCGCTTTTGACAATTTCGATCACGTGCCAAGGGGCTCCCCAGCGGCGATGGTCAATCACTTCGGCATGAACAGATGACAGATGGTCGTGAATTTCCTGTACCCGTTCATAAGGGGCGTGGATCAAAATAGAGGTTGGATCTGTCTTCAAGAAGTTGCGCAAATCGCCTGTTGTAATGGTCGGATCGCCAAATCGGAAAATATCCATGAGCTTTTCGTCATGATGGTGGACATAAACATCGTCGAGGACTTCCGCAACAATATTATGGAAATCATAATCATGCATGGATTCGACCACTTCGTGCACTACGTCTAATCCAATAGGGGTATGGTGAGTTCCCCAGTGGCTGTTGGTTGGGTGATGGACAAAGGCACCGTTAAAGTTCACAATTGGTGTCGTCAATCCCAGCTCCTTGTAGTAAGTCTCACTGGAACGGTATGGACGTCCTGTTGCAATCATCACCTCATGCCCTGCTTCAATTGCTTTATTTAAAGTTAGTTTTGTTTTTGCTGAAATGACTTTCTGGTCTGTTAATAAGGTTCCGTCCAAATCAAGAACGATTAAATGTTGTTTCATAATATAGCCGTCTCCTTTCTATCTATTCCTAGTGTAGCGATAAAGCACAGGATTCGTCAAAAAATGTTGAGGAAATGCAAAGATTCAATTGGAAAAGAATTGGTGATTGCCGGATTTCTGGAAGATTGGTAGGATGAATAATGAAGGAAGTGAATGCAGTTGAGAGTTCAACGACAAATATGGGGACATATCCCGTTGCTTCATATAACTCCGGATCAAACAGCGGAGACGGCATTGCCAACAGTTGTTTTTTTTCATGGCCATATGAGCGCTAAAGAGCATAATTTGCATTATGCTTACCAATTGGCTGAAAAAGGGATGCGTGTCATTTTACCGGATGCGTTACTGCACGGAGAACGAAGCGAAGGATCAGATGAAGTTCAAATCAGTTTGCGGTTTTGGGAGATTGTCTTGACTTCGATCGAAGAGCTGGCGTTTTTACACAAAGAATTACATGAACAAGGACTGGTTGCTGGAGAACCTGGGGTAGGCGGTACTTCCATGGGAGGCATCACTACTTTAGGGGCACTGACCGTGTATCCGTGGATTCGGGCGGCAGCTGTCATGATGGGTGCAGGAAATTACGTAGAGCTGGCGCAGGCACAAATGGCTCAATACGAATCGAGAGGGTTCCAGCTGCCGATCAGTGCAGACGAACGCGAGCGTATGCTGTCGACTTTAGCTATTTTTGACAGCGGCAAGAACCAGCCGAAATTTAATAGCCGCCCCCTTTATTTCTGGCACGGGGAACAGGATGTAACAGTGCCATTTGAGCCAACTTATCGTTTGTTCAAAGAACTGAAAGAACACTATAAAGCGACACCGGAAAACATTGCATTTACTCGTGAAAGAGAAGCGGGGCATGCCGTCAGCCGAAAAGGAATGCTTGAAGCGACGGAGTGGCTGGCGAAACACTTGAAGACAGAGTAAGCGTGTCAATTTCAATTCCGCCTAAAGTTTGATAAGATGGTACTACTAGTAAAGGGAGGGATTTATAATGGATCAAGATATGAAAGACAGCATGATGGGTGCATTGGAAACAGTAATCGATCCCGAATTGGGAGTTGACATTGTCAATCTCGGGCTTGTATATGATGTAATGGTGACTGAAGATGGCTTTGCAGTAGTGACGATGACGTTAACGTCAATGGGATGCCCTATGGGACCTCAAATCGTAGAAATGGTCAAAGCTGCTTTGTACGAATTGCCTGAAGTGGAAGAAGTCGATGTTAAAATCGTCTGGACACCCGTATGGGGCAAAGATCACATGTCACGTTACGCAAAAATGGCGCTTGGCGTTAGATAATTACTTTTAAAAAACCTTGTCGGATTTTATTCCGCCAAGGTTTTTTTCTGCAGAAAATCCTACGCAGATCGCTGCAATAAGTAATTTTTAATTCTGTAGTTTAACTTCTAAGTGCATGAAATTTAAATCCATAATAATTGCTTATTCCTGAAAATTTGACTATAATCTAATTAGTCAAAGATAGTCAAACTAATTGAAAGGTGTGGTTGGTATGGTCCAATCTCCAAATAACGCAGAACAAAAATCTCCGTTGGAACAGTTTGGCCGCAACATGGTGGAGCAGGCGCAATCCGGGAAAATGGATCCTGTAATCGGTCGCGACCAGGAAATCCGCAACGTTATTCGGATCCTGTCACGGAAAACCAAAAACAATCCGGTATTGATCGGCGAACCGGGTGTTGGGAAAACAGCAATTGTTGAAGGTCTGGCACAGCGAATCGTACGAAACGATGTACCGGAGGGCTTAAAGAATCGAACTATTTACGAACTTGATATGAGTGCCTTGATTGCGGGTGCGAAATACCGCGGAGAATTTGAAGAACGTTTAAAGGGTGTCTTGAAACAGGTCAAAGACAGTGAAGGGCAAATCATCTTGTTTATCGATGAAATCCACACGATTGTTGGGGCTGGAAAAACAGAAGGAGCAATGGATGCAGGCAATATGCTGAAACCGATGCTTGCGCGTGGGGAACTTTACTGTATCGGGGCGACCACGCTGGACGAGTACCGGATGCATATTGAAAAAGATCCAGCACTGGAACGCCGTTTTCAACAGGTGATGGTGAGAGAACCATCAGTTGAAGACACGGTATCCATTTTACGTGGGTTAAAAGAA
The DNA here is from genome assembly GCF_058268495.1 of Planococcus sp. TJ-201. NCBI lineage: Bacteria > Bacillati > Bacillota > Bacilli > Caryophanales > Caryophanaceae > Planococcus > Planococcus sp. TJ-201. The sequence continues at coordinate 654,456 of NZ_JBZDOG010000001.1, read as the reverse complement.
CGTTTTGAGCTGCATCACGCCGTCCGCATTCATGACCGGGCGATTGTAGCAGCGGCTGCAATGTCCGACCGGTATATCACCGAGCGCTTTTTGCCGGACAAAGCCATCGACTTGATTGATGAGGCGTGTGCAATGATTCGCACAGAGATTGATTCAATGCCGCAGGAACTTGATGAAGTGACGCGCCGACTTATGCAATTAGAAATTGAAGAGCAGGCCTTAATGAAAGAAAAAGATGCAGCGAGCAAAACGCGATTGGAAACCTTGCGAAAAGAAATCGAGGAACTGCGGGATTCTTCTGCAGGTATGAAAAATCAGTGGACCACAGAAAAAGAATCGTTGAAAAAAATTCAGGAAAAACGGGAGCAGCTGGATCAATTCCGCAGACAACTTGAAGATGCGGAAAATCGTTACGATTTGAACGCGGCTGCTGTTTTGCAACATGGCAAAATTCCTGAGCTTGAAAAGGAATTGCAGGCTTTGGAAGCGGATTTGGAACAGGAAGGCGCTGAACGATTGCTGCGTGAAGAAGTGACGGAAGAAGAAATTGCAGGAATCGTCGCCAGATGGACGGGAATTCCGGTCACGAAATTGGTAGAAGGCGAGCGCGATAAACTGCTGCGGCTAGGCGATACTTTAAAAGAACGTGTAATTGGCCAAGATCGGGCAGTCGAGCTGGTGACGGAAGCCGTATGGAGAGCACGCGCAGGCATCAAAGATGAGCGGAAACCAATTGGCTCGTTTATTTTCCTGGGGCCTACTGGGGTCGGGAAGACAGAATTGGCCAAAGCATTAGCCGCAAACTTATTCGATTCGGAAGATCATTTTATTCGGATTGATATGTCTGAGTATATGGAGAAACACAGCGTATCTCGGCTGGTCGGTGCACCTCCAGGTTACATCGGCTACGAGGAAGGCGGACAGTTGACTGAAGCGGTGCGCCGCAATCCTTACTCGGTTGTCCTGCTTGATGAAATCGAAAAAGCGCATCCGGACGTTGCCAATATTTTATTGCAGATTTTGGATGATGGGCGCATTACCGACAGCCAAGGACGGCTTGTCAATTTTTCGAATACTGTAGTGATCATGACTTCCAACATTGGATCTGCGCATATCAGCGATGCCAGTAGCGAACACGATATTGAAGACATTGTCATGGGTGAATTACGTAGGCATTTCAAGCCGGAACTGTTAAACCGGATTGACGACATCGTTATTTTCCATGCGCTTACCAATACCCATTTTTATGGTATAGCTAAGAAAATGATTGCCGAACTGGCTGCACGCATCAATCAACAACATATTAAACTGATTGTAGACGAATCAGTCATCAATCACATTGTTGAAGCTGGAACTGATCCGATATTTGGAGCACGCCCGTTAAAACGTTTTATCCAACGCAATATCGAAACCAATATTGCTCGTGAACTGATTAAAGGCGGAATCATAGCCAATACAGAGCTGCAATTGACGATGGATGAAAATAATCAAATTATCATTAACAAAAAAGAAGCATAATCCGGACATCCGGATTATGCTTCTTTTTCTTATAAATGCTTTTCAGGAGCAGGTCCCTCTGGGATAATCGCTGACATTACAAAAATCAAAATTGTAACCCCAATTGAAATGTAAACACCCATCATAAAATCGAAAGGTACGTTCTGAACTGCGCTTACAACATAATTGAGCAAAGAAATCAAAAAGAACGACCATAAAAATGTTCCAATATATTGCATCTAGTTTCACCTCTACATAGAATATCTAGTTTAATCATAGCATAAGCTTTGACGGACAGAAAGAAAGAATGGAAAGAATGAAAAAAAATTGTCGGAAATATGTCAGTTAGTTGAAATTAGCTAGTTAGTGGCGTATTATTAACACCAGGTACTAATATATGATGATAATTGAAATGAGGGATATACAATGAATGCTGGAATAATCGGTTTAGGCAGGTGTCTGCCGGAAGACAGACTAACAAACTTTCAATTAGAGCAGCGCATGGATACCAGTGATGAGTGGATTCGTACGATGACTGGCATACAAGAACGACGGATTGCGAAAGACGATCAAGACACTTCCAACATGTCACGGGAAGCTGCAAAAAAAGCGATTGAAGACGCTGGCATCGATCCTGCTGAAATTGGGTTGATTTTAGTTGCAACCGTGACGCCAGACCAGCCTTTTCCATCGATGGCTTGTGTAATTCAACAGGAAATTGGTGCTGTCAATGCTGCAGCTATGGATATTTCTGCTGCTTGTGCCGGGTTTATGTATGGGGTTATTACGGCAAAACAATTCATTGATTCTGATGTTTATAAATATGTTTTAGTGGTGGGTGTGGAGAAATTATCGAAAATCACCGACTGGGAAGACCGCAACACCGCAGTTCTATTCGGTGATGGCGCTGGGGCAGCAGTAATCGGCAAAGTATCGGAAGGCCGCGGCATTCTGTCTTTCGAACTTGGTGCAGACGGTTCAGGAGGCAAACACCTGTATCAGGACGACAGGGATCATCTGCAAATGAACGGCAGAGAAGTATTCAAGTTCGCTGTGCGCCAAATGGGCGAGTCAGCGATAAACGTCATTGAAAAAGCGGGATTGCAAAAAGAAGACGTCGATTTTCTTATTCCACACCAAGCGAATATTCGCATTATGGAAGCATCGAGAGAACGTTTAGGTCTTCCAGTTGAAAAAATGTCGAAAACAATTCACAAATACGGCAACACTTCAGCGGCATCGATTCCGATTTCTCTAGTCGAAGACGTCGAAGAAGGCCGGGTCAAAGACGACGATGTAATCGTCATGGTCGGTTTTGGCGGCGGTTTGACATGGGGCGCAATAGCTATGAAGTGGGGCAAATAATTAGGTATGCGAAAGGAAGAAAATAGAATGGAAAACCGTCGTGTAGTCATTACAGGAATTGGTGCTGTAACACCATTAGGAAACAATATTGAAACAACGTGGGAAGCTGTGAAAAACGGTGAATCCGGGGTTGGGCCATTAACGAGATTGGATGCCGATTTATATTCTGCGAAAATTGCTGCGGAAGTGAATGACTTTTCGATAGAAGATTATATCGAAAAGAAAGATGCACGCAAAATGGATCGCTTCACGCATTATGCTTTGGCTGCTTCTATTATGGCAATGAAAGATGCGAATCTTGAGTTGGATGAAAAAACAGCATTGCGGACGGGCGTTTGGATTGGCTCGGGAATTGGTGGAATGGAGACCATTGAAAATCAGATGAACGTCTTAAATACGCGCGGTGTCCGTCGCATTAGCCCCTTCCTGATTCCAATGATCATTCCGGATATGGCATCCGGCCAAGTATCAATTTATTTTGGCGCGAAAGCCATCAACTCGTGTTCGGTGACAGCTTGCGCTTCAGGCACAAACTCCATCGGCGATGCCTTTAAAGTTATTCAGCGCGGAGATGCAGACGCCATGATTTCAGGTGGGGCAGAAGCACCGATCACTCAATTATCGGTAGCTGGATTTACAGCCAATACGGCATTGACGACTAATCCAGATGCAGCTACAGCATCGCGCCCATTCGATAAAAACCGGGATGGTTTCGTTATCGGTGAAGGCGCGGGCATCGTTATCCTTGAAGAATATGAGCATGCCAAAGCGCGCGGCGCGAAAATTTATGCAGAAGTTGTCGGCTATGGCTCAACTGGAGACGCGCATCACATTACAGCTCCGGCTGAGGGTGGGGAAGGCGCAGCCCGCGCCATGGCGCAAGCATTAGCAGATGCTGGTGTCGAAACAACAGAAGTTGGATACATTAATGCCCATGGCACAAGCACACCATATAACGATTTATACGAAACTATGGCTGTGAAAACAGTATTTGGCGAGCATGCTTATAAGCTGGGAATGAGCTCTACAAAATCCATGACGGGCCATTTACTTGGAGCTGCCGGTGGAGTTGAAGCCATTTTTACAGCACTAGCATTGAAGGAAGGCATTATGCCTCCAACAACTAATTATGAAACGCCGGATGAGCAATGCGATTTGGATTATGTTCCAAACAAAGCACGCAAAGCAGATCTTAAGTTTGCGATGAGCAATTCACTTGGATTTGGCGGGCACAATGCTTCCTTAGTATTCAAAAAGATTTAACCTTCAATCATAGAAAATGGCAATTTACAGATTGACACTGTAAATTGCCATTTTTTAGTACATATAAAGTAAAAAAATAGGTGATACATCTAAAATTTTATAATAATTGAAAAAATATTCCGATAATTAGTCGGCAATATGTTATTCTAGATTAAAGAAAAAATAGTATTGATGTAGTGGATTCATGATGCAAGTGAAAAAATAGCATTTGCCATCTAGTTGATTTGTGGAAACAACTAGTAATGTCTAAAAACTTAAGTGTTTTATAAAGTTGATAGACCAGCGTTTAACAGCCAAATAACTAATTTTAGAAAAGTTGATTTTTAAGAAAATTAAAAATTATGTTGTTTTTGTAATTTTATTGTAATAATATTATGAAGAGTTAGTGTTATTCAAAAAAAACATACTAACTTTTAGTAAACTTTCTAGATTCAAATTTATTTATTTTTTTGACTCAATAAGTCAGAAGATTGAAAAAGCGAGATAGGCTGTTCGATACAAGATGCTGGCTATGACGCAGTTTTATGTTGAGGAGGTATAAATGTGAGTGAAGTGTTGCTGGACATCAAGAATTTAAAAACGTCTTTTCGAATTAAAGACCACCATTATGCAGCAGTTGATGATGTTACGTTGACAGTCAAAAAAAATGAAGTGCTGGCAATTGTAGGTGAGTCAGGTTCTGGAAAAAGTGCGTTTGCATTTTCGATTATGGGGCTTCATACAAGAGCTAAAATTGAAGGAGAAATTAATTATAAAGGCAATAATTTAGTACAAGCAAGCTCCAATCAAATGAAAAAGCTGAGAGGAAAAGAAATGGGAATGATTTTTCAAGATGCTCTTTCTGCGCTAAATCCCCTTATGGTGGTGGGTGCTCAAATCGATGAAGCGATCTTTCTCCACAATCCGAAAAGTTCCAAAAACCTGCGAAAGATGCAAGTCATTAATTTGCTGAACCAAGTTGGCATTCCCCGCCCCGAAAAAACATATCACCAATATCCGCACGAACTTTCTGGGGGAATGCGGCAACGCATTGTCATTGCGATGGCCATTTCAAATCAGCCAGAACTGCTAATTGCTGATGAACCTACTACGGCCCTTGATGTAACGATACAATCCCAAATTCTAGATTTGATCAAAGAGCTGAAAGAGACGATACACGCTGGCATTATCCTCATTACTCATGATTTAGGAGTAGTGGCAGAAATGGCGGATCGAGTAGCCGTGATGTATGCAGGACAAATTGTAGAAATCGCTGATGTTTACACATTAATGGAAAATCCGCAGCATCCGTATACCCGTTCTCTTTTAAACTCAATACCGACGTTAAATGATGTCAAAGAAGAACTTCACGTAATACAAGGTGTTGTGCCTTCGTTGCAGAATTTGCCAAGAACCGGTTGCCGGTTCGCTTCACGAATTCCTTGGATTGAAGAATCTGCACATGAAGCTTCACCCGAACTCCATGAGATTAGTCCCGGCCACTATGTGCGCTGCACGTGCTACCAGGACTTTTACTTCCCAGAACAAGCCGAGGAGGAGCACAATTATGTCGCTAATTGAAGTTGAAAACCTGAAAGTTCACTTTCCCGTGCGTGGAGGCGTTTTTCAGACGGTTCAAGATCATGTTCGTGCAGTAGATGGCGTCTCATTTTCAATTGAACAAGGCCAAACATATGGATTGGTTGGAGAATCCGGGTCTGGAAAAACAACCACGGGACGAGCAATTATCGGATTGAATGATATAACTTCAGGAAAAGTGATGTTTGAAGGCAGAGATTTAGCTTCTATCAGCAAAAAAGAATATATCGACGTACGAAAAGATATTCAAATGATCTTTCAAGATCCGTTCTCTTCACTAAATCCTAAAAAGCGGGTTGCAGATATTGTAGCCGAACCGCTTCGCAATTATGAAAATCTCTCTCCTAAAGAAGAACGTGTCCGAATTCAGGAATTAATGGAGTTGGTAGGGCTCAGTCCTGAAGCTATTTATAAATACCCGCATGAATTTTCGGGCGGACAGCGGCAGCGGATCGGTATTGCCCGGGCAATTGCACTGAACCCTAAACTAATCATTGCAGATGAACCGGTTTCAGCGTTGGATGTATCTGTTCAAGCTCAGGTGCTGAACTTTATGCGTGAAATTCAAAAAGAACTGAACTTAACTTATTTGTTCATCAGCCATGATTTAGGCATTATCCGCCACATGTGCGACCATATCGGCATCATGTACAAGGGGCGCTATGTTGAACACGGCACTTCCGAAGAAATTTTCACGAATCCACAGCATATTTACACGAAGCGCTTGATTGCAGCCATTCCAGATAGCAATCCACGCAATCGCGACATGCATTATGAAAACCGTAAATTGGTCAAATCCGAATACGACAAGCTGGAAAAAGACTTTTTTGATGAAGAAGGTTTGCCTTTCTCGTTAAAATCAATTTCAGCTACCCATCAAGTAGCATTGCCTGAGAGAGGTTGAATGGTATGTGGAAACTAATTGTACGCAGGACACTCATTACAATCCCGCAAATTATTGTTTTAAGTATTTTGGTCTTTATTTTAGCGCAGGCGATGCCTGGAGATGCATTGACCGGATTAATTGATCCGAACATCGACCCGGCCACAATCGAAGCGATGCGAGAACGACTTGGGTTGAACAATCCATGGTATGTTCAGTATTTTGATTGGGTTAGAGGCGTATTGCAGGGAGATTTTGGACAATCATTCCGCTTTAAAATGCCAGTTTCGGAGCTGATAGGCGAACGCATGGTCAATACATTGTGGCTGTCTCTTGCGACATTGATCCTGACTTACTTGATTGCTATCCCATTAGGTATTATCAGCGGCCGCTTTAACGATACATGGTTGGACCGCGTTATTACTGGCTACACGTACATCGGATTCGCAGCTCCATTATTTATTTTCGCATTGGTGATGTTGTTCATTTTCGGATTCCAGCTAGGCTGGTTCCCAACAAGCGGCAGTGTTGCCCCAGGTACTGAACCAGGGACCTTTGCATATTTTATCAGCAAGGTGAATCATTTATTATTGCCGGCATTGTCCATGGCATTAATCACGACGGTATCCACAGTCCAATATTTGAGAAGTGAAATCATTGATACAAAACAAAAGGATTTTATTGTAACCGCCCGTGCTAAAGGATCTTCTGAATCGAGGGTTTACAATCGCCACGTATTGCGAAATTCCTTGCTTCCAATCGCAGCGTTCTTCGGCTACGAAATTACCGGTTTGATTGGCGGAACGATATTCATTGAAAATATTTTTGGCTATCCTGGAATGGGTGAGTTGTTCCTTTCGTCTATCAGTTTGCGCGATTACAGCGTAATGACAGCTCTTGTCCTATTGTTCGGACTTGCAGCTATTATTGGTGCTTTGTTATCTGATATCATCTTGAGTTTGGTGGATCCACGTATTCGGATTAAATAATAAATGATAATTTTGAGGTGTAAATATGAGAATTGATAAAGATAGCGGAGTACAAATCCCAGATGTGGATCTTGGAAAAAGCCCATCCGGATTCAGTATATTACTGAGAGAATTAATAAGGGACAAAATTGCATTTGGTTCTCTACTTTTTTTGTTCCTGATCATTGTTGGCGTTTTTGGTACATCCATCATTATGGACCAGTCCGAAATCATCAAAGTCGATCTCTTTGCGCTCTATGAACCACCATCCGCTACTTACTGGCTAGGTACCGATTACGGTGGGCGAGACATCTTTGGGCAACTGATTATTGGGACCCGAAATTCTTTGGCTATCGGATTTTTGGTCACGCTGCTGACAGGAATCATTGGCATATTGGTTGGCCTGATTTCTGGATATTACGGCGGCACAGTAGACAATGTCTTTATGCGTTTTGTTGACTTTTTTATGGTATTGCCAATTTTAATGATTGTTATTGCATTCGTTACAGCAGTACCTGGATACAGCATCGTCTCTTTCTCGTTAATCATGACCGCCTTTTTGTGGATGGGGATTGCACGGCTAATCCGTTCAAAAGCACTTCAGGAAAAAGAGTTGGATTACGTAAAAGCCTCTAAGACATTGGGAACATCTGATTTTAAAATTATGTTCTTTCAAGTTCTGCCAAACCTTAGTTCGATCATTATTGTGACGATGACGTTAAATTTGGCAGGCAATATCGGAATCGAATCCGGCCTTTCCTTTTTAGGGTTTGGCTTCCCGGAATCGACTCCAAGTTTGGGGACCTTGATCAGTTATGCAAGAAACCCTCAAACACTTGAATTAAGATGGTGGATTTGGTTGCCGGCATCAATACTAATTTTTGTCTTGATGCTTTGTATAAATAACGTCGGGCAAGCCTTAAAACGCGCTACCGATGCCCGACAGCGCAGAGGGTAACAAAAAGTGGGGAAAAGGGGGAGTAGGGTTCTCAGTACCAGGCAGAATTAACTCTATTCAAGTACAACAGCAGTCCAAAAGAACTTTATTTGAAAAGAAAGAGGAGGAAACAGAGAATGCCGAAAAATAAGTGGTCTAGATATTTAGCATTGCCAATGTTGTCTTTTGTTTTGATATTAGGAGCTTGTTCGGGTGATGAGGAAACTTCTACGGAAGAAGGCGGCGGAGAAACTGCTTCAGATGGCGGACAGGAGCTTGAAAATGGCGGAATGTATTCCATCGAAGATTTCAACAATGTAAAAACAAATGAAGGCGAAGCAATTGATGGCGGAACTATTACATTTGGTTTGGTATCGGATACTGTATTTGAAGGGACCTTAAACTGGAATTTCTATTCTGGTGCGCCGGATGCTGAAATCCTTGAATGGTTTGATGAAGGTTTACTGACTTGGGATGAGAACTATGTCTACACAAATGACGGGGCAGCAACCTATGAAGTTTCAGAAGACGGCCGTACATTCACTTTCACCATTGGCGACAATGTCAACTGGCATGACGGTGAACCTGTAACGGCAGAAGACTGGTTGTTTGCACACGAAGTCATCGGAAACCCTGATTATGATGGCCCGCGTTACAACTCTGATTTCACGAACATTGAAGGAATGGAAGAATACAATAGTGGATCAGCAGACACAATTTCTGGTATTGAAGTAATTGATGACAAGACTTTATCTATTACGTACATCGAGTCTACACCTTCTCTTTTGACAGGAAGCATCTGGTCTTATCCATTGGCTAAACATATCTTTGGAGACATGGCAGTTGCCGACATTTCTTCTTCACCTGAAGTGCGCGAAAACCCAATCGGTTTTGGACCGTTTAAAGTAGACAGCATCGTACCTGGTGAGTCTGTAACTCTTACCAAAAACGAAGACTACTGGCGCGGTGAACCAAACCTTGATGGCGTCACAATCAAAGTAATCAGCAGTTCAACAGTTGTTCAGGAACTGGAAACTGGCGGAGTTGACTTGATCAGCGAATTCCCGGTAGATCAATTCCCAGACAATGCTGAAATGTCCAACGTAGAGTATTTGGGAGCGATTGATCGCGCCTACACATACATCGGCTTTAAGTTAGGAACGTGGGATGCTGAAAGCAGCACTGTAGCTTATGATCCTGAAGCAAAAATGAATAACAAGGAACTTCGTCAGGCGATGTGGCATGCGGTAGACAACACAGCAGTAGGCGAACGCTTCTACAACGGTTTGCGTTGGAATGCGACAACATTGATTCCACCATCCCACCCTGAATTCCATGACGACAGCAATGAAGGCCGTGCGTATGATCCTGAAGCAGCAAATCAGCTTTTGGATGATGCAGGCTATGTAGATACAGATGGAGATGGCTTGCGTGAAGACCCAGAAGGCAATCCGCTTGAAATTAACTTTATCTCAATGACAGGCGGCGACACAGCTGAACCATTGGCACAATACTATGTTCAGTCTTGGGAAGCTGTTGGTTTGAAAGTGAACTTGGAAATGCTTGAATTCAACTCGTTTTATGACCGTGTCGGAAACGGCGGAGAAGATGATCCAAATGTAGACGTTTATCAGGCTGCATGGGGAGTCGGTATTGACGTAGATCCTTCAGGACTTTACGGTGCCAATGCTATTTACAACTTTGGCCGTTGGGAAAATGAAGAAAATGAGCGTCTTCTTGCAGAAGGGCGCTCAGAAGAATCATTTGACCTGCCATACCGTCAGGAAGTTTACAATGAATGGCAGCAGTTGATGGTTGAAGAAGTTCCAGTATTCCCGACATTATACCGTGCAGTCTTAAGCCCGGTTAACGATCGCGTATTAAACTACGCAATCGGCGATGGAACGGAAGTCTATTTGAATGAACTTGCAGTCAGTGCAGAATCACCAATCACTGCAGAATAAAAACCGAATGAAAAGGAGCTGCGATTATGCAGCTCCTTTTTGATGTTATCTTTTTCGTCCCAGACCCATGGCATTTTCCATTTTCTTTAATGTTTTGTTTGCCAGGACATTGGCTTTTTCAGCGCCAGTATCCAGAACTTTGTCCAGTTCATCCGAATTAACCAAAGCGGCATATCGCTCTTGGATAGGTGCTAAATGCTCAGTGACGGCTTTTGCCACAGAGGCTTTAAAATCCCCATATCCGGAACCTTCGTACTTCGCAACCAGACTATCAATTGTTTCACCAGTCAACGCAGCTTCAATGGTCAATAGGTTAGCCACACCGGGTTTGTTGATTGGATCGTAACTGACAATGCCTTCAGAGTCGGTAACGGCACTTTTAATTTTCTTTTCAATCGTTTTCAAGTCATCAAGCAAAGTAATAATTGCTTTTTTATTGGTGTCGGATTTGCTCATTTTTTTGGTTGGGTCTTGAAGCGACATGATGCGTGCGCCATTTTTCGGAACACGGATATCAGGAATTGTAAAAATATCGTTGTATTTTCGGTTAAATCTTTCTGCCAAATCGCGCGTCAGTTCAATATGCTGTTTTTGGTCATCTCCAACCGGTACGATATCGGTTTGGTACAACAAAATATCAGCGGCCATTAATGGCGGATAGGTCAACAATCCAGCGAGCACAGAAGCATTTTTAGCCGATTTGTCCTTGTATTGCGTCATACGTTCAAGTTCTCCAATGGTTGAAACGCATTGAAGCATCCATCCGGCTTGTGCGTGCGCTGGCACTTCAGACTGGATAAATAAGGTCACTTTATCAGGATCAATGCCTACAGCCAGGTACAGTGCTGCTAATGCTTTAATATTCTTGCGAAGTTCTAAGCGATCCTGAGGCATCGTGATGGCATGCTGGTCCACGATGCAAAAGATGCAGTCGTACTCATCCTGCAAATCGGTAAATTGTTTAAAAGCACCTATGTAATTCCCGAGTGTTACCGTTCCAGTAGGCTGAACGCCTGAAAAGATTTTTTTCATTCCAATTCCTCCTCAAAGTAAAAAACACAGCACACATCCCATAAAAAAGGGACGAATGATGTGTTTTCCGCGGTACCACCCTAGTTGCCGTCGCCGGCCACTCTTCTTCATAACGTGAAGAACACGGAACCGGCTACTCGTTGTTCACCGATTCAGCTCAAAAGTCCATTCAATGCAGCACTCCATCTGTTTTCACCAACCACAGACTCTCTATATAGAAGGAACTGCATTTACTCTTCTTTTTCAACGCTCATTTTATATCTTATTAGTATAATACAGAAGCATTTTAGGAAGCAATACTAGAGGCTATAAATTACGAGACAAATTGCCATTAACAGCAAGGTGATAGTTCCGGTAACGAGCAATGGTGCGCTTGAAAAGCCAAGTGTTTCGGAAGGAGGACGCATTTCATCATCGTCCAATGTCGATTTCAGCTTAAATGCTTTTCTCATACTTATTGTGAATATATCAAATACACCTGTCCGTACGACGAAAACCCACAAACCGAAAAACATTAGAATCCCACCATATACGAATGAGTTGTTAATATATGACAGAAGAGATAAGCTCTCTGTCCGAAAAAATATTGTAATAAAAATCATTAGCTGAATGATTATTACTGAAAAAAAGATTTTTTTCACCTTGGGCACCTCGATTCTTCTCAATTGTAGAAGAAATTTAAAAAAAAATCAAAAAAATCTTCATTTATCGTAGACGCAGAAAACGCTTACAAATCCAATATTCGTGCGGTGTTCTGTAATAACAATGTAACGGAATTGTTACAAGAGTGTAAAAATTTCCAAAAAAAGTTCTGTACAAGAAAAAAATATTATGTATAATTAGCCTTGTACCAATTTTTCAGAAAATTCGAGGGGGTCAATTTAGTGAAGAACAGCAAGATTTTTTGGCTACTAAGCCTAGTTTTAGTTCTAAGTGCTTTTCTAGCAGCATGTGGCGGCGGAGACGAAGAAGGAACTGAACCTGCAGAGACAGACGAGGGAACTGAAACAGGAGAAGCTACTGGTGGAGAACCGGATGCTGAACAAGTTCTTAACTTGATGGAAAGCGCTGAAATTCCTACTATGGATATTTCTTTAGCTGAAGATGCAGTTGCATTCAACATTTTCAACAACGTTAACGAAGGCCTTTTCCGTTTAGATCAGGAAAATGTAGCTGAACCAGCAATCGCTGAAGGCGAGCCTGAAGTTAGTGAAGATGGCTTGACTTACACATTTACATTACGTGATTCAAACTGGTCAGATGGTACTCCAGTTACTGCAAATGATTTCGTTTATTCTTGGCAACGTTCAATTGATCCTGCTACAGGTTCTCCATACGGAGCATACATGATGGCTGGTTCAATTCTAAATGCTACTGCAATTTCTGAAGGCGAAATGGAACCTTCTGAACTTGGAGTTACTGCTGTAGATGACAGCACTCTTGAAGTACAACTTGAACGTCCAGTTCCTTACTTCATGTCATTAATGGCTTTCCCAACTTTCTACCCACAGAACGAAGCTTTCGTAACTGAAGCAGGCGATGCTTATGCTTCTAATTCTGAAAACTTAATTTTTAACGGACCATTCACATTAACTAACTGGGATGGTACTGGTTTAACTTGGTCAATGGAAAAAAATCCTGAATACTGGGATGCTGAAACAGTTCAACTTGAAACGATCAACGTAGATGTTGTAAAAGAACCTGCTACTGCAGTTAACCTATACAACTCTGGTGAAAAAGACCGTGCTGGTTTGAGCGGTGAATTTGCAATGCAATATGCAAATGACGAAAACTTGGTTACTGAATTGGAACCAACTGTTTTCTACTTCAAACTTAACCAAGAACGTAACGGCGAAGAAAATGCATTATCAAACGTAAACATTCGCCAAGCAATTGCAAAAGGCTTTAACAAGCAAGATTTGGTTGACGTAGTATTAGCTAACGGTTCATTGCCAGCTAACTACTTAGTACCAACTGAATTTACTTTCGATGAAAGCAACACAGACTTCCGTGATGTTAATGGAGATCTTGTTGAATTCAACGCTGAAGAAGCTGCAGAACATTGGGCTACTGGCCTTGAAGAATTGGGAGTAGAAGAAGTTACTCTTGAAATCCTAGGTGGAGACACTGAAACTGCTAAAAACATGGATGCTTATTTGAAAGAACAACTTGAAACTAACCTTGAAGGTTTGACAATCAACCTTAAAGCAGTACCTTTCGGAGTTCGTTTAGAACTTGACGAAGCTCAGGACTATGACATCCAAACTGCTGGATGGGGACCTGATTACCAGGATCCTATGACATTCATTGACTTGTTTGTTACTGGATCTGCACAGAACAAAATGTCTTACTCAAATGAAGAGTATGACGCTTTAGTTGAATCAGCTAAAGGCGAATTGGCAACAGATCCTGCTGCACGTTGGGAAGCAATGGCACAGGCTGAAAAAATCCTTCTTGAAGATGACGCTGCAATCGCGCCAATCTATCAGCGTGGTTTGATGTCTCTTCAACAGCCTTATGTTAACGGAATCGTTACACACCCATTCGGTGGAGATTACAGCTACAAATGGGCATACATTTCGGGCAAAGAATAATTTAATCCCGTTACTGTAAAAACAAAATAGAAAGAGAGTATATCGCATTTTTAGGTCGATATACTCTCTTTTCTAATGTGAAGCAATTAACCGAAAATTGACCATTTTCTGCTAACTAATGAATGCTGCAAGTCCGCATTTTAAATGCAAGGGGCTTGTCAAATAGAAATAATTTGGAGGTGCACTATGGCGAAGTATATTGGCAAGCGTTTAATTTATATGGTGATCACTTTAGCACTGATCGCTACTTTTACATTCTTCTTAATGAAAATTTTACCAGGATCCCCCGTCGCTTCCGCAGATAAATTATCTCCAGAACAAAGGGCAGTCGTAGAAGCTAGATATGGATTGAATGAACCGCTTCCGGTTCAGTATTTCAATTATATGTTTGGCTTAGTGCAAGGTGATTTAGGAATTTCCATCAATCAATTTAAAGGAGCAGAAGTTACTGATGTCATTTTAAGTAGAATGGGTCCTTCTGCACAAATTGGTTTTCAAGGTATGATCTTAGGAACGGTATTGGGAATCTTGTTGGGTATGATTGCCGCCTTAAGACAAAATACTTGGGTTGATTACACCAGCACATTTGTAGCGATTGTCGGAATTTCGATTCCTTCCTTCGTATTTGCTTCATTGCTTCAATATTGGTTTGGATTGAAATGGGAACTATTCCCGGTTGCTTTGTGGAAAGATGGCTTTATGTCGAGTGTGTTGCCGTCTATCGCACTGGCAATGTTCCCACTTGCTACAGCAGCACGTTTTATCCGTACAGAGATGATTGAAGTTCTTGGTTCAGATTATATTACATTGGCAAAAGCTAAAGGCGCAAGCGGGTCTGAGATTGCATTTAAACACGCATTCCGGAACGCATTGATTCCATTGGTAACGGTTCTTGGACCAATGGCTGTATCAATCCTTACAGGATCACTCGTCGTAGAACAGATTTTTGCAATTCCAGGCATCGGGGAACAATTTGTTAAATCGATCATGGTCAACGATTTTTCTATCATCATGGGAACTACAATTTTCTTCTCCGTATTCCTAATTGTGATTATCTTGCTGGTAGATATCTTGTATGGTGTCATTGATCCTCGTATCCGTCTTTCAGGAGGTAAAAGTTAATGACTCAAAAAATTGATAAAATCCCGGAACTTCCAAAAGGGTCGTTCGAGCGGATTACATTAGATTCCCATCAAGCAGAGCGCATCACAAAACCAAGCGTCAGCTTCTGGCAAGACGCCTGGTACCGTATTCGCAAAAACAAAGGTGCTCTGTTCAGCTTAATTTTATTTGGCTTGGTTGTCATAATGGCATTTCTAGGTCCGATAATCAGCCCATATGAGCCGAATGCACAAACAATCACTCACGCAAACTTGCCACCGAAAATTCCGGTAGTTGAGAATCTTGGGATTTTCGACGGTGTCGGTACATTAGGTGGACAGGAAGTCGACCTATACGAAATGAAAAATGTTGAAGTTAACTATTGGTTCGGAACTGATGGGTTGGGCCGTGACATGTTCTCTCGCGTTTGGAAAGGTACTCAGGTATCTTTATTCATAGCCTTTGTGGCAGCTGCGATTGACATGTTGATCGGTGTTATCTATGGTGGGATTTCTGGATACTTCGGCGGGCGCGTTGATGACTTTATGCAGCGTATTGTCGAAATTTTGACAGGTATTCCTAACTTGGTTGTAGTTATCCTGTTTATTTTAATTATGGATCCGGGAATATTGGCCATTATAATCGCCTTGACCATAACCGGATGGACCGGCATGTCGCGGGTCGTTCGTGGTCAAGTACTTAAATATAAGAGCCAGGAATTTGTTTTAGCCGCCCGTACACTAGGGGCAAGTGACACACGCATAATCTGGAAACATTTGATGCCGAACGTTTTGGGCGTTATTATCATCAACACGATGTTCACCATTCCAAGTGCTATTTTCTTTGAAGCTTTCTTAAGCTTTATCGGACTAGGGCTACAAGCACCGGACGCTTCACTCGGAACATTGATTAACGATGGATATGCATTGATTCAGTTTTCACCGCATATTTTAGCATTCCCGGCTGTCTTGCTAAGTTTAATCATGATTGCGTTTAACTTGATTGGTGACGGACTTCGTGATGCCCTCGATCCGAAGATGAAAGATTAAGGAGGAAAGTTGATAATGGAGAAAATTTTACAAGTAAAAGACCTCGAGCTTTCCTTTAACACCCAAGGCGGGGAAGTTAAAGCAATACGTGGGGTTAACTTTGATCTATATAAAGGCGAAACTTTAGCAATTGTGGGAGAGTCGGGTTCAGGCAAATCTGTTACGACAAAATCCATCATGCGTTTGCTGCCAGAAAATTCAGCGGAATTTAAAAGTGGTGAAATTTTATTTGGCGGACGTGATTTGACAAAGTTGAACGACAAAGAAATGCAGAAAATCCGTGGAAAAGAAATTTCGATGATTTTCCAGGATCCAATGACGTCTTTAAATCCAACAATGCCAATTGGGCGTCAATTAACAGAGCCTTTGCTGAAACACCAAAAAATTAGCACCACCGAAGCCAAAAAAGTGGCAATTGACTTGTTGCGTCTTGTAGGGATGCCAAAACCTGAATTGCGGATGAAGCAATATCCTCACCAATTTTCGGGTGGCCAGCGCCAGCGGATTGTTATCGCCATTTCCTTGGCTTGCAACCCAAAAATTTTAATTGCAGATGAGCCTACAACTGCACTTGATGTAACAATCCAAGCTCAAATCTTGGAATTGATGAAAGATCTGCAGAAGAAAATTGATACTTCTATCATTTTCATTACACACGACCTTGGTGTTGTGGCAAACGTAGCAGATCGTGTAGCAGTGATGTATGGCGGGAAAATTGTTGAGATCGGTACAGTCGATGAAATTTTCTATAACCCTCAACATCCTTATACATGGGGCTTACTGAGTTCTATGCCATCGCTTGACACGGAAGATGCTAAATTATATGCAATTCCAGGCACTCCACCTGATTTGTTGGATCCACCGCAAGGAGATGCTTTTGCTCTACGCAGTGAATATGCACTAAAAATTGATATGGAGCAAAACCCTCCATTCTTCAAAGTTAGTGAAACCCATTCGGCTGCTACCTGGTTATTGCACCCTGATGCGCCACAAGTGGAACCGCCACTGACCGTTATTGAGCGTATGAAGAAATTCCCGGGAAGCAGATATTATGAAGGGGGCGCGGTTTAATGGCTGAAAAATTACTTGAAATTAAAAACTTGAAACAGTATTTCAATATCGGTAAAGCAAATGAAGTCCGCGCAGTAGATGACATTAGCTTTGATATTTACAAAGGGGAAACTTTAGGATTGGTTGGCGAGTCGGGCTGTGGGAAATCAACCACCGGCCGTTCAATCATTCGTTTATATGACGCCACTGATGGCGATGTTTACTATGAAGGCGAAAACGTCCATGGCAAAAAATCAAAGACGGAACTGAAGAAATTCAACCGTAAAATGCAAATGATTTTCCAGGATCCTTATGCTTCCTTGAATCAGCGGATGAAAGTTATGGACATTATTGCAGAAGGCATCGATATTCATGGACTTGCAAAAAATCCGGCTGAACGCAAACAGATGGTCTATGACTTACTGGAGACTGTTGGTTTGAACAAAGAGCACGCGAACCGTTATCCCCATGAGTTTTCAGGTGGACAACGCCAGCGTCTTGGAATTGCCCGCGCCTTAGCTGTAGATCCTGATTTCATCATTGCCGATGAGCCGATTTCCGCCCTGGATGTTTCAATCCAGGCACAGGTTGTCAACCTATTGAAGGAACTTCAAGAAGAGAAGGGATTAACTTTCCTTTTTATCGCTCATGATTTATCAATGGTCAAGTACATTTCAGATCGCATTGGCGTAATGTATTTCGGTAAGTTAGTAGAATTGGCACCAGCAGAAGAGTTATACAAGAATCCATTGCACCCGTATACGCAATCGTTATTGTCAGCTATTCCATTGCCAGATCCAAACTACGAGCGCAACCGGGTGCGTAAGTCTTACGATCCTGCAGTTCATGATTATACAAAAGCTGATGATGTGCGTATGAGAGAAATCAGCCCTGGGCATTTTGTTCAATGTTCAGAACGTGAACTTGAATCGATTAAAGCAGCTTCAGTCAGCAATTAATACAAGAACGATGTCCTCTCCGGGACATCGTTTTTTTTGGTTGAAATCATTTTGGAATGCAAATAATTAAATACTAATGAATAGTTTTTTTAGAAAATTTTGTATGCTTATTCAATAAATATATTTCAATTTGTCAGATAAATGATAGAATGGAAGAACAATGGATATGAAAACTATGATCAATTGGCGGTGTACAGCTCTATGCGATTATTTGTTAAATCAATCTGACTTTTGCAGAGATTATTCGATATAAAGAATGTCTTTTAAACTGGGGAAGTGGAATAAAGGGGTGCAGAGAATGAAAAAATCATGGAAGTGGCTGGCTATTTATGCAGCAAGTATAAGTTTAGCAAGTGCAGGCAGTGTCTATGCTGCGGAAGAAGACGAGGCACCAGATTTCACACCTAGAACTTACCACACTGTAGAACTTGATCCAAAAGTATTGGCTGCATCAAGTTTGTATACCTTTGATTCAGGCTTGGAATTTGCTTATCCAGATGCTGTCCGGGGAATATTTGTGACGGCTAACTCTGCAGGAGGACAACGATTCGATTCTTTAATCAATCTGGTAGATGAATCGGATTTGAATGCCATGGTAATTGATATTAAAGAAGATCTCGGGTACTTAACATACATACCTGAAGAAGGATCCCGGTTGGCTGAATTTGATATGGGACAAGCCTTAATAAAAGATCCACGAGCGATGCTGGAACGATTAGAGGAAAAAGAAATTTATCCAATTGCTCGTGTAGTTGTTTTTAAAGATACGGTTTTGGCTGAAAAAAGACCAGAACTGACGTTTATGGACGGTGATCAAGTTTGGAAAAACAACCGAGGTGAGTCATTCGTAAATCCGTTTATGAAAGAAGTATGGGATTATAATGTGCAAGTGGCCATCGAAGCAGCCAAACTTGGATTTAAAGAAATCCAATTTGATTATGTCCGTTTTCCGGAAGGATTTGAAAACCGTGCGGATAGTCTGAGTTACTCACTCGGGGACTACGAAGATGCAGATATTGATCCGATACAAAAACGAGTAGAGGCAGTTACGGATTTTGTGGCATACGCCAAAGAGCAGTTAGCACCTTATGGAGTAGAAGTGTCAGTTGATATTTTCGGTTATGCGGCTACTTTGCCGGAAGCTCCAGGCATCGGCCAGAATTTTTCGAGGATCTCAGAAAATGTAGATGTTATTTCTTCCATGATTTACCCAAGTCATTGGACATCTTATTTTGGAATCGCCAAACCGGACCTTGAACCCTATCAGCTAGTAGCTGAATATGCCAAGGTAGAAAATCAAGTATTGGATGCTTTAGACAATCCACCGGTCTCTCGGCCATGGCTGCAAGATTTCACAGCAAGCTACCTGGGATCAGGCAACTATAAGAGATATGGCAAAGCAGAAGTAGAAGCTCAAATCAAGGCGTTACAAGACAACGGAATCGATGAATATCTTTTGTGGAATGCAGGAAACTCTTATTCACCTGGAGTAGACTATACACCTTAACTGACCTTTTAAAGCTTATTATATTTTTCTTTTAAAACAGCTTATAAATATTCAGTATTGCTAGTCCTTGTTTTGAAAAACTAAGTAATTCTTAATCGTTTTAAAAATTTGTTCCGCATAAATTTTAGCTTCAAACGAAACTATTTGCTTTTTGAAACGTATTATATAGGTGTAAGAACATTTTCAAAAAGATTTTGTAACTGAGAATAAATAATTTTAGTGTAGAAGTTTACGACTGTAGAAAAAGGGGTAAAATTATATTATGTAGTTGTGTAAGTATAATGAATATATAGCTATTATGTGACAAAAAGATTGATTTTTAATTTTTTTATGGATATAAGCTATTAAATTCTCACCATACATTGTATAATGAATGTAGAGCCTCTAAACTATAATGATTCTAATTTGAAACGATTAAATAATTTTCAAGAATCCGAAAGGAAGTGCTCCACTATGATGGTTACATTATTCACTTCTCCAAGCTGCACATCTTGCAGAAAAGCAAAAGCTTGGCTTGAGGAACACGAGATT
Source organism: Planococcus sp. TJ-201 (assembly GCF_058268495.1). Lineage (NCBI taxonomy): Bacteria > Bacillati > Bacillota > Bacilli > Caryophanales > Caryophanaceae > Planococcus > Planococcus sp. TJ-201. Next base: position 634,178 of record NZ_JBZDOG010000001.1, on the reverse strand, counting down.
CCATATACAGAACGCAATATTTTTTCTGAGCCATTGACAATCAGCGAAATCAAAGAAATTTTACGTATGACTGAAGACGGCACAGATGAAATCATCTCTACCCGTTCTAAAATATTCCAAAAACTAAATGTTGATGTTGAGAGTTTACCGCTTCAGCGTTTATACGAATTAATTCAAGAGCATCCTGGATTGCTGCGCCGTCCAATTATTATGGACGAGAAACGCTTGCAAGTCGGCTACAACGAAGATGAAATTCGCCGATTCCTTCCACGCAAAGTTAGAGCTTATCAATTGCTTGAAGCTCAGCGAATGGTGAACTAACTAAAGCACATCAGCTGTCCGGTCTTTATGGTATTTCATAAAAGATCTTGGGCAGCTTTTCTTTATTTTAATTAGTTGCATAAATCTGTTAAGTGCATTAAACTCTATGTACTTGTAACTTGTCTTAGGTGATAGGCATAAACTTTTTCTTTAGCAATGAAAAAAGTTATACTTGTAAGAAGCAATACAGCACGGCTCTGAGGAATGTTCTCTTAGTCCAAACCGTAAAGGAGAGGTGTAAAATGGAAATCGAACGTATCAACGACAACACAGTTAAATTTTACATTTCCTATCTCGACGTTGAAGAGCGAGGGTTTAGCCGTGACGAAATCTGGTTTAACAGAGATAAGAGCGAAGAGCTTTTTTGGGAAATGATGGATGAAGTTAATGAAGAAGCCGATTTCGTAATGGAAGGTCCGCTTTGGATCCAAGTCCAGGCTATGGACAAAGGTCTTGAAGTTACAGTAACACGTGCTCAATTAACTAAAGATGGGCAGAAGCTTGATTTGCCTGATGATATAGAAGAACGCCGTAAAATGTTTGCAAGTGAAGATGCGGTCACTCCGGAATTTGATGAATTCGAACCGGTTTTTGATGAGCCTGACATTAAGAAACTTGAATATACATTTGTTTTCTCTGAAGTAGAGGAACTGTTGCCAATTGCGCGCCGGTTAATGTATGTGCCAATTGAATCCGCAGTTTATCATTTCGAAAACAAGTATTACCTTTACACAAGTTTTGATGAAATCCTTCATTCGGAAGAAGACATCAAAAACAATGTCAGCATTATCACTGAGTATTTACGTATTTCACCGGTAACTGTTCATCGCCTTGAAGAATACGGCAAACCAATTTTCAAAGAAGACGCGCTCTCAAATGTACTTCATTATTTTGGTTAAGATCTCCTATTCAGGAGGTCTTTTTTTTATTGCCAAAAAAGGATCAATTCCATAGAATGGAAGAAAGGAGTGTGATCAATATACTGGTAGCGAAAACTGAACAAGATGAATTGTTTTATTTAACTGGAAAGCATACCCGAACAGAACTTCAGGAGATTCGTCTTCGAAAAAACTTTTCATGCCCTTCTTGCCGTGCCCCTTTGGTTTTAAAGGTTGGTAAAATCAATATCCCACATTTTGCACATCGAACTCTTACTTCTTGCGATACCTTCAGTGAACCAGAATCTTCTCTCCATCTCCATGGAAAACTTCTTCTTTATCAATTCTTCTCTCAGCGTAACTTTAAAGTCGAATTAGAAAGCTATATTCCCGAAATTCGTCAGCGTGCAGATCTTTTGGTTAATGGCCGTATCGCCATCGAGTTTCAATGCAGCGCAATACAAGCTGGACAACTTAAACAGCGTTCACAAGGCTATTTAAAGATGAATAAGGAGCCTGTATGGATTAAAGGCTTAAAAGATCCTTACTGCGAGGGAATCGGGTTGCTCCGGCTGAAAACACATGAACTTGAAATGAGGCAATATGCTGCTCAGTCTTTTTTCATACTGTTGTTCCATCCGACTGACAATCGATTTTATTATCACTCCAACTTGTTTTACGTCAGTGCAAATCGATGGGTAGGAAAAACCAAGTCGCTTGGAGCTGGAAATCAAGTCTTTCCTTTCGCAGTACCCAAAAAGCTGAACAAAGATGAATTTAATGTCGTGCTCGGTATTTTTTACAATTTGCAACAGCAATATATTCGAAGCCAGTTGTACATCGAAAATCGAATTAAAAGCTTATACTGCCGCTTATGTTACGAATTGCGTCTGGATATGGTCGATTTGCCGTCTTTTTTTGGACTGCCGCTACTTGGTGCCGAATGTTTCAAACAACCTGCTGTATTATGGCAATTACAGGCAGTAGCAGCTTTTGAAAAGGGGATTTCTATGGAAAAATTGGTTGCTTCAGGTAAATTGGCATTAACAGATGCATCCAAAATATCTCAAGCTGCTGAGTTATTGTCAGAATACCTGGCTCTGTATGTTGCGATAAAAGACTTTTCCTCTGAAGATTCCAGTCTTTTGGATATCGCCTACCATAACTATTGCAAAAACTTGCGAAAATTGAGAAAATAAGGTGTAGTTCGTTTCCCGAAAGAATGGGACAGAGGAGGAAGTTAAATGGTAAACAAAGTATTGGCAAGAGAAGAAGTTCCAACAGAACTAACGTGGAAATTGGAAGATATATTCGAAACCGATGAACTTTGGGAAAAAGAGTTTGTGGAAGTTTCTGCAATTGGAGACAGAGCAGAGTCGCATCAAGGAAAATTGCAGGAAAGTGCTGCCGCTCTTTATGAGGTGCTGGTTTATAAAGATGAATTGACCGAGCGCTTAAGACGCCTTTATACGTATTCGCATATGCGCTACGATCAAGATACGACCAATTCGAAATACCAAGCGATGGACAGCCGTGTAAAATCGTTATTTGCGAAAGTGTCTGCTGGCTTGTCGTTTCTGACGCCTGAAATTTTGGCTTTGGAAGAGTCTGTACTAAACAGCTACGTAGAAAGTCATGAAGGATTGAACCTATACAAACAAGCACTTGAGGAATTAAACTCGCTTCGTCCACACGTGTTGCCTGCAGAACAAGAATCTTTGCTTGCGCAAATGTCGGAAGTAAGCCGTGCATCTTCTGAAACGTTTGGCATGTTGAACAATGCCGATTTGGAATTCCCGGAAATCGAAGACGAGTCAGGCGAAAAAGTCCAGATTACGCACGGCAATTACATTCGCTTCCTGGAAAGTAAAGATCGCCGTGTACGGGAAGATGCTTTTAAAGCGGTATACGCAACTTACGGGAAATTCCGCAATACCTTTGCTTCCACCTTATCAGGCAACATTAAGCGCGACAACGTCAATGCACGCATTCGCAAGTTTGAGTCTGCTCGCCAAGCGGCATTAGCTGACGATCATATTCCAGAAGCAGTATACGATAACTTGGTGGAAACGGTTAATAACAATCTTCATCTTTTGCACCGCTATGCAGCGCTGCGCAAAGAAGTGCTTGGAATCGACAAAGTTCATATGTGGGATATGCATACGCCTCTAGTTAAAGAAGTAAAAATGGAGATTCCATATGAAAAAGCTACAGGCATAATGCTTAAAGGCCTCGGAGCTCTTGGAGAGGAATATGTAGGGATTGTGCAAGAAGGCATCGACAATCGTTGGGTAGACGTCAAAGAGAACAAAGGGAAGCGCAGCGGAGCATATTCATCAGGGGCTTACGGAACCAATCCGTATATTTTGATGAACTGGCAGGACAATGTGGACAATCTGTTTACATTGGCGCACGAATTTGGCCATAGTGTCCACAGCTATTACACACGCGCGAACCAGCCTTACATCTATGGAGACTATTCAATTTTTGTAGCAGAAGTGGCTTCGACTACTAATGAAGCTTTGTTAAACGAATACATGGTAAATTCCACTGAAGACGACCAGGAGCGCATTTACTTACTGAATCATTGGCTCGATGGATTCCGGGGGACTGTATTCCGCCAGACAATGTTTGCGGAGTTTGAACACTTGATGCACAAAATGGATCAGGACGGAGAAGCGTTGACAGCTGATCGCCTGACAGAAGTTTATTATGAATTAAATCAAAAGTATTTCGGACCCGACGTGGCAGTTGACGAAGAAATAGGGTTGGAATGGGCACGAATTCCACACTTCTACTATAATTATTACGTTTTCCAGTATGCTACTGGTTTTAGTGCAGCTACTGCGCTTAGCAAAGGGATCCTTGAAGAAGGGCAGCCTGCAGTAGACCGTTATATCAATGAGTTTTTGAAGGCTGGCAGCTCGGATTATCCGATTGAAGTGCTGAAAAAAGCTGGTGTCGACATGACGCAATCAAAAGCTGTCGAAGAAGCCTGCAAAGTCTTCGAACAAAAGCTGAATGAACTTGAGAAATTATTGCTGAATAAATAATTATGTAAAAGAAGTGGACTTATTAAGTCCACTTCTTTTATTTTAGCTATTTTAAAATAACTAAAATAAAAGAATGATATTTTTAAATCAGATTAATTATGACAGATTTGTGAAAGCATTTGTGAATTATTGCATTAACTATTATTCCATGATAAGATTGGGTTGTGAAATAAATCACATACAAACATACACCCCTTTGTTTGAGCGTGAACATTTCTCCCATCCCCTTTGTGTAATATAGAAAGGCGCCTTCCGGACGTGGAAGGCGCCTTTCGCTTTGGTTACAGAAAAGCGGAAGCGCCCGTGAGATTCGACGGACATAAGACGATCTGGCGAAGCGGCGTTTTTTGCCGCACAGCCAGAGTGGCTTATGCCCCGAGAATCTGGGCGCAGGAGTCTGGACATAAAGAAAAGCGGAAGCGCCCGTGGAGATTCGACGGGCATTTTTAAAAGGTTTATTCCATTTAAATGGATATACTTTCTGAATCTGCACGAATACTTTCTAGTTCGGGCTAAATACTTTCCACTAGAGATAAAATACGTTCCAAAAACTCTCAAATACTTTCCGAAGCCAAATCCAAGACCCAAAAAATAAGCTGTGTCCCACAAAAGTGGGACACAGCTTATTTTACTTTCCATAAAGTTTCTTTTGGCATGCAAATGCGCTCAAGTTTTTGTTGAAGCACTTGCTTTTTTAATTCGCATTCTGCGGTTTGTTCGGAAATATTGTATATAGAGGCTATTTCTTTAGTTGCCATCGTTGAGTATTTTGTAAAAAGATCATCCAAGGACGGTGGGGTTTGCCGGTTCAAGCTTTCTTCCCCCAACATTTCTTGTAAAATTGTTTGATAAACATCGTACGAATAAAGTCCGGATACTTTAACACCTTCGTCTTCAATACATTCATTGAAAAAGACGATGCTTGGCACTTCGTTGATTTCCATTTCACGGGTGATCTGTAAATCGCATTGGAAAGCTTTTGCGGTATGTACAGAATGAAAATCCAATTTGAACTCTTCCTGATCCAATTCTGCTTCTTCCGCAATTTCCAATAAGACGCTGTATGAAGAGACGTCTTTTGATTGGAGGAATAAATGCTCCTGTAATTTGTGAAGGAACCGGTTTCCTGATCGTTTTCCTTGAAGTTCTGCAGCTTTTATAGCTACTGAAGGCAAAACGGGATGTGTTAAATTATTGGTATCAATATTTGATGAGAGTACTGTTTTGTTTAAATTGGATAATTGCGTACTCAACACAATGCGCATGGAAAAATAATGGCCGTATTCAATCTGTAACTTTCGGATAATCCCCTGCAGTTCCCAGCATTCCGAATTTAACGGATCTACGAAAACATACAGTTCCATTGGTTTAAAGGAATTCGCAGGCTCACGAATTTCCTGAGCCAAGTCTAAGTTGCTCACTCCAACTCCTCCTCACTATCAGACTCATTGATCATATGATGGGCTGTTAAAACAAGGCGATTGTATAAGGTATCACGGAATTTGCCACTCAACCCAACTTCGTCCATTGCTTCACTCATACACTCCAGCCAAGCTTGAGCTCTAGCGGGCGTAATTGCAAATGGGTGGTGCCGTGCTTTGAGTCTTGGATGGCCATGTTCTTCTGAATAAAGATTCGGTCCACCTAAATATTGGGTCAAAAATTGTTTTTGTTTACGGGCAGTTTCTGAAAGGTCATTTGGAAAAATAGGCTGCAGCTGTGGATGTGCCGCTACGCGAGCATAAAATGCATCGACTAACTTTGATAATGTTTCCGCACCGATCTCTTCGTACGGAATAATAGGTTTTCCAGTCATTATCGTGTCTCCTTTGCTTTAGCTGTAAATTCATTCTAACAACGCAGCCTGAATATCTCAAACAAATCGATTGAACAGCTGGCAAATTTTAGGGTTGAAAAATGTTAATCTAGAGGATGTGCAGAAGCAGAATCCATAAAACGTGCGATTTTTTTGTTTGCTGGCCGCTCGGGTATCCCTTGCTGCTGCAAAAAATTGGCGAAGCGTTTTTTGCCTTCTTTGGCATCTGTTACTTCGAACTCGAGTTCGAAATCTTCCAGGCCGTTGTATTCGGAATGGTCCATCACCAACAAGCCGTCCAACAAATCGAATTCCACACGGTGGGTAGTCAATGTCCCAATTTTCTTTAATTCGGCAATGGATACGTTCATTTTTTGCAGGGTATCTGAGACTTCTGCCGCTTCAAACGTTTTTAAATCGAGCATGCGCCGTGCTTGTTCTTTGGTTAGTTTATCAGTAATTTCATAGTTGCCAACAGATGCCGGCGTTTTCAATGTGCACTCAAAAAGGCCGCTTTTATTGCGGATGCGCAGAGCGCTGCGCTGTTTCTTTAATTGAAAATCAGCTGTATCAAAATAATGGTTGTGCTGGGTGATGGGGCCGTCATGAAAAGCAGCGAAATCTTCCAGCAAGCGTATATACTCTTTTTTAGTCAGCATGTTTTTAAATTCGATTTCAAGTTCTTTTGTCATGGGACACCTCTTTGTAAAAATTAATTGGAAGAACTTTTGCTATTGAATAATCTGCTTGCACTAGGGTTCTTGAAAGAAGCGAAGCAGCACATCGTTTGTTCAGTTTAGGCAGTAACTTCATTATCGGATAGTTCAGTGCAAACTGCAACGAATGGCAGAGCTGTGTTAAAATATCAATAACAGGAAGCTAGAAAGGAAGTATCGATTTGCATAAACTTGTGGCAATTAACCGAACCGAAATTACTGAAAATAAAATTGAGTTCTTCATTGAAGAAATGGAACCAGCAGAAGCAATAGAAGCTTCAGGCCAAATGCTCACAGATTCTGACAATCAGGCGTTTGTCTATCTGTTGGATACGGGTACGGACTATATATATGTTCAGTTTGGCGTACATACATGGCCAGCGTTGACCAAAGCGCTGCAGCAAGAAAAAGTTCCGCTCTTGACATGGGGCAAACAAATTATGCCGCTGGCAGAGTTTCATGAAGAATTATGGATGTTGGTAGAGAACATCGAAGGCAATGACAATTACGGTGAAGCGTTCCGTACGGCTGTAGAACAGGCATTTCATGAGGCACTTGCTTCACGAACATAAAGAGAAACTGCAATCGGTGGGGAATCTCCCACTAATTGTTAGTTGATCCTACTGCCCGTTAAAGCGGGGCAAAAGAAGTGAGGAGGACCGGGGATGGGTCAATGGAATCGATTTTTAGCACCATATAAACAGGCAGTAGATGAATTAAAGATAAAATTCAAAGGCATGCGAAGCCAATTTGAGAATGACAATACCAATTCGCCGATCGAGTTTGTGACTGGCCGCGTTAAGCCTTTAGCAAGCATCTACGACAAAACCTTGGAAAAAGGCATTCCGTTTGAGCCTTCCGAAGAACTTGCCCACCAATTGCAGGATATCGCTGGAATTCGCATGATGTGCCAATTTGTTGGGGATATTGAAACGGTGGTCGGCTTGTTGAGGCAGCGCAAAGATTTGCGCATTGTGGAAGAAAAAGACTATATCTCCAATGAAAAACAAAGTGGCTACCGATCCTATCACGTGATTGTGGAATATCCAGTTCAAACGATAAATGGAGAGCAGCTGATTTTAGCGGAAATTCAAATTCGGACTTTGGCCATGAATTTCTGGGCATCAATCGAGCATTCCTTGAATTATAAATACAAAGGTGTTTTTCCGGAAGAAATTAAGAATCGGCTTCAACGTGCTGCTGAAGCTGCGTTTCAATTGGACGAGGAAATGTCTCAGATTCGCGATGAGATTCAGGAAGCTCAAGCCTATTTTACCGAATTTAAGGAATCACCCGGAACCCATTTTCGAACCGATAGAGAAGGAGGTCGACCAGAACGATGAAGTTTTATATCATATCGAGAAGTGATAAATTATCCAACGAGTTGATGGCCACTGCACGAAACTACCTGGAGGATTTTGGGATGGAGTGGAACGAAGAAGCGCCTGATGTTGTCCTGTCAATTGGCGGGGATGGAACTTTGCTTCATGCATTTCATAAATACAGTGAGAAGCTGGCAGATGTAGCTTTTGTTGGAATACATACTGGCCATTTGGGTTTTTATGCAGACTGGAAGCCGATAGAAATTGAAAAACTTGTTTTATCGATTGCGAAAAAGGAATACGAGGTTATTGAGTATCCGTTGCTGGAAGTCAGCATCCACTACCAGAATTTAGATGATCCGGCCGTTTATTTAGCGTTGAACGAGTCCACTGTCAAGTCTCCGGATGTCACGCTGGTTATGGACGTCTTTTTAAACGAACATCATTTCGAGCGCTTTAGGGGAGATGGCCTGTGCATGTCTACGCCTTCAGGGAGCACAGCTTACAACAAAGCACTGGGAGGCGCGATTATCCACCCGTCTTTGCAGGCGATGCAATTAACCGAAATGGCTTCGATTAATAATCGGGTTTTCCGAACAGTGGGATCGCCGCTTGTTTTGCCTGGCCATCATCGATGTGCTTTGCGCCCGGTAAAAGCACCTGATTTTATGGTCACGATTGATCATCTTCAATTGCTTCACAAAGACGTAAAATCGATTGAATACAAAGTAGCGAATGAAAAAGTCCGGTTTGCCAGATTCCGCGCATTTCCATTCTGGCAGCGTGTCCATGATTCGTTCATTGACAGCGAGCTGTCAGATTGAGCGCCATGAAGCCTTTTCAATTAACGTACACTGCCAAAGCTCCCAGTCTGTTGCGCGAAGCACTTACGGAGTGGGGCATCTCTAAACGCACACTGGCTTCCGTCAAATACGGCGGTGGCCGGATTTTGGTAAATGACGCAGAAGTAACGGTCAGGCATCCCTTGGAAACAGGTGATGCCGTGACCGTTATTTTTCCGAATGAAGAGCATGGAAAAGGCTTATCCGCAGAAGATGGTAATTTGGAAATTGTCTACGAAGATGAGGCTTTGCTGATTGTTGAAAAGCCCCCTCTGCAAAATACCATTCCATCGCGAGAGCATCCGTTTGGGAGTTTGGCCAATATTGTCGCTAAGCATTTCAACGACCATGGCATTCCTTCTACTCTGCATATTGCGACGCGGCTGGACCGCGATACCTCTGGGCTTGTCTGCATCGCAAAAAACCGCCATATCCATCACATGATCTCACTGCAGCAGCAGGAGAAAAAGATGAAACGGCGGTACGAGGCATTGGTTCATGGAACTGTAGAACAAACTGAATTTACGATTACCGCTCCCATCGGACGAAAAAATGCCAGCATTATTGAACGGGAGGTGCGCGCTGACGGCCAATTTGCAGAAACCGAAGTCCGTGTACTCCAAAAGCTGGAAGGCTATTCGCATGTTACCCTGCAATTGAATACTGGCAGAACCCATCAAATCCGTGTTCATTTGGCGCATATCGGCCATCCGCTGTTAGGCGATGACTTGTATGGCGGCAAAAGGGACCTGCTGAACCGCCAGGCGCTTCACTGTACGGAGTTGGAATTGGTTCATCCGATTTCGGGAGATCAGCTTTTTTTCAGTTCTGTGCTGAATCAGGACATGCAGTCATTAATTTAGGTGAAGAGGTGAAAACGTTCTGGTTGATAAGGCTGCTGGGAAGGTACCGAAACAATTTCTTTTTCGGGATAGCGGAAAGCGGTTAATGTGCCTCCAAATACGCAGCCGGTATCAATATTGACGGTGTTGTTAATAAAATAAGGCTGTATAGTTGGCGTGTGTCCATAGACCACCCATTTGCTCCCTCTATAGGATTTAGCCCAGTCACGCCGGACAGGACGGCCGTCGGCATGGAACCTTCCGGTGATGTCGCCATACAACACAAAAATCGCGATGCCTTTGCTGAGCGGCTTTCCAATCATCTCAGCTTTTAATCCGGCATGTGCAATAATCAAGTTGTTTTCCAGCTGTTGGTAATGTGGAAGTTGTTCGTAAAAATGAATATAGCGTTTCCGGAATTGCTTTTTTTCCGGTTCAGGCAGTTGCTGCCATTCCGCTACCGTAACTTCGAGGCCATGGGCGAGTTGAACATCATGGCCTTTAAAAAAACGAAAAAGTTTATTGCAATGATTGCCAGGTGAATAATAAAGCATGTCGTCATCCTGCAGCGCAAACAGCAACCTCAGCACATCAAGCGACTGTGGGCCACGGTCAATCGCATCGCCGACAAACGCCAGTCGCCGTTTTTCCGGATGCACAAACAAAGCCCCTTGTTTTTGATAGCCGAGTTGCTCGATGAGCTGCAAAAGTTCTTGGTAGCAGCCGTGAATGTCACCGATAATGTCGTATTTCATATTGGGCACCTTCTTTGTTTTAAAATTTACTATACATACCTATGGTGTAGCGTATAGAATACTATAGCAAGCAAAGACAATCTTCGGAAGGAGGGAGTATACATGGTGGAAGAAAAAGTAGTACGTGATGAAGAATTAAACGACGCGTTATTTACTGAATTGCTGATCCGCGGAGATGTTAAAGAATTCCGCGATGAGTTTTTATCGCATCATCCATACGACCAGGCAAGTTTTTATGAAAAGGCGGATTCCGCAACTAGGCAATTGTTGTATCAGTATCTCTCTCCTAAAGAGATGGCGGATATTTTTGAAGCTATTGATTTGGATGATGATGAATACGAAGATTTATTTCACGAGATGGACGCCCGTTATGCTTCTGATTTGTTGTCTTATATGTACACGGATGACGCGGTAGATGTCTTAAACGAATTGAATAAAGAACAGGTCGCCAGCTACCTGACGATTATGGACAAGGAATCGGCGCAGCAAATCAAGGACTTGCTGCATTACGAAGAGTATACAGCGGGTTCCATCATGACCACCGAGTTTGTGGCCATACCAAAAAATTCTACGGTCCGTTCGGCCATGAACATTTTGCGGAATGCAGCACCAAATGCTGAAACCATCTATTATGTGTTTGTCATTGATGATGATAAAAAATTGTCGGGCATTGTGACGTTAAGAGATTTGATCCTGGCTGAAGAAGATACGCTCATCAGTTCGATCATGAATGAACGGGTCGTCAGCGTTTCTGTCAGTGAAGACCAAGAAGAAGTGGCCCGGATGATCAAGGATTATGATTTCCTGGCTTTGCCGGTTGTCGATTTTCAAAATCATCTTCTTGGAATCATCACAGTCGATGATATCATTGACGTCCTCGAAGAAGAAGCGTCGGACGATTACTCCAAACTGGCCGCCGTTTCCGATATGGATACCTTTGACAAAGGACCGTTGACGGCTGCAAAAAAACGCCTGCCCTGGCTGCTGTTGCTGACATTTCTTGGAATGCTGACAGCGAACTTGATGGGCATGTTTGAAGCGACATTGGATGAAGTCGCGTTGTTGGCGGTCTTTATTCCACTGATTGCCGGAATGGCCGGGAACAGTGGAACACAGGCACTTGCTGTTGCTGTACGAGGCATTGCGACCGGCGACATTGAAGAACAAAGCAAAATGAAGCTGTTGTTCCGTGAAGCGGGTACAGGACTGATTACCGGTGTCGTGTGTGGTATTGTCGTTGTTGGACTCGTTTATTTTTGGAAAGATGAATTGCTGATCGGCATGCTCGTTGGAACAGCCGTGATGAGCTCTATTTTTGTGGCAACCTTGGCGGGGTCCTTTATTCCGTTATTGATTCACCGCATGAAAATTGATCCAGCCGTGGCATCTGGACCCTTTATTACCACTTTGAATGATATCATTTCAATCGTCATTTATTTAGGCTTAGCCACTACGTTTCTTAGCCGACTCTAGAAAAGTGCGAATTGCACTTTTCTTTTTTGTGAGGTATTATTAGTACCAGGTAATAATAACAGACGCAGGAGGAATGGACATGTCAATATCATTAGAAGGAAAGACTTTTGTCATTATGGGAGTAGCCAACAAACGCAGCATCGCTTGGGGAATCGCACGCTCTTTAGACCAATCGGGAGCCAATCTGATTTTTACGTATGCAGGAGAACGCTTTGAAAAATCAGTTCGGGACTTGGTGGCAACGCTTGACGGCAGCCATGAACTAATTTTGCCTTGTGACGTGACCAACGACGAAGCAGTCGCGGAATGCTTTACCGCTATTAAAGAACAGGTGGGAACGATTCACGGATTGGCACACTGCATCGCGTTTGCTAAAGGCGAAGAGTTGTCCGGCGACTTTTCGGATACATCACGAGATGGTTTCCTATTGGCGCATAACATCAGCGCCTATTCTTTGACGAGCATCGCGAAAAACGCCAAGCCCTTAATGGCAGAAGGCGGAAGCATCGTCGCATTAACGTATATTGGCGGCGAACGTGTTATGCCGAACTACAATGTCATGGGAGTTGCCAAAGCTTCCCTAGAAATGTCCGTCCGTTATTTAGCGGCTGATCTTGGACGACATGGCATCCGTGTCAACGCCATTTCTTCAGGCCCAATTCGTACATTGTCCTCAAAAGGCGTCAGCGATTTCAATTCGATCCTTCACGAAATCGAAGAAAAAGCACCGCTTCGCCGCAACACGACACCTGAAGAAGTGGGCGATACCGCCGCGTTCCTATTCAGTGACATGTCACGCGGGATTACAGGAGAAACCATCCATGTAGACAGTGGGTTCCATATTTTATAAAACCTACAGAAAAACGCAGATTGGCCGAGTCACTGGCCAATCTGCGTTTTTTGTTATTGATAAATTAAGTAATGACTTTTTCCATCGATTTGTGGGGAATGCCAGCATCCATAAATTCATCGGATGTGATGTCATAGCCCAATTTTTCATAGAAGGGGAGTGCATGGGTTTGGGCATTTAATTTGAGTCTGAAAAGGCCGTTTGTCCGTGCATACTCTTCCATCTCGTTCATCATCAGAACGCCTATATGCTGGCCGCGGTATTCGGAAAGTACGCACACGCGCTCAACTTTCCCCAGACCTGACTCCACTTCACGAATGCGTCCTGCCGCAATCGGCTGCTCCAGTTGATAGCCGATAAAATGAATCGCGGTATCATCGTACTCATCCATTTCAATATGAATGGGAACATGTTGTTCATCCACAAAAACTTTTCTGCGGATATCAAAAGCCTGTTCTTTTTCCATTTGGATTTCAGCAATTTTTACTTTTAGCACTTATTGATCATCTCCAGTTAATCTGAATGTCTCGTAAACTGTCCATGAACCATCTTCTAACTGATAAAGCAGGTGCATGCGATCGATCACTTCTTCGTGGTCAATACCAGCCATCTTCAGTTGTGCATAAACATCGGCGTGCTCGGTATCGGAAAACTTTTGCCCGATTGTGATATGCGGAACGAAAGAATGCTTGGGCATGCCTCCAAAAAAGTCGGAATGAAGATCTTCGTGCAACGCCGCAATTGCCGCATTTGGCTCCACTTTAAAATACAAGGTATTGGTAACCGGCGAAAATGTACTGACACGCGTAGCATGCAGTTTGAACGGCTTTTGCCGTTTGGCGATGTTCTGCATTTCTGCTGCAACGTCCTTAATGGTTGATGCATCGGCCTCAAACGGTTCTTTTAGCGTCATGTGAGGAGTAATTAATTCATAATGCGGATCATATCGTTTTCGGTACGAATTGGCAAGATCCTGCAATTTTTTTGAAGGAAAAGCTGCGACTCCATATTTCATCTTAATGACCTCCTTGTCTGTAATAACCATTCATACTGTTGCTTTGTCTTGGAGCGGCACTCAGCTACATACCAAAGTTCTGAATAAGCGCACGCCTCAAATCAGGCTGCCAGTGCTTCCAAGTATGGTCTCCTTCAAATTCTTCATAAAAGATCGAAAACCCTTTATTTTTCATTAAATTATTTAATTGCCGATTTGGTTCGACAAAATCTTCGGTAGTGCCATTGCCAAGTTTGACGGCTGTTTCTTCTTTTCCAATCACATGGTAAACGGTAAAGGAATTAGCCGATTTGAAAGCTTCGACGGCTGTCATCATTTCTTTCCCAACCTTTGGCGATTGCAAAATAACGCGCCCGAATATATTCGGGTATTTTAATGCTGCCATGAGCGATACGGTCGCGGCCAGCGAATCGCCAATTAATGCACGTCCCATCCCAACTTGATAGGTTGGATATTTTTCGTCAAGAAACGGCACCAGTTCATGTGCGAGAAAGCGCAGGTAAGCACCATGCTGTTCACCGGTAGGTTCGTATTTTTTGTTTCGGTCTGCAACGCTTTTATAAGGTATGCCGACCACGATAATGTTTTCAATTTCCTGGCTTCCCAATAATTCATCCACAACACGGGGAATACGCCCCAATTGAAAATAGTCCTTGCCGTCAGAAGCAATGACCAGGGTGTATTTATAAAGAGGCGAAAAATTGGAAGGAAGATAGACGAGCAATTGCATGTCTTCTTGGAGTTCCTTGCTGTAGATGGATAAATCTTCTACCTTTCCAGTCGTCATTTAGAGTCCTCCTTTAAGGGTTTGTAAGAAAATTGTACCATACTGAATGTCCAAGGTATAATGGGAAAGAACACCAACTTATTAAGGCGAAAGGGGTTTTTTACATGGACGGTGCAAGATTTCGAGTTCATTCAGACGACGTGACAAAAGCAACGCATGAAGCATTAGAACGCAGAGGCGTTACCAATGAAGACATAGCCAAAATTGTTTTGGATATGCAGCTGCCATTTAATGAAGGCCTTAAAATTGAACATTGCATGGAATCAGTTGAAAGTGTTTTGCGTAAGCGCGAAATGCAGCACGCCTTGTTGGTCGGCATCGAATTGGATGAACTGGCAGAGCAAGGGAAACTGTCGCGTCCGCTGCAACAGATCGTCGGATCGGATGAAGGGCTGTTTGGTGTTGATGAAATGATCGGCTTGGGTGCAGTTCTAACTTACGGCAGCATCGCCGTTACGACATTCGGACATTTAGATAAAAACAAAACCGGAATCATCCACAAGCTCGATACAAAATACGGCGGTCAGGTTCACACATTCCTGGATGATTTGGTGGCAAGTATTGCTGCATGTGCATCAGCGCGCATCGCCCATAGGACCCGTGATCTCGAAGAGCAGGGAAAAACATTCGAAGATTTGGCCCCAGAAGATACAGCACCTGAAACCCATGTAGAGGGTGCCGAAACGTAAAGAGTTTTCTAAATGTTCCCGCTGTAAGCGGTTGTATTTTTGAAAGTCGTTGAAACTAGTAAGAAAGACATGCTATTATTAAATTGGAACATAAAACACGATAGAAAAGGGAGGTCACCTTATGTTAAACAAGAAATTTGGTTTATTTGCTGCAGTAACTCTTGCAGGATCTGTATTTTTAGCAGGTTGCGGAGATGACGCAGCTACAGAACCGGAAGGCGAAGGCGGCGGGGCAGCGGATCCTGAATTCCTAAGCATCCTGACAGGCGGCACAACAGGAACTTACTATCCACTGGGCGGCGCAATGGCCACAATCGTTGAAAACGAAACCGGTTTGGATACGACGGCTGAAGTTTCACAGGCATCTGCTGCGAACATGACGGCACTGGCTGATGGAGCAGCGCAAATCGCATTTGTTCAGACAGATACAGCATTTTATGCTGCTGAAGGAACGAATATGTTCGAAGGCGAAGTCATCGATACGGTTTCTGCAATCGGTGCCCTTTACCCAGAAACGATTCAATTGGTTACTACTGCAAGTTCTGGAATTGCTTCATTTGACGATTTGGCAGGAAAAAGCATTTCTGTAGGTGCTCCAGGATCTGGAACTTATATTAATGCTGAACAATTGCTGGAGATTCATGGCATGACAATGGACGACATTGATGCGCAAAACCTTGACTTTGGTGAGTCTCAGGAAAGCTTGCAGTCAGGCCAGATTGACGCGGCATTCATCACTGCAGGAACTCCAACAGGCGCAGTTGAAAGTCTTGGAGCAACTTCAGACGTTGTCATTGTACCTGTAGAACAGGACAAAGCTGACGAACTGATTGAAAAATATCCATATTATGCGCATGATGTTGTGCCATCAGGCATTTACGGATTGACTGAAGAAGTTCCAACGGTGTCTGTTTTGGCGATGCTGGTAGTTCAAAATGACCTTTCTGAAGACCTTGTCTATGACATCACGAAAGCGATTTACGAAAACACGGATCAAATCCAACATGCAAAAGCTGAATTTATTCAGGCTGAAACGGCTCTTGACGGAATCGGAATCGATGTTCATCCAGGAGCGCAAGCATATTTTGACGAAGTAAATTAATTGAATGAGCGATTAACTGACGGTAAAGCGCAAGCTCTGCCGTCAGTTATTTGTTTTCAGATGGAGGAGAAACATATGCGGAGACTCCGGATACAGCTTGTTCTTCCACTATTGATTGCCCCTATCTTAATCGGCTCCTTAATCGCATTCTTCCCTCTCCATAAGTATTATGTGTTTATCGATAATAAGACTGAAAAGACAGCGGCTTATGTACCGGTAGAAAGCCCATTTTTCCAAATCCAGTATACACATTCGATTCATCTGTCAGAAGTTATTGAGAGCTATAAAGTAGTGGGAAATAATGTTTTGATGATGACAGAACTCGAATACGAAGATTTCAACATTGGCATGCCTTCAAATGCAGGAGAAGGCGAGACCTTTGTCGAAAAAGACGGGAAATACTTTATTAAAAATATGACCAGGGAAATTCCTGAGTTTCGTCTGTTTGTGGGAGATGTTGATGCAGGGTTGTCTTTCATTACAAAGGGACATGAGATGGATTTGAAAAAAACGCTTGAAAGAGGTAAGTCTTATACTTTTAGGGTAGAGCGCTTATCCTTGTTTCAACTAAGAGAAGGAGTGAGAATTGATGAGCGATAAGTTGCCGCCAGAAGAACGCAACCAGCACAAGTTGCCGCCAGAAGATGAATCTTACATCTCAGCGGAAAAGCAAAAGGAAGTTTTACAAAAGTATGACCCTGAATCCAATACGCGGGATTTAAGTGGAATGATTAAGCACGTTGTCTTTTTCGGTTTATTGGCATTTTCCTTATTTCAACTTTATACCGCTATTTTTGGTCAGTACACTGCCTATATTCAGCGGTCGATTCACTTAGGCTTTGCCCTATCTTTAATTTTCATATTATTCCCTGCCAGAAAGCGCAAAGGGATTCGCCATAAAGTGGCGTGGTACGACTATATTCTAGCTTTGCTGTCAGTTGGCGTAGCTGCCTATTGGCCAATCATGTACGATGATCTGGTATTCCGTCTCGGACGGGTTACCGAATTGGATTTGATTGTCGGAATTTTAGCGATCCTGCTAACGCTTGAAGCGACGCGTCGGGCAGTGGGCATGCCGATTACGGTTATTGCCAGTCTGTTTTTAGTATATGCCTTTTTCGGTCCTTATTTCCCAGGCTTTTTACGTCACAGAGGCCAGGATTTGGATTCGATTGTTCAACTGATGTTCTACACTACCGATGGGATACTGGGAACGCCAATTGGCGTATCCGCAACTTTCATTTTTACCTTCCTACTATTCGGATCATTCCTGGTGAAAACAGGAGTCGGGCAGTATTTTAATGACTTGGCCGTCTCACTAGCCGGGAATTTGACAGGAGGACCAGCAAAAGTAGCGATTTTCTCAAGCGCCCTGCAAGGGACCATTTCGGGAAGTTCGGTTGCCAATGTTGTAACATCGGGTTCGTATACGATTCCGATGATGAAAAAGCTTGGATATAAGAAAGAGTTTGCCGGTGGGGTAGAAGCCGCAGCATCAACAGGCGGACAGTTAATGCCGCCGATTATGGGTGCCGCAGCTTTCCTGATGGTTGAGTTTATCGGGGGAGTCACTTATTGGGAAATTGCAAAAGCAGCTACAATACCAGCTCTTTTGTATTTCACAGGTGTTTGGATTATGACTCATTTCGAAGCAAAACGGATTGGGCTGAAAGGTCTTTCACCAGAGGAAATGCCAGATCGGAAGGAAGTTTTGAAAAAGATTTATCTTCTGTTGCCGATTGTGGCGATTATTGTCTTCCTTTTAATCGGCATTCCGACTATGCAGGCAGCACTTTACGGAATCCTGTTGACGATTTTCGTCAGTGCTTTCAATAAAGAAACGCGTTTGAATTTCAAAGATATCATTATGGCGCTTGTTGACGGTGCTCGTACGGCTTTAGCTGTCGCAGCTGCAACGGCAGCAGCGGGGATTATCGTTGGGGTAGTTGTAAAGACCGGACTCGGATTGAGTTTGGCAAACGGATTGGTTTCAGCTTCAGGAGGAAATATCCTGTTAACGTTATTCTTCACAATGCTTGCAGCAATTGTTTTAGGTATGGGATCGCCAACGACTGCCAACTATGTCATCACCTCTACGATAGCGGCGCCAGCCATTATCACGCTATTGATGCTGGATGAGCCGGTTGGAGCAGCCGTGCCGCTTGTGGTCGCTTTGTCTGCCCATCTATTTGTTTTCTACTTCGGGATTATCGCAGACATTACACCGCCTGTTGCACTTGCTGCATTTGCAGCATCAGGCATCTCAGGTGGAGAGCCGATACGGACTGGATTCACTGCAGCCAAATTAGCAGCAGCAGCGTTTATTATTCCTTATATGTTCGTATTGTCTCCATCGCTCCTAATGATCGATACTACTTGGCCTGAATTGATTTGGGTATTGATTACAGCTCTAACAGGAATGGTTGCAATTGGAGCAGGGCTGATCGGGTATTGGTACCGGAAGCTTAACTGGTTCGAACGCATTATTACCTTTGCAACTGGATTGGCGTTGATTTATCCAGAAGGATTGTCTGATACAATTGGTGCCATTTCATTTGTCATCTTATTCGGACTTCAATGGATAGCACGCGATAAAAAACCTGCGAAAACAGCAGAAGCTTAGTAAAACACAAAACCGGTCGGGGCGTATGCTCCGGCCGGTTTTATTGTTTCATTATCTTTACCAGGAACAACGAAAAAAGTCATCACCCGAAGGCGATGACTTTTTCAAAGCAAACTTTGTTCCTAAAGCTTGCAGTGGGTTTGGCACCCAATGGTTCCTATTGATTTCGACAATCTCCTAAGAACGATCGATGCCAAATCTTTTACTTGGCTAATCATATAATGCCTCGGGCCAAATGTAAAGTAGTTAGAAAATTTGACGAATCGGCTGTTGTGTCCGCTTAACAAAAAGAACGATTGTTGGAAAACCTTTCTATAGGAATTCGCACTTGCTATATACCAAATTTATATTTTCGTAAAAGGGATTGTCGTCGTGATATTCGTGGTATAGAATAAGAACAAACGTTCCCTTTCGAGAGGTGGTAATTGTAATGGCTTTTGAATTGCCAGAACGTTATATATTTTGTATTGATATGTGCGGCTTTTATGCCAGCGTTTCCGCCGTTGAGCTGGGTTTGGATCCGCTCGAAGTCTGCCTCGCGGTAGTTGGAAATCAGGAGCGGAAAGGGAGTGTTGTTTTAGCGGCATCGCCGATGATGAAGGAGCGGTTTGGTGTGAAAACCGGCACCCGGCTTTTTGAAATTCCGGATCATCCCGATATTTTGCTGAGCGAGCCAAAAATGAAACTGTATTTGCAAAAGTCCATGGCCATCACCGAATTGTTGGGGACTTATGTGCCGAAAGAATCGATTCATATCTACAGTGTAGACGAGAGTTTTATCGAGTTGACCGGAACTGAAAAGCTATGGGGTCCGCCGACCTCCACCATGCACCGCATCCAGCAGGAAATTCTGGATGATTTCAAATTGCCTTCTGCAGTTGGGGGAGGGCCAAATATGCTGATGGCCAAATTGGCACTGGATTTGGAAGCGAAAGAAAAAGGTTTCGCCTATTGGACTCACACGGACATTGCCATGAAGTTGTGGCCAGTAAGACCGTTGAGTAAAATGTGGGGAATTGGGCACCGGACAGAAAAAACCTTGAACAGTATGGGCATCTATTCTGTTGGCGATTTGGCGTGCACAGACGTTGCCCTCCTGGAAGAACAGTTTGGCATTATGGGAAACCAGCTCCATCAGCATGCCAATGGCATCGATTTATCAGATATGGGATCGCCTTTAATCGAAGGCCAGATCAGTTACGGGAAAGGACAAATTTTGTATCGGGATTACATAGAAGAAAAAGACATCATGACGATTATCCTGGAAATGTGCGAAGATGTCGCTATGCGAACGCGGCAAGCCCGCCGTGCAGGGCGAACCATCCATTTGAGCATGGTTTACAGCAAGACCGCTTTTGGCGGAGGATTTTCACGCTCACGCTCTATTGACGAAGCAACAAACGACACTTTAAAGATGTACCAGGTTTGCTTGCAGATTTTCAGGGAGAATTTTCAGCACAAACCCATTCGGCAGATTTCACTGGCGATTAGCAACCTAGAAGAAGAATCAACAATGCAGCTAAGCCTTTTCGATGAGAAAAAATTTGAAAACAGAAGCCTTGGAGAAGCGATGGATAGGATCCGAAAACGATATGGCTACTCGGCGATTTACCGGGGAATCTCGGGTACTGCGGCAGGAACGGCCATTGCAAGAACAAAATTGATTGGCGGACATAATAAAGAATAAGGAGGTGGCCCAATGAAGCGCAATAAATACTTGAAAACAGTAGGAGACATCAAAGACCGTGGGCGCATTAAGTGGACAGCGTTAATGTTGCCAGAGCATGTTGAGTTGATCCGGGCATGGTATGAAAAAGACGAATGGGTGCCAAAACCCGATCTAAATGAATTCGATCTGGAGTTGATACAGGAAGAAATGGACATTGCACTCAAACGCCAATGCAACGTCATTATCCACAGCTGGAAGGCCGGGGTGATCTATACAAACAGAGGGGTGATTAAAGGAATCGATGCGACAAGCCGGATGCTGATTTATGGAGATCAATTGGCGAACCACAGGCTGCCGATGGATGAAGTCATTTCAATTGTGATTGTTGATTAGAAACTGCCAAGTCTATCGCAAAAGAAAAACCGCACAGCCCAAAGGCTACGCGGTTGCTTTTATATGATTCCTACTGGGCTCGAACCAGCGACCTCTACCCTGTCAAGGTAGCGCTCTCCCAGCTGAGCTAAGGAATCGTGGTAAACGTTTATGTAATGACGCTTACAGTACTTCGACATTATTTAGTATATACGTTTGAGACGAGCACTACAATAGCTTTTTGAAAAAAGTTGAAAAGTTTTTATGATTGTTGTTTCTGCCTTGTTTGTTGAAAATATAGTAGAAAGAGGATGGGATCTGCGATTCTTGACTAATAAAATGAGCCAACTTGAAATTTGAGTTGGTTCATTTTTGTTCTGATTTTTAGGTTATTTAGAATCCGTAACAAATACTAAGGAAAATATAGTACAATAACGGATAGAAGAATTTATAAATCTAAGCTGTTTTTCTGAGGAAGATAGTAAATAATCATAACAATTTTAAAAGTATGCTAACTGTTAAAAGTTAAATCAATAATAAAATGATAAAATCCCAACTTTCAACTAGAAGGATATGGAGATTTAATAAACGCAAGTTAACATTTAATCGAATGTTAACAGTAAGGAGTTGGGTTGCACTGAATCGTGAAATTAATTCTATATATTATATTCGTATTATGGCAATGGTGATGGTAGTTCTCGTACATACTACCGCTCAAATTTTTCACTTGTTTGAACCTTTCACATATCAACATCAATTTTATCACTTCATTAACCGAATAATCCGTGTGGAGTCGTCACTGTTTGTTATGTTGGTCGGCATTGTGTTTTTCTACAACTATCGGACACGTGTATTAACAAAAGATGTTTTTAAGTCCTATTTTAAAAAACGGGTAACGTATATTATTATTCCTTACATCATCTGGTCTATTTTTTATGAATTTTTCAATGTCCATCTAGGTGCCAGAACTTTTGTTCTTGAGGAAGCGTGGCATAGGCTGCTAAACGGTGAAAGTCATTATCAGCTTTGGTTCATCTATCTGATTGTGCAATTTTATCTTATATTTCCACTCATTCTAGTCATAGTGCGTTATTCGAAATTTCTGCGGAAATACTTGTGGCTCATTGGCTTTTTGATTGAATTTATCTTTTTCACATTAAATATGGAGTACCGCTTAACATCAACGCACTTTTTCTTGAACTATTTTGCGGCATTTTCATTAGGTGCATGGATTGGCCTTCACTATGAAACCGTATCCGCTAAAATAACCAATCGAAAAATTGCGCTGGCCGGTGCTGTCTCGCTTTTCTGTGGCATAATTTTTGTATCCATACATTACCGGAATTTGTTCGGTGAGCGGGTTGACATACCTATAGAATATTATCGCCTTATTGGGATTATCTATTTGACTGTAGGTGCACTTTTCTTCTTTTATATTTCCGAAAAATTTGCTGCGTTCTTTGGTGGGAAGACTACTGCCAAGCTTAAATATGTAGCTTCTTATTCGTTTGGTTATTATTTGGTGCATCCATTTATCCTGTATTACGTGATGTTATTCTTCCCAACAAAGGAAACAGGACTCTCCTGGCATATCATGATATGGCTTCAGTTTGGACTTGCAGTTGTATTCTGTTACTTTTTCATCTGGGCGTTCCATCGGTTTATACCTTTTGCGGGCTTTATTTTCGGAAAGTTACCGAAAGATGCTCCGCTTTTCTGGAAAGCAGGACCCAAAGAAAAAAACTGGGAGCAACGGAAACAGATTAAAAATCCTGATATTTGACTATGATTAAATAGAGCGGATTTATGAAGTAGCTTTGTGAATTGTTATTTTTAAAAATACTCATTCAGTTTTTCGTTTTTTGAAAGCTGCTTTAAATTTTTTATCCTCAAAATAAGTTAGAAATAAAAGAGCCTGGCTTTTCTACTTCATCGTAGAAAAGCCAGGCTTTTTACAGAGTAAAAACACTATATATCAGTCTTTATTGCCCAACGCCTCGAAATCCAGCATCTTGTGCGTCCTGCTCCGAACAAAACCATTCTTCGGGATTGGTCTGTTCATACGAAGAGTCGCTTGGCAGGTGGTAGATTTTGTTGCCGCTGCGGTTGATGTTGCCTTTGATATCGCAGTCGCCATTGGTCTGTTCTTCATTGAAAGTAGTGGTTTCTTCCTGTCCATAGGCATCCGCATTAAAGCCTCGGTCAGTTGAATAGTTTTCGTATTGCCACACGCCAGTTTCATCGTCTTTTGCGATTTGTTCCGCTTGCTCAAAGTCATCGAGGTAGCGGGTGTTTGGAGGGAATACGTAGGCGACTCTGGCCAGACCAGACTCGAGCAGCTGTTCTTGAACGCTTTCGCCATCAACGTAAATATAAGCCAGCAGCCGGTCATAATCATCAAAGCGGTCGCCAACGTCAAATTCAATTGATACGTCACCGGATTCGATCAGCCGTTTGTTGGCTTCGGTCGCTTCTTTGCCAAGAGGCTGCTCGCCAAGTCGCGGGTGATTGGTTTCCGGCGTATCCATCAGCAAGTACCGAACGGTCACTTCTTCGCCTTCGTAGATGATTTTAATGGTATCGCCGTCGATGACTTGTGTCACTTCCACACCAATGCGGTTGGTCGTACCGGACGTATCAGTCGATTCCAGCATGCTGCAGCCGGCCAGGAACAGTAAAGCCGCTAGCATTAGTTTTAATTTCATAAGGATCCCCGCTTTCATTTCTTCATCAGTATAGGAACAAATAGACTCTTTGGCAATCAGACCGCTGACTGCAAATTTTGAATCTCTCTGAAAATCTGCATAACAAAACGCCTTTTTCAATCGTAAAAGTTGAACAAGGCGTTTTTATGTACGTAAGCAAAGCCAATAGGCAAGTTTCAGCAATTAAAGGGCTGACTCTGTGGATGTTGTTTCTTCGTAGTACAAGAACGATTCTTCGGTCGTGCTTTCTAGTTTTTCTTTATTGACACCGATTTCCAGTTGGCCAGTAAAGATCGGTTCCCACCAATTTTTTTCTTCATTCATGTTATTTCCTCCTTAAGGGTGTAATGCTATTGTTTGACTATTCTATACCCTTACAGGTTACACTAATAAACAAATAGCAAAAAAAGCCGAAAGGCGTTTACAAGGGGAGATTTTATGATTTCAATTGGCATTATTGGAGCCGGCATTGTTGGAGAACGGATCATTAAACAAATTCAGCAGGAAAGCCATGTAGAAATAAAGATAGTCTACGACCAGCAAACAAAACGTCTTACAGAAATCAGCGAAGCGTATGGCCTCCCAATGGCTAAATCTGTAGAAGAAGTGCTGCATTCGGACATTAACTGGGTTTACATAGCAACGCCGCCTGCATTTCATGCCGAAATCGCAGAACTGGCGGCCAGTGCTGGAATCAACATCCTGTGTGAAAAGCCATTGGCACATAATGTCGAAGCCGGCGAACTGATGACAGCTTCGGTTCAAAACAACCGTGTCCGGACAGCTATGCACTTTCCGCTGATGTACAAGCCGGCAGTCCGCGAAATGGCCAAGCGCATCAAGGGCGGCGACATTGGAAAAGTAGTCCGGATTGAGCTGCAAACTTTTTTCCCGGATTGGCCGAGATTGTGGCAGCAAAACCCATGGATCGGTTCAAAGAGTCAAGGCGGATTTGTCCGTGAAGTATTCCCTCATTATTTCCAGTTGATGAACCGGCTCTTCGGCGAACTGTCATTTACTTCCCATCACATTACGTACCCGGAACAAGCAAACAAATGCGAAACTGGACTGATTGCTCACGGCCTTACCGCCCAGCAAATTCCGTTCTTGCTGACTGGAATCAGTGGCATTGGCCAAAAAGAATTGCTGCAGTTTAAAGTTTACGGCGAACAAGGTGTGTTGACGCTGGAAAACTGGTCGGATCTCTACGATTCAAGAAAAGGCGAAGACCGCCAATTGATCGCTGAATTTGAAGAGGTTCCTTCACTTTTTGAGGAGATGGAAAATCAATCAACTTTATTGGTCAATTTTGATGAAGGACTGGTCATTCAACGGTATATTGATCACTTGTTAGCTGAATAAGCATTCCTTTTTGAATTCCATGCGGTAGTTGGTATAATTTAGAAACTTAAAGGAGGTTGGACTGTGAATTTTACAGCATACGATGTAGAAAACATGATAGAAGAACAGCGAACTTATTTTTATACAGGTGATACGAAGCCCGCTGCTTTTCGGATTGAGCAATTGCTTCAATTAAAAAGTGTGATTCAATCCCATAAATCAGAAGTAATTGACGCTTTGAAGAAAGATCTAGGCAAAAGCGAGTTTGAAGCTTACGCCACAGAGGTTGGCTTTGTGCTTGACAGCATTGGCAACATGGCCAAAAACCTAGAAGAATGGATGAAGCCAGAGCAAGTAAAAACGCCGATCCACCTTCAGCCGTCTAAAAGCTTTATCCTCCGTGAACCGTATGGCTCTGTTCTGGTCATTGGCCCATTCAATTATCCATTCCAATTGGTGATGGAACCGTTGATTGGTGCAATTGTCGGTGGAAACTGTGCAGTAGTTAAGCCTTCTGAAGCGACGCCGAATGTGGCAAAAGCAATTCGGACAATCATCGAAGAAGCATTTCCTGCCTATTACATTCGTGTAGTAGAAGGCGAACGGGAAGAAGTCACAGCGTTGATTCATGCTTCGTTTGATTATATTTTCTTCACAGGCAGCGTCAATGTCGGAAAAGTCATCATGAAAGCAGCATCTGAACGATTGACGCCAATTACATTGGAACTTGGCGGAAAAAGCCCGGCAATTGTGGATCAAACAGCAAATCTGGATCTGGCAGCAAAACGCATTGCCTGGGGAAAGCTGGTCAACACCGGTCAAACGTGTGTAGCTCCTGATTATATTTGTGTGCATGAATCGGTCAAAGACGAATTCCTGAAAAAGCTGACGAAAACGATACAAGAGTTTTATGGCAAAGATGCACAAAAGAGCCCTGACTACGGACGCATCGTCAATCACCAGCATTTTGACCGTTTAGCAGAGATTGTACAGAAAGAATCCAGCCACATTATTCATGGCGGCAAAGTAGATCGCAATGACCGCTATATTGAACCCGTGGTCTTGGATAACATCACGTGGGACAGCCCTTCGATGGAAGAGGAAATTTTCGGTCCGATTTTGCCAATCATCAGCTATGCAGATTTGCCGCTTTTGCTGCGCCAAATCCGCAAGTTGCCGAAACCGCTATCCGCTTATTTATTTTCGGAAAATGACCGTGCTGTCCGATTCTTCCTGGATCAATTGCCATTTGGCGGCGGATGCATCAACGATACGGTTTCCCACGTTGGCAGTTCTTATTTGCCGTTTGGCGGAGTCGGCACGTCAGGCATGAACTCTTATCACGGCAAAGCCAGCTTTGAAACGTTTACACACGCCAAATCGATTTTGAAGAAATCAACGAAGTTTTCAGTGAACATCGTGTTCCCGCCTTATAAAAACAGAGCAAAATGGATTAAAACGGTATTGAAATAAGCGGCCTACGGGTCGCTTTTTTTATTTTACTCCTGCTATGATAAACAGAAGAGGTGATGGGGATGGCGGAACGCATTTTGATAGTGGAAGATGAAAAAAGCATTGCACGTGTATTGGAACTGGAATTGAAATTTGAAGGATATGAAATTGGCGTCGCCTACACGGGATCGGAAGGGTTGATTCAATTTCGCGAGCAGGACTGGGATTTGGTGCTGCTCGATTTGATGCTGCCGGAAATCCACGGCCTTGATGTATTAAAACGCATCCGTTCGGCAGATGCGGCGATTCCGGTTATTTTGCTGACGGCCAAAAACGATGTCAAAGACAAAGTGGCCGGTTTGGATTTGGGAGCCAATGACTACGTCACCAAACCGTTTGAAATTGAAGAACTGCTGGCGCGGATCCGTGCTTGCCTGCGCCTGTCGAATGGCAATGGAAATGCTGCTTTGCACCGTTTCCATGAGTTGGAGATGAACGAAAGCACGCGTGATGTGAAACGCAACGGGCGCATGATTGAACTGACACCGCGCGAGTTCGACCTGCTGCTTTACTTGATAAAAAATCCACAGCAGGTACTCAGCCGCGAGCAAGTGCTGAACGCTGTGTGGGGCTATGATTACTACGGAGATACCAATGTTATTGATGTCTATATCCGCTATTTGCGCAGGAAAGTGGATGCCGGTGAAAGTACAACTTACATCCAGACGGTGCGTGGCGTCGGCTATGTCATGAAGGAGCAGGGCGATGAAGCTAAAAAATAAAATTTACATTTCTTCCGCCTTGCTGATGCTGGTTATTTTGCTGATTCTGGCTTTTGTTATTTATTTTTCATTCAGCCAATTGACGTATTCAACAGAAGTGGAGCAGCTGCAGGCTGAAACAAATGCATTGGTGGCGGAACTCAACGATACTGAAGCGGCAGATCCAGGAATTTTGCTTCGCGCATACTTGCCGGTTAACGGGCTTGTGAAAGTGACTCTTCCGGAAGGTGAGCAGCCAGCGCCTATCCAATCTCCGTTGGTCACTGCGGCATTTCCTGCTGAACTTGATGGTCAGTCTGGAACGGTGGAAGTAGAAGGGGAACGCTTTGCCTATGCCAAAGCGCCGGTGATCTGGACAGACGGCCAAGTGGCAGAATTGACAGTTGCCCAGTCGCTGAGGGAAACAACCAATAATTTGAATACATTGCGTTTGGTTTTGATGATAGGCACTTTGTTGGCCATGATTCCTGTTATTATTTCCAGTATTGTGCTCGGGAAAATTGTGACCCTGCCAATTACAAATTTAACGAAGACGATGACGCGCATTCAGCGCAATGGCCAGTTTGAAAAGCTGCCAATTGAAGGGGAATCTCAAGACGAGCTAACGCAGATGGGCAATACATTCAATGAAATGATGGGCTTATTGGAAGAAAATTATTCCAAGCAAGAAGAGTTTGTTTCCAATGCATCCCATGAATTGAAGACGCCATTGACGGTCATTGGCAGCTATGCCAAACTCCTGCAGCGACAAGGCATGCAGGACGAAAAGATAGCAGAAGAAAGTGTGGCTGCGATCCGTACAGAAACGGATCGCATGAAAGCTTTGATTGAGCAATTGCTGCATATTGCCCGCCGCAGTGAATCCCGGGTGGAGTGGGCAAAAGTAGATGTACTCGAGCTATTGGAGCAAACTGTCACAGCGCTTAATACATCTTATGATCGTGAATTCAAGTTGATCACGACTGAAAAATCCTTGCCGGTTATTACCGATACTGCAAAGTTCAAACAATTGCTGTATATCCTATTGGATAATGCTCGGAAATACAGTTCGGACAAGATCGAAGTGGTGGCAAAAAAGAATGGGGACACCGTTATTCAAATCCGGGATACGGGAATTGGCATCCCGAAAGACGCTGTGCCTTTGGTTTTTGAACGTTTTTACCGTGTGGATAAAGCGCGGAGCCGCGAAACAGGCGGGTTTGGTCTTGGCCTGGCACTGGCAAAGCAATTGGCCGACTCGCTGAAAGTAGAAATTGAGCTAGAAAGCATTGAACAATTAGGAACTACGGTATCCATCATTTTCTCAGAGAATTTTAATGTTGAGGATGTACACTCAAATCAGGAGGGATTGTGATGCGAAAATGGATTTTAATGGCGTCAGCAACAGTCTTATTTGGTGTGGCAGTCTTCGCTTTTCTGCTATTTCCACGTGCTTCCCCGCAAGTGACCGAAGAACAAGCCAATGAAACGGTAGTTAACCTGTACGGGGGAGAAGTAGAACAAACTACAGAATCCGGAGATGATTACAGAGTCGAATTTAATCGGCCGGATGGGCGCTATTTGGCTCTTGTCAATCGCCAAAATGGACAAGTGGAGTCGATGGAGCTGATGGAAAAAACAGAAGCGGCTAAACAAGTTACTGAACAGCAGGCAGAGGAAATTGCATTGGAGCAAGCTGCAGGAACGATTGACGACGTTCTCTACAACGAAGAACGAAACGAATATGATGTCAAAGTAACAGGCGAAACACAACAATCAACGGTCATTCTATCTGCAGCCACTGGTGAGGTGCGGAGGATCAGCCAAGAGGCGGTCGAAGCTCCAGCCCCTGTTGAGGAGCCGGCACCTGAACCAGAGCCGGAACCTGATCGAGTCATTACGCGTGATGAAGCAATTGTGCTGGCAAAAAAAACACTCAATGGAGAAGCACAGGAAGCTGAGTTTGTGCAGACGGCAGATGGCGGCTACTATCTGGTGGAAATTGAAAACGACGAGACCGACCAAGAAGCGACCATTCAAATCCACGCAATCCGCGGCGATACCATGTCGGTGGAGTGGGACGAAGATGATTGACTCTGAGAACAGTTTCATGTATTTCTCATCAAATTCTCATAAAGCCTTAATCTTCTCCTCAGAACAGGAGGTTATTGTAAGAGTAACAACAAATGAGGAGGAGAAATTACATGAAAAAACTAATTTACATTCCGGTGGCAGCAGGGGTTTTAGCATTTGGAGGGATTGTCTTGGCAAACTCAGAATCACCCGCAGAAAATCCATCATCCACTTCAGGTACAGTAACGAACGAGGTCCAAAAGTCGTCAGCAACTGAAGAAATGCTCAGCTCTGAAGAAATTTCGGCAAAAGCATTAGAGTTGGCAAACGGCCGCATTACCGATATCGAGTTGGACAATGATGACAGAAGAGCTCATTACGAAGTCGATATCGATTTTGATGGGTATGAATATGATTTTGAGTTTGATGCTTACACTGGAGAAGTGCTGGAGCAAAAACGTGAGAAGGATAGAGATGATGATTCGTCACAATCGAAAGTTGCACCTAGCAGCGCACCATCTGCAGCCAACAATTCAAACAATGTAAAGTCTTCTCCAAGCGAGGGACTGATCGGCTCTGACAAAGCGATTGAAGCGGCATTAGCTGTAGTGAGTGGAACGGTTGAAAAATTCGAACTTGAAAATGACGATGGCATTGCTTATTACGAAATTGAAATTAGAGATGGCCGAACGGAGCATGATGTCGAAGTTCACGCAAAAGACGGATCTATCCTGAAAGTTGACTCAGATGACGATGATGACGACAACGACGATGATGATTGAAATTGAATGCAAAGAGAAAACTAGGCTATAAACAGATGGCGTAAAAAAGACTGAAGGAGAAAAATCCACTGATTTTTCTCCTTCAGTCTTTTAGTTATTCTGCCGGCAGCAAGATGGTGGCGACCGTTCCTACTCCCAGTGAGCTTGTTATGATCAGGTCCCCTTGGTGTTCTTGAACAATCTTTTGAGAAATAATCAGTCCAAGGCCTGTGCCGGTTGCTTTTGTTGTATAAAAAGGCTGGAAAATTTCACCCAAATCTTTTTCGGAAATGCCATTTCCGGAATCGCTGAAGCTAATGGACAACATAGAATCCTGTTCAGCTTTGAGCAGGATCCGAATCTCTCCAGGCTCTTCCATGGATTCTATCGCATTTTTTAGTAAGTTGATAAAAACTTGCTTCACATGGTGTTCTTCTCCATTCACATAAAAATCTTCCAGCCAGTCTTTTTTCACCGTGATGCCATGTAAATTCAGCTCTGGGCCAAATAGCAGAAGAATATCATCCAGTGCATTTTGTATGCTGAACTTTTTCAATGCCGAAGCTTGAGGTTTAGCCAAAACTAAGAACTCGCTAATGATTAAATTGATGCGTTCCATTTCAGATTGAATCAAAGACGTATATTCTGGAAACTGATGTTTGGGATCATTGTGCATGATTTGGACGAACCCGGAAATAACGGTCATGGGATTTCTGATTTCATGAGCAACGCCTGCGGCAATTTCTCCAGCCAGCTTGAGTTTTTCAGACTGAAGCATCATTTTTTCTGATTCTTTCTGGTAACTCATGTCCCGTGAGATAATGGACGTAGCAATCACTTTGCCGAACTGGTCGAAGATAGGCGACAATGTCACTTGAGCATGAAAGCGTGTGCCATCTTTGCGGGCGTCCACTGTTTCCAATAGAGAATAGCTTTTGCCTTGCTGGACTTCCCATGTTCGCCTCTCTGCATCTTCTTTCATATCATCTGGATAAAGCGGCAGCGATTTGCCAATGCATTCTTCAGAAGTCCAGCCATACAGTTCTTCAAACGCAGGATTGACGGCAATAATCTTATTATTCGAATCAAACACTGCAATCGCATCTTTGGCAGTTTCAAAAAACAGCTGCAAATATCCTTCTTTCGACAGCAAAGCTTTTTCCATCGATGCATTTTTCAGCTCTAATTGTTTCCAGTAACGGCTGAAATAAATGCTATGAAGCAAAGTGATCGACAATACGGCCAGAAAAAAGACAATGATGGACAATTGGATATAAGGCAGCGGAGCTCTTGCAGTAAAACGGTCAAATACAGTAATGAGAAGTAAAAACTCGAAAGAAGTGACCATCCCCAGCAGGATAATTGGTTTTGTATCGTTGTACAAGGCGGCAGCGATTATAGGCACAACAAAAAAGATGAGTGTAATAGAAGATAGGGATTCCAGGTTTAAAATAAAAACGTGCACATTCATGGCAAACAGAATTGCAAGTTGAAGAACTCGTTCCTTTATTTTGGTGGAAAAAAAAGCTAGCAATACTACATAAGATGCCATGCCAAAAAAAGGAGAAATGATCGCTGAATTCATATCTACCCATTGATTAAGCAAAAAATGCAGGATGCTTGAAAAGCCATATAAATGAATAAATAACTGGTTCCTTTTGCGATTGGTTGCATTGCTATCCATTGTACACCTCGAATTTTCTACATTTTGATTTTTAGCGAGCAAGCTAAGCGGAGAAACTGCTTCGATCTTCCTTAAGCCTGCAGAAAAAAGGCCAAATAGAAAGAACTCTACATGGACGCGATTCAACTGAATTAAAAGACTTTAACTAAATACTATAATACTATAAGACAGGACTGTCCGAACATCCTTGATTTTGATATGATTATAAGACCGAGGAGTGATATAAATGACTTATCAATGGAATCACGACGAAACGATCGAGTTATTAAAAGAAATAGTGGAAATTCCAAGTCCGTCCGGCTATACCATGGACGTCATGAAAAGAATCCGCAGCTTACTGGCACAATGGAATGTTGAACATACAACAACCCACAAAGGTGCAGTAATTGCGACCATCCAAGGGAAAAATCAACAACAACATCGTTTGCTAACAGCACATGTCGATACACTTGGTGCCATGGTAAAAGAAATCAAACCGAGCGGCCGTTTAAAGCTGTCGTTGGTCGGTGGATTTAAATTTAATGCCATTGAAGGCGAAAATTGCCTTGTACATAAAGCCGACGGTTCCACCGTATCGGGAACAATCCTGCTTCATCAGACTACAGTTCATGTCTACAAAGATGCGGGAACAGCTGAGCGCAATGCCGACAATATGGAAGTGCGCCTGGACGAAAAAGCCTTTTCAAAAGAGGCGGTTCAAAACTTGGGGATTGAAGTAGGGGATTTTGTTTCATTCCAGCCAAGGTTTGAAGCAACCGCATCCGGCTACATTAAATCACGGCATTTGGATGACAAAGCAAGCACGGCTTTGTTGCTTCAGCTCGTGAAGCATTTCAGTGAATCAGGAGAAGAGCTTCCTTATACAACTCATTTTTACATTTCGAATAATGAAGAAATTGGTTACGGCGGCAATTCCAGCATCCCAGTGGAAACACAAGAATATATTGCGGTTGACATGGGCGCTATTGGAGATGGCCAAGAGTCGGATGAGTACACGGTTTCTATTTGTGCAAAAGACTCGAGCGGCCCTTACCATTATGGGTTGACTCGCCATTTAATTGCGTTGGCACAAGATAACGCCATCGATTACAAAGTCGATATCTATCCGTATTATGGATCAGACGCGTCAGCTGCCATCAGCGCAGGACATGATGTTAAGCATGCGTTGTTTGGTCCCGGAATTGAAGCTTCCCATTCATATGAACGCACCCATACCGATTCATTAAAAGCGGCGGCAGCATTGCTACACGCATATGTGTTGTCTCCCTTGGTTTCTTAACAGTAAGGAGAGGAATTTCATGAACAGCAAAGAGTTACTGACGGCCATTCCATATAAGCAGATTACAGGTGTGCTACCGGAAACGATCGAACATTTGACAATAGATTCCCGTGACATTAAAGCAGATTCGATGTTTGTCTGCATTGCGGGCTATACAGTGGACGGCCACAATTTTGCCCAGCAGGCAGCCGATCAAGGCGCTACCGTGATCGTGGCAGAAAAACCATTAACCATCGACAATGCAACAGTAGTCATTGTTGAAAGCACTTCGCGGGCCCTTGGCCTGTTAGCGACAAAATTTTATGACTATCCTTCCAAGCTTCTCCATATGACAGGTGTGACGGGCACTAATGGCAAAACCAGTGTAGCAGGGATACTGCATTCAATGCTGATGAAGCTCGGAGAAAAATCAGCGCTGACTGGAACCATCGGCTTTGATTTGAATGGCCAATTGCATGCATCAGCCAACACAACAAACGATGCGCTCACGACCCAGCAAATGATTGCACGTGCCCGTGATGAAGACTGCTCGCACATGACGATGGAAGTGTCCTCGCATGGATTGATACTAGGGCGCTTAGCAGGTGTCGAGTTTGATACTGCAATTTTCACCAATTTGACGCATGACCACCTGGATTTTCACGGGACGATGGAAGAATATGGACATGCCAAAAGCTTGTTGTTTTCGCAGCTTGGCCAGGATCTGGCAAATCAGAAACAAGCTATTTTAAATGCTGATGATCCATGGTCTGATGAAATGGCGAAAATGACTCCGCATCCGGTTTACACATATGGAATCCAAAACCAAGCTCAGTTCCAGGCAAAAGATATCCAATTGACAAACGAGGGGACAACTTTTACGTTGAAATGCACAGAAGGCCAGTTTCCAGTGAAAATGAAACTGCTTGGTGAATTTAATGTTTCCAATGCTTTGGCGGCCATTACAGCTTTGTATGCAGAAGGCTATAATTTGAATGAAATCCTGAAAGCACTGGCAGAAATTGCGCCAGTAGAAGGACGGATGCAAAAAGTTGACCTGGACGTGCCCATTTCTGTTTTTATCGATTACGCGCATACGCCCGATGCTATTGAAAAAGCGATTGAGGCAGTGCAGGATTTTAAAGAACAGCGCATTATTTTCCTGGTAGGCACGGGAGGCAACCGCGACAAAACAAAGCGTCCCATCATGGCTGAAAAAGCATCTGTTGCAGATTATGTAGTTTTAACAACGGATGATCCGCGCGATGAGAGCTACGAGAGCATTTTAGGAGATTTGGAAACGGGAATGACCCATAACCACTTTGCCTGCATTGGTGATCGTGAAGAAGCAGTAAAGCATGCTGTTCAACAGGCGCAGCCAGGAGATATTGTCATCCTGGCTGGAAAAGGACATGAGGATTACCAAATTATCGGCAACACCAAGTACCCACACAGCGATAAAGAAATTGCGATTCAAGAAGCAATGAAAAAGTTTCAGTAAAAAGGAGCCTTTAAAGGCTCCTTTTTTCTGCAGGCGTTAAAATTCCTTGTTTTTTTCAGTTGCCTTCTCTAAGATGAAGAGAGTAGATTAAAGGAGCGTATAAACATGTCAGACCAATTAAAGAATGAAATTCAAAATAGAAGAACCTTCGCCATCATTTCCCACCCGGATGCCGGGAAAACGACCTTAACGGAAAAACTACTGTTATTCGGTGGAGCTATCCGTGACGCTGGAACGGTTAAAGCCAAAAAAAGCGGCAAGTTTGCTACATCCGACTGGATGGAAATCGAAAAGCAGCGGGGCATTTCTGTAACTTCTTCCGTCATGCAATTTGACTATGATGGACACCGCGTCAATATACTGGACACGCCTGGTCACCAGGATTTCAGTGAAGACACTTATCGTACCTTAATGGCGGTTGATAGTGCTGTTATGATTATTGATGTCGCCAAAGGAATTGAAGCGCAGACCGTCAAGTTATTTAAAGTTTGCAAAATGCGCGGCATTCCAATTTTTACGTTTATCAATAAAATGGACCGCCAAGGCAAAGAACCGCTGGAATTGATGGAAGAACTGGAAGAAGTTCTTGGCATCCAATCCTATGCAATGAACTGGCCAATCGGTATGGGCAAAGAGTTTCTTGGTATTTATGACCGTTTTAACAAGCGCATTGAACCGTTTCGTTCAGAAGGCGATCGTTTTCTTGAACTTGATGAACAAGGCAAAATGATCCAAGATCACGAAATGAAGAAAACTTCTTATTACACACAGGCAATGGACGACATTGAATTGCTGGATGAAGCAGGTAATGATTTTTCTATTGACCGAGTGAAAAAAGGTGAACTGACACCGGTATTCTTTGGCAGTGCGCTGGCTAACTTTGGTGTCGAAACGTTTTTAGAAACGTACTTGCAATTTGCACCGTCGCCGCAACCGCGCGACACGCAGGAAAATGAAGAAATTGATCCAATCGATATGCCTTTCTCGGGTTTTATTTTCAAAATTCAAGCCAATATGAACCCGGCTCACCGCGATCGGATTGCTTTTGTGCGAATTGTTTCCGGCAAATTTGAGCGTGGGATGAACGTAACATTGGCTCGCACTGGAAAAGTCTTTAGGTTGTCGCAAACAACGCAATTTTTGGCAGATGATCGGGAGATGGTCAACGAAGCTGTAGCAGGCGACATTATTGGTCTTCACGATGTCGGGAATTACCAAATTGGAGATACCATTACGAGCGGTAAGAAGTTTCAATTTGAAAGTCTGCCGCAATTTACCCCGGAGCTTTTTGTCAAAGTTACCGCAAAAAATGTTATGAAACAAAAGCATTTCCATAAAGGCATACTTCAGCTGGTACAAGAAGGCGCTATCCAATATTACAAAACGCTTCATTTAGAAGAAGTTATTCTTGGTGCAGTAGGCCAACTTCAATTTGAAGTGTTTGAACACCGCATGAAAAATGAATACAATGTGGATGTGCGGATGGAGCCGGTTGGTTCCAAAATCGCCCGCTGGATTGAGAATGAAGAAGATGTGAAAGAATCCATGTCCAGTGGACGTTCGATGCTCGTTCGCGACCGTTTCGACAATTATGTCTTTTTATTCGAGAACGAGTTTGCAACACGCTGGTTCCAAGATAAAAATCCAGGCATAAAATTATACAGTCTGTTATAAAAATGAAAACCTGCTGCTGGCAGGTTTTTTTGTTTTTTTCAAAAAAGTGGCATATAGGTGAACAACTGTTGTAAAGTTTGCGGTTGCAGGTATTTTTTCTTATGATAGAAAGAGAGGGAAAGAGGGTTAAGCAGATGAAAATAAGCGATTTTTCGATAAAAAGGCCAGTTTTTACACTGGTAATTATGTTTTTGATCATTATCTTGGGAGCGGTATCGTTTACTCGTATTCCTATTACTTTAATCCCCGAGCTTAGTCCTCCAATTGGTGTGGTAGTGACCAATTATCCAGGCGCGAGCCCGACAGAAGTAAGTGAAAAAGTGACAAAACCCCTGGAGGCAAGCTTGTCAACATTGCCAGGAATTGAATCGATTCAATCAAACAGCCAAGAAGGTTCAAATTTTATTTTACTGGAATTTGATTGGTCAACTGATATCGACGATGTCCAAACTGATATCATGCAGCGGATTGACCAGACACCAATCCCGGATGATTCAAATGATCCTCGTTTTTTAAAGTTTGACCCTTCACAATTCCCAATTTTGCAGCTGTCATTGCGTTCAAGTGATCCGGATGCTGACGTGCGGGTAATTGCAGAGGAACTGGAAACAGAGCTTCGCCAAACAGATGGTGTGGCGAGCGTTAATATCTCAGGTTCTTTAATAGAAGAAATTCAAATCGAGTTAAACCAGGCTGAGTTGGAAGAACGTGGCCTGCAGCAATCGGATGTTGTCCAGCTGATTCAGGCAAACAATATCTCATTGCCAGGAGAACCGATTGAGACAGAAGACGGGCGTAATTTAACCACTCGGATTATCAGCACCTTGACCAATGTAGACGAAATTCGTGATTTGGTTTTAACGATTGATCCGATCGAAGGCAATAATGTCACAATCGGCGACATAGCTGAAGTCAATGTTAGTGAACGCGAAAGCAACAGCGAAACAAGAACGAACGAAGAACCAGCTGTTTTGCTGTCGGCGCTCCAAGAGTCTCAGGCAAATACAGCGGATGTTTCGGATGCTTTCCAAGAGAGATTGGATGAACTGCTGAGCGAAGAGCGCTTTGAAGGAGTCGAAGCAGACATCCTGTTCGACCAAGGTGACTATGTCAAACTAGCCATTGGGAATATTGGCCAGACATTGGTTCTGGGTGGTCTATTTGCCATGTTAGTTTTGTTTTATTTCCTTCGTGGCATTAAAAGCCCAATTATTATTGGAGTCGCGATTCCATATTCGGTCATTGTTACGTTTGTTCTCATGTTTTTTGCCGATTTTGCGCTAAATATTCTAACCTTAGGTGCATTGGCATTGGGTATAGGGATGCTCGTCGATAATGCAATCGTTGTAATCGAAAATATCGAACGTCATTTGGCGATGGGCAAAAAGGCCAAACAGGCAGCGTCAGATGGTGCAAAAGAAGTTTCCGGTGCAATTATTGCCTCTACTTTGACAACGGTAGCGGTTTTTATTCCGGTCATCTTCATTTCTGGTTTAATAGGGGAAATATTCTTTGAGTTTGCCTTAACGATTTCGTTTAGTCTTTTCGCTTCCTTAGCGGTTGCGCTGACCGTCATTCCGATGATGGCCTCGCGAATGCTGGGGAAACCCGGTATGAAACCGAAAGTACAAAAAGACACTTCAAGAAGTGTCAAGACGTTTGAGGGGTCCGTAGTTTGGGCACTGCGCCATAGAATTCTTGTACTGTTAACTGCATTGGTGTTGTTGGTCGTTGGAGCTTTCGGTGTCATGCAAGTAGGTACAGAGTTTATTCCAGCAACTGATGAAGGTTTTGTTAGTGTTTCAGTTGAACTCGAAAATGGATCTTCCAGAGCTGCAACGGACGAAGTGGTTAACTTAATCGAAGAAGAATTGAAAATTGAAGAAGAAGTAGATGTCTACGTCAGCTTGGTTGGCTCGACGCAGCAAGATCAGGCGCAGGACGCCTCCCAATCGAATACGGCTGAAATTTATGTGAAGCTCGTGGACTTAGCGGATCGTGACCGTTCAATTTTTGATTTTGTGGATGATGTGCAACCACGAATTTTGGAAACTGTGGGAGACCGTGCATTGGTTAGCTTTAATTTGCAAACAGCTGCTGGTTCTTCACCAAACACATTGTCATTCACTGTAACGGATACGGATCGTGCACGCTTGGATACAGCCGTCGCTGATATAGAAGCTGCATTAGAAAATCTTTCAGAAGTGACCGAGTTAACGAATGATCGCCAGGAAACGATTGACGAAATCCAAATGACCATCAATCGGGAAGCAGCGACCGAATACGGGCTGCCTCCGGCTCAGATAGCACAAACGGTCAATAACATCACGCGTGGTGTGTTGGCTACACAAGTATTGACAGAAAATGATGATGTTCTTAGCGTATATGTGGCTTATGGAGAAGAAGAAAGAGACAGTCTTGAGCAGCTTCGGGCTTTGACTCTTCGGACGCCTTCAGGAGAATTTGTAGAGCTTCAGGAGTTGGCAGACATTGAAGTGGCTCAAGGTCCGGTCAGCATTCAACGGGTAGACCAGGCAGATAGTGTTTCTTTCACACTTCAGCACCAATCAAGCATCACTTTGGGAGACATGTCAGATCAAGTGGATACAACAATTGAGGAATTGGACTTGAATGAAAATACGGTAGTGTCATTCGGTGGCGACCGAGAGCTGTTGGACAACTCGATAAACGATATGATGATGGCTGTGGTACTAGCTATTGTTCTCGTCTACATTGTCATGGCAGCCCAGTTCGAATCCTTTAAATACCCACTGGTTATCATGTTTACTGTACCATTGATGGCAATTGGTGTAGCAATCGCATTGTTTGTTACGCAGACGCCGATCAGTATTACTGCCGTTATCGGTATACTGGTTCTGGTAGGAATTGTCGTCAATAACGGGATTGTGCTGGTGGACTACATCAATCAGCGAAAAGAAGCGGGCATGAATTCTTATGATGCCATTATTACTTCGGTCCATGATCGCCGCCGTCCGATTTTGATGACGGCCTTGACGACGATACTGGGACTATTGCCATTAGCAATTGGAATCGGTGAAGGTACAGAAATCAACCAGCCAATGGGAATTACTGTAATTGGCGGACTGATCAGTTCGACCTTGCTGTCACTTTATATTGTGCCAATCGTGTACAGTCTGTTTGATAAAGAAACCAGAAGAATGAACAAAAAGTAAGCCTTCGGGTTTACTTTTTTTCTTTTTCTGCAAGTTAGTAAAGAATTTAGTATGATGGGAGAAAAGGGAGCTGAAGCTATGAAAGAAGTGGTATTTACAGGCTTTCCAGGTTTTATTGCCAGCCAATTAATTCAAAAGCATGCACAGAAAAATGATTCTATTGCTGCCATTGTTTTATCGTCAGAACGCGCAAAAGCTGAGACGGAAGCTGAACGCATTCAAAAAGAGACAAATTGTCGAAGCATCAAACTAATAGAAGGAGACATTACAAAAGATGGACTGGGATTGTCCAAAAGCGATAAAGCATACCTGATGGAAAAAAATATAGTTTTCTGGCATCTTGCAGCTATTTATGATTTGGCTGTTCCCAGAGATATTGCTTGGAAAGTCAATGTGGAAGGAACACAAAAGGTAAATGAGTTTATCAGTGAGTTGCCCAGACTGGAGCGTTATGTATACTTCAGTACCGCCTATGTAGCTGGCAATCGACAAGGAATCATTTACGAAAATCAATTGGAGCGACCGGGAGTTTTTAAAAACTTTTACGAAGAAACCAAATTCGAAGCGGAACTGCTGGTGGTGGAACTAAAGAAAACAGTACCCACTTTAATCATTCGTCCTGGCATAGTTCGTGGGCATTCGGTAACAGGCGAAACGATCAAGTTTGATGGTCCATACTTTTTCTTGAATCTGATCGACCGACTCAAATGGTTGCCAATAATTCCATATGTAGGACACTCGAACTCATACATCAATGTCGTGCCAGTCGATTACATTTTGGATGCTTCTATTTACCTCAGCGAACTGGAAGCGGCGTCAGGTGAAACTGTACATTTGACTGATCCCACTCCTCATCCTGTTGAAGAAGTGTATCGAAGTATGGTCCAATCAATGACAGGAAAGGATCCGAAAGGACGGTTGCCACATAGTATGGCTAAAATTTCGCTGTCTTTTGGTCCTGTAAGAAAAGGGCTAGGTGTTGAAAAAGAAACGCTGGATTATTTAACTTGGTCAGCTGATTTCGACACGCAAAATGCACAGCGGTTGTTGGAAGGGAGCAATATACACTGTCCGGATTTTCTGGAAACCATGCCGGCGATGGTACAGTTTTACAATTTGCATAAAAAAGACAAAAATTTTCAAATCTCCATTATTTAAACTACCACTCTAAATTAAATGGTGCTATACTGACATTACAAAATAATACACTTTGACTTTCAGTCAAGGGGGAGTAGCTATGGGGAAACCTATTTCACAGTCGTCAAGACATGGTTAGTAGCCATCGGTTGTGATAGCAAATTTTATTTGCTTAGCGAGACCTTTGCCTTTATTTAGGCAGAGGTCTTTTTTGTGGGGAAAAATAGGGAGGGAAAAACGGAATGGAAGCAGTATTATTGGAGTATGCTTGGGTCTTATTGGTTTTAGTAGGGCTTGAGGGGTTGCTGGCTGCAGACAATGCAGTAGTAATGGCGGTCATGGTGAAGCATTTGCCAAAAGAGCAACAGAAAAAAGCGTTATTTTATGGTTTGGTGGGGGCTTTCGTCTTCCGTTTTGCAGCATTGTTCATGATTACATTGCTGGTTAATATTTGGCAGATTCAGGCACTTGGAGCAGCATATCTCTTGTTTATTTCAATCAAGAGCATTTATGATCAGCGCAAAGGGGACACGGACGAAATTCTCGAAGGCGTAGATGCACCTGCGAAAAAAGGATCAAGCTTTTGGATGACGGTATTAAAAGTTGAATTGGCTGATATTGCTTTTGCCATCGACTCTATGCTTGCAGCGGTTGCATTGGCTGTTACCTTGCCTCACTTGAATGTATTTGGAATGGATGACATTGGCGGTATAAACTCTGGCCAGTTTATGGTCATGCTTGCCGGTGGATTAATTGGTGTTATTATCATGCGATTTGCAGCCCATAAATTTGTTCAATTGCTTGAAAAATACCCACAACTCGAAACAGCTGCGTTCGTTATCGTTGGTTGGGTAGGAGTCAAATTATTGGTCATGACCTTATCACACGAAAATGTAGGCGTCTTGCCGCACGACTTCCCGCACTCAACACCATGGACACTGGTCTTCTGGACAGTATTACTCGGCATCGGAGTTGTAGGCGGTCTGCTTGGAGTTAAACAAAACAAAGATCAAGCTAAAGAACACGAGGCAAAATAGATAATGAATTTAGGTTAAGAGTAGAAAAGTGCATTGATTCCATTTCAATGCACTTTTTCTTTGTCTTATTTTAAATGAGGTTTATGGAATTGAAATAAGGCGGACCACCCACAAAAGAATTGGTAATTGGGCGAATATATGAGAGAAACAGAAAACCTGCCTCTTTTCAATCGAATCCTTCAAAGTTACAATCAAATAGGCAGTGACTTTGAGAAGAGGTGAATGATGTGCTTTTGTCTTCATTAAGCGGGAGATTTGGACGTATTGAAAAATCCAATGCTGAAATAATGGTATTACAAGCACAAGGCGGTGACGAACAGGCGCTGCACGATTTGCTTTTTTCTTATGCACCTTTTATGAAAAAAACCGCTTCTCAAATATGCAAACGATTTATTGACGATCACGATGATGAATACAGTATTGCTTTGGCGGCTTTTAATGAGGCAATCCAAAAATTTGATCAAACCAATAATGCTTCATTTCTGACATTTGCCCATATGGTCATTCGAAGGCGAATCATCGATTTTATACGCAAAGAAAGTCGCAGAGAAGAATTTAGCCATGATTTTATGCCGTCTGCAGATCCGGAAGGGCATAATGGCATCGCAGATCATGCAGCATCTTATGCGCATACAATTGAGCAACAAGATCAAAAAAGACGTGAAGAAATTTCCTTGTATGAAGAAATGCTTCAAGAGTTTGGGTTATCATTTCGCATCTTGGCCAAGGTATCACCAGTTCACGAAGATGCACGCATTACGGCTATTCAAATCTCGCAGTTGGTGGCCGAAACAGATGAATACAGGAACCACTTGGTGGACACGAAGAAATTGCCTATCAAGGAAATTGAGAAACTGGTCAAGGTATCTCGAAAAACGATTGAACGAAATCGGAAATACATAATTGCAATGGCTTTGCTTCAAATGAGCGATCTGCATTTTTTAAAAGATTACTTGAAGGGGCGGTTAAACTAATGCGCATACAATCAGGAATATGCATTGAATCAAACCAAGACCGCTCGGTATTTCTAGTGAAAAATGGTGAATTTGTTCGAGGAACGCCGAC
This sequence comes from Planococcus sp. TJ-201, assembly GCF_058268495.1. Taxonomy (NCBI): domain Bacteria; kingdom Bacillati; phylum Bacillota; class Bacilli; order Caryophanales; family Caryophanaceae; genus Planococcus; species Planococcus sp. TJ-201. The sequence goes on along the minus strand of NZ_JBZDOG010000001.1, from coordinate 591,410 downwards.
CGGCACCCCTTTAATAGGAGAAGAAGCCTTTTTTTATCCATTCGAAAAACAACCATTGCTTCGCTGGCAGTCAGCTATGGCTCCAGTGTTAGCAGCAGTAGCAGCCCTTGCTTTCTTTGTATCTGCTTTAGCATTTCCAAAGGAAGAGGCATTTAATTATGTTCAGGTTGAAATCAATCCAGGCATTGAACTGGGACTCAATGACCAGTATGAGGTTGTTTCGATTCGAGAGCTGAACAGCGATGGACATGACTTGATTCACGAATTGGGTAACTGGAAAAATGATTCGGTGACGAGTGTCTTGGATCGCGTGTTTGTGTTGGCTGTAACTGAACAAACTCAACAAATCACCATTACTTCGGTTGAAGAAGATGGCAACAATCTGGATCGGTCTATAAAAGAATTTGTTTTAGCCCTATCTTCAGTTGCAAAAAATGAAAACATAGCGATTCAAATGAAAGAGGCTACTCGGGCACAATGGCGTCAATCGAAAGAAGATCTTGTGCCTATGGGCCAATTGATTGATAAAGCTGAAACCTTAAAAATACAAAAAGAACCCGAAGTTCAGGTTCCTGTAAGAGAAAGTGAACCAAATTCTACTCCGAAAGAAGAAAGTTCAATAAACGAACAAGAAACATCAAACGATAAAAAAGCAGAAGATCCAATTCAACAAAACAATGAAAGCAAAGAAACAACTATTCAAAAAGAAACGAATGAACCCAAATCTCCAGAAAAGAAAGTCGTTCCGCCAATCGTGGAAAAGAAAAGTGAGGCTGCAAAGCCAGAACCGCAAAAAACACCCGAACAAACTAATATGAAGGATAAACCATCAGAAAAAAATGAGAATACCCCTCCAGTGAAAAAACAGCATGAAGAACCTAAACCAAAAGAAGTGCCTTTTGGAGAAGAAGAACAGAAAACACCAGCAGAGAGCGAACAGAAGGAAAGTGAAGCGCCACGCCAGCAAAAAAAGGATGATGCTCCCAATGCCACTAGTTCCACTGTAGAGAAAGAATCCCGTAATCTGTCAGGACAAGAAAAAAATAAAAAACAGCCACCCGGCAAAGAAAAGCAAAAAGAGCAAGAGAAAAAAGACAATGCCGCTAAACAGAAAAACCAGCAAAACAATAACGGAAAAGAGTAGGAAATTTTTTCTACTCTTTTTCGGTATTTTGTTTCAAGTCTCCTAGTGAATGGGTAGAAAAGCAAGTTTCTAATTATGAAAGCTCTAGACATTCACGAGCTATTCAAAAACCGTATGGCTAGTCCTTTTGCACAAGAGCAATCATCTTTACGTGAACTTAAAGTAGTAGAAATCAGACCCATTCGCAAATTCAACTGCTTATAGCTAAATAGATTTTCGATTTCTCTTTCTTTTTATCTATTCTTTTCATAGAATGGGGAGAGAGTAAAACGTTGAAGGGAATCTATGTCTTATGAATAAAACATTTCAAAAAGTGCGGAATCTTACACCTGCCCAGGCGATTGTTTCGTATTATTTTGTCGCAATTGCCATTTCCTTCTTATTACTAAGGTTGCCAAATGTCCATAAACCTGGAATGACGATTCCTTTGATTGACAGCCTGTTTACAGCTGTAAGCGCTGTGAGCGTAACCGGTTTGACTGTTATAAACGTGGTCGATACTTATACCACTTTCGGTATCGTTGTTTTGATGTTTATTTTGCAGCTGGGTGGCATTGGCATTATGTCCATAGGGACGTTTTTTTGGCTTCTTGTCGGTAAACGCATCGGGTTGCGTGAGCGCCAATTAATAATGGTGGACCATAATCAATCGAGTATGTCGGGTGTTGTAAAATTGATTGTGGAAATCGTAAAAATTTTACTGTTGATTGAAGCGGTTGGAGCACTTATTTTAACGCTCTACTTTACGCAATATTTTCCAACGTTTCAGGAAGCATTGCTTCACGGCGTTTTTGGATCTATAACTGCCACAACAAACGGAGGATTCGATATTACTGGAGAATCCCTGGTGCCTTACTTTAATGATTATTTCGTTCAAATCATTAACATGATTCTGATCATATTAGGAGCTATTGGTTTCCCGGTTTTGATTGAAGTAAAAGAATTTTTGTCGAACAAACAAAAGCATTTCCGTTTTTCGTTGTTTACGAAAATCACGACTAGTATTTTCGCTATTTTATTGGCTGTCGGAGCCATTGGTATTCTGCTATTGGAATCGTTTCGGGCATTTAGAGGAATGAGTTGGCACGAAACAGCATTTGCAGCAATCTTCCATTCGGTGTCGTCGCGTTCTGGTGGCTTGGTAACAGTGGATATTACGCAATTCAGCGAGGCGACCAATATTTTTATGAGTGCATTGATGTTTATTGGGGCTTCTCCAAGTTCTGCAGGAGGTGGGATCCGGACCACGACTTTTGCCATCGCCATCCTGTTTTTGATAAACTTTGCACGTGGGAAAAACACCATCCAAATCTTCAAGCGCGAAATTGAATTGATTGATGTTTTTCGTTCGTTTGCCGTTATTTTTCTAGCAGTTTTTATGGTATTGACGGCAACGATCACATTGCTTATTACCGAGCCGCAGGCAACGATTGTCGAAATTATATTTGAAATTACATCAGCGTTTGGAACATGCGGAATGTCTTTGGGCATCACGAGTGATCTTTCAGAACCCGGGAAGTTTATCATTATGGCGCTGATGTTTGTGGGGCGAGTTGGTTTGATTTCATTCCTCTTTACAATCGGCGGCAAAACAGACCCAACAAAGTTCCATTATCCAAAAGAGCGTGTAATCATTGGCTAATATTCTGAACGAATCTTGGAAGATGTTATTTTAATGAATAAAGACTATAATTAGTGTAACGTAGCTTAAACAGTGGAAAGAGTGGATAGCATGAACGAAGAAATCAAACAATCACTAAAATTATTTATTGTGCTGTCGCGTGCACATAAAGCCATTACCGAACAGACCAATCATTTCTTTCAGGCAAGCGGAGTCAATCCGACAGAATTTGCTGTCTTGGAGCTTCTGTATCATAAAGGAAAACAGCCGCTGCAAAAAATAGGTGGAAAAATTCTGTTGGCAAGCGGTTCGATTACCTATGTGATTGATAAGCTCGAAAAAAGAGGTTACATTACCCGAGTGAATTGTCCGAGCGATCGACGTGTGACTTATGCTGAGATATCGGAGCAAGGCAAAGAGTTCATGGCACAGATTTTCCCGGAACACGAAAAGAAATTGCACGAGCTCACAGATGCGTTATCAAGTGAAGAGAAAGAACAAGCAATCGAATTAATGAAAAAATTGGGGTTATCCATTAAAGACTTATCTTACTAATCATACAAAAGGCCTTCCGCAAGTCGGAAGGCCTTTTGTATGTGTAAGAAAGAAGTTTAGTTTTATTCTTCCGGTGAATCGATCGTACTTCCCATAGCGATAAAATTTTCTGTGGCATTGACAGTACTGTCATCAAAAATTGTCAAGCGCACCAACAGGTCCTCGTTTTCAAAAACAATGCCGGTCACGGTGCCTTCGGTGCTTGGCACTTCATATACTGTAGATTGATCAAAATCTTCTCCGTCAAATCCTGTAACTTCAGCAGGTTCTTCCTCCGGATTTACAGCTTGAAGAGTCTGGATCATGTTTTCCTCAGCGGCTGTAAAATCGATTTCTCCAGGAGCAAAAGTCTCGATGCGCATAAAGACGGCAGAATTATCAACGGCGAAAAGCGAATCTTTTTTAGGTTCTTCAGCAGTTAGTTCGTAGCCGTCAAGAACATACAATTCATAATTTTGTCCATCACTTTGTGTCAGAGTGCCGGCGGGATCAGCGTCTTCAGTATCTGTCTCTTCTTCAATTTCACCAGCGGGCTCACTGTCATCTGTCACTTCATCTGTTTCATCAGCCGACTCACTGTCTTCCGTTTCTTCGGCAGTTTCTTCAGCTGGTACACTATCGTCTGTTTCTTCTGCTACTACTTCTTCAGTCGCTTCGTCAGGAGAAGACCCAGTGTTTTCTTCGGCAGTATCAGACGATCCACAAGCTGCCAGAACGACGCCAACCGTCAGGACAGATGATAATAAAAATAAATGCTTCTTCATAAAAAAATTCCTCCTTATCGGTTTGTCTAGTAGACGTTCGAAAAGGAGGAATGTTTCATTTTATACCGGAAGAGGCAAAACAAGGAATAGGAGTATAATCATAACAAGATGAGCAACAATGATAAGAGGCAGGCTCCTTTTCCATTCGTAAAGCAAACCCAAAATCAAGCCTGCTGAGATACCTGCTGCTACACCCGGCCAAAACCCGCTTAATGCTAGGGCAGAGCCGAAAAGAATGGAACTGATCAAAATCGAAAGTGGAGTGGACAAGTATTTCTTCAATTTTTGTTGGACCAAGCCCCTCCAAAAAACTTCTTCACCTGGCACAATGATAAACATCAGGAGAAGATAATGCCAAATCGAAACCGGCGCAAATGCAGACAAAAAGGAGGCTACTGGCCCGGATATGTTAAAAGGAGAAAGCAGCACCAGTTGAAATCCACCAGCAATAAGGGCATAAAGAACAGTTCCATAACCTAAGCCATAAATGAGTGATTTCCACGTGACGAGTTCATCGAAAATCTTGACGAATATAATAGCGAGTGACATAAGGATCAGCATCGCAAATGTATACATATACCAGAAGATGGCGGTGTTTTCAAATGCTAAATTATATAAATAAAAAGCCAGGGGCAGCATCAAAATCAAAGGATGCTGTTTCAAAAAATTAATCATGTAAATCCTCCTAAAAATCACAGCTGCAAGGACAAAGATGTCCCACTTGTTTGTTTACTGTATACTATTTCCTAGTACAGATCTTTAGCATCTGTATATTAGGGTGGCTTTCAAAAATACTAGCCAAAATCGATAATGTTCATTCGTCTAGTATTATAACAGAAGGGCTCATTAAAACTAAGGCAAAAGGGGAACAATTCATGAATGACTATAACCAGCAACTCGAAAATTTGAAAAATGGGGAACTCGAATCCATTACAATTGCGAAAGAAGATTTCCTGGATTTTCGCACCGTCTTGATTGCACGAGAAGATTTCAAGCATTTCAGAGGTACAGCTTATCACCATGGAACTACTGTCTATACATACACAGTGGAACCATCAAAATAAATGAAAGTGAAGCGGGGGATAATGTGGAGAAATTAACGAAAGCTAAAGCGCAGTTGAACAGATTGGTAGTCGGCAGAGAAAAAGAAATTGATTTTATGCTAATTGCTTTGATTCAAGGGGGGCATGTCTTGCTCGAAAGCGTACCGGGTTCAGGCAAGACATGGATGGCTAAAGCATTTGCTGGATCGTTTGCCGGCCGTTTTCAACGAATTCAATTCACACCAGATGTCTTGCCGTCAGACGTGACCGGCATTCGTTTTTTTAATCCGCAAACTCAAGAGTTCGAGCTGCGTGCAGGGCCTGTCCAAACCAATCTGCTGTTGGCGGATGAAATCAATCGTGCAACACCGCGGACGCAGTCGAGCTTGTTGGAATCGATGGAAGAAAAACAGGCAACGATCGATGGGGAAACCATCCAATTGCCAGATCCGTTTATCGTCATCGCTACTCAAAACCCAGTCGAATCACAGCAGGGAACTTTTCCGCTTCCTGCAGCACAGTTGGACCGTTTTCTATTTCGATTGGAAATTGGTTACCCCAAATACGAAGAAGAGCTGTCCATCATCCGGAACTTCCGCGACAATGTTTCCCATAAAAAAGAAATTTTTCCGGTGGCATCCATCGAAGATGTTCAGCAATGGCAAATTGATGCTGGCAAGGTAGCGGTTCACGAAGACATCGAAACCTATATTTTGGCGCTGGTTCGGGCTACTCGCGAACATCCTTCCATTGAGCTGGGTTTAAGTTCCCGTGCGGCGCTGGCGCTTGTTCATGCTGCTCAAGGGAAAGCCTTTGTGGAAGGACGGCAGTTTGTAACGCCGGATGATGTGAAATACATACTCGAACCTGTCGCAGTCCATCGTTTGATGCTGACTGCTGAGGGCATGCTTGTTCATGAACCGCGTGCTATTTTACGCGAAATTTCAAATTCCGTGCCTTCACCGGTAGAGGCATTTTAGATGGTGTGGATCCGTCATAATGACGATACGAAAAACATGAAACGAGTACTAGGGTTTTTACTCGTCTTGCTTTTCATGGCTATGGTATTTTTGCAGTTTTTGGCGGCAGCGGTCATCAGCTTTGTCGCAGGAGTAGTCGGTTTGCAACTCCTTTACTTGAAGGATGCCGGGAAGAAGCTGCTGTTCCAAAATGAACGGATGCGCAAACGCGTGCTTTACGGAGGGGATTCTTCTTGGGAGCTTGTTTTTAAAAATGACGGCTTGCCAATTTGGGGAGGCCAATTGAAAATTTGGTTTTACGATGCAGTGGAACCAAAAGAAACAAATGCAGCAAGTTATGGAGATTTGGTTGAGCTTGATCTGCCTTTTACCGTTGGCAGCAAGCAAACCATTAAAATCGAGGTGCCCATTACAGGCAAAAAGAGAGGGCTGTCACGCATCCAAAAAATGGAGGTACTTATTCCGCAGCCATTTGGAGAAGGCAGTTTGACTCTGGAGTACAAACTGGCAATTTTACAAGAACAGCTCGTTTTTCCTAAATTGCAAAATTACCCTTTTCGTTCCACGCCGTCCCGGCACAAGCCTGGCCAATTCAATTTGCGGCATTCCCTATTTGATGATGCTTTTCAGCCGATCGGCACACGCGACTATGTCTCAACAGATCAATTCAATCAAATTCATTGGAAAGCCAGCGTCAGAATGCAGAATTACCAAACCAAAATCTTTTCGCAAGTGGCCAATGAATCGATGCTGTTTGCACTGAACGTCTCTGCTCTTTATGGGACCATCCACGATTTGGAAGAGCGAATTGAAGAATTGGCTTCGTACGTAGAAAATTGCTTTCGTGCGGGAGTGCCGTATGCACTGGCGATAAATATTCGCTCAGCGGGTAAGATGCCTTATTTATATTTGTCTGCGGGACAAGGCCAGAAGCAACGCCAGCAGGCATTGGAATTGCTGTCGATCATTTCAAAAAACAGCGCTACACTTTCTTACCGCGCGATGCTTGGACATTTGGACATCCACACAGAATTGCCTTACACGACCTACCTATTGACCGGTGAGCCGAAAGAGGCTGTGCATTTTATTACCAAATGGAGCAGCCAAACAGAATTAACGGTCTTGCTGGGCGGAAAGGAACGTGATTTGGCATGACGGCGCGCTTAGTATCGGCCATTTATTTTATGTTGGATGCTTTTATTATTTCCATGGTTCTGGTTTTTGTTTCTAGTGAGACGGCATTGCCGGTAGTTTGGATTTGGCTGTTGGCAGCCATGCTGATGGCGTGTAGTTCTTATTTTTTGTTTTCAAAAAAAACGTATCGAGTAACGTGGGTCGTCGGTATTGCACTTGTTGCCGCGGCTGTTATGTGGACCGGAGGGATGGCATTATGGCTGGCCTTGATTTTAAGCATGCTATCTGTTTACTTGCTCCATGTCCGCTACTCAGTCCGATATGAAGGGTTTAATCACGGTTCCCAATTTTTGATGAAGTTTCTGGTAGTTTTCAGCATCATCTGGGTTATTTTACTGCTGAACCCGGAACCGCTGTCAAGCCGTTTACTCTTCACTCTTGTCCCTGTTGCGGTGTTGTTTTATGTAGCATTGCACTTGGTATACAGCTACCTTCACTCTAAGGCTGATGGTGCGCGGTTCAGCCAAGTTGTCGGTGCTTTTGGCACGCTTGCCATTCTCCCTGCAGTTGCGGCGATCGGTATATTTTGGATTGCTGATGAAGTTCGGAGTTTGGCTGGTTGGGCTGTTGGAGGCGTGATAAAACTGTTGTTTTGGCCACTTGCTCTGGTTCTTGAGCAGGTCACTGAGTTTTTGTCGGCTCTGTCGACTGAGGAAGAAATGCAGGAGACGATCGAAAAACTGGGTCCGGATGCAGAAGCTGTTCAAAACGATTTGGCAGTAAGCGAAGCCGTACCGACCGATTTTCCCGTTGAAATCTTCTTAGGAATTGCAGTACTGGCATGCGCCATAGCATTGGTGTATTGGGTGCGAAAAATAAAACCTGATTCACAAGAACCGGTGGAAGAAAATAAGGTCAGCATTACCAGGCATGACCACGCCTCAGTAGAGCAGCTTGTGCCGAGGCCGGCTGCACCTCATAGCCAGAATCTGGATCTCCATCAAATTCGGGAGGCTTTTCGGGAATTGGAGATGTTGGCAACAGAACAGCAAGTGGGACGCAAAAAATATGAGACGGTCCGTGAATGGACAGCAAGACTGCACTGGGACGTAACCGATTCTTTTTTCAAGACTTATGATCGGGTCCGGTATGGAGACATGCAATTGCCAGACTCCCAGGCCATGGAGTTTATCGGCGAAATTACAGAAATAAAAAGGAAATATTTAAATGAACATGTTTAAAGAACTTGGAAGAAGGGCATAATATACAAGAACACAGCAACATTCTCATTTCCCCCTTTTGTGGTCGGTCCGTTATACGGGTCGGCTTCTTTTTTTGCATTTTTTGAGTGGGAAATAAGTAAAAAATGTACAATATGTTCTTTTTAAAAAGAAAAGTGAATATCCTGAAGATTTTTGCTAAACTGAAGATAGATACAGAAGGAGGAAATACAAATGAAGCTCGGATTTATTGGGACTGGAGTTATGGGCAATAGCCTGGTCAAACATTTATTGGACCATAAGCATGAGGTTTTCATCTATACAAGAACGGCCCAAAAAGCAGAAAACCTGATTGAAGCAGGTGCTATTTTAGTAGAGTCGCCTCAACAAGTTGCTGAAAATAGTGAAGTCATTTTCACCATGGTCGGTTATCCTTCCGATGTTGAAGAAATTTATTTTGGTGATAAAGGCATTATTCACCATGCGAAGACCGGGTCAGTGCTTGTCGACATGACAACTTCAAAGCCGCAGTTGGCGCAGCGGATTTTTGAAGCAGCGGCTGAAAAAGGATTACATGCCTTGGATGCTCCTGTATCTGGCGGGGATGTAGGTGCCAGAAATGCGGTTCTATCCATTATGGTTGGCGGGGAAAAAGAGGTATTTGAACAAGTTAGTCCTTTGCTGAACCTATTTGGGGAAAACGTGGTATTTCAAGGACCAGCGGGTTCTGGACAACATACTAAAATGTGCAACCAAATTAACATCGCAAACAATATGATGGGGGTTTGTGAATCACTGGTCTATGCAAAAAAAGCAGGTCTTGATCCAGAACGGGTCTTGCGTTCTATATCTTCCGGGGCAGCAGGTTCATGGTCATTATCGAATTTGGCGCCAAAAATGATTAACGAAGATTTTCAACCGGGCTTTTACATTAAGCATTTTATTAAAGATATGAAGATTGCTGCAGAAGAGGCGGAAAACTGGGGATTGAATTTGCCGGGCCTTCGATTGTCACTTAGCATGTACGAAGAGGTGGCAGCCCAGGGATATGAAGATAACGGCACACAGACCTTGATCCGGCATTATGATGCATAAGAAAGCCGGAAACCTATAAAGGTTTCCGGCTAAAGTTCAGCTTTAGTCAAAATAAGATTTTTTCGGCGAGTAAAACCGGTCAAGTTGCCGGGGCTGGTAGGACTTGGTAAAATTGGAGACAGCCGCTTCTTTTTTCTGCGGCTCTAATCCGGTTAAAGTCCGCAAAATTTCTTTTGCCACTTTTAAATTCATTCGGCTTGGTGGATTACGGTATGTATCATCCAGATTGCCTAAATGCTCAAGTGAAGAAAAATCGTCTTTTTTCGGGAGCATATGAAAATAGTAATTGCCGCATTTTACGAGGACGGAAGATTGTTGTTGGCTTTTCTGAGGATTTTTGCTGAAGTGCAAACCGACTTTTTTAGCGCGTTGCTTTTCGATCATAAGATTTAATGCTTCTTTCTTCAATGCATACAAATATTGATTGTCGGGGGCAGTTTTTGCATGCCGATTAACTGTGAAGATGGCTTGTGCAATATCTGAATCAGACTTAGCAGCAGACATGGACTCATTCCTTTCATTTAAAAATATTGATATTTTCATCTCCATCATATCAAAATTTTCAGTCACTGTATACTCAAGGGGCATATGTGAAAAAAGGGGAATCCATTCGCTTTGTAGAACTAATGAATACAAGTGAAAAGATCTAAAATCACTATTTGTAATCTAATTTAAAGGGGATGTTTGCATGTTTACGGATCAAACGATTATTGTTACAGGCGGATCGAGCGGCATGGGGCTGCATATGGCTAAAAAGTTCGCTTCAGAAGGTGCCAATGTTGTCATCACAGGGCGTGATATGGACAAATTAAACGAAGCAGTGAAAGCGATTACAGGAAGCCGTGGCTCAGTTGAAGTGTTTCAAATGGATGTACGAGAACACGAACATGCGAAAGCCATGGTACAGTTCGCACACGAAAAATTTGGAAGAATCGATGGACTGGTCAACAATGCTGCCGGCAACTTTATTGTGCATGCAGAAAAACTATCGCCAAATGGCTGGAAGTCGGTAATTGATATTGTATTAAATGGCACTTTTTTCTGTTCTCATGCAGTCGGCAATTACTGGATAGAGAACGGTACGAAAGGCAATATTATAAATATGTTAGCCACTTATGCTTGGAATGCCGGAGCAGGTGTTGCACACTCAGCTGCAGCAAAAGCGGGTGTTATGTCTTTGACGCGGACACTTGCAGTTGAATGGGGAACTCAGTTTGGCATCCGGGTTAACGGCATTGCCCCTGGACCCATCGAGCGGACCGGCGGAGCTGATAAACTTTGGGAATCCGAGAAAGCAGCCAAACGGACGTTGGAGTCAATTCCGCTTGGCAGACTCGGAAAACCTGAGGAAGTAGCGGAGCTTGCTGCTTTTATTATGTCGGATAAAGCTTCTTACATGAATGGAGAAATCGTTACTTTGGACGGCGGCCAATGGCTGAACAAATTTCCTTTTTAAGGTATTTTGTGCACCAATTAAATAGTTTCAGGAATCCTGATGTGTTATGATGAAGTCTGAATGGATGGCATCTAATACAAGCGATGCAAAAGGAGTAGAGTACATGATTTCATTACCAAGCAGAGATTTTCTGGATACACCGATCGAAGACTATATCATTTCTTCCGAAAAAGTTGCACATGTTCAAATGGGCAATAGTGCCGAACATGCGTTACTCGTGTTGACGAAGACGGGCTATTCAGCCATTCCGGTACTGGATTTAAAATATCGCTTTCGCGGTTTGATCAATGCACAACGGATTACTGATGCAATTCTCGGAATGGATCATATAGAATACGAACGGCTTTCTGATATCCGCGTGGAAGATATTATGGAAAAAGACTTGCCTTTGATCCACATTAACGAACGTTTTCAAAAAGCGCTGGATATGGTCATCAACCAAAATTTTCTGTGTGTCATTGACGATGAAGAAATGTTCATGGGAATCTTGACGCGGCGTGTTGTGTTGAAAAAGTTGAAAAAACAAATTTATCAATTAAAAATTTAACCAAGCATCGCAGAAGGTCTCGTTCTAGAGGCCTTTTTTATGCTTAAAAAGCTAATTAAGCTGTAAAAGTGGAGCTTCTCATTTTTTGTTGAAAGACCAACTCAGAGCTCCGACCAATCTTTGCCGCTTTACTACATAGTTTTTGAACTCCAGCGCCCTGATGACAGGAACATAAGCCATTAGGGCTGTGTCGATGCAATCCAAAAGGGCGTTTTCGCTTTGTGTTGTCAGTTGAAAAGAGGTTTGGAAAATGAATAAAACAAAAAGGCCGCTTGTTTTGGTTGCTGTAATGCTGGCTATGTTTGTCAGCGCGGTTGAAGCGACGATTGTGTCGACTGCCATGCCAATCATTGCATCTGAATTGGGTGGATTTTCAAAATACAGTTGGGTATTCTCGTCTTATTTGTTGATGAGCACCGTGACGGTCCTTTTGTACGGCAAGCTGTCCGATATATTTGGGCGAAAGCGTATATTCGCAGTAGGGATGTTGCTGTTCTTATTTGGTTCTCTATTGTGCGGCTTTGCGGATTCGATCGAACAATTAATTTTCTACCGGTTTGTTCAGGGGATGGGCGCAGGCGCAGTCATGCCGATTGCAACGACGATTGTCGGTGATATTTATTCGAGTGACGAAAGGGCGAAGATTCAAGGGTATTTATCCAGTGTCTGGGGTATTTCCGCCGTTACCGGCCCTGCAATCGGCGGGATTCTTGTCGCAACTATTGGGTGGCAATATGTATTTTGGATCAACCTGCCTCTTGGTGTTTTATCTTTGATTGGTGTTCTGCTGTATTTGAAAGAACCCGTGAACAAGAAAAAACCAGTGATTGATTACAAAGGAGCGGCCTTGTTGACGGCTGCCTTATCAACAATGCTGTATTTATTGGTGGAAGGCGGCGTGTCGTTTGACTGGCTATCCAGGCAATCGTTGATTTTGCTGTCAGCCAGTTTATTGTTTTTTGTGTTATTCATCTGGGTGGAACAAAAGGCAGTCGATCCGATGATGCCTTTTGAGATATGGCGGAACAAAACGATACTTTACGCCAACCTTGTTTCATTAGCCACCGGCGTTATTTTAATCAGCATCTCCAGCTATTTGCCTACTTATGTAACAGGCGTAATGGAGCAGCCAGCAGCCATTGCCGGATTCACCTTAACCGCTATGTCAATCGGCTGGCCACTGGCGTCCTTTTTTTCCGGGCGGCTGCTACTGAAAATTGGCTACTTTAGAACATCGTTGGCAGGCGGCGCTTTTCTGGTCGTTGGTACCTTGCTGTTTGTCTTGATGCAGCCTGGCTTCGGTCCGTTGTGGGCCGCCATGTCGAGCTTTTTTGTAGGCATTGGCATGGGCTTGACCAGCACCGCATTTATCGTGTCGATTCAGGCGGCAGTATCTTATGAACAGCGCGGATCGGCTACTGCTTCGAATATGTTTATGCGGAACTTGGGCAGTACCATTGGTGTGGCTTTGCTTGGCAGTGTCTTGAACAGTTCTTTGCTGCGCTCGTTTGCCGACAGTGGCCAAAATTACTCTCTAAGCTCCATCAACGATTTGCTGAGTGCTGACAGCCGCGCCGGCATTTCTGCCGAAGCACTGGATTTTCTGCAGCAAGCACTGGCCGGAGCGCTTCAAAATGTATACTTGGCCACTGCGGCTTTCGCGATCGTCAGTTTTATCTTAATCTTCGGGCTTCGGGGTCAAAAAGGAGAGAAGAGCCATGTCAAATGAAGAACTCATTATTAAAGTATTGGCTGAAGAAGGCAATATGAGAAAAGCGGCAGAACGGCTGTTTTTGTCGCAGCCCGCTTTATCACAGCGTCTTCAATCCATTGAGAAGGATTGGGGCCAACAATTGTTTATTCGCTCGCAAAAAGGATTATCGCCAACACCTGCCGGAGAACTGGTCATTCAATACGCCAATGAGACTATCCTGCGAAAAGAAGAAGTGTTTGAAGTGTTGCACACATTGACTTCCAAAGTGCATGGTACCTTGAAAATTGCCTGCGCAACAATCATCGGCCAAAATTGGTTGCCTAAAGTACTGAAGGATTTCGTGACACTTTATCCGGAAGCAAAAATCCAGTTGATTACAGGATGGAGCTCAGAAATCGTTCGTTCGCTTTATGATGGGGAAGCCCATATCGGAATTGTGCGTGGCCATACGGATTGGAAAGGGACAAAGCATCATTTATTTAAAGATACTCTGTATTTGGTCGACAAAGAAATTCGCTCGCTTGAAGAACTGCTTCAGACAGAGCGGCCCTTTATCCAGTTTAAAAGTGACTCGAATTATTACGAGGAGATCCAGCAATGGTGGCAAAAGCATTTTGCTTCCAATCCAAAACGGCAAATAACGGTCGACCAAATTGAAACCTGCAAGCAGATGGCGATCAACGGAATCGGCTACGCCATCCTGCCGTCAATTACATTGACGGGCACAGAGGATGTGCACATGATGCCGCTTACCAACAACAAAGAAGAACTGGAATTGACACGGGATACGTGGCTAATCGGCTATGAATCTGCTTTTCAACTGCGCCAAGTAGAGGCATTTGTCGATATAGTCGAAAAACATGCCGCTTTATTAAGGTGAAGCGGATGAATTTTTATGCTGAATCAGATATAATAACAACATCACTTATAGAAAGAGGTTTTTATTGATGAAACAGATGGATGCAAGCGAAATAATCTCGTACATACAAAATGCAAAAAAGGCGACACCTGTAAAAGCATACATAAAAGGCCAAGGAGTGGCTGATTTGGATTACGGCACAGACTCTAAAGTATTTGGAGAAGGCAGTTCAATTACTGTATTCGGCGAATGGACAGATATCCAGAAAGCGTTGGAAGCAAATGCCGCTGTTATTGAAGATTCGGTTGTGGAAAACGATCGCAGAAATTCTGCTATTCCGCTGCTTGATATGAAAAATATCAACAGCCGCATCGAACCCGGTGCGTTTATCCGCGAAAACGTGGAAATTGGCAATAACTGCATCATCATGATGGGTGCTGTTATTAATATTGGTTCTGTCATCGGTGACGGAACAATGATTGACATGGGCGTAATCATGGGCGGCCGCGCAACGGTCGGCAAAAACTGCCACATTGGAGCAGGTGCTGTATTAGCTGGCGTTATCGAGCCAGCATCTGCAACTCCAGTCATCATTGAAGACGATGTTTTGATTGGTGCCAACGCAGTTGTACTTGAAGGCGTTCGCGTCGGCAAAGGCGCCGTAGTCGCAGCAGGAGCAATCGTAATCGAAGATGTTCCTGAAAACTCAGTAGTAGGCGGCACGCCAGCACGCGTATTGAAATTGATGGATGCAAAAACACGTGCAAAAACAGAAATCAAGCAAGAACTTAGACAGCTGTAATCGGTGAACCCGATGGAGTTAGTAAAAATCAGAAGAGATCTGCATCAGATTCCGGAAATTGGTTTTCAGGAAGTGAAGACACAAGCGTATCTTTTGAAAACGATCTCGCAGTTGCCGCAAGGACGGTTAGAAGTGGTCGAGTGGCGGACGGGGATCGCGGTCAAAGTGATCGGCACTAATCCTTCTAAGCGGATTGGTTGGCGAACAGACATTGATGCCTTGCCAATACAGGAAGAAACAGCATTGCCATTTCAATCGACTCATCCAGGATTTATGCACGCATGCGGCCATGATCTTCATATGGCCGTTGCGCTTGGGCTGCTGAAAAAACTCTTAGATGAGCCAATTGAAGATGACGTTGTGATTTTGTTCCAACCTGCAGAAGAAGGCCCAGGCGGAGCCTTGCCATTTCGTGAATGGCTGAAAAACGACCGGCCTGATTTACTGCCGGACGTGATTTGTGCGCTGCATATTGCGCCGGAACTTCCGGTCGGTACAGTAGGCACCCGACCAGGTTTGTTGTTTGCCAATACTTCAGAATTGTTTATTGATCTTCATGGCAAGGGCGGCCATGCTGCTTTTCCGCATTTGACCGAAGACATGGCAGTTGCAGCTGCTTCGTTGTTGATGCAGCTGCAGACAATTGTCAGCCGCAACGTCAATCCAATGGACTCAGCCGTTCTGACCATAGGTAAGATGAGTGCGGGAACGGTTCAAAACGTGATTGCTGAGCACGCACGGTTGGAGGGAACGATCCGCACCTTAAACAGTGAATCGATGATTCATATGAAGCAGCGGATTGAAGGTTTCTGCCGTGCGGTCGAAGAAGCCTATAATTGCCGGATCCGTATTGATTACGGTTCGGGCTACTTGCAAGTGACGAATGATGAGGCGCTGGCAGAAAAATTTCTGGAATATGCCAGTAAATCAGAAGGCATAACAGCCATACGCAGTGATGCAGCCATGACAGGCGAAGATTTTGGTTATTTTACCGAGCAGCTCCCTGGACTGATGTTCTGGGCTGGTGTTTCCTCACCATACGGATTGCACCACGCAAAGCTGGAGCCGGATGAAAAAATCCTCAGTTTCATGCCTGAATTTATCCACAAGTTCTTTTCGGAACTATAAGAACGGACAGCATTTGCTGTCCGTTCTTTTTTCTGGAAAGAAAGTGATTTAAAAGATGCTTTTTTTGTAAGAAGATGGAACTATTTTTCATTGCCAGCGTACTAATAAAGAGACGCGTAAAAGGGGGATCATCATGCATAAACGCTTGCTGGCATTAATTGCTTTTGCATTGCTTATTAGTTTATTTATCATGCCGCAGCTATCGTTGGCGGCACCACAAATTACCGTGGATTCTAGTGCCGGATTTCAAAATAAGGTCAAGTATGAAAAAGGCTTGCCCCTTCAGTTTACAGTTACCAATGAAGGCTCGGCGTTTTCAGGGGACTTGGTAATCAGTTACTCGGAAACCTATAATCTTGGAGCTGGTATGGCTATGCCGATTGAACTTGCTGAAGGCGAAAGCAAGACGCTACACATCGCGTCGTCGGGTTTATCAGACATGAATTATACAGGTGGCCCTAACGATCAAAGCATTTTTCTGTTTGAGGGCGGCTGGGAAGAAGGCGAATCAATTGCTTTCAAAGGCAAAAAAACGATACAGCCCAGTTACTATTCGCCAGGGACAATGTTTGTTGCCACCTTGACCGATAACCAGGACCGCTTGCAGCCATTAAAACAACTTGCCGTACCATCCGGTGAAGGGGTGGAAGTGATTCACCTGAATCAGCTGCAAAATTTTTCTTTGCCGACGGAAGCACAGGCTTGGAGTATGATTGACTACTTGGTCATTGACGAGTTTTCATATAGCGATTTGCCAGAGCCGACTCAACAAGCCATTTTGCAATGGGTTCAGCAAGGTGGCCATGTCGTTACAGGTTCGACCAGCAATTTGGAAGCAGAGCTTGGCAACTTAAGCGAATACCTGCCATTAACGCTGGGGGATGAAATCAATGTTTCAGTTTCAGGGCTTGAAAATCCAGTACCAGCTTTCCAAGCAACAGCTAAAGAAGGAGCTGCAGTCAAGCTGCAAAATGATGGACAAGTATTTGCTGCCACACAGTCTGTAGGTTCGGGGAATGTGACCCAGATGAGTTTTTCTCTTGGAGATGAAACCGTCTCGGCACAAAAAGGCTATAGCCAAATGATGTCAAATTATTTTCCGGCACCAGTAACCAATTATAATTCGATGGGTGGCCAGTCAATTCTTGATTATATGACATATGAAGTTGGGGATGTCAATGAGTTGTTTGACAGCTTTGCTGTTTCAAAACCGTTTATTATTGCCATCATTGTGCTTTATATTCTATTAATTGTACCGGTTCTTTACATCGTTTTGAAGAAAAGGGACAAACGGGAATTTGCTTGGTTTATCATTCCTGCCGTTGCTTTGTTGACTTCGCTGGGACTTTTTGCGTATGGAGCCCAAGACCGAATCGGCAACCCGCAAATACAGCAAACTGGTTTTTTTGAGGTGGATGCCGATAACGGATTAAATGGCTATTATGTCAATTCATTGCTATCAAATCGAGGTGGGGATTATCAATTCACAGCTCCTTCTACCACGACGATGACCTACCGAATGGCCAGTGAATTTTCCGGGACCCAGCCGTATCTGTCAGCCATGATGGAAAAAGGTGCGACCAGGAATCAAATAACAGTTCGGGATATGCGTTATTGGTCTGTCGAATCGATCATGGGCCAGTCCTATATTGAAAACACCGGAAACTTCGGAATTGATTTGGAAGTGGCCGAAAATAAAGTGGTGGGAACCATCCTTAATAACTTTTCATTTGGAGTGCAAGACGTTTCAATTTGGACGGGTACACGCTTATTGGATCTGGGCGACCTGAGCCCTGGCGAAGAAGTGGCGGTGGATGAAACAATCCAATCGGATATTCTTTCACCGGCAGCAGCTATCGGCCAATCTTATGGTTACCAGCCCATTGCTGATTTGGAAGAGTTGGAAACAGCACGTCGCCAATCGTTGCTTTCAACTTCCTATGAACAAATGTCTGAAAATGGAAAGTCGCCATATGTGATTGCCTATACAGAGGATGCTATCGTACCAATCAGCCTGGAAAATCAGCGGGCTTCTGTAGACTCAGTCCATTTGCTTGCACAAAGCTTTAAACCAAAATTGACTTTGAGTGGAGAGATTAGTTTGAATGCGGATGCTTTCGGCATGGAACTGGCTGGTACCAGTACAAATGCCTATTTCGATAATATGTCGAATGATCCTTACTTATTTTATTTGGAGCCTGGAAACTATGACCTGACCTATACGCTTCCAGAAGATATAGAACTTTCAAAAGCTGAATGGAATGAACTTTCAATCGCCACTTCAGGCCAGGGACTAGCAGTCACACTATTAAATCATGACAGTGGAGACTACGAGGAAATCACCGAAGCCAACCAAAATTTTACCGATAATGCGATAAACTATATAGGAGAGGATGGAGACATCCAGTTAAAACTTGAAATGACGGACGGTTCAGCAACTGCTGAAGTTGTCGTGCCAAAAGTTAAATTGAAAGGAGTGATTGCTCCGTGATTGAAACAATTGGATTGACCAAAAAATACGGTTCGTTTTATGCGCTTCAAGATTTAAATCTGGTTGTGGAAGACAGCACCGTTTTTGGTTTTGTCGGTGCAAACGGTGCGGGGAAATCAACGACTTTTTCGATACTGGCAACGCTTCTTCAGCCGACTGCCGGCGATGCATTTATCAATGGCATAAGTGTCACCAAAAATCCGCAGGAAGTGCGCAGGCAAATTGGTTATGTGCCGGATTTCTTTGGTGTCTATGATCAGTTAAAAACAGATGAGTATTTGGATTTTTACGGAGCGAGCTATGGCATCAAACCGAAAGAGCGTGCGGTGCTGATACCCAAACTGCTGGAACTGGTCAACTTGGAGAACAAACGCTATGACTATGTGGATTTATTGTCACGCGGGATGAAACAACGGCTATGTTTAGCGCGCGCATTGATTCATGACCCAAAAATTCTGATTTTGGATGAACCGGCTTCTGGACTCGATCCGCGTGCGCGCGTCGAAATGCGGGATATTTTGAGAGAGCTAAAAGCAATGGGCAAAACCATTTTGATTTCATCGCATATTTTGCCGGAACTTGCTGAAATGTGCGACAGCATCGGAGTCATCGATAATGGCAAGTTGATTGCACAGGGTTCTGTACACGCGATTCAAGCGCAACTGCAAAGCGAAAAAGTGCTTCGGGTCAAAGTAATGGGTGATACTCATTCGGTCGTACCATTTTTTGAAATGGATCCTTTTGTTTCTCAAATCGAAGAACAGCAGGATAAACATACCATTCAATTTTTCTATCGGGGAACCGAACAAGATCAATTGCGTTTACTGCAGCAAGCGATCGCTCAAAACGTACCGATCCTGTCATTTTCGGAAGAAGAAACTGATTTGGAAGATGTATTTATGGCAATTACAAAAGGAGTGGAAATCGGATGAAAACCCTCCTTACCAATCCTGTACTGATCAAAGAACTTAAATTGCGTTTCCGCAACCTGAAAAGCTTTACGGGAATTTTGTTTTACTTGATTGCCATGAGCATTTTCGTTTTTGGTTTTATCTTTTTGGCAACGTCTTTGACCGGAAATGGATTTTTCCGGCCAGATGAAAGTTTTATGCTATTTAGCATCATGACGTACATTCAATTGGGCTTGATTTTATTTATTACACCTGCATTGACTGCAGGAACGATCAGTTCTGAGCGTGAAAAACAAACCTTGAATATTTTGCTGACCACCTCCCAGACTTCTTTTCAAATCATTTTTGGGAAAATGACATCATCCATTGCTTTTCTGTTGCTGATGATTGTATCCGGATTGCCGATTTACAGTTTGGTATTCTTGTATGGAGGGGTTTCACCCAGCCAATTGTTTTACATCTTTTTGTTTTATTTGCTGACTTTGCTGGCAATCGCCAGCATCGGCGTGATGTTTTCAACATTAATCCGAAAGACCATTGTTGCGATCATTGCAACCTATGGCGCAATGATTTTCATCGCCGGCGTCACAGCGTTTTTCTTGTTGATCTCGGTGCAAGTTTCACAGATGGGTTCGGGTGCGCCGAGCATGTCACCCTTGGCTCATTTCTGGGCTTCCATTAACCCACCGGCAGTGTTGTTAACTTTGCTGCAACCACCTATGGAAGATCAGTTGCAAGCTGTAACTATGATATCGATTCCGCTGTGGATCGGGTACGTAATCTTCTACAGTTTGCTAACCGTCGCCAGTATTTTTCTGGCAGTCAAAAAGCTTCGAGTCAATATGAATAAATACAAGTAAGGAGGGAATTTCATGACCAACCGCGATATCCAAAAGTATGTCAAAAAGACAGACAGGCTGCTGCGAATGCTTCATTTCACCCGCAGCTTTCAGTTCGCTTTGTTTGCAGGATTTTCTTCAGCGGCGGCTTTGCTGCTGGTATCGCGGTTGTTTGTGCTTCCTTATTATGAATTTTATGCATATGCAGCAGGATTTGCCGCTATCGCAAGTTGGATCTTGTTGACGATGAAAGATTTGCCGAGTACCAAACAGGCAGTCCAAGAGTTGGACCGTTTCACACCGCACAATCAGTTGCTGACCGTATGGAAACTGAACGAAAAAAATGCGCTGGCAGAAATGTTAACGAACAAAACTGCAGCAATTGTGCCTTTTAGCTACCAGCTGTTTCGTCAAGAACGTAAAGCTTGGCTTCGACCAAAATGGCTGATTGGGGCAGTAGCAAGCGGCGCACTGATGATGCTTCTACTGGTTTTTCCAAGCAATCTGCAAAATCAGGCAAATGATGTTGAAGAAGAGTTGGAACTGGTACAAGACATCAAAAAAGAAATTGATGACATAGAAAAGCAGGCAGAAACGGAAGCAGTAAAAAAAGAAATGGAAGCATTGAAAGCAGCAATTGAAAATATTGAAGATCCGGAAGCTGTGCTGAAAGAGCTTGTCAAAAAACAAAAAGAGCTGGATTTGAAAAAACGGCAGCTGGCGGAAGGACAAACTGCAGAAGCTGAAGCTGTTTCTCAGGATCTCGAAAGAGTTTCCGACAGATTGGCTGACCAGGCAGGAAAAACCCAAACCTCTTTGAGCAACATGGGCAAACCGGTAGCATTTCCCTTGCAGCAGACCATTGCTAATCGTGGGCAATCTGGCGAGGAAAACCCAAGCGGTTCCGCTGCCGGGGAATCTTCCAGTGAAGGCAGTGAGTCCAATACTGATGGTCAGGGATCTGGTAATGGAGAAAATGCAGGAGAAGCTGAAGAGCCAGAAAACGGCCAAGGGGAAGCTGAAGGGCATGGCGAAAATGAAGGCCAGGGTCAAGGACAAGGCCAAGGCCAAGGCCAAGGCCAAGGCCAGGGTCAAGGACAAGGACAAGGACAAGGACAAGGACAAGGTCAAGGACAAGGCTCAGGGCAAGGAGCTGGCCAGGGCCAAGGCAGCCGCGACTTGTTGACTGTACCTGCTCGCATCGGCGGAGAAGGCGATACGGCAGTTGATAACGGAAAAATTGGAGAAGGTCAAGCCGCAGGGGAACAGGAAGGGTCTGTTGCGGCAACTGCAGGCAGCGTGCAACCATACGCCGACGTAGTGGGTGAGTATTCAGCATCTTATTTTTCAAGCGCAGATCGCCTGCAATTGCCGCCTGATTTGCAAACCGTTGTAGAACAATACTTTACGGATATCGAAACCGAAGAATAGAAAAGAGGGGTTTTATGACGTATACAACCGACCAATTTACAGAAATGAGTCAGCTGCTTGGGGAAGTAAGATCAGAAATCGGACGTTTTATTGTAGGGCAGGAAAGCGCAGTTGAGTTTTCCATGTATGCTATTTTGGCGGACGGCCATGCGCTGCTTGAAGGGCTTCCCGGGCTTGGCAAAACCATGTTGATTCGAACTATTTCAGATGTGCTCGATTTGTCGTTTTCAAGAATTCAGTTTACGCCTGATTTGATGCCATCGGATATTACTGGCACAAGTTTGATCGAGCGGGATGCAGAAGGGCGACAGCAGTTTACATTCCGGGAGGGACCAATTTTTCATCAAATGGTGCTGGCTGATGAAATCAACCGGGCAACTCCTAAAACCCAAAGTGCATTACTGGAAGCAATGGGAGAAAAAACGGTGACCATCTTGGGAGACACTAAAGTGATGGCACGGCCATTTTTTGTACTGGCTACCCAAAACCCGATCGAAATGGAAGGAACTTATCCGCTGCCGGAAGCGCAAATGGATCGCTTTCTATGCAAAATCCTGGTTTCCTATCCAAGCCGCAATGAGCTTGCCGAAATCAGTCGCCGAACAACCGGAGCTGATACGGTAAGCCTTGATAAAAAGATGAACACCCAAAGCTTGATTAGGGCACAGCAGATGGTTAAAGAAGTGTTGATGGCAGAAGACATTTTGATGGTGGCAGTCGACATTATTCAAAATACCCATCCGGAGCATTCAGAGCACGACTCCATTCAGCAGTATGTGCAGTATGGCAGTGGACCGCGTGGTCTGCAGAGTTTGATCCGTCTGGCAAAAGCGCGAGCATTGATGGAAGGCCGCTACCATGTTTCTATCGGCGACTTGAAATATGTTGCCAAGCCTGTATTGCGGCATCGCCTCCTATTGAATTACGAAGCTGAGGCAATCGGCAAACAAGCGGATGAATTGATAGATTTGGTACTCAGCACAGCTGGAAAAGGCGTTTTAAAATGACTTTATTGAACTTACCGGCTGATTGGGGTTCACGCCTCAGCCGCTACGCCATTGGAACCAAAGCGAAAATCAGGGGGCATCACAAAGGCTCTCATCGGTCGATGCGTTTTGGCAGCTCTTTGGATTTCTCGGATTTTCGCGAATATCATCCCGGAGATGATGTTCGCCACATCGACTGGAACGTTTATGCCCGAACCGAACGTGTTTATATTAAGCGCTTTTTGGATGAACAGGAGATGCGTGTTCATCTCCTAATCGACAGTTCAAAATCGATGGACAGCAAATGGCTGTTTGCCAAACAGCTGACCTTTTCCCTGGGGCTGATGGTGTTAGGAAGTGACGATCGCCTGACGGTCTCATCTGGACAAAAAGAAATTGTGCCTTTTCGCAAAAAAGGGAAGTCTGCGAAAAAACTGTTTGAGCATTTTCTAGCTTCGATGCCGGACCCGAAAAATCTTTCCTTTGCCAAGCAGGCAAGCTTCTATGCAGCAAAAGATTCCACGGTGCTTTTCATCGTTTCTGATGGATTGGAACCGCTCGAAGACTGGCACGTTTTTTTCAAACAGGCACCTGCATATGCACATGACCTCCGGTTTATCCACATCAGTACGGAAGAAGAACGCGACCCCTCTTATAGGGGAGACCTCCGTTTTATAGACGACGAAACACAGCAAGTATTGAATGTGACGGTTACAGAAGAGGCGCTGCGCGCATATCAGCAACAAAGCGATCTTCATGCCAAAGGGCTGGAATCGCTTTGCCGAACTTACGGCATAGCTTATTTGCCAGTGCATGCAGAAGATGGAATCGAGCAAGTGCTATTTCATCAGATGATGCGAAAAAATTGGATCGAGTGAGGTGAAGCGGCATGGGTGCATCAAATTGGGGAATGATCTGGACAGCAGTGATGCCGCTGGCTGTGATCCTCTATTATTTCTTTAGAAAAAAATACAGGGACCAACACGTATCCTCGACGCTTTTTTGGCAAGAACGGATGAAGGAGCTGCAAGCTTCCCCGTATTTGAAAAAACTGCAGCATCATTTATTGTTTTATTTGCAATTGTCAGCGCTTCTGCTTTGCGTACTTGCATTGCTTGGACCGTTTAGTGAGTCGGAAACACTGGCAGGCAATGATTTTATTTTTGTCGTGGATACTTCAGCGACGATGCTGGCCGGTTCGCCTTCTCATTTTGAAAAGCACCAGCAGGAGATGAAAAGTTTGGCTGCACAAGCGGGCGGCAAACCGGTAACGATCGTCACAACCGGCACCAGTCCAGAAGTGGTCCTCCGCAATGAGCAGGAACTGGAAGCGATTGAACAAGCAGTGGATCAAATAACGGTAAGCTATGAAGAGGCTGAAATGGAACAAGCCGTTTTATTTGCCGATACCTTGGCCATCACTGATTCAACAGTTATCCACATTTTTACCGATAGCTTAGACCGTGAACTGTTGGCCAGTAAAACCGGACAAAGCTATCAAGTTCATGGCGTTTCTGATACACTCCGCAATGTTTCCATCCAACAGTTTGGTCTTTCCGAAGCGGAAGACGGTGTCCGTGGTATTGTTCAGCTAGTCAATGGCAGCAATGAAGCATTGCCCGCTACAGTCCGGCTGTCCGCTGGTGATATCGAAAAAACCATGGAAGTGGAGCTGGCAGCGGCTGAAGTACGATTGGTTCCTTTCGAAGATTTGCCAACTGAAAAAAGCTGGCAGGCGACTGTTGACGTGCAGGACGATTATGCAGCTGATAACACAATGGCTGCTTACTTAACGCCTCCGGGAGATGCGGTCGTCATTGATTCGGCATTGCATGAATTGATTGCCAGCGGCTTTCGTTCGCTTGACCTGGATGTTAACTTGTCTGAGGCTGCCCAATTGCAGCCAGATTCAGGATTGCCGATTGTGACCAATCAAAGCGAGTTATTGAAAGAAGAGGCACCCATCTTGTTAATCGGCCGCAATGATGAAACGGCAGTTGAAGTTTCAGGACAAATTGAAACGCAGGAACACCCGTTATTTGCGTATGCCGAACTGGAAGAAGTATTCGTTTCCCAACTGTATCCGCCTTTTAATGGCTATGAAACCATCGCATCGATTGATGGACAGCCTTTTATTCAATTGTCTCCAAAAGGCGATATCGTAGTATTGGCAGATGTTCAGTCGACAGATTGGCCACTTTCCCCGTCGTTTCCGTTATTCCTTTGGAGTGCCATGAACAGCTTATCCGGGGATGAGGAATTTCTTGGGTTTTTCCAGCCAAACGAACACCGCTCCGTGTCTCTGGCTTCCGACACCGGAGAGTGGGAAATCTTTAAAGATGGCGCATACAGCCATTCTTATATTGAAGGCAGTGGTCCACTTATTGCGCCTACCGAACCTGGAGTTTATGAGGTGATCGGAGATGCAGAGACGATGGCCTTAATTGTTCAACTTGCCAGCGAAGAGAAAACTTTGGCTGTGGGCTCAACATACACGATGGGCGCAGCAGAAACAGCTCAAGACACGGTCCGCTTTTCATTTGTGCCGTTTATTATCGCATTGATCCTGCTGCTGGTTATTGCGGAATGGGAGGTGTACCGCCGTGGAATTGCGACTCGATGAACCGCTTTGGCTCTTATTGCTTGTCCCGGCACTCTTCTATTTTGGCTGGTTTGGAATAAAAAATTTCAAAGCCAACTCCAAAATGGCGAAAACGGTTTATGTCCTCCGGATAGCGACTGTCGTTTTGTTGATTTTTGCGTTGGCAGTTCCTTCCCTGTTTCGCTCGGTGAAAGAGGAGCAGGTTATTTTTCTGCTTGATCGATCTGCTTCTCTGGAGGGAATGGAGACAGAGATGGCAGCTGCCGTAGAAACGGCGTTGTCAGCAAAAAAAGATCATCAATCGGTTGGGGTTTATACGTTTGCTGAGGATTTTTTGAGTCTTGTGCCCATAACAACAAACCCTGCGACTTTGCCTGCCGAACTGGCTGTAAGCCAAGAAGGGCACACCAATATTGCGCGTGCGCTGGAACTTGCTTCAAACAGCGGCGATACGGATCTGGCGACGCGTCTGGTCATCTTAACCGATGGCAATGAAACGCAGTCTTCGGCTCTGGAAAGTTTAAACCGCTTGGAATCTGATCGGCTGCAGGTAGATGTTTGGCCGGTCGAACAAACAGCGCAAAGCGATGTAGCCATCAGCCGTTTTGAAACCCCTTCGCGGGCATTTCTGGGGGAAGCGCAATCTTTTAATGTCACGGTCGATGCAGATGCAGCAGCTCAAGCGAGGTTGATTTTTTCTGTAAATGACCGTGATTTGGATGCACTAGATATCGAATTGGCAGAGGGGCAAAACGTCTTTACTTATTCATATCCGGCAAATTCAGAAGGCCTCTTAAAATACGAAGTACGTTTGGAAACAGCGCAAGATGCATTTTTAGAAAATAATTCACTGGCCAGCCTCACCGAAGTATCTGGAAATCCGGATATCTTGGTGGTCAGCGGAGAAGAGGGCAGTCCGATACCCGCTTTATTAGACACAAACAACTTGCGCGTGACTGAGCTGGCTTCCGATCAATTGCCGACCAGCTTGTCTGCTATTCTTCGTTATGATTCCATTATTTTCGATAATGTTTCAGGTACATCGGTTGGTGAGCAGCAGATGAACATCATCGAACAAGCTGTTCAGCAATTTGGGGTTGGATTTATGATGGTCGGCGGTGAACAAAGCTTCGGCCTTGGCGGCTATTTCAAAACGCCTATTGAGCGCTTGCTGCCGGTTGAAATGGAAGTGAAAGGCAAGCACGAATTGCCTTCACTTGGGTTGATGATTGTGATGGATCGTTCCGGAAGCATGATGGGCATGAAAATGGAATTGGCGAAAGAAGCGGCAGCCCGTTCGGTTGAACTGCTTCGGCCGGACGATACATTGGGGGTCATCGCTTTTGACGATCAGCCGTGGGAAATTTTGCCGACAGCCAAAGTGACCGATCCGCAAGAAGCGGTGGATAAAATTTTGGGCATTACCCCCGGCGGCGGGACTGAAATTTATCGCTCGTTGCAGCAGGCTTATATGGAATTGGAAAACTTGGAGTTGCAGCGAAAGCACATTATCCTGCTGACGGATGGCCAATCGGCAACTTCCAATGATTATGATGCGTTGATCGAAAGCGGAAAAGACAACAACATTACGTTATCCACGGTCTCAATCGGACAGGATGCGGACCGGAATTTGCTAGAGCAATTAGCGAACAGCGGAAGCGGCCGTTTTTACGATGTGACCGATGCCACAACGATTCCGGCTATCTTGTCGCGGGAAACCATCATGATGTCTCGCACATTCATTGTGGATGAACCTTTTTATCCAGTTGTTTATGACAGCCAGTGGAATGAGTTGTTTGGAGACGGTGTTCCTCAGTTAAACGCGTACATTGCAACGACAGCAAAAAGCACAGCAGCCGTTGCGTTGGAAAGCGAAGAAGGCGATCCGGTGCTTGCCAGCTGGAATTATGGTCTGGGCAAAACAGTCGCTTATACATCCGGAAGCGGTGCATGGAGCGGAGATTTCCAGAACTGGGACAGGTGGCCGGATTTTTGGAATCGCAGCGTTGCCGAGTTGCTGCCGGCGTTCGAAGAAATTCCCTACTCAGTGACCCGAAAAGAACAAGGAGTTTACACGGTTGAAGATCCTACACAAAGTTCAGCCATTCTGAACGTGACTGCAGTCGACGAGCAAGGCAATGAGCTTCCGCTGCAAACAGAGCCGGTAGCACCAGGCAAAGTGGATGTTAAAGTGGATGCCGATCCGGGATTGGTCTTTTTCAGTATCACGAATGAAAGCGGAGCCGCCTATAAAACGGGTCTGACGATCCCTTATGGCGACGAATACCGAACGGCAGACACAAACATGCCTTTATTGACAACGCTGGCTGAACGGACAGGTGGACAGGTATTGACCACCATGGAAGACGCCTTCCGTGATATGTCCTATACCAGTGGTACGATTCGCCCAGTTCAGCTGTTTCTGTTGTTGGCCGCTATGGTGTTGTTTTTCATTGATATCACGCTTCGGCGCTTTGGGTTGCCAAAGCCACTGACAAAAAGAAAAGCCGCAAGGGAAGAGGCTTCTTCTCCTGCGGCAATCGATCAATTAATAAAAGCGAAAAAGAGAAACTGACTCTTTTTCGCTTTTTATTTTTAGCTCCGGCTCGTGGCCAAAAGCTGCTGTTTTCGCATTGACCAGGTATTTGCGATAAAGAAACAAACGATCAAAATGGCAGTTCCTAAAATATAAGGATAGCTCATGTTGATATCAAACAAAACGCCGGCGAGTGCGGGGCCAATCATGTTGCCAAGGCTCATATAGGCATTGTTCATACCTGCTGCAAAACCTTGTTCATCTCCTGCCAATTTGGAAATCAAGGTATTGATGGCCGGACGGAGCAGGGAAGCGGCAGTGAAGAATACAGCTGAAACCAGTAAAATCGCCCAGAACGAACTGACAAACAAAATGCCAATCATTGCAGCTGCCGATACCAGCAAATTGACCAGAATGACTTTCATCTCGCCAAAGCGTTTAAAGAGCTTGTCAATGACAAAGGTTTGGACAACTACCCCAACAAAACCGCCAACAGTGATGAGAATGGCAATTTCCTTTGGTGTAAATCCGAATTTCTTGTCTGCGTATAAGGCAATGGTCGACTGAAAGTTGGCTAAACCAAAAGCGAAAATAAACATCACCAGCAGCATAACAAAATAGGGGGTATAAGTGGAACGCTTCATCTGCTGAAGCAAGTTCTCGGATTTCGTATCGGCGGCCTTAATTGATGGAGCTACATTCGGCAGCACAGCAAAGGATATAAAGGCTGCGATCAGAGCTACGGCAGTGGCAATATAGAAAGGAAACTCTATGCTGACTTCTGCTAAAAATCCACCGATTCCAGGACCTATCATAAAGCCAAGAGACATTGAAGCGCCGAGCAAGCCCATGCCTCTTCCTCGCTCTTCATAAGTTGTGATATCCGCTACAAATGCCATCATTGGTGGGATTAAAAATGCTGCACCCAAACCACTGAAGAAGCGGGCAAGGTAGAGAATCCATAAATGAGAGGCTAGTCCGAATGCCAGCTGGGATAAACCAAAAACAATCAAGCCAAAGATGATCAAGTTTTTTCGGCCATATTTATCGGAAAGCTGTCCGGACAATGGAGAAAACAGAAATTGTGCTAAGGCAAAAGTGGCAATTAAAGTACCAAGAGCTTGACCGGCCACACCGAATGTATCGAGATAGGCAGGCATAATCGGGATAATCAGCCCGATCCCGCTCATAGCAATGAACATGTTGAACATCAGCACATAAAGTGCAAATTTATTGGATCTTACGGCCATGGAGAGACCTTCTTTCGTTGTTATTTCGACTCACTAAATTTTAGACTTTAGAATCTACATACTATACCCCAAATACACAAAAAAAAACAGGCAAAAGTTCTGCCTGTTAATTTTCCATATCCATTTTAAATTCCAAGAATAATTCATTGTACGTACCGAGCATTTCAAGACCTAGATTTTCGTACACTTCCAGACGTTCCCGGAGTTCTTCTGGTGGATAAAACCGCTCATCTCCCGTAACCTCAGGATCCATTAAAGCGATGGCCTGTTCGTTCGGTGTAGAGTAACCGACATAATCAGCGTTTTGTGCCGCGACTTCAGGGTCCAGCATAAAATTGATAAACGCATGTGCGCCTTCGACGTTGTCAGCTGTTGATGGAATGATCATGTTATCAAACCACAAATTTGAGCCTTCTTCTGGAACAGAATAATCGATGTCTTCGTTAATCCACATCATATCAGCCGCTTGTCCAGACCAAGTAACGGCGACAGCCGCTTCTTCGCGGCGCATCATTTCGACAATTTCATCCCCAATAATCGCTTTCACATTTGGCCCCATCGTTTTTAATTTGTCGGTAGCTTCACGCAGCTCATCCAAATCGGTTGAATTTAAGGAATAGCCTAAGCTGTTTAATCCCATGCCGATGACTTCGCGTGCACTATCGACCAAGATGACCTCCTGTTGGAGCGTTGGGTCCCATAAATCGTTCCAGCTCTCAAACGTTTGGCCTTCGAGCAAAGTGGGATTAAACGCGATGCCGACAGTTCCCCAAAAATAAGGAACGGAGTACTCATTGCCTGGATCAAACGGAAGGTCAAGAAAATACGGATCGATATTTTGCAAGTTTGGAATCAATTCGTGGTTGATCGGCTGCAGCAAATCATTATCTTTCATTTTTTCGATCGCATATTCAGAAGGCATAGCCACATCGTAAGTGGTGCCGCCTTGTTCGATTTTGGTCATCATCGATTCATTCGAATCAAAGGTTTCATAAACGACGGAAATATTGGTTTCTTCTTCAAACTGGTCAATCAGTTCAGGATCGATGTACTCGCCCCAATTGTAAACAGAAATGGTGCCGCCATCAGCTGTCGCTGAACTTCTTTCTAAGACATTGACGGTATACATAAGAATGGCCGATACAATAACAATAGCGATAGCGGCTCTGGTGATTTCCTTCATACGTTAGCACCTCCTGTTCCAGGCGGTTGTCCAGCCTTTTGAGTAAAGAAATAATAGCCCAGGACCAAGCCGAGCGTGACGACAAATATTAATGCGGAAAGAGCATTGATCGTCAAGGTAATTCCAGCGCGTGCCATGGAATAAATTTCAATTGACAGCGTCGAGAACCCGTTTCCTGTGACGAAAAAAGTGACGGCAAAATCGTCAAGTGAATAAGTCAAAGCAAGGAAAAATCCAGCAAAGATGCCCGGCTTGATATATGGAATGATGACGCGCGTTAAGATATCCCGTTTGGATGCCCCAAGGTCTGTAGCCGCATCAATGAGTGAACTGCTCATTTCCTGCAGTTTTGGCAAGACCATGATTACCACAATTGGAATGCTGAAAGCGATGTGGGAAATCAGAACGGAAGCAAAGCCAAGCTGGACGCCAATCATGGTGAACAGAATCAGGAAGGATGCTCCGATAATGACATCCGGACTGACAATCAAAATGGTGTTTAAGGACAACACGGCATTGCGTGTTTTGCGGTTCCGCAAAAATACGATGCCGATCGCGCCTAATACGCCAATCGCTGTTGAAATGAGAGAAGACAGTAAAGCCACTATCACGGTGTTCATCAAAATGATTAAGAGGCGGGTATCGTTAAAGACGGCACCGTAATGTTCCAGTGTAAATCCTTCAAAACTCGACATGGTGCCGCCGCTGTTAAAGGAATAAAAGATCAAATAGAAAATAGGGGCATAAAGAATGGCAAAGACGAGTGCCAAGTAAATTTTCGCCGGCTTACTTAGTTTTGCCATTGTGTGCACCTCCTTTTTCTTTTTGGCCAGTCAGCATCATGATGATGATCATAAACAAGATCAGGAACACAGCAATGGTCGATCCCATGCCCCAGTTTTGAGTGACCAGGAATTGCTGCTCGATGGCGGTACCGAGCGTGATGACTTTGTTGCCGGCAATCAGACGGGTGATGACGAATAGCGACAAGGCAGGGATGAATACGGCTTGCACGCCGGACTTGACGCCGTTGATTGCCAAGGGGAAAATCACCCGTCTGAACGTAGTGAACGATGAAGCACCCAAGTCGCGCGACGCATCGATCAATGCGGGATTGATTTTATCCAGTGAATTGAAAATCGGCAACACCATAAACGGAATGAAAATATAAACTGAAACAAAGATAAAACTGAAATCAGTAAACAAAATTTGCCAAGGTCCTGCACCAAAGCTTTGAAGCAGGTTGTTGGCTGGGCCGTACAAGCCGAAAATCCCAATAAAAGCATAAGCTTTCAGCAGCAAGTTGATCCAAGACGGAATGATAATCAGCAAAAGCCAAAGCTGTTTGTGCTTGGTTTTGGTTAGCCAATATGCTGTCGGATAAGCAATGACAATCGTAATTAAGGTAATCAGAAAAGCATACCAGAAAGAACTTAAAGTCATTCGCAAATAAACGGAAGAAAAGAAGTTCTGGTAGTTTTCCAGCGTAAATGCTCCACCTAAATCTAAAAACGAAAAATAGAAGATGAGCGCAATCGGTGCAATAACAAACAAGGCAATCCATAAATAGTAGGGAACAAGGTATAGCGGACGCGACGGGTTATCTTTCATTGGCTGCTGCTCCGTAGGACTCCAGTCGCGCATCGAATGCTTCTTCTGATTCGTTCAAGCGCATAACATGGATCGCTTCAGGCGAAAAGTCCAAGCCAATTTGAGAACCGACTTCTACTTTTTTCGTAGAATGGACGAGCCATTCGTTGCCTACTTCATCAATTGTGGAAATTTCAAAATGGACGCCGCGAAACAATTGCGTATCAACGGTAACGGCCATTTTCCCTGTACCGTTCGGTGTGATTTCCAAATCTTCCGGGCGAATGACGATTTCCACCTGCTCATGTGGAGTTAATCCAGCATCTACACATTCAAAATCTTTATTGGCAAAACGCACTTGGTAATCGGCAATCATTTCTCCACTGACGATATTCGATTCACCGATAAAATCTGCAACAAAGCGGTTGATGGGTTCGTCGTAAATGTCCATGGGAGTTCCGCTTTGCTGGATTTGTCCGGCATTCATGACGAAAATTTCATCCGACATAGCGAGTGCTTCTTCTTGGTCATGTGTCACAAAAACAAAGGTTTTGCCTAAACGCTGCTGCAGTTCGCGCAATTCGTATTGCATCTCTGTCCGCAATTTCAGATCCAACGCAGAAAGCGGCTCATCAAGCAAAATAACTTCCGGGTCGTTGACAATGGCGCGTGCAATGGCGACGCGCTGGCGCTGGCCGCCTGACATTTCGGCAATTTCGCGTTGTTCATAGCCTTGCAGATTGACGAAAGCCAATGCTTCTTGCACCCGTCGCTCGACTTCAGGACCTTTAACTTTCTTGATGCGCAGCCCAAACGCAATGTTTTCAAAGACGTTTAAATGTGGAAATAACGCATAATCTTGGAACACTGTATTGACCTGGCGCTGATTGGCCGGAACAGTGTTCATTTTTTTATCTTCTATATAAATATCTCCACTGGTAGGTGTTGCAAATCCGGCAATCAACCGCAGGATGGTGGTTTTTCCGCAGCCTGAGGGGCCGAGCAATGTATAAAATTTTCCTTTTTCAAGTTCAAAGCTGACATTGTTCAAGACATTGCCGGCACCTTCATATGTCTGTGTGACATTTTCAAAGCGAATAATGGGTGTTTCAGTCATAAGATCCCTCCTAGATTATAAATAAGATTGTGTTGTAACAATGATCACTTCAGAAATGCCATCAAATGCATTGGTCAACTGGTGATGATCAGACGCTTCGTAGTAAATTGAATCACCGGCAGAGGCCGTGTATTGATGATCACCGATGTAGAGGAGGACTTTGCCCTCCAATACATAAATAAAGGTTTCAGCTGAAGACGGTTCAAACTTTTTGAATTCCCCTTGAACCTGCAACGTTAAGTAAACAGGCTCCATTTCTTTCTCGTTGGATGTGGGAATCAGCCATTCGACTTCATAACCGGCTTCTTCATCAATATGTGCGGTGTGGTCACCTGTAGAATATACGACTTTGATGTCGTGCTCATCCGAAAAAAACTCTTTTGGGGTCGTGCCTAATACTTCCAACAAGGTGAAAAAGGTTTCGATGGAGGGAGAGTTCGTATCCCGCTCCAGTTGTGAAATAAATCCTTTGCTTAAGTCTGTTCGTTTTCCCAGTTCTTCTTGAGTCAACCCATTCTTTAATCGAAGGCGCTTAATTTTGTTTCCGATTTCCATCAGAATTCTCCTCGATTCCTAATAAATGAATACATGCCGAAAGTTTAGTTAAAATATACTTTTAGTTTACTAATAGCATATATTCATTATACGAAACGATTTAAATATTTCAAGTCGGAATTTATTTTCAATAAGGGATTGTTATCTATTGCAATTTACCGGTGATTTTTACTATCATAGAGAAAGTGTGAAATTAATAATGGTATCTAGCTTTTAACAAGCTAATCGAACCTTTGACATGAACCATGAAAAATAAACCGAATTGATACGAATTGAAAAACCTAAGCTTCTTGAAATGGATACCAATGATTTTATACCATCGGCCCGTGAACACACCGGCGCTGAGAGATTCCGATTTTAACAGCTCGACCAAACTCTAGGAGTGATTAATGTGAACGGCAAAATGAACTTCTTTCTTGATCCGAAAAACCGGGTTATCCAAAAACCATCAATTATGAATTACAAACAAGACCAGCAAGGACTGTACCTCATAGCCGACAAGCGCTTTATTAACTGGATGGATGTCCATACGTATTGCCATACGTGTTTGGCAGCTTTGACTTTTGATGATGAATTTGATGCAAGTTATTGTGCCAGCTGCAATGAATGGCGCGAAGAACCGTGTACCGATATTAGTTGCGAGTATTGTGAAAACCGGCCGAAGCGCCCACTAGATCCCCGCCGATAAGCGGGGTTTTTTTCTGTCCGAATAAAGGCATTTGAAGACTTTTAGTCCTGGCTATCTATGTTAAGATGGAGCTACATGAATGATTTGGAGGATGGATATGAAAAAGGAATTTGTAGTCATTGGATTAGGCCGCTTTGGCGGCAGCATTGTAAGGGAATTGATTGAACAAGATGCTGACGTTATGGCAATTGACAAAGATTCAGAACGGGTGGATGAGTTTTCTGCTATTGCAACCCAAGCAGTTGTGGCAGACACGACAGACGAAACCGTATTAAAATCGCTGGGCATTCAAAATTTTGACCATGTCATTGTGGCGATTGGCGAAAATATTCAAGCCAGTATTTTAACAACCCTCATGCTAAAAGAAATTGGTGTAAAAAAAATTACCGTGAAGGCACAAAATGACTATCACGCGAAAGTGTTGGATAAAATTGGTGCAGATAAGGTGGTCCATCCAGAGCGTGACATGGGCATACGAATTGCTCACAACATTCTCTCCAACAACGTACTGGACTATTTGGAGCTGTCGGATGAACATTCCATCATGGAAATCAAAGCCAATCAAAAACTGGCAGGCTATACTTTGATTGGACTGGATATTCGGGCACGCTATGGCATAAACATCGTCGCTATAAAAAGGGGAGGGGACATTATTGTTTCCCCGCAGGCCGATATGGAAATTGAACAGGAAGATATTCTGATCATCATTGGTTCTGACGCAGATATCAATCGCTTTGAGAAGAAAATGATGAACTGATTCAGAACAGTGGATGTTAGCAGCAACACAAAAGAGCCGTCACGGATTGCATATCCGCAGCGGCTCTTTTTGTGTTGTACTCGTATAGTTAAAGATCCTGTGAAGGTAGATTGCAGCACAAAAAAAGTGCACGGGGTGTCAACAACCCGTGCACTATTAGAGACGAAATAGTTTTTAAATTAAACTTCCATAATTACCGGCAAAATCATTGGACGACGCTTTGTTTTTTCGTACAAATACGGTCCAAGAACGTCAGAAATGTCATTTTTCAGCTCTGCCCATTCGGTGTTTTTGCCGTGTATTTTTTTATTGAGGTGGCGATTCAGCATTTGCTGTGCCTCGTAGATCATTGTGCCGGATTCCCGCATGTAGACAAACCCACGAGAGATAATATCAGGACCGGAAACCATTTTGTTCTTTTGCATATCGACACTGACAACTACAATAACCAGACCTTCTTCGGAAAGGACACGTCGGTCACGCAGAACAATGTTGCCGATATCGCCGATTCCGCTGCCATCGATGTAAACATCACCAGAAGGAACGCGACCGGCAACAGATGCTTCGTCCTGCCCGAGAGCAAGAACCTCACCATTTTCCATGATAAATGTGTTTTCTAGTGGAACGTCACATTCAACTGCTAATCCCGCATGCGTTTTTAACATGCGGTATTCACCGTGTATGGGCATGAAATATTTTGGTTTGATCAAACGGAGCATCAGTTTGTTTTCAGGCTCTGAACCATGGCCGGACGTATGGATGTTGTTAAGCGATCCGTGAATGACGTCTGCTCCGGCACGGAACAGCAAATTGATCGTACGGTTAACGCTGCTCGTATTGCCCGGTATCGGAGAAGACGAGAAAACAACCGTATCGTTTGGCTGAATTTGGATTTGTCGGTGAGTACCATTGGCGATTCTGGAAAGAGCGGCCATTGGTTCACCTTGTGAGCCGGTACAAAGAATTAAGACTTCGTTTGCGGGCAAGCGATTTAATGTTTGTGTATCAACGAATGCATCTTCCGGCGCGTTGATGTAACCAAGTTCACGGCCGATTGTCATGGCATTGTCCATGCTGCGTCCAAAGACGGCAATTTTGCGTCCTTGCGCAACCGCTTCATCCGTAACTTGCTGCAATCGATAAATATTTGAAGCAAAAGTTGCAAAAATCAAGCGGCCATCAATTTTTCTCATAATGTCTTTGATGGATTCGCCGACTTTGCGTTCGGACATGGTGAAATCAGGAACTTCAGCATTGGTGCTGTCAGACAGCAAACACAATACGCCTTCACTGCCAATTTGAGCCATTTTTAATAAATTGGCAGGTTCGCCTACTGGGGTGAAGTCAAACTTGAAATCGCCCGTATGAACAATATTGCCAGGTGGAGTTTTTACTACAACCCCAAAAGCATCAGGAATACTGTGAGTTGTGCTAAAAAAGCTAACGGCTGTTTTACGGAACTTGATGACATCGTCTTCTACAATTTCAGTCATTTTCGTTTGGCGAAGCAAACCGTGTTCTTCCAATTTTTTGCGCAATAGGCCAAGAGCCAATTTGCCGCCATATACCGGGATATTAATTTTCTTCAGCAAATAGGGAATGCCGCCGATGTGATCTTCGTGGCCATGTGTAATGAAAAGGCCTTTAATTTTGTCGACATTTTTTACTAAGTAGGTGTAATCCGGAATAACATAATCGATTCCGAGCAAATCGTCTTCCGGGAATTTGATGCCGGCATCAATCAGGATAATTTCGTCCTGAAATTGTACACCGTACGTATTTTTGCCGATTTCACCCAGTCCGCCTAAGGCGAAAACAGCTGTTTGGTCGTTCTTAACAAATTTCATTATTATTCGAGGCTCTCAACTTCGTAATATTGGCCCGCTTGTTCATACTCGAGGTGATTGCCTTCCAGTAATTGAACAAGTTCAATATTGTAGTTGCGGTCTTTTAAATGGTGTCGGACTTCACGCTCGGATGCTGCCTCTACATAAAGGCTTTGGGTATTTTCACGAACTGGTACTTGAAAACGGTTTTCTTGGTAATATACTTTAAAAATCATTGTTTGCTCTCCTTTTTCCACGCTCAAATAAATGCACTTCCTTTATATTATCATGACATTAGACTAAAATAAAGAATAGCCCTCCTTATTTATAAAGAAGGGCGAAAACGTTTATGCAATTTTCTTTTTGTTCAAGATGCCATTGAGCTGTCTGAGAAGTTTTCTTTTCAAACGTTTCAGCATGGCTAACCACTCCTTATTGGAATTATACTGTTTTTTCTGATAATTGTAAAGAAGTCAAGCCTTGATTTAAAGACCTTAATTTAAAAGATGGGGGACTAAAAAATGCCTAAATTACTATTGTTAGATATTGATGGAACATTATTGGATTCACACAAAAAAATACCGGCCTCTGCAAAAAAAGCGTTGGAACAGGCACGAACGAATGGCCACGATTTAGCAATTGCTACCGGACGCGGTCCGTTCATGATCACAAAGTTACTAGAAGAACTTGATATCGACACGTACATTACATTCAATGGCCAATATATTGCCCATAAAGGACAAGCCATTCATAAAGAAGCAATTGATTCGACTATGCTGACGAATATTTTTGAGTATGCAGAACAGCGCGACCACCCAATTGTGTTCATGAATGAAAAGAAAATGGTATCTTCTATTGATTTTCATCCCGATATTCACGAAAGCATTAAAACCTTGAAAATGCCTCATCCGGAAGTGGATAAGGAATTCTACTTGCACAATGAAATATACCAAGCGCTGGTATTTTGTGAAGAAGAAGACGAACAACAGTATCGGGATACCTTCAAAGAAGTCGATTTTGTCCGTTGGCACCGTGTGTCGTGCGACATTACGCCCAAAGGTGGAACAAAGGCAAGCGGCATCGAACATTTGATCCGTGCGACTGGCCATTCGATTGAAGATACCATTGCATTTGGAGACGGGCTGAACGACTTGCAGATGATGGATATTGCAGGTTACAGCGTAGCAATGGAAAATGGTCACGAAAAAACAAAAAAACGCGCCTCTTTCATCACCGACCACGTAGACAATGACGGCTTAGCAAAAGCATTCAAACATTTAAAATTGATTTAGTAAAGAAAAGCGAAGGCAGCCAGGTAGCTCTGCTGGGCATAAGACAGACCAGCGAAGTGGCGTTCTTTGCCACACAGCTGGGTTGGCTTATGACCCAAAGAGCTGGCTGCCGGAGTCTGGACACAAAGAAAAGCGGAAGCGCCCGTGTAGATTCGACGGGCATAAGACGCTCTGGCGAAGCAGGGGTCTTTGCCGCATAGAGCTACAAAAAGAGACTCGGCTTATTCAGCCGAGTCTCTTTCTATCGCGATCGCATTTTCAATTTCAGCAAATGGATTTTTTGAATCAATATGGTCAAAGAACATAACGCCGTTTAAATGATCGAGTTCGTGTTGGAATGCGATGGCAGGCAATCCCTTTAAACGCATTTTGATTTCTTCTCCATCTAAATTCAACGCTTTGATGGTTACCCGGGCATACCTTGGCACATAGCCTGGAATTGAGCGATCCACAGACAAACAACCTTCTCCAGCAGCTAAATATGCTTTTTCTACAGAATGGCTGATAATTTTTGGATTAACAGCAATCATGGTGAGATTTTCTCCAGAGCTTTCATCAAAATGGAGGGCGAAAATACGTTTCCCTTCATTTATTTGAGGGGCCGCAATGCCGACGCCGGGCCGCAAATCATATTTTTCAGCCAGCTCATCGTCTTGGCTGTTTATTACATATTCCAAAAGGTCTTCACCCAATTTACGATCTTCTTGAGATAGAGGGAATTTTACCTCTTCAGAACGTTTTCTGAGTGTAGGATGACCTTCACGTATAATGTCTTTCATTCGAATCAAGTGATTTCATCCTTTCAAAATGGCTTGCTATACTTTTAAGTATAACTCAACTCAGCAAAATTGAAAAAAGAAAATGCTGTTGGCTCAGTTGTATTTTATTCTTCTGCATACTATAGTTAATTCATGGGAATTGAGGGGTGAATCGGAATGAAAAAGGTTAAAATTATGGTCATGATCTCCAGCCTCCTGTTGTTGGCTGCGTGTTCAGGATCTGGAATTCGTGAAGATTTGGATCAAGTGCTAAATGACACGTTCGATGCCGAAGAAGGTTACCGATCAGTGCAGGGTGACTTGGAAGAGCGTGAAAAAACGGAGCAGCAGTTATTTGAAGAAATAATGGCATTGACACAAGAACA
This sequence comes from Planococcus sp. TJ-201, assembly GCF_058268495.1. NCBI lineage: Bacteria > Bacillati > Bacillota > Bacilli > Caryophanales > Caryophanaceae > Planococcus > Planococcus sp. TJ-201. Next base: position 552,150 of record NZ_JBZDOG010000001.1, on the reverse strand, counting down.
GCAGGACGAAGTAGCCGAACAGGCACAGGAAGCACTGGATTCAGCAGACGAACGGCTTGGCTTCTTGCAGACTGAAAAAGAGTCCATGCAGTTAGCCGAAGAGAATTTTGCTGAAATCGACAGCGTGATCGAATCAGCCGAAGAAGAATCTGTGGTAGCTGATTTAGAAGCGCTACAAGTGCAAATGCAAGAACGCTTTGCTTCACATGATGAATTTGCAGAAGCATACGAAGAGTTAATTGTTCATCAGAAGGAATTGTATGAGATGCTTATGGACGATGAAAGCACATTGCAAATGCTGCAAGAAAAGGCGACCGAAGTGAATGAGCAAAATGAGCAGGTGCAGATGGCTGTTACAGAGTTTAATGAATTAACCCAACAGGTAAATAACTTGAAGGACACTACATTGGAAAATTTAAGTGAAAGCACAGAATAAGCGGCCTTATGGGTCGTTTTTTCTGTGTTATAAAAGATTTGTTCTTGTGTTCCTGTATTATAATACAGGGGATAAAAACTACTGGTACAGTTTGCAGAAACAGATTAATCTTTAACTTCCTGTGGGCCAATAATGTAAGGTTCTCTATGATTGACCGAGTTATTCTTGTAACGTATACTGATAAGGAATGCGAAATTGTATCATAATTTACAGGTAATTATTTTAATACAGATAAAAAAGGAGAGTTGCTTTTATGGCTGCGAAAAAAACACAGCAGTTTGATCCAGTGGAAACACTTAATGCAATAGAAGAAAAGTTTGAAATGGTTCAAATCTTGAACGAAGAAGGCGAAATCGTCAACGAAGAATCAGATCCGAAACTTTCGGATGAAGATCTTCAAGAATTAATGACTCGTATGGTATATACACGAATTCTTGATCAACGTTCGATTTCATTGAATCGTCAAGGACGTCTTGGTTTTTATGCTCCGACAGCAGGACAAGAAGCATCTCAATTGGCTTCTCATTTTGCTTTGACAAAAGAAGATTTCATTCTTCCAGGTTATCGTGATGTACCTCAATTGATCTGGCACGGCTGGCCTTTGCACCAGGCATTCCTTTTCTCGCGTGGACATTTCATGGGGAACCAGATGGCTGAAGGCTTGAACATTTTGCCTCCGCAAATTATTATCGGTGCTCAATTTATCCAGGCTACTGGAGTGGCACTTGGTATGCAAAAACGCAAAAAAGAAGCAGTTGCTGTAACGTACACAGGAGACGGTGGTTCTTCACAGGGCGATTTCTATGAAGGAATCAACTTTGCAGGCGCATTCCGCGCACCGGCTATTTTCATTGTGCAAAATAATCAGTATGCGATTTCTACGCCTCGCGAACTTCAAACTTCAGCGAAAACCATTGCTCAAAAAGCGGTATCTGCCGGAATTCCAGGCGTCTTAGTAGACGGTATGGATCCACTAGCAGTATATGCAGTAACACGCGACGCTCGCGAACGTGCGATTAAAGGCGACGGGCCAACGTTGATTGAAACACTTTGCTATCGTTATGGACCACATACTATGGCTGGTGATGATCCAACACGCTACCGTACTTCAGACATCGACAGCGAGTGGGAAAAGAAAGATCCGCTTGTTCGTTTCCGCAAATACCTGGAAGCAAAAGGCATCTGGGATGAAGCGAAAGAAAACGAAGTAATCGAGAAAGCCAAAGAAGAAATTAAAGCAGCAATCAAAAAAGCTGACGGCGCTCCGAAACAGAAAGTATCTGATCTATTAGAGATCATGTACGAAGACGTGCCGTTTAATGTTCAGGAACAGTTGGATATTTATAAAGCAAAGGAGTCGAAGTAAGCCATGGCACAATTAACAATGATCCAAGCGATTACCGAAGCTCTGAAAACAGAGATGCAAAACGATGAAAACGTTTTGGTTTTCGGTGAAGATGTAGGTAACAATGGCGGTGTATTCCGTGCAACAGAAGGTTTGCAGAAAGAATTTGGAGAAGACCGTGTTTTTGACACGCCTTTAGCTGAATCAGGCATCGGCGGTTTAGCAATTGGTTTGGCTTTGCAGGGCTACCGTCCTGTTCCGGAAATTCAGTTTTTTGGATTCGTCTTCGAAGTAATGGATTCAATCAGCGGACAGATGGCTCGCATGCGTTTCCGCAGCGGCGGCAGCTTGAACTCTCCTGTAACAATCCGCTCACCATTCGGCGGCGGTGTTCATACACCTGAAATGCACGCGGATTCATTAGAAGGACTAATGGCGGCTCAGCCTGGCTTAAAAGTAGTCATTCCTTCGACTCCGTACGATGCAAAAGGCTTGCTGATTTCAGCAATACGCGACAACGATCCTGTTATTTTCCTTGAGCACATGAAATTGTATCGTTCTTTCCGTCAGGAAGTGCCGGAAGAAGAGTACACAATTCCACTGGGTAAAGCGGATGTAAAGCGTGAAGGTACAGATTTAACAATCATCGCTTATGGCGCAATGGTACAAGAAAGCATCAAAGCAGCAGAAGAGCTTGAAAAAGAAAACTATTCGGTTGAAGTGGTCGATCTGCGCACCATCCAGCCGCTTGATATTGAAACAATCATTGCTTCAGTTGAAAAAACTGGCCGTGCTATGGTCGTTCAGGAAGCTCAAAAACAAGCTGGAATTGCAGCGGGTGTCGTAGCTGAAATTACGGACCGTGCAATTTTGACATTAGAAGCGCCTGTTCTGCGTGTTACTGCACCAGACTCTGTATTCCCATTCTCACAAGCAGAACAAGTTTGGTTGCCGAACTCAAAAGATATAGTAGAAACAGCGAAGAAAGTACTTACTTTCTAAAATTAGACAGAACCGAAAGGGTGATATAAATGGCTTTTGAATTTCGTTTACCGGATATCGGTGAAGGTATCCACGAAGGTGAAATTGTAAAATGGTTCGTTAAAGCAGGAGACACAATCGAAGAAGACGATATTCTTGTTGAAGTGCAAAATGACAAGGCTGTCGTTGAGATTCCGTCACCAGTTTCAGGAACAATTGAAGAAGTATTGGTCGAAGAGGGAACTGTTGCAGTAGTTGGAGACATCTTGATTCGCATTGATGCGCCTGATGCTGAAGAAATGAACTTTAAAGGAGACCACGGCGACAAAAAAGAATCCGCTCCAGAAGTAAAAGAAGAAACAGAAGAGTTAGTGCAGTCTGGTACAGCAGAAGCTGGACAGGATGTAGACAAAGCACCAGCTAAAGAAGAAGAGCCAAAAGAACAGACAGGCGCTGGAGCTCAGCCTCAAGCTGACACAACAGAAGAGTCTGATCCAAATGCACGTGTGATTTCAATGCCTTCTGTCCGCAAATTTGCGCGTGACAATGACGTCAACATTAAACAAGTTTCCGGATCTGGCAACAACGGCCGCATACTTAAAGAAGATGTTGAAGCATTCATGAATGGCGATCAGAAATCAGCAGCACCTGCAGCTTCTGAAGAAGCGACACAAGAAGCTGCACAAGCAGACACTGACAAAGCGGCAGCGGCACCTAAGGCAGCAGTAGCTCCTGAAGGTGAATTCCCTGAAACGCGTGAGAAGATGTCTGGTATCCGCAAAGCAATCGCAAAAGCGATGGTTCACTCTAAGCATACCGCTCCTCACGTTACGTTAATGGATGAGGTTGATGTTACTGAATTGGTCGCACACCGCAAAAAGTTCAAAGACATCGCAGCAGAAAAAGAAATCAAACTGACTTATTTGCCGTATGTGGTAAAAGCATTGGTCAGCACATTGCGTGAATTCCCAGCCTTGAACACATCATTTGATGATGAAACAAGCGAAATTATCCAGAAGCATTATTTCAATATCGGCATCGCAGCTGATACGGAAAAAGGCTTAATGGTTCCCGTGATCAAAAACGCAGACCGCAAATCAGTATTTGCAATTTCTGATGAAATCAATGGCTTGGCAACAAAAGCACGTGATGGAAAACTATCCGCTGCTGAAATGAAAGGCGCGTCATGCTCGATTACAAACATCGGGTCTGCTGGCGGACAATGGTTTACTCCGGTTATCAACCATCCTGAGGTTGCAATCCTTGGAATTGGCCGTATTGCTGAAAAACCTGTAATTAAAAATGGTGAAATTGTAGCGGCACCTGTGTTAGCATTGTCATTGAGCTTTGATCACAGAATGATCGATGGAGCAACAGCGCAGCATGCATTAAATCACATTAAACGTTTATTAAGTCAACCTGAATTATTATTAATGGAGGCGTAAAACTTATGGTAGTAGGAGATTTTCCGATCGAAACAGACACGCTCGTAATTGGCTCAGGCCCTGGCGGCTATGTTGCAGCAATCCGTGCAGCTCAAACTGGCCAGAAAGTAACAATCGTAGAAAAAGAATACATTGGCGGCGTTTGCTTGAATGTCGGCTGTATCCCTTCAAAAGCGATGATTTCTGTTGGGCACCGTTTTGAGGAAGCTCAGCATTCAGAAGACATGGGAATTGTCGCAAAAGAAGTTTCACTTAACTTTGAAAAAGCACAAGCCTTTAAAGATGGCGTTGTCAAGAAATTGACTGGCGGCGTTGAGTCTCTTCTAAAAGGCAACAAAGTTGAAATTGTACGCGGAGAAGCTTATTTCGTTGATGAAAATACGGTAAAAGTGATGGATGATAAGTCTTCACAAACGTATAAATTCAAAAATGCGATTATCGCAACTGGATCTCGTCCAGTGGAAATCCCGACGTTTAAATTTACAAAACGCGTAATCAATTCAACTGGAGCTTTGGCACTTACTGAGCTTCCGAAAAAACTTGTCGTTATTGGCGGTGGGTATATCGGTACTGAGCTTGGTACTGCATTTGCAAACATGGGATCTGAAGTAACAATCCTTGAAGGCGCACCGGACATCCTGGCTGGATTTGAAAAGCAAATGACAGCAATCGTCAAAAAAGGATTGAAGAAAAAAGGCGTTGAAGTGATCACTAAAGCATCTGCTAAAGGTGTAGAAGAAACAGATTCAGGAGTTACAGTATCTTACGAAGCAGGCGGAGAAGAAAAAACGCTTGAAGCTGATTATGTACTAGTAACAGTTGGCCGTCGTCCAAATACAGACGAAATGGGTCTTGAAGAGTTGAACTTGAACATGTCTGATCGCGGCTTGATCGAAGTCGACAAACAATGCCGCACAAACATTTCAAACATTTATGCAATCGGCGACGTGGTTGCCGGACTTCAATTGGCGCACAAAGCGTCATACGAAGGTAAAGTTGCTGCAGAAGCAATTGCAGGCGAGAAGTCTGAAGTTGATTATATGGCGATTCCAGCGGTCTGCTTTACAGATCCTGAACTTGCAAGCGTCGGCTTGTCAGAAGAACAAGCAAAAGAAGAAGGATTCGAAGCTGCGGCTGCGAAATTCCCATTTGCTGCTAACGGCCGTGCGCTTTCATTAAATGCAACTGAAGGATTCGTGAAACTGGTTTCACGCAAATCTGACGGCTTGTTGTTAGGCGCACAAATTGTTGGAGCAGGCGCATCAGATATGATCGCTGAGCTTGGTCTTGCTATTGAAGCTGGAATGACAGTGGAAGATATCGCAATGACAATCCATGCTCACCCAACACTTGCTGAAATTACAATGGAAGCTGCAGAAGTAGCTCTTGGAACACCAATTCACATTATCAAATAAATAATAGGGAGCCGCAATTGCGGCTTCTTTTTTATTTGGTAAAAATTTTCTTCTCATGGTAAGATTTGTGTAGCAAAGGGGTGTTTAGTTTGATACATAGAAGATGGACTGCGTTTGCAACAGCATTATTGCTACTGACTGCATGCGGACAAGCAAATGAGGCATCGCCTGAAAAAGAAATTGAGACTGCGGAAGAGCCTGCAGTTGCTGAAGAAGCATCAACAGTGGCTGAGAAAGTAGAAGAAGCCGTTGAAAGCGATGGAGGGGCCGTTGAAGATAAAGAAGAACCAGAAGAAGTGAACACACCTGAACCACAATACCGGATCAATCCGGCAAATTGGTCCGTGCAGCCAATCGATGATGCCGCAGAAAAAGTTGTGCTGTTGACGATTGACGATGCGCCTGACAAGCATGCAATGGAAATGGCAGAAATGCTGGAAAGCCAAAATATTCCGGCCATTTTTTTCGTCAATGGTCATTTTTTAAATACTGATGAAGAAAAACAGCAGCTAAAGCAATTGCATGAAATGGGATTCGCGATTGGCAACCATACCAATAGCCATCCAAATTTAAGAGATATAACCGAGCAGCAGCAGCGGGAAGAAATTTTACAGTTAAGTGAAACGATTGAACAGATTATTGGAGAAAAACCGAAATTTTTCCGTGCACCCCATGGAGCCAATACCGATTTCAGCAAACAGCTCGTAGAAGAACAGGAAATGGTGCTCATGAATTGGACCTACGGCTATGACTGGGAACAGCAATACCAAAATGCGCAATCTTTAACAGATATCATGGTCAATACAGAATTCTTGAACAATGGTGCCAATTTGCTCATGCACGACCGCGAATGGACTTCAGAAGCACTCCCAGAAATTATTCAAGGGTTAAAGGACAAGGGTTATGATTTTGTAGATCCTGCAGCTATAGAAGGCATTTAAAAAGATCCAAGAGCAAGGGCTCTTGGATCTTTCAGACTGTAGAAAAAGGTTTACCAAAATGAATGGCCGTGCATAACCCAACCGGTCTGGCCACTTCGCTTTCTGTGGGCTCAGCTTCAGCCTCCTCGTCACTTTCGTTCCTGCGGGGTCTTCAGCTTTCGCTGGGCCACAGGAGTCTGCGTGGCCAGCCCGGTTGGGGAGCGTGTAGCTCCAATAAAGAGAGAAGTCTGCTCGTCAATTTCTAAGCAATACGAGTTCCACCAAGCCTAATCATTACTTCACGTTAGGATACGGAGCGCAAGGCGGCGAAGGGCAAACATGTGCTCCTGCATGACCCACAATCCTGTAGGCCTAAAAGCGTCCGCCTGAAGCGTAGGATTCCGTATAAAACCCGACCAAATAAGATTTTATTCATTTGGTCTTGTAACTATTCTTTTGTCACAAGCACAAAAATCCAAGAGCAAGGGCTCTTGCATCTTTTTGTGTCTATCTGATCGCTTGCTGCTCTTTTATAACGCGCAGCATTTGAAGCGTGTCATCTTCTGGTCCTTGTACAGGCAAACCTGCGGCTACATTCATATGGATGTAGTTGATGTTTTCTTCCGTAATGATTTCACCAGGAATGAAAATAGGAATACCTGGTGGATAAACCATGATGAATTCAGCGGAAATGCGTCCAACGGCGTCATTGATTGAAATGACTTCGGTCGTTGCATAAAAAGCATCGCGCGGGGTCATCGCTAACCGCGGAATATCCGGCAGCAGTACGACGGGCTCGATAATCGCTGCATCGCTATCGAAAGCCTCACTCATGCGCTGTAGAGCATTAATCAATAAGTTTAATTCTTTGCGGGTGTCACCAATTGTGACCAAGCAGAGAATGTTGTATAAATCGGAAAGTTCAATTTCAATATTGGCGTTTTCTCTCAACCATTCTTCGGCTTGATGGCCCGTAATGCCCAAATTTTTGACTGTGATCAGCAGCTTTGTTGGGTCCATATCAAAAGTGGCCGAAGAATTCAGCAATTCTTTGCCTACACAATGCAAATGAGGAATCTTGTTGATGCGTTTGCGCGCGTCCTGAGCCAATCGGATGGCCTGATCAATTAAATCATAGCCGTGAATGGCCAATTGGCGGCGTGCTGTGTCCAGTGATGCAAGAATTGGATAAGAAGTCGAAGTGGTCGTCAACATCGATAAGGTGGACTGTACGCGTTTTGGCGATACCAAGCCCTCCCGAACATTGAGTACAGAACTTTGTGTCATGGATCCGCCAAGCTTATGGACGGAAGTCGCTGCCATGTCTGCTCCTGCTGCCATTGCTGAAACAGGCAGGGACTTGTGGAAATGGATGTGGACGCCATGTGCTTCATCCACTAGAACTGGAACATTTCGCGCGTGTGCAATATCGACAATCCGTTTCAAATCAGCAGCTACGCCAAAATAAGTAGGGTTGATAACGAGAACCGCTTTGGCGTCGGGATACTCAATCAACGCTTTTTCTACCGCTTCTGCAGAAATGCCATGAGAAATGCCGAGCTCAGGATCCACTTCCGGATGGATGAAAATTGGAATGGCCCCTGCAAAAACGATAGCAGACATAATGGATTTATGAACATTGCGTGGCACCAGTATTTTGTCATTGGGACCAACGACGCTCAGAATCATCGTCATGATGGCGCCGCTCGTGCCTTGCACAGAAAAGAATGTGTAATCTGCACCAAATGCCTTAGCAGCTAATTCCTGCGCCTCTTTGATGGCGCCCTTTGGCGAATGCAAATCGTCCAGAGGCGCGATATTAATTAAATCGATGGATAAAATATTATCGCCGACAAATTCCCGGAATGCGGGATCGACGCCTTGACCCTTTTTATGGCCCGGTATATGAAATTGGATCGGGTGCCGGTTTCGATGCTTTAAAAGCGCATCAAATAACGGAGTTTCTAATTGAGACAATGATAAGCCCACCTCACTAAATAAAATCAAAACAAAAAGAATTATAGCATGCCGCCACTCGCTATAGTACAAAATAAAAGGATTTTCTGTTGCAGAAGCGAATACATCTAACAGATAGAGACAAAAGGAGTGAGCTGATGGAATTCAATACGAGAGTGACAGAGCTGTTGGGGATTCGCTATCCGATTGTGCAAGGCGGCTTGGCTTATTTAGCCTATGCAGAATTGGCAGCCGCAGTTTCCAACGCTGGTGGGCTTGGGCAAATAACGGCCATGAGCCTTTCCACACCGGAAGAACTGCGCGAAGAAATCAAGAAAGTAAGAAGGTTGACGGACAAGCCTTTTGGTGTTAATTTTGCGATTGGCGATCATGGCCGTTCTTTTTCACATATGCTAGAGGTGGCGATAGAAGAAAAGGTGCCGGTGGTGTCAATGACAGGCGGCAATCCGACTCCGATATTTGAACAGCTAAAAGGGACAGATATTAAAAAACTGGTCCTGGTAGCTGCAAGACGGCAAGCAGAAAAAGCGGAAAGCTTAGGTGCGGACGCAGTGATGGTTGTTGGCCAAGAAGGCGGTGGGCATTTGGGGCGTGACGACATCGGAACGATGGTATTGATTCCGCAAGTAGTAGACGCGGTAAAAATCCCAGTGATTGCCTCTGGGGGGATCGGTGACGGTAGAGGATGGATGGCTGCACATGCACTCGGTGCAGACGGCATTGAAATGGGTACACGCTTTATTGCAACCAAAGAATGTGTCCATGCATCACAAGCTTATAAAGATCAATTGATCAATAGTTCGGAAACGGATACCGTTATTATCAAGCGCAGCATTGGCTCTCCAGCTAGAACCTTGCGGAGCGGCTGGACAGATAGAATTTTGGAAATTGAAAGCCAGACCCCCACTTACGAAGCTCTCAAAGACTTCATAAGCGGAGAAGCCAACAAACGCTTTATTTACGATGGAGAAAAAGACCAGGGGTTCGGATGGGCAGGCCAGGTTACCGGACTCATAAAAGATGTTCCGACGGTTCAGGAACTGATTGAGGACATGGTTAAACAAGCTGGAGAAATTCGCAAACAATGGGCAATTACCGAATGAAATGAGGGATGAGAAATGGATTATTCCTATCCATTTTCGATTGAATGGTCAACTGAAGAAATCATTGATGTTGTCAGTTTTTTTGAAGGCATTGAACTGGCTTACGAAAAGGGCATAAACAGGCAGGATTTATTAACGCGCTACCGGAAATTCAAACAGGTGGTTCCTGCGATATCAGAAGAAAAAACTTATTTTCGTGAATTTGAAGAAGAAAGCGGCTATGCCAGCTTTCCCGTTATCAAAGAAATGAAATCAGGAAGCGGCAGCGACGTGATCAAAATAAAAAAGAAGTAACAAAAAAACCTGCAGCCTTAACGGCTGACAGGTTCTTTTACTGGTTGGAGCAAAGCATTGTAGACAGGAAGCAGAGCTTCGAACGTATCTTCAGCGAATTGGAAAAACTGTTCTTTAGTTAAAGAAGCAGCTTGTTCTCTTGTCAAATGACGGCCAATCACAAATTCGCCTTTTTTTACGTCGCGCAGGCGAGTCAGTAACTTTTCAATGCCTTCATCCCCTAACTGAATTAACGAATCGGCTTGTGGCTTCATATGGTCACCAGAAGCGACAAAGTCATCTGATAACTGATCCAATACTTCGGAACGAAGCAGGTTCTCAGCCATCCCTGTTTTGTTGGGCGCTTCGTAAATTACTGCAAGGATGATAAACACATGGCTTTCCCACATGCCAATCTGAAAATGGGGAACGGCTTTGTATCCTCTTTTATATGGGGCAAAAGCAACCCAGCTGTCGTTTGGCGGATTGACCGTTCTCCGCATATGCTTGGCGACATGGGGGAAATACTCATCTCCAGTTTTACCTGAAAAATATGAGGAGAACTCAGTGCCGAGCTCTTCGAACTTCGGACGGACATATTCTTTCAATGCCTTCATTCTGGCATCCAGTCCGGGTGTATTAAAAACTTCGAAATCTTGTTCATTCCAATAAGACGTCAAGTAAATATCCTCCTTATAATTAGGTAATCAGGTTTCATTTTAACGAAGTTTGGGAAAAAAGAATATAAATACGATTTTGCTAATGGCTTTCATTTGAATAAAGTGGTATTATAATAATTGTAACAACATTAGTCAGAATTTTCGGAGTATGGTGAGAAAGGGGTGCTCATTATGAAACAGATGATTCAGATAATCCGTAAAGCGGATGTAGAAAAGGAATATGTGCACGTGCTGAAACTGGAACTGGACTATGAGCTTGCATCACTATTTGATGCAATGCAGCAGAAAGACGATCGTCAAATGTCTAAAAGCAAGCAGCGGCTTCAAGAGATTCACTTAGAACTGGAGGCCCTTCATGCGCTCTAATCTATCTATACATTAAAGGCATCTGCTGAAGTAAGACAGCGGATGCCTTTTTCGTTATACTGAAACAAATGAGGAGGGATACATACATGGACTTGCATGCTATGGACAATTACATAAAGTCACTGATCAAAGAAGCGGGACATCGGATCCGCAATTCATTTTTGACCGATATTACCATCGAATCAAAATCGAATGCCAATGACCTGGTGACGAATATCGACAAGGAAATCGAACAATTTTTTATTGAACGGATCCGCAAAGATTTTCCGGGGCACCGAATCTTTGGCGAAGAAGGGTTTGGAGACGACATCCAAGATTCAAAAGGAGTCATTTGGCTGTTGGATCCAATTGACGGCACCATGAACTTTGTCCATCAAAAGCGGAATTTTGCCATTTCATTGGGCATTTACGAAGAAGGCATTGGCAAACTTGGCTATATTTACGATGTTGTCAATGATGATTTATACCGTGGAATGAAAGATGGTGGCGCCTATTACAACGATGAACAGCTAAAGCCTTTAATGGAAACGGCGATTGCTGAATCGATCGTTGCAATGAATGCTACTTGGGCAGTGCCCAATCGTTACTTGGACCACGAAGCTGCCATACAACTAATTCGCGACGTCCGTGGGATGCGTTCTTATGGGTCGGCTGCGCTCGAACTTGCTTACCTCGCGAGTGGACGCGTTGACGCTTACATTTCCATGAGATTGTCTCCATGGGATATTGCAGGAGGTATGGTTATTGCGCAGGAAGTAGGGGCAGTAACGACAAACTTCAAAGGCAACCCTGCAAACTTGTTGAAACAAGATACATTCATCGCAGCCAACCCAGCTATACATCAAGAGCTAATAGAAAAATATATTCGATTCAAGTAAAAAAAGATGCGGAATTCCGCATCTTTTTTTATAATTATAGTAATCCGGCTTCCCGCATTTCTTTTTTCTTTTTGAAGCCCATGCCCATGACAAGGCAAAGCAATAAGATTGCCGCAAATATGCCAAGTACACTGCGCAGGCCAATAGCCAAGCCGATTCCGACCATTGCCAAGATTGCTGCCAGGGAATACAATACAAAGATCCATTTTGTGTTATTGATCAAGCTTTTCACGTAAATTTCCTCCCGTAGCTTACTGCCTAAAATAAAATCTTAGGGTTTTACACCTATATGTGCTATACTAGCACAGTTATAGACATGAAAAAAGAATATTGGAGTGAAATTATGACTAACTTACGTAACGACCTAAGAAACATTGCAATTATTGCCCACGTTGACCATGGTAAAACAACTCTAGTGGATCAGCTACTACAACAATCCGGAACTTTCCGATCCAACGAACATGTTGATGAACGCGCGATGGATTCTGGCGATATTGAAAGAGAACGCGGAATTACTATTCTTGCGAAAAATACTGCAATCCAATACAAAGACGCTAAAATCAACATCTTGGATACTCCTGGACACGCAGATTTCGGCGGAGAAGTTGAACGTATCATGAAAATGGTTGATGGTGTTCTATTAGTAGTAGACGCTTATGAAGGCTGTATGCCACAAACGCGCTTCGTACTGAAAAAAGCATTGGAACAAAACCTGAAGCCAATCGTTGTTGTAAACAAAATTGACCGTGACTTTGCACGTCCTGAAGAAGTGGTTGACGAAGTCATCGAATTGTTCATTGAACTTGAAGCCAATGACGATCAATTGGAATTCCCGGTTATTTTTGCATCAGGTATGAATGGAACAGCAAGCCTTTCAGCTGATCCTGCTGACCAAGAAGAAAACATGCAGGTCATTTATGATGCGATCCTGGAACACGTCCCAGCGCCAATCGATAACAGAGATGAGCCACTTCAGTTCCAAGTTGCTCTTCTTGATTACAGTGATTATGTTGGACGTATCGGAATCGGCCGCGTATTCCGCGGGACGATTGAAGTTGGACAATCGGTTTCATTGATGAAACTTGACGGTTCGTTTAAAAACTTCCGTGTTACGAAAATGCATGGTTTCATGGGCCTTAAGCGGGTGGAAATCGAAAAAGCCGAAGCTGGCGACTTGATTGCCATTTCTGGTATGGAAGACATCAACGTAGGGGAAACGGTTTGTCCACAGGATCATCAGGAAGCATTGCCGATCCTGCGCATCGATGAACCTACTCTACAAATGACTTTCCTAGTAAACAATAGCCCATTTGCAGGTAAAGAAGGAAAATGGATTACTTCTAGAAAAATTCAGGAGCGTTTGGATGCGCAATTGCAGACAGATGTATCCTTACGTGTAGACCAAACAGATTCACCGGATGCATGGGTTGTATCTGGACGCGGAGAGTTGCATTTGTCGATCTTGATCGAAAATATGCGCCGTGAAGGATTTGAAATTCAAGTTTCAAAACCTGAAGTTATCGTACGTATGGTTGACGGAGTTCGCTGCGAACCAGTAGAACGTGTTCAAGTAGACGTACCAGAAGAATACACAGGTTCAATCATCGAATCGTTAGGTGAACGTAAAGGCGAGATGCTGGATATGGTAAACAACGGCAGCGGACAAGTTCGTTTAGTGTTTAACGTACCAGCACGTGGATTGATCGGTTACACAACTGAATTCTTGACACAGACTCGCGGATACGGAATCATCAACCACACATTTGACAGCTACCAGCCAGTTGCTTCTGGCCGTGTTGGCGGACGTCGCCAAGGCGTATTGGTATCTATGGAGCGCGGTAAAGTTTCGACTTACGGCTTGATGGGCATTGAAGACCGCGGTACTGCATTTGTTGAAGTTGGCGCTGAAATCTACGAAGGCATGATCGTCGGAGAACATAACCGCGACAGCGACTTGACAGTAAACATCGTAAAAATCAAAGCTGCAACAAACATTCGTTCAGCTAACAAAGACCAAACGACGACAATGAAAAAAGCACGTTTGATGAGCCTTGAAGAAGCGCTTGAGTACTTGAATGATGATGAGTATTGCGAAATCACACCGCAAACAATTCGTCTGCGCAAAAAAATTCTTGATAAAAACGAACGTGAACGTATGGCTAAGAAAAAGAAAGTTGCCATCGAAGAATAAGCGAATGGGAAGGATGTATAGCCCGTGGACGATCAAGCTTTTGTCTATGACAATATGTATCCGGTAGCCCGAATTCTATATCAGAATATGCCGAGTTATGACATGGCAGGATACGCATTGTTTGCGGTAATTTTCCTGCTTTCGGCATTCGTTTATAAATTAGGGTTTGCTAAAAAGTTATCTATTGGAAAAAATGCATTGATTGGCCTGTTTCTGGCAGTCGGCGGTTTAGGGCTCACGTTTCTTGCCTTTTTCCTGCCAATTGTAGAAGGGCTCATTATTGCGGCGCTCATACTGATTCTTTACAAAATCCGCTTATGGCGCGAAAAACGCGAAAACGCTGTATCTCATTGAGATACAGCGTTTTTGCGTTCAAACGTTTTGTAGAGGATCGGCAATAGCAAAGCATATGTGAGATGGGCAAAAATCCAATACAGAAAAGCTCCCCAATCCGTGGCGGCTGGAACATCAGCTTCTACAGCAAGCCAGGACAATATAAAATAGAGAAATGGAAAAGGTGCAGACATTAGTAAGGAAATGATCACCAATTGGCCAAACGAGTAGTTGCGGCGTTTGGCAATATAGACAAATACTACACCGATGATCAACGCAATAATCATATGGAAAATAAATTCTGTAATCTCCGACCATTCCACATCGCCAATTATCGGGATAAAGTCAACATTCAATAGGAGCGTATATACTTGTTCGCCAGTGACGGATTGAATCCATTTGAGCAATAATCCCAAAATCAACCCGCTCCATAGTCCAATCCAGAGGCCTTTTAAGAGCTTCATCAGAAATCATCCTCAATGCTGCGAGAGCTTCGGTAAAAACGGAAAGAACCGGTCGCTAGGCGTTCCTTCGTCCTTTCGGTGATCCGGTCATGGCATTCATTGCACATGTGAGTGTGGATCGGTCTGTTGCGCAGGCGCTTTGCCTGGAGTGTATCATCTACTAATTCTTCAATTTTGTCGCAGATTACGCATTGTACGCGCATGCTGAATCACTCCTATTCGACTCGGATGGCTTGGATATCGGTAATTGGATCTTCCTGGTTGGAACCATCGGGAAGAAGCACATGGACAGGGCCATCTTCCTTTAGTGGCTTGCCATGGTCGCTGAACTTGAATACCAATTGTTCGGCATGTTCAATTGGAAAATCAAAATCTCCATGCAATGTTTCGAAAACAACACGTTTCGCGTGATCATGTGGTTCTGCATTTAAAAGAAAAGGCTTAAACAAAATGCCGAACGTGCCTGTCAGCATTTCTTTTTTTTCTTTGTTCTTGTACGTTTTTTCTGAATTCAAGGTCGGCGGCACTGTGCTGCCTTCCATGATTTCCCGAGACCAGTGTTCGCCCATTCCGCGTTTGTAGTCTTCGAGCTCATCTTTCTCGATCCGCTCTTCTTGGAAATAGGTCTCCAAATTCAGTTTTCGATCGTCAAAAATCCAAACAGTCGGATCCAATGTGAGCTTAAATTTCACTTCACCTTTAAAAGGTATAATAAATTCCATGGGTAAACCCTCCATTTACATAATCATTCTTTTAATAGTATACCTTCTTGTGTCAAGTTCCTAAAGGGATTGAGCTCTATTCATTATAGAGGCTTGCATTTTCCGTGCTTAAAAGATACACTTTAAACAGGAAAATAGAGAAGAAAACTCATAAAATGGGGGCGTCCTCATGGAACATACAGAAGAACAAACTTACCACCTAAAGGCTTTAGAGCTCCTTAGAGCCGACGCAGAAAAAATCGAGCAATTGATCAAGGTGCAAATGGATCATTTAACTTTGCCATCTTGTCCTTTATATGAAGAGGTGCTTGACACCCAAATGTTCGGCCTATCTCGTGAAATTGATTTTGCGGTTAAGCTGGGTCTGATCGAACGCGAGGCTGGAAAAAATTTAATGGATACCTTAGAGAAGAAACTTTCCATTCTTCACGAAGCGTATACAAATAAATGATCTAAAACTCAAACGAATTTTGTTTGGGTTTTTTTACTAATCTATCACCTATAAAATTAAAAGAGGTATAAAAATGAAATCCTACATCAAGAAATACGCAAAATTCTTTGACTATCCATTATTATTTACTTATTTGGCTTTAACAATATTCGGCTTAATCATGATTTACAGTTCAAGCATGGCGTGGTCGGTCAATTATTATGGCTCAGAGCCCGACCGTTTTTACATACAGCAATTGATAAACTTGGCGATCGCGTTTCCGGTCTTCGCAATTGCAGCCGTTTTCCCATACAAGCATTTTAAAAAACGGTGGATGATGATGACGATTTTAACCGTCGTTTTTGCCGGCTTGATTGCTGTCCACTTTGTTGGGTTCGCAGCTGGGGGCGCAAGAAGCTGGATTAGTCTCGGTTTTGCCAACATCCAGCCTTCTGAAGTAGCGAAAGTAGGCATTATCCTCTATTTAGCAGGTGTATTTTCAAACAAATACAATAACGGCACCATTAACAAATTAAACGAATCCATTATTCCCCCGGTCATTATTTTGACTCTTGTGCTGTTTTCCGTATTCTTGGAGCCGGATTTGGGCTCGATGCTGATTATCGGAGCTGTTGGCCTGTCCGTCATGTCTGCAAGCGGCGTCCGCCTCAAACCTTTTCTGCGGCTTGCCGGCGTCTTTATCGCAGCAGCATCCATCATCATTGTACCTTTTGTTATTTTTGCAGGAGATATGATTTTTACTGAAAAACGTTTAGGGCGCCTGGATGCCTTTTTCAATCCGTTTTCAGATGAGCTCGGTTTCGGCTTCCAAATTGTCAATGGGTACCTAGCTATTGGATCCGGCGGATTAGGTGGACTTGGTCTGGGACAATCAATTCAAAAATTAGGTTATTTGCCCGAACCTCATACCGATTTCATCATGTCGGTCATTGCGGAAGAGCTTGGTGTGTTGGGAGTCGTATTTGTACTGGGCGGTTTAGGGTTTGTCGTGCTGCGGGGTCTTTGGATTGCGATGACCACTCACGATCCATTAGCTAGAATGCTCGCAGCCGGAGTTGCCAGCATGATTGGTATCCAGTCTTTTGTGAATTTAGGTGGTTTGACCGGCATTATTCCATTGACGGGTGTAACACTTCCGTTTATCAGCTATGGCGGAACGTCTGTAATTTTGTTATCTTTAGCTATGGGAGTATTGATGAATGTTTCCATGTTCAATAAATACGAAAAAACGAAAAAGTAAAGGGTGTGCTGCGGTGTGAAGGAGATCAACAAAATATTGGTGGCAAACCGCGGGGAAATCGCTATTCGGGTTTTCCGCGCTTGCACAGAACTGAAAATTCAAACAGTTGCGATTTACTCACAGGAAGACAGTGGTTCATACCACCGCTATAAAGCGGACGAATCCTATTTAGTAGGCAAAGGAAAAAAACCAATTGATGCTTATCTGGATATTGAGGATATCATACGCATCGCGAAAGACTCCAATGTGGATGCTATTCATCCAGGTTACGGATTTTTATCCGAAAATGTTCATTTTGCAAGACGCTGCGAAGAAGAAGGCATTGTCTTTATCGGCCCAACTTCGAAGCACTTGGACATGTTTGGTGACAAAGTAAAAGCACGTTCACAAGCAATTGCTGCGGGCATTCCAGTTATTCCGGGTACAGATGGACCTGTTGAGTCCTTGGAAGAAGTCCAAGCTTTCAGTGAAAAAGCTGGATTCCCCTTAATGGTTAAAGCGTCTCTTGGAGGCGGCGGCCGCGGAATGCGGATCGTCAGAACACAGGAAGAATTAGCATCGTCATATGAACGTGCAAAGTCCGAGGCAAAAGCCGCTTTTGGTTCTGACGAAATGTACGTTGAGAAATTTGTCGAAAAACCTAAGCATATCGAAGTTCAAATTCTTGGCGATTCAGAAGGTAATGTCATTCATTTGTATGAAAGAGATTGTTCCATACAACGCCGTCATCAAAAAGTTGTGGAAATTGCACCTTCCAATTCAATCAGCAACGAACTGCGCAACGAAATTTGTGATGCTGCAGTCAAGCTGATGAAAAACATTAACTACATAAATGCGGGCACAGTAGAATTTCTTGTTGCCAATGACGAGTTTTATTTTATTGAAGTAAATCCGCGCATTCAAGTGGAACATACGATAACGGAAATGATTACCGGGATCGATATTGTTCACGCACAAATCCACATTGCCAGAGGGCATATGATTCACAGTGAAGAAATAGGCATCCCACAGCAGGATAAAATTCCATTGTTCGGATATGCCATTCAATCACGTGTAACAACAGAAGATCCGTTGAATGATTTTATGCCGGATGCTGGCAAACTAATGGTTTACCGTTCAGGCGGTGGATTTGGAGTGCGCCTCGATGCCGGAAACGGATTCCAAGGCGCGGTCATTTCACCGTATTACGATTCCCTATTGGTGAAAGTGTCGACCTGGGCAGTGACATTCAAAGAAGCAGCTGCCAAAATGGACCGCAATTTGCAGGAATTCAGGATTCGTGGAATCAAAACGAATATCCCTTTCCTGGAAAATGTAGTAAAACACAAAAAATTCATTAAAGGTGATTTTGATACCAGCTTTATTGATACGACTCCGGAGCTGTTCATTTTCCCAGTACGCCAAGACCGCGGAACTAAATTGCTGAGTTATATCGGCAATGTGACGGTCAATGGCTTTCCAGGTATCGAAAAGAAAAAGAAACCAATTTTCGGAGCTCCACGCAAACCGGAGATAGATTTACTGGCGCCGATACAAAACGGCACAAAGCAAATATTTGATCAGCAAGGTGCTGAAGGTTTAACGAAATGGATCCATGAGCAAAAAGACGTCCTTTTGACGGACACAACTTTCCGTGATGCCCACCAATCGCTTCTGGCTACACGCGTGCGTTCGCATGATTTGTATGAAATTGCTAAAGAAACGGCACATCTGCAAAGCGATTTGTTTTCATTGGAAATGTGGGGAGGCGCCACTTTTGACGTATCCTACAGGTTCCTGAAAGAAGATCCTTGGGAACGCTTGATCAAGCTTCGCCAGGAAATTCCAAATGTCTTGTTCCAAATGCTGTTCCGCGGTGCGAATGCTGTCGGGTATAAAAATTATCCGGATAATGTTATTCGTGAATTTGTGCGGAAATCTGGAGATGCAGGAATTGACGTGTTCCGTATCTTTGACAGCTTAAACTGGATCAAAGGAATGGAAGTGGCAATTGATGAAGTCCGCCAATCCGGCAAAATTGCAGAAGCAGCGATTTGTTACACAGGGGATATTTTAGACCCAAGCCGGGACAAATATACAGTTCAGTATTACAAAGAAATGGCGAAAGAATTGGAAGCAGCGGGTGCACATATTCTGGCAATCAAAGATATGGCCGGCTTGTTGAAACCAGAAGCGGCATATCGCTTAGTATCCGAGTTAAAGGATACGGTTTCGCTGCCAATCCACTTGCACACTCACGACACGAGCGGCAATGGCATCTATCTTTATTCAAAAGCAATCGAAGCTGGAGTGGACATTGTGGATACGGCACTTGGATCGATGGCAGGTCTGACATCGCAACCAAGCGCGAATTCGCTTTATTACGCAGCGAGCGGCAGTGGGCGTGAAGTACGAGCAAACATTGAGGGGCTCGAAAAACTGTCTCATTACTGGGAAGATGTCCGCAAACACTATGTGGATTTTGAAAGCGGCATGAACAGTCCGCATTCAGAAGTTTACGTACATGAAATGCCGGGCGGCCAATACAGCAATCTTCAGCAGCAGGCAAAAGCAGTAGGGTTGGGCATGCGCTGGGAAGAAGTCAAAGCAATGTATTCACGTGTCAACATGCTGTTTGGAGACGTTGTCAAAGTGACGCCTTCCTCGAAAATTGTAGGGGACATGGCTTTGTTCATGGTGCAAAACGAATTGGATGAAGAAACCGTGATTTCCCGTGGAAAATCAATCGACTTCCCGGAATCAGTCATTGAGTTTTTTGAAGGCTACATCGGTCAGCCGCATGGCGGATTCCCGAAAGAACTGCAAAAAGTTGTTCTAAAAGAACGCGAGCCGATCACAGTGCGGCCAGGTGAACTTTTGGAACCTGCAGATTTCGATGACATCCAGCGAACTTTGTATGATAAGTTGGAGCGCCCTGTAACAAGCCATGAGATATTGGCATATGCGCTTTATCCAAAAGTATTTGAAGAATATACAGCAACCAATGTCCAATTTGGCAAAGTATCGGTTCTCGACACCTTGACGTTCTTATACGGGATGAGATTAGGTGAAGAAATCGAAGTGGAAATTGAAAAAGGCAAGACATTGATGATTAAGTTGGTGTCGATTGGCGAACCGCAAAAAGATGGAACGCGGATTATTTATTTTGAATTGAATGGCCAGCCTCGCGAGGTCAGCATTCAGGATATGATGGTAGAAGCAGATAGTTCTGCCAAGCCAAAAGCAAATCCGACAAATGAAAGCCATATTGCAGCGACCATGCCGGGCACTGTGTTAAAAGTGCTAACGGAAAAAGGGGCTAAAGTGAGACGTGGAGACCACTTGCTGGTGACCGAAGCCATGAAGATGGAAACTACGGTTCAGGCTCCGTTTGACGGAACGATTCAAGACATCCACGTAGTTGCCGCAGATGGCATTTCTACAGGAGATCTTTTGATTGAAATGGAGAAAAAATAAAAAATGGCTGGCGCATTTGCGCCAGCCATTTTTTTATGAAGATTTTTTAATTCGGCTGCGCGAAACGAGCAGCACCATATAACACAGTAAGCCAAAAAGCATAGAAATCAACAGCGAATGAAGAAGTGCGACAAACAAATTTAATTTTGTCAGAACGACGAGCATTCCCGTTGTTGCCTGCAACAGCACGATGCCAAAGGCAATAATCCAACCCCAGTAAATCACACGCTGATTCTTGTACTCTTTGAATGCGTGCCACGCAATGTAGCCAAGCCAAATGACAATCAAGCCGGCAGCAGCGCGGTGGCCCATTTGAACCCATTCGTACATATTGCCTGGCAACGCAAAATCATCATTCCGACACAGCGGCCAATCTGAGCAAATCAGGCTGGATTCTGTGTGGCGAACCAACGCACCAGAATAAACCACAATATAGGAGTAGAGGGTAACACCAAGCGTATGGAAACGCAGTTTTTTTCCAATCTGTAAGCGATCGGCATCAAACTTCCGATCTACTTCAAAAACGAGCAGCGTCAGCAGCAAGATGGAAGCGAACGATAACAGGGAAATCCCGAAATGCAGCGCCAGGATAAAATCACCTTGTCCCCAAAGTACTTGTGCTGCTCCAATCAATGCTTGCAATACCAAGAAAAAAACAGCCATAACAGCCAAAAATTTCGTTTCCCGAACATGTCCAAATTTTCTCCATGCCCAGACTGCCAAGATGACAATCAAAATGCCAACTACTCCAGTAACGAGGCGATGAGAAAACTCAATTAATACTTCAGGCGTAATATTATCCGGAATCAGTTTGCCATTGCAGTCTGGCCAATTTCGGCCACAACCCAATCCACTGTCAGTTTTTGTAACGAGAGCACCGCCAAGTAGAATAAATAACATACCTACCGTAGCTGCCACAGCGAACCATTTAATATATCTATTTTGCTTCAAAACTCCACCTACTTTTTTTATAGAAAACTTTTCAACGTTCATCTGCCTGCATACTCGATAATAGCGAATGTTTCTTTAAAATACAACGAGAAATCAGCAATAGTGTAAACTTTCAAGATTTGGACATAATAAATGGAGCTTCACAAACTGTTCAAAAACTATTATTTTTCTATCTTAAAATAACGTGATTGTTGATGTATGATTAGAGATGGATATTAGTGAGACCAATTACGTGTATATCATCTCTTTTATCAGGAAATTTCAGTTATATGTAGAAAAACAACTGGAATTTAGATATAGTTATGGTTAGCGGAATATGCTTACATCTTTGAAAGGAGGGACTTACATGTCAAACGGCCGGGCAATGTCTGCAGATACTCATGAAGCGCCGGAAGCGACAACATTCCTGAAAGACTTTTTGGCACTTATAAAAATTGGAATTGTAAATTCTAATTTGATTACTGTCTTTACAGGTTTGTGGTTGGCATTTCAGTTTTCCGACAGACATTTTCTGAACGAACTGGATATTCTTGTCTATACTATCGTCGGTTCAGCACTGATCATCGCAGGTTCTGCAGCCATGAATAACTACATCGATACAGATATAGACCCTTTGATGGAAAGTAAGAAAGCACGTCCGACAGTGACTGGAAGATTCAAGCCGTCTGCTGTATTGGCCCTAGCTATTTCTTTCATCGTTATAGGCGAATTGTTTTTGTTTTCCGCTTCTGTATCAGCTGGTGTACTGGGAATAGCCGGAGTTTTAGCTTATGTAGTCTTATATTCCATGTGGTCAAAAAGACGTCATGTCAGCAATACAATTGTAGGGAGCATTTCTGGTGCCATTCCACCGCTTATCGGGTGGGCTGCAGTGGAACCGACTCTCGGCATGGGCGCTTGGGCGCTATTTCTAATTATGTTCATATGGCAGCCACCACATTTTTATGCGTTGGCTATGAAAAGAACAGAAGAATATCGGGCAGCGAATATTCCCATGCTACCGGTAGTTAAAGGATTCCATCGAACAAAAAAATCGATGCTTGCATGGGTTGTAATGCTTTTCCCTCTGCCATTCCTATTAATGGAACTTGGGACGGGCTTCATCATCTTGGCGACACTTTTGAATATCGGTTGGCTGGTATTGGCCATTCGTGGATTTAAAGTTGCTGATGACTTGAAATGGGCGAAGACAATGTTTATTTATTCATTGAACTATATGACCATCTTATTTGTTTCAATGATTATTTTTGCTGTCTTCATCTAAACGGCCATTTCGACAACGTAATTATTTAAATGAGAGGGGTATGAAAAGCTATGATGAAGGGAATAAAAAAATGGCGGCTTTTCGCATTGATGACTACATTGCTAGTTGTTCTTGCGGGATGTGGGCGCGAAGAAATTTCGACCTTGATACCTGCGGGCGAAGTTGCGCAAGATCAGTTTAACTTATTGATTTTATCGTCTGTTGTTATGCTATTCGTAATTATTGTTGTATCGATCATTTTCGTTTTAGCAATCGTTAAGTTCCGCCGTTCTAAAATGGGGGAAGACATGATTCCTGAACAAGTTGAAGGAAGTGCAAGATTAGAGTTTTTGTGGACAGCAGTTCCGATTGTTCTCCTACTGATTCTTGCTGTTCCAACAGTTTATTCAACATTCGATTTGGCTGACGTCTCTACAATGGACGTTCAGGCAGAAGATGGCACTTCAACTCATCTAACAGTCAATGTTACCGGAAAGTTATATTGGTGGGAGTTTGAGTATCCTGAACAAGGGATTGTAACTGCACAAGAATTGGTTGTACCAACCGACGAGCGTGTTTACTTTAACTTGATTTCAGCGGACATCAAGCACTCGTTTTGGATTCCATCAGTTGGCGGTAAATTGGACGTCAATCCTGAAAACGTAAACACTTTCTACTTAACCTTCGACCAAGAATCATCAGAACTTGAAGATGGTGTATTCTATGGCAAATGTGCGGAGCTTTGCGGACCATCTCACGCATTAATGGATTTTAAAGTGAAATCTGTGGATCGCGAAGAGTTTGACCAATGGGTAGCTGCTATGCAAGAAGAGCAGCCAGCAGCAGCTGAAGGCGACCTTGCATTGCAAGGTGAAGAACTGTTTGGAGCCGATGGTTTAGGCTGTATCGCTTGCCACGCTACTTCTGGCGTTGGTGAAGGCAATATTATGCAAGGACCAAATGTAGCGACATTCGGTGACCGCAACCGCGTTGCAGGGTACTTAGAACACAATGAAGAAAACCTTAAAAACTGGATTCAAAATCCACAAGAATACAAACCTGGCAACTTAATGCCAGATGCAGCATCATTGAATAATGGTGAAGACCTGTCAGATCAAGAACTCGATGCTCTTGCAGCCTATTTAATGGGCTTATCAGTTGAAGAGTAGAAAAAAAGCATAAAAAGGGAGGTATACAGTGTGAGTTCTATCGCTCAAAAAAAGGGCTTCGGCGCTACTATTTGGGACTTCATGACAACGGTCGACCATAAAAAAATCGCGATCCTTTATCTCATCTCAGGTGGTTTCTTCTTCCTGGTTGGTGGCGTAGAAGCGATGTTGATCCGTATTCAGTTGGCGAAAGCTGGAAATGATTTCCTGAGTGCCGGACTATATAACGAAATTATAACAATGCACGGTACTACCATGATTTTCTTGGCGTCGATGCCAATATTGCTGGCTTTCATGAACGCGATTATGCCTTTGCAAATCGGTGCGCGTGACGTAGCTTTCCCATTCTTAAACTCACTTGGTTTCTGGTTGTTTTTCTTTGGTGGAATTTTCTTGAACCTTTCTTGGTTCATGGGAGGCGCACCGGATGCAGGTTGGACGAACTATGCTTCGTTGGCGCTGGCATCAGAAGGGCACGGAATTGATTTTTATACACTGGGATTGACGATATCTGGTTTTGGTACATTGATTGCAGGAATTAACTTCCTGGTAACCATTATCAACATGCGTGCTCCTGGTATGACGTATATGAGAATGCCATTGTTCACGTGGACAACTTTTGTTGCTTCTGCTTTAATATTGTTGGCATTTCCACCACTTACAGTCGGACTTTTCTTCATGATTTTTGACCGTTTGTTCGGTGCTAACTTTTTCGCAGTTGATATGGGTGGTAACACAATTATTTGGGAGCATTTATTCTGGATTTTTGGTCACCCTGAAGTTTACATTCTTATTTTGCCGGCTTTCGGTATTTTCTCTGAAATCTTTGCAATCTTTTCACGTAAACGCTTGTTTGGATACACGGCACTTGTTTTTGCCACCATCCTAATCGGTTTTTACGGGTTCATGGTTTGGGCTCACCATATGTTTACAGTCGGCTTAGGGCCAACGGCTAACGCTGTGTTTGCCTTAGCAACTATGATCATCGCTGTCCCAACCGGTATTAAAATCTTTAACTGGTTGTTAACCATTTGGGGAGGAAACATTTCCTTCACAGTCCCAATGATTTATGCTGTAGCGTTTATTCCTTCATTCGTAGCAGGCGGAGTTACAGGAGTTATGCAAGCAATCGCGCCATTGGATTATCAATTGCATGATTCTTACTTTATCGTAGCTCACTTCCACTATGTTATTGTCGGCGGTGTTGTATTGGCGATTCTAGCAGGTACACATTTATACTGGCCAAAAATGTTTGGAACAATGCTTAGTGAAAAACTTGGGAAATGGACGTTCTGGTTCTTCTTTATCGGATTCCATTTAACATTCTTTATCCAGCATTTCTTAGGCTTGATGGGTATGCCGCGCCGTGTTTACACGTTCGGAGCAGACCAGGGCTGGGATTTGTTTAATGCCATCAGTTCAGCAGGTGCTGCGTTTATGGCAATCGGAGTCATCATTATGCTAGTTAACGTAGTAATGACAACGATTAAAAATGAGCGTGTCGGCAACGATCCATGGGGCGATGGCCGTACGTTGGAATGGGCGATTCCATCTCCACCGCCATTCTATAATTTTGCACAAACTCCATTAGTTCGCGGTCTTGATACGTACTGGATCGAAAAAATGGAAGGCAACAAAAAAGGCATGATCTTCGCTGAACCTCTGGGCGATATCCACATGCCGAATGGTTCGATCATTCCTTTCGTGATGTCGCTTGGGATGTTCATTGCTTCATTCGGAGCTTTGTACTTCCTCGATGGCGATAAGCCATGGGCGTTAGCAGTCTTGGTTATCGGTCTGTTGATCCTGTTCGGCTCAATGCTCTTGCGTTCATTGAAAGACGATCTAGGATTCCATATTACGAAAGCAGAATTGCTTGAAGACGCGAAGGGAGGCAAAACCGATGGACATTAATCAAAAATATACCCCTCAATCATGGCCGGATCATCCTGAAACGGCTACGTTGGAAGGGAAAAATAAGTTTATTGGTTTCTGGTTGCTTCTTGCTGCGGAGACAGTAACGTTTGCTTCGCTTTTCGCAACTTATCTTGCATTAAAAGACAAAGGACCAAGCGGCATGGAGTATTCTGCCGCTGGACTTTTTGAACTGCCACTAGTCTTTGCAATGACAATGATTCTATTAACATCTTCACTGACAAGCGTTTATGCAATGTATCACATGAAAAACCATAACTTTAAAGCGATGCAGGCATGGTTAGGTATAACT
Source organism: Planococcus sp. TJ-201 (assembly GCF_058268495.1). NCBI lineage: Bacteria > Bacillati > Bacillota > Bacilli > Caryophanales > Caryophanaceae > Planococcus > Planococcus sp. TJ-201. The sequence goes on along the minus strand of NZ_JBZDOG010000001.1, from coordinate 525,884 downwards.
GTCATTCTTGGGGCGACATTCCTAGGACTGGAAATTTATGAGTTCAACCACTATGTTCACTTAGGATTTGGTTTTACAAATAGTGCTTTTAGTTCTGCATTTTACGTTTTAGTTGGAACGCACGGGGCCCACGTATTATTTGGTCTAAGCTGGTTTATTGCACTGATGATCCGTAACTCCAAACGCGGACTAAATATGTACAACGCACCGAAGTTCTACCTTGCTTCGCTATACTGGCATTTTATTGACGTCGTATGGGTATTCATCTTTACTGTCGTCTATTTGATGGGAGTGATCGGATAATGGCACACGATACACATGTTCATGTTAGATCGCAGGCGGAATTTGAGTACGTAAAGAAAAAGAGAGCAGACGAAATGAGGGGACATTTAGCAACCTTCGCAATTATGATCTTTTTGACATTGATTGCCTTTACGATGGTTGCAGCTGGATTTTCGACTTATCTAATTGTTCCAATCATTCTTTTGCTGGCGGGTATTCAAGTCATTCTTCAACTGTATTATTTCATGCATATGAGCGGTAAAGGACACGGCATGATTGCGTTCTTTATGTTCAGTGGCATGTTTGTTGCTTTTATCACCGTTCTTACATTCGTTACAATTATTTGGTGGTAGGCTCTTTTAAACCCCTTACCTTTTCGAGGTAAGGGGTTTTTATGCTTTTATGTAGGATTGTCTGGTTAGTATTAGTAGAAAAGAAAGTGTCGTGTTGTATGACTTGTCAGTCAGGAGAATCTTAGAGTAGGGCTAAAAAAACCTTGCTAAAATAAGTTTTATCTTAAGTGAGCGATTTCGCATTGTTCATAGTTCGTTCATTGATATAGTTTGCAACCCGCTATATAATGAGGGTACTTGAGGAAAAGGAGGTCCCATAACATGCCAATCAGTATCTTCGGGTTTCAAGCTTTGTGGAGTCCCGTTTACTTAGCAGTCCTCGTTTTGGTGACGATTTTATATTTTTTAGTGACTACCAAATGGCGCGGGAAGTTTAAAGAAAATCAGCCGCTTACCATAAGAGAAGCTGCGCTTTTTGTATCAGGCATCGTCCTACTTTATATTATTAAAGGCTCACCTGTTGATCTATACGGCCATATCCTCTTTACAATGCATATGATTCAGATGGCGCTGTTGCTGCTGCTAATTCCGCCGTTATTGATCATGGGGATACCTACTTATATCTGGAGAGCATTTATTGCCCTTCCAGTTATTAGACCTTTGTTTAACTTTCTGACGAGACCCATGCTGGCGCTAATCTTGTTTGGAATGATTTTTTCGTTTTACCATATTCCGATGGTATTCGATTTTGTTAAACAGGATGCATGGATTCACGGTGCTGTAAATATTGTGCTCTTTACCTCTGCTATTTTTTACTGGTGGCCGGTTGTTAATAACCTCGAAGGCATGCATAAGTTTCATGGCCTGAGTAAATTGGCATACTTGTTCGGATTGAGCGTTTTGATGACTCCTGCATGTGCATTGATCATCTTCAGCGGCACTCCTTTCTATGCTACCTATACAGATGGGGAAGCGTGGCTCCAGGCGATGGCCTTGTGTGTCCCTGCTGGAACCCTATCGCAATTAAATCTTTCGGGTCCTGAGCTATTTTCTACAATGTCAGCGATCGAAGATCAGCGCACCGGTGGCATCACGATGAAAGTACTACAGGAACTTGTGTTTACCGTATTCTTATGGCTTGTATTCCATGAATGGCTTCGCAATGAAACAGACAAAGCGGATGAAATTACTGCAAAAGTTTTGCAAGACCGCAAGGACATGGCTTATCACAGACATAACGCTTAATGAAACCTAAAGGAGAATAACTTAAATGAATTTGCCGCTATTGCCGACTATTAGTACTTTTTTTATCGTATTAAGCGCGATTTTGGTAGCGATTGGCTGGAACCTGATCCGTCGCCGTCAAATTGAAGCCCATAAGAAAGTGATGCTTGGAGCTGGTGCTGCGGCGCTGACTTTCTTCATCATTTACATGTCACGCACTATTTTTGTCGGGAATACCGCTTTTGGTGGCCCGGATAGCTTAAAGATCTTTTATACAGTTTTCTTGATTTTCCATATTATATTGGCAACTACTGGCGGTATTATGGGACTAATCACTATTTACTGGGGATGGAAAAACCAATTAGCGAAGCACCGCAAAATTGGTCCGATTACCAGTGTTGTTTGGTTTTCAACTGCAATAACGGGAGTCATGGTCTATTTGCTGCTTTACGTATTTTATGAAGGTGGCCACACAACTTCCGTATTCAAAGCTATTTTAGGCGGATAAAAAAAGGAACCCAATGAGGTTCCTTTTTTTATACTTTAAAATCAACTTTTATCATGCCGGCTTCACGAGCAGAAGTGAACAAAATTACAATTAATGGACCGACGAAGAAACCGAGAAAGCCGATCAATTGCAGTCCAATAAACATCGCGACCAATGTTGCCAGTGGAGACAAACCGATTTGTGTCCCCATAACTTTTGGTTCGACCGTACGTCGAATAATTAGCAATACGAGTGCCAAAATAGCTAGCTGCGTTCCTTGAACAATATCCCCGGTGATAAATTCGTATATAAACCAAGGTGTCAGGACGATGATCGATCCTAAAATAGGAATAAAGTCGATTAACCATATCAACAGCGACATAACGATGGCATACTCAGGAGAAATGAATGCCAAAGCAATAAGAGAAACGACAAATATGATGCAACTAACAAGAAATTGTGCTTTTAAAAAACCAAAAATGACTTTATTCAAACGTGCAAACATAAACCGTACTTTTTCAGCGGTGGAATCTTTAAATCGATTGAATAGCATAACTTTTAAATCAGGCAAATCAAGCATGAATAAAAACAATGCAATGAGAAATACGATAAAGCTAACTAGGAAAGAAGGGATGCCTGTCAACAAGTTGGATACCGTATCGTAATTGACAATCGTTAAGATCCAATTACGAATCCCTTCCATGAATCCTGCCAGTTCAGTTTCAAATGAAGATATCACTTCGACTGGCATATCTTCTGTGGATCGAAAAAAGAAACCCTGAAACTCATCCCACATGACAGTCAAGGAGTTGATATACTCCGGAACCATTTTTGAAAACTGAATAATTTGCCCGATTAATTGAGTAACAATCCAGTAAAGCAAACCGGAAACAACCACCAAGAACAGAATGAATACGGATATAACGGCTGATTTCCTGTGCCATTTGAATCTTTTATGTATAAAATTTACAAGCGGTTCCAAAAAAATAGCCGTTATTAAGGCGATGATCAACGGAATAGATACTGGTAATATGTATATCGAAATTAAAATCAAAGCTGCTAGAACCACAGCGATTGTTACGGTTTTTTTCGTCAACCACTTCACGGATAGAATGCCCCCTTAAATATGAAATGCCCATCATTGTTTAAAAAAACCGCAGTTCAATTACTGAACTGCGGAAATTTTATACCTTAATTTCGAAACCTTGAACTTCCTTCTTAATGGAAGTCAATAGTCCGATACACGTTTTAATCAAGTGTTCTGGGAACTCCTCATCTTCACCGTACTCGATGCCATGCGGATAATAATGTTTGCCAAGTGCTGGCTTCATGACACGCATTGTTGCATCGTTGGAATCGACATCGCCATTAGTGGCATATGCGAATACACGCAAATAGTAAGTACCTTCGCGAATGATGAATTTGCGGTCGTAAGTAACACGCTCGTAATCCCATTGACCTTCTTTAGTCAAACCGTGTTTGTTCATAATGCTTTCAAGTAATTCGATATCTACATGAATGTTTTCAAGTCCTGTATTTTCAAAATACATAGGATCTCTCCTCCTCTATAACAAAAAAGACTACATACTCCTTTAATAATAGATCATAATTTAAGTTGTTGCAATGGCTAGATTGTGTCAGTGTAGAGGCGGCTGTTATAATAATGTAGATACAATAGTAAAGGGGCTGTTCGATTGAAAGACTTGCTGCGCATTATGATTTTTCTATCGATAGTTCTAATCGGTTTGTTTTATTTGGATCCATCAATAAATGAAAATGAAGTACTGGAAGCACCACAAACGGTAGATCCCTTGCCAAGTGAAGATATCGTAGATGAAACCTTAGATGTTGATCGTCCTGCTACAGGGATATCAAGTTTTATCGGCGAATCAAGTGATGCATGGTTGGAACAATACGGTGAACCTGAGCGGAAAGAACCTTCCGCTTATGGCTACGAATGGTGGGTTTATAACGCCAGCTACTCTAATTTCATCATGACAGGAGTAAAAGATGGAAAAGTGGTTCAGGTGTATACGGCAGGGACTGCAGTAGATGCAACTCCCTACAAGATTGGCCAAAACCTCGATGAAGTTTATCGCTTTACGATCCTGGAAAATGAAGTAACAGTTAAATACGAAAAAAATACTTATACCTTTAATGTTACGTCTGAAGACATGGACAAACGGATTCTCGTCAAATTTGATGGCGTCTATGCGCAATTGTATATTGATTCTGAAGACCGTGCTCTTGAGGCCGTTCGCTTTATGGATGCAGAGACGTTAATTCGCCACCAGCCTTACGATCTGATGTATTCTGGTGAGTTATTGCCGAAACAGACACCCTCCTCAACGCTGCAGCGATCAATAGACGAAGGAAATGCCAACCAAATTATTGACTTAGTAAATGTTTACCGCTTGCATCATTCAACAAGGCCATTAATTGTTAGCCCGTTGGCAAATAGAGTATCAGAAGAAAACAGTGAAGACATGGCTAAACAAAATTTCTTGTCGGAAGAAATGGAAATCACCGATCTTCATGGCCGTTTGGAACAGGCTGATATTGTTTTCGAACAGGCTGCTGTTAATACTGCCACTCGCTATTTTGACGCAGCGGAGACGGTACATGGCTGGATCAATTCAGATTCCCATCGCAACACATTGCTTAGCGATGAATACAACCAAACAGGAGTCGGGGTGTTTGGCAAATACTATACCCAGATTTTTCTTGAGAAAGAACCTGTTACTGCTTTAGAGCAATAGCAGGCTCTTTCTGTTTGGGGACGATAAAAAAAGATCCGGTTGCGGTTGCAATATGCTTGCCGTCTTGCTGAAAAATGTTTCCTTCGATCACCAATGTGTGCCTGCCACTGCGGATGATGCGTGCTTCGGCGTTAATAGTGTCTTCATCGGCTACCGTCAAGTAATGAATCGTCAAGTTTGTCGTAACCGCACCAAAGCCTTGCTGGCATTTGCTGTTGGCGAGTGTACCCATTGCTGTATCAAGAAGAACTGCCAGAATTCCACCATGTGGGATATTAATATTATTGTGGATAAAGGCGGTATTCGGTATAGTGACAATTGAAGAACGGTCGTCGGTGACACGTGTCATGTTCAATGCAGCGCTTAAATAAGTTGCGAATTCACCTTGCTGCTTTTTCTCGAAACTTGCTAAGTAATCGGTTAACATCTCAAGATCTTCAGGACTGCTGTTTTTTACAATACGTGCAAATTGATCAGTTATAAGACTCATGCTGCCAATCCTTTCTTGTCTATAGTGAAATACAAAAAAATCTGCTATGATTAAAGCGTAAAGGAGGAAATGCTATGATTATGACCTATGAATGGGCTGAAATCACTGACTTTGCGGACGAGCTAAGTGACATGATCCTACAATCAGAGCAGGCTGATCTTTACAGAGAAGCATATGCCTCTGTCTATAACGATAAAATACTTGCGGACGAGATCCATGCTTTCGCCAGATTAAAAGACCAATATGAAGAAGTTCAGCGGTTTGGCAAATACCATCCAGAATACTCGCGGGTGATGAAACAAATCCGTGTGGACAAACGGCGCTTGGACCTCAACGAAAAAATAGCCAATCTGCGTTTGATGGAAAATGAATTGCAGGATTTGATGGACCAAGTAAGTTTTATCCTTGGTCGATCGGTATCGGAAGCAGTAAAGATTCCTTCTTCCAATCCATTCTTCTCATCGGATTCTTCCTGTGGCGGCAGTTGCGGCACAGGCGGCGGATGTTCTTGTTCAGCTTGACCGGTTAATTCTAAATAGCTCCATAAAAAAAGTGCAACGCTTGCGTTGCACTTTTTTTATATACGTTATTCTTCCATTTCTGAAATGAGTGCGACGGCAAGATCAGGTCGGTCGGTGATAATGCCTTTTGCTCCTGAATCAATTAATGTGCGTATTGCATCTGCTTCGTCAATGACCCAATAATGCACGGGGATGTTTAAGTTCCCCAAGAATGCGATAAAGCGGGGAGAGTCCAAACGAAACACGGAGGACTTCACGGGAATTTGAAATACATCTGCACGCGGCTGATACAAATGGCCAAATTGGCTATTGAACGATGCAAAGGCTTTACGGACTTCGTTTTCGCCTGCGCCAATTGCCACACGATTTTGGGCATATAAATTGAAACGATCGATTTGTTCGTCGTAAAACGAAGTGACAGCTACCCGGTCCTGTACTCCAAGTGAGTCAATCAAGCGCCACAGTTTGGAAGGGACCAAGCTGCCTTCATACGTCTCTGGATCGTCTTTAATATCAATATTGATATACATCTGCGGGAACTTCTCCATCAATTCACGGAGCAGTACAACCTGTTCATTTTTGCCGCGGAATGAATGCTTGCCATCTAAGTCGATAAAATGATAGCCGAGATCAAAGGCTTTCAACTGAGCCAGTCCCATATCTGCCACTCTGCCGGCTCCATCTGTAGTCCGGTCGATGTATTCGTCATGAAAAACAAGAATTTCTTCGTCTTTCGTCATGCGGATGTCAATTTCAAAACCGTGTACACCCAGTTCAGCGGACTTGTTAAACGCAGCCCAAGTATTTTCCGGTGCCAATTTGGCGCCGCCACGATGTGCAAGAACGATTGGGCGTTCATAATTCAATACTTCTTTAGCCGGACGCAGCTGTGGAGTTGCCAAAGCTTTCGATCCTGCCCAGGCAGCCGCGCCGACAGCAGCAGCTGCTATTCCGATTTTTGTCTTTTTCCCCATACCTTGTGTGACCTCCCTGAAATTCTGTAATAAAAACAGTATAGCGAATTGCATGCTGTACTGTCAGTTTATTCGGTTGCGGCTTTTTTCTTTCCTATGGTATTCTAGAAGCTAAGAAAAGAGGGATACTTATGCATGATCGCCAAGGCCTCATTGTCTATGTGCATCATTTGAAACAAGCTAAATCGCTGCGGAAGTTTGGGCATGTCCATTATATTTCCCGCAAATTGAAATACGTTGTCCTCTATATGGATCAGGATGCCATTGAAACGACCAAAACGAAATTAAACAAACTGCCATATGTAAAACAAGTGCTCGAATCTTATCGTCCATTGCTGAAAACAGAATATGAAAACGCCAAGCCTGATAAAGCAAAAGAGTACGATTACAAAATCGGTCTTTAATTATTGCATTGGCGGAATGTAATGATTCAATCTTAATACCGAGATCAAGTGGCTATGGTAGAATTTTCTATCTGCATACACAGATGAGTGTTTGACTTTCATTTTGATTGGGCTATGGCCAAGTTCTGAAACGGTCTGCTCAAAAATGTCCAAACGTTTGGAATCAAGTGGAATTCCTTCACGGCAAAGATAAATTGGCATGAAATTACCTTCAGATGCCGGTTTAAATACAGCTGCGATAGATAGTACCTCTTGTCCCTTTGGGTTTGTGGAAACAAAAACGAATCCATGCATAAAGCGCTGCTGGTTGCTGTTGATGAGTTCGCGGAGTTCGTAAATGTCTCCGTATCCTTCACCAAGTTCAATAAAACGTTGAATCATCGGGTCACGTCCTTTCCAGTCTTCATTTTACCATTATGCACTAAAAATGCATCAAGAAAATCATTTAAGTTAGAGGCGATAATATGCGTGTAGTAGCAGGCTCAGTTAAAGGGATTCCGTTAAAGGCGGTACCTGGCAATTCAACCAGACCGACCACAGACAAAGTAAAGGAATCCATTTTTAATATGATTGGCCCTTTTTTTGATGGCGGCTACGCTTTGGATTTATTTGCAGGCAGCGGCGGGTTGGGCATCGAAGCTCTAAGCCGTGGAATTGATCAAGTCATTTTTACCGATAAAGACAAACGCGCCGTCGAAACGATTCAGGCGAATTTGGAAAAAACACGCTTGACGGATCGTGCAGAAGTGTACCGGGCGGATGCGGAGCGTGCAATTAAAGCAATTAAGAAAAATGGGATACAGGCAAGGCTTCTTTTTTTGGATCCGCCGTATCATTTGGTGAAGCTCTACGACCTAATGGACAAAGCAGGAGAATTGGAAATTGTCACAAAAGATGCCATTATAGTCTGTGAACATGAACGGAATGTAGAGCTTCCAGATCGAACCAAGTATTTTGAGCGGTACAAAAAAGAGCTTTACGGCAGCACCATTATTTCAATTTACCGTTATCAGGGGGAAGAAGGAGAACACATTGACTAAAATTGCCGTAGTTCCAGGGAGTTTTGACCCGATTACGATGGGACACCTGGATATCATCAAGCGAGCATCAAAGATTTTCGATGAAGTGAAAGTAGTGGTCATGAATAATTCATCTAAAAATCCGTTGTTTAATGTCGATGAACGCATGCAGCTAATAGCGGAAGTTACACAATCCATTCCAAACGTCCAAGTGGATTCATTTTCCGGTTTGCTGATAGATTATTCAGTAGAAGTAAAAGCGAACGCCATTATCCGTGGATTGCGTGCAGTCAGTGATTTTGAATACGAGATGCAGATTACCTCGATGAACCGTTTTTTAAACGAAGACATTGAAACTTTATTCATGGTTTCAAATAACCAGTATTCATTCCTAAGCTCGAGCATTGTTAAAGAAGTTGCGAAATACAAAGGCAATATTACTGGCCTGGTTCCCAAGGCTGTTGAAAAAGCACTTTATTTAAAATTTCAGTAAGTCACGAACTTCGTGGCTTTTTCTTATGGAGATCCAATAAACTGACGATTTGATCCATAGAAAGGAAGAGCTGCATGAAAAACAAACGATTAGTTATTTTCGTCATTGTTATGGCGCTTGTAGTTTTTCTGTCCTCTTATCAATTAGACGCTTATATTACAAGACCGGGCGGTGCATATGAGCTATCGCCACTGGTTGAAGTAGCGGGCGGTGATGAGGATGATGCAGGGACTCTCAGCTTGATGACGGTTTCGATGCTGACAGCTACGCCTGCGCTGTACGTGTGGTCCCAATTTCAGGACGGTTATAAAATCTTGCCTCCGGAACAGGTCCGAAGTCCTCATGAAAGTGACGAAGAATACAATGTGCGCCAGTTGAAACTCATGTCGGATTCGCAAGTCAATGCTTTGCAAATTGCTTTCGAACAGGCGGAGCTGCCATTTGAAATTAACAATAATGGCGTCTTTGTTCTAAATATTTCGCCGGGTGGAGCCGCAGACGGCATTTTGTCGCCTGGCGATCGGGTTTTGGCAGTAGATGGCAATAATTTTACCGAAATGCAGGAGCTTATTGATTATTTAAGTGATAAAGAGGCTGGACAATTAGTAGAGGTACTTTATGAACGCGAAGATCGCGAAATCAGCACGGACATTGAATTGGCACCATTGCCGACGGATCCTGATCGGATAGGATTAGGAATTTCTTTTGTGGAAGACAAAAGCATTGAAACGACACCTGAAGTAGACATCGATTCTGATGCCATCGGCGGGCCGTCAGCGGGTTTGATGTTCACGCTCGAAATTCTCAATCAATTGGTGGATGAAGACATTACAAAAGGCTACAATATCGCCGGCACCGGAACGATGGAGAGCGATGGATCTGTAGGAAGAATCGGGGGCATTGACCAAAAAATCATGGCGGCCGATTCTGCAGACATCGATATTTTCTTTGCGCCAAATGAAGCAGTGGATGGTGGCGGCGATAGCAATTACGCAATTGCCGTTGAAACTGCGGAAAAAATCGGTACGGCGATGGAAATTGTTCCAGTAGATACCATCGAAGACGCATTGACATTTTTAGACGAGCTTCAGCCCCGGTAAATCGGCGGGGTGGCAAATTCTTTTTTCAAATCCATGCAACCCACACCTTGCAAGTACATGGCAGTGGCATGAATATCAAGTTTCCCCATCGGGCCATCCAGATCAGCTGCGCGGCTCACTAGGGGAAGCGCGATGTTCTTTTTTATGTGCTTTAAATAAAGTCTTCCTTTGTCAGACATGCCAAGAAGCCTAATATATTCTGGACCTTTGAATGAACGCAGGCTTTGCCATGTAAATCCTGTAAAAATATGTGTCAGCATTCGCTGGATGCGGGTTCTTGTAAAGCGTTTTGATTTGACAAGCGTGATGAAAGATTCAAAGCTGTCTGCCGTTTTTGCTGACTGATAAATCAAATTCTCGATGCCTTCGGTTACTTCGGCATACTGTTTCAGCCGCTCTGGGCCATCCCGTAAAATAGTAAATCGCAGCAACGCATAAAATGCTTCCCAGCTGCCGAAAGTGCCACAATCATTTTCAATTTGCTTCAATGTTGCGATTGACGTTTGTGGCATGTAAGGCGACAACTGTTCAACAGAATCTCCTTTAAAAAAAGCTTCCCGAATTCCGGTGGCGCTGGCAATCGGCAGCCCTGCTTGGATTGAGTCATGGTAATTGGCGCCAATTCGTTGAATTGTCAACGGCTGCATTGCAGAACCAAGGCGTTGGGCGGCTTCCAAATAATGAAATCCTAAAATATTGTTCGGCTGCGCCAAATCAGCAAAGCCTTCCCGATCAGCCGTCAAAGCCTTGTAAGCAGTGTTTAGAGCTTTCGGGTAGCTGATGCCTGTTTGGACAGCCTCGTGGATGAGGTGCTGGTATTCAGCTGCTTGTTCGGTCAATAGCTGGCGGGAGTTCAGGAAAGGTGTAATTGATCCTTGTTCACTGCCAAAACAGAAAGAAGAACAGCCAAGTGCATGGAGCAATGCAATTCCGCCTTTAGCAAAATCGGATGCTTGAGCCGTCGCATAAACATAAGGAAGTTCAATTACCAAGTCAATTCCGGCATCCAATGCCATTTGTGTTCGTGCCCATTTATCCGCAAAGGCTGGTTCTCCGCGCTGCAGAAACTGTCCGCTCATAACGGCAATGACGAGATCTGCACCGGACTCATCCCGCGCCTGTTTTGCGTGGTGAAGATGCCCATTGTGGAATGGATTGTACTCAACTATAATTCCTACAGCTTTCAATCTGCTCACCTCTTTGGTAGAATTAAATCTAGTATACCGATGTTTGAAATAGAGTGACAAGATTTTTTCTTGACATCTTTTTCTGTGCATTATATAATCAACTTTGTTGTCTTGAGGTGATTACTTATGAAAATAGCGATTCAACAGCTTCAAAAGCATCGCAGAGACGGACTGCCAATTGACCAAATGGTTCATTTGGATGCAGTGAAATCACGGAATAGCGATATTCGGGAAATTTCACCTGTACATGTTACAGGACATTGCACAATTGGTTCGCAACAATTAACGTGCCAACTCCATCTCGAAGGCATGCTCACGCTGCCTTGTGCCAGAACTTGGGAGGATGTTGAGTTTCCGATTAATGTCGACTCGGTCGAAGTCTTTGATTGGTCTGAAGAGGCCGGAGAAGACAAGCTTAGTGATGTTCACGCAGTAGAGACGGAGATCATTGATCTTCAGCCGATACTGGAAGAACTAGTTTTGCTGCAGATACCGATACAGGTGTTTAAGGAAGACGCCGATCAATCCGTTATCAAAGGCGGAAATGACTGGTCGTATTCAACAGACGAAGAGTACGAAGCCGAGAAAGAAGCGGCACCACCAAAACCAGATCCAAGACTTGCTGATTTAGCAAAGTATTTTGATCAGTCAGATGAATAGAATTAGTGTAAGGAGGTGTCACCAATGGCTGTACCAGCTAGAAGAACGTCCAAAACCGCTAAAAGAAAACGCCGTACACATTTTAAATTGTCAGTGCCGGGCATGGTAATTTGCCCAAGCTGTGGCGAAAGTAAATTGGCTCACCACGTCTGCAAAGCATGTGGATCGTACAAAGGTAAAGAAGTAGTAGCAAGCAAATAAAACAGTATTTGCTGCTGAAAGGCTATTGAGAGGCCATGGCTCTCGATAGCCTTTTTCTCTGGATATAAATAAGCAGCGGAACTGCACTGTCTGCAGTAATTCGGTTGAAAAGAGGGATTTTCTTGTCTTATTCGATTGATCTTAAGGATGGCATTATGACATTTACCATTAACCGGCCCCATATCCGCAACGCGGTAAACAGTGAAGTGACGGAGGGGCTTGAAGAGTTGGTGCACAAAGCACAGGATCCTTCTATCCGGTTGGTTATTATTACAGCAACCGGCAAGCAAGCTTTTTGTTCAGGAGGCGATCTTTCGGTGTTTCATGCGCTTCGGACAGAAGAACAAGCCTATGGAATGCTGAAACGAATGAGTGATGTGCTGTATTCAATCAAAACACTGCCTGTACCGGTTGTAGCGGTAGTCAATGGCGCTGCTGTCGGCGGTGGTTGTGAAATCGCTACAGCGTGCGATTACAGGCTTGTATGGGATCATGCGAAATGCGGCTTTATTCAAGGCACCCTCGCCATCACTAGCGGTTGGGGGGGCGGTACTTATCTTTTGGAGACTTTACAGCACGACAGAGCTTTGAAAATGCTTAGTGAAGCGAAAGTGTATACCGTAAATGAGCTGGAAGAGTTGGGCTGGGTTTCCGCCGTCGTCCATAATGAGCAGGACCTTGAAGTGTTTTTTGAATCGATGAAAAAAATCCATCCGGATGTTCACCGCGCCTACAAGGAAATGGCCATCCGCAAATGGCGCATAACCAATTTACAGGATCGTGTCGAACAGGAAGTCAGAAGATGCGCCATTCTATGGGAAAAAGATGCCCATCACGATGCAGTCGACAATTTTCTTAACAAATCCAAAAAATGAAATCCCTTTTCGGAGGGGTTTCTTTTTTATTGGAGCAGCAGAAACAAACAGTACGGAAACCCGTTCGGCTGTACGGAGCGAAGAGACTTTGGTTGCTTCAAATTTTTGGTGTGAGCCGCGCCCAAAGCAATGAGGGCAAGAGTATTCGGCTATTCAATTTACTTTGAAAAGAAATATTTTAATGAATAGTTGAAATCGCTTACAAAATTCGTATATGCTATAGAAGGGAGAAAACATAGGGGGTATTTCAAATATGAAAAAAATCCTGATTGCGAACCGGGGCGAAATCGCACGCCGAATTATTCGGACATGTGAGCGTCTTGGAATCGAAACGGTTGCCATTCATTCCGAGGCAGATGGGGATCTGCCTTACGTCAATGAAGCAACCGAAGCTGTGCTGATCGGTCCCAATCCGGTCGTACAGTCTTACTTGCAAATTGAAAAAATTATTGAAGAAGCTAAAAAACACGAAGTGGACGCCATCCATCCCGGATATGGCTTGCTATCGGAGAATGCTGATTTTGCTCGACGCGTGACAGATGCCGGAATGGTCTTTATTGGACCTTCGAGCGATATTATCGAAAAAATGGGAGACAAAATTGAGTCCCGAAGAACGATGATCCAGGCAGGGGTGCCTGTAGTTCCTGGAACAGAAGAAGGTGTGGCGACACTTGAAGAAGCCTTACAGGAGGCGGAAGCCATTGGCTATCCATTAATGCTGAAAGCGAGTGCAGGCGGTGGCGGCATCGGCATGGTGCGCTGTGAAAGTGAGCAAGCGCTCACTCAACAGTTTGCTTCTGTTAAGAATCGGGCCAAAGCTTATTTTGGCGACGACATTGTTTATTTGGAAAAATTTATCGCAGATGCTCGCCACATTGAAGTACAAATTTTTGGTGATCATCAAGGCAATTTGGTTCATTTGTATGAACGAAACTGTTCGGTTCAGCGCCGCAACCAGAAAGTAATTGAAGAATCGCCTTCACCCAACTTGCCGCAGGATGTACGCGAACGTCTTTGCGAAGCAGCATTGCAGGCCGGAAGAGCCGTTGGCTATACAAATGCCGGCACGGTGGAATTTATCGTGAGTCCAAACAATGAATTTTATTTCCTGGAAATGAACACGCGTCTGCAGGTAGAGCATCCGGTTACAGAAGAAGTGACGGGGCTGGATTTGGTGGAATGGCAGCTGATTGTCGCTGGCGGAGGAGCATTGCCTGCTCAGGAGACGATAGAGACCAAAGGGCATGCGATTGAGTACCGCATTTATGCGGAAGATCCAAAAACCTTTTTCCCTTCTCCTGGCAAACTTGAAAAGCTTCGCTGGGGAGATGGTGCGCGCATCGAGACCGGTTACGAAGAAGGCAATTTAGTGACGCCTTTTTATGATCCGATGATTTCAAAAATTATTATATGCGGTTCCGATCGTGTTGATGCACTGTCCAAGTCACAGACGTTTTTCAATAAGGCTATAATTGAAGGGGTAAAAACCAATATTCCCTTATTCAAAGAATTTATCAGATCAGAAGAATTTATATCAGGTGATTACGCCACAGCGGTATTGCCGCTGTGGATGGAAAAAACGAAGGAGGAACACACATTATGAAAGAATTAAGAGCGTCTATGGCAGGAACTGTATTGAATGTACTAGCAGCAGAAGGGGAAGCTGTAACACCCGGACAGGCTGTTTTGACAATTGAATCAATGAAAATGGAAATTCCAGTAGAAGCTGAATTTGGCGGCAAAGTGGAAAAAGTACATGTGGAAGTCGGCGGTTTTGTAAATGAAGGCGATCTGCTGTTGACTGTCGGGGAATAATCGATTTCAAGCAAAGGGGACGATGAAATGACAAAAACCACTGAAACAACGGGGTACAATGATCGCTTGGAACAAAAGCTCGCAAAAATTTTTGCTGGGGGGCAGCAAAAATACCACGAGAAAATGAAAGAAAGCAATAAATTGTTTGTCCGTGACCGTTTGAAATTATTGTTCGATGATGAAAACTACGCGGAAGATGGGCGCTTTGCCAATGTTGAAGCAGAAGATCTTCCTGCTGATGGCGTCGTCACGGCGATCGGCAAAGTGAATGGCGAAACGGTTTGTGTAATGGCCAATGATTCAACAGTCAAAGCAGGGTCATGGGGTTCACGCACCGTTGAAAAAATTATCCGCATCCAGGAAACAGCTGAAAAAATGCAAGTGCCGATGCTGTTTTTGGTTGATTCTGCTGGAGCCCGGATTACTGACCAGCTCGATATGTTTCCAAATCGGCGAGGAGCCGGCAAGATTTTTCACAATCAAGTGAGAATGTCAGGGATGGTACCGCAAGTCTGCTTGTTGTTCGGTCCATCTGCTGCAGGCGGAGCGTATATTCCTGCTTTCTGTGACATTGTCATCATGGTGGAAGGCAATGCTTCGATGTACCTCGGTTCACCTCGCATGGCAGAAAAAGTCATTGGTGAAAAAGTTACATTGGAAGAAATGGGCGGAGCCCGCATGCATTGTACCGTCAGCGGTGTTGGTGATGTGCTGGTTGCTACAGAAGAAGAAGCTATCTCAGAAGCACGCCGCTATTTGCTGAATTTCCCATCCAACTTTGCTATGAAGCCAGAAAAAATTGAGGCGAAAGCGGCGAAAGCCGGACGTTCACTGGAAGCGATTATTCCAGAAAATCAAAATGCACCTTTTGATATGTATGAACTGATCGACCAATTGGTCGATGAAGGCAGCTTCTTTGATATCAAAAAGCTTTTTGCTGGAGAATTGATTACAGGTATTGCCCGTATCGATGGCCAAGTAGTCGGCATTCTGGCCAATCAGCCAAAAGTCAAAGGCGGCGTGCTGTTTGGCGACTCAGCTGATAAGGGCGCGAAATTCATCAATCTCTGCGATGCTTTTTCGATTCCGTTGCTGTTTTTGGCCGACGTTCCAGGCTTTATGATCGGAACCAAAGTTGAACGTGCCGGCATAATCCGCCACGGAGCCAAATTTATTGCAGCCATGAGTTCGGCAACGGTACCTAAAATCTCGGTTATCGTCCGCAAGGCCTATGGAGCCGGTCTCTACGCAATGGCAGGCCCTGCATTCGAGCCGGATGTCTGTATTGCCCTGCCGACAGCGCAAATCGCCGTAATGGGCCCTGAGGCGGCAGTGAACGCAGTTTATTCAAATAAAATTGAAGCGATCGAAGATCCGAAAGAACGCCTTCAGTATGTGCAGCAAAAGCACCAGGAGTACAAAGAAGAAATTGATATTTATCGTTTGGCATCTGAATTGATTGTTGATGAAATTGTGGCACCTCATCAATTGCGTTCTGTGCTTTCGCAGCGTCTTTCTTTTTATGAAACAAAAGATTTGCCAATGCCATATCGAAAACATCCGATTTATCCTGTATAATAAAAGTTATTATTGGAAGTCTGCCTAATATGGGCAGGCTTCTTTTTTAAGAAAAAATTGTGGCACTGTAAGGAGTGATTCCGTGAAGTATGCAATTATCGGAGCTGGCGCCAATGGATTGCTGCCAGCCTATCTTTTGAAAAAAGCGGGCCATGAAGTGCAAATCGTTGCACAGCATGAAGGACAAGCCGCCTTAATTAACGAGCAAGGAATTATATACGGCGAAAATCGCCAACGCGTGAAAGCCTATACGGATATTGAACAAATTTCTCCAGATGCTTATGTTATTTTGACGGTGAATTACGAAGAGATGCCGCCAATCTTAAGGCTTTTGAAGATTCGATGCCCCAGCAACAAAATTATTTTTCTGCAGCAGGGCATGTTATTTTTAGAAAAAGCGAGAACCTTAGCTCACCGCCATATTGCTGCTGCAATTCTGGAAACAGACTGTGTTAAACTGAGCGGCAACAAAATTAGCTTTACTAGTGCTCCACATATGACTTTAGGATTGGTTAAAGGGAATGCCGAGGAATTCCAGCTGCTTCTGGAAACAACAGCTTGGAAAAGTCTATGGGCAGATAACATCGAAGAACCGCTTTTCGAGAGGCTATTGTTCGGGAGCTTGATTGATCCCTTAACGGCCATGATGAGAATTCGGAATGGGGAATTGGTCACGAACCCGCATGCTTATGAATTGTTCCGAACTCTTTACAATGAATTGTATTTGGCGTTTCCAGAAATTGAGTCATTGCAGCCAATCGAAAAGGTTGCCTCTTTCTGTGCAGCTGAGCCTGATAGAATGTCTGCAATGTTTGCAGATCGACAGGCAGGCGATGCGATGGAAATAGACGGATTGATGTTATATGTGTTAAACCGATCAAATCTTGAATTGCCCCTATTTAAAGCTTTCTATCATCTTTTAAAAACAGTCGAGGTAGGAAAATGACATTATTACAAACTATTGGAGCTGTGTTTCTTTATATTCCTTTTCTTCTTTTTATCATTGTTTACTTTATTTCATTAAAGCTCAAAAATAAAAAAACGCTTGGTGTGGCATCTGATATTACTACATTTTTGCTGTTTTTCTCCGTACCGGCATCAGTAGAAATCTTATGGGGGTATTCGGTTTCCTCTGTAATTTATTTTGTCGCGCTTGTATTGGCAATCGTCTTATTAATTATTGAATGGAGAACGGCCAAAGAAATTGAAATCATACCTTTTTTCCGTAAACTATGGAGAACATACTTCTTGGTATTGTCCTCTGTCTATGCCCTTGTCTGGCTTGTGGGACTGGTGACTGTGATTATTAAATCAATTTAGCAGGCGTATTTTTTTTCATTGGGAGATGCGTTTGCTATAGTAGATTTTAAATGTAAAGTAAAAAGGGGACTTTTTTTCATGAAGCTAGAGGAACAATATGTAGAACCAGCCAGTAAATTGATGAGTGATTATATAAATGGCAAATCGGCCATCCACAACTATTTTTCATATGACCCGGAGCCAGCTTCATTTGAAGAACGTTTGCTGAAACTTCAAGACCACACAGTTAACCGTCCACAAGTGGCCGGCATACTGCGTAACTATATGAAAAATCATGGATTGTCCCATGCTGCGGAAGACAATTTAAAAAGTTTTGAAGAAGGTGCACCAGTTGTTGTGACAGGTCAGCAGGCCGGATTGCTGACAGGTCCATTGTATACGGTACATAAAGCCATATCCGTGATCATCTTGGCTAAGCAAGCCGCTGAGCAACTGAATACTAAAGTTGTTCCAGTTTTTTGGATTGCCGGTGAAGATCACGATTTAGCTGAAATCAGCCATCTTTACCGGGAAGTAAATGGCCGGGTGGACAAACTGAACATCCCACATACCGAATATGGCAAAAACGCAGCATCTTCGGCAACGCTAAACCAAGCCAAGATTGCCTCTTTCTTGGAAGAATATTTCCGGAGCTTGCCTGAAACGGAACATTCAAAAGAAATTCACGATTTGGCTTTTGGCCTGTTGGAAAAATCTCTGTCCTACACTGATTTCTTCGCTTCGCTTCTTCATTACTTTTTCGAGGAAGAAGGGTTGCTGTATATTGACGCAGCAGACAAAGAATTTCGCCAATACGAATCTCCTTATTTTATGGAAATGATCGAACGAGCAGAAGACATTGCAGAAACGGTTGTTTCAACCGAACAATTGCTGTTAAAAGATGGTTACGCTGCGGTAATTGGTGCGGAAAGAAATGCAGCCAATCTGTTCATCACAATAAAAGGCGAACGGTTGCTGTTGGAACGTAATGGCACGGATTTTGTGGTCAACAATGGTGCTATCCGTTATACCAAAGAACAACTTCTCGAAATTGCCAAAAAAAATCCGGAACTCCTTAGCAACAATGTGGTGACACGGCCGATGATGCAGGAAATGGTATTCCCCGTCCTAGCCTTCGTTGGAGGTCCCGGTGAAATTGCTTATTGGGCAGCGCTTAAAGACGCATTTAAATTGGTTGGGATGGAACTTCCAGTAGTAATGCCGCGCCTTAGCCTGACATTGGTTAACCGCCAAACGCAACGATTGCTGGAAAAATACGACTTGGATTTTTCAACTATAGTAAATGAACATCGAGTTACGTTGCTGAGAAATGAATTGATGGAGTCAATTCGGGAACAGGAAGCTGAGGCATTAATTGGCAGCATTCAGCACCAGTTAGAGTCAGCTTACGAGAAAATTCATCAGCAATTTTCTTCCATCAGCAAAGGGCTTTCACCGCTTGTTGAAAAAAACCTCCAGTTGCATGTTAAACAGCTAAGTTTTCTGAAAAATAAGTTGCAGGATGAAGTGATGCTTCAAAACAGCATCGAGTTTGGGCACTACGATTCCATCGAAAATGAATTGCTGCCGAACGGCGGTTTCCAGGAACGCATCTACAGCCCTTTTATTTACATGAATCAGTATGGTCCGGACCTTGTAAAAGATCTTTTAAGACTGCCTTTGAAATATGACAAAAACCACAAAATAATTTGGTTATAAATGGTAAAAGCCTGCATATGCAGGCTTTTTTTATGTCAAAATAACTTGTTGAGATATTTTATTGCAACAAACTTGAAATATTTCAAAAACAAGTGGTGACAAGTGGGGGATTGTGGTACATTTATTACAATAAGTGGGGTGAAGGGCATGTTCATGGGCGAATATCAACATAGCGTTGATGCAAAGGGACGGTTAATTGTTCCGGCTAAGTTTCGTGAACTGCTGGGTGAACATTTTGTCATTACTCGAGGCCTGGATCAATGCTTGTTTGGCTACACGATGGAAGAATGGCAGAAAATTGAAGAAAAACTGAAAGAGCTTCCAGTTACTAAGAAAGACGCTCGTGCTTTCACTCGTTTCTTTTTCTCAGGTGCCACAGAAGTGGAACTTGATAAGCAGGGGCGCGTCAATATACCGACGACGTTAATTTCTTATGCGAAACTTGAAAAAGAATGTGTCATTTTAGGGGTGTCCAACCGCTTTGAAATATGGGCTAAAGATTCATGGGAAAGCTATTTTGCAGCATCTGAAGATTCTTTTAATGAAATTGCGGAAAATTTATCTGATTTTGACTTTTAGAAGTGAACGGGGGGAATGGATTGTTCAATCACACCACGGTTTTACTGCATGAAACTGTCGATGGTCTGAACATTCGTCCTGACGGCATATATGTAGATTGTACGCTGGGCGGAGCAGGGCACAGTGAATATTTGGTTCAGCAATTATCTGATGAAGGTCATTTATATTGTTTTGACCAAGACGCGACGGCAATAGCTCATGCAAAAGAAAAACTACAAGATTACTTACATAGAATTACGTTTATCCATGCTAACTTTAAATTTTTAAAAGAAGAACTTGAAGTTCACGGAGTAAGGAAAGTCGATGGCATTTTATACGACTTGGGTGTTTCTTCTCCACAACTGGACACACCTGAACGCGGTTTCAGCTATCATAACGATGCACCGCTGGATATGCGGATGGACCAAAGTGCTGAGTTAAGTGCCTATCATGTCGTGAATGAATGGTCATTCGAAGATTTAGTCCGAATTTTTTACCGCTATGGCGAAGAAAAGTTTTCGAAACAAATCGTTCGAAAAATCGAAGCGGTAAGAGAAAAACATCCCATTGAAACGACAGGGCAGCTGGTTGAATGCATCAAAGATGGCATTCCTGCTTTTGCCCGCCGAAAAGGCGGCCACCCGGCCAAGCGAGTATTTCAAGCGATTCGAATCGCTGTAAATGATGAACTTGGTGCGGCAGAGACATCCTTGCAGGATGCAATCGATGTTTTGGCAATCGGTGGAAGAATTAGTGTCATCACTTTCCATTCACTTGAAGATCGGCTTTGCAAAGCAATATTCAAAGAATCTTCATCGCTTCCTGAACTGCCTCCGAATTTACCGGTAATCCCGGATGGCATGGAGCCTATATTAAAACTAATTACAAGAAAACCAATCCTGCCTTCAGAAGAAGAGCTGGCACATAATAACCGGTCAAGATCCGCTAAGCTGCGGATTGCAGAAAAAATAAACGAGTAAGGACGTGTTCAGATGGCGTTGAATGCAAGAACTGAAACCTACATCCAACAGCCGGCCGTTCCTCAAAATCCGAGTCGGCAGCCGGCAAGAAAAAAAGGCTTAATTACTAAGGGCGAAAAAATATTGTATTTATCTTTCGTAGCAGTCTGTATCTTATGTGCGTTATTGGTTCTGCAGAATCAATCGACGATTCAAGCTTCTACTCAAGAAATTCAAACAATTGAACAATCAGTCAATGAAATAACGAAGCAAAATACAGACTTGTCTGTACAGGTGAGCGAACTGTCTTCATATGAGCGCATTTGGTCAAAAGCAAAAGAACTTGGCCTAAAATTAAATGAGCAAAATGTAAAGGTAGTGCCTGGACAATGAAAAAAAAGTTTCGATTTCAAGGGGGAGCCTTTCTGCTGTTTTTGTTATTTGCAGGGCTCTTTTTCCTTTTATTGACTAGAATTGTGACCATACAAGCCACGGGAGAAGTGGAAGGACAAGAACTCGCTGCCAGAGCTGCGGCTAAATACAGCCAGGAAGAAGTATTGACTGCCGAGCGTGGACGCATTCTTGATCGCAGCGGAGAAGTGATCGCTGAGGATACACTGACATATAAACTGGTTGCTGTGCTTGATGAATCTGCTACTCAAAAAGCAAGCGATCCGCGGCATGTAGTGGATGTGGAAGAAACAGCAGCTAAGCTATCGGGTTATTTAGATGCTTCTGAAGAAAGTATTTTGGAAACACTTCAGACAGGTATTGAAAATGACCGGTATCAAGTGGAATTTGGTTCTGCCGGACGCGAAATCAGCCATACGCTTATGCTGGAAATGCAAGAAGAAGAAATACCGGGTTTATTATTCGTGCGTGATTTAAAACGGCTTTATCCTAATGGCGTATTTGCTTCCCACCTTGTGGGCTATGCCATGAAAGAAGAGTTAGAAGATGGCGAGACGAGAACGACCGGCAGAATGGGACTCGAATCTATACACAACGATGTTTTGACTGGCCAAAATGGCAAAATAGAGTTTGATACAGATAAATGGGGCTTTTTGCTGCCAAACAGCGAATCTGCAGTCACTCCGGCTGTAGATGGCTCAGATGTCCAGCTGACATTGGACAAAACTTTGCAAAATTTTCTAGAAGATGCGATGTCCAGTGTTCAAGAAGAATATGATCCGACACGTATGATTGCCGTTATTGCTGATCCAAAGACAGGCGAAATTCTGGCAATGTCACAACGACCGACATTCAATCCGAATACACGTGAAGGCCTGTCCGAAAATTGGTTGAACGAAAGCATTCAGTTAACAATTGAACCGGGTTCCCCAATGAAGATGTTTACATTGGCGGCAGCAGTCGAAGAAGGCAAATGGGATCCTAATGCTACGTACAAGTCTGGTACATATTCGCTGTTGGACAGTACAATCGGTGACCACAACAGTGGACGAGGCTGGGGAACGATTTCTTATCTAGAAGGTTTTCAACGATCATCCAATGTCTCGATGGCCTATTTATTGGAACGCCTAGGTGCAGATACATTCATGACGTATGTTGATGCCTTTGGTTTTGGTGAACAGACTGGAATTGATTTGCCGCAAGAAGCATCGGGCACCATTCTCAATCAATACCCGATTAATAAATTAACTACAGCGTATGGACAAGGTTCGACGGTAACGCCAATTCAACTGATCCAAGCTGCCTCTGCAATTGCAAATGAGGGTGTGATGATGAAGCCGTACGTTATTGACCAGATTAAAAATGCTGACACCGGAGAAGTGTCTGTTAAAAGTGAGCCTGAAGAAGCAGGACAGCCTATATCTGCAGAGACTGCAGATAAAGTAAAAGAAATATTGGCTTCAACTGTCACGTCTGAAGTTGGTTCAGCCCGCGGATTTGCTTTACAAGACTATACGACGGCTGGCAAGACAGGTACTGCTCAAATTCCAAAAGAAGGCGGCGGTTACCTCCAAGGCAGCAATAATTACTTGTTTTCGTTCCTTGGAATGGCTCCCGCCGATGATCCAGAACTGTTGATTTATATTGGTGTACAGCAGCCCAATCTGCCAGCTGATGAATACGGATCCGTACCTGTTTCAAAAATTTTTACTTCTGTCATGGAAAATGGATTAAAGCATATGAACATCCAGCCGGAAAATATGGCTGAGGCAACAACGATGCCTGTTGAAGATTATACTGGCCAAACGCCTGCGGATGCAGCTGAAGCTTTATCTGCGCTAGGTCTCGCAGCTGTTATGATAGGCGATGGGGACGAAGTGGCTGCTCAATATCCCGAGGCTGGCAATACTATACTTGATGGCGGACGGGTTATTCTTAAATCTGCTGGAAAAACAAGTCTTCCTGATTTTACAGGGTGGTCCAAACGCGAACTGCTGGCTTACCAATCATTGAGTGGTTTGACACTGGAAATTGCAGGACAGGGCTATGTGATGACGCAAAGCGTTGCAGAAGGCGAAGTGATAGCGGATAATGAGTCAGTGGTGATTGAACTTCATCCCCCAGAGATTTATTATCCTGCGCAAGCAGCTGCTGAAGAACAAGAACAACAGCAAGCTGATCAGGAAGCTTTAGAAGACGTTGAACCTGATACTGACAGCGCAGAAACGGATTTGGAACTTGAAATAGAAACAGAAACAGAAACAGAAATAGAAATAGAAACAGAAACAACCGAGTAATCTCGTGTTTAAAGGAGCTCTCTAAATGAACGTATATCTAATAATGGGTCTTGTAATTGCTTTACTGCTAACGGTCGTGCTAATGCCACTCTTTATTCCTTTGTTGAAACGAATGAAGTTTGGCCAAAGCATCCGTGAAGAAGGACCCCAATCACATATGAAGAAAACCGGCACCCCTACTATGGGCGGCCTGGTTTTCTTAATTTCCATCATTGTTACTGTACTGGGTGTTGCTTGGTACGCCGAGCTGTTGACCGCAAAAGTCCTCATATTGTTATTGGTTCTTTTCGGATACGGATTGATCGGCTTTTTGGATGATTTTATCAAAGTGGTAGTAAAGCGAAACCTTGGATTGACTTCCTTGCAAAAATTGATTGCTCAAATTGTTATCGCGGTCATTTCATTCGCCGTTTTGAGTAGCATTGATTTTGAAACAGGCGTTTCTATTCCGTTTACAGATGTTTCACTTGAATTGTCATGGCTTTATGTGTTCTTTATTGTCTTTTGGCTGGTTGGTTTTTCAAATGCAGTCAATTTAACGGACGGGCTTGACGGCTTGGTAGCAGGAACAGCATCTATCGCTTTTGCGGCATTTGGTATGTTGGCGATTTACCAAGATGAAATTGGAATCGCCATTTTCACTTTTTCTGTTACCGGCGGACTGCTCGGATTTTTGATTTTCAACAAATACCCTGCCAAAGTTTTTATGGGCGATACGGGCTCACTGGCTTTAGGTGGGGCACTTGCAATGGTGTCCATCTTATTGAAACAAGAATTGTTGCTGCTGTTGATTGGACTGGTATTTGTTCTCGAGACGGCTTCTGTTATTTTGCAAGTGGGCAGCTTTAAGCTGCGCCAAAAACGGATTTTTAAAATGAGTCCGATTCATCATCATTTCGAATTGAGCGGTTGGTCAGAATGGAAGGTAGTCCTTGTTTTTTGGTCAGTTGGTCTTATTAGTGCGGCAATCGCAGTCTTTTTGGAGGTAATGTAAATGAAAGAGGCGCCACAATTATATCAAAAGAAAATACTGGTTTTGGGGCTGGCGAAAAGTGGTTTTACTGCTGCCCGTATTCTTCACAAACTTGGAGCATTTGTTACGGTAAATGATTCCAAGCCTTTTGAAGAAAATCCAGAGGCACAGGAATTGCTGAATATGGGCGTTACCGTGATTTGCGGCAGGCACCCTGAAGATCTTCTGGAAGAAGGCTTTGAACTGGTTGTTAAAAATCCGGGAATTCCCTATAGCAATGTGTTGATTGAATCGGCTATTGAAAAGAATATCCCGGTATGGACTGAAATTGAACTCGCTTATTTGATCAGCGAAGCGCCATTTATCGGGATTACGGGATCAAACGGAAAAACGACTACTACGACATTATTGTTCCACATGCTCAACCAAGACAACAAAAGTCCGTTGATTGCTGGAAATATCGGAACGGTCGCAAGTGGAGTTGCGGAAAAAGCGAAAGCCAAAAATGTTATCGTGACTGAATTGTCATCATTCCAACTAAAAGGAACTGCGGATTTTCGTCCTGAAATTGCGATCATTACAAACATATACGAAGCTCATTTGGATTATCACGGAACCATTGAAGATTATCGCGCTTCCAAAATGAAGCTGACTGAAAATCAGACAGAAGAAGACTACTTTATTTACAATGCAGATCAACCACTATTGGTGGAACATGCGAAAAGCTGCAAAGCCAAGCTTGTGCCGTTTACACTGAAAGGCCGGACAGCTACCAGCATTAGTGCAGACAATGAGTTTGTTTACTGGCAGGGCGAGAAATTGATTGAACGTTCACAAATTATATTAGGTGGTCAACACAACCTAGAAAACATTCTTTCCGCTACAGCAGCGACCTTGATCTTAGGTGGAACGAAAGAAACTGTCATCCGTGTTTTGACTTCATTTACAGGTGTTAAGCATCGCTCTCAATTTATTGTGGAGTGGGAAGGCCGTAAATTCTATAACGATTCAAAGGCAACTAATGCTTTAGCTACAAAGAGTGCGCTTGAAGCTTTTCCTGAGAATATTATTTTGTTGGCAGGTGGATTAGATCGCCAACATTCCCTGGAAGAAATTCGTCCGTATATGGACCGTGTGAAAGCCTTGATTACTTTTGGAGAAATGGCACAGCGATTTACAGCATTTGCGAAAGATTGTGGCGTGCCGACAATTGTACAAGCGGGGCTAATGGACGACGCAGTTGAAAAGGCCATCAAGCAGTCAGGCAGTGGTGATACCATTTTGTTGTCACCTGCATGTGCAAGTTGGGATCAATACGAAAGTTTTGAAATTCGCGGAGATGCTTTTATTACCGCAGTTCAGCAAATGACGGAAGCAAACGAATAAAAGATAAGGAGCAGCAATTATGGACAAAGTGATTGACATCGAAGAACGCATCCCGACGCTACGAGAGCGCCGGCAAAAAAGAACCAATCGCAAGTTCGTGGCGCTGCTGTTCATTTTTCTTACTTTGCTTGCCGTACTTTTATACAGCCAGTCGAGGTACAGTGAAATTCAAACCATCACTATTGAAGGAGCTGTCCTTTTTGACCAGGAAAGCTACCAGGCAGCAAGTGGATTAAACATCGGCGACTCGATGTGGTCTTTTGATGCAGGAGCTATTTCGCAACAACTGGAAAACCTGGAGTGGATTGAAGAAGCATCGGTCAAAAAGAACTGGTTGACCGGCGTGGAAATCCACTTAAAGGAATATGTTCAGATGGGCTACCTGGATCGCGGCAACAGCTATCAGGTTGTCCTGTCGAATGGACTGGCTCTGGACCAACCCGTTACCAATGTTGATGGAGCTATTTACTCAAATTTTGAAAACGAAGAAAAACGAGAAAAGCTGATTGAACAATTAATCCAAATCGATTCTGAAGTTCTTCAGTTAATTTCACAAGTGATTCTGGATCCGGAAGAAGAAGATGCGGATTACGTCACTTTGTACATGAATGACGGAAACGAAATTCGTGGGATTTTAAGTACCTTAGCTGAAAAGATGAATTATTACCCATCAGTCATTGCCCAATTGGAAGACGGCCAACAAGGGGTAATTGATATGGAAGTCGGTATCTTTTTCCGTTCCTATGCAGATGTTTATGGTTTTGCAAAGGAAGGTGCTGAAGATGAAGCAATCGAAGAAGAATAGCCGAAAAAGTTTCAGTAAATCCATTGTGTTTTCATTAGTCTTTTTAGTATTGGGCTTTATCATGGCCTATTCCTATAGTTTATCCAGTGCCAACAAAGAGACAGAAGAATTTACTGGAGGCGCATTTTTCGAAGAGGAAGAACAAAATCGAAAAGAATTAATTGAACAACAAGAACGCAATAAAGAGTTGCGAACCGAGCTGCAGAAGAAACAAAGTGAAGTTCAGGAATACGAACGATCTTTTGCTGATGGAGAAAATCGGTATACGGAATACGCTGCCGAAGCAGAAGAGCTGCGAAGATTTTTAGGGTTGGTGCCCGTTCAGGGAAATGGTTTGAAAGTGACGCTGCAAGATGGCGGCTATAATCCTGATTCTGTTAATCCTAATGATTATATTGTTCACGAAAGCCATGTGTTTCAAGTGATCAACGAACTGTATATCTCTGGTGCCCAAGCCATCTCAATTAATGGCCAACGAATCCATGGAAATTCGTATATTGTTTGTACGGGGCCGGTTATTACTGTAGATGGTATGCAATATCCAGCTCCGTTTGTCATTGAGGCGATTGGGGAGCCAGACGTGCTTACTTCTTCAATGGAGTTGACAGGTGGAATCATGGATCAATTGATCAATGATAATATTATTGTGACCTTGGATGACGGTCAGCTGATCAAGATGCCCGCCTTGCTGACAGAATCATGATTAAGGGGGAATTCATGTGAAGAAAAGGATTCTTACCCGGTTCACGGCAATTATGTTTATCATTGGTTTGATGGCAGCGATCCAATACAATACAATCAATGAACCCGATCTCCGCGATACACGGGATGTATGGGAAATCAGGCAGGAATTGGCCAGAGAAAATCAACTTCACTCTCAACTTTTGTCTGAAATAGCATCACTTGATGATACCTTGGAGAAATACGGAGCGGCTTCAGATGCCAGTCCGGAACAAGCTTTGCGGGAAACTGCTGTCGAACTGAGAAGTGCTGCAGGTTTGTCAGAAACGACGGGTCCAGGAATTGAAATTTCTGTCGAACCTTCTTTGGAAGCGGTTGCGATGGGATTGCAAATTGAAGGGATTTCACCAAGCTTGCTAGTTCGACTCGTCAATGAAATCAACCGCAATAATGCGCTTTATATTTCCATTGACGGCAACCGTGTCATTAATACAACTGCGATTCGGGATATAAACGGCCAAACTACTGTGAATGCGAAGCCGGTGAATACGCCGCCTTTTTCAATAAAAATTGTTTCTGATTCGATGGAAGACACGGAAAAGCTGTATAATCATTTATTAGCGTCTCGTATTCTCGATGACTTTTATATCGACAACTTAACTTTGACGATTTCAGAGCCGACAAACGAGCTGGTGATCGAGGCATACGATGACGTTGTGAACACCAATTATTTACAGGCGTCAGAGGAGGAATAGCGATGTGGCTGTCAATTTTAGGTTTGATTCTCGGAATATCGCTTGGACTTCTTACGGATATCCAAATTCCGCCTGAGTATGCCAATTATTTATCAATTGCAGTACTGGCATCACTCGATACTCTTTTCGGTGGAATACGGGCTCACTTGCAGCAAGTATATGATGACAAAGTATTCGTTTCCGGGTTTTTCTTCAATATTATTTTGGCAGCGGGGCTTGCTTTTCTTGGCGTCCATTTAGGTGTAGATTTGTACTTGGCCGCAATTTTTGCATTCGGTGTTCGTTTGTTTCAGAACATTGCAGTCATCCGCCGCATAATTTTAGTAAAATGGACCGAAAAGAAAGAAGTTAGAGAAACAATTTGAACAATCAAAGGAAATTTTTCTAAGTTTTGCGATTTTCTTAGACAAGGTGCATAATTTACAATAGAATATAAGTACAGCAGTTTAATAAGGAGGTGCCACGAATTGAGTCAATCAGAATTATACGTAAGTCTAGATATCGGTTCGTCATCCGTTAAAGTTTTAATCGGGGAAATGGCCAACAAGTCGCTTAATGTAATTGGCGTCGGGAATGTAAAATCTAATGGGATAAAAAAAGGTGCGATTGTTGACATAGATGCAACGGTGCAGTCCATTAAGAAAGCTGTCGATCAAGCAGAGCGCATGATTGGCAAATCAATCCACGAAGTCGTTCTTGGAATTCCGGCAAACAAAGCTGTGCTTCAACCCGTCAAAGGAATTGTTGCCGTAAACAGCGAAAATCGGGAAATTACCGATGATGATTTGGATCGTGTATTGGAAGCGGCTCAAGTGATGTCAATTCCGCCTGAACGGGAATTGGTCAACATTATTCCAGAACAATACGTAGTTGATCATTTGGGTGAAATCAAAGATCCGCGAGGCATGATTGGTATCCGCCTTGAAATGGATGGTACAATGGTGACAACTTCAAAAACCATTCTGCACAACGTCTTGCGTTGCGTAGAAAGAGCAGGGCTTGAAATTCGTGATATATATGTCCAGCCGCTTGCTGCAGGAAGCTATGCATTAACTGAAGACGAGAAAAATCATGGAACGGCATGTATCGATATCGGTGGAGGTTCTACTTCTATTGCCATCTTCCAAGACGGCCACTTGACCGCTTCTTCTGTTATTCCAGTTGGAGGCGACCACGTTACAAAAGATTTGTCCATCATTTTAAAGACACCGACAGATCAAGCCGAAAAAATTAAACTCGAACATGGCCATGCATTTTTTGAAGATGCTTCAGAAGATGACGTCTTTGAAGTTCCGGTTATTGGATCGGATTCAACCGAACAGTATAACCAAAAATACATATCTGAAATAATCGGGGTTCGCCTGGAAGAACTTTTCGAACTGATTTTAGATGAATTTTACCGCCTCGGTGTCCAAGACCTGCCAGGAGGAGTCGTTTTAACTGGTGGTATGGCTAAATTAGATGGCTTGCCGGAGTTAGCCCGCAACATTCTGCAGACACGTGTCCGTTTGTTCACTCCAGAATTTATTGGAGTACGTGAACCGCAATACACGACAGCTGTTGGGTTAATCCAATATGCGTACATGGAAGACGTTTTCTATGGTCGCGTTGGAAATGGTGGAGCTGTTTCTGGAACTGCAAAAATTGAGCATCAGGAAGTACAGCAGCCTAAGAAACAAAAGCAGCCAAAACAAAATTCCGATGGTGTTGTAACTAAAGCCAAGAAGATGTTTGATCGATTCTTTGAATAAAATCAACATTGTATCTAGCTTGCATAATAAAAGCTAAGCAATTTTAGGAGGAAAAAGAATGTTAGAATTTGATACAAATATTGACGCACTGGCCGTAATAAAAGTTATCGGTGTAGGCGGCGGCGGTAACAATGCTGTTAACCGAATGATAGAGCACGGAGTACAGGGTGTAGAATTTATTGCTGTAAACACAGATGCACAAGCTTTAAACTTATCTAAAGCGGAAGTGCGCCTTCAAATTGGCGGAAAACTTACGCGTGGACTTGGTGCCGGAGCTAACCCTGATGTAGGGAAAAAAGCGGCAGAAGAAAGCAAAGAGCAGATTGAAGAAGCTCTTCGTGGAGCAGATATGGTTTTCGTCACTGCTGGAATGGGCGGCGGTACTGGTACTGGTGCAGCACCTGTTATTGCTGGAATAGCTAAAGAGCTTGGCGCATTAACTGTAGGCGTTGTAACACGTCCATTTACTTTTGAAGGTCGCAAGCGTTCTACACAGGCAATCGGTGGTATTTCAACTATGAAAGAATCTGTCGATACATTGATTGTCATTCCAAATGACCGTCTTCTTGAAATCGTCGATAAAAACACGCCAATGCTTGAAGCATTCCGCGAAGCGGATAACGTGCTTCGCCAAGGTGTATCTGGTATTTCTGATTTGATCGCCGTACCTGGATTGATTAACTTGGATTTTGCCGATGTTAAAACAATTATGTCCAACAAAGGATCTGCATTGATGGGAATCGGAGTTTCTTCAGGAGAAAACCGTGCTTCAGAAGCGGCTAAAAAAGCTGTTTCCAGTCCATTGCTTGAAGTTTCCGTTGATGGAGCTAAAGGTGTCTTAATGAATATCACAGGTGGTTCAAACCTTAGCCTTTATGAAGTGCAGGAAGCAGCGGACATCGTAGCTTCAGCATCTGATGAAGAAGTAAATATGATTTTCGGATCTGTTATCAACGATAACCTAAAAGATGAAATTATCGTGACGGTTATTGCTACTGGTTTTAATGAAGAGCAGTTGCAGCCAAGAACGC
The DNA here is from genome assembly GCF_058268495.1 of Planococcus sp. TJ-201. Lineage (NCBI taxonomy): Bacteria > Bacillati > Bacillota > Bacilli > Caryophanales > Caryophanaceae > Planococcus > Planococcus sp. TJ-201. The sequence goes on along the minus strand of NZ_JBZDOG010000001.1, from coordinate 494,897 downwards.
CTAGAGGATCTGGATTGAATTCAAGCCGAGTTCAATCGATTCAACAGCAGTCACCGGCACCTTCAATCCGTGATGCACGCCGCGAAGACCAACGCCGCGACGAGCAGCGTCGTGAAGAACAGCCTCCTTATTACAATCAGGAACCGCAAAGACAGGAAAAAAATAATGATGATGCATTAGATATTCCTACGTTCTTACGCAATCGTCAAAAAAGACGTTAATCCGAACAGCTGCCGGTTGGCAGCTGTTTTTTTTAGGCAATGGGCTCGATTGATAAATTAGCCAAATCTTGTTACAATAGACTGGACTTCTATAGAAAAGTTGTGAATGTATGAAACCAATAAAACCAGTGTTTGAAGAAATAACTGAGCAGCTAAATGCCGTGAGAGATGGTATACAGGTTATTGCTGTTACTAAACAAGTAGGCTTAGAACGTACGAAAGAAGCAATCCAAGCTGGAATTCACCATTTGGGAGAAAATCGCCCCGAAGGTTTGACGCAAAAACATGAAACAATTGTCGAAGATGTGTCATGGCACTATATCGGCAATTTGCAAACAAGAAAAGTAAAAGATGTCATTGATAAAATTGATTACCTGCACTCATTGGACCGTTTAAGTTTAGCTAAAGAAATACAAAAACGGGCAAGCAGTCAAATCAAATGTTTTGTGCAAGTAAATGTGTCAGGTGAAGAGTCGAAAAGTGGACTTTCACCTAGTGAGACTTTGGACTTTATCGAATCCTTAAAACCTTATGATAAAATTCAGGTAGTCGGATTAATGACGATGGCACCAAATACAACGGACGAGCTTGAGATTCGTGAAGCTTTCAAAGGATTAAAATTACTCCAACTCCAAGTATCAGAAAAACAATGGAACCATGCACCATGCACAGAATGCTCCATGGGCATGTCCAATGATTACTTAATTGCTGCACAAGAAGGGGCAAGTTTTGTCCGGATTGGAACAGCGTTAGTCGGCTCGGAAAGTGAGGCAAAACAATGAGCGTTAAAAACAAATTCAAAAATTTCTTTTATTTAGATGAGTATGAAGAAGAACAAGTGCGGGAACAGCCTGCACCTCAACAAAAGCCAGCTCCTAGGTATGAAAAACCGGCCCCCGCAATACAAGAGCCGAAAAAAGCACCGAAAGAACGGCGCCAGAAAGTGGAGGAGACCATTGTGCCTAATTTAGTCAGTTTGCAGAGTGCTTCAAAATCTTCAAAAGTCAGTTTGGCAGAGCCAAGAGTTTATGCAGAAGCACAGGACATTGCAGAGAGCTTAAAAAGCAAGCAGGCTGTGGTTGTTAATCTTCAACGCATCGAAAAAGATCAAGGTCTTCGGATTATTGATTTTTTAAGCGGAACAGTCTATGCCCTTGGCGGAGATATTCAACGCATTGGAACCGACATCTTCTTATGCGTACCAGACACTGTTGAAGTGGACGGCGCCATTTCAGATTATTATTACGATGATCAACAATAAGAGGGGTGCCATAAAATAATATGCTATTTCTTGTAGAGCTATTACTTTCAGCTATTAACATCTATTTCTTTATTCTCATTATCAGTGTCTTTATGAGCTGGGTGCCAAGCATCAAAGAGTCGAGCTTTGGCCAGATGATTTCCAAAATCACGGATCCCTATTTGGATATATTCAGACGTTTTATTCCACCAATCGGCATGATCGATATTTCTCCGATTGTGGCAATTTTTACGCTTAGATTAGCAAGCCAAGGAATTGTTGTCCTGGCTAATTATTTTCTTCTTAATTGACCTCACGTTATGTGAGGTCTTTTTCTTGAAGAATGGACTAAATGCGAAGGAGAATTTACATGGAAGAGATATTTCAGCATTTTAGAAAAGAAGAACAACAGTTTATTGAACAGGCATCCGGATGGCTTCGTGAAGTGGAAGACCGCTATTCACCTAAATTGACCGATTTTCTGGATCCTCGCCAGCGTTTTATCGTAGAGGCCGTGATGGGGTCAAGTGAGGTAAAAATGATGGCTTCGGGAGCTTTCAAAGAGGCTGAAAGACAGCGGGTGCTGCTCTACCCTTCTTATTTTGAACCTCAGCAGGAAGATTTCAATATGACAGTTTTCGAATTAAAATACCCGTCAAAGTTCGTCAATTTACGCCACCCTGATATTTTAGGGTCATTAATGTCGCTCGGACTCGATCGCAGTAAATTTGGAGATATCCGGATCGACAACGAACGTGTCCAGCTTGCGGTCATGAATGAAATCAGTCCGTATTTGCAAAGCAATTTCATCAGTGCTGCGAAAGTGAAAGTTCATTTGAATGAAGTGACTGAAGTCAGCGATTTGATTGAGACGAGCGAAGAATGGACAGAAGAGTCGTATACAGTCAGTTCAATGCGATTGGATACGGTGATGAGTTCGGTTTATAATATTTCCCGTCAAAAAGCGTCTGCACTGATTCACGGCGGAAAAGTGAAAGTCAATTGGACCTTACAGGAACAGCCATCGTTCGAGCTGCACGAATCGGATATGATTTCTTCGAGAGGTTATGGACGAGTCCGCTTAATAATGATCGAGGGCCGCACCAAAAAAGACAAAGTCCGGCTGCAAGTCGGCCGCCTGGAAGCAAAAAAATAGGCGGCTTTTAAAAAATCCGAAATAATACTGAAATTTCGAGTCATGAACTGTATAATAGGAAGATAAGATGACAAGTTAAGGAGAGGTTTACTCAATGCCATTATCCCCGTTAGATATACATAACAAAGAATTCAGCCGAGCATTCCGAGGATATCAGGAAGATGAAGTAAATGAATTCCTGGAACAAATTATGAGAGATTATGAAATTCTGCTGAAAGACAAGTCGACTCTGGAAGAGCGGTTGCGGACAACCGATGAACGGGTTGGACATTTTAATACAATCGAATCAACATTGCAGAAATCGATTTTTGTGGCTCAGGAAGCTTCAGAAGAAGTTCGACGCAACTCCCAAAAAGAAGCAGAATTGATCATCAAAGAAGCAGAAAAAAATGCGGACCGCATCGTCAATGAATCATTGACAAAAGCACGTCGCATCGCTCAAGAAATCGAAGAGCTGAAAAAACAATCACGCATTTTCAAAAATCGCTTTAAAATGTTGGTCGAAGCCCAGTTGGATTTGATCGAAACAGATGATTGGGAAACCTTGTTGGAATACGACATTGATACACAGAATCTCGAGAAGATTGAGAAGGACAAAGAAGAGTCGAACTCTTGACTCTGAGACTTTCTGCTTCTATAATTACGACATACAAAAAAACGCGCTGATAGAGACAGTAAGCTATGCTGAACGGTAAAGCGAACCAGGAACAGTGAAAGCCTGGCACGAAGGCATGGATGAAAATCACTCTTGAGCAGAATTGGTGAACGCCAGTATCCAATTCCGTCTACGCCACGTTACGGCGATCGAGTGGCAGCTATCTAGCTGCAACAAGGGTGGTACCGCGAGTCTAAGCTTCTCGTCCCTTTCCAGGGATGGGGGCTTTTTATTATGCCTACAGGAGGAATGGAAATGGAATACAAAGATACGTTATTGATGCCAAAAACAGATTTTCCGATGCGCGGCAATTTGCCGAACCGGGAACCGGAAATGCAACAAAAGTGGGAAGAGATGGACATTTACAAGAAAGTATTGGACCGGACAAAAGGCCGCCCATTCTTTATTCTTCATGACGGGCCTCCGTATGCGAACGGAGATTTGCATATGGGCCACGCACTGAACAAAGTATTAAAAGACATGATTGTCCGTTCGCGTTCCATGATGGGCTTCCATGCCCCTTACGTTCCGGGCTGGGATACACACGGATTGCCGATTGAGCAGGCTTTGACGAATAAAGGCGTAAACCGCAAAGAAATGTCATTGGCAGAATTCCGCAAACTATGCGAAGAATATGCTTACCAGCAAATCGACAACCAGCGCTCACAATTTAAAAGAATTGGCGTTCGCGGCGATTGGGAAAATCCCTATGTCACGTTAAAACCGGCATATGAAGCACGCCAAATCGAAGTGTTCGGCAAAATGGCCAATAAAGGCTATATCTACAAAGGATTAAAACCGGTTTACTGGTCCCCGTCAAGCGAATCATCACTTGCGGAAGCAGAAATCGAATACCATGATAAAAAATCTCCATCGATTTACGTATCTTTCCCTGTCACTGACGGCAAAGGCGTATTGGCAGAAGGCACGAACTTGGTCATCTGGACAACAACTCCATGGACCATCCCGGCAAACCTGGGGATTTCTGTGCATGGCAAATTGGACTACGCAGAAGTATCTGTAAATGGTTCTCTTTATATCATCGCGCAGGAACTATTGAAGGAAGTTGCGGAAGAATTGGGCTGGACAGATTACGAAGTTGTCCGGGTATTGAAAGGTGCCGAAATGGAACATATCTTAGCGAAACACCCGCTTTATGACCGGACCTCACTGGTTATGCTTGGCGATCATGTAACCACTGACTCAGGTACAGGCTGCGTCCATACAGCTCCTGGCCACGGGGAAGATGATTTCTTGATCGGTAAGAAATACGGTTTAGATGTTCTTTGTCCGGTCGATGAACGCGGAGTCATGACAGACGAAGCGCCTGGGTTCGAAGGCGAGTTCTATGACAAAGCAAATAAATCAATCACGGAAGCGCTCGACAATGCAGGCGCTCTTGAGAAGCTTTCTTTCATCACCCACTCGTATCCGCATGACTGGCGGACAAAAAAACCGGTCATCTACCGTGCCACGGCTCAGTGGTTTGTATCAATCGATGCTTTCCGTGATCAAATCTTAAAAGCCATCAAAGAAACGTCATTTACACCGGCATGGGGCGAAACGCGCCTGTTCAATATGCTGCGTGACCGCGGCGATTGGAATATTTCGCGCCAGCGCGTATGGGGCGTTCCGATTCCTGTGTTCTACGCCGAAAATGGCGATCCCGTGATCACGGAAGAAACGATTGCGCACATCGCTGATTTGTTCCGTGAAAAAGGGTCGAATGTTTGGTTTGAGCGTCCAGCTGCAGAACTATTGCCGGCAGGATTCACACATCCAAGCAGCCCGAACGGCTTGTTCACGAAAGAAATGGACATCATGGATGTTTGGTTCGATTCCGGATCATCTCACCAAAGCGTTCTTGATGAACGTGAAGATCTTCAGTATCCGGCTGATTTGTATTTGGAAGGATCTGACCAATACCGCGGTTGGTTCAACTCATCACTCACCACAAGCGTCGCCATCAATGGCATCGCACCTTATAAAGGCATCTTAAGCCATGGCTTCACGCTTGACGGCAATGGCCGCAAGATGAGCAAATCACTTGGAAACGTCATCGTGCCTGCAAAAGTAATGAACCAAATGGGAGCAGATATTTTGCGACTTTGGGTTGCTTCTGTTGATTACACAGCGGATGTTCGGGTTTCAGACGAGAACTTCAAGCAAGTGTCGGAAGTTTACCGCAAAATCCGCAACACGCTGAAATTCCTTCACGGGAACTTGGCTGACTTTAATGAACAAGAGCACCGCGTAGCATTTGAAGATATGCGTGAAATGGATCAGTACATGGCGATGAAATTGCAGAAGATGGTGGAAACTGTGCGTAAAGCATACGAAACCTACGAATTCTCGAGCATCTATCACGCATTGAACAATTACTGCGCTAATGATTTGAGCTCGTTCTACCTGGATGTGGCGAAGGATGTCGTGTATATCGAAAGTGCAGATAACCTGCACCGCCGCGCCATGCAGACGGTTATGTTCGATTCATTGATGGCGATCTTGAAGCTGTCTGCACCGATTATTCCGCATACAGCTGATGAATTGTGGTCATACTTGAACTTTGTTGAAGAAGAAAGTGTCCAGTTGACTGACTTCCCAGAAGCAGTACTAAATCCAGCGTTTGAAGGCTTGAATGAAAAATGGAGCCGCTTTATGGATGTTCGCGACGATGTGTTAAAAGCATTGGAAGAAGCACGTGCTGCTAAAACAATCGGTAAATCCCTTGAAGCAAAAGTGACCGTTTACGGAAACGACGAACTGGCGGCGTTGCTCGCTTCTACGGATGAAAACCTTGCCCAATTGTTTATCGTATCAAAATACGAATACGGCGGTACGCAAGATCAAGCACCAGAACATGCTGTCAAACTGAACGAAGTTTCAGTGACAGTTGAAAAAGCACAAGGCGAAAAATGCGAACGCTGCTGGACGATTTCAGAAGAAATTGGCACAAGCGAAGCACATCCGGCATTATGCCCGCGCTGTGCAAGTGTTGTAGAAAAACAATACGCTTAACACACAGAGCGGTTCATGTAGAGTAGAGGTCTGGAGAACCGGCATTCCGGTTTTTCAGACCTTTACTTTTTTCAATGATATTGTGTTAAAATAGATTGACTGATGAATTGACGGAGGATACGGATGTTTATTTATTATGGAATCGCGTTATTGATAATTGCAGTGGATCAATGGACAAAATGGCTGGTTTTGAAAAATATGGAATTGGGCGAACGAATTCCGGTAATTGAACCTTATCTCGGTTGGCTGTCGCACCGGAACCGCGGCGCCGCTTGGGGAATGCTTGAGGGACAGATGTGGCTGTTTGGCATCATTACCGTGGCAGTCATCATTGGGATTCTTTACTATTTTCATAAACACGCACAAGGGCAGCCGCTGTTCCAGCTAAGCTTGATGATTCTCTTAGGCGGAGCGATCGGCAACTTTATCGATCGGATGCTGCGCGGGGAAGTCGTCGATTTTGTCGATGTGCTGATTCCGGTGATCAATTACGAGTTTCCGATATTTAATGTTGCGGATGCCGCTTTAACAATCGGTGTCGTGTTAATGATTATTTATATTATTTATGACGAAAAACAACAAAAGAAAAAGGTGTCTTAATGGAAGATTTAACGATTGAAATTACAGAAGAAATGGCCGGCGAACGAGTAGACAAAGCCGTGTCATCGATAGATGAAGAATGGTCGCGTTCGCAGATCGCCAATTGGGTCAAAGAAGGCGCGGTAAAAGTTAACGGCATTACCGTAAAGCCAAACTACAAAGTACGCTTGCAAGATATTATCATTGTCACCCCTCCCGAGCTTGTAGAGCTGGATGTTGTGCCTGAAGACCTGAATTTAGAAATTGTCTATGAAGACGAAGATGTTCTTGTCGTCAACAAACCGAAAGGCATGGTTGTCCACCCTGCTCCGGGACATGCTAATGGAACATTGGTGAATGGCTTAATGCATCATTGCCAGGATCTTTCCGGTATTAATGGCGTAGTACGCCCTGGAATCGTCCATAGAATTGACAAAGATACATCCGGGTTGTTGATGGTCGCGAAAAATGATGCTTCCCATACGTCATTGGTTGACCAATTGGTGAAAAAGACTGTTACCCGTAAATACGTAGCATTGGTACATGGACATATTCCTCATGACAAAGGAACAATTCAAGCACCAATTGCACGCGATCCAAAAGAGCGCCAGAATATGGCCATTGTCGACAAAGGAAAGCATGCGGTTACGCATTTCCGCGTATTGGAACGTTTCGGCAACTTCACGCTTGTGGAATGCCGTCTGGAAACAGGAAGAACCCACCAAATCCGTGTCCACATGAAATACATTGGCTATCCACTTGTTGGCGATCCAAAGTACGGACCGAAAAAAACGATGGACGTTGGCGGACAAGCTCTTCACGCAGAAGTCATCGGATTTGTTCATCCAAAAACGGCAGAATACCTGGAGTTTTCTGCAGAGCCGCCGGCTGAATTTGCAGAACTCCTAGAATCTCTTCGCGACAAGGATTGACAAACCCGAAGGTCTTTCTTTATACTTAAAAAAACGAACCGAATAATGAACACCTTTAATAACAGTCCTGAGAGGCTGAGAAGGTATTTACGCAAGCCGGAAGCCTGTCTTCCGTGCTGAATTTTTCTGCGCATCTATCCTCTTGCCTCTTGGGCAAGAGGTTTTTTATTTGTAAAAAAGGAGCGGAACTCATGGTGGAAAAAGCGGATATTTTGGACGAACAAGCAATCAGCCGGGCTATCACCCGAATCGCGCATGAAATTATTGAACGCAACAAAGGCATCGATGAGTGCATACTGGTCGGCATCAAAACGCGGGGAGCTTTCATTGCAAAGCGCCTGGCGGAGAAAATAGAAAAAATCGAAGGACGCCCGATTATGAAAGGCGAACTTGATATCACTCTTTACCGGGACGACCTGAGCATTAAAACAAAAAATCAGGAGCCTTTGGTCCAGCAAGTGGATATCGAACACAGCATACTCAATAAAAAGGTTATTCTTGTGGACGATGTGCTTTATACAGGACGGACAGTCCGTGCGGCGATGGACGCCGTGATGGATCTTGGCAGACCTGCCCAAATTCAACTGGCTGTGCTCATTGACCGGGGCCATCGCGAACTGCCGATCCGGGCAGACTTTGTCGGAAAAAACATTCCGACATCGAGCGATGAACGGATAGTCGTGCAAATGATCGAAAGCGACCGGGTTGACCGGGTAGCCATTCACGAATAGAGAGATAGAGACAGGGGAGAATGGACAGTGAGCGAAGCAATTTTAGATGTACAAGATAAACCGAAAGCAGCACAATGGATTTCATTAAGTTTGCAGCACATGTTTGCGATGTTTGGCGCGACGATTCTGGTGCCGCAGCTGGTCGGCTTGAGTCCGGCCATTGCGCTGTTGACAAGCGGGATCGCCACCATCATCTTCATTATCATCACGCAGTTTAAAGTACCCGCTTACCTGGGTTCTTCATTCGCCTTTATTGTACCAATCACGATTGCCACTGAAACTGGCGGCATCGGCTCGGCGATGATCGGTGCGATGTTCGTATCAGCAGTTTACGCCATTGTTGCGCTGATCATTTGGAAAACGGGCTATCAATGGCTGATGAAGCTGCTTCCACCGATTGTGGTAGGACCTGTCATCATTGTTATCGGACTTGCCTTGTCAGGAACGGCAGTAGACATGGCGATGAATATTCCTGTCGGCAACGGATCGGAATACAGCTTGATCCATTTCTCTGCTGCCATTGTCACGTTGTTGACGGCAATCATTTGCAACATCTATTTCAAAAATATCATTTCACTGATGCCCATCTTGATTGGTATCATCGTAGGCTATGTATACTCAGCTGCGATTGGCATTATTGATTTTACGGCCATCGGCGAAGCAAGCTGGTTCGCTGTACCGGAGTTTCTGATTCCGGGAGTGGATTACTCGTTTCAAGTAACGCCGACCTTGCTGTTCGTCATGGTGCCAATTGCCATCGTGACCATTTCTGAACACATCGGCCATCAGCTGGTGCTCGGCAAAATCGTAGACCGCAATTACATAAAAGATCCCGGCCTGCACCGCTCGATACTGGGCGACGGCATCGGAACCTTTATTTCTTCCTTGGTCGGCGGTCCGCCAAAGACCACATACGGCGAGAACATTGGCGTTCTGGCCATAACGAAAGTATTTTCAGTTTATGTAATCTTAGGAGCTGCAGTGTTCGCCATTGCGTTTTCATTTCTGGGCAAACTGATGGCGGTGATCGAGACCATTCCGACAGCAGTGCTTGGCGGAATTTCGATCCTGCTGTTCGGCATTATCGCTTCTTCCGGATTGCGCATGCTGGTGGACAACAACATTGACTTTGGCAACAACCGCAACTTGGTCATTTCCTCTGTCATCCTGGTGATCGGCATCGGCGGAGCCAAGCTGGAATTCAGCGAGTCCTTTGCGATTGAAGGAATGGCACTTGCCGCAATCGTCGGTGTCATCCTTAACCTGGTGCTGCCGGGTCTGAATAAGAACGAGTTAGACGACGGAACTGAATAATTACCTTTTAATGAATGTCCAGAGAGGCATGGAAAGGGTTGAAAATTGGGGTGGACTCTGCCCTTTTTTCCTCACACCTTCCTGCCCCTGGGAAGGTGTTTTTTTATAGCGGATGAAAGGGAGAGATGATTTTGGCAAACTTACTATCGATGAACAACTTAAAAAACCAAACCATCATGAACTTGCTGGAACGTGCGGAAAAATTTCGCAAAGGCGAAAAAGCACCGATAGATGGAACAGTCGTTAACTTGTTTTTCGAACCGAGTACGCGGACCAAAATGAGTTTTGAAATGGCCGAGCACAATATGGGGCTGGCAGTCCTGCCATTTGAAACAGCTTTCTCAAGCATTTTGAAAGGAGAAACACTGTACGATACGGTCAAGACGATGGAAGCGATTGGAGTGAACGCAGTCATCATTCGCCACGAGGAAGAGGAGTACTACCAGCAGCTTGAGGGTTGCAAGGTTGCGGTCATCAACGGTGGGGATGGGTCGGGACAGCATCCAACACAATCGCTGTTGGATTTGCTGACCATCTACCAAGAGTTTGGACGAGTCGAAGGCATTCACGTCACGATCGTCGGAGACATTGCACACAGCCGCGTCGCAAAATCGAATGCCGCGGCACTCAAACAGCTGGGGGCGGAGGTAACATTTATCTGCCCGGAAGAATGGAGCGGAGAGTACGATTCCTCGGAACACTTGGACGACTTTATTGAAAAGACAGATGTCGTCATGATGCTGCGGGTCCAGCATGAACGCCATGCGGTATCGGCCCTGTTTTCAAAAGAAAACTACCACGAGCAATACGGCTTGACGATTGAACGGGAAAAGCGGATGAAAGAGGGGGCTATCATTATGCATCCCGCGCCGATCAACCGCGGTGTGGAAATTGCAGACAGCCTCGTTGAATGTGAACGCTCACGAATTTTCAAACAAATGGCGAACGGAGTATTTGTCCGAATGGCCGTACTTGAATACGCATTGAAAGGGAGAGATTAACTTGAATTTATTCATAAAAAACGTAAACATACTGCAACATGGAGAACTTGCACCAACCAATATTCGCATCACAGATGGCAAAATCGATGAAATCGGCAAAGATTTAAAAGTGAAAGACGAAACGGAAATTGACGGCAAAGGCCGGATGATCGCACCAGGATTTGTTGATATCCACGTTCACTTGCGTGAACCAGGCGGCGAGCAGAAAGAAACAATCGAAAGTGGAACAAAGTCAGCGGCAAAAGGCGGATTCACCACCATTTGCGCGATGCCGAATACGCGTCCTGTTCCCGACACGAAAGAAAATCTGCAGCTGGTCAACGGTTTGATCGAGAAAAATGCGCTTATCCGAGTTTTGCCGTATGCTTCCATCACCATCAGAGAAGCCGGGAAAGAACGCACAAACTTGCAGGAGTTGAAAGACAACGGCGCCTTTGCCTTCACCGATGACGGTGTTGGCATCCAGCAGGCAGGCATGATGTACGAAACGATGCAAGATGCAGCAAAAATTGACATGGCGGTCGTCGCACATTGTGAAGACAACAGCTTGATTTATGACGGCGTCATGCATGAAGGCAAACGCAGCAAAGAGCTAGGGTTAAAAGGCATTCCGTCGATTGCAGAGTCTGTGCACATCGCACGCGACATTTTGCTGGCCGAAGCGGCAGGGGCACATTACCATGTCTGCCACGTCAGCACAAAAGAATCGGTGCGCATGATTCGCGACGCAAAGCGTGCAGGAGTCCGCGTGACGGCTGAAGTGACACCGCACCACTTGTTATTGACAGAAGATGATATTCCAGCAGATGATGCAAACTACAAAATGAATCCGCCGCTCCGTGCCAAAGAAGACTGGGAAGCACTGCACGAAGGCTTGCTTGACGGCACACTGGATTTTATCGCGACGGACCATGCACCGCATACAGCTGCAGAGAAAACCAACGGCATGAACGGATCGATGTTCGGCATCGTAGGATTTGAAACAGCTTTTCCGCTGCTCCACAGCAAATTTGTCAAGACAGGCGTGTGGACGCTTCAGCAACTGATCGACTGGTTGACCATCAAGCCGAGTGAAACCTTCAACTTGCCTTATGGCACGCTGGAACTTGGCCAAACGGCGGACTTAGTGCTCTTGGATCTGAAAAAAGAGCAGCCAATTCAGGCTGAGGCGTTTGTATCAAAAGGCAAAAATACCCCGTTTGACGGCTGGAACTGTACAGGATGGCCGGCAATGACCATTTTTGGAGGAGAAATCGTATGGCAGGAGGAGAAAAATTGATGAAACGCTATTTGATCTTAGAAGACGGTACGGTATTTGAAGGAACAGCATTCGGTGGCGAAGATGCCTCGGTAGGAGAAATTGTTTTTAATACGAGCATGACCGGCTACCAGGAAATTTTGTCCGATCCATCTTACTGTGGGCAGATTATTACCATGACTTACCCGTTGATTGGCAATTACGGCATCAACAGCGATGACTTCGAATCGATTGAACCGGCAGTCAAAGGAATGGTGGTCCGTGAAATCGCTGAGTTCCCTTCCAACTTCCGAAACAATTTAACCTTAGATGAATTGTTCAAGATCAAAGGTATTCCCGGGATTTCGGGGATCGATACACGCAAACTGACTCGCCTGATCCGCTCAAAAGGGTCCATCAAAGGGGTTTTGACGGCAGCAGGCGAAGATATTCAAATAGAAGAAGTGGTCCAGATGCTTCAAGCAACGGTTTTGCCAAGAAACCAAGTGGCACAAGTGTCAACTGCACGCCCTTATCCAAGCCCAGGCCGCGGCAAGCGGGTGGTGCTCATTGATTATGGCATGAAGCACGGCATTTTGCGTGAGCTCAACAACCGCGATTGCGACGTGATTGTCGTACCTTATAATACGCCGTCAAAAGAAATTTTGGCCTGGGGACCGGACGGCGTCATGCTGTCAAACGGCCCTGGAGATCCGAAAGACGTGGAAGAATGTGTAGAAGTCGTGCGGGAACTGCTCGGGGAAGTTCCAATCTTCGGCATCTGCCTGGGTCACCAATTGTTTGCAAGAGCATGCGGAGCGGACACCTTCAAGCTGAAGTTCGGCCATCGCGGCGGCAACCATCCAGTCCGTGACTTGATTACTGGAAAGATCGAAATTACTTCCCAAAACCACGGTTACGCAGTAGATGAAGAAACGCTGCAAGGCACGAGATTGAAAGTGACACACAGCGCATTGAATGATGGAACGAACGAAGGACTGGCGCATCTGGACTTTCCAGCCTTCACTGTCCAATACCACCCAGAATCTTCACCGGGACCAGAAGACTCGAACTACTTGTTCGATCGCTTTATCGATGTAATGAACGCAACTCGAAAGGAGCAACAACATGCCTAAAAGACAAGATATTCAAAGTATACTCGTAATCGGTTCGGGACCTATTGTCATCGGACAAGCAGCAGAGTTCGACTATGCCGGCACACAAGCTTGCCTGGCGTTGCGAGAAGAAGGCTATCGCGTCATCCTGATCAACTCTAATCCAGCGACCATCATGACGGATACCGAAATTGCAGATAAAGTGTATATCGAGCCAATCACCCTGGAATTTGTCAGCCGCATTTTGCGCAAAGAGCGTCCGGACGCACTGCTTCCGACACTGGGCGGCCAAACAGGGCTGAACATGGCCATCGAACTGGACGAATCCGGAATTTTGGACGAGTTGAATATCGAAATCTTAGGGACCAAGCTGGAAGCCATTCATAAAGCGGAAGACCGTGACTTGTTCCGAACTTTGATGAACGAACTGGGAGAACCGGTTCCGGATTCGGACATTATCCACAACATGGCAGAAGCGGAGAACTTTATTGCACGCGTCGGCTATCCTGTTATCGTCCGGCCAGCCTTTACATTAGGGGGCACAGGCGGCGGAATTTGCAATAACTACGAAGAACTGCAGGAAATTGTGGCCAGCGGATTGAAATACAGCCCGGTAACGCAATGCTTGCTTGAAAAATCAATTGCCGGTTTCAAGGAAATCGAATACGAAGTGATGCGCGACAAGAACGATACGGCAATTGTTGTCTGCAATATGGAAAACATCGATCCGGTCGGCATTCATACGGGTGATTCGATTGTTGTGGCCCCTAGCCAAACTTTGTCTGACCGTGAATACCAGATGCTGCGCAACGTGTCGCTGAAAATTATCCGCGCATTGAAAATTGAAGGTGGCTGCAACGTGCAGCTGGCATTGGATCCATTCAGCTTTAATTACTACATCATTGAAGTTAATCCGCGTGTCAGCCGGTCTTCAGCACTGGCTTCAAAAGCCACGGGCTACCCGATTGCCAAACTAGCTGCTAAAATCGCAGTTGGCCTAACATTGGATGAAATGATGAACCCGGTCACAGGCCGAACTTATGCCGCTTTTGAACCGGCACTGGATTATGTGGTCACCAAAATTCCGCGCTGGCCGTTTGATAAATTCGAATCGGCAAAACGCAATTTGGGGACACAAATGAAAGCGACAGGCGAAGTGATGGCGATGGGCCGGACGTTTGAAGAGTCGATTTTGAAAGCTGTACGGTCGCTGGAAACAGGCCAATTCCACCTGGAGTTGAAAAATGCGGACGCCATGAGCGACGAATGGATTCAAAAACGCATTTGCCGTGCTGGAGATGAGCGCTTGTTCTTCATTGGCGAAGCGCTGCGACGCGGGGTGACAATTGAAACCATTAACGAGTGGAGCCAAATTGATTTGTTCTTCCTGAAGAAGTTCGAAAACATCGTCCAATACGAAGCAGTATTAAAAAATTCAGCTTTTGATTATGAGACAGCAAAACGCGCAAAACGTCTGGGCTTTGCTGACCGGACGATCGCGAAACTATGGAAGACCACCGAGCAGGAAGTTTACAACTGGCGCAAAGAACAAAAGTTAATGCCGGTTTATAAAATGGTTGATACTTGTGCAGCAGAATTTGAATCCGAAACGCCTTATTTCTACGGCACGTATGAAGATGAAAATGAATCCGTGAAAACAGATAAAGAATCCGTTATCGTTCTTGGATCAGGCCCGATCCGCATTGGCCAAGGCGTAGAATTCGATTACGCAACGGTGCATTCTGTCTGGGCCATCAAAGAAGCGGGCTACGAGGCAATCATCGTCAACAACAACCCGGAAACCGTCTCAACGGACTTCTCAATTTCGGATAAATTATACTTTGAACCGCTGACCATTGAAGATGTTATGCACATTGTCGACTTGGAGCAGCCCAAAGGTGTCGTCGTCCAGTTCGGTGGACAGACAGCTATCAACCTCGCAGAAAAACTGGAACAAAACGGCGTTAAAATACTTGGGACAACTTTGGAAGATACGGACAGAGCGGAAAACCGCAACAAGTTCGAAGCAGCCCTGCACGAAATCGGCATTCCGCAGCCTTTAGGCAAAACGGCAGTCAACGCGGAAGAAGCGATCGTGATCGCCGCGGATATCGGCTACCCGGTATTGGTCCGCCCATCTTATGTTCTTGGCGGACGCGCAATGGAAATTGTCTACAACCAAGAAGACTTGAAGCATTATATGGAACATGCCGTAGAAGCGAGTCCGGAACATCCGGTTCTGGTTGACCGATACTTGACGGGAATTGAAATTGAAGTGGATGCCATTTCAGACGGAAAACACGTATTGATTCCGGGCATCATGGAGCATATTGAACGCGCAGGCGTTCACTCGGGTGACTCGATTGCAGTGTATCCGACGCAAAACATCTCAACTCAGTTATTGGATACCTTGGTTGATTACACAACGCGACTGGCAAAAGGGCTGAATATTGTCGGCTTGCTGAACATCCAATATGTCATCTCCAAAGGTGAAGTTTTCGTGATTGAAGTAAACCCGCGTTCAAGCCGGACAGTGCCGTTCATGAGCAAAATTACATCAATCCCGATGGCCAATATTGCAACAAAAGCCATTTTGGGGCAAAGCATTGTGGATCAAGGCTACACACCTGGACTTGCGCCGATTTCAAAAGGTGTATTCGTCAAAGTGCCAGTCTTCTCTTTCGCAAAACTTCGCCGAGTCGACATAACGCTTGGGCCGGAAATGAAATCGACCGGAGAAGTCATGGGCAAAGACACGACTTTGGAAAAAGCACTTTATAAAGGATTGGCGGCCGCCGGCATGGAAGTGAAAGACCATGGCACAGTGCTGCTGACAGTTGCAGATAAAGACAAAGAAGAAGCAATCGGATTAGCGAAGCGCTTTAAAGCGATCGGCTATCAGATTATGGCGACTGGCGGAACAGCTAAAGCCTTTGAAGAAGCAGGAATTTTGGTAGCGCCAATCGGCAAAATCGGGTCAACAGGCAAAACTTTGCTGGATGTGATTCAAAATGGCGACACTCAAATTGTGATCAACACATTGACGAAAGGTAAACAGCCGCAGCGCGATGGTTTCCGCATTCGCCGCGAGTCAGTTGAAAACGGCATACCTTGCCTGACGTCACTGGATACGGCAGAAGCCATGCTGCGTGTCATCGAATCGATGACCTTCTCAGCTGAAGAAATGGGGGCAGGTGTATGATCAAACAAGAGCGCATGCACGTCATCAAGCAGCAGGAAATCGCCAAACACATTTTTGAACTGACGGTACAAGGCGAACTGGCCAATGAAATGGCAGAGCCGGGGCAGTTTGTCCACATTCGTGTGGCAGACAGCTTTGAACCCTTGCTGCGCCGGCCGATTTCGGTCGCTTCCATCAATTTGGAAGCCTCGCAATTCACCATGATCTACCGCGCAGAGGGCCGAGGTACGGGACTGCTGGCAGAAAAAAAACCTGGAGACACGCTGGATGTACTCGGACCTCTAGGGCACGGCTTTCCCGTAGAAGAAGCTCAGAAAAAAGCATATTTGATCGGCGGAGGAATTGGTGTTCCGCCCCTATATGAACTTGCCAAACAATTGAACGCACGAGGCATTGAAACAGTCCATGTCCTTGGGTTTGAAAGCAAACAGGCGGTCTTCTATGAAGACAAGTTCCGCAAACTTGGCGATACCCACATTGCGACAGTCGATGGCTCTCACGGCACCCAAGGGTTTGTGACGCATATCCTTAATGAGTTGCCAATTGATTTTGATACGTACTACAGCTGTGGTCCGACCGCCATGCTGGAAGCAGTGCAATGGGCATACCCGCAGAAAAAAGGCTTCCTGTCTTATGAACAGCGGATGGGCTGCGGCATTGGGGCATGCTTTGCCTGTGTCTGCCGGACAACAAAAAGCGAAACGGATTACATCAAAGTGTGTTCTGATGGACCGGTATTTCCAGCAGGAGTGGTGATTTCATGACAGACTTAACCGTAAAGCTACCAGGACTCGATTTAAAAAACCCGATCATGCCAGCTTCCGGATGCTTTGGCTTTGGCAAAGAATATGCACAGTTGTATGACTTGTCGCAGCTTGGGGCCATCATGATCAAAGCGACGACGGTGGAGACGCGCCTCGGCAATCCGACGCCGCGTGTAGCAGAAACAGCATCGGGTATGCTTAATGCCATCGGTTTGCAGAATCCGGGACTTGAGAAAGTGGCTGGCCAAGAATTGCCTTGGCTCGAACAATACGATGTGCCGATCATTGCCAATGTGGCTGGAACGACGACCGAAGATTATGTGGAGGTTGCGAAAGCCATTTCACAGGCTCCGAATGTCCATGCACTGGAAATTAATATATCCTGTCCAAACGTCAAACTGGGCGGCATCACTTTCGGTACAGATCCGGACGTTGCCCGCGAGTTGACGCGTGCAGTCAAGGAAGTATCTTCAGTGCCTGTTTATATCAAGCTGTCTCCAAATGTCACGGACATTGTTTCGATTGCGAAAGCGGTCGAAGCAGGTGGAGCGGATGGCATCACCATGATTAACACACTGCTTGGCATGCGCATGGACACAAAAACTGGTCGTCCGGTCATTGCCAATATAACCGGTGGTTTGTCTGGTCCTGCCATTAAACCAGTCGCCCTGCGAATGGTTTACGAAGTCAGCAAGCACACCAAGCTGCCAATTATCGGGATGGGCGGCGTTACCAATGTGGATGACGTCATCGACTTCCTGTCTGCGGGTGCAAGCGCTGTTGCAGTTGGAACAGCCAATTTCGTTAATCCATTTGTCTGCCCTGAAATTATCGGCCAATTGCCGGAACGTTTGCATGAACTTGGTTTTGATTCAGTAGAACAGCTTGTCGGAAGGAGCCACCGCCTGTGAACAAACCAATCATCGCGTTGGATTTTGCATCGAAAAAGCAAGTAGAAGAATTTTTGGTACAGTTTTCCGAACCGCTTTTTGTCAAAGTCGGCATGGAGCTCTATTTTCAAGAAGGGCCGGAATTGGTCCGTTCCATAAAAGCGCAGGGTCATGACATTTTTCTGGACTTGAAGCTGCATGACATCCCGAACACTGTTGAATCCGCTATGCGGGGCTTGGCCAAACTGGAAGTGGACATGGTCAATGTCCATGCCGCAGGCGGACTCGAGATGATGAAAGCCGCAAAGCGCGGGCTCGCAGGCAGCAATACGAAACTTATCGCCGTGACGCAATTAACTTCAACGAGTGAAGCAGACATGCACGAAGATCAATTGGTTTATGTCAGCCTTGAAGAGTCGGTGCTGCATTACGCAAAGCGGGCCATGCAGGCAGGCTTGGACGGCGTGGTTTGTTCCGTGCTGGAAGCGGGTCCGATTGGCGAAGCATGCGGCCAGAATTTCCTGCGGGTCACGCCAGGCATCCGGCCAGCAGCGGTTTCCGTTGATGATCAGAAACGGGTGGCGACACCAGCGGAAGCTCAGGCAAAAGGTTCTACCCATATTGTGGTCGGGCGAGCCATTACGAAGTCTGAAAATCCATCAGACAGTTATGCGCAGATTAAAGCAGAATGGAGTGGACAATCTTGAAATACAAAATAGCAAACCATTTACTGGCTGTTGGGGCAGTCGAACTTCGCCCACAAGAACCGTTTACGTGGGCATCTGGTGTTAAGTCGCCGATCTATTGCGACAATCGTTTAACGATGTCTTATCCGGCAGTACGAAAAGACATCGCTGCGGGGTTAGCCGGCACCATCAAAGATTATTATCCAGAATGCCAAGTGGTGGCAGGCACCGCAACGGCAGGAATTCCGCACGCTGCCTGGGTCAGCGATTTGCTTGATTTGCCAATGGTTTATGTGCGGTCTAAAGCTAAAGAACATGGCCAGACGAATATGATTGAAGGCAAAGTCGAGCCAGGCAAAAAAGTGGTTGTGGTGGAAGATTTAATTTCCAAAGGCGGATCGGTGCTGCAGGCAGCTCAGGCATTGGAAGCAGCAGGTTTCGAGGTACTTGGCATCGTCGCAATCTTCACGTACGATTTGCCGCAGTCGATTGAAGCAATCACAGGTTCCGGCTACACGTTCCATACGTTAACAGATTTTCCGGCTTTGGTTGAACAAGCATTGAGTACAGGGGCAATCCATGAAGAAGACATGCCGATGCTTGCGGACTGGCACGAAAAACTGAAAGCAGGTAAGTTATAAAATCGGCCTCTTGGTCGATTTTTTATTTTGGAAGTGTGTTCTGATAACGGTTGACAGAAAGAATGGCATTGACTATAATCAAGTCAACTAGTTGGTTATGCAAGGTAGTTATTTTTTTGGATCACTATCTTGCATCGCCAAGTACCTAAAGGAGGAACGATTATGGCTCTTAGAAGCCAATTGCTAAAAGGGGTTTTGGACGCCTGTGTAATGGCGGTCGTGGAAGAACAGCCGGTTTATGGCTACGAATTGTCGCAAAAACTGCAGGCAATCGGATTGCCGGACATTAGCGATGGCACTATTTACCCAGTGCTGCTGCGGCTGCAGAAAAATGGTTTTATTCGGGGAGAAATGAGGCCGTCTGCATCGGGGCCGAATCGCAAATATTATTTTTTGACAGATAGCGGAAAACTAGAGCTGGAGCAAATTGCTTCCGAATGGCTTCAAATTGCAAAACCTGTCAGCCAATTACTGAAAAGGGGTGGAGAAGATGAGAAAGACGCCTGAACTGATCGAGGAAAACAATCACAAAAGAGAACTGTTAACTTCTGAAAATGAACAAGTATACGAAAATTTGCTGCTGTATATTCGGACAGACCTGCGTGTGGATGAGCATGCAGGAGAGGAAATTTTAATGGATTTGCTTGATCACCTATTAGAGGCGCAAGAGAACGGCAAAAATGCGGCCGATTTATTCGGAAATTCGCCACAAGTCTATGCAGATGAGTTAATTGATCAATTCCCCAACCAAAAGCGCCGGAATGTGTATTGGCTTGCAGCATCAGGAATCGCTGGATTGGTTGGCTGGTTTGCCATCACCTATGGGGTCATAAATGCGGTTCTTTCTTTTTTTACCACCAGGGAAATCGATATTGCGCTCGGCAGCATTTTTTTGATCTTATTGAGCGTTAGTTTGGTCGGAACGATTGGCGTCAAACTATTCTTTAAAATTATCCGCTCATCTGTCTTCAAACCGAAAAGCCAACAATGGAAAATGTATGTGAAAGCCGGACTTTTTGGAATGGCAGGATTTCTTTTAATTTTAGGTGCAGCCTTTTTATTTGATGGAATTGGTCCGGTTGTGCATGTAGAGTGGTGGGTCTTCCTAATAGTCGGCATGGTGCTGCTGGTTCTCAACAAAGGAATCGGAAAACTGTCCGACGAGCAGTGAAAACAGTCCAAGCGAGGATGAATTTTCAGTGGCTGTCCTGTATGATGAAGCTAAAGAGCCAAGTGGATGGAAGGGGATTTGCATGACTATTTTACAGGCGCGACTAGAAAGCTGGATTGAAAAATATCCATTGCTAAAAAAAGTCATTGATTTGGAGCCCGTTATCTGGCTGAATCCAAAACGCCAAAAGATGGCTGACATGCCTGGCTCGCCAGTAGATCTGGAGGACATGAAGCAGGCAGAAGCGCTTTGGCAGCGCTTCGCACCTTATTTGGCATCAGAGTTTCCGGATACGGCTGCTGATAAAGGCATCGTGGAATCGCCGCTTCGCGAGATTCCCAACATGAAACGTCAGCTGCAAGATCGCTGGGGAGAAGAAATTGAAGGCGGACTGTACTTGAAATGCGATAACGCCTTGCCAATTGCCGGATCCATTAAAGCCCGCGGCGGTGTTTACGAAGTCCTGCACCACGCAGAGCAGCTGGCAATCCAAGCTGGACTTTTGGCAACCGAACAATCTTATGAGCAATTTTCATCTGATCGATTCAAGCAGTTTTTCAGTAGCTATTCCATCGGAGTAGGCTCAACTGGGAACTTAGGTTTGAGCATTGGCATCATCAGCGCTAAACTTGGCTTCCAGGTCTCCGTCTACATGTCTGCAGACGCCAAGCAATGGAAAAAAGACTTGCTTCGTGAAAAAGGGGCAACTGTGGTGGAATTTGATGGAGACTTTAGCGAAGCCATCTTGTCCGGGCGAAGAGAGACACTTGCCAAGCGGGATGCCTATTTTGTAGACGACGAAAAGTCCAAACACTTATTTTTAGGCTATAGTGTTGCAGCATTCCGCCTTGAGCACCAATTGGAGAAAGCGAATATCCAGGTGGATGACAATCACCCACTCTTCGTTTATTTGCCTTGCGGTGTAGGCGGTGCACCAGGCGGTATTGCCTTTGGGCTGCGCCAAGTTTTTGGGGATGCAGTTCATTGCTTTTTTGTGGAACCGACTCATTCTCCTGCAGTGCTGAGTGGCTTAATGACGGGTGAAAAAGAAAAGCTTTGTGTGCAGGATCTTGGCATCGACAATTTTACCGAGGGAGACGGATTGGCAGTCGGCAGACCCTCCAGCTTTGCTTCTGGCATTAGTGAAAAAACGGTCAGCGGCATTTATACCTTAGAAGACCAAGAGCTATTTAAATTACTAGCGCTTTTGGCAGACAGTGAAAAAATATTCATCGAACCTTCGGCGACGGCAGGATTGTTGGGTCCATTGAACATTCTCAAAACGGATTATGCTGAAGCCAACGGAATTCAGATGTCCACTGCCAATCATATTGTCTGGTCAACGGGCGGTGCTTTGGTGCCGGAAGAAGAAATGGACATTTTTTATCAGCGCGGAAAATCTTATTTAGGAGGCCAATAGAATGGATATGTCATGGGCATTACTTATCGCGGGAGCCGTTTTGGCAGCTGGTTACTTTTTCTATGCCGCTTCTGAAAAACGCATCGAAGCGCTTGAAAAAAGAATCAGGCAAGTTGAACAACAACTTAAACAAGCAACTACGGGAATGGATTTCACAGAACCTGACGTCAATGAAGAGCTTCGGCAACTTCTTCACCAAGGAAAAACGATTGAAGCAGTCAAACGGACGAGACAGGAATTTGGCTGGTCCTTGTTGGAAGCAAAGCAATATGTGGATGAGCTGAAGGTAGATAGGTAATGCAACAATGTGAAATATGTCATACACCATTTACTTGGAAGCAAGTCAATAAGTCGTTATGGCTAGCCTACAAACCAATTGCCTGCCCAAAATGCGGAAGGCTTTATCGAGTTCAGTTCTTGTCTCGCATTTTAGTTTCTTTACTGATAGTAGGTCCCATCTTTGCTTCTAGTTTCTTACCGCATCCTGCCAATACTCAAGCCCTTCTATTTGCAGTGCTAATCTTATTGCCTGCTATTTGTTTTACATTGCCGTATTTGATGCGCTATCGGCTTGTCTAAAAGATCCTCATGAGGATCTTTTTTTGATATGCAGGAAACGTTCATTTTTCGACGAATAATGTAGATAAACAGAAAAAGGAGGCGGAATTGTGGGTATCCAATCAAGCCATATTTTTGTCAATTTGCCGGTGAAGAATGTGGAGCGTTCCAAAACTTTTTTTGAAGAAATTGGATTTGAATTTGAAGAAGAGATGACGGATCAAAATGCGGCTTGTCTGATTATCGGTCCGACAATTTATGTGATGCTGCTTACAGAGGATTATTTCAAAAGTTTCTCAAAAAGAGAAATTACCGATACGGTACACAGTGCAGAAGTCATAACCGCCATCTCTGCCACTAGCAAAGCGGATGTAGATGAACTGGTAAACAATGCATTAAAGGCAGGTGGCCAAAAAGCCAGCGGAAAAATGGACGATGAATCCATGTATGTGCGGAGCTTTAAAGACTTGGATGGCCATATGTGGGAAGTTCTTTATATGCCTGAAGAAATATCCGAATAAAGGAAAAAACATCCGGAAAGATTTTTTCCGGATGTTTTTTATAGATAATCTGCGTAGCGTTTTTCAAGGTAGTTTTGCAGAATGGTCATTGCAGAGCAAATGGCCCAGTAGACCAATGCAACTAAAATCAGCATAGTCAGTAAATCATATTCGCGTGCGCCAACAACGCGCGCTTTTTGGAAAATCTCCGGAACGGTAATCATCGCCGCTAAAGAAGAAGCTTTGATCAAGTCCAGGTAGACATTTGATAGAGGCGGCACTGCAATTCGAACCGATTGAGGGAGAATGATGCGGCGCATGGTCTGCCAATAGGTTAGTCCAAGTGCAGTCGATGATTCCCATTGTCCTTTATCAACAGAAGCCAAGGATGAGCGAAAAACTTCAGCAATATAAGCAGCACTGTTAATGGTGAACCCGATCAACGCGGCTTGGACAGCAGTGAACTCGATGCCAATGACCGGCAAAGCAAAGTACAGCAGAAAAAGAATAACCAAGATTGGTACGCCGCGCATGAAGGAAATATAGAGGCGTGCTGGAAATTGCAAAATTTGCAATCGGGATGTACGGGCAAGGGATAGGAAAAAGCCTATGATCAACCCCATGACCATACTAAAGACAGATATCAGCAAAGTATAGCCGATGCCTCCCAGTACATAGGGCAAGGATTCGATCGCTAGTGTGGGGTCAAACAGCAGTCCCCATTCAATTTCATTCATTAGACGACCTCCTTAGTTTTCTTCAATATCAGGTTTAATGGAGACATCGGCACCACCAAAAAACTCTTCGGAAATACGAGTGATCGTACCATCTTCAAGCATTTCTTCCAATTCGCTGTTCACATTGTCAGCAAGTTCGGTATTGTCTTTATTCATCACAAGGCCAACCTCTGAAGGTGCATACTTGATATCAGGATGGATGGTGATATTCAGCTCAGGAAAAGCTGCAACACCGAATGTTGATAAATAGTAATCATTCAGAATGACATCGGTGCGTCCGATTGAAACGTCCCGCAAATAAACTTCGTTTGTGGCATTGTCATAAGTCACTTCTTCTGCGCCGTAATCACGTGCGATTTCCATGAAAATAGATGTAGATGCACCAGCTGCTTTTTTACCTTCCAAGTCTTCCAAGGTTGAAATTCCGGACAAGTCATCTTTTCGGACAACCGCTGTGCCGTAAGAATGTTTAATTGGTGTGGAAAAAATAAACTCTTCTGCGCGGTCTTCAGTTATTTCAATATCATTTGCGGCCATGTCAATTTGGCCTGTATTGACGCTGGTCAGCATTTCATCAAATCCAAGTTCTGTAAACTCGATTTCCAACTCTAATCGTTCACCAAGTTCCCGCACCACTTCTACTTCAAAGCCCGTCAGTTCATCAGAATCTTCATCACGGAAAGAAGTTGCGAGCAAAGTTCCTGAAGTGGCAACAGTCATTGAACCTTGTTCTTGAATTTCATCCCAAGCTGTAGTTGTTTCCTCAGTTTCGCTTTCTTCATTGCCGCATCCTGCTAGCAACGCCAGTGCGATAGCTCCGTTAGCTATCATTATTTTGTTCTTTGTAAAATATGTATACATATGTAAATCCCCCTTAAAATAAAGTCCTTTAAGAACATAGCATTTACTGGTGAACAGGGCAATGGGTAGAACTCAACTTGCATGCAAGACTAATTATCTGCATATTAATATTATGTAATCTTCTTGGAGGTATCAGTTTAGGGATCATCATTATCGTATTTTTGGTTTTCTCAATCGCATCTGCTTTATCAACAAAAAACCGGAAAGCTCTTTGCTTTCCGGTTTCTAAAATTATTTCTTCAATTTAATGACAAGTTCTTCATCGGGCGTCACAAATACCGTTTTCTGTTCGAAATAAATAACAAATCCTGGCTTTGAACCATTTGGTTTTTTTACTTGCCGAACTTCGGTGTAGTCAACGGGAACAGAAGACGACTCGCGAGCCTTGCTAAAGTAAGCCGCAATCGTAGCTGCCTCAAGTATGGTCGTTTCGTCGGGATCATTGTCATGAATGATGACGTGGGAGCCTGGAATGTCTTTCGTATGCAGCCACGTATCAGATTTTGCGGCCACTTTAAAGGTCACATAATCGTTCTGTTTGTTGTTTTTGCCGACAGAAATGGGCGTGCCGGTAGAGGAAATATAAGGTTCCACAGAAGGCTTGGTCGGTTTTTTCTTTTTCTTCGACTTCTGTGCTTTCATAAATCCTTGCTCAGCCAGTTCTTCACGGATTTCCTCGATATCGGAAATGCCCGCCTGTTGAACCTGTGACATCAAAGTCTCGAAATACTCGATATCTTCCTCGGTTTTGTCGATTTGTTCTTGGGTTTTTACAACAGCGGTCTTCGCTTTCTGGTAGCGCGAGTAATAGCGCTGCGAGTTGTCAATCGGCGTTTTGCGAGGATCTAATGTGATCGTCACTTTTTCATCGTTGTAATAATTGTCAACTTCAATTTCCTTCATGCCTTTGGTAATGCGGTGAAGGTTGGCCATGATCAATTCGCCATTTAATTGAAGGAGATCGCGTTTTTCTGCCTGATCCTGTTCTTTTTTTAGTTTTTTCAGCTTCAGCTTCAGTTTGGAAATTTCATTTTGCAGCCATCTTTCCAAATCGCCAGCCTGCTGTTTTACACGGTCGCGTTCGGCTTTGGCGTAATACATCCGGTCGAGCAATTCGCCAAGGGTCGAAAACTCCAGTCCTTCTTCTGCAATGTGTGTCAAAGGAGTCGCCGAGAAGAAACTTTTTCCTTCGTGTTCAACATAATAGCCAGTCGGCTGCGCCCTTTGGAAATCTTCTAAAAATGACTGAGCAATTTCAGTTTTTTTATCAGCTGACTCCAGACGGAATGCAAGTTCACGAGCGTTCAATGGAGAAAATCCGGAGAATTCGCCAACGATTTCCTTAGCGTCTGTTTGAGCCAATTCATTGATTGCCTCGAACGGATCCTTTTTCTCCTGGGAAGGCGGGAAGATATAAGGCTGTCCAGGAAGAATTGTTCGGAATGAGTTGACGCTCGGCGGCAAATGCTTGAGGCTGTCGAGAATCATCGTCCGTTCGGCATCAATCAGGATGACATTTGAATGCCGTCCCATCATTTCAACGTGCAGTTCGCGTTCGATGTCATCGCCGATTTCATTTTTTGCTTTGATTTTCAGCATGATGAGGCGGTCCATTCCGTATTGCGAAATCTCGGTGATGACGCCGCCCTCAATATGCTTGCGCAGCAGCATGCAAAACATCGGCGGTTCTGAAGGGTTGACGTTTGCTGCTGCCGTCAAATGAATCCGTGAATACGACGGGTGAATTGAGATTAATAACTTATGGTTTTTTCCTTGAGCACGTATATGGAGAAGCAGTTCAAGCTGGTTGGGCTGATGAACTTTTGAAATCCTGCCGGTGACCAACTGTTGAAGTTCGCCAGTCATCGATTTTGTAAATAATCCATCAAATGCCATTAAATATCCCTCTTTCAAATCGTTTTGTTCCATCTTATCATTTTCTCAGTGTATTATGATATAATAAGACAGTTAGTTAGAAAACGAAGAATACGAATCAGTAGTAAATGACTGGGAAGAGTTTGGTGGAAACAGTTCGATTTACGTTTAGGGCTAGCAAATGTGATTTTGTTCAGCCGGATAACGGCAGCCGCTATACCGAATTCTGCACCAGCAGAGCAGCTGATTGGGAAATGTTCAGCCAGGGGTGCCGGCCGATGCATCGGAAGAAACGTTCAGCCAAATCGAGTTAAAGTCCGGTTTGTTCTGCGTTCTTATGCAAAAGCGCAGCTCTTTGAGTTGGAAGAAAATGATGACGAGGCAAATGAGGGATAAAATGAGAAACCAACGTGGACTGCTGATAGTCCTATCAGGGCCTTCGGGTGTTGGAAAAGGCACGGTACGAAAAGAGCTGTTCTCACAGCCGGATACAAATTACGAATACTCCATCTCGATGACGACCCGGTCGCCGCGGGAAGGGGAAGTTGATGAAGTGGATTATTTCTTCAAAACCCGGAACGAATTTGAGGAGCTGATCGAACAGGATCAGCTGCTTGAATACGCGGAATTTGTCGGGAATTACTACGGCACGCCGCTTGCGTATGTCAACAAAATGCGCGATGCAGGACGCGATGTGTTCCTGGAAATTGAGGTGCAGGGCGCTGCACAGGTCCGTTCGAAAGTTCCGGATGGCCTGTTCATTTTCTTGGCACCACCAAGTTTATCGGAGTTGGAAGAGCGGCTGGTCGGCCGTGGGACTGAGTCGGACGAAGTAATTGCTTCCCGTCTGCAAGCCGCACGCCAAGAGCTGGAAATGATGAACTTGTACGATTATGTAGTTGAAAACGATGAAGTTGAAAATGCCTGTGACCGAATCAATGCCATTATCATTGCAGAACATTGCAAGCGTGAACGTGTTGAAAAACGATATTTTGATATGCTAAAGGAGAATGTCTGATGTTATACCCATCCGTTGATAAACTAAAAAGCCGAATTGATTCAAAATACTCGCTGGTGGCACTTGCTTCTAAACGTGCCCGCCAACTGCACGAACATGGTGATGAAAAATTGGATTCATACGTTTCCACTAAATCAGTCGGAAAAGCGCTTGAAGAAGTAGCAGCCGGCGCATTGACTCAGGAAAAACAAGATGAATTTGCCGTATACGAAGACGAAATTTAACCATTAATCGCAACAGACGACTCCCAGAGCAAATTTGTTCTTTGGGAGTTTGTTGTTTAGAAAGGGTGTTTGAGTTGTTGGAGAATCGTAAAATTCTACTATGTGTCAGCGGAGGAATCGCCGTCTATAAAGCGGTTGCACTTGTCAGCAAGCTATCTCAGGCTGGCGCCACTGTAAAAGTGATCATGACGCAATCGGCGCAGCAATTTGTGCAGCCCTTGACGTTTCAAGTCATGTCCAGAAACGATGTTTACACAGATACTTTTGATGAAAAGGATTCTTCTGTCATCGCCCATATCGACCTTGCAGATTGGGCAGACCTGATTATTGTTGCGCCGGGAACTGCCAATGTCATCGGCAAACTGGCAGGTGGCATCGGCGATGATATGGTGACCACAACTTTGCTTGCAGCGACTGCCCCTATTTGGATTGCGCCGGCAATGAATGTCCATATGTATGACCATCCAGCAGTGAAACGCAATATTCAACAGCTCCATGAAGATGGCATTCGCTTTATTGAACCGTCTGAGGGCTTCCTGGCTTGCGGCTATGTTGGCAAAGGCCGATTGGAAGAACCGGAGAAGATCACGGAGCTGGTTAAAGATTATTTTTCTCGTGAGCACAAACTGGCAGGGAAAAAAGTTGTGGTCACAGCCGGCCCCACACGCGAACGAATTGACCCGGTCCGTTTCTTGACTAATTTCTCAAGCGGCAAAATGGGCTACGCGATGGCGGGTGCAGCAGCCGAGATGGGCGCTGAAACAATTTTGATTAGCGGTCCCGTGTCGCTGCCGGTTCCAAGCGGTGTTACCCGAATTGTTGTGGAAAGCGCAGAAGACATGCTGCGAGCGGTCGAAGCACATTATGATACAGCAAATTATGTCATCAAAACGGCAGCCGTTGCCGACTATAGACCCAAAACGGTAGCTGACAAGAAAATGAAAAAACAAGAAGGTGGATCGACCATTGTTCTCGAACGGACAGTCGATATCTTACAGCATTTAGGCGAACAGAAAAAAGGCCAAGTATTGATCGGTTTTGCGGCTGAAACCAATGATGTCGGACAATACGCCAAAGAAAAGCTGGAACGCAAAAACGCGGATTACATTATCGCCAATGATGTAACTGAAGCACAAGCAGGCTTTGAATCGGATACCAACCGGGTGACTGTTTTCGGGAAAAACGGCTTTGAGCAGGCTTTTGAGATGATGCCCAAACAGCAACTCGCCCGCCAATTGCTCGAATTGATTACGGATAAGGAAGAGCCGCATGATAGCTGAAGTGATTGTGGACGTTGCAGCACACCCGATTGACCGCCCTTTTGATTACGCCATTCCAAAAAATGTGGAAGTACTGGCTGAACCAGGGATGCGTGTAAAAGTACCGTTTGGAAACCGTAAAGTGCTTGGTTTTATTACCAAAATCAAAGAAACTTCAGAGTTTGACCCAAAACGCCTGAAGCCGATTCACGAATTGATGGATGTTGTTCCGGTATTAAATGAAGAATTGTTGAAAATGGCCCAATGGATGAAACAGCAAACCGTTTGCTTTGAAATTGATGCACTGCAGGTTATGGTCCCGGCCGCATTGCGTGCAAAATATGAAAAACGCTTTGTGCTGAATGCAGGACTTGATGAAATTGCTGCCCCATTGCGCCCTTATTTTGAAAATCGTCCATTTATCCGCCTACAGGAAGCAGTTGATGTATACGCTCTGTTGAAGAAGGAAATGGAAAAAGGCACAATCTTGGCTGATACTGATATTCAGCAGCAGACATCTGTAAAAAAAGTGCGGATGATTCATATTGCTGACAGCACGGAGCAGTTGGAATCCTTAGATATCCGTGCTAATGCCAAACAACAGCTAAAATTGATGGAGTATTTCCTGAAACATGCAGGACGTTCAATTGAGTCTTCCCAACTTCAAAAAGAAGCAAATGTGTCACTGCCCACCATCTACAGTTTGGTGGAAAAAGGAGCAGCTGAGATTTCCAACATGGAATCTTACCGGGATCCGAAGCTATTGACAGCAATTGAACAAAAATCTTCCCTGCAACTGACAGGTGCGCAGCAACTTGCTTTTGATTCGATTGAAAATGCGTTAAATACACCGAAAACTTTCTTGCTGCACGGCATAACAGGGAGCGGAAAAACGGAAATTTACTTGCAGACAATCGATCGAGTTCTGAAACAAGGCAAAGAAGCAATCATGCTGGTGCCGGAAATTTCACTGACACCGCAAATGACCATTCGTTTTAAAGAACGTTTTGGCGATCAGGTTGCCGTTTTGCATAGCGGATTGTCGGCTGGCGAGAAATACGACGAATGGCGAAAAATCCAACGGGCAGAAGTAAAAGTTGTCGTTGGTGCGCGTTCAGCCATCTTTGCCCCATTTCAGAATTTGGGCTTAATCATCCTAGATGAGGAGCATGAATCGAGCTATAAGCAAGACGATTCGCCGCGCTATCACGCCCGCGATATGGCGATATGGCGCAGCGAATACCACAATTGCCCAGTGATTTTGGGCAGCGCGACGCCATCACTCGAATCCTATGCACGAGCTCAAAAAGGCGTCTACGAATTGCTGGTGCTGGAAAAACGCGCAAAAAATCAGCCCTTACCGGATGTTCAGATTGTTGACATGCGGGAAGAGTTGCGGAATGGCAATCGGTCCATGTTCTCGGTGCAATTGGCGGATGCCATCCGCGACCGCTTGGAGAAAAAACAGCAAACCGTGCTGTTTCTCAACAAGCGGGGCTATTCATCGTTTGTTTTGTGCCGTGATTGTGGAACGGTCATGCAATGTCCAAACTGTGATATTTCACTGACCTACCACCGCTCCAGCGAAACAATGAAATGCCATTATTGCGGCTATGACGAACGTGTCCCGACTACTTGTCCGGAATGTGAAAGTGAGCATATCCGCTTTTTCGGAACCGGTACACAAAAAGTCGAAGAAGAATTAGCGAAAGTGGTGCCGGAAGCTCGCGTGTTGCGAATGGACGTCGACACGACACGCAACAAAGGCGCACATGAAAAAATCCTTTCCGCTTTTGGTGAAGGCAAGGCCGATATCCTGTTGGGTACTCAAATGATCGCCAAAGGCCTGGATTTCCCGAACATCACCTTGGTGGGCGTCTTGTCAGCAGATACGACGCTTCATCTGCCTGATTTTCGAGCCGCAGAAAAAACCTATCAGCTCCTAACGCAAGTCAGCGGGCGTGCAGGAAGAGACGTTCTTCCAGGGATGGTATTTGTTCAGTCGTATACACCGGAACATTACGCCATTACACTAGCCAAAGACCAATTGTATGAGCCATTTTATGAACAGGAAATGGCTATGCGCAGAGCAAGCGGCTATCCGCCGTACTATTACGTTGTCAATATTCAATTTACGCATGAAGATTTGATGACAGTTGCCGAATACGCGGATCAAACAGTCCGTTATTTGAAAAGCCAATTGTCTCCAAACACCTTGATTATCGGGCCTTCAGCTTCGCTCATTGCCCGTGTCAACAATAGATATCGCTATCAATGTTTGATAAAATACAAAAAAGAACCGAAACTGACCGATACGATGCAGCAACTGATCAAAATCCATCGCACGGAGTGGCTGAAAAAAGGCGCGACGCTGTCGATTGATATGAATCCGACATCGGTCATGTAACAGAAAAGAGGAAACGAATATGTCAATTCGAACAGTAGTAAAGCACCCGAACGAAGTATTGGAGAAAAAATGTTTGCCCGTCACGACTTTTGATAAGAACTTAGCGGTTCTTTTGGACGATATGCATGACACAATGGTTGAATCAGATGGCGTCGGCATTGCCGCGCCCCAAGTGGGGGTTGCTGTCCGTGCAGCCATCGTCGATTTCCGGGAAGGCCAAGATCCGATTGAACTGATCAATCCGGAATTGGTGCTTTTTGAAGGCGCTGAAACCGATATTGAAGGCTGCTTGAGCTTCCCTGGAATTTTTGGTGAAGTGGAGCGCTGGGACCACATCAAGATCAAAGCGCAAGAACGCGACGGTTCCTGGTATGAATTGGAAGCGGAAGGCTACGAAGCCCGCGCCATTCAACATGAAATGGATCATTTGGACGGCATCTTGTTTACCAGCAAAATCACGAAATATGTGACGCAGGAAGAATTGGACGAAATGATCCGCCAGCAGGAAGAAGAGGAGGAACAGGTTTGACCAAAATTGTATTTATGGGAACACCTGCCTTTTCGGCACCAATCTTGCGCATGCTTGTCGAAGAAGGCTATAACGTCATTTCCGTTGTGACGCAGCCAGACCGCCCAGTGGGCCGCAAAAAAATACTGACGCCGACGCCGGTCAAAGAAGAGGCGATGCGCCTCGGCTTGCCAGTGTACCAGCCGGAAAAACTGAAAAACCCGGAAGAGCTTCAGCACGTCCTTGATTTGGAAGCCGATTTGATTGTCACGGCAGCTTTTGGACAAATTTTGCCAAGTGAAGTACTGGAATCACCTAAACTGGGCGCCATCAACGTCCACGCTTCGCTCTTGCCGGATTACCGTGGAGGCGCACCGATCCATCAAGCCATTATCGATGGCAAAACGGAAACGGGTGTCACCATTATGTATATGGTGGACCGGTTGGATGCAGGGGATATCATCTCGCAAGTCACGGTGCCGATCGAAGAGCAAGACCACACCGGCAGCATGTTTGAGAAATTGAGCATTGCTGGACGCGACCTTTTGAAAACAACTTTGCCTCTTATTATTGCAGGTACGAACGAACGCATGCCACAAGACGAAGAGGCTGTTACTTATGCTCGAAATATCTCGCGTGAACAAGAACGCATTGATTGGTCAAAGCCAGCCGCCGCAATTTACAATCAAGTGCGCGGGTTGCATCCGTGGCCTGTTGCGTACACGACGTTCAACGGCGCCAATATGAAAGTTTGGTGGACCGAAAAAACTTCGTCGAATGCCAAGGGCAAGTCCGGCCAAGTGGTCGGACTGACGGATGATTCGATTTTGGTGCAGACCGGCGATGGCGTTTTGGCCATCACCGAACTGCAGCCATCCGGCAAAAAGCGCATGACCGCAAAAGAGTATTTAAAAGGACCTAAAATCCAGGCAGGAGATTTATTCGAATGAAAAACAAAAAACTTCAAGGCAATGTCCGCGATGCCGCATTCTCCATTTTGTGGGCAGTGGAAAACAAACAAGCTTATAGCAACCTCTTGCTTCACCAAACGATTGAAAGCTATGGCATCGCAGCAAAAAATAGAGGCTTGTTGACAGAAATCACCTACGGCACATTGCAGCATCAAATGACGCTGGATTATTATTTAGAACCTTATTTGAAAGGCAAAATCGAGCCATGGGTTAAAACCTTGCTGAGATTGTCGCTGTATCAGATCGTCTACCTGGACCGGATTCCCGCGCATGCAGTTGTTCACGAAGCGGTAGAAATCGCTAAGCGCCGCGGCCACGGAGGAGTAGCTTCTGTCGTCAACGGCGTATTGCGTTCCGTTCAGCGAAATGGGGTACGCTCTTTTAACACAATCAGCGATCCATATGAAAAAATCTCCATTGAAACCAGCCATCCGATCTGGATGATCAAACGATGGGCAGAACAGTTTGGCTTGGAAAAAACACGTGAAATGGCGTTGGAAAACAACAAGACGCCGTCACAGACAGTACGCGTCAACACAGCCCGGGCAACAGTTGAAGAAGTCATTGAAATGCTCGAGTCCGAAGAGCTGGAAGCTGTACCAAGTAAATTGATTCCTGAATGTTTGATTGTCACAAATGGCCAGCCTGCAAGAACAGCAACGTTTGAAAAAGGTTTTATTACCATTCAAGACGAGAGCTCGATGCTTCCTGCCTATGCACTGCAAGTCGAGCCGGAAATGACGGTACTGGACATGTGCGCAGCACCAGGTGGAAAAACCACGCACATTGCTGAAAAAATGAACAATAGCGGAACTTTGTATGCGCTTGATTTGCATCAGCATAAAGTCAAGTTGATTGATGAAACAGCGAAGCGGCTTGGTCATACAGTTATTGAAACGGTAGTTGGAGACGGCAAGCAAAGCGTCGAACGCTTTGGTGAA
Organism: Planococcus sp. TJ-201; assembly: GCF_058268495.1. Lineage (NCBI taxonomy): Bacteria > Bacillati > Bacillota > Bacilli > Caryophanales > Caryophanaceae > Planococcus > Planococcus sp. TJ-201. The sequence continues at coordinate 461,065 of NZ_JBZDOG010000001.1, read as the reverse complement.
GAGAAATTTGACCGCATTCTAGTGGATGCGCCTTGCAGCGGACTGGGTGTTATCAAGCGAAAGCCCGACATTAAATACACCAAAAAAGAAGAGGATTTCGCCCGCTTGCAGGAAATTCAAATTGAATTGTTAGACCAAGCCGCTCGTTTACTGAAGCAAGATGGCATTTTGGTCTACAGCACCTGTACAGTGGATGCTGTCGAAAACCGCGGCACAGCAGAGCGGTTCCTCAAAGAACATCCAGAGATGGAGAAAATTCAAGCCGCATTGCCGCAAGCGATGGGCATTAAACATACAGGTTTTGTCCAAGTATTTCCGCAGGATTATGGAAGCGACGGCTTTTTCATCGCTGCTTTTAGAAAATCCGAAAAGACCGCAACAGTTTGATGCAGGCAAAGACGAGAATCGGGGTGTCATGATTTGTTCCAATACGTAGTAGAAAGTGATACAGGCAAAATCCGTGAAGTGAACGAAGATAGCGTAGCTGTTTTAAAGCGTCCAGACGGACTGATTCTGGCCCTCGTAGCAGATGGAATGGGCGGCCATAAAGCTGGGGATGTTGCCAGCAAAATGACCACCGATCAGCTGAGCCGCTATTTTTTGGAAGACGGGGAAGAGGCCTTTTCAACACTCGACAATAAGAAAAAATGGCTTTCTGATCGTGTTCAGCTGATCAACCGGTCAGTATACGACCATTCCATGGCACATTTGGAATGCAAAGGGATGGGCACTACCTTAATCGCGGCATTGCTTGAAGGCGATGAAGGTGTTTTATGCCATATCGGCGATAGCCGTGCATACCTGATAAACGAGAGCATCGAACAGATTACACGCGATCATTCCTACGTCAATGTGCTGGTGGACAGCGGAGAAATCAGCCAGGAAGAAGCGGAAGAGCATCCAAAGAAAAACTGGATCGTCCGTGCGCTTGGCACTGAAGCCGATATCGAAAGAGAGTTGATCCACTTTTCAATTGCGGGTTCTTCTTATCTGCTGATTTGTTCAGATGGCTTAAGCAATAAAATTCCGAAAGAAGAACTCGCTTCCATCGTTCGCGCCACTGCCCCTTTGTCTCAAAAAGGTCAGGAGCTGGTAACCTTGGCCAACGATCGTGGAGGAGAAGACAATATTTCATTCGTTCTTCTGTCCTCTATGGATGAGGAGGTGTAACCATGCTGATTGGCAAAAGCATCAATGGCCGCTACAAGATCAAGAAGTTGATTGGCGGCGGCGGAATGTCCAATGTGTATTTGGCGCATGACATGATTTTGGATCGGGATATCGCCATCAAAATTTTGCGCTACGACTTTTCTAATGAGGAAGAGCTGCGCAGGCGCTTTCAACGAGAAGCATTGTCTACGACCAGTCTGGCGCATCCGAACATTGTCAATATCTTTGATGTGGGCGAAGACGGATCTGTGCATTATTTGGTCATGGAATACGTGGCAGGAAAAACCTTAAAGGATTACATAATCGAACATTCACCGGTATCTCCTGAACGAGCGGTTGAGATTATGAAACAATTGGCATCGGCTTTGGCTCATGCCCACCACAATCAAATTGTTCACCGTGACATCAAACCGCAAAACATTTTGATGGATCCGGAAGGCAATGTGAAAATATCCGATTTTGGCATTGCGATGGCATTAAGCGCAACATCTTATACCCAAACCAACTCGGTACTTGGAACCGTCCATTACTTATCGCCTGAACAAGCACGCGGCGGGATGGCCAATAAAAAATCCGATATTTATTCCCTTGGCATTGTTATGTACGAATTGATTACAGGAAAGTTGCCGTTTTCAGGTGAATCAGCGGTATCGATTGCCTTAAAACATCTGCAGACAGAAACACCTTCTTTGCGTGAAACCGTTCCCGATTTGCCGCAAAGCCTGGAGAATGTTGTGTTAAAAGCGACGGCCAAAAACATTCAGCACCGCTACCAGTCTGCTGATGAAATGGAGGCAGACCTAGAGACGGTGTTATTGCCGGAACGGTTGAATGAACCCAAATTCGTGGTGCCAGTTGACCAGGATGAAACACGTGCTATGCCGGCTATCAAAGATGCGGCTGCATACACGAGCGCTGCAGAGACAAAAACCATGCCATTGCCCCTGAACAAGGAGAAAAAAGAAACGAAAAAAACTCCTGAAAAAAAGAAAAAGAAGTGGCCATGGATTCTGGGCATACTGGCATTTTTGCTGATTGGCGGACTGATTCTCGCAATTGCATTTCCAGGTCTGTTCGAACCGAGGCAAATTGCTGTACCGGATGTTTCGGAAATGGAGCACAACGAAGCGCTTGAAGAGCTTCAGGCAGCTGGTTTTGTGGCAGGTGAAGAAACTGAAGAATACTCGGAGCAGGTCGAGGCAGACCATATTATCCGGACCATTCCGGAAGCTGGGAAAATGAGGGACCGTGAAACGGAAATTCAACTATTTGTCAGTCTAGGTAAGGAAATGGCTGAGATGGATGATTTTGTCGGGAGCACGATTGAAGAAGCAACAGAAGCATTAGCAGAAGAGAATTTTGCTTCGGTGACGCCAACTGAAGAGTTTTCTGAAGAACCGGTTGGTACGATTCTCAGCCAGGAACCGTTAGCTGGAGAAAATGTGATTATCAGTGAAACGGATGTAGAATTTATCGTCAGTAAAGGTGAAGATCTGCGCGAAGTAGAAGATTTGGCTGGCTTTACAGAAGAAAATCTCAACGATTATGCTCGCTCTTCTGGTTTTAATATCCGCATTGTTTCAGAACAGGCGTCCGATGAAGTCGAGTCCGGCAAGGTCTTGTCTCAAACCCCTGCTGCAGGAGAACAGCTTGTAGCTGGCAGTACTATTGAAGTCACTTTGTCAGCTGGCGTTGCAGAGCAGCCGATGAAGACGTATATTCATACGGTAGAAATTCCGTATGAACCTGCAGAACCTGCTGCAGAAGGTGAAGAACCTGTTGAACAGACAGTCCAAGTCTACATTCAGGATGATTCCCGGACAATGGTCGATCCGACTGAGGAGTTTACAATTACTGAAGATCGGTCTCAGCGTATCGAACTGCAAATTGCAGAAGGTGAAAGTGCATCCTATCGCATAGTCCGTGATTCCACAATTATACTGGAAGAAACTTTTGAGTACTCAAACGTAGAATAAACAATGACAGAAGGAGTGAAAAGATGCCGAAAGGTCAAATCAGAAAAGCGTTGAGTGGATTTTATTATGTACTGGATGAAGATGGCAAGCGCTATATCCAGTGCCGCGGGCGTGGAGTTTTCCGCAATCGCCAAATAACGCCGCTGGTTGGCGATTATGTCGATTACAAAGCAGATAATGATCTGGAAGGAACAATTCTGCATGTCTACGAACGCAAAAACGAATTGGTGCGTCCACCGATTACCAATGTGGACCAGGCAATTCTTGTGTTTTCAGCCAAGCAGCCGGACTTTCACCCCTTACTACTGGATCGTTTTTTAACCGCCATCGAATCCAACTCGATTCAACCGATCATTTGCCTGACGAAAATGGATCTGTTAAAAGAATCGGAAAAAGAAAAAATTCAACACTTTATTGCGGATTATGAAAAAATCGGCTATGAAGTGATTCCAACCTACATTGACGATCCTGCTTTAAAAGATCGTTTGATGCCTGTGCTTGAAGGCAAAATCAGCGTTTTGGCAGGGCAGTCTGGTGTTGGGAAATCAACATTGCTGAATACTATCTTGCCATCACTGGAGTTAAAGACAGACGATATTTCCAAAGCGCTGAACCGAGGCAAGCATACGACGCGGCATGTTGAACTGATCGCCGTCAACAACGGACTGCTGGCGGACACGCCAGGATTTAGTTCGTTTGATTTCGAGACCATGGAACGCGAAGAGTTGTCCGCGTGTTTCCCAGAATTTGCTGCGCGTTCCAACGCCTGTAAATTCCGAGAATGCCTGCACATGAACGAACCTAAATGTGCCATTAAAGCGGCCGTTGAGGCAAAAGAAATACCAGATTATCGCTACAAAAACTATTTGAAGTTTTTGGAAGAAATCATGAGCCGAAAGCCGAGGTATTCAAATGATTAAAATTGCACCGTCTATTCTTGCAGCAGATTTTGCAAAGCTTGGAGAAGAAGTGTTAGAAGTGGAAAAAGCAGGGGCTGATTGGATTCATGTAGATATTATGGACGGCCATTTCGTTCCGAATATTTCCTTTGGACCGATTGTCTTGAATGCAATCCGGCCCTTGACCAAATTGCCAATGGATGTCCATTTGATGATCGAGAATCCAGATCAGTACATTGAAGAATTTGCCAAAGCAGGCGCTGATTACATTACTGTGCATGTAGAAGCTTGTCCACACCTTCATCGTACCATTCAGTTAATCAGATCATTTGGCGTCAAGCCGGGTGTTGTCTTGAATCCACATACGCCGATCGAAACCATCCAGCACATATTGGAAGATATCGATTTGGTATTATTCATGACGGTCAATCCTGGATTTGGCGGTCAGAAATTTATTCATTCCGTGGTGCCGAAAGTCAAACAGCTTGCTGGCATCATCAAAGAAAAAGGGCTGTCCATTGAAATTGAAATTGATGGAGGCATTAACGAAGAAACGATCGTTGCATGTGCAGAAGCAGGAGCGACAGTCTTTGTCGCCGGTTCAGCCATCTACAGCAAACAAGATCGGGCGCAAGCTCTTCAGGCAATCAGGAAAGCGGGAGAAGAGGCGATTTCGTGAACGTCATTTTAATCGCAGGAGGCCCGGCAGGCGAACTGCCGGATTTCTCTCACTTTCCGGAAGCTTTGTATATTGGCATTGATGCCGGAACGCTGGTATTGCTTGAAAAGGGCATTCAGCCTGCCGCCGCTGTGGGGGACTTTGATTCGGTGACAGAAGAGGATTATAAGAAAATTCGTGCAGCATTGCCTGGCTTGGAACGTTCGCCATCTGAAAAAGACCAGTCTGATACGGAGTTGGGGCTTGAGAGAGCAATGGCGCATCGGCCCAATCTGGTCATACTCACCGGTGTCACAGGCGGAAGACTGGACCACTACATGAGTGCTTTGCACACCATGTTCACGTATCAGCAAAACTTTCCAGCAACAGGCTTCCTGTTACTGAATAGCCAAAATCGGATCCGTTTTTTAAAGCCTGGTACGCATCAACTGGTTAAGGATGAACAGTACCGCTATGTATCGTTTTACCCGTTTGCGGAAGAAATCAGCGGCTTAACGCTGACTGGCTTTAAATACCCCGTAACAAATGAAGCTGTTCCATTCGGCACGACCCGGTTCATCAGCAACGAGCTAATGGGCCGAGGAAGTGTGACAATCCAAAGCGGCTATTGCCTGATGGTGGAAAGCTCGGATGCATAAAGTTTTAGAAAATCAAACAGGCAGCGAAAGGGAGATCCTTTTCGCTGCCTGTTTTAATTGTTGCGGAGTAAAGCTGTTTAGGCTTTAACCAGTTTTCATGAAAGAGCGAGCGTTAAAAATAGCTTACACAACGAAAAAATGCCAGGCTGATTAGATCAGCACCGGCATTATCGATGAGCGATTATACGCGCTCAACTTTTCCTGATTTCATTGCTCTTGCAGAAACCCATACACGTTTCGGTTTACCGTCTACAAGGATGCGAACTTTTTGAAGGTTTGCTCCCCATGTACGTTTTGACGAATTCATTGCGTGCGAACGGGCATTTCCGGCGCGAGCTTTACGTCCACTAACTGCACATACTTTAGGCATGTAAGTCCCTCCTCACAAGTGAAGCTGAAAATTATGATAGAATTTCAGTTCGTTTTTCGTTTCACATACTTTAATAATTTACCACAGACATATCACGTTTGCAACTAAATTTAGAGGTCTTTAAAGAAAAAAACCTTTACACCCCAAAACGGTTGCTTTTCTTCTATAAGCCTTTAAGGTAGAATGATAAGAGTGAAATAGGACTCGAGGAGGAATTTCAATGTCGATTGAATTAAAGAACGAATACGGTCAAATCGATATTTCCAATGATGTAATTGCCCAAATAGCAGGCGGTGCAGCCATTGAATGTTACGGCATTGTAGGTATGGCAACAAAACATCAAATACGTGACGGCTTAACAGATATACTTCGCAAAGAAAATTTTGCTAAAGGAGTTCTTGTGCGTCAGGAAGATGATGATTTGGTTGTGGATATGTATGTCATCATCAGCTATGGAACAAAAATTTCCGAAGTGGCTTATCAGGTCCAGTCCAAAGTAAAATACACGATTAACAAAACATTAGGCATGTCAGTAAAAGCGGTAAATATTTTTGTCCAAGGAGTTCGTGTAACGAACCCGTAGGAGGAGGAAGAGTCAGTTATGAAGTCATTAAATGGAGTAAAGTTCGCGGAAATGGTAGAGATGGGATCTCATCACCTTTTTCAAAATGCGGATTATGTTGATGCATTAAATGTTTTCCCGGTGCCGGATGGCGATACGGGAACGAATATGAATTTATCGATGACTTCTGGAGCAAAAGAAACAACAGCTCAGGCAGAAGAGCATATCGGTAAAACAGCGAGTGCTTTATCGAAAGGGCTATTGATGGGCGCGCGCGGAAATTCCGGTGTTATTCTTTCACAGCTTTTCCGGGGCTTTGGCAAATACATTGCATCAGAATCGGAATTGACAGCGCTTAAGTTTGCGGAAGCACTTCAGCACGGTGTTGAAACAGCTTACAAGGCCGTTATGAAACCAGTAGAAGGAACGATTTTGACCGTTGCAAAAGATGCGGCGGCTAAAGGCATGGAAGTTTCAAAAACTGAAAAAGATATTATTGTTTGGTTTGAAGCTGTTGTCACGGAAGCTCAAGCTTCTTTGGAACGGACACCAGACTTATTGCCTGTCTTGAAAGAAGTAGGCGTTGTCGACAGCGGTGGACAAGGTCTCGTTTACGTTTACGAGGGATTCCTGGCTTCGCTGAAAGGCGAAGAATTGCCTGCAAAACACGCACATAACACAATGACCGATCTTGTCAGCGCTGAGCACCATAAAAATATTGCCAGCTTTATGGATACGGCTGATATTGAGTTTGGCTATTGCACCGAATTCATGGTGAAGTTTGAAAAAGACAAAAAAGAGTTTAACGAGGCTTTGTTCCGTTCTGATTTGAGTACTTACGGCGATTCGCTATTGGTCATCTCAGATGATGAAATTGCGAAAATCCATATCCATTCGGAAGATCCGGGAAAAGTACTTACATACGGTCAGGAGTACGGAAGCTTGATCAGCATGAAAATAGAAAATATGCGCCAGCAGCACATTGATATTGTAGGCGAAGATTTCCAGAAAAATGCGCCAAAACAGGAAACTGTACATCCTTATGCCGTAGTGACAGTGGCAATGGGTGAGGGAATTGCAGAGTTGCTCCGCAGCATCGGTGCTTCTTACGTCATTGAAGGCGGACAAACAATGAACCCGTCGACAGAAGACATTGTCAACGCGGTGAAATCAATTGGCGCCGAACGCGTGCTAATTTTGCCAAACAACAAAAACATCATCATGGCAGCCGAACAGGCAGCTGAACTGTTGGATATTGAAGCGGCAGTCGTTCCGACAAAAGATGTGCCTCAAGGTATGTCGGCATTGCTTGCCTTTAATCCAAGTGCTTCTTTGGAAGACAATCAGTCAGCGATGGCGAATGCATCCAAACACGTGAAATCAGGATCTGTGACATTTGCGGTTCGTGACACATCGATTGATGGCGTAACCATCAAGAAAGACGATTTCATGGGCATTTCTGAAGGGAAGATTATTGTTTCTGATAGCAGTTTAGATGCAGTTACAGAAGAGCTGGCTAAAAAACTGGTCGACAGCGAAGCTGAAATCGTTACGATCCTTTTCGGAGAAGACGTGACCGCGGCAGATGCTGAAAAACTGGGTAAGTTTATCGAATCGCTGAATAGTGAAGTTGAAGTTGAAATCCACAATGGCAAACAGCCTTTGTATCCATATATAATCGCCGTCGAATAGGAAGTTTATTTCACTCAGGAAGAGGATAGTAAACCGGAGCGCATACGGATGTATGCGCTTTTTTTATTTTTGTTTAATATGCCAAAGTCATGTAAACTAAAGCTATATACAACCGAAAGTGAGGGGTTTGAGCCATGAAGTTCAAATCTGTTTTTGATATAATTGGTCCGGTCATGATTGGGCCATCTTCTTCGCATACTGCGGGAGCAGCCCGCATCGGAAGAGTGGCGAGGGATTTGTTTGGCAGACAGCCGCAATGGGCAAAGGTCCATCTCTATGGATCGTTTGCCGAAACTTATAAAGGGCACAGTACGGATGTGGCCATTATTGGTGGGTTATTAGATTATGACACCTTTGACGAACGCATCAAAACCTCGTTTGAAGAAGCAGAAAAAGCAGGAATGTCTTATGAATTTATTCCGGAGACAGGCCATGTCGATCATCCAAATACAGCACGTATCGTCATTGGAGACCAAGAATCTGAAATGTCGATGATGGGCATCTCGATTGGCGGCGGCAAAATTGAAATTACAGAGTTGAATGGCTTTCCGCTTCGTTTATCGGGGAACCACCCAGCGATTTTAGTTGTCCATGAAGACCGTTCAGGCTGCATCGCGAATGTTGCGAACTGCTTGTACAAATACGATATTAATATTGGCCACATGGAAGTATCCCGAAAAGAACGCGGACATATGGCATTGATGGTCATCGAAGTAGATCAAAATGTGGACAAAGAAGTGATGGACGAATTGAAAAACCTTCCGAATATCACGCAGGTGACAAGAATCGCCGATTAAATTGGAGGCTATAACAATGGAACCTTTATTCCGTAACGTAAGAGAATTAGTTGAACGGGCTGAGAAAGAGCAGAAATTAGTTTCCGAAATTATGATCGAGCAGGAAATGCTTATGACGGACCGTTCACGTGAAGATATTATGATTCAGATGGACCGCAATTTGACAGTCATGGAAGAAGCCGTAGAAAAAGGGTTGAAAGGCGTTCATTCCGTATCGGGCCTAACTGGCGGTGATGCTGTGCTGTTGCAAGCTTACCGTGAAAAAGGCAATACCTTGTCAGGCGATTTATTGCTTGACGCAGTCAGCAAAGCAGTAGCGACCAACGAAGTTAACGCAGCAATGGGTACCATTTGTGCGACGCCGACCGCAGGATCTGCAGGGGTCGTACCGGGCACATTGTTCGCGGTGAAAAATAAACTGAATCCGACACGGGAGCAAATGATTCGTTATTTATTTACGGCAGGCGCTTTTGGATTTGTTGTAGCCAATAACGCCTCGATTTCAGGCGCAGCAGGCGGTTGCCAGGCCGAGGTTGGATCGGCAGCTGGAATGGCGTCAGCGGCTATTATCGAAATGGCTGGTGGAACCCCACAACAAAGTTCGGAAGCTTTCGCAATCACGATGAAAAATATGCTTGGCTTGGTCTGCGATCCAGTGGCGGGATTAGTGGAAGTGCCTTGCGTAAAGCGCAATGCGATGGGAGCGGCCAATGCCGTAGTGGCTGCAGATATGGCATTAGCTGGTGTCACGAGCCGCATTCCATGCGACGAAGTCATCGGTGCGATGTTTGAAATTGGCCAATCCATGCCGAGTGCGCTAAGAGAAACCGCAAAAGGCGGACTTGCCGCAACTCCTACCGGGAAATGGCTGGAGTCAAAAATTTTCGGTGGAGCAGTTGTTGGCAGTGGGCAGTAAAGATCTAGTCGCCACGTTAAAAGGGGTAGGCAAGCAAGCGACTGAAACCCTTCAAGAAATGAAAATTGAAACCATACAGGACCTGATCATGACATTTCCGTATCGCCATGAAGATTTTCAATTGAAGGACCTGGCGGATACGCCCCATAATGAGCGTGTTACTGTGGAGGGAAGGGTCGAAAGTGAGCCTTCCGTCCTTTTTTTAGGCAAGAAAAAATCGCGGACCCAAGTGCAGGTGCTGGTGGGCCGCCATTTAGTCAAAGCCATTTTCTTTAATCAGCCTTATGTTAAGGCGAAATTGCATTTGGGCGAAATCATTACCTTAACAGGAAAATGGGACCGCGGGCGGCAGGTCATCACGGTATCAAACCATTCGATTGGTCCACGGACAGATGGAGCCGACTTTGAGCCTATCTACAGCCTGAAAGGCAGCATCCATCAAAAAACGTTTCGCAAGCTGATGAGGCAGGCGCTTGATTTGGCAAAAGATGAGATGGAAGACTGTCTGCCAAAAAGTCTGGTTGGTGCATACCAATTGGCCCCGATTCAGGATGCCTTGGAATGGGTTCACTTTCCTCCAGACGGTGAGGCCGTCAAGCAGGCACGCCGGCGATTTGTCTACGAAGAATTATTGGTTTTTCAATTGAAGATGCAGGCGCTGCGCAAAAAGAACCGCGAAGAAGAAGGCGGCTCGTTTATTGATTATGACTTGGAGCGCTTAAAAGAATTTATTGAGAGCCTGCCTTTTGATTTGACGGCTGCGCAAAAGCGGGTGGTCAATGAAATTTGCAAGGACATGAAAGAACCGTTCCGCATGAATCGCCTGCTGCAAGGAGATGTGGGTTCCGGCAAAACGGTCGTGTCGGCAATTGCGCTTTATGCAGCCCATACGGCTGGATTGCAGGGTGCGTTAATGGCGCCGACCGAGATTTTGGCGGAGCAGCATGCCAATACACTGGAGCAGTGGTTCCGTCCGTTTTCCATGAATATCGCTCTGTTAACCGGTTCAGTTAAAGGCAAAAAACGCCAATTGATCCTGCAGCAGCTTGCTGCTGGAGAAATTGATATTTTAATTGGTACGCATGCGTTGATTCAGCCCGAAGTGAAATTCCATAAACTTGGGCTCGTTATCACAGACGAACAGCATCGCTTTGGGGTGGACCAGCGGCGTGTGTTGAAAGACAAAGGGTACAATCCGGATGTGCTGTTTATGACGGCCACGCCGATTCCAAGGACGCTTGCGATTTCGGCTTTTGGGGAAATGGACGTATCGGTCATTGACGAAATGCCTGTGGGCCGAAAAGAAATTGAAACCTATTGGATGAAAAAAGACATGTTTGGCAAAATCGTCGGCCGGATGGAAAAAGAACTGTCCGCCGGACGCCAAGCCTACGTTATTTGCCCGCTGATTGAAGAGTCGGATAAACTTGATTACCAAAACGCAGTGGACTTGTTTCAACAGCTGTCCATGTATTTCAAAGATCGCTTTACAGTCGGCTTGATGCATGGCCGTTTGCATTCAGAGGAAAAAGAGCAAACAATGCGCGAGTTTACAGAAGGTAAAGTCGACGTGTTGGTATCGACGACTGTAGTAGAGGTAGGAGTCAATGTACCGAATGCTTCGTTCATGCTTATCTATGATGCAGAGCGTTTCGGCTTGTCTCAGCTGCACCAATTGCGGGGACGCGTCGGCCGCGGCAGTGAACAATCGTATTGCGTCCTTCTGGCAGATCCGAAAACAGAGATTGGCAAAGAGCGCATGGCGACGATGACCGAAACCAACGATGGCTTTGTACTGGCAGAAAAAGATCTGCAGCTGAGAGGGCCAGGTGACTTTTTTGGACGTAAGCAAAGCGGCATCCCAGAATTTAAAATGGCTGACTTGGTCCACGATTATCGGGCGCTTGAGACGGCCAGAAAAGACGCGGAAAAGCTGATTAGCAGCGACGAGTTTTGGCATGCGGATGACATGCGTTGCCTGCGCCAGCAAATCGAAGAGTCGGGTATATTATCAGGCGGCAGACTGGATTAAGAATGCGGGGGCATGATTTTCCTTGCATTCTTTTTTTGTTATTTATATACTCATATTAGTACCAAGTGCTAATAGCGGGCGGTGACACAGTGAAAAGACCAAAAAAACAGCGGCAACAGGCATTAAAAGACTCTATAAAAGAAAATCCATTTGTGACGGATGAAGAACTGTCCGTTGAATTTGATGTCAGTGTGCAAACCATTCGTTTGGATCGGATGGAGCTTGCCATACCGGAACTGCGGGAACGCATTAAACACGTAGCCGTGAAAACGTTTGAAGATGAAGTGAAATCTTTGCCGATCGATGAAGTGATCGGTGAGATTATCGATATTGAACTCGACAACAAAGCCATTTCGATATTCGATGTAAAACCGGAACACGTATTTCAGCGAAACAAGATCGCGAGGGGTCATCATTTATTTGCACAGGCCAATTCCTTGGCAGTTGCAGTAATGAATGAAGAACTGGCATTGACAGTGAAATCGGAACTGCAATTTCTGCGGCCGGTCACAGCTGGACAGCGCGTAGTTGCAAAAGCAGAAGTGATGGAAAGCCATCCCGAAAAAAACAGGGCGTTTGTCAAAGTGGTATCATCTGTTGAACAACAAACGGTTTTTATCGGCACATTTGAAATGTATCGCATGACAGAGCAAAGTGAAGGTGAAGAAACATGAAAATTGCAGTAGATGCAATGGGTGGAGACAACGCTCCAAAAGAAATCATTGCTGGCGTTTATAAAGCACTGGATGAATTTGCAGATATTGAAATTCAGCTTTTTGGTCATCAAGACAAAATGCAGGAATTTCTGAAGGAACATGAACGCTTATCAATCGTCCATTGTGAAGAAGTCATTGAGTCGGAAGACGATCCCGTACGGTCGGTCAAACGGAAAAAGGATGCATCCATGGTCCGCATGGCGCAAGCTGTAAAAGATGGAGAAGCGGATGCTTGTGTATCGGCGGGCAATACGGGAGCGCTTATGTCTGCCGGCTTGTTCATCGTGGGCCGCATTGATGGTGTGGACCGTCCGGCACTGGCTCCAACGTTGCCGACTATTGACGGCAAAGGATTTGTGATGCTGGATATGGGAGCAAACGCGGAAGCACGTCCGGAACATCTGGTTCAATATGCCATCATGGGAAGCATTTATGCCGAAAAAGTGCGCGGCATTCAAAACCCGACAGTCGGATTGCTGAACATTGGAACCGAAGAGAAAAAAGGCAATGACTTGACGAAAGCTGCTTTTCCCTTGTTAAAAGAAGCGCCGGTCAATTTTATTGGCAATGTAGAGTCGCGTGATTTGCTGAATGGTGTGGCGGATGTAGTCGTAACCGACGGATTTACCGGAAATATGGTTCTAAAAACAATTGAAGGCACAGCGATGAATGTTTTTGCCATGATCAAAGACGTCTTTATGACTTCCGCCAAAACAAAAGTTGCGGCATTTCTGGTCAAAGATGATATCAAAGGCCTCAAAGGTATGCTCGATTACAGCGAGTATGGCGGTGCAGGACTGTTTGGATTAAAGGCCCCTGTCATAAAAGCACATGGTTCATCAAATGCTACGGCTTTGTTTAATGCCATACGCCAAACACGTACCATGGTTGAATACGACGTAACCGGAACAATTTACAGTACGCTGAAAAAGGAGACCTCACATGAAGACTAAGATTGCCTTTATTTATCCTGGCCAAGGGTCGCAGACAGTCGGCATGGGCGAAAGCTTTTTAGCGGACGACACAAGCCGCAAGTTCTTCGAAAGCGCAGACCAATCACTTGGTCTCGAATTGTCCAAGCTGATGCTCGAAGGCCCACAGGAAGACTTGACGCTGACGTATCACGCCCAACCGGCATTGTTGACAGTCAGTTCAATGATTACGGAACGCTTGACTCGTGCGGGCATCCGGCCAGACTACACAGCCGGACACAGCTTAGGCGAGTACAGCGCATTGGTTACTTCCAATGTGTTGGATTTTCCGACAGGGGTCAATATCGTACATAAACGTGGATTGTTCATGAACACGGCATTTCCCGCCGGAGAAGGCACGATGGCAGCCATTCTTGGCATGGAAAGCGAAGAATTGGAAAAAGTGACGAATGAAGTAACGGATACAACCGGCGTTGTCCAACTCGCCAATTTAAACTGTCCGGGGCAGATCGTTATCTCCGGCACAAAAGCAGGCGTGGAACAAGCATGTGCGGTTGCCAAAGAGCGCGGCGCGAAACGGGCAATTCCGCTGGATGTCAGCGGCCCTTTCCACTCTGAATTAATGCGTTCGGCGTCACAGGATTTAGCAAAAGAGTTGAGCACCTCTTTCCTTCTCGACGCTAAAGTGCCAGTGGTTTCAAATGTAACAGCCAAAGCTGAAACCAATGCCGCGCAAATTCAGGATCTTCTCGTTCGCCAACTGTATTCACCGGTTTTATGGGAGCAGTCCGTTCGCGAAATGATCAATCTTGGTGTGACAGTATTTATTGAAATCGGGCCAGGAAAAGTGTTGAGCGGTCTGGTGAAAAAAATTGACCGCTCAGTTAAAACTTTGCCGGTCTATGACTTAGAATCGTTTGAAAAAGCGGTAGAGGAGTTGGCGAAATGAGCAAACTTGCAGGGAAAACAGCTATCATTACGGGCGCATCGCGCGGAATTGGTGCAGAAATCGCCCGTAAATTTGCAGCAGACGGCGCCAAGGTAGTCGTTAATTACAGTGGCAGCCAGGAAAAAGCAGAAGCAGTTGTGGCAGACATCCAGGCAAACGGCGGAGAAGCAATTGCAGTCAAAGCCAATGTGGCGGATGCAGAATCTGTCAAAGCGATGGTCGATGAGACGATGAAAGCGTTTGGTTCAGTAGATATTTTAGTAAACAACGCAGGCATCACCCGTGACAATCTGATGATGCGCATGAAAGATGATGAGTGGGACGACGTGATCAACATCAACTTAAAAGGTGTCTTTATTTGTACGAAGGCAGTTACACGCCAAATGATGAAGCAACGCGCTGGACGCATTGTCAATATCGCGTCAATCGTCGGGGTCATGGGCAATGCCGGGCAGGCAAACTATGTGGCTTCTAAAGCGGGTGTCATTGGCTTGACCAAAACCACGGCCCGTGAACTGGCAAGCCGCGGCATTACGGCAAACGCAGTAGCGCCCGGATTTATTACAACGGACATGACAGACCAATTGACCGAGGAAGTCCAAAAAGCCATGCTCGGACAAATTCCGTTGAACCGTTTTGGTGCGCCGGAAGATGTCGCAAAAGCGGCGTTGTTCCTGGCTTCTGACGATGCTTCTTATATGACAGGCCAGACGCTTCATCTTGATGGCGGCATGGTTATGTAGCAAAGATTTTTGTATACTGATTTGAGGGGAGGTGACGACATTGTCAACAGTATTAGAGAGAGTAACTAAAGTAATCGTAGATCGTCTAGGTGTAGAAGAAAACGAAGTGAAACTTGAAGCTTCATTTACCGGTGACCTAGGTGCAGATTCATTGGACGTAGTGGAATTGGTTATGGAACTTGAAGATGAATTCGATATGGAAATTTCTGACGAAGACGCTGAGAACATGGCGACAGTAGGCGACGCAGTAACATATATCGAAAAGAAACAAGCTTAAGTACCGAAAAGCGGAAGCGGCCGTGTAGATTCGACGGGCATAAGACGCTCCGGCGAAGTGGCATTTCTTCAGCCGCACAGCTGGAGTGGCTTATGACCCTAGAATCTGGCCGCTGAAGCTAGCCACCACGAAAAGCGGAAGCGGCCTTTTAAACCCTTCCGCGAAACACCAATACTTATACACACATTGACGCACAATTGCTGTTATACTAAGCAGTTGTGCGTCAATTCTCTTTTTGCACAAAAGCTGAAAAAAAGGTAAAATTGATGGTAGTACACAAAGGAAGGCAGATAAAAATGGCAATGAATAAAAAATCAAATCACCAAAAGCCGGGCACCATAAAAGAAAACGCCAAAGCGGCATTTGAACAACTGCAAAAAGAGCTAAATGTTTCGTTCAACAAGCCTGCATTGCTGTATCAAGCTTTCACGCATTCATCTTATGTGAATGAGCATCGAAGAAAACAATTTACCGACAACGAACGTTTGGAATTTTTGGGAGATGCGGTATTGGAATTGTCTGTATCGCATTACTTATACATGAAATATCCAGAAATGAGCGAAGGCGAATTGACGAAGCTGCGCGCAGCGATTGTCTGCGAGCCGTCACTGGTTTTATTTGCTAATGAACTGGGTTTTGGCAAATACATCTTGTTGGGCAAAGGGGAAGAGCTGACGGGTGGACGAACACGGCCGGCACTTTTGGCAGATGTTTTCGAATCATACATCGGCGCCCTATACCTTGATCAGGGGCTGGAACCTGTTGTCGCATTTTTGGAAATGGTGTTGTTTCCAAAAGTGGAAATCGGTGCTTTTTCGCATGTGATGGATTATAAGAGCCAATTGCAGGAGTTGGTTCAGCAGAAAAATAATGGAACATTGAGTTATGAAATCATTGATGAAATCGGTCCGGCCCATAGCCGTGTATTTGTGACCCGAGTATCGCTTGCGGAGCAGGAACTGGGTGTTGGCAATGGGCGATCGAAAAAAGAAGCGGAACAGCAGGCAGCTCAGCTGGCCATCCGTAAATTGCAGGAAGCAGCGGAGGAGTAACAATGTTTTTAAAAAGATTGGAAGTTATGGGCTTCAAATCATTTGCCGATCGCATCGGCATTGACTTTGTACCTGGAGTAACAGCGGTTGTCGGACCGAATGGCAGCGGCAAAAGCAACGTCACCGATGCCATCCGTTGGGTGCTCGGAGAACAATCGGCCAAATCACTGCGCGGCGCTAAAATGGAAGATGTTATTTTTGCCGGCAGTGATTCCCGGAAGCCGCTGAATTTTGCGGAAGTCACTTTGATTTTAGACAATACAGATGGTCGAGTCCCTCTTGATTACAGCGAAGTCAGCGTAACAAGAAGGGTTTTTCGCAGTGGCGAAAGTGCCTATCTATTAAACAAGCAAAATTGCCGATTAAAAGACATCACAGACTTGTTTATGGATTCAGGACTGGGCAAAGAAGCATTTTCAATCATTTCTCAAGGACGTGTAGACGAAATTCTAAATTCGAAAGCCGAAGAACGCCGGTCGATTTTTGAAGAAGCTGCAGGGGTCCTGAAATACAAGCAACGCAAGAAAAAAGCAGAAATCAAGTTGAATGAAACCGATGAAAACTTGAACCGCGTACTTGATATCCTTCACGAATTGGATGGACGGATGGAGCCGCTTCAAATTCAAGCTTCCACTGCACGGGATTATTTGGACATGAACGAACAGCTAAAAGATGCCGACATCGCCTTATTGGCTTATGATGCTGGTAATCTGGAGCAGGAGTTGGACCAGCTAAAGCACGAAGCTGCCGGTCATTCTGAGAAAGAGTGGCAGTTGTCTGGAGAGATTAATGAAAAAGAACAGACAGTAGGCAGCATTCGCCGCACGCTGGCTGAGTTGGACAATAAAATAGACCAGGCACAAAATGCTTTAGTAGAAGCCAGTGCGGAGACCGAGAAATGGCAAGGACGCAAATTGTTGATGTCCGAGAAAAAAAGCAATGCGCACCGGCAGGCACAACAGCTGCAGGACACCCTTGGTGCAGAAAAGCTGGAAAACGATTTTCTAATGCAAAAGCATCGCGAACAACTGGCTTTGCTCGAGGAACGCAAGGCTGAGCAACAGGCGATCCGAACAGCCATTAAAGGGCTGGAAGAGCAACTCAACAGGACGCCAGCTGATATCGACAACGAAATTGAAAATGGCAAGTCGGTTTATATCGACTTGATGAACGAACAGGCGACCGTGAAAAACGAACTTAAAAATATCGACTTGCAGGCACAGCAGTTGTCTGAATCGACCGGCCGCATTGCATCGCAGCGGACAGACTTTACAGCGGAATTGTCGAAGCTGGAAAAAGAAAAAACGCAGGCTAAGCAAAATGTTCAAGAAATTCGCACCTTGTTGGAAAACAAGCGCCAGCAATACAAAGACAGTGATGCTTCCTATCAGCTTCAGAAGCAGACTTTTGACCAGAAACAATCCATGTTGTTCCAAGCATACCAATCGCAAAAACAACTGGGTGCACGAATTGACACGCTGCAGGAATTAGAAGCGGATTTTTCGGGCTTTTTCCAGGGCGTTCGAGAAGTGCTGGTGGCACGTGAAAAAGGCCATTTATCAGGAATCAGAGGAGCAGTCGCTGAAATTGCCCAAGTGAAGAAAAATTACGCCAAAGCGATTGAAACGGCATTAGGAGCTTCAAGCCAGCACATTGTGACGGAGAATGAGCAGCATGCCCGGGAAGCCATTGATTTCCTGCGCAAAAAAAGAGCGGGCCGCTCGACATTCCTGCCTATGACGGTCATGAAGCCGCGGAAAATTCCAGAACAGACATTGGCAACGGTGAACCAGCATCCTGCCTACATCAAGATGGCGTTTGAACTGGTCCAGTACGATCCGCAATACGCGATGATTATCGAAAATCTTTTGGGCAATGTCATTATTGCCGAAGATTTAAAAGGCGCAACGGCAATTTCAAAGGCAACCGGCAATCGGTTCCGTGTGGTGACGCTTGAAGGCGATATTGTCAATGCCGGTGGATCAATGACTGGCGGCGCGAATAAAACACAAGCCTCCTTCTTTTCTCGAAAAGCCGAACTTGAACAATTGCTTGTGCAAGCAGGTGAACTGAAAGACACGATTTTGAATGCCGAAAAAACAGTTCAGAAAGAACAAGCTGAAGTTAAAAAAGCTGAAGAATCGATCCAGATTTTGCGGGCTGAGGGCGAAAAATACCGGGAGATGGAAGCGGAAAGCGCCATTATTTTGCGGGAAATTGAAGCCGTATTGAAAACCACGTTAGAGCGTTTCCAATTATTCGAAGCCGAACAGCGGAACAAGGCATACGATTTAACAGCCATCACTGGGCGAAAAGAAACAGCTTCGGCACGACTCGAAAGCATTGTTGACGAACTGAACGCTATCACGGTGAAAATTGACGAGTTGACTTTATTCAAACAGCAAAATGAATCAGCACGCGATCAAGTATTGGCAAAGTTGGCGGACCAGAAGTCGCTTTATGCTGTGACAAAAGAACGCGTAATGCAATTGACTGCAAACGAAGCCGAACTTTTTGAACGCTTGGAAAAAAGCAGCCGAAAATTGCAAGAGTATCAAAAGGAACTGCAGTGGATTCAATCAGAAGAGGCCGCAAAAGTCTATTCAGACGAAGAAATTCTTCAAGAAATCGAGTCTTGGTCAGCGAAAAAGGTACAGATGCTAGAAACAGTAGATCTGACAAAAATACAGCGGGCTGAGCAGCAAAGCAATCTCAATGAACTTGAAGAGGGTTTAAAAGAACAACAGCGCATATATAAAGGGTACGTCGAGGCAATTCGGATCTGCGAAGTCAAATCGACGCGTTTGGAAGTTCAGCTCCAAAGCTTGGTCTCGCAGCTTGAAACCAATTACCAACTGACACTCAATCAAGCCAAACAGTTTGATATGGTGGACGAGGAAACGGTTGTCCGCAGGACAGTCAAGCTGCTGAAGCAATCCATTGAAGAATTAGGTCCCGTCCACATCGGAGCCATTGAGGAGTTTGATCATGTTTCCGATCGCCATGCGTTTTTAACCGAACAGCGCAATGATTTGAATGAAGCAAAAGAAACTTTGAGAACATTGATTCGGGAAATGGATGGTGAGATGACCAGTCGTTTCGATGATACTTTCCACGCAATTCGGAAGCAATTTCAGCTTGCCTTTAAAGAGCTATTTGGCGGTGGATCGGCCGATTTGGTATTAACCGATCCGCAGGATATGCTGCGGACGGGTGTGGAAATTATTGCCCAGCCTCCTGGTAAAAAACTGCAGAACTTGAGCCTGCTGTCGGGCGGAGAACGTGCATTGACTGCCATCGCTTTATTGTTCGCAATTTTAAATGTGCGCCCTGTACCGTTTTGTGTCCTTGATGAAGTTGAAGCGGCGCTTGATGAATCGAATGTCGTACGTTACAGTCAATACTTGAAGAAGTTCAGTGAGGACACGCAATTTATCGTCATTACCCACCGCAAAGGAACAATGGAAGGCGCGGACGTTCTGTATGGCATCACCATGCAAGAATCGGGGATTTCAAAATTGGTTTCAGTTAAGCTCGAAGAAAAAATTTAAAAAGAGGAGTGTTTGCGTGAGTTTCTTTAAAAAACTAAAAGATAAATTTGCCGGCAACACCGAGGCTGAAGAGTCAACTGAGAAATACAAAGAAGGATTAACCAAAACCCGTACTGGCTTTACTTCGAAAATCAATGATTTGGTAGCCAAATACCGCAAAGTCGATGAAGATTTTTTCGAGGAATTAGAAGAAATCTTATTGCAGGCAGATGTAGGATTTGAGACGGTCATTGAACTGATGGATGAACTGCGCTATGAAGTACAGCGCAAAAATGTACGGGACACGTCCAACGTCCAATCCGTTATTTCGGAAAAACTGGTAGATATTTATCAGGCTGGGGAAGCCGAAACAAATGAAATCAATTTCGTCGACGGGTTAACGGTTATTTTAGTAGTCGGCGTCAACGGCGTCGGCAAAACGACGACCATCGGGAAGTTGGCCCACCGTTTTAAAAACGAAGGCAAAACCGTTATGCTGGCTGCCGGCGATACATTCCGTGCCGGGGCAATCGAACAATTGGATGTTTGGGGCCAGCGCGTAGGCGTAGATGTCATCAAGCAAAGCGAAGGCTCGGATCCCGCAGCCGTTATGTACGACGCAGTCCGGTCAGCCAAATCCCGTGGCGTAGATGTATTGATTTGCGACACGGCAGGACGTTTGCAAAACAAAGTCAATTTGATGAACGAACTGCAAAAAGTGCATCGTGTCATTTCGCGTGAAATTCCAGGGGCGCCTCATGAGGTGTTGTTGGCTCTTGATGCAACGACCGGGCAAAATGCCATGATTCAAGCTCAAACATTTAAAGAAGTGACAGATGTTACAGGCATCGTCCTGACAAAATTGGATGGCACAGCAAAAGGCGGAATTGTGTTGGCTATCCGCAACAAGCTGAAGATTCCAGTGAAATATGTTGGACTTGGTGAAAAGTTGGATGACCTGCAGCCGTTCGATGCGCAAAAATACGTTTATGGCTTGTTCGCTGAAGGTTTAGACAAAGAACAACAGCTAGAAGATGCTGAAGCAGACAAGTAAAACTACTTGACAGCCTTATCGATATTCAGTATTCTAAGCAGTAGAATGAGCGGGGTGAGCATCAATGATGGGATTGGAAAAAACAACGCGTATGAATTACTTGTTTGATTTCTATCAGGAGCTGTTGACACCTAAACAGCGAAGCTATATGATGCTGTATTATTTAGATGACCATTCACTGGGCGAAATTGCAGAAGAATACGACATCACCCGCCAGGCGGTTTATGATAATATCCGCCGAACGGAAGCAATGTTGGAAGAATATGAGCGCAAATTGCAGCTGTTTGAGAAATTCCAAAAACGGCAGCAATTGGTCTCGTCATTTGAAAAACAGCCATTCACAGAAGACCGCGTCCAGCAATTTTTGGGCGAGCTGAAGGAATGGGACTAGGAGGCGGAAAGAATGGCATTTGAAGGATTATCCGAACGCCTGCAAGGCACCATGACCAAGATCAAGGGCAAAGGTAAAGTCAACGAAGCAGACGTTAAAGAAATGATGCGTGAAGTTCGCTTTGCCTTAATCGAAGCGGATGTTAACTTAAAAGTCGTCAAAGAATTCGTCAAAAAAGTCAGCGAACGGGCAATTGGCCAGGATGTCATGGACAGCCTGACGCCGGGACAACAGGTCGTCAAAATTGTTAAAGATGAGCTGACTGAACTAATGGGCGGCGAAGAACGAAAAATCGAATTTTCAACAAAACAGCCGACTGTCATTATGATGGTAGGACTTCAAGGTGCCGGTAAAACGACCACTTCGGGGAAACTTGCCAATTTATTGCGCAGAAAGCACAACCGTAAGCCATTATTGGTAGCGGCCGACGTCTACCGTCCGGCAGCCATCCAGCAGCTGGAAACCATCGGCAAGCAATTGTCGCTTCCAGTTTTTTCTAAAGGGACAGATATGTCTCCGGTGGAAATTGCGCGGCAGGCGATTGAACATGCAAAAGCCGAGCATTTGGATACCGTGATCATTGATACGGCGGGCCGTCTGCACGTCGACGAGGCATTGATGCAGGAATTAAAGGATATCCGTGCGCTTAAAGAGCCGGATGAGATCTTCCTGGTCGTTGATTCGATGACCGGTCAGGATGCAGTCAATGTGGCTCAGAACTTTGATTCGGCTATTGGCATCACTGGCGTTGTTTTGACAAAGCTTGATGGCGATACGCGAGGCGGGGCAGCGTTGTCAATCCGTACCGTTACTCAAAAACCGATTAAATTTGTCGGGATGGGCGAGAAAATGGATGCGCTTGAAGCTTTCCATCCGGAACGCATGGCGTCACGAATTCTCGGAATGGGCGATATGCTGTCGCTGATTGAAAAAGCACAGTCAAGCGTCGATGAAGAAAAAGCGAAAGAGCTGGAAGAAAAGTTCAGAACTTCATCCTTTACCTTTGATGACTTTCTTGAACAAATGTCGCAAGTCAAACAGATGGGTCCATTGGATGAAATTTTAAAAATGCTCCCCGGAGCTAATAAAATCAAAGGGCTCGAAAACGCAAAAGTGGATGAAGGGCAAATGGATCGTGTAGAAGCCATTATCTATTCCATGACCAAAAAGGAAAAAACAACCCCTGAAATCATCAATGCAAACCGCAAAAAACGAATTGCAAAAGGTTCAGGAACGACGATTCAAGATGTCAATCGACTCCTAAAACAGTTTGAAGACATGAAGAAAATGATGAAGCAAATGTCGGGCATGAACACGAAAAAAGGCAAAAAGAAAATGGGAATGCCAGGCCTAGACTCACTTTTCAAGTAAAATTTTAAGGTGTTAAGAAAAAATACTTTACAAACTATTTAAAGCTTGCTAATATAATATCTTGTGTGAAACTATTCGGAGGTGCTTTAAGAAATGGCAGTAAAAATTCGCTTGAAACGTATGGGAGCTAAAAAATCTCCTTTTTACCGTATTGTAGTAGCTGACTCACGTGCTCCACGTGACGGCCGTCAAATCCAGACAGTAGGTACTTACAACCCGCTGACAGTTCCAGCTGAAGTTAAAATCGACGAAGAACTAGTGTTGAAATGGCTTCATGATGGTGCAAAACCATCTGATACTGTACGCAACTTGTTTTCTCAAAAAGGCATTATGGAGAAATTCCATAACGAAAAACTAAACAAGTAAGGGAGATTTTCTTATGAAGCAGCTGATTGAGACCATTGTGAAACCGTTAGTTGATTATCCGGAAGAAGTTCGTGTCGAAACTGACGAAAACGCAAGCCGAATTGTCTACAAGCTTTCCGTGCATCCAGAGGATACGGGGAAAGTGATCGGGAAACAGGGGCGTGTAGCGAAAGCTGTCCGTTCAATTGTGTACTCAGCAGCAGGCGGTTATCATAAGAAAAAAACATACCTTGATATTGTCGACTAAGAAAGAAGGAGGAGCCTAGGTTCCTTCTTTTTTTTTCAGAAAAATAGGAATGAAAGGATGTTTTTTCGTGCAATGGTTTAATGTAGGGAAAATTGTTAATACTCATGGAATCCGCGGGGAAGTGCGTGTTTTATCACGCACAGACTTTCCAGAAGAGCGTTTTGCAGTAGGTGCAAAGCTTGGCCTCTTTACGCCGGATGCCAAAAAACCGATCATGGTGAAAATCGCCAGCCATCGCCAGCACAAAAACTTCGAGTTGCTGACGTTCGAAGGCTACCCGAACATCAATGATGTAGAAGCATTCAAAGAATCTTACTTGAAAATTGCGGAACACGATTTGACTGAGCTGGAAGACAACGCGTTTTACCACCATGAAATTCTCGGGTGCGCCGTTGTTTCAACCGAAGGACAGGAACTCGGAACCATCAGCGAAATTTTGGAGACTGGCGCCAACGATGTTTGGGAAGTGACGCCCAAAACTGGGAAGAAGCATTACATTCCCTATATTGAAGACATCGTCAAAGAAATCAACATTGATGAAAAGAAAGTAGTCATCGAAGTGATGGAAGGTTTGTTGTCTTGATGAACATTAATGTCTTATCGTTGTTTCCGCCGATGTTTGAAGGCGTCTTTCAGCACTCGATTATGAAAAAGGCCCAAGAAAAAGGGGCTGTCAGTCTAAACGTCGTGGATATTCGGGAGTTTGCGGACAACAAGCGGCAAGTAGATGATTATCCATTTGGCGGAGGTGCTGGCATGGTGCTCAAACCAGAGCCGATTTTCAATGCCGTAGAAAGCTTGACTCAAAAAAGCCAGCCACGTGTTATTTTAATGTGTCCGCAAGGTGAGCGCTTTACGCAGGAAAAAGCGGAGGAGCTGGCGGGCGAGCAGGAATTGGTCTTTATCTGCGGCCATTATGAAGGCTACGACGAGCGAATCCGGGAACATTTAGTGACTGACGAAATTTCTATCGGTGACTTTGTATTGACTGGCGGAGAGTTGGCAGCCATGACCGTTATTGACAGTGTCGTCAGACTGCTTCCAGGGGTGCTTGGCAATGCAGATTCACCGGTTCGCGACTCATTCTCTACAGGATTCCTGGAACACCCTCAATACACGCGCCCTGCTGATTTCAGAGGCTGGAAAGTTCCAGACGTTTTAACTTCAGGCAATCATGGAAAAGTCGATGAGTGGCGCGAAGAGCAAACCTTAAAACGGACGCTGGAACGGCGGCCGGACCTGCTCGATAAAGTGGACTTGAGCAACAAACAGAAAAAAATGATCGCTAAACTAAAAGAACAAAAATAGAATGCAAGTTGCTCTTGCACAGACGGTAGATTAATGATATTATGGACACTGTACTTTTATGTGAAGTACAGGATCACGATGTTCCGCTGCAACAGTCTATTTGTGTGCAAGAACTTCTGTAGAAGGAGAGAAAAATAATGCAAAACATTATTACAGAAATCACTAAAGAACAGCTTCGTACGGATCTTCCAACGTTCCGTCCTGGGGATACTGTCCGCGTCCACGTTAAAGTTGTCGAGGGTACACGCGAACGTGTTCAGGTATACGAAGGAGTCGTAATTAGCCGTCGCGGAGGCGGGATCAGTGAATCATTCACTGTTCGCAAAATCTCTTACGGTGTTGGTGTTGAACGTACATTCCCTGTACACACGCCAAAAATTGCACAGCTTGAAGTTACCCGTCGTGGTAAAGTACGTCGTGCGAAATTGTATTACTTGCGTGACCTGCGCGGTAAAGCAGCTCGTATCAAAGAAATTCGATAAGATCGCATTAATGAAAGAGGGCGCTTGCGCCCTCTTTCTTTTTGCTAAAAAGTTTGATTCCTTGTACAATTAAGCCAGTAAGCATGGGGAGGAACACGCATGGAGACTGAAGTAAAGAAGAAGAACGAAATGTGGGAATGGTCCAAAGCTCTGTTGATCGCCTTCGGTTTGGCAGCAATTATTCGTTTCTTTTTATTTACGCCGATTGTTGTAGATGGAGAATCAATGATGCCGACTTTGGAACACGGAGACCGCATGATTGTGAACAAGATTGGGTACGCAGTTGGAGAACCGGATCGTTTTGACATTATTGTATTCCATGCGCCGGAAGAAAAAGATTACATCAAACGCATAATTGGATTGCCGGGTGATCATGTAGCTTATGAAGACGACCAGTTATATATAAATGGAGAAGCAGTGGAAGAACCTTATCTGGATATTTACAAGCAAGGAATTACCGGTACGCTGACAGAAGATTTTGTTCTGGAGGATGTGCCTGGTGGCGAAAGTATTATACCGGAAGGCTCTGTGTTTGTTATGGGCGATAACCGCCGTCAAAGCAAAGACAGCCGCCATATCGGATTGGTCCCGACCGACGAAGTGATCGGGGACACAAGTCTCGTTTTTTGGCCATTGCCTGAAGCGGGAATTGTAAAATAAGGAGTGTTTTTATGACGATACAATGGTTTCCTGGACATATGGCAAAAGCACGGAGACAAGTTACAGAAAAACTGAAATTAGTGGATATTATTTTTGAACTTGTTGACGCCAGGTTACCTTTATCTTCACGAAATCCGATGATCGATCAAGTGATTCAGCAAAAACCGCGTCTCATTATTTTAAATAAAATGGACATGGCAGATGAAGTTGAAACGAAAAAATGGATTCGTTATTTTGAGGATCAAGGTACCCGTGCAGTAGCCATCAATTCGCTTGAAGGCAGAGGACTGCAGCTGGTAACGAAAGCATCAAAAGAAATATTGGAAGAAAAATGGGA
Organism: Planococcus sp. TJ-201; assembly: GCF_058268495.1. Classification (NCBI taxonomy): domain Bacteria; kingdom Bacillati; phylum Bacillota; class Bacilli; order Caryophanales; family Caryophanaceae; genus Planococcus; species Planococcus sp. TJ-201. The sequence continues at coordinate 434,919 of NZ_JBZDOG010000001.1, read as the reverse complement.
TCGGATGATTGCCAAGGGCATCAAACCCCGTGCCATCCGTGCCATGATTGTCGGCATTCCGAACGTAGGCAAGTCGACGCTCATCAATCGGCTGTCGAAAAAAAGCTTGGCCAAGACCGGTAACATGCCAGGTGTTACAAAAGCGCAGCAATGGATCAAAGTCGGCAAAGAAATTGAATTATTGGATACACCGGGTATTTTATGGCCGAAGTTTGAAGACCCTGAGACAGGCTTGAAACTGGCGGTCACAGGAGCGATTAAGGATTCGGTGATTCAAATGCAGGAACTGGCTATTTATTCTCTCGAGTTTCTTGCTGAACGCTATCCGGACCGCATGATGGAACGCTACGGCATCGACCATGTCGACGAAGAAATTGTCAATACGTTTGATCATATCGGCAAAAAGCGTGGCTGTTACGATCAGCATGGAGATGTCGACTATGAAACAACTGCTGAAATAGTAGTTCGGGATATCCGTAACCAATACCTTGGTAAAGTGACGTTCGATTACAGAGATGAAATGATTGTGGAAGAAGAACAGGCATAAGGTTCACTTTGTCTGAAAAAAAGCTGTTCCTCGATTTTGGGGAACAGCTTTTTTTGATAAGATGGAAAGCGAATTAATTGCTATTTGCCTGCTTTGTGTCAATAAAAGATGATTTCTTTAATTGGAAACTCTTGTTTATAGAATGAAGGCTTGTAAACCATTCCATTAAAAATGGATAAAGAAAGAAGTTGACGAATTGCAAAAAACGACTGAAATAAAAGCTCGATTAGACGAAGCGGCCGAATGGCAGCCTTGGATGGAAGAACTTCAAAATGATTCGCGAAAAAGTGTTCAAGCGTTACTAGCGTCCTGGCAGCGGAAACGGCAGCAACGCGATAAGTTATTGGAAAAGCATGGCTTAAAACTGCAGTTTGATGCGTCATTCAGAAATCGGGAAAACGATTTGGTGGCAGGCATTGATGAGGCAGGTAGAGGTCCTCTAGCAGGCCCGGTTGTTACAGCCGCTGTAATCTTGCCGGAAGATTGCTCGAGCCTGGTCGGTTTGGACGATTCGAAGCAACTAAGCAAAGTTAAGCGCGATCAGCTTGCTGAAATCATTAGGCGGATTGCTGTCAGCTATGCAGTTCATGTCCAGCCGCCTGAAGAGATTGATCGGATCAATATTTATCAGGCCACAAGAAACTCAATGACTGAAGCAGCTTTGACGTTATCCCCTGAGCCGGCAATTGTGCTGGCCGATGCCATGATGCTGGATGTACCGATGCATTGTGAATCTATCATCAAAGGTGATGCCAAGAGTTTGAGCATAGCGGCAGCTTCGATACTGGCCAAGACCGGTAGAGATGCGCTTATGGCAGAATATGCTCTTGAATATCCACAATACGGGTTTGACAGGCATGCCGGCTATGGAACGAAAGAACATGTTACAGCGTTGGAAAAACATGGACCATGCAAAATCCACCGGACAACATTTGAACCGGTGAAATCTCTTTTGACACAAAATTCACTGTTTTAACAGGTGGAAGTTTTGGCAGAATAACCAACAACGGTGGACATTCTATGGCAACTTTAATACAATGGTAAAGGCAATAAAATTACGATAGAGATGTTTGATTGGAGGATGACAGATGAATATCCATGAATATCAAGGAAAAGAACTCCTCAGACAATACGGCGTAGCAGTTTCTTACGGCACTGTTGCTTTTTCTCCGGAAGAAGCAGTGAAAGCAGCTAAAGAACTGAGTACGGATATTGTTGTGGTAAAAGCGCAAATCCACGCAGGTGGACGAGGCAAAGCCGGCGGTGTTAAAATCGCTAAAAACCTGGATGAAGTCCGTACATACGCGAAGGAACTTTTAGGTAAAGTTCTTGTGACTCACCAGACAGGGCCGGAAGGCAAAGAAATCAAACGCCTGTTGATCGAAGAAGGATCTGACATTAAGAAGGAATACTATGTTGGATTGGTGCTTGATCGCCAAACTTCACGTGTCACTCTTATGGGTTCTGAAGAAGGCGGAGTTGATATCGAGGAAGTTTCTGAGAACACTCCTGAAAAAATCTTCAAAGAAGTGATCGATCCAGTGGTCGGTTTGACTGGTTTCCAGGCACGCCGCATGGCTTTCAACATGAACATTCCGCCTAAGCTTGTTAACAAAGCGGCGAAATTCATGCTTGGCCTTTACACTGTATTCATCGAAAAAGATGCTTCAATTGTTGAAATCAATCCGTTGGTTGAAACTGGCGACGGCAATATCTTAGCGCTTGATGCAAAATTCGATTTCGACGAAAACGCTCTTTACCGCCACAAAGACATTGTGGAACTTCGTGATTTCGACGAAGAGGATGCAAAAGAAATTGAAGCTTCCAAGTATGACTTGAGCTATATTTCTTTGGATGGGAACATCGGCTGTATGGTTAACGGCGCCGGACTTGCTATGGCAACGATGGATACGATCAACTACTACGGCGGAACACCCGCTAACTTCCTTGACGTTGGGGGCGGTGCTACCGCTGAGAAAGTAACGGAAGCTTTCAAAATCATTCTTTCTGATAAGAATGTAAAAGGAATCTTCGTTAACATTTTCGGCGGTATCATGAAGTGTGACATCATTGCGGAAGGCGTTATTCAAGCTGCTAAAGAAGTAAGCCTGGATGTACCGCTTGTCGTCCGTCTTGAAGGAACCAATGTAGAAATCGGTAAAAAACTGCTGAATGAATCAGGTCTTAATATTGTGGCTGCTGGAACAATGGCAGACGGCGCTAAACAGATCGTAGAACTTGTAGGCTAAAGAAGGGCAGGGACAAAAATGAGTGTATACATTAACAAAGACACAAAAGTGCTTGTACAGGGAATTACAGGGTCAACTGCCCTTTTCCATACAAAGCAAATGCTTGAATACGGAACGAAAATCGTTGCGGGTGTAACACCAGGTAAAGGCGGAACTGAAGCTGAAGGCGTACCTGTCTTCAATACTGTGGAAGACGCAGTAAAAGCTACAGGAGCAAACGTATCTGTAATTTATGTACCGGCACCTTTCGCAGCTGATGCAATTCTTGAAGCTGTTGATGCTGAGCTTGACATGGCAATTTGCATCACTGAACACATACCTGTATTGGATATGGTCAAAGTGAAGCGTTACATGGAAGGCAAGAACACGCGTCTTGTTGGACCAAACTGCCCGGGCGTTATTACTCCGGACGAATGTAAAATCGGCATCATGCCTGGATACATTCACAAAAAAGGACATGTTGGCGTTGTTTCACGTTCTGGTACATTGACGTATGAAGCGACTCACCAATTGTCTGAAGAAGGAATTGGCCAGTCGACAGCTGTCGGCATCGGCGGAGACCCGGTAAACGGCACAAACTTTATCGACGTCTTGAAAGAATTCAACGAAGATGAAGATACTTACGCAGTAGTTATGATCGGTGAAATCGGCGGAACAGCGGAAGAAGAAGCTGCTGAGTGGGTTAAAGCGAACATGACAAAACCTGTAGTAGGATTTATCGGCGGACAAACTGCACCTGAAGGAAAACGTATGGGCCATGCCGGTGCGATCATTTCTGGCGGTAAAGGAACAGCTGCTGATAAAATCAAAGCAATGAACGAAGCGGGCATCGAAGTTGCAGACACTCCATCTGTTATCGGAGAAACTTTGATCAAAGTAATTAGAGAAAAAGGGCTATACGATAAATGTAAAACCCATTAATATGAAGGTAAGGTGCATCTTAGCTGATGCACCTTATTTTTTTCAAAAATAGAACAGGAGGAACAAAATGAACAAAAAATTTACGGAGCGCTTATTGGCGCTGCACTATGTCTACCCAAAAAGTTTGCAAAAATTGCTGCCGCTACTGGTTGATGATCCTGACCTGTCAAAACTTGAGCAAAAAACCCCCTATGAGCTAACGCTGCTTCTAGCCATTAAAATGGATCAAGCAGTTAAACTGATCACCTCTTACCGGCAATCCTTAATGTTCCCCTTAAGTGAAACCTACAGAAAGCATAAGATACTCCCCATATCTTATCAACATCCTCTATATCCCGGAAGCCTGCTGGAGTTGATCGATCCACCTGCTGTGCTATATGCCAAAGGTGACGCCACTTTATTGGCAGAACCCTTAAAAATGGCGATCATCGGTTCGCGTAAAGCTTCTCCTTATTCACAAAAAGTCCTACACCAAATCGTTCCACCGCTGATTGAAAACGGTTATGTGATTGTTAGCGGATTGGCAAGAGGAGCGGATGCCATGGCTCATAAAAAAGCGATCGATTTAGGCGGCCGGACAATAGCCGTTACCGGGAGTGGTTTTTTGCATCCTTATCCAAAGGAAAACGCAGCATTAAACCATTTAATAGAAGAAAAACATTTAGTTTTGACGGAATATCCACCCTACATGGAACCGCGAAAATGGAATTTTCCAATGAGAAACCGCATCATCAGTGGATTGTCCAGAGGCATTATTGTGACAGAAGCTTATGTCAAAAGCGGAACATTAAGCACAATCGAGCATGCACTGGATCACGGCAAAGATATATTCGCAGTGCCCGGCAGTATCGAATCGCCTTTATCAGAAGGACCGCATAAACTAATTTCAGAAGGGGCGAAACTGGTGTGGAATGGCTGGCAGGTGCTAGAAGAATATCAACAAATGACAGCTGAGAAAGAATGAAAAAAATGAAAAGCCTTGCATTAAGCTAAAATCTGTTATACATTTTGCAACAGGTAATTCTTTTAAGCAGTTTGGAGAAACCTCTATGAGGAGGAAATAGTTATGGCGGATTTTTTAGTGATTGTTGAGTCGCCTGCAAAGGCTAAAACAATCGAACGGTATTTGGGTAAGAAATATAAAGTCCGTGCTTCACTTGGACATTTACGCGATTTGCCCCGGAGTCAAATGGGTGTAGACGTGGAAAATAATTATGAACCTCGTTATATTACGATCAGAGGCAAAGGACCGATATTACAGGATCTTAAAAAAGAAGCGAAAAAAGCAAAGAAAGTCTTTCTCGCGGCTGATCCCGACAGAGAAGGAGAAGCGATTGCATGGCATTTGGCTACTGCACTGGGCATTGACCAAACCTCAGATTGCCGTGTGGTTTTTAATGAAATCACGAAAGATGCCATTAAGGAATCGTTCAAACACCCGCGCAAAATTGATATGGATCTAGTTGACGCACAACAAGCTCGTCGAATTTTGGATCGTCTTGTTGGCTACAGCATCAGCCCATTGCTTTGGAAAAAAGTGAAAAAGGGACTGTCTGCTGGCCGTGTACAGTCTGTAGCTCTGCGCCTGGTCATTGACCGGGAGAACGAAATTAAGAGCTTTGAACCGGAAGAATACTGGTCCATTACGGGAGAGTTTGAAAAAGCAAAAAAACAATTCGAAGCCCAGTTTTACGGCAATACAAAAGAAAAAATGAAATTAAACAATGAATCGGATGTCAAAGCCGTTATGGCATCGATGAAAGGCAAAGACTTCACAGTAAACCGAGTAGTGAAAAAAGAAAGAAAGAGAAATCCATCCCCTTCTTTTACAACTTCTTCACTCCAGCAGGAAGCAGCCCGCAAATTAAACTTCCGAGCCAAAAAGACAATGATGCTTGCGCAGCAATTGTATGAAGGTATTGCAGTAGGAAAAGAAGGCATCACCGGTTTGATTACGTATATGCGAACGGATTCCACACGCATCTCGGATACGGCGAAAAAGGACACGATAGATTTTATCGTTGAAAACTACGGCGAGCCATACGTCACACAAAAAGTGGCTGCCAAGCAGTCTGCAAAATCACAGGATGCCCACGAAGCGGTGCGCCCAACAAGTGTGATGCGGACACCGGAATCGATGAAGAGCATTCTGTCACGGGATCTCCACCGCTTATACAAATTGATTTGGGATCGGTTCGTAGCCAGCCAAATGGCACCAGCAGTTTTGGATACCGTCATGGCGGAACTTCAGAACGGCGAAGCGGTATTCCGTGCAAACGGTTCACAAGTTAAATTTCCTGGATTCATGAAGCTTTATATCGAAGGTACAGACGATCAAAAAGAAGAAAAAGACAATATTTTGCCGGAAATGGCTGAAGGTGATATCGTGAAAGCGGTTGAAGTTACGCCTAATCAGCATTTTACGCAGCCGCCTCCGCGTTTTACCGAGGCCCGTCTAGTGCGGACACTCGAAGAACTTGGAATAGGACGTCCGTCAACCTATGCACCTACACTAGATACTATCCAAAAGCGTGGTTACGTGACGCTAGATGCTAAACGATTTATTCCAACCGAGTTGGGAGAAATTGTCCATCAGTTGGTACTCGAATTTTTCCCTGATATTCTGAATATCGAGTTTACCGCTAAAATGGAACACGATCTCGATACTGTCGAAGAAGGCGAAATTGATTGGCGCTCCATTATCGATGCATTTTATCTAGAGTTTGAGAAAAATGTTGAAGTGGCAGAAGAGGAAATGGAAAAAGTTCAGATCAAAGATGAGCCTGTAGGTGAAGATTGTGAGTTATGCGGTTCGCCGCTGGTCTACAAGCTTGGCCGCTATGGCAAATTCATGGCTTGCAGCAATTTCCCTGAATGCCGAAATACGAAAGCCATTGTTAAGCATATTGGCGTTAAATGCCCAACATGCAAAGAAGGCGAGATTGTTGAAAGAAAAAGTAAGAAGCGCCGTATTTTCTATGGCTGTGAGCGTTACCCAGAATGCGAATTCGTATCATGGGACAAGCCAATTGAACGGCCGTGTCCGAAATGCAACGAGTTGCTGGTAGAGAAAAAAGTGAAAAAAGGTGTTCAAATCAATTGCACAAGCTGTGATTACAAAGAAGAAGTTCAATCATAATATAGAGGTGTTTTAAAATGACGAAATTTGTAAACGTAATTGGAGCAGGATTGGCTGGCAGTGAAGCAGCGTGGCAAATCGCCAAACGGGGAGTTAATGTCCGTTTGTACGAAATGCGCCCGGTAAAACAAACGCCGGCTCACCATACAGATAAATTTGCAGAGCTGGTCTGCAGCAATTCGCTGCGCGCCAACTCTTTGACAAATGCAGTGGGTGTCATCAAAGAGGAAATGCGCAAACTGGATTCGGTTATTATCGATTCGGCTGACCGGGCATCTGTACCGGCTGGCGGCGCTCTTGCAGTGGACCGCCACGAGTTTGCTGGAGCAGTGACTGACAAAGTCAGAAACCATCCGCTGGTCGAAGTGTTCAACGAGGAAGTAACAGAAATTCCGGAAGGCATTACCATTATCGCAACCGGACCGTTAACATCTCCAGCACTGGCTGAAAAAATTCGTAAATTGACGGGCGAAGAATACTTGTACTTTTACGATGCGGCAGCACCGATTGTTGAGAAAGACAGCATCGATATGGACAAAGTTTACTTGAAATCCCGCTACGACAAAGGGGAAGCGGCTTACTTGAATTGCCCAATGACGGAAGAAGAGTTCAAGCGCTTCCATACCGCACTGGTTGAAGCAGAAGTGGTGCCATTGAAAGAATTTGAAAAAGAAATTTATTTTGAAGGCTGCATGCCGGTAGAAGTCATGGCTTCACGTGGTGAGAAAACCCTGACTTTCGGACCGATGAAGCCGGTAGGGCTGGAAGATCCGAAAACAGGTAAAATTCCTTACGCTGTCGTTCAGCTTCGCCAAGATGATGCAGCCGGAACGCTTTATAATATTGTCGGGTTCCAAACGCATTTAAAATGGGGACCACAAAAAGAAGTACTCAAATTGATCCCTGGACTAGAAAATGTGGAAATTGTGCGCTACGGCGTCATGCATCGCAACACCTTCATCAATTCACCGCGCGTCTTAAAGCCGACGTATCAGTTGAAAGCTGATGCAAATATTTTCTTTGCCGGCCAAATGACTGGAGTCGAAGGCTACGTTGAATCGGCAGGCAGCGGTTTGTTGGCAGGCATTAATGCAGCAAAACTGGCATTAGGCGAAGAGCTGTTGGTATTCCCTGCTGAAACGGCTCTAGGTAGCATGGCGCGTTACATTACAGAGGCGGACAGCAAGAACTTCCAGCCTATGAATGTTAACTTCGGCTTGTTCCCAGATTTAGGCGAGCGGATCCGTTCAAAACAGGAGCGTGCGGAAAAACACGCTGACCGTGCATTAGCTTCAATTCAAAATTATATGAATACAGTGACTGTTTAATTGATAAAAGCCTCTAAATGTTGGTATAATTTAGAGGCTTTTGTATTTGGTGAAAGGTGGAGCATAGATGGAAAAGGAAAAAATGCTTGAATCTTTTATGACGTATATTCAACTGGAGAAAAACTATTCCGAACACACCGTCCACCATTATGCACATGATCTGACGGATTTTTTTCTGTTTCTGAATGCAGAAGGCGTACCCGATATCAGAGAAGTTGAATATATACATGCTCGAAACTATATGACGAAACTATACGATGCTAAGTTATCCCGAACCACGGTTTCCAGAAAAATTTCTGCCATCCGTTCTTTTTTCCGTTACGGCAATCGTGAGTTTGGGCTTGATGAGGCGGCTTTCCGGTCGTTGTACCATCCGAAAAAAGAAGAAAGACTGCCGCAATTTTTCTATGAAGAAGAATTGGCGCAGCTTTTCAAGTCGGTACTGGGGGATGACAAGCTGTCTATTCGCAACACAGCACTTTTGGAACTGCTGTATGCGACGGGGATGCGAGTCAGCGAATGCGTTTCTATTCGCTTAAGCGATTTGGACCAGACGATGCAGATTGTGAAAGTGATGGGGAAAGGCAGAAAAGAGCGTTACATTCCTTATGGCCAGTTTGCACAGGACGCACTGGAACATTACATAGAGAATGCGCGTCCTAAACTGATGAAGAACCAAAAGCATGATTATTTGTTTGTAAATAGCCGTGGAGAGACGGTAACGGACCGAGGCGTTCGCCACATTTTAAGCGAATGCATGAAAAAAGCTTCTGTCAACTCTTCTATTTACCCGCATATGATTCGCCATACGTTCGCAACTCATTTGATAAACAACGGAGCCGATATTCGGACAGTCCAGGAATTGCTGGGCCATTCCCATTTGAGTTCTACGCAAGTATATACGCATGTTACCAAAGAGCATTTACGAAATACGTATTTAAATTCGCACCCGAGAGCTTAGAAAGGGGAATTTTACGATGCAGCAATTTCACGCTACTACGATATTCGCAGTTCAACACAATGGCGAATGTGCCATGTCAGGCGATGGCCAAGTAACATTCGGCAACGCCGTAGTCATGAAACATACAGCAAAAAAAGTACGCAAATTATACAATGGCCAGGTTCTCACTGGATTTGCTGGATCTGTTGCAGATGCTTTTACATTGTTTGAAATGTTTGAAGGCAAACTGACAGAGTATAACGGCAATCTTCAACGGGCAGCGGTCGAACTCGCCAAGCAATGGCGGGGCGACAAAATGCTTCGCCAACTAGAAGCCATGCTCATTATCATGAACAAAGATGAGTTGCTTTTAGTGTCAGGCACTGGAGAGGTGATTGAGCCGGATGACGGAATTTTAGCGATCGGTTCAGGTGGGAACTATGCACTGGCTGCAGGTCGCGCATTGAAAAAATACGCCGGCGACAACATGACTGCCGCACAAATCGCACAATCTGCGTTGGAGACAGCTGCAGATATCTGTGTCTACACCAATCATCAAATCATAGTGGAGGAATTGTCCAAATGAAAAATCAATCTGATTTAACGCCAAGACAAATTACTGACCACCTGGATCGCTATATCGTCGGCCAAAAAGATGCCAAACGGTCGATTGCCACAGCATTGCGCAACCGCTACCGAAGAAGCCGATTGGATGAAGAAATGCGCGGTGAAGTAATTCCGAAAAACATTCTGATGATCGGACCGACCGGTGTCGGAAAAACTGAAATTGCCCGCCGCATTGCTAAACTGACCGGAGCACCTTTTATCAAAGTAGAAGCCACAAAGTTTACAGAAGTCGGCTATGTCGGCCGCGACGTGGAATCCATGGTGCGCGACTTGGTTGAAGCAGCTGTAAGAATCGTCAAGGAAGAAAAGTTTGAAGCAGTTCAATTCCAGGCTGAATCAGCAGCCAACGAACGAATCGTCAAATTGTTGGCGCCATCAATGCGGAAGAAACAAACCAATCAAAACCCATTGGAGATGCTTTTTGGCCAGAAGCTTGAGCAGGAAGAGGAAGAGCCAACTGCCGAAGTGGAAGTGCGCGTCAAAAGAAGAGAGATTGCGGCAGATTTGAAAGCAGGCAAGCTGGAAGACGAATGGGTCACCGTGGAAGTGGTTGAAAGTTCGCATTCCATGTTTGATGCGCTTCAGGGGTCGGGTATGGAGCAGATGGGCGCGAACATGCAGGACGCCTTTTCGTCGCTGATGCCAAAGAAAAAGAAAAAACGGCGCTTGCAAGTAAAAGAAGCCCGCCGCATATTGACAACAGAAGAAGCAGCTAAACTCGTGGATGACGAAGAAGTAGCAATGGAAGCGATTGAACGTGCCGAACAACACGGCATTATCTTTATCGATGAAATGGATAAAATAGCAAGTAAGGGCAATTCTTCTTCTGCGGATGTTTCGCGGGAAGGTGTTCAGCGCGATATTTTGCCAATAGTCGAGGGGTCTACAGTTTCTACGAAATACGGTGCAGTCAAAACGGATTATGTACTGTTTGTTGCTGCAGGCGCATTTCATATGTCCAAGCCATCCGATTTAATTCCGGAACTGCAGGGGCGTTTCCCGATTCGGGTAGAGCTGCAGAAGCTGGAAGTAGAGGATTTTGTTAAAATTCTAACAGAACCTAAACATTCTTTAATAAATCAATATAAAGCTCTTCTCGAAACAGAGGGAGTTGTGGTACACTTCAATGATGCCTCAATAATCAGACTTGCAGAAATTGCATATGAAGTAAATCAGGACACAGATAACATCGGCGCGCGCAGGCTGCACACCATATTGGAGCGCTTGTTGGAAGATTTGTCTTTCGAAGCTTCTGAGATTTCACCGGCACAAATTGACATAACCCCTCAATATGTGAACGAAAAACTTGAGAATGTGGCGAAAAACAAAGACTTGTCACAATTTATTCTGTAAAACAAGGCGAATTAGTTTCAATAAAGAGTAAAAACCTTTAGAATATTGAATAAATACGGAACGAATTATGTAGGAGGTTCATTTAAATGAATTTATTAGGAAAAACGAGAAGAATTAACTCTATGCTGGAAGCAGCAGGCGGTAAAAAAGTAAACTTTAAAGATATGGCTGAAACCTTAAGCGAAGTGATTGAATGCAACGCATTCGTCGTTAGCCGTAAAGGTAAAGTATTGGGTTACGCTATTAATCAGCAAATCGAGAACGAACGTATGAAAGGGATGCTGGAAGATCGCCAGTTCCCGATTGAATACACACAAAAACTTTCAAACATCACTGAAACCACTGAAAACTTGGATGTTAACAGTGAACACACGATCTTTCCTGTGGAAGAACGCGAATTGTTTAAAAACGGCTTAACAACGATTGTCCCAATTAACGGGGGCGGCGAACGTCTAGGAACATTGCTTCTTGGGCGCGTGGATGCAGAATTCCATGACGATGATTTAATTCTTGGCGAATACGGCGCAACTGTTGTAGGGATGGAAATCCTTCGCGAAAAAGGCGACCGCATCGAAGAAGAAGCACGCAGCAAAGCTGTTGTGCAAATGGCAATTTCTTCACTTTCGTACAGTGAACTTGAAGCAATCGAGCACATTTTTGAAGAGCTTGACGGCAACGAAGGTTTGCTAGTCGCTTCGAAAATCGCTGACCGTGTAGGAATTACGCGTTCAGTTATCGTAAACGCACTTCGCAAGCTTGAAAGTGCTGGCGTTATCGAATCTCGCTCTCTAGGAATGAAAGGGACATACATTAAAGTATTGAACACAAAATTCCTTGCAGAACTAGAACAATTGAAAATGAACTAATGAACTCTTAAAAGGGGCCGGAAATTTTTCCGGCTCCTTTTTAATTTGTTGAAAAACTCATAAAAATTCATTTCGCTTCAGGCAGACGCGTTCCACGGGCACGGCTTCTGTCGCTTCCTTCGCTGCGCTCAGCCCAGTGGCTCCTGCTCGCGTCGCTCTGTCGCTTTGCTTTGTCACTGCTCCCGTTAGAATCCCCACCTTCCGCTTCATGCAAGAAAGAAAGCAGTTATAAAGTGTTTTGGAGAAGCGTCCGCTCGACTCCTGCGGGAAAGCGAGCGGTAAGATTCGGAAAACCACAACTTGTTAGAAATTTCTCGAAAAACTGAAAAGTCTAAAGTTTTTCCAGCTCTTTTTTATTGCCTTTTCCGTTTTATGAGAGAAACCTATTGCGGTTTGAAGGGGAAGCGTGGTATAATTTCAAATGGTGTTAAATACACACGCATTTCGATTTGAGTCGCAGGTGCCCAACAGGGTAACGGTTCAGAGAAGAAAAATGCGGAGGGAAAAAATAACCTATCAGGAGGAAACATATCATGGCAGTAATCTCAATGAAACAATTGTTAGAAGCTGGTGTTCACTTTGGCCACCAAACTCGCCGCTGGAACCCGAAAATGAAAAAATATATCTTCGTGGAACGTAACGGCATCTACATTATCGATCTTCAAAAAACAGTCCGCAAACTGGAGGAAGCTTATAGCTTCATGAAACAAGTGGGCGAAGAAGGCGGTAAAGTACTTTTCGTTGGTACGAAGAAACAAGCTCAGGACGCGATCAAAGAAGAAGCAGAACGTTCTGGCAACTACTACATCAACCAACGTTGGTTGGGTGGAACACTTACAAACTTCGGTACAATCCAAAAACGTGTGAACCGTTTGAAACAAATCGAGCGCATGGAAGAAGATGGAACTTTTGAAGTTCTACCGAAAAAAGAAGTTGTTCAGTTGAAGAAACAACACGAACGCCTTGTTAAATTCCTTGGCGGTATCCGTGACATGAGTTCACTACCGGACGTAATGTTCGTAGTTGATCCACGTAAAGAACGCATTGCAGTTGCAGAAGCAATGAAATTGAACATCCCGATTGTTGGTATTGTTGATACGAACTGTGATCCAGATGAAATCGATTATGTTATTCCTGCAAACGACGATGCAATCCGTGCAGTTAAATTGTTAACTGGTAAAATGGCGGATGCTTTGCTTGAGTCAAAACCGGAAGAAGAAGAAGAAACTCAAGCTGAATCTGCTGAGTAATTCGCAATTTACACAGGTGATAAGCGGCCAACCCCACTTATCACCTTTTTTTGAGAAATTAGCACCAAATTACAGAGGAGGAATTTAATCATGGCAGTTACAGCACAAATGGTAAAAGAATTGCGTGCAAAAACAGGCGCAGGTATGATGGATTGCAAAAAAGCTTTAGTGGAAACAGACGGAGATATGGAAGCGGCTCTAGACTTCTTGCGTGAAAAAGGTCTTTCAAGCGCTTCTAAAAAAGCAGACCGCATCGCAGCTGAAGGAACAACTTCAATTCTTGTAAAAGAAAACGAAGCAATCATCTTCGAAGTAAACGCAGAAACTGATTTTGTTGCGAAAAACGAAGGCTTCCAAACTTTGGTAAAAGAGTTGGGCGAGCACTTGATCACAACAAAACCGGCTACAGTTGAAGAAGCTAACGCTTCGACTATGTCTAACGGTTTGGCAGTTGCAGACCACATTTCAAATGCAATCGCTAAAATTGGTGAAAAAATCACATTGCGCCGCTTTGAAATCCGCACAAAAACAGACGCTGATGCTTTTGGCCCTTACCTTCACATGGGTGGACGCATCTCAGTTTTAGTGGTTCTTGAAAACTCTACAGATTCTGATGCTGCTCGCGATATCGCGATGCACATCGCTGCATTAAACCCTAAATACGTATCACGCGACGAAGTTTCTGCTGACGAAGTAGAGCACGAGCGCAAAATTTTGACTGAGCAAGCATTAAATGAAGGCAAGCCAGAAAAAATTGTTGCTAAAATGGTTGAAGGCCGCCTTGGCAAATATTTCGAAGACATTTGCTTGCTTGACCAAGCGTTTGTTAAAAATTCAGACCAAAAAGTTCGTGATTTTGCAGCTTCTACTGGTGGATCTGTTAAAGAATTCATCCGTTACGAAGTTGGAGAAGGCATCGAGAAACGTGAAGACAACTTTGCTGATGAAGTTATGAGCCAAGTGAACAAAAAATAAGTTCGTTTATCATATGTTTTATCTTGGGGAACACAAGAATGTGTTCCCTATTTTTCAATAAATATGGAATGGAGGGTACCGATGAGTGTTCAGCAATATAAACGCATTGTATTAAAACTAAGTGGTGAAGCAATGGCAGGAGGACAAGGTTTCGGTCTATCCCCTGAAATTATCAAATCAGTAGCAAGCCAGGTAAAAGAAGTGGTTGAACTTGGAGTAGAAGTTGCAGTCGTTGTAGGCGGCGGCAATATCTGGAGAGGCAAAGTCGGTTCTGAAATGGGAATGGACCGCGCGACTGCTGATTATATGGGCATGTTGGCAACTGTCATGAACTCATTGGCTTTACAAGACTCATTGGAAAAACAGGACGTTGAAACACGTGTGCTGTCATCCATTGAAATGCGTCAAGTCGCTGAGCCTTATATCCGCAGAAGAGCTATCCGCCACCTTGAGAAAAAGCGGGTTGTTATTTTTGCAGCCGGTACTGGAAATCCTTACTTCTCAACTGATACAACTGCAGCATTGCGTGCAGCTGAAATCGAAGCCGATGTTATCTTAATGGCGAAAAACAATGTGGATGGTGTTTATTCAGCTGATCCGAAAACGGACCCAACTGCTGTGAAGTACGAGGAGCTTTCATATTTTGATGTAATTCAACAAGGCTTGCAAGTGATGGATTCTACAGCTTCGACGCTATGTATGGACAATGATATTCCACTCGTAGTATTCTCAATTATGGAAAATGGAAATATAAAACGAGCTGTACTCGGAGAAAAAATCGGGACAGTAGTGAGGAGAACTCTATAATGCCGAAATCAGTGATGAACGACACTAAATCTAAAATGACCAATGCAATCCAGGCCTTTTCTCGTGACCTGGCTTCTGTCCGTGCTGGACGTGCAACTCCATCTATTTTGGACAAGTTAACAATTGATTATTACGGTTCTCCAACACCGGTCAACCAAGTTGCAGGAATTTCGATTCCTGAAGCTCGTTTGATTATGATTCAGCCGTACGACAAATCGGTTCTGGGCGATATCGAAAAAGCGATCCTGAAATCTGACTTGGGCTTGAGCCCATCAAACGATGGATCGGTCATTCGATTGGCAGTTCCTGCATTGACGGAAGAGCGCCGCAAAGATCTTGTCAAACAAGTGAAAAAAGAAGCGGAAGAAGCAAAAGTAGGAATTCGCAATATCCGTCGTGATGCGAATGACGAGTTCAAAAAACTGGAAAAGAAAAGCGAAATCACAGTTGATGACTTGCGCGGCTATTCAGATGATGTTCAGAAATTGACAGATGATAACATCTCGAAAATCGATGAAATGGCTAAAGATAAAGAAAAAGAGATTATGGAAGTTTAAATCGAACTTCACAACATGTCTGGCGTCCTGTTAAGCAGGACGCTTTTTCATGCCAAAAAATGATGCTGTCTTTTGAAAGAAGCGCACAATGTCATTTTTTTTGATATGATAAGCATTAGACATGCCGATTTGTAATAGGTGGAGGATTAACTATGTTCAATAAACTACTAAAACGAAATACTGACTTGGTCCTGGAAACCGGAGATCGTTCAGTTTTGATTTCGAAAGAAGCCGTACCGGCTCATATAGCAATAATTATGGATGGCAATGGACGCTGGGCAAAAAAACGTTCACTTCCAAGAGTTGCAGGACACCATGAAGGAATGAAGACTGTCCGCAAAGTGACCAAGCTTGCCAATGAGCTCGGTGTCAGTGTATTGACCTTGTATGCCTTTTCCACTGAAAATTGGAAACGCCCAAAAATTGAAGTGGATTTTTTAATGCGCTTGCCTGAAGAATTTCTGACAACTTTTCTGCCGGAATTGATTGAGGAAAACGTTCGAGTCGAAATGATGGGGTATCATCATAATTTGCCTTTGCATACACTTCGAGCGATTAAAAAAGCAAAAGAGGCTACGAAAAACAACACGGGACTTGTGCTAAATTTTGCGTTGAATTATGGCAGCCGTGCAGAAATTGTGGATGCTGTAAAAGACATAGCAGCGCAAGTAGCAGCAGGAACGCTGGACGTCTGCGATATTAACGAAGACCTTATTTCCGGAGGGTTAATGACAAAAGATTTGCCAGAACCTGATTTGCTGATCCGGACAAGCGGAGAAGTCCGTTTAAGCAATTTCATGCTTTGGCAGTTAGCTTATACCGAGTTTTGGTTCACGGAAACCTTGTGGCCCGATTTTAATGAAGAATCCTTACTGGAAGCGATTGAAATATATCAAAAGCGCAATCGCCGGTACGGAGGGTTGAAGGGGGACGAAGTGAAATGAAACAACGGATTATAACAGGTGTCATTGCGGCAGCTCTTTTCATCCCTTTTGTTATTTATGGCGGCATACCGTTTATTCTGCTGGTTTATTTATTGGGTACGGTTGCTTTACAGGAACTTTTGAAAATGAAGGGCCGGAGTTTGTTGAGTATTCCCGGCCTTATTTCACTGTTGGCATTGTATGCGTTTATGCTGCCGGATCAGTGGGCGATGCAGGTTTATGAATGGACCGGCTATGAAAAAGTTGAATTTGCATTTTTGGCTGTTATCCTTCTTTTAATACATACCGTAATTGTGAAAAACAGCTTCACTTTTGATGACGCTGCTTTTGCTATTTTAGGAACTTTATATGTTGGCATCGGTTTCTTTTATTTTATCGAAACGCGCGAAGCCAGTCTCAGTGTGTTGATTTTTGCGTTGCTGATTGTTTGGTTTACAGATTCGGGTGCTTATTTCACCGGGCGCAAAATTGGCAAACGAAAACTATGGCCGGAGATTTCTCCAAACAAAACGATTGAAGGATTTGTAGGCGGCATCATTTATGCAATTGGATTTGCACTTGTATTCAATTATTTTATTCCTTTAAATCACTCGATTTTGTTGATCATCGTTGTAACCATCATCGCCTCAGTCTTTGGGCAAATGGGCGACCTGGTAGAATCTGCGCTAAAGCGCCACTTCAATGTAAAAGACTCAGGCTCCATTCTGCCTGGACACGGCGGCATTCTCGATCGCTTTGACAGCATCTTGTTCGTTATGCCATTGCTTCATTTTTTACATTTCATCTAAGAGAGGAAATTGCTAAATGGTAAAAAAAATCATCCTGCTTGGTGCGACCGGTTCGATCGGTGTGCAGACAGCTGATATTATTCGTGAACACCCGACTGAGTTTTCATTAATCGGCTTTTCTGCCGGAAAAAATATGGACATTACCCGGAAACTGATTGCCGAATTTGCTCCAGAAATCGTCTGCGTGCAGCAATTGCAAGACGCTAAAGACTTGGCTGCAGAATTTCCAGCAGTGTCATTTGTAGCTGGCGCTGAAGGGCTGACAGAAGTCGCTGTATACGATGCAGATATTCTGGTGAATGCTGTACTTGGCAGTGTAGGTCTTGAACCCACACTGGAAGCCATAAAACTTGGCCGCACCATTGCAATTGCCAACAAAGAAACATTGGTGACAGCAGGCCATTTGGTCATGGACAGCGCAAAACATTACGGAGCGGTCATTTTGCCAGTTGACAGCGAGCACTCAGCGCTTTTTCAGGCGCTGAACGGCGAAAAGAAAGATCAGGCCAGCCGATTAATCTTAACTGCTTCCGGAGGCAGCTTCCGGGATTTAACGCGAGAGCAGCTTCAAAATGTTACGGTTCAGGATGCATTAAACCATCCGAATTGGTCAATGGGATCAAAAATCACCATTGATTCCGCTACCATGGTCAATAAGGGGCTTGAAGTGATCGAAGCGCATATTCTGTTCGACTTTGCTTATGCCGATATTGATGTGGTTCTTCACCGCGAGAGCATCATCCATTCCATGGTTGAATTTCATGACACGAGTGTGATGGCACAGCTTGGAACACCGGACATGCGTGTACCGATTCAATACGCTTTGTCTTATCCGGACCGATTGCCGCGCCCTCAGGCAAAACGCCTAAATTTAGCTGAAATTGGAAAGTTGAATTTCCAGGAAATGGACTACAAACGTTTCCGTGCATTGCAATTGGCATTTGATGCCGGCATTGCAGGAGGTACGATGACGACTGTGCTCAACGCAGCAAACGAGCAGGCTGTTGCTTTATTTCTTAACGAAGAAATCAAGTTCCTGCAGATCGAAGAAATGATCGAGCGTGCTATGGATCAGCACGAAGTATTGGCAAATCCGGATTTGGAAACGATTTTGCATGTCGATGCTGAAACGAGAAAATCTGTAAAAAACATGATAAAATAGCTAAAGATCAAAACCGAATAAGTTTATCCTGCTTTGCCGGTCATTGAATCAACTAACACTTGATGGATGAAAAAAAGTCCATCAAGCGAGTTTCTCTTTAAAAGGGTGGGTTCATAATGGAAACAGTTCTATCGTTTATAATAATTTTCGGTGCCTTAGTATTTTTTCATGAACTTGGCCATTTCCTTCTTGCAAAGCGCGCGGGCATTTTAGTACGCGAATTTGCGATAGGAATGGGTCCAAAGGTTTTGGGCATTACCAAAGGAGAAACACTTTACACCTTGCGCTTACTGCCAATCGGCGGCTATGTGCGCATGGCAGGCGAAGATATGGATACCATCCACCTTCAAGCAGGCCATCGCATCGGCGTTCTGTTAAACAAAGAAGGCCAGGCCAAGAAAATCATCATGAACCAAAAGCATGTATATCCAGAAATTTTGTTTCTTGAAGTAGAGGAAGCGGATCTGGAAAAAGGGCTATGGATTAAAGGGTACGACGAAGATGAAAAATTGGTGCACATTGAAGTAGCGCGCGATGCCGTCGTAGAGGAAAATGGCAGAGAAACCATTTTGGCTCCTTACGATCGCCAATTTGATTCGAAATCGGTTGGAAAGCGTTTTATGACCATTTTTGCAGGACCGCTTTTCAACTTCATTCTCGCATTTTTTATTTTCACTGCGCTTGGCATGATGCAGGGAGTGCCAACGTTTGAACCCATTATTACCGAAGTGACGGAAGAAAGTCCGGCAGCAGAAGCTGGCATGCAGGACGGGGATTTGGTCACTGAGATTGAAGGCGATCCGATTTCTACTTGGGATGAACTGGTTGAATCGGTTCAGAACAATGCTGGCAATGCGCTTGATTTTAATGTTGAACGGGACGGCGAGTCGTTAAACTTTACCATTACACCCGAAATTTCAGAGCAGTCCCCTGAAGAAATCGGTGTAATCGGCGTACTTTACCAAAGCCCAGTAGAAAAAGATTTTCTCGGATCTTTTGTCTACGGTGCTGAGCAAACCATCTTTTGGTTCCAAGAAATTTTCCGATTGTTGGGAATGCTCGTAACGGGCCAATTTACGATTGATGCTTTGTCAGGTCCGGTCGGAATTTACAAAACGACTGAAGAAGTGGCGCAATACGGCATCTTTACCTTGATGAGCTGGGCAGGTATGCTAAGCATCAACTTGGGAATCATGAACCTTTTGCCACTTCCAGCACTGGATGGGGGACGTCTTATGTTCTTCATTCTTGAAGCGGTACGCGGCAAACCGGTTGATCGGCAAAAAGAAGGAATGGTTCACTTTGTTGGGATCATGCTTCTGATGCTGCTAATGATTGTGGTGACTTGGAACGATATCCAAAGATATTTCTTTTAATATAAGCAAGCGGGAATTACCGGACAGGCAGTCAATTTTGCCTGTCCTGAACTTTTAAATTGTCAATAAAATTCTATAGTCAGTTGAGGTGTATTTTGGAATGAAACAAACAGCAACTTTTATCCCAACCTTGCGTGAAACGCCTGCCGATGCAGAAGTAAAATCGCATCAGCTCTTATTGCGTGCAGGCTTTATTCGCCAAAACACGAGCGGCATTTATTCGTTTCTTCCGCTCGGCAAACGCGTGCTGCAAAAAGTCGAAACGATTATCCGTGAAGAAATGGAAGCCGCTAACAGTGTAGAAATCTTTATGCCAGCGCTTCAGCAAGCCGAATTATGGCAGGAATCTGGCCGCTGGTATTCATACGGCGACGAATTGATGCGTTTGAAAGACCGCAATGACCGTGAGTTTGCACTCGGTGCGACACACGAAGAAGTTATTACCAGTCTCTTGCGCGACGAAATTAAATCCTACAAGAAGCTTCCGTTAAACTTGTTCCAAATACAATCGAAATTTAGAGATGAAAAACGTCCACGTTTCGGTTTGTTGCGCGGCCGTGAGTTTCTGATGAAAGATGCCTATTCGTTCCATGCCACTCCTGAGAGCTTGGATGAAACGTATGATGTCATGATGCGGGCATATACCAATATCTTTACACGCCTTGGTTTGAATTTCCGGGCAGTTATAGCCGATTCGGGCGCCATTGGCGGAAAAGACAATCATGAATTCATGGTGCTGTCGGAAATTGGCGAAGACACGATCGCTTATTCAGATACTTCTTCATATGCAGCCAATATCGAAATGGCCGCTGTCGACGTTTCCTACCCAGCTTCAACTGAAACACCTGGAGCAATGGAGAAAGTGGCGACACCAGGTAAAAACACCATTTCTGATGTAGCAGATTTCTTTGAGGTCTCTGCTGAAAAATGCATTAAAACACTTGTGTTTAAAGCGGATGAGGAATTGGTCATTGTTTTGGCAAGAGGCGACCATGAAATCAACGACGTTAAAGTCAAACATGCAACAGGTGCAAAAGTGATTGAAATGGCAACGCCAGAAGAAGTTCAGCAATTACTGTCTTGCGACATCGGCTCGCTTGGCCCAATCAACTTGCCGGAAGATGTTCGTCTGTTTGCAGATCACGCAGTAGAAAACATCGTCAATGGAGTAACAGGCGCCAATGAAAACGGCCAACACTATAAAAACGTCACTTCTGGGAAAGACTTTACGGTTGCCGCTTATCATGACTTGCGCTTTATTCAAGAAGGAGATGCTTCTCCAGACGGCCAGGGAACTATTCAATTTGCCAAAGGCATTGAAGTTGGCCATATCTTTAAACTAGGTACAACTTACAGCATTCCGCTAAAAGGCACATTCCTGAATGATCAAGGCAAAGCGATGCCTTATATTATGGGATGCTACGGAATTGGTGTGTCACGTGTTATGGCAGCAGTGGCTGAGCAGTTCCAGGACGATAATGGCTTTACATGGCCAGATGTTGTGGCACCTTACGAGGTCCACTTGGTGCCGGTAAACGTCAAAGACGATGCGCAGCGCGAGCTGGGTGAAGAACTGTATACCTTATTGAAATCCAACCGTTACGAAGTGTTGCTCGATGACCGGAAAGAACGGGCGGGCGTGAAATTCACAGATGCAGATTTGATCGGTTTGCCGATTCGCATCACCATCGGCAAAAAAGCGGCTGAAGGAATACTGGAAGTTAAAATACGGCGGACCGGTGAAACTTTCGAATGGACGCGTGAAGAATTGCTTGATCAATTGCAGCAGTTCTTTAAAAAATAACAGCAAAATCTGATATGATGAAAGGAAAGTACATACTGTACTTTCCTTTCTTTTTCTGCTCGCTTTTGCGAAAAAATGCCTTATATAGTTTTCAAGAAGTTGCAGTCTTACATTCATTAGTTCAACATATAAATTGCTCAGGCTCTAATGCAATATGGCAACAGGAATTTATGTTTTCTTAAATCACTACCACGAAGGGGATAGTTATGACAAACCAGCAAGATCCTAAGATGCGCTTTAAATTACTGCTTCAGCATCTCGACTTAACGGACGATGTCCATATGCCCTTTTTCGAAGAGGCTGAACTGACACGGATGACCGTCCATAAAAAAGAGCGGTCCTGGAAATTTCTTGTGAAAGTGAAAGGCATCCTGCCAATCGAATTGTATTTATTATTAAAAGAACGTTTGTATAGCACGTTTTCTCCAATCGCATCCATTCAATTGAATATCGAGTCCGCTCAGGATAGCGCTCAAGAAGAGCTGGTCATGGCTTATTGGAAATACGCTGTGGAAGAACTGGCAGACATGGCGCCGCCACTGCGTGACCGGCTGTTGTCGCAGGCACCTGTATGGAATGGCAACAAGCTGATGCTGCAATGCAACCACCAGCACGAAATGATGGCATTAAAATCAAAGTACAGCGACAAACTGGCAGGAGTGTACCAGCAATTCGGGTTTCCTCACGTAGCGATCGATTTCCAACTGTCTGACGACAACCAAGAAGCGGCCCATGAAGCGTTTATGGCTGAACGGCTGAGAGAAGAAGAAGAGATGGCAAAAAAAGCGCTGTCGGATATGAAAAAGCGGGAAACGGATCGTAAAGAAAACGGCACACCATCAGGACCGTTCCAAATGGGGACTGCGATTAAACCGGATGAAACCATTTCTGAGATTAAATCCATTGTCGATGAAGAGCGCCGCGTCACAATTGAAGGCTATGTCTTTGATGCGGAAGTGAGAGAACTTCGAAGCGGACGTTCCTTGCTGACAGTGAAAATCACGGATTACACAGATTCGATTCTTGTCAAAATGTTCTCGCGTGACAAAGAAGATGCTGAGTTGATGGCCAATGCCAAAAAAGGCATGTGGCTGAAAGCGCGCGGATCGATCCAAACCGATACATTTGTACGTGATTTGGTGATGATGGCGCAGGATATGGTTGAAATCAAACCTGAACTTCGCCGCGATACAGCGGAAGAAAAACGAGTAGAACTGCATCTGCATACGCCGATGAGCCAAATGGACGCAGTTTCGTCTGTTGAATCTCTTGTGAGCCAAGCGGCTAAATGGGGACATCCAGCCATCGCCATTACCGATCACGCCGGTGTCCAGTCATTTCCGGATGCTTATGCTGCCAGCAAAAAACATGGCATTAAAGCGATTTTTGGCCTGGAAGCAAACTTAGTGGATGACGGCGTGCCGATTGCCTACGAAGAGCGCCACGCGTTACTCGAAGAAGAAACATTTGTGGTGTTTGACTTGGAGACGACAGGCTTGTCTGCTGTTTACGATACCATTATTGAACTTGCCGCGGTGAAAATTAAAGGCGGACAGATTATCGACAAGTTCGAGAGTTTTGCCAACCCGCATCATGAATTGTCGTCCACGACGATTGACTTGACCGGAATCACCGATGATATGGTGAAAGATGCGCCAGAAGTGGAAGAAGTGATCCGCAAATACCATGAATGGGCAGGCGACCACATTATGGTCGCGCACAACGCATCATTCGACATGGGCTTCCTGTATGTATGCTATAAGAAATTTGGCATTGATACAAAGCACGCAACCATTGACACGTTGGAATTGGCGCGTATGCTTCACCCGGAGCTGAAAAATCACCGGTTGAACACATTGGCCAAAAAATTCGGCATCGAATTGACCCAGCATCACCGGGCCATCTACGATACCGAGGCGACCTCGTATTTATTAACGTATCTCTTAAAAGAAGCCGACCAAAAAGGCATTTTGTACCACGACCAGCTCAATGATTATGTTGGCAGCGGCGATGCTTATAAACGTTCGCGCCCGACCCATTGCACGCTGTTGGCGCAAAATGATGAAGGGTTGAAAAACCTGTTCAAATTGGTTTCCGCGTCGCATATCGATTATTTCTACCGCGTTCCGCGCATACCACGGTCGCTTTTGCAAAGGCACCGAAAAGGCTTGCTTGTTGGATCCGGCTGTGACAAAGGCGAAGTTTTTGAGGCTGTCATGCAAAAATCGATGGAAGAAGTCGAGAGGACTGCACAGTTCTATGATTATTTGGAAGTTCATCCAAAAGAAGTGTATTCCCATTTGATTGAACGGGAAATGATTCGCGATGAATGGAATTTGGAAGACATTATCCGCAAACTCGTGAAAATCAGCCGCAAGTTGGAAATCCCACTCGTTGCGACAGGCAACGTTCATTACCTGGACGAAACCGATGCGATTTTCCGGCAAGTGCTGATTGGATCTCAAGGCGGAGCCAATCCGTTGAACCGCCATAAATTGCCGAAAGTGCATTTCCGTACGACCAGTGAAATGCTGGATGCTTTTGATTTTCTGGGAAGTGAAACGGCACATGAACTTGTAGTTGCAAACTCCGTGAAAATTTCTGAGATGATTGATGTTGTAAAACCGATCAAAGACGAACTCTACACGCCTAAAATTGAAGGTGCTGACGAAGAAGTCCGCGAGTTAAGCTACGGAATGGCCCATCAAATTTATGGACCGACCTTGCCAGAAATCGTGGAAGCCCGCATTGAAAAAGAGTTGAAATCCATTATTGGGCACGGATTTGCGGTTATCTACTTGATTTCACACAAACTTGTTAAAAAATCTTTGGATGACGGCTATCTGGTTGGTTCCCGTGGTTCAGTCGGCTCTTCGCTGGTTGCGACACTGACAGAAATCACAGAAGTAAACCCGCTGCCGCCGCATTATATTTGCAGAAAATGCAAAAAATCGGAGTTTTTCGATGACGGGTCTGTCAGCTCTGGATTTGATTTAAAAGACAAAAACTGTCCGGATTGCGACGTTCCTTACCAAAAAGAAGGGCAGGATATTCCGTTTGAAACCTTCCTTGGATTTAAAGGGGATAAAGTTCCCGATATCGATTTGAACTTCAGTGGGGAATACCAATCAAAAGCCCATAATTATACAAAAGAATTATTTGGAGAAGACAATGTATTCCGTGCTGGGACCATCGGAACGGTTGCAGAAAAAACCGCTTATGGATATGTTCGCGGCTATGCGAATGACCGGGAGATGACGCTGAGAGGCGCAGAAATCGATCGCCTTGTACAAGGTTGCTCGGGCGTCAAGCGGAGCACGGGGCAGCATCCAGGGGGAATCATCGTTGTTCCAGACTATATGGACATCTACGACTTTTCGCCGATTCAGTTTCCGGCAGACGCCCAGGATTCTGAATGGAAAACAACGCATTTTGATTTCCACTCGATCCACGATAATTTACTGAAGCTGGATATACTCGGACACGATGATCCAACCGTTATCCGCATGCTTCAAGATTTATCCGGCATCGATCCGAAGACCATTCCAACAGATGATCCGGAAGTGATGAAAATATTTGCCGGGCCTGAATCGCTCGGAGTTACCAAAGAGCAGATCGGCTGTAAGACCGGTACACTTGGCATACCGGAATTTGGAACACGTTTTGTGCGCCAGATGCTTGAAGAAACAAAGCCGAACACGTTCTCGGAACTGGTTCAAATATCTGGACTGTCCCACGGGACGGACGTTTGGCTGAGCAATGCACAGGAACTGATCCAAAATGGCACTTGCCAGCTGTCCGATGTTATTGGCTGCCGAGATGACATTATGGTTTACTTGATTTATCAGGGGCTTGAATCTTCATTGGCATTCAAAATTATGGAGTCTGTCCGTAAAGGGAAGGGCTTGACGCCAGAATTTGAAGAAGCCATGAAAAAAGAAGGAGTGCCGAACTGGTACATCGAATCTTGCAAAAAAATCAAGTACATGTTCCCGAAAGCCCACGCAGCTGCCTATGTGTTGATGGCAGTGCGGATTGCCTACTTCAAAGTGCATTTCCCAGTTCTGTATTACGCAGCTTACTTTACAGTTCGGGCAGAAGATTTTGATGTGCAGGCGATGGCAAAAGGATCACATGCAATCCGAGCTAAAATCGATGAAATCAATGCCAAAGGATTGGAAGCATCGACAAAAGAGAAAAACTTATTAACAGTTATGGAACTGACACTGGAAATGGTCGAACGCGGATTCACGTTCCAGAAAGTGGATCTGTACAAATCTTCAGCTGATCAATTTATCATTGAAGGCAACAGCTTGATTCCGCCGTTCAATGCTATTCCAGGACTGGGAACCAATGCAGCGAAATCAATCGTTGCTGCAAGAGAGCACGGAGAATTCTTGTCGAAGGAAGACCTTCAGCAACGCGGCCGTGTTTCCAAAACCATTATCGAATACATGGATGATCTTGGCTGTCTGGAAGGAATGCCTGAGGCAAACCAGTTGTCCTTGTTCTAGCCGGTTGCACCACGGCGCGGTTTGTGGTATTATTGAAGTAACATTTACTGATAGCTCTGTCGCAGAAGAGTGGGTTCTCCCGCTCTTTTCTGTTTGTTATGGCATAAAATTGGCGGGAGGCATGTATGAGCAAAATTACAGAACAAATCGAGCAGATAGTACAGCCCATCACCAGTGAATTGGCACTGGAACTTGTAGATGTGGAATTCTTAAAAGAAGGCCGCGACTGGTTTTTACGAGTGTATGTGGACAATCCGGAAGCACCCATTGACATTGATCAATGTGCGCTGGTAAGTGAGAAACTAAGTGAGATTCTGGATCAACTAGATCCAATCGAACAAAACTATTTCCTGGAAGTTTCATCACCGGGTGCAGAACGTCCTTTAAAGAAAGAAAAGGATTTTGAAAAAGCGATCGGCAAATTTATTTACATCAAAACGTATGAACCGGTTGAAGATGCAAAAGAATTTGAAGGTTACTTAAAATCTTATGACGATGATCAAGTGGAAATTGAAATTAAAATCAAAACACGCAGAAAAATACTTAACATTCCAAAAGAGAAGATTGCAGTTATTCGTTTGGCCATTGATTTTTCTGTAAAACCTGATTGAAGAACCTGGGAGTGAATATAAATGAGCAGTGAGTTATTAGATGCTTTTGAAGTATTAGAAAAACAAAAAGGGATTTCACGCGAAGTCCTGATTGAAGCGATTGAAGCGGCATTGGTAACGGCGTACAAACGGAATTTCAACCAAGCACAAAATGTTCGTGTTGATTTAAACTTGAACACTGGCACCATGCTGGTATATTCCCGCAAAGATGTAGTGGAGGAAGTCGAAGACGAACGCCTTCACATTGCGTTGGAAGACGCGAAAGTGATCAACCCGGCATATGAACTCGGTGATGTTGTGGAAGAAGAAGTAACGCCGCGAAACTTCGGACGCATTGCTGCGCAAACAGCGAAACAAGTAGTTACTCAGCGTGTCCGTGAAGCGGAACGCGGTTTGATCTTTGAAGAGTTTGTTGATCGTGCAGATGATATCGTTAACGGCATCGTTGAACGCATGGACGCACGCAACTTGTATGTTGGCCTTGGCAAAGTGGAAGCTGTGCTTCCGCAGACAGAGCAAATGCCGAATGAGCATTACAAGCCGCATGACCGCATCAAGGTGTACATCACAAAAGTGGAACGCACAACACGCGGACCGCAAGTTTTTGTTTCACGCACTCATCCAGGTTTGCTTCGCCGTCTCTTTGAAAACGAAGTCCCTGAAATTTATGATGGCATTGTTGAAATCAAATCGATTGCACGGGAAGCGGGAGATCGTTCAAAAATCTCTGTTTTTGCTCATCGTGACGACATCGATCCAGTTGGTTCGTGTGTTGGATCTAAAGGTGGACGTGTTCAGACGATCGTCAATGAATTGAGTGGGGAAAAAATTGATATTGTGGAATGGTCTGAAGAGCCGGTTGTCTTTGTTGCAAACGCGCTTAGCCCATCCAAAGTATTGGATGTTCAAGTAAATGAAGATGCGAAGTCAACTACGGTTGTCGTTCCAGATTATCAATTATCTCTTGCAATCGGCAAGCGCGGTCAAAATGCGCGCTTGGCAGCAAAATTAACCGGTTGGAAGATTGACATTAAGAGCGAAACAGACGCGCGGGAACTTGGAATTTACCCAAACCCCGACGCTGACATCGAACTAGTGGAATCCGGTGAAGAACTGGACGACTTTGATTTTTACGAAGAAAAAGAATAATGTAGAAAAGGTGATGTCCGTTGGCTCTGCAAAAGAAAATTCCATTACGGAAATGTGTGGCTACAGGCGAGATGTATCCTAAAAAAGAAATGATCCGTGTTGTCCGCTCGAAAGAAGGCGAAGTGTCCGTTGATTTGACGGGCAAGAAGTCAGGGCGCGGCGCATACGTTTCGAAAACGGAAGATGCCATCGCGGCTGCCCGTAAAAAGAAAGTGCTGGACAAGCAATTAGAAGTCAAAGTTCCAGACGAAATTTATGATGAGTTAATTCGCGTCGTTCTTAGAGAGCAGTTGAAATAATGACCAAACAAAAAATTCTTCAATTGCTGGGGTTGGCGACACGTGCAAGAATGACCATTTCCGGCGAAGAAATGACCGTGAACGAAGTCCGAAAAGGCAAAGCGAAATTAGTTATTGTCTCAGAAGATGCTTCAGACAACACCAGTAAAAAATTGCACGACAAATGCAAATCGTATGGAGTGGATGTTCATGTTTTTGCATCCCGTTTCGAGTTGGGACATGCGATAGGCAAAGAAGAGCGGGTAGTAATTGCAATTACCGATAAAGGTTTTGCGAAAAAAATAACCAGCTTATTCGAAGAAATTAATCGGGGGCGAGCAGATGACCAAAATTCGAGTACATGAATACGCTAAGAAGGTAGACAAGCCAAGCAAAGAGATTATTAATGAGTTGTCTAAACATAACATTACCGTACAAAACCATATGGCGACATTGGAAGACAATGCTGTATCGAAATTAGACAGCATTTACAAAAATGCGTCAGCAGGACAGCGCCCACCAGCGCAATCACGTCCAGCGAGCCAGGGCCAATCGCGTCCAACACAAGGTGGGCAATCGCGTCCATCAAGTCAAGGGCAATCCCGTCCGTCTCAAGGTGGGCAGTCACGTCCTTCTGGCCAAGGGCAACGTCCATCAAACCAAGGGCAATCCCGTCCATCTCAGGGCGGCCAGTCGCGTCCATCCGGACAAAGCCAATCCCGTCCAGCAGCAGCACCGAGTCAAGGGCAATCCCGTTCACAAGGAAATGGCCAACGACCAACTGCACCTGCAAAAACAGGATCAAATTTTACACCTAAAGCGGCTAAACCTACGGCAGGTCCAGGCCAACGTTCTTCAGGACGTCCAGGTGGCGGAAACCGCAACGGCTTCCAAAACCGCAACCGCAAAGGAAAGCAGCAACAACCGGTAAATCCGTTGCCGCCAATGCCTAAAAAAGAAAAAGAATTACCAGCTAAAATTACATTCAGTGAATCATTAACGGTTGCTGAGCTGGCGAAAAAATTAGGGCGCGAGCCGTCTGAAATCATTAAAAAATTATTCATGCTTGGTGTAATGGCGACCATTAACCAAGAGTTGGATAAAGATGCAATCGAATTGATCTGTGCTGAGTATGAGGTTGAAGTAGAAGAAGAGATCCTGGTGGATAAAACCGATCTTGAAGTTTACTTTGAACCAGAAGACGAAAGCCTTAACCAAGAACGTCCGCCAGTTGTTACCATCATGGGCCACGTTGACCACGGTAAAACGACTTTGCTTGATTCGATCCGCAACACGAAAGTGACAGCGGGAGAAGCAGGCGGCATCACACAGCATATCGGTGCTTATCAAGTGGTCGACAATGGCAAAAAAATTACGTTCCTTGATACACCAGGCCACGCAGCGTTTACAACGATGCGTGCTCGTGGCGCAAAAGTAACGGATCTTGCCATTATTGTTGTTGCAGCTGATGACGGCGTTATGCCACAAACAGTGGAAGCAATCAACCATGCCAAAGCAGCAGAAGTTCCAATTATCATTGCGGTCAACAAAATGGATAAGCCTAGTGCAAACCCTGACCGTGTAATGCAAGAATTGACGGATCATGGATTGGTTCCTGAAGCTTGGGGCGGCGATACGATTTTCGTACCGATTTCTGCTTTAAAAGGTGACGGCATTGATTCGTTGCTTGAAATGATCTTGTTGGTATCAGAGGTCGGCGAATTAAAAGCCAACCCTGCACGCCGTGCGATTGGTACTGTTATTGAAGCTGAGCTGGATAAAGGCCGCGGTTCTGTAGCAACACTTCTTGTGCAAGATGGAACATTAAAAGTTGGAGATCCAATCGTTGTCGGCAATACTTTTGGCCGCGTTCGTGCGATGGTATCTGACCTTGGCCGCCGCGTAAAAGAGGCTGGCCCGTCAACACCGGTTGAAATCACTGGTTTGAATGATGTACCTCAAGCAGGAGACCGCTTTGTTGTCTTTGAAGATGAAAAAACAGCTCGTCAAGTGGGAGAAACGCGTGCGACTTCAGCGCTTCAAGTTCAGCGTTCTGAAAAAACACGGGTAACACTTGATAACTTGTTTGATCAGTTGAAGCAAGGCGAAATGAAAGAATTGAACTTGATCGTCAAAGCTGACGTACAAGGAGCAGTTGAAGCAATGGCTGCATCTCTTCTGAAAATCGATGTTGAAGGCGTTAATGTGAAGATTATCCACACAGGCGCTGGTGCCATTACAGAATCTGATATTTCATTGGCTGCAGCTTCAAATGCCATCGTTATCGGTTTCAACGTTCGTCCTGATGCGAACGCGAAGCGCGCTGCGGATGCAGAAGGCGTAGACATTCGTTTGCACCGCATCATCTACAAAGTGATTGAAGAAATTGAATTCGCGATGAAAGGGTTGCTTGATCCGGAATTTGAAGAAAAAATTATCGGCCAAGCAGAAATCCGCAGCACGTTTAAAGTTTCTAAAGTCGGAACAATTGCCGGAAGCTATGTAACAGAAGGCAAAATCACAAGAGACAGCGGCGTCCGTGTCATTCGTGAAGGCATTGTCGTATTCGAAGGTGAGATTGACACATTGAAACGCTTTAAAGACGATGCGAAAGAAGTGGCAAAAGGCTACGAATGCGGGATTACCATCAAAAACTTCAACGATGTGAAAGAATTAGACATCATCGAAGCGTACGTTATGGAAGAAATCGAACGCAAATGATCCTGTACATGGAATGCGAATTTTTCATTCCAACGGCCCATTCGTTAAAAGATAAGCGGGCAGTGGTGAAAAGCATGCTGACCCGCAGCAGACAGAAATTCAACGTTTCCGCAGCAGAGATTGACCACCAGAATGTCTGGCAGCGAACGCGTATTGCCTTTGTGATTGTGTCATCCTCAAAAGAGGTGGCAGATAAAGAAATGGCGCAGGTTCTCTACTATCTGGAAAGCAATCCTGCTTGGGAATGCTTGGAGATTGAAAAAGAATATTTGTAAGAACGAGGTGGATTAGCAATGACAATGCGCGCGAATCGTGTAGCTGAGCAGATGAAAAAAGAGCTTAGCGATATCATCAGCCGAAAACTGAAAGATCCACGTATCGGATTTGTCACTGTAACAGATGTTGAAGTTACAGGAGATCTCCAGCAGGCAACTGTATACATCAGCGTGTTAGGCGAAGACCACGCAAAAGAGCAGACATTGCTTGGGTTAACGAAGTCAAAAGGATTTATCCGTTCAGAAATTGGACAGCGAATCCGTCTTCGCAAAACTCCTGAACTGTCTTTTGAAATCGATTCATCCGTTGCATACGGCAATCGAATTGA
Organism: Planococcus sp. TJ-201; assembly: GCF_058268495.1. Lineage (NCBI taxonomy): Bacteria > Bacillati > Bacillota > Bacilli > Caryophanales > Caryophanaceae > Planococcus > Planococcus sp. TJ-201. The sequence continues at coordinate 403,409 of NZ_JBZDOG010000001.1, read as the reverse complement.
TTCGCTATTGCGTGACATTCAAGAACCAAAAGAAGATTAAAATCAAAGCCTGCTGTCTATTCCAGATAGCAGGCTTTTTTTTTGCATCAAGCAAAGGAGCTAGGGATTATGGCGTTAAATGGAATACTTCCATTATGGAAAGAAAAAGGGATGACCTCCCATGATTGTGTATTTAAACTCAGAAAAATTCTGCAGACAAAAAAAGTCGGACACACCGGGACATTGGATCCTGAAGTGGATGGCGTGCTGCCAATCTGTATCGGCAATACCACAAAAGTGGCAGAATACATCACCGATCAGGGCAAGACGTATGAAGCGGAAGTGACTATTGGCTATTCGACTGAAACGGAAGATGCGACTGGCGAAACCGTGGACACGGATGCTTCTGAAAAAAATATTACACGCGAGCAAGTGGAAGATGTACTGGCAGGGCTGACTGGCCACATTAAACAAATTCCGCCGATGTATTCGGCCGTGAAAGTGAATGGCAAAAAACTTTACGAATATGCGCGCCAAGGAATTGCTGTTGAACGTCCAGAGCGCACTGTCCGGATTGACTCGATTGAGTTGCTGGACAGTGACCGGCAATGGACCGGGCAGAAAGTTAAATTTAATATCCGCATTCGCTGTGGAAAAGGAACGTATATCCGGACGCTGGCTGTACAAATTGGCGAAGCGTTAGGCTATCCTGCGCACATGTCGAGGCTGACAAGGACGGAATCTGGTAAATTTGACCGAACTGATTGCGTTACGCTTGCCGAAGTGGCCGAACTTGCCCAAAATGGACATATTGGTGATATTTTGAAACCGCTCAGCTACGGTTTAAGTGCATTTCCATTCATGGAAATTGAACCAAAACAGGTTTTTGCTGTGAAAAATGGCCAAGTATTGGCACGCCATGCCATACTTGATCAAATGGGATTTGTTGTATTGACGTACCAGGGACACCCTGTGGCGCTGTATAAAAATCACCCTGAAAAAGCGGACAAAATGAAACCTGAAAAAATGTTCGGTTTTCCGACAACAGACGAGGTGTAGCAATATGGAAATTATTCATTTGAGTTATCCCATTCATGTAAAACCCACTAGCAAGACTGGCCCGTTATCACTGGCACTCGGCTTTTTTGATGGCGTACATAAAGGACATCAGCATGTGATAGGTGAAGCAATGGAACAGGCCAAACGACAAGGCATCAAGTCTGCAGTCATGACCTTTGATCCGCACCCGTCTCTCGTGCTTGGCGGGCGCAAAGAAGAAGTTTTTTACATCACACCCATGCAACAAAAAATGGAGATACTGGAAGAGATGGGCGTGGATTATTGCTTTATCGTCCGTTTTACATCCGAATTTGCCAAACTGTCACCGGAAGAATTTGTCGACATATTTGTTAAAGGTCTTGGTGTGAAACATGTCACAGCTGGATTCGATTTTTCGTTTGGCAGCAAAGGCAAAGGCGACATGGCATTGATGAAACGAGTGGGAGAAGGTTTTTATAAGGTTACAGTCATTGACAAGCAAGAAGCAGGAGATGAGAAAATCAGCTCAACGCGCATCCGTGAATTATTGAAGCAAGGTGCAGTCGAACAAGTCTGTTATTTGCTGGGCCGCCCATTCCGTGTAATTGGCACCGTCGTTAATGGCGACAAACGCGGCCGTACGATTGGGTTTCCGACAGCTAATGTGGAGCCTGAGCTTGGTGCCATTGTGCCAAGCCGCGGCGTCTATGCTGTCAGAATTCGCGTGCAGGATCAATACCATAACGGTGTTTGCAACATTGGCTACAAACCGACTTTCAATAATCCAGACGTCAAAAAACAAGTGATCGAAGTCCACATTCTCGATTTTGACAAGTCGATCTACGGTGAAATGGTAGAAGTGGAGTGGCATGAACGAATTCGCGATGAGCAGAAGTTTTCGGGCATCGATGAGTTAAAGACACAGATTCAGCGCGACAAAGAAACTGCCGAACGTTTTTTTGCGGGCATTAATTAACCGGCGCAGTTGATTTTGAAAAATCCTTGTGCTATTATTTATGAGTACTGAATGTACAAACCGTTGCTTGGCAAATCGAATCACCAACGTTTGCTCGGTAATTGGGGATATCAGATATTAGGAGGTGGAAACAGTATGGCAATCACACAAGAACGTAAAAATGAATTGATCAATGAATACAAAGTGCATGACACTGATACTGGGTCTGCAGAAATTCAAATCGCCATTCTTACAGAAGACATCAACAATTTGAATGAGCACTTACGTACTCACAAAAAAGATCATCACTCACGTCGTGGTCTATTCAAAATGGTTGGACGCCGTCGTAACTTGCTAAAATACTTACGTGAAAACGAAGTAGCTCGCTACCGTGAGTTAATCGCAAGACTTGGCCTACGCCGTTAATAGCAAACAGAAAAAAGCGGGATTCGTCCCGCTTTTTCTTTATGGATAAAACTTTAATCTAGCGCATCGCACACGGGATGCATTTTTGATACACTACTAATGGATACATATAATATAAAGAAACAAGGTAATAGAGAGGAGCTCGATAGTATGGAGCAAACAAAAAAAGTTTACACATTAGATTGGGCAGGCCGTGAATTACAGGTTGAGGTCGGCCAATTGGCAAAACAAGCAAACGGAGCAGCATTGATCCGTTATGGCGATACAGCAGTTCTTTCCACTGCAACCGCTTCAAAAACTCCGAAACCACTGGATTTCTTTCCACTGACAGTTAACTACGAAGAGCGTCTTTACGCTGTCGGCAAAATTCCAGGCGGATTCATCAAACGTGAAGGACGTCCTTCTGAAAAAGCGACGTTAACAAGCCGCTTGATTGACCGTCCAATCCGTCCATTATTCCCGGATGGCTTCCGTAATGAAGTACAAGTTATTTCAATGGTTATGTCAGTTGATCAGGATTGCCCATCAGAAATGGCTGCCATGTTCGGTTCTTCATTGGCCTTGATGATTTCTGATATTCCATTCGGCGGTCCAATTGCTGGAGTAATCGTTGGCTTGATCGATGGACAATACATCATCAACCCGACAAATGACCAACTTGATAAGAGTTCGATCAACTTGACGGTTGCCGGTACAAAAGAGGCCATCAATATGGTAGAAGCAGGAGCGAAAGAAGTTTCCGAAGAAATCATTTTGGAAGCGATTATGTTCGGGCACGAAGAAATCAAGAAATTGATTGCATTCCAAGAACAAATTGCTGCAGAAGTCGGCAAAGACAAAACCGACATCCAGCTTTATGAATTGGATGCAGAATTGACAAGCTCACTTAAAGAAGCGGTAGAAGCAGATTTGAATGCGGCTGTCCAAATCAATGAAAAACAAGCGCGCAATGAAGCGATTGATGAAGTGAAAGCCCGCGCAATGGCATCATATGAAGAATCGGACGATGCAGTGAAAAAACAAGCTGGCCAAATTCTTGATAAAATGGTCAAAGATGAAGTTCGCCGTTTGATTACGGACGAAAAAATCCGTCCGGATGGCCGTGGACCTTCTGAAATCCGTCCATTGTCTTCTGAAGTCGGTATTTTAAACCGTACACACGGTTCTGGCTTGTTCACACGTGGACAAACACAGGCAATGAGCATTTGTACGCTAGGCGCTTTAGGTGATGTTCAAATCATCGATGGCCTTGGCATTGAAGATACCAAACGCTTTATGCATCATTACAACTTCCCATTGTTCTCAGTCGGTGAAACCGGATTCCTTCGTGGACCTGGCCGCCGCGAAATTGGACACGGGGCACTTGGAGAACGTGCGCTTGAAGCGGTCATTCCAAACGAAAAAGATTTCCCATACACGATCCGTCTAGTAGCAGAAGTATTGGAATCAAATGGTTCCACTTCACAGGCAAGCATCTGTGCGTCAACGCTTGCTATGATGGATGCTGGTGTTCCATTGTCAGCTCCAGTAGCAGGTATCGCGATGGGTCTAGTTAAAAAAGGCGATAATTATACCGTGTTGTCTGATATCCAAGGCATGGAAGATTACCTTGGCGACATGGACTTTAAAGTGGCGGGTACTGCTAAAGGCATTACGGCTCTTCAAATGGACATTAAGATCGATGGTCTTTCTCGTGAAATTTTGGAAGAAGCATTGGCTCAGGCTCAAATCGGCCGTATCCACATTCTGGAATCGATGTTGGCAACGATTGCTGAACCAAGAACCACTCTTTCTAAGTTCGCACCTAAAATCATCATGGTGAAGATCAACCCTGACAAGATCCGCGACGTTATCGGACCTGGCGGTAAAGTGATCAACAAAATCATTGATGAAACAGGCGTTAAGATTGATACAGAACAAGACGGCACCATCTTCATTTCCTCGGTTGACGAAGAAATGAATGCGAAAGCGAAAGCGATGATTGAAAACATCGTGCGTGAAGCAAAAGTCGGCGAATACTACGAAGGCAAAGTAAAACGAATTGAGAAGTTTGGTGCATTCGTAGAATTGTTCCCGGGCAAAGATGGCCTCCTCCACATTTCTGAAATCCAAGAAGAACGGACAAAAGAAGTGGAAGATGTTCTGAAAATGGATCAAGTTCTTCAAGTCAAAGTAATTGAAATTGACCGCCAGGGACGTGTAAACTTATCACGTAAGATTGTATTAAAAGAACAAAAAGAATCAGCAGAAAAACAAAACCAAGAATAATCAACCATTCAAATTGCCGACTTTGTCGGCAATTTTTTACTATGAGGAGGAACATGCACATGGTGACTACAAAGACTTGCAAAAATGGATTGCGCATCGTTTCCGAACATATTCCCCATTTTCATTCGGTAGCAGTAGGAGTTTTTGTCAACAACGGCTCCCGCGATGAACTGCCGGAAGAAAACGGCATTACGCATTTTATCGAACATATGCTGTTCAAAGGAACAGATCTGCGCACAGCAAAAGAAATTGCCCGGGAATTTGACCGCATTGGCGGAGACATCAATGCCTATACGTCAAAAGAGTACACCTGCTACTACGCCAAGGTGCTGGACCACCACGCTGAACATGCCGTGTCTGTATTGGCGGATATGCTGTTTCATTCGCAAATGGACCCTGTGGAGTTCGATAAGGAACGTCAAGTAATTCTTGAGGAAATCAGCATGACCGAAGATATGCCGGATGACGACGTACACGAGCAGCTATGGCGCGTCATGTATCCGCAAAATTCAATCGGTGCTCCGATACTTGGAACTGCTGAAACACTGGCCACCTTCACGCCAGAGAAAATTCGCGATTACATGGATCGGCATTACACACCGGCTAATACCGTTGTTTCGGTAGCAGGCAATATTACACCTGCTTTGCTGGAGACGATTGAAAGGTTATTCGGTGCTTTTGAAAGGAAAGAAGATCCTAAAAAATACGAGTTGCCTGTTTTTACACCTGGCTATTCGTTGAAAAACAAAGAGACGGAACAAGGCCATCTGTGCCTTGGATTTCCAGGATTATCGTTAAGCGATCCCGATATATACAACATTACTGTGTTAAACAATATTATCGGCGGCTCGATGTCTTCCAGGCTGTTTCAGGAGATTCGAGAACAGCGTGGATTGGCTTATTCAATCTTCTCTTATCATTCGGCTTATTCCGATCATGGAACTTTGGCGATATACGGAGGCACTTCAGATGAGCAAATGGCTGAAATGCAGCAAGTAATCTTGAGTTTGCTGAAAGAATTGAAAAATGGCGGGATTACACAGCAAGAAATCACTGACTCGAAAGAACAGCTGAAAGGCAGTTTGATGCTGGGGCTCGAAAGCACCAGTGCCCGCATGAGCCGAAATGGCAGACATGAATTGCTGTTAGGCAAGCACCAAACATACGAAGAAGTGCTTGAGCAGATTGATCTTGTGTCACTTGAAAAAGTTTTATCTTTGCTGGATATCCTGGTAAACTCTCCTGCCATTTCCATTATACGTCCAAAAGAAGCTCTCTTAGTTTAAGGGAGCTTCTTTTGTGATTTCGTTTCTCTAGCAGACTAAATTATGTTACAATAATTCAAATCATCATTGAAGGAGCGAATATTGTGAAAACATATAACGTAGCGATTATGGGTGCCACCGGAGCAGTGGGCCAGCAAATGAAAGAACAATTGGAAAAAAGAAATTTTCCGGTAAAAGATATAGTTTTCTTGTCTTCGAGCCGTTCAGCTGGAAAAGAAATCAGCTTTAAAGGCCATACACATACAGTACAGGAAGCAAAGCCAGAATCCTTTGAAGGCATTGACATTGCGCTGTTCAGCGCTGGCGGCAGCGTGTCAGAGAAATTTGCACCAGAAGCTGTTAAACGCGGAGCAATTGTTATCGACAACACCAGTGCTTTCCGGATGGACAAAGAAGTGCCGCTTGTCGTGCCTGAAGTGAACAAAAGTGATCTCTCTCTACATAAAGGCATTATCGCCAATCCAAACTGTTCGACCATTCAGATGGTTTGTGCCTTGCAGCCCTTGAAAGAACAGTTCGGCATGACCAAAATTGTCGTTTCTACTTATCAAGCCGTTTCAGGAGCGGGCATTGACGCCATTAATGAGCTGAGAGCCCAATCGGCTGATTTTGACAACGCCAAAACGGCGCAAGCAAATATGCTGCCGGTTAAATCGGCTGAGCATCATTACCCGATTGCATTTAATGCCATTCCGCAAATCGATCAGTTTACTGACAACGGCTATACATTTGAAGAAATGAAAATGATCAATGAAACCAAAAAAATTATGCATGACGATTCCTTGGCTGTCGCAGCTACATGTGTGCGGCTGCCTGTCGTCACAGGGCATTCAGAATCAGTGTATGTTGAGCTTAAAGGCGCAGCAACTGTCGAACAAATCAAACAGGCAATGATCGATGCGCCAGGGGTTGAACTTATGGACGATCCAGCAAACCAAGTGTACCCAATGCCATTGATGGCTGCAGGGCTGGACGAGGTGTTTGTCGGACGCATCCGCCAGGACTTGGATAACCCGAACGGCTTCCACCTTTGGGTCGTTTCAGACAACTTAGTTAAAGGTGCTGCACTGAATTCGGTGCAGATTGCAGAAGCGTTAATCGAAGAAAACATCATTTAAGTCACAACAGCAATCGTTTCACAAAACCGGCCATTGCGCCGGTTTATTTTTTTCTTTGGACTGTTTCAGGTGATTCCCGTATAATGAAGTTTATGGATGTGTACGGGTGAATTTTAGGAGGAAATAAATTGAGTAAAATTAAAAATGAAGTAATACGCGTTATCCCTTTGGGCGGCGTCGGCGAGATCGGCAAAGCTATGTACGTAATTGAAATTGATGAAGATTTGTTTGTAGTGGACAGCGGATTGATGTTCCCAGAAGATGAAATGCTGGGCGTTGACATCGTCATTCCCGACATGACTTTTTTGGAAGAAAACAAAGACCGCGTTAAAGGCGTTTTCTTGACGCATGGCCATGAGGACGCAATCGGTTCTATCGCTTATTTGCTGAAGAAAATCCAGGCTCCGGTTTATGGATCGAAATTGACCATTGCATTAGCCAAAGAACATATTAAAGAACAAGGTTCGTTAAAGCATGTGAAGTTTTTTGAAGTAACCAACAAAAGCCGCATGAACTTTGATAAAACGCATGTGACGTTTTTCCATACGACACACAGCATTCCTGACGCACTTGGCATTGTCTTCCACACATCAGAAGGCGCCATTGTGCACACGGGCGAATTTAAATTCGATCAATCAGCTAAAGGCAGCTACCGACCGGATATTGCCAAAATGGCGAAATTAGGGGAAGACGGCGTTCTTATGTTGTTGTCGGACTCCACTGAAGCGGAACGCCCAGGCTATACAACTTCTGAAATTGTCGTTGCTGATCATATTTTGTCAGCATTTCTCGCTGCAGAAGGCCGGGTACTAGTATCGCTGTATTCATCAAACTTTATCCGCATCCAGCAAGTATTTGATATTGCAGCAGCGACGGGCAAAAAAGTTGCTGTAGCAGGCAGAAGCTTGGAAAGCAGCTACGAAGTGGGCTTGCGTCTTGGTTATTTGACGGTCCATGAAGATACTGTCATTTCCTTGAAAGACTTAGAAAACTACCGCGATGACGAAGTGGTTATTATCGTCACCGGCAACCAGGGAGAGCCGCTGGAAGCATTGGACAAAATGGTCCGCAAACAGCACAAAGATGTTAAAATTAAAGAAACTGATACCATATTAATTACATTCACACCATCACCCGGTATGGAAGTTCCTATGTTCCAAACAATGAACAAACTGGCAAAAGCCGGTGCAAACGTTTTGACTGCCAGCAAAAAAGTCCACGTATCTGGACACGGCAGCCAGGAAGACTTAAAAATGATGTTGAATATGATGAAACCCAAGTATTTCATTCCCATCCAGGGTGAATACAAAATGCTGATTGCCCACTCTAAATTGGCACAGCAAGTAGGACTGCACAAGTCTGAAATCTTTATAGCCGATAAAGGCGATATCGTGGAATACAAAGGCGGCAAAGTGCGCATGAGCGGCCGTGTTCCTGCTGGCAATGTATTGATTGATGGCATTGGCATCGGTGATGTTGGAAATATCGTTCTGCGTGACCGCAAATTGCTGTCACAAGACGGAATTTTTATCGTTGTGGTAACATTAAACCGCAAAGAGAAGAAGATTGCTTCCGGTCCGGAAATGATTTCACGTGGGTTTGTCTATGTCCGTGAGTCAGAAGAACTGATGGACGAATCGACAAGACTTGTCCGTAAAGTCGTTGAAAAATACGTCACAAGAGACGCGTTTGAATGGAACAACATCAAACAGGAAATTCGCGATACATTGAATTCATACCTGTTCCAGCAGACAAAACGCCGTCCAATGATTATCCCGATTATTATGGAATACTAAGAGAAAAAGAAAAAGGATTTCCATACCGAGTCATTCGGAGGAAATCCTTTTTCGATTATGGAGGAAATGAGGAATGGCGATGACCAGGGCTCGAACAACCACAAAAGCAAAACCCAAAACTAGACCGAAAGCTAAACCAAAAGCAAAGCCAAGAAACAAAAAACGGCAGCCGATGCCAATGATCGCTTATGAAATGATCGGCTTGGTGCTGCTGGGAATATCCGTATTGATGGTGTTCCAATTAGGAGTAATCGGCAAAATGTTCTTCAACATGGCGGAATTTATGGCGGGCTATATGGCTTTCCTTATTCCGGTGGCACTTGTTTACGTCGCTGTCTACGTAATGGTTAAGCGCTCATGGCCGAAGCCAAGGGTGAAAATAGCAGTAGGATCGGCATTTGTTCTGATTGGCATTCTGCTGATTTGTCACCTAATCTGGGCTGCAGGCACTATATTGCCAATTACATCAGGCAACGTTGTGTCCGAAACCATCCGCAATACACAAATGACTGGAACGATTTGGAACAGTTATTTGGCTACTGGAGGCGGAATCATCGGTGCTTTGTTATACGCAATGTTGCATGTGCTGTTTGATACTGCAGGCACGTGGGTGGTGGCGATCATTCTGCTATCGATTGGCGCAATTATTTTAACAGGAAAAGCAGCTGCACCTTTTATTGCTGAAAAGATTCCAAGTGCCCGCCCAGCAATTGATGAGTTCGTAAGCCGCTTCCAGCGGGACAAGCCGAAGAAATTACGGGCTCCCCGCAAAAAGTCGGAGCCGGAGCAAGTGTTGGAAATTAACGAATCTTTAGCTTATGAGGAAGAAGAAGAGGAAGAAGACCTCTTGTACCGTCCGAAGCAGGAAGAACCGATCATTTCAGCATTTACTGAAAACGTTAAACCCAAAAAAACGGAAACTCCGCCAGCACCTGCGCCAGAAGCAACCATAGAGCCAGAAACTGGAGAACTCCAATTGCTGTCGACTGCAGAAGAGCTGGAAAATGAAGAATACCAGCTGCCGCCGCTCAGCCTATTGACCTTGCCGCCGCATCATGACCAAAGCGGCGAGTATTCCGGCATCCAGAAAAATGCTAAAAAACTTGAAAAAACGTTCCAAAGCTTTGGTGTTCGTGCTAAAGTGACCCAAGTCCATCTGGGTCCAGCGGTCACAAAATACGAAGTATTGCCGGACACCGGTGTGAAAGTAAGCAAAATTGTCAGCTTGCACGACGATTTGGCATTGGCATTAGCGGCTCGCGATATCCGTATCGAAGCGCCGATTCCTGGGAAATCTGCTATTGGCATCGAAGTGCCAAACTCGGAAGTATCAATCGTCAGTCTGCGCGAAGTGCTGGAATCGGAAGAAAACAATCGTCCGGATGCTAAGCTGTTATTTGCTCTAGGCCGAGACGTGACTGGCCAAGCGGTAATGACAGAGTTAAACAAAATGCCGCATTTACTGGTTGCTGGTTCCACTGGAAGCGGAAAATCGGTGTGCATCAATGGCATTATCACGAGCATTATCATGCGCGCAAAACCGCATGAAGTGAAAATGATGATGATTGATCCAAAAATGGTGGAACTGAACGTCTACAACGGCATTCCGCATCTATTGGCACCGGTTGTAACAGATCCGCGCAAAGCGGCACAAGCACTGAAAAAAATCGTTTCAGAAATGGAAAGAAGATACGAACTCTTTTCGCATACCGGTACGCGCAATATCGAAGGCTATAACGAGTACGTTCGTATTTTCAACGAAGAAAATGAAGACAAGCATCCCAAATTGCCGTTTATCGTAGTCATTGTCGATGAGTTGGCGGATTTGATGATGGTGGCTTCAAACGAAGTGGAAGATGCCATCACGCGTTTGGCTCAAATGGCGCGTGCAGCAGGCATACATTTGATCATTGCTACGCAACGTCCAAGTGTTAACGTCATCACAGGTGTTATTAAAGCAAACATTCCATCCCGTATCGCCTTTGCTGTATCATCCTCTATTGATTCACGGACGATCCTGGATATGGGCGGTGCCGAAAAATTACTGGGCCGTGGAGATATGTTGTTCCTCGGAGCTGGCCAATCAAAGCCGGTTCGTGTCCAAGGCGCGTTTCTTTCCGATTCGGAAGTCGAAAAAATTGTCGACTTTGTTATTGAACAGCAAAAAGCACAATACCAAGAAGACATGATTCCGACTGAAATTGATGAGTCGAAAATTGATGAAGAAACAGACGAAATCTACGATGAAGCCGTACAGCTTGTCACCGAAATGCAGACGGCATCCGTTTCCATGCTGCAGCGCAGGTTCCGTGTTGGCTATTCGCGCGCTGCCCGGATCATTGATCAAATGGAGCAGCGAGGAGTGGTCGGGCCTTATGAAGGCAGTAAGCCACGGACTGTATTAGTTCCAAAGCAGGAAGAATACTGAACTTTTGGAGATTCTTTATGACAAAGTAATTAAACGTTTTTAAGATGCCAAAGCGAAAATTCGCTAAATTCGACAAATTACTATTTATTTCATTTCTAATAAGTGGTATAGTAATTTTGATTAGTAGGAATGTTTTACATCAGATGTCTGATCTCTGTCATGGGTGGTGAATCGTATGACAATTAAATCGGATCATCGCGCTTTGTATCTTCAAGTGATCGATCGAATGAAACAGGATATTGCGGCGGGCGTCTACAAAGAAAAAGAGAAGTTGCCGTCCGAATTCGAGCTATCGAAAACACTGGGAGTCAGCCGTGCGACTTTACGAGAAGCGCTTCGGCTGTTGGAAGAAGATAATATTATCGTCAGACGTCACGGAGTCGGAACTTTTGTCAATTCAAAGCCATTATTTTCGTCAGGCATTGAACAATTGACTAGTGTTTCTGACATGATCCGTCAGGCGGGAATGGAACCGGGTGCCATTTACTTGAGCACTTCGGAAAGCCTTTCCTCTGAAGAGGATATAAAACGCTTTCATTGCACTGGCGATGATACTATTATTACTATTGAACGTGTCCGTACGGCGAACGGAGAACCTGTCGTTTATTGCATCGACAAGGTGCCTTCGACTTATTTGCCTGCAGATTTTTTAGGACGCACCGAAAGTTCCATTTTTACAGCGATTGAAGAATCGGGAGATATTCATATATCCTATGCGGTGACATTTATCGATCCGACCGGGTATCATGAAGAAGTTTCGCCAATCCTGGAATGTGAACCGGAAACAGCATTACTAGTATTAAAACAGCTCCATTACGATGAAGACGATCGCTTGGTGCTTTATTCAAAGAATTATTTCAGAGCTGACAAGTTCAGCTTTCATGTGGTTCGCAAACGCGTGTAAAACATCAAATTCCTGCTAATATCAAAAAACCTTGGGGGTTATTACATTGACAAAACGTAAATTTGGTCTAGGTTTATCATTAATGCTTGCTGCTGGTACAATGCTTGCTGCTTGCGGAAGCGAAGAAGATACGTCAACTGGTGAAACTGGCGGAGGAGAAGAAGGCACAGAAGAAGCTGCTGATTTCTCAGTTGCCATGGTTACAGATGTTGGCGGTGTGGATGATAAATCCTTCAACCAATCTGCTTGGGAAGGCATCCAGCAATTTGGTGAAGAAAATGGCCTTGAAAAAGGCGATGGCGGCTTTGATTACCTTCAATCTGCATCAGATGCGGATTACAACACCAACTTGAACAACTTGATCCGTCGTGACTTTGATGTCGTTTATGGCATTGGTTTCTTGATGGAAGGCGCTGTAGCTGAAATTGCTGAACAACAGCCTGAAGCTCAAATCGCAATCATTGATGCAGTAGTAGATGCTCCAAACGTTGCGAGTGTTTTGTTCAAAGAGCAAGAAGGAGCATTCCTTGCGGGTGTTGCAGCAGCTCTAATGACAGAAACGGATAAAATCGGATTTGTTGGCGGGATGGAAATTCCAGTAATCGAGCGTTTTGAAGCAGGATTCCTTGAAGGTGTTGCAACTGTTAACGATGCGATTGAAGTCGATGTACAATACACAGGGGCTTTTGATAAAGCGGAATTGGGTAAAACAACTGCGAACCGTATGTACTCTGCAGGAGCTGATATTATTTTCCATGCTGCTGGTGGTACAGGAAACGGCGTATTCACTGAAGCAAAAGAACGTAAAGAAGCAGATCCAGAAGCAAACGTTTGGGTTATCGGCGTAGATGCTGACCAATACGATGAAGGCCAAACTGGCGATGCTAACGTAACATTGACTTCAGTATTGAAACGTGTTGATTCGGCTGTAATTAATATTTCAGAGCAGGCAATGGCTGGGGAATTCCCAGGCGGCGAAACAATCACTTATGGTTTGTCCGATGAAGGTGTTGGCCTTGCAGATTCACGTGGAGCAATTCCTGAAGATGTAATGACACAGATTGAAGATTACCAGCAACAAGTGATCGATGGCGACATCGTAGTTCCAGATACTTTACAGTAAAAATGAATTAGCAGCACGGTCATCATAAAGACCGGTCCAACCGGTCTTTATGATTTTTTTTGCCTATAAAAGTTGAAGATTAATAGATGAAAGGTTTCTGGAAACGGAAGCCTTTCCTGTATTAATTAATTAATTTAGTTCCAACAAGATAGTAGTTTCGGGGGAGTGACAACAGTGGAGTATGTAATCGAAATGCTGAATATCCGCAAAGAGTTCGGTACCTTTGTCGCCAATGACAATATTACGCTGCAGCTGCAAAAAGGGGAAATTCACGCATTGTTAGGGGAAAACGGAGCCGGTAAATCAACTTTGATGAACGTCCTGTTCGGTTTGTACCAACCGGAAGGCGGAGAAATTCGTGTTCGAGGAAAAAAAGTCGACATTGCCAATCCAAACATTGCCAACGATCTCGGCATTGGAATGGTTCACCAGCATTTTATGCTGGTTGAAAATTTTTCTGTTACCGAAAACATCATTTTAGGAAGTGAGCCAACCAAATACGGCATTACCAATAAAAAAGATGCGGCAAAAAAAGTTCAAGCTCTTTCTGAGCAATACGGCTTGAATGTCGATCCTTATGCAATCATCGAGGACATATCTGTTGGTATGCAGCAGCGTGTGGAAATATTGAAAACCTTGTACCGCGGTGCTGAGATTTTGATTTTTGATGAGCCGACCGCTTCCTTGACGCCGCAGGAAATCACGGAATTGGTTCAAATCATGAAACGATTGATTGCTGAAGGCAAGTCCATTATTTTGATCACACACAAATTAAAAGAGATTATGGACGTTTCCGACCGTGTAACTGTTATCCGCAAAGGCCAGGGAATCGGCACAGTCATTACGGCCGAAACCAATCCAAATGATTTGGCTTCCTTGATGGTTGGGCGACAGGTAGAATTCACCACCGTTAAAGGCCAGGCATTCCCTGGAGAAGAAATTTTGGATATCAAAGATTTGGTAGTCCAGGATTATCGTGGAGTAGAGAAAGTAAAAAGCTTGAATTTGAATGTCCGCAAAGGTGAAATTGTCGGAATTGCGGGAATCGATGGAAATGGCCAGTCTGAATTGATCGAAGCCATTACAGGTCTTCGGAAAGTGAAGAGTGGGACTATCTTCATTAATGGCAAAGATGTTACCAATATGAAGCCAAGAAAAGTTACGGAATCTGGAGTTGGACACATTCCTCAGGATCGACACAAGCACGGGTTGGTATTGGATTTCCCAATTGGACATAACATTTCGCTTCAGACATATTACACAAAGCCGATTTCCAAATCAGGCATTATTGATTACAACAAAATTAATGACAAAGCACTTCAAATCATTAAAGATTTTGATGTTCGGACACAAGGCCCGGCTGAGCTGGCCCGATCGTTATCTGGAGGAAATCAGCAAAAGGCCATCATTGGCCGTGAAGTGGACCGCAATCCAGATCTATTGATCGCGGCTCTGCCAACTCGTGGTTTGGATGTTGGCGCGATAGAGTTTATTCATAGCCGGTTAATTGAACAGCGCGACAACGGCAAAGCAGTTTTGCTGATTTCTTTTGAGCTGGATGAAGTGATGAATGTCTCAGACCGCATTGCCGTTATTCACGATGGGGAAATTGTCGACATCGTGACACCGGAAAGCACGAGCGAGCAGGAATTAGGATTATTGATGGCCGGTCATACCAGCCACAAGAAAACCCAGGATTTGACGAAGAAAGGTGAGGATCAGCATGTCGAATAGAATGACCAATCTCCTGGTCCCGATCATCTCTGTTATTTTGGGACTGTTGGTAGGTGCGGTGATCATGCTGGTCAGTGGCTATAGCCCACTGGAAGGCTATGCTGCTCTTTGGAACGGTATTTTCGGAGATATGTATACAATCGGTGAAACAATCCGCCAAATCACACCTTATTTATTGGCCGGTCTTGCGGTCGCTTTTGCGTTTCGCTCAGGACTTTTCAATATCGGTGTGGAAGGTCAATTGATTGTTGGCTGGTTTGCTGCAGCTTATGTAGGGGTCGCTGTGGAATTGCCAAAAATCATTCATTTGCCGTTGGCTATCATAGCGGCAGCGGTGGCTGGCGCATTATGGGGCTTTGTACCGGGCCTCTTAAAAGCGAAGTTCCATGTCCATGAAGTAATTGTAACGATCATGATGAACTATATCGCATTGCACGTAACAAACGCTTTGATCCGTACAGTTTCTGACGGGGGAGATCGGACAGAAAGCATTTTTGCCAGTGCATCTCTGCGTTCAGAGTTTCTCGAAAACCTGACGGAATTTTCAAGGCTGCATCTTGGCATTGTCCTCGCTTTGATTATGGTCGGTGTCATGTGGTTTATCCTTGAGAAAACAACACTCGGCTTTGAGCTGAAAGCTGTTGGCTTTAATAAAAACGCTTCTCAATACTCAGGCATGAATGTTAACAAAAATATCATTTTGGCAATGGTCATCTCGGGTGCTTTTGCCGGATTGGCTGGAGCAATGGAAGCACTTGGGACGTTTGAATACGTATCGTCCAAAGGCGGCTTTACGGGTATTGGATTTGATGGAATCGCCGTTGCCTTGCTTGGGATGAATACGCCGCTTGGTGTCATCTTTGGTGCTACGCTGTTCGGTTCCTTAAAATATGGGGCATTGAATATGCCGAATGCTGCGGGCATTCCGATTGAAATTGTTGAAATCGTTATCGCAGTTATCATCTTTTTTGTAGCTTCGGGCTACATCATTCGCTTGCTGCTGCTCCGTGCGTCAGCTAA
Organism: Planococcus sp. TJ-201; assembly: GCF_058268495.1. Lineage (NCBI taxonomy): Bacteria > Bacillati > Bacillota > Bacilli > Caryophanales > Caryophanaceae > Planococcus > Planococcus sp. TJ-201. The sequence continues at coordinate 387,334 of NZ_JBZDOG010000001.1, read as the reverse complement.
GAAGAAGGAGGCGAAGTAACATGAGTTTCCTTGACGTTCTATACTTCATCGTTCCTTCGGCAATTTTCTATGCAGCACCGCTTATTTTAGTCGCAATTGGCGGCGTGTTCTCGGAAAAATCCGGGGTCGTCAACATTGGTCTTGAAGGACTGATGGTCATTGGTGCATTTGTTGGGATCTTGTTCAACTTATTGTATGCTGATACATTTGGTGCAGCGACACCTTGGATTTCCTTGATCGCAGCGATGGTAGCTGCATTGCTGTTGTCCTTACTGCATGCGGTTGCGTCTATCTCGTTCCGTGCGGATCAAGTTGTATCAGGGGTTGCCATCAACTTGTTGGCTGTTGCATTGTCTCTCTATTTGGTAAAACGGATTTTTGATAAAGGGCAGACAGACTTTATCACAGAGCGTTTTGCTCGCTACAATGTTCCATTTTTATCGGACATTCCAGTAATTGGACCGTTATTCTTTACATCTGTTTACAATACGTCGTTCTTTGCGATTGCCGTTGCCTTCGTGGCATGGTTTGTTATTTATAAGACGCCGTTTGGCCTGCGCCTGCGGGCTGTTGGGGAACACCCAATGGCTGCTGATACAATGGGTGTCAACGTTGCAAGAATGCGCTATGTTGCCGTTATGATTTCAGGGGCGTTAGCGGGAATTGGTGGTGCGATTTATGCACAAACCATTACTAATGACTTCGGTCATGCTACGATCAATGGCCAGGGCTTTATGGCACTGGCAGCGATGATTTTTGGGAAATGGCATCCACTAGGCGCTATGGGAGCTGCTTTGTTCTTCGGATTTGCACAATCTTTGAGTATTGTCGGGTCCTCGATTCCAATCATCCAAGAAATTCCGAACGTCTTCCTATTAATACTGCCGTATGTATTGACGATCTTTGCACTTGCCGGATTTATCGGCCGTGCCAATGCACCGTTGGCAAACGGAAAACCATATATTAAAGGACAACGATAAGCTATACGAAAGAGCCGTCACAGCGACGGCTCTTTTCATTTTCTAGGGCAGTTACGGCAGGACGTCGCGCTCTTAGGTTAGCTTCGGTATTTAGCCGCTTTCGCTTTTCTTGCTGTCCAGCTTCGGTGCCCAGTCCCTCGAGGTCGCTTCGGACTTGCTGATAATGGCAAAAAGCGCCATTACCTGCAAGTCCTCCAGCGCTTGTCGGGACTAAAACGGGCACCTCCGCTTTTCTTTATTTGCAATTAACGGAAAAGGTTCGGTATAGTTAGAACATGAACGACGAGAGGGGATTTCAAATGTTTGAAACAATTAACATTGCTAAAGGCGTTAATGTGCACGTCAATGAGACAACACAATTTAAAACTATAAATTTTTCGATCAAGTTCAAAGATAAACTGACCAATGAAAAAGCATCTGCCCGGTCAATTTTGGCAAATGTGCTGCAGCACAGCAACGAGGTCTATCCTTCCCATACGGCACTTCGCATGGTGTTGGACGATCTTTACGGAACATCTCTTTACATAGATTCTTCAAAACGCGGCAACGAACATGTGGTGACCTTGAATGTTGAAACGGTCAACGATCAGTATCTATCTGAAAAAGGCGTTCTCGAAAAAGTATTAAACTTGATGTACATTGTCTTGTTTAAGCCCAACTTTGAGCACGGACTTTTCAAAGAGTCTATTTTCCTGCGCGAAAAAAATGCCATTGTGCAGCGAATTGAATCTGTATTCGATGAAAAAACACGCTATGCACAGCAGCGGATGATGGAATTGGCATTGCCGAATCATCCGGCATCGATCACGTCTAATGGGACGATCCAAGATGTGGAGAACGTTACCAACGAACAGCTGGTTGCGGAATACAAAGAAATGGTCGCTGAAAACGAAATTGAAATTTACGCAGTAGGCGATGTGAAGCCCGAAATGATTGCTTCGCATATTCGTGAATTCTTCCATTTTAAAGATCGTGAAAGCGCAGTTGAAGTGCCGCCATTGGAATTGGTCAAGCCTGAGCAGTCACGCGTGTTGGAATACGAAGACATGAAACAAGGCAAGCTTCACATGGCATTCTTTACGCCAATCACATTCCGTGATGAGAAATTTCCAGTCATGCAGCTCATGAATGGCGTTTTTGGCGGTTACGCGCATTCCAAATTGTTTGTGAACATACGCGAAAAAGAGAGTATGGCTTATTATGTATCGAGTTCTTTTTCTTCACAATTCGGTTTGATGTTTGTATTGGCCGGCATTGATTCAAAGCTGGAAGAAAAAGCGGTGAAGTTGGTTCTCGAGCAATTGGAAGAAGTCAAAAAAGGCAATATTTCGGATGTGGAATTGGATCAAACAAAAGCTTTATTGATCAATCAATTAAAAGAAGGGCTCGATTCGGCTCGCGGCCAAATTGAGATTTACGATCAATACATGGAGTTAACGGATCGATTTGAACCAGAATTTATGATTAACAGATGGAAGAATGTGACAAAAAAAGACATTGCTGCTGTAGCCCAGCATCTTTCGTTGGAAATGACATACTTCTTATCAGGCAAGGAGGATGAACAGAATGCATAAAGTTGAATTTGATCAATTAGAAGAAACACTTTTTCACGAAAAACTGGACAATGGCTTGAATGTGTACATTCTTCCTAAAAAAGGATTTTCTAAAACCTTTGCTACGTTCACGACCAAATACGGTTCAATCGACAATCATTTTGTGCCACAGGGTGGAACAGAACCCATTAAAGTACCGGATGGCATTGCTCATTTTCTGGAGCACAAAATGTTCGAAAAAGAAGAAGGGGACGTTTTTCAGGAGTTCAGCAAGCAAGGTGCTTCAGCAAATGCCTTTACTTCATTCACACGAACTGCCTATCTTTTTTCGGCAACCGGTGAAATCGATGCAAACGTTAAAACTTTATTGAACTTCGTCCAAACGCCTTATTTTACCGAAAAAACCGTTGAAAAAGAAAAAGGCATCATTGCGCAGGAAATTACCATGTACGACGACCAGCCGGATTGGCGCCTGTATTTTGGGATCATTGAGAACCTTTACGAAAACCATCCCGTAAAAATTGATATTGCTGGGACGGTAGAATCGATTCAAGATATTACGGCAGAGCATTTGTATACGTGCTACAACACTTTTTACCATCCCTCAAACATGGTTTTGTTCGTAGTCGGCAATGTCGATCCCGAACAAATGATGAAGTTGGTGAAAGAAGACCAGGCGCAGCGAACTTTTGCGGAACCGACAGAAATCAAGCGCATTTATCCGGAAGAACCGAAAGAAGTGGCCATTAAGGAACGCGTATTGGAAATGAGCGTACAAAAACCAAAAGTCTTTTTCGGCATCAAACCAGAAAAATTGGATCTGATTGGACCTGATATGCTGAAGCATGAACTGGCTGCTCAATTGGCTTATGAATTGTTGTTCGGACGGACTTCTGATTTTTATCACCATGCCTATGAAAACGATTGGATCGACGAATCGTATTCGTTTGACTATTCATTGGAAAATGGATTTGGCTATGCCTTGATCGGCTCTGATACGCACAAGCCGGACATCCTGATTAAGGAAATCAAACACACATTGAAGAACGCTGTGGAAAAATGGCCTTTCGGTCAAGAAGATCTTGACCGCGTGCGTCGCAAAAAAATCGGTTTTTTCCTGAGAGCATTGAATTCACCAGAATACATTGCCAACCAATTTACGCATTATGCATTCAATGAAATGAACTTGTTCGATGTGGTTCCGGTACTGGAAAGCTTGGAAGTTTCAGACCTTCAAAATGCTTTTGCTTTGGTCAGCCATGAATCTCAGCATTCGGTCTTCACCATCATGCCGGCAAAAAAGGACGAACAGTGAAACGGTTTGCGGTCCTGTTAGGAGCATCTGGCGAAATTGGCGAAAGCATTGCGCTCCAGTTGGCAGAAAGTGGCTGGTCGCTGTACTTGCACGGGAACAGCCGGCCGACAGATGTGTTGGCCCAGCAATTGGCTGAGAAATATACTGGACAGGAATTCATTTCTGTCCAGGCCGATTTTAGGGATGCAGATGGAGCCCAACAACTGGCAAAAAACATTTATGATGCCAGTTGCGTTATTGTGGCAAGCGGCCAATCATTAGTGAAAATGCTGATTGACACGACAGATGAAGACATGGAGGCATTGTGGCGGGTTCATGTGAAAAATCCGATTTCGGTCATACAGCTGATTTCTCCATTTTTCCGCCGCCATGACAAATCGTATGTGGTCTTTATTTCTTCTATTTGGGGAGAGACAGGGGCTTCCATGGAAACCATGTATTCAGCTGTCAAAGGTTCGCAGCTGGCGTTTGTGAAAGCCTATGCCAAAGAAATGGCTCCTTCTGGAACGCGTGTTAATGCGGTTGCACCTGGATTTATCCAAACAAAAATGAATGCCACCTTTACGGCAGAAGAACTTGGGGAGATTGAAGAAGAGATTCCACTCGGTCTCGGTTCGCCTCAGGACGTGGCTAATGCTGTCGATTATCTTGTCAGCGGCAAAGCGGATTATATGACGGGGCAAACGCTGCGCATTAACGGTGGATGGCTGATGTAATGTTGTTCAGTTGCTCTTTCATGTAACTAAATGCCCCTTTTCCTGTTGAGGCAAATCAGCTATTATATGAACTATAGATCTCTTTGGAGAAAGGTCGGGTATGGCATGAAAGAATGGTATTTTGAATACGAAATTCAAGTGAACCGTCCAGGTCTGCTTGGCGATATTGCTTCTCTTTTAGGGATGCTGCGCGTCAATATTGTGACGATCAATGGGGTGGACCAGGGCCGTCGCGGCATGCTGCTGCGGGCAGAACACGATGTCCAGTTGGAGCGTTTCGAACAGATTTTGTCGACCATTGAAACCATTGCTGTGACAAAGTTCCGTGAACCCAAGCTACGGGATATATTGGCAGTGCGGCACGGCCGATATATTCAACGGGATGCTGATGACCGCAAAACGTTCCGGTTTGTGCGCGATGAGTTGGGGCTGTTGGTCGATTTCATGGCCGAAATTTTCAAACAGGAAGGCCATAAACTGGTCGGCCTGAGAGGAATGCCCCGAGTCGGAAAAACCGAGTCGATCGTGGCTGCCAGTGTCAGCGCCAATAAAAAATGGATTTTCCTGTCTTCCACTATGATTAAGCAAACAGTACGCAATCAGTTGATGGGCGATGAGCACAATGCGAACAATATCTTTATTCTGGATGGTATTGTCACGCGCCGATCTGCGGATGAACGCCATATGCAGCTGGTACGTGAAATGATGCGGATGCCAACGATTAAAGTAGTCGAGCATCCGGATAAATTTGTTGAACAGTCCGAATACAGCATCGACGATTTTGATTATATTATTGAACTGCGCCATCATCCAGATGAAAAAATAACCTATGAAGTGTTGGAGAAAAATACCTTTATGGACGAAAAATCACAAGGGGATATGTTTGGGGACGGATTCAACTTCTAAGTAGGCAGGTGATCGATTTGAGTGAGTTGGGTACTCGGCTAAAACAAGCCAGAATCGCCAAAGGATATAGCTTGGAAGATTTGCAAGACTTGACTAAGATACAAAAGCGTTATTTGGCGGGTATAGAAGATGGCAATTACAGCATGATGCCCGGTACATTTTATGTGCGTGCATTTATTAAGCAATACGCAGCAGCAGTTGGGCTGAATGGCGAGGAACTGCTAAACCAGCATCAAGTGGAAATGCCAGCCAAGGAACCAGCGGCACAGCAGAAAATGCCGACTTCTCTAACATCCAGAAGCCAGTCTGTTGCGAGAACAGCTCCAAGTGCGCCTTATGCCGAATACATGCCAAAAATTTTGGTGGCTGTGTTTATTGTTCTGATTCTTGCTGTGCTTTGGTATTTCTACAGCGCCTCAACAAACGTCAGCTCACCAACTCTTCCAGATGACCAAGGCAACGTGACTTCTTACGAGGAGCCAGCTCCTGGGGAAGCGGAAGAACCAGCAGCGGAAGAACCGGCACCGGAGTCTGCAGCAGAGCCTGCAGAACCTGAAGCCGTTTTGGCGGTTGAAGAAACTGAAGGCGAAACCACGACCTATTCGTGGCAGGGGCCGGATGAGCGGCAGCTGGAAATAGCAGCGAATGGACCATCTTGGATTGCCGCAACTGACCAGAACCAAAACGAACTGACTTCCAGAGCGCGCGTCATGCAAGCCGAAGAAACAGAAACACTGGATTTATCAGAAGTGGAATCTGTCCGGTTGCGCATTGGCGACTATTCAAATATTGCATTATCATTAAACGGTGAGCCGATTGAGTATGAACAACAACTTCAACCCCAAAATATCGTTATTCAATTTACAGACGCCGAATAGCCATCTTTGGATGGCTATTTTTCATGAAAGTTCGAAAGGAGAAACAACAATGAACATACCAAATCAGATTACCATTTCGAGAATTTTGTTGATTCCGGTTTTTATGGTGATCATGCTAGCCGGTTTTGACTGGGGCACCATGACGCTTTTTGGAGCGGAAATGCCTGTCACTCATTTTGTCGGAGGACTTATTTTTATTTTTGCATCATTAACCGATTGGGTGGACGGCTTTTATGCACGTAAATACAATTTGGTCACGACGTTCGGCAAGTTTTTGGATCCGTTAGCAGACAAACTTCTAGTATCCGCTGCTTTGATTATTTTAGTGGAGCTAGGTTTTGCAGCTTCGTGGATCGTGATCATCATCATCAGCCGTGAATTTGCGGTCACTGGGTTGCGTCTGGTACTTGCAGGCGAAGGTGAAGTGGTGGCTGCAGGCGGATTGGGAAAAATCAAAACCACTGCACAGATTTTGGCGATTTCTGCCTTGCTGCTGCATAATACAATTTTCACGTTGATCGGTTTGCCGTTTGACCAAATCATGCTTTACATTGCTTTGATTTTCACAGTTTGGTCTGGCTGGGATTACTTTTATGCCAACCGCCGTGCATTAATGACTTCAAAATAAGCATACACAAAAGGGGATCAGACAGATGAATGCAGAGATTATTGCGGTAGGTTCAGAATTATTATTAGGTCAGATCACCAATACGAATGCCCGGTTTCTGTCCAATCACTTAGCGGAACTTGGCATTAATGTTTACTACCACACAGTTGTGGGAGATAACGCCGACCGTTTGGAAGATGCTATAACTATTGCAGAAAATCGTGCCGACTTGATTTTGTTTACTGGAGGGTTGGGGCCAACTAAAGATGACTTGACGAAAGAGTCTATTGCCCGGCACTTGGATACAACACTTGAGATGAATGAGGAAGCATTGGATTCGATTGTGGCGTTTTTTGAGCGTGCAGGCCGTCCCATGACGGAAAACAACAAGAAACAAGCTTTGGTGCTGAAAGATAGTGACGTTCTCGTCAACCACAACGGCATGGCGCCGGGGATGATGTACAAAAAAGACGGCCGTGTCTATATTCTTTTGCCCGGTCCGCCAAAAGAAATGGAGCCGATGTTCCAATTCGAAGCAAAGCCAAAGCTGGTTCATTTATTGAATAAAGAAGACGTCATCCTCTCCCACGTCTTGCGCTTTTATGGAATCGGCGAGGCTGAACTGGAAGATCGCCTGCACCACATTCTGGATAAGCAGTCGAACCCGACGATCGCACCGCTTGCTGCGGATGGCGAAGTGACGTTGCGCATTACGGCTAAAACCAACACGACTGAAGAAGCCTGGGACTTGATCAATGGAACCAAAGAAGAGATTTTGGATTTGGTTGGCCAATACTTATACGGCTATGATAACGATTCCTTGGCGTCTAAATCGATTGAGTTGTTAAAAGAACAAGGCAAGACCATCTCAGCAGCAGAAAGCCTGACTGCCGGGCTCTTCCAATCTGAATTGGCTTCTGTTGCTGGAGCGAGTGCAGTTTTAGCAGGCGGAGTCATTACGTATAACGAAGAAATGAAAGTTCATCAGCTTGGACTTTCTGCTGAATTGTTGGCTGAATACGGAGTCGTCAGCGAACAGACAGCTTTAGCGATGGCTGAAGCTGTACGGGCCAAGTTTAAAACTGACATCAGCGTTTCATTGACTGGTGCGGCAGGCCCGGATGCTCACGGCGATCAGCCTGCTGGTACTGTCTGGATTGGCATTGCAACAGAGCAAGGTACCCAGTCTTATCGCCTTCAGCTTTCTGGCATGCGCAACACCAATCGGTTGCGCGCCGTTAAACTGGCGCTCCATTATGTCATTCGAACCTTAACAGAAGAAGACGCACGCAAAATTTAATTTTGCGTGTTTTTTTCTGCCCAAAAATGGGAAATGGCATCTATAGGACTTCTAAATGTGAAGTTCTAAAAAACAAAAGCGAATAAACGTTCGCTTTTTTCTTGTATATTTCTCAATAAGCTAGTATACTAGAAACAGGTAGAAAATTAGTTTTTCATTTAGAGGAGGATTTCTTTTGAGCGATCGTAAAGCAGCATTAGACATGGCGTTAAAGCAAATAGAAAAGCAATTTGGTAAAGGTTCTGTTATGAAATTGGGCGAAAAAACAGACCGTAATATCTCATCTGTTTCCAGTGGTTCGTTGGCATTGGATACAGCACTAGGAATAGGCGGATATCCGCGCGGACGTGTCATTGAAGTATACGGTCCGGAAAGTTCTGGTAAAACAACGGTTTCTCTTCATGCGATTGCAGAAGTCCAGGCTATTGGCGGAACAGCTGCATTTATCGATGCAGAGCATGCGTTGGATCCAGTTTACGCAAAAAATCTTGGCGTTAATATTGATGAATTGCTTCTATCCCAGCCGGATACAGGCGAGCAGGCATTGGAAATCGCTGAAGCGCTTGTTCGAAGCGGAGCAGTGGATATCGTCGTTGTCGACTCAGTTGCAGCACTTGTACCAAAAGCTGAAATTGAAGGAGAAATGGGCGATTCCCATATGGGCTTGCAGGCACGTTTGATGTCCCAGGCTCTTCGGAAATTATCAGGAATTATCAACAAATCCAATACGATTGTGATCTTCATTAACCAGATTCGCGAAAAAATCGGTGTTATGTTTGGTAACCCGGAAACGACTCCTGGTGGACGTGCATTGAAATTCTATTCTTCTGTCCGTTTAGAAGTGCGTCGTGCTGAGGCATTGAAGTCTGGCACTGAAATTATTGGTAACAGAACCAAGATCAAAATTGTGAAAAACAAAGTAGCTCCACCGTTCCGTACAGCTGAAGTGGACATTATGTACGGAAAAGGAATTTCCCGTGAAGGTGAAATTGTCGATATCGGATCTGAACTGGAAATTATCCAGAAGAGCGGTTCATGGTACTCGTATAACGAAGAGCGCATTGGCCAAGGCCGCGAAAACGTTAAACAGTTCTTGATGAAAAATCCTGAAGTCCGCAATGAAATCTCCAACAAAATCCGTGAATCTTACGGAATGGGAGCAGCTTCTTATACAATCGCAGGCAACAAGGAAGAACCAGAAGACTTTAATCTATTGCTTGACGAAGATGACGAATAAGAACATCTCAATATTCTGGAAAAGTCGCCAAGCCATATGCTTAGCGGCTTTTCTTGTATGCAGCCAAAACGGCTTTGCGAGAAGCACACAATTCCGCAAGGTGCAGCTCGGCTATCTGCTGGAGCTATTCGTTCGTTTTCGTATTGTCCAGCTGCAGCAGCCAACTCCTCGGGATGTAAGCCACTCCAACAATGCGGCTGAAGAGATGCCGCTTTGTCAGATTGTCTTACACCGGTCGGAGCTAAGCGGCTGCTTCCGCTTTTCTTGGGTTGACACGACATAAGTCCATCTATACAATTAAAATTGTATAATTTACTAATTATTAAACAGTTGAAACCGAAAAAATTTTATTATTCATCTTTTTTAACTGAAAAAATTCAATAGCAAGAGGAGGTGTCCGAATGGGTATTAATGAGTTCATCTTCGCTTTGCTTGGTGTCATCGTCGGTGTAGTTGTTGGTTATTTTGCATTGAAAAAAGCAAACGATTCCAATATTGCAGGCGCTAAAAATTCTGCGGAGCAAATTGTCGAAGATGCAAAACGAGAAGCTGAAGCGCTGAAAAAAGAAGCCTTATTGGAAGCGAAAGACGAAAATCATAAATTGCGTACTGAATCAGAATCTGAAATTCGGGAACGCCGATCTGAACTACAAAGACAAGAAAATCGGTTGTTGCAGAGAGAAGAAAATTTAGATCGCAAGGATGATGCATTAAACAAAAGAGAAGCGAGTCTGGAACGCAAAGACGAAGCGCTCGCAGAAAAACAACAGCATATTGAACAGATGGAGAGCAAAGCTGAGGAGTTAGTCCGAAAGCAACAGTCAGAAATGGAACGCATTTCATCTTTGACACGCGAAGAAGCGAAATCAATCATCTTGCAGGACGTTGAAAAAGAACTTTCAACAGATATTTCCGTCATGATGAAAGAATCGGAAGCCCGCGCCAAAGAAGAATCGGACAAAAAAGCGAAAAACATTTTGTCATTGGCGATGCAGCGTTTTGCTGCAGACCATGTAGCAGAAACGACCGTATCAGTGGTCAACCTGCCAAACGACGAAATGAAAGGCCGCATCATCGGGCGCGAAGGACGCAATATCCGAACGCTTGAAACCTTAACTGGAATCGATTTGATTATCGATGATACGCCAGAAGCGGTTATTCTGTCAGGATTCGATCCTATTCGCCGCGAAACTGCGCGATTGGCTCTTGAAAAACTGGTATCGGATGGCCGGATCCATCCTGCACGCATCGAAGAAATGGTCGAAAAGTCAAGACGCGAAGTGGATGAACAAATCCGTGAAATTGGGGAACAAACCACATTTGACGTAGGTGTACATAACCTGCATCCTGACTTGATCAAAATTCTTGGGCGTCTCCGCTACCGCACAAGCTACGGACAAAATGTACTGAAGCATTCTGTGGAAGTTGCATTCTTGTCCGGGTTAATGGCAGCAGAGCTTGGAGAAGATGTGACACTCGCTCGACGTGCCGGCCTTCTGCATGACATCGGTAAAGCGATCGATCATGAAGTAGAAGGAAGCCATGTTGAAATCGGCGTGGAACTTGGAACCAAGTACAAAGAACATCCGGTTGTCATTAACAGTATTGCTTCCCACCACGGAGACACTGAAGCGACCTCGATCATTTCGGTCATCGTTGCTGCAGCAGATGCATTGTCTGCCGCTCGTCCAGGTGCAAGAAGTGAAACACTGGAAAATTACATCCGCCGTTTAGAAAAACTTGAAGAAATTTCCGAATCGTACGAAGGCGTTGAGAAATCATTCGCCATTCAAGCGGGACGCGAAATTCGCATCATGGTTCGCCCTGAACAAATCGATGATATGACGGCGCATCGTCTGGCCCGCGATATCCGGAAACGGATTGAAGAGGAACTGGATTATCCAGGCCATATCAAAGTGACGGTTATCAGAGAAACCAGAGCAGTTGAATACGCAAAATAATAAGGGTGAGGCTTCGATGAATGTCTATTCAAAGAAGCCTTTTTCTTATGGAAAAAGGTGAGTTTGTGAAAATTTTATTTATTGGAGATATTGTAGGGTCAATCGGAAGAGATGCATTGGAGTCGTATTTGCCAAGGTTGAAAAGAAAGTATTCGCCGGACGTCATCATTGCCAATGGCGAAAACGCAGCAGCCGGACGCGGCATCACCAAAGCCATTTATCAGGACCTACTATTCATGGGTGTGGACATGGTGACAATGGGCAACCATACGTGGGACCAAAAAGAAATTTTTGACTTTATCGATGAAGTGGATTATTTGATCCGTCCTGCAAACTTTTCAGACGAAGCGCCAGGACGCGGCATGGCGACTGTGACAAAAAATGGGCAGACCTTGTCTGTCATCAATTTGCACGGCCGTGTATTCCTGCCGCCGCATGGGGACCCGTTCGAAAAAGCGGATGAGCTTGTAGCGGAAGCCAAAGCGATTTCACCATTAGTGTTTGTGGATTTTCATGCAGAAGCGACCAGTGAAAAAATTGCCATGGGCTGGCATTTGGATGGTCGGGCTTCAGTTGTGGTCGGAACCCATACACATGTCCAAACAGCCGATGCCCGCATTTTGCCGAACGGCACAGCATACATTTCGGATGTTGGCATGACAGGGCCTTATGATGAAATTCTTGGAATGACCAAAGAAGCCGTATTGTACCGATTCAAGACCAATATGCCAACCCGTTTTGAAGTGCCAAAGCGCGGCCGCTCCGTAGTCAGCGGCTTATTCACGGAAGTGGATGACCAAACGGGCAAAGCCACCTCTTTTGAACGGGTTTACATCAATGAAGATTACCCATTTCAAGGTTAAAAGGGAAGCTTTTTGACGAAACTCCGACAATTAGGGCAGACGTCTTGTAGAACATGCTTGGTTTTCAGTATAATAAAGTATCGTATAAAGGGTTTTTGTGGCTGAACTTCAGAGGAATTGGTGAGACAGAGAGCCGACTTACCACGAGCCGGACACAAATGTCCCCGAATGGATTGAGTGGGGTGTTTGTGTCAGGCGGAAATCTTGTCGACGATATCCGTTTACCTGTACAATCAAGTTCGGTGGCAATTCAAAAACCACGAAGAGCAATTCTTCACGAGTGTACTCGATCGAGCAGTCAAATGCATGAAAACTAAAAAATGGTCGTTGAACGGTAGACTTATAAAAATCGTGTCAGACCAAGAAGTGGGTGTCTAAAAATGACGTATACAAAACAAGAAATCGTCGCCAAAGCGCGCGAAGTAGCAGATATGATCGCAGCAACAGAAGAAGTGGATTTCTTTAAACGTGCAGAAGCACAAATTAACGAAAACCAGCAAATCCGCGAAAAAATTGCCAGCTTGAAGAGTTTGCAAAAGCAAGCGGTCAACTTCCAGGCGTATGGCAAAGAACGGGCGTTGACTTTGATTGAAGGCAAAATTGCCAAAATCGAAGAAGAAATTGACGCTGTGCCAATCGTTCAGGAATTCAAGCAATCCCAGAGCGACGTCAATTCATTGTTGCAAATGGTGTCAACAGCCATTGCCAACCAAGTAACAAACAACATCATCACTGAAACGGGCGGCGACTTGCTGCGCGGCGAAACCGGATCAAAAGTTCGCAACGACAAACCAGGAAGCTGTTAAAATAAAAGCGGAAGCGGCCGTTCAGCTCCGAAAGGCATAAGACAGACCAGCAGAGTGGCGCTCGTTGCCACGTAGCTGGGTTGGCTTATGACCCGAGGAGTTGGCCGCTGAAGCTGGACAAAATAAAAGCGGAAGCGGCCGTGTGTGGAAAGTAACCTAAGACCAACCCATACTTCCCTAAAGCATTCGACTGAAAGAGCCAAAGCTCTTTCAGTTTTTTCTTTTCCGCTTTGATTTTTGGTATAATGGAGAAACGACGAATCGATTTGAAAGAGGTTTTATAATGGCAGTGACACCGATGATGCAACAATATTTTCAAGTAAAGTCTGAATACCTGGATGCGTTTTTATTTTTCCGAATGGGCGATTTTTATGAGTTGTTTTATGATGATGCCATCAACGCATCGCAAATTTTGGAAATCACGCTGACAAGCCGCGGCGGAACGGGAGACGACCGGATTCCGATGTGCGGCGTTCCCCATCATGCGGCGAAAAACTATATTGACCAATTGATCTTAAAAGGCCATAAAGTGGCGATTTGTGAACAAGTGGAAGATCCGAAAACGGCCAAAGGAGTCGTCAAGCGCGAAGTGGTGCGCCTCGTAACTCCAGGTACGCACACAGAAGGCAAGAGCGTGGATTCCAAATCGAACGTTTTTTTAGCGGCTGCCGACGAACTGGCGGATGGATTCGGCTTGTCTTACATTGACATCAGCACCGGTGAAGCAACTGCGACATACATAATGGGAACAGAGAAAGCTTTGCTTCAAGAACTGCAATCGTTGAATATCCGGGAGCTGGTGGTTTCGGAACAATTGTTTGTCTTGCTGAACGAAGAAGAGCAGAATTTGGTGTTGTCCATTGAAACGATGGAAACGGCTTTCCCGGTGCCTCCTGCACAAGTAGCAGAGTGCCCGGAAGACTTGCAAATGAGCTGCCAGCGCTTGCTGACCTATATCTTGCGTACGCAAAAGCAGTCTCTCGACCACATCCAAGCCTTTACGTATAAAGAAAACAATCAGCTGCTGAGCATCGATTTTCATTCAAAACGCAATTTGGAATTGCTGCAGTCGATCCGCGGTGCTGAAACCAAAGGCACGCTGCTATGGCTGTTGGATGAAACCGTCACGGCAATGGGCAGCCGGAAACTCAAACAATGGCTGCATCAGCCGTTGGCGAACAAGCGCATGATCGAAGAACGGCAGCAAATGGTGGCGGCTTTGATCGATCAGTATTTCGTGCGTGTGGAGCTTCAGGGGCTGTTGAAAGAAGTTTATGACTTGGAACGCCTGTCCGGCCGCATCGCCTTTGGCAGTGCCAGTGGACGCGATTTAGCGCAGCTTCGGAGCTCGCTGGAGAAAGTGCCGACACTCATTGAAGAACTGGCCAATTCCGGCAACCCGGTCTTGCAGGAATTCAGTGGAAAACTGGACCGCTGCATTGAGGTTTGTGAGTTGCTGCAGGCCATCAGCGAAAACCCGCCCTTGTCTTCAAAAGAAGGCGGCGTCATCCGTGACGGTTTTCATCAGCAGTTGGACGAATACCGGGATGCTTCCCGCAATGGCAAAGATTGGATTGCGGAACTCGAACAAAAAGAACGCAAATTGACCGGCGTCAAAACTTTGAAGATTGGCTATAACCGGATTTTTGGCTATTACATTGAAATGTCGAAAGCCAATATGCATTTGGCGGATTTGGAGCGCTATGACCGAAAGCAGACGTTGGCCAATGCCGAACGCTATACCACGCCGGAGCTGAAAGAAAAAGAAGCATTGATCTTGATGGCTGAAGAAGAAAGCCTGTCGCTGGAATACGATTTGTTTGTGGCCATTAGAGATGAAGTCAAACAGTATATTTCGCGCATCCAGCGCCTGGCTTCTTCACTTAGCGGACTCGATGTCTTTTTGAGTTTCGCCAACGTAGCGGAAAAATACCGCTTTGTAAAGCCGGATTTTAACGATCAAAATGAAATCTCAATTATTGAAGGGCGCCATCCAGTGGTGGAAAAAATGCTGAACAAGCAGCATTACGTGCCGAACGATTGTGTCCTAGCGGAAGGGCAGAACATGCTGTTGATTACCGGACCGAACATGTCCGGTAAAAGTACGTATATGCGGCAAGTGGCCTTGACCATTGTGCTGGCCCAAATCGGCAGTTACGTGCCGGCGGAATCGGCGAATTTGCCGATTGTTGACCAGATTTTCACACGCATTGGAGCAGCCGATGACCTGGTGTCAGGACAAAGTACGTTTATGGTTGAGATGCTCGAGTCGCAGTATGCCATTACCCACGCAACCAAAAACAGCTTGTTGCTGTTTGATGAAATTGGCCGCGGTACTTCGACCTACGATGGCATGGCACTTGCCCAGTCGATGATCGAGTATATTCATCGTGAAATTGGCGCCAATACGCTGTTCTCAACTCATTACCACGAATTGACGGCATTGGAAAAATCACTGGACAATTTGCGCAATGTCCATGTAGCCGCAATGGAACAATCGGGTAAAGTGGTCTTTTTGCACAAAGTGAAAAAAGGCCCAGCTGACAAAAGCTACGGAATTCACGTGGCCGAACTGGCCAATTTGCCGGAGCCAATCTTGGCGCGTGCCCGTGAACTGCTAAAAACCTTTGAAGAAGACAAAAAAAAGCAGCCAAAAACGATCGAACAGCTATCGTTTTTCGACGATACAGATACCGAAAGAGATGAAATCCTGCAGGCCATCACAGATGTGGAAGTATCTGCGATGACGCCGCTTCAAGCGCTGCAGATGCTGAACGACCTGCAGCAAAAGCTGACCAATAAGGAGTGAGACCATGGGCATCATTCGATTGATGGACGAACCTCTATCCAATAAAATAGCCGCGGGTGAAGTGGTGGAACGTCCGACCTCCGTCGTCAAAGAATTGGTGGAAAATGCCATTGATGCGGGGAGTACAGCCGTTGAAGTGCTGCTCATTGAAGCAGGACTGACTTCTATTCAAATAATAGACAACGGTGCTGGGATGGATGCGGATGACGCCTTGCTGTCATTTTCACGCCACGCCACCAGCAAGATCGCCAACGAACACGATTTGTTCCGAATCCGGACGCTCGGGTTTCGCGGGGAGGCACTGGCCAGTATCGCTTCTGTCTCCAAAGTAACCTTGCATACATCAGACGGTTCAAGCGGCACCTTTGTTCAGATGGAAGGCGGCCGCCTGACCGAGCACCGTGCCGGGTCTCTCAGAAAAGGAACGGACATCAAAATCGATCAATTGTTTTTTAATACACCCGCCCGGCTGAAATACATGAAGACGCTACAAACAGAGCTTGGCCATACGATCGATTTGCTCAACCGCTTTGCGCTGAGCTATCCGGGTGTGGCCTTCAAGCTGTTGCATGACGGCAGAACCATTTTGCAAACATCCGGCAGCGGAGAAATCAAACGTGTGCTGGCGGATATATACGGAGTGGCGATTGCCAAGAAAATGATTCCATTTGAAGGGCAGTCGCACGATTACAAAGTGTCGGGCTATGCATCGCTTCCGGAAATCACGCGCGCCAATAAAAATTATATTTCCTTGTTTGTCAACGGACGGTGGGTCAAGCATTACGCCATCGCCAATACGGTGCACAAGGCATACCATACCTTTTTGCCGCTCGAGCGGCAGCCGATTGTCGTGTTGAATATCGAAGGAGATCCGTATTTGACAGATGTCAATGTCCATCCGTCCAAGCAGCAGATCCGCCTAAGCAAAGAGAAAGAATTAATGGAATTAATACACGAAACGATTCGAAGAACCATCAGTACAGTGGTCCGGGCACCGATCATCGACAAGCCGAAGCCCGTTAAGCAAGCACCGACCAAGCAATTGGACTTGTGGAAAAGTTCGTTTACCGTACAGGAAACTAAGCCATCGCCGGCTCCTGAAGCAGAAGATTGGCACGAACTGCCGGCAGAGAAAGTGATCGAACCGACAAGATCAGTAAAACCATCAGAACCAATAGAACAGGATCCGCTGCCGCTGGATGAAGAACTTTCGCAAGAAGAACTGCCGGAGAAGGCTGACAGTCCGCAATTTCCTGAACTGGAAGTGGTGGGCCAGATTCACGGCACGTATATCGTGGCACAAAGCAACGACGGCTTTTACCTGGTTGATCAGCACGCTGCGCAGGAACGCATCAAATACGAATACTTCCGAGAAAAAGTGGGGGACATCGACAGCAATGAACGGCAGTCTCTGCTGCTGCCGCTGACTTTCCATTACAGCCGCGACGAAGCGTTGCGATTGAAAGACAACCTGGATGTTTTGTCCGACAGCGGCGTGTTTCTTGAAGAATTCGGCGAGACTTCTTTTATTGTCCGGGAATACCCTACTTGGTTTCCAAAAGGGTTCGAACAGGAAGTCATTGAAGACTTGATCGAGCAAGTGCTGAACGACCGCAAAGTGGATGTCAAAAAACTGCGTGAAGATGCAGCCATTATGATGAGCTGCAAGCGGTCGATCAAAGCCAATCATTTCCTGCAAAAGCACGACATGGAGAGGCTGTTGGCGGATTTGAAAAATGCGGAGCAGCCCTTTACCTGTCCGCACGGACGCCCTGTAATCATTCACTTTAAAACTTATGATGTAGAAAAGATGTTTAAACGCGTGATGAATTAAACCTGTGGGAGCTTAGCCGAAATGGTTTTGGGTATTAATATAGAGTAGAAGAAACGACTCAAGGAGGGGGACGGAGCATGCAGGCAAAAAGCGATTATATACGCGTCTCAGACGGCCACGAAATTTTTTATATGTACTACGAACCGCCGAGCCCGATTGGACACGTCCATATTATTCATGGCATGGGGGAGCACATTGGCAGATATGCTGAGTTTGCAGAGTACTTGGCCAACCGTGGCTTTGTGGTTTCAGGCCACGATCAGCGGGGGCATGGCCAAACGGCAGAACGCAACGGAGTACAAGGTTATTTTGCAGATGAGGACGGTTTTGAACGGGTAGTTGAAGATGCCCACAGCGTGATCTCCGAAGTGCAGCAAGCAACTGGCAATCTGCCGCTAATTCTATTCGGCCACAGCATGGGTTCGTTTGTTACCCGCCGCTATATGCAATTGCACAGTGAAGGCATCAGCAGGGTCGTATTGTCTGGCACAGGCGGCAATCCGGGTGCGGCTGGAAAACTTGGTTTGGCGATAGCGATTGCTTCGGCCAAGACAGTGGGCAAGCAGCAGCAGAGCAAAGCCTTGGGGAAAATGACTTTCGGCAGCTTTAATAAACCTTTTAAAGATGAAGGTTCACCCTATGCCTGGCTGAGCCGCGACAAGGAAGAGGTAGCGAAATATGAAGCCGATCCTATGTGCGGTTTTGAATCGACCAACCAATTTTACATTGACCTATTTTCCGGGCTGGCAATTATCAACAAGCCGGCAGAAATTGCCAAAATCCGCAAAGACTTGCCGGTGCTGCTGATCAGCGGCTCGATGGATCCCGTTGGCAACAACGGCAAAGGGGTATTCAGTTCTGCCAAGCAGTTTACGGACGCTGGAATGGATCACATCAAAGTTTATCTCGCAGAACAAGGGCGGCATGAATTGTTGAATGAAACCGATCGCTACGAGCATTTCGAACGGATTGGTGATTGGGTGTGCGGCAATGATTGATGTAATAGCCATTGTCGGCCCAACTGCCTCCGGCAAAACGGCGTTGAGCATTGAACTCGCGAAGCGGCTGAATGGCGAAATCATCAATGGCGATTCCATGCAAATATACCGGGACATGACCATCGGAACGGCCAAAATTTTACCGGAAGAAATGGCAGGCATCCCGCATCATCTGTTGGATATCAAAGAACCCGACGAAAGTTTTTCAGTCGCGGAATACCAGGCATTAGTACGGGAAAAAATCGCAGACATCCGCGCACGCGGAAAAATGCCGATTATCGTCGGCGGATCTGGGCTTTATGTTCAGGCGGTGCTGTTTGATTACCGCTTCTCGGTTGAACCGGTTGACCAAAATTTGCGTGACCGTTTGCAAAAAGAGCTGGAAGAGTTCGGTCCTGAACGGATGCATCAGAAATTGCTGGAGCTGGATCCAACTTCAGACATTCATCCCAACAACACTCGACGCGTTGTCCGGGCAGTGGAGATTTTGATGAGCAGTGACCAGGAAAAAGGCGACCGGGAGCTGGCGTTGTCGCCAATGTACAACGAAGTGATCATCGGACTTGATGTTCCAAGAGACATACTCTATGAACGCATCAATCAGCGCGTCGACATCATGATGGAACGAGGGTTGATGGAAGAAGTCCAAGCTTTGCGGCAAAGAGGGATTCGGGAAGCTCAGTCGATTCACGCAATTGGCTACAAAGAGATTTATGCCTATCTTGACGGTCGCGGCAGCCTCGAAGAAGCCGTTGCAAAGCTGAAGCAAAACTCACGAAAATACGCCAAAAGGCAGTTTACTTATTTTAAAAACAAGCTGCCGATCTTTTGGATCGATGCGCATCTTGATCGTGAAAAGAATCTTAAGGAAATAACGTCGTTCATGCAGGAAACAGACAGAAACTGTCGAATTGATAGACTGACGGCAAATCATACACAAGTAGAGAAATAGGGGGATTTACATGAAACCGATCAATATTCAGGATGTCTATTTAAATCAGCTTCGTAAAAACAATATTTATGTAACGGTCTTCTTACTCAATGGCTTCCAATTAAAAGGAACCATTAAATCCTATGATAATTTTACGGTGCTGGTCGAAACAGAAGGCAAGCAGCAATTGATCTACAAACACGCCATTTCGACCTTTTCTCCGTCAAAACCTGTCTCGATTGAGCACGAAGAGTAAAGGGATGCCGGGCTGCAGCTGCAGCCTGGTTTTTTTATGGAAGTGGAGCAGGTGCAGGGCGTCTTATGCCTGTAGAATCTAAACGGCTGCTTCCGCTTTTCTTTAGTTGACAGTTGCCGTTTGGGAGTATAGCATTTTCAGGTGAATACGATTTAATTTTCAGGAGGCGTACAGATGAAAACTATTACCGCAGATGAATTGCAACAACGAGTTGAGGCTGGAGAAGAGCTAAACATTATAGACGTTCGCGAGGACGATGAAGTCGCTGCAGGGATGATTCCTGGCGCCACACATATCCCGCTTGGCGAAGTGGCAGAACGCGTCGGGGAACTGGACGCGGAAAAAGAATACCACATGGTCTGCCGCGCCGGCCGCCGCAGTGAAATGGCTTGCAGTATTTTAGAATCGAATGACATTCAGACGGTCAACGTTGAAGGCGGCATGACGGCCTGGAACGGTGAAACCATCGCATAAAATAAAAAAACAGATGGCCTGAATTTTCAGGCCATCTGTTTTTGTTTAGAAATTCCTCATACTATTTGAATTTTGCGTGCGGGTAATCTCCATTTGAAGGTGTAGGATAAAATCCGCAGTATGGTGATCAACACGAATAAAGAATAAAGCATAAGATCGGATTCGGCCAAGCCAAAACTGATAAACAGTCCAGCGAGCGCTGCCCATACGGCATAAATTTCCGATTTTAACACAAGCGGCTTTCGTCCTGCTAAAAGATCACGTATAATGCCGCCGCCTGATCCTGTTAATACGGCTGCTACAACAACTGCGTAAAACGGCAGTTCCAATTCAACGGCAAAAATGGCACCTTGCACCGCAAAGGCTGACAATCCGATGGCATCAAAAAAGTAGCCCCAGCGATTCCAATGGCCCAGCAATTTATGCGGAAACAAGAACACGATGGTAACCGAGATGAGGGCAAGCTGGAACATAAATTCCTGTTCCCATAATGCCGAGACAGGAACTCCTATCAACAAATTTCGGATGGCACCTCCGCCAAAGGCAGTAACAGCGCCGAGAAGGTAAACGCCAAAAATATCGTATTCTTCTTCCATGGCGATAATTGCGCCGGACACTGCAAACGCAATGGTCCCGATGGCGCTCAAAACTTCCCAAGCCATAAGGCTCCTCCTCCTTAACATACAACTCTATGAATTGTATCAGAATTTGACGCTATTTCAAGCCATGCCGCATAATAAGAAGAGAAGTCGAAAAGAATGGAGAATTACATGTTTACATTAATGAAAACAATAGAAGAAACCATCCAAGACCAGCTGCAATTGGCGGATGAAATGGCCTACATAAACCAAAAGAAAGTATTGGATGCTTTCCAAAATCAGCGGGTCAGCGATCATCATTTTAACCCATCAACGGGCTATGGTTATGACGACGAAGGACGCGATACACTGGAACGCGTATACGCAGAGGTTTTTAAAGCAGAAGCCGCACTTGTCCGCCCACAAATCATTTCGGGTACCCATGCGATCACCATCTCGCTTTTTGGCGTCCTGCGCCCAGGAGATGAATTGCTGTATCTGACAGGCAAGCCTTACGATACACTGGATTCCATTGTGTCCGGTGGCGAAAAAGACACGGGATCTTTGAAAGATTTCGGCATTAGCTACCAGCATGTGGCGTTAGGAGCGGACAATAAAATCGATTGGCCAGCAGCTGAACAAGCCATCAGCAGCAAAACAAAAGTCGTGGCCATTCAGCGCTCAAGAGGATACGATACGCGTCCGTCCTTAACAATAGAAGAAATCGAGGCAATGGTTTCAAAAGTTCGCCAACTGAAACCGGATGCTATTGTTTTTGTAGACAATTGCTATGGTGAATTTGTGGAAGAGCAGGAGCCAATCGAAGTGGGAGCGGATTTGATTGCAGGTTCTCTGATCAAAAATCCGGGCGGTGGCCTCGCTAAAATTGGCGGCTACATCGCTGGCAGAAAAGATTTGATTGAAAAATGTGGTTATCGCATGACATCTCCGGGTATAGGTGGAGAAGCAGGAGCTTCGCTGAATGCGTTGCCCGATATGTACCAAGGATTTTTTATGGCGCCGCACATTGTTTCGCAAGCATTAAAAGGCGCGGTATTTACATCAGCGCTGTTGGAAGATGCCGGAATGACTACAACGCCGCATTGGAGTGACAAGCGGACAGACTTGATTCAGTCGGTATCGTTTCAAACAGCAGAGCAGATGATTGCCTTTTGCCAAACAATCCAGGCAAGTTCGCCAGTCAATGCGCAATTCAAGCCAGAACCTGCTTACATGCCAGGTTACGAGGACGATGTTATCATGGCAGCTGGGACTTTTGTGCAAGGTTCAAGCATTGAATTGACAGCAGACGGTCCGATTCGTCCGCCGTATACCGCGTTCGTTCAAGGCGGATTGACTTATGAACACGTGAAGATTGCGGTATTGAATTCAGTAGATGCCTTAAAAAAACAAAACCTAATCTAATCTTTATCCCGTATATTCTATACGGGATATTTTTGTGTCAGAAAACATAACATTGATTTGACAAATAATCTAACATGCACTATGCTATAAGAGTAGTAATTATTTGAAATGGGTGAAACTTATGACGAACCGGGTAAGACGGACAATGCCGATTCTTCCCATCAGCATCGTGATGCAGCTGACGGAATTGACTGCAAGACAAATTCGTTATTACGAAGAGCATGGATTGGTCAACCCTGCCCGCACAGAAGGCAATAAACGTATGTTTTCGCTGAATGACGTCGATACCCTGCTCGAAATCAAGGATTACTTGGACCAAGGGCTGAACATGGCTGGCATCAAGAAAATATACGACCTAAGAGAAACGCCGAAAAACGAAAAAGCAGAGCCGAAAAACTTAAGCGATGCTGAGTTGCGTAAGCTTCTCCATGAAGAGTTGAAACACCAGGCGCGTCCATTAGAAAAGGGCGGCTTCAGGCAAAGTGATTTATCCCGTTTCTTTAACTGAAATGGGCTTACATACAACTACAATAGGAGAGTGAAGAGAACATGGGCAAGTATTCAAAAGAAGACATTCAACGATTAGTAAAAGAAGAGGACGTTAACTTTATTCGTCTACAATTTACAGACATTCTTGGGGTCATCAAAAACGTTGAAATACCGACATCCCAGTTGGACAAAGCACTCGACAACAAAATGATGTTTGATGGATCTTCTATCGATGGATTCGTACGCATCGAAGAATCGGATATGTACTTATTCCCAGACCTTGACACATGGGTTGTATTCCCATGGATCACAGGAAAAGGAAAAGTAGCACGTTTAATCTGTGACATCTACAGCCCGGATGGTACGCCATTTGCTGGAGATCCACGTGCGAACTTGAAGCGCGTATTGAAGGAAATGGAAGAGCTTGGATTTACACACTTCAACCTTGGACCAGAGCCTGAATTCTTCTTGTTCAAATTAGACGAAAGAGGCGAACCGTCTCTAGAACTAAATGACCACGGCGGCTATTTTGACTTGGCACCGATGGACCTTGGCGAAAACTGCCGACGCGACATCGTTCTTGAGTTGGAGGAAATGGGCTTTGAGATCGAAGCTTCCCACCACGAAGTAGCACCTGGACAACACGAAATCGACTTTAAATACGCAGATGCGATCAAAGCATGTGACGATATCCAAACCTTTAAATTGGTTGTTAAAACGATTGCCCGCAAACACGGGCTTCACGCAACATTCATGCCGAAGCCATTATTCGGTGTAAACGGTTCAGGAATGCACATGAACGTATCATTGTTTGATGGGGATCGCAACACATTCCTTGACGAAGATGGCGAATTGAAATTGAGCGAAACGGCTTACCAATTCATAGCCGGCATTATCGAACACGCACAAGGCTTTACAGCGGTAACAAACCCGCTTGTAAACTCGTATAAGCGTTTGGTTCCAGGTTACGAAGCACCTTGCTACATCGCTTGGTCTGGCCAAAACAGAAGCCCATTGATCCGTATTCCGGCATCACGCGGCTTGTCAACACGCGTAGAAGTGCGCTCTGTCGATCCGGCAGCAAACCCATACTTAGCAATGGCAGTACTTCTAGGCGCTGGTCTTGACGGAATCAGAAGAAAATTGACTCCGCCAAACCCAGTAGACCGCAACATCTACGCAATGAACAAAAAAGAGCGCGAAGCAGTAGGCATTAAAGACTTGCCAGGCACTTTGTATTCAGCTCTTCAAGAATTGCAAAACGATAAAGTAATGACAGACGCATTAGGCGAACATATTTTGAACAACTTCGTCGAAGCGAAAGAAATCGAGTGGGACATGTTCCGCACAAGTGTACACCCTTGGGAACGTGAGCAATACTTGAAAATGTATTAAGATGAAAACCGTTGGGGCTCTAAGGCTCCGACGGTTTTTTCTGTTTTTATAAAAGTAGTCAGTTGGGCAACTTTTTTTATTTGCCCAATTTTTGCCCAACTTTTTTTAAAAAGTACTCATATAGTCGTCGAATTTCTCTATTGACCGCTCTTCCATCTTCTTTGATACATGGCTGTAAACGTCTGCAGTAATCTGGTAATTTTGATGGCCTAATCGTTCCTGGACATATTTCATGTCGGCACCAGCTTCCAATAACATGACCGCATGCGTATGCCGCGTCGAGTGAATCGGAAGGGAAGGAGCATCAATTTTAGCTAAGCAGGATTTAAAGACATTGTACAAGGTTGATTTGGGAAGGGGAGAACCATCCTCCCGGCAAAAGATCAAATTCAAATCATGGCGATAGGCTTCACCCAAATGCAGTTTTCGTTGATTTTGATACTTCAGGTGTTCCTGCAACTCTTTCATGAAACTCTTCCGCATTTTTAATGCACGGACAGATCCTTCTTTTTTTGTGGGTCCAAATAGTTCAGCGGGATCGTCAGGTTGAAAGTCGAGTGTTTCTTCTATATAGATGATATCGTTTTTCCAATCCACTCTCGGCCATTTCAATGCAGCTGCTTCTCCTTTGCGCGCACCACTTTCAAAAAGGAACTTAAAGAAAACGCCATAGACGTGACCTCGCTTGTAGATTTCGGGATACAAAGCGTTTAGGAAGGTTGGCTCAAGATATTTTAACTTTTGGACCTGCTTCTTCCGGATTTGCACATTCTCAGCCGGATTCTTTTCAATGTAGTTATTGATCACGGCCCTCTTCAAAGCTTGGAAACAAACATTATGAATGCGCCTGGCCGTTTCAGTCGATAAATTCTTCTCTCCTAGGCTATCGATGAACTTCTGATACATCATCGGTTTGATTTCATGAATACTAATTCCACCAAAATAGGGAATCGCATGATTCTCTAAGGCAGTCCGATACGTTTTATAGGTGTTGAGCCGTAGTTTATCTTTAACGTATTGTTCCAACCACTCCCGGACATAAGCGGCAAAAGCAAACTCGCCTTTCCCATAACCCTGCAGCACGCTTTTTTCTTTTTTTGCCGCTGCTAATTGTGCTTCTTTTTTTGTGGAAAATCCACTCTCGGTATATTCCCTTTTCTTTTCAGAATAAGGATCCATCACAATTACTCGATACTGCCACGTTTTGCCTCGCTTACGATAGGATGCCATTGCAATCCCTCCCTCTAAATAGCTTTAATCAATTCTCCGTATATTTCAAGACATGCCAAAATACAAATTATCCATAGATCAGATTCTGGATGTATTGCCGCAGCCGTTTCTCAGCAAACCA
The DNA here is from genome assembly GCF_058268495.1 of Planococcus sp. TJ-201. Lineage (NCBI taxonomy): Bacteria > Bacillati > Bacillota > Bacilli > Caryophanales > Caryophanaceae > Planococcus > Planococcus sp. TJ-201. Next base: position 361,672 of record NZ_JBZDOG010000001.1, on the reverse strand, counting down.
GCGTTCAACCCCAAACGTCTCCATCAGCAGCCAGATGGCTTCGTTCTCATGTTCCGGCAGCTTCATTCGGTGCAGCATGAAAGTAGGGATGCAGAGGTGCTGTGCGAAGTTCTCGGCTTTCCATTCCTGGTATTCGCGCATGGAGAGGGGAATAAGCGCCTGATCTCCAGCGTGCCATAGTGCATGGCATAATTCATGTCCGAAGTCTTGCCACAGTGCGGCATCGTTTTTTCGATTGTCTAAAAAAAGATTGCTGGCAATGGCCATTGAGTCATGCGGAATATAATACATAGTCAAACCAAGACGTGGATAGACATTTTCAATAGATAGCTGGTATGGGTGGTAAATATCAATACGGTTCAACAGCTGCGTTATATATTCTTCTAAGTTATTGTATGTATTCGCCATTTAATCACCCCTATTAGAACGTATGTTCTAATTTATGGTAACAAAAAAACCTACCTTTGGGAAGGCAGATTTTAAATTCTTAGGGTTTTATATCTTTTTCGATTAACAGTCGCTTAAAATTTCTAAAAACTATCTCTTCGAAATTAGGAATGATACTATCAAAATCTTTGTAAAGCTGTTTAATATTAGAAGGGTAAATGATGGATTTATTTATTCGAGCAAATGGCCCATCTGTTTCAAATAATATTTTATTTTGAGGTATTCTCGAAATAATTTTTTGCCCGTTCTTTGTGTGAATCATTTTAGGGTTTAAAGAAAGATAATAACCTTCTTCAATTAATGAGTCAAGAGTTGAAAGTTTACCCGTGTACCAGTGGAAGACAGCATGCTTTACATGATTATTTTTCAAAATGCTGAGAACTAAATCTTCAGTTCCTTTACTGTGCACAGTAAATATTCTGCCAATGTTATGTTCGGGTGAACATATAAATTCAAAAGCATCTATTTGCTTTTGTTTAACTTCTTGATTCTCATTCTGAAAATCAAGTCCTACTTCGCCAATATAATTTGTTGATCGGAGACATTCTACAAATAACTTTTTATTTAAGGCGTATTCGCTAGCAACTTGAGGATGATAACCGATACATAAACGTACATACTTAAGATTACTAAAAGATTTAAAATGCTTTTGGAAGACTTCCGGCAAGTTTGTAACGAATAATGTATATATTTTTAATCCTTCGTATGCCAATGCCACTTCTAGCGGATTCTCATAGAAATCAATATGTACGTGTGTATCAATAAGGGTCATATTTTTTCATAAACCTCTCAAACTCAAAAGTGAATTTCTCAAACATAATTTCTTGTTTAGCGAAGTAATCTTTATTATCATAATATAAGCTTCTTGTTTTTAATTCCTGATATATAGCTTTGTCTTTGATTAAAGCACAATACTGAGAAAAATAATTAAGGTGGCTGTCATATTCTTTTCTAAAATAATTATTTTTAATTTTTGAAAGTTTACTTTCATAACTGATATGATATTGACTATCGTAACCCTCATTATCATATGCTGCCATCGAAATTTTTCTTAATAAGCATGGAATACATACACCACATTGACCCTCGTGTGGCTTATAATTTGATCTACTAGCACCACAAGTAAATGAGTCTGCTATTTGGTTTTTAAAATCTTCATTCATAGCCTCAATATTTTCGCCTTTAGTAGAAAATAGAAATGGATGATGAATATCAATATCTAAACCAATTTTTTTAATTATAGATTTAAAGATATACATAGTTTTAGGATGTGTAGTTTTAGTTGTGAATCGAGAATTAAGATTTGGATTTAAAGAAAGTATACCATTCTCATATAAAAAAACATTAGTAGAATGGTTAAACAAACAATTAGAAACGGCTAATGAAAAATACATTAACGATCTAGTTGCTTGTGTCCTATAAATTTTTGCAGGACCTGGTTTTGGAATAAGTGTGACTTCTGTATTAGGAAAAGTACTTTTATAAAATTTACTTAACTTAACTTGCTTAGTTTTCTCTTCATCCTTATTCAAAAACCCGAGGTAATCACTGTCAATTTGATCACGATAATTTTGAAAAGCTCCGGTTAATGAATCAAGACCACCTGAGAAAAGTGTTACTGCCCTATTACTTGGAAGATGGAGTTTGTTTGATCCTTCAAATTTATCGATAGGAAAATTGTTTAAAACAAAAGAGATATTAAAATTTTCTCTAGAAACCCAGGATACTAACTTATTCACATCGTTGGATAATGTATTCCACAACTCTAAATTAAAAACGGGAATAATGAGATCCATACTAGATCTTTTAGAAGTTAAAATATCTTTAACATATATACTTCCAAAAACTGTGACCAAATCTATTGCTAATAAGTGGTTAGAATTAGAGTAATCATATGCGAAATTATCAAGTAAAGAGGTGTGTAAAAGTTCCAGCTCAGTGGTAGATAGCATTTAAAATTCTCCGAAACTGGAGTTCTTTGTTTCTTCTACGATTTTATCTAATACCTTTTTCAAAGGAAGCTTTTTGTCTACAAACTCATCAACTAATTTATAAATTGAATCATTCATGATTTGATTAGTTAACCTTGATATCCATTTTTCAATATCTTGATAAGTAAAATCTTCGTATAGGTCTCTTAGAGTGTCATACAATTCTTTTTCTAAAATAAGTTGAATTAAGTGATAAAAAAGCACCTGTGCAAATGAATATAAATCAAATTCATCTTCCTGTAACATCTTAGTCATTGAAATTTTGTAAGCTTTTTCTAATAATTCTTTCTCAAAAAATTCATCATCTTCAATTTGATCGAGAATCATATTAAGAAATTCTTGCATGGTCAGTGGATCTTCTAAAACTTCTTTTTTTGATTTACCACCAAATCCTGCACTGCTAAGTTTACTGAAGTTTTTAGAGATTATACTAAATAAATTTTGGATAGTTTCTTCATCAACCAGTTGTTGATTCAATTCTCTTCTTGTGATAATTGTCTTTGAAACTTCCAGTGCTGAAGTATCTATATCATTAAGCGGTTTGTCTTGTAAAAGCTTTTTTATTTTTTTATTTAAGTTTCTCTTCGAAGTACCCACTATTTCATCCCCTTATAATTTAAAATATTCCGGTAAATTTAAAAATGCTTTAGCAATATAAGTAGCACCCATCAAAATGTAAAAAACATGACTATTTCCCCTGCGTCTTCAATATCTCCCATACAGCCAAAAGTGCCTTTTTGCGTTCTTCCGGACTTTCATTAAACTCTTTATAAAACTTATAAACAGATGGATCATTAACCCAAGCCTCAAATTCAGCTTCGTCTCCCCAGGAAGGGAAGTCTTTGCTGTCTTTATTGTTATTACTTATTAATTCAGGATTATCTGTTCGACCAAGAAGGTAATCGGTCGATGTATCAAGTGATTCTGCTATTTTTTTTAGGTCTTCGGAATCGGGAGTGCTATATCCGCGTTCCCAGTTAGAAATCACTTGAGGAGAGACATGGACTTTAGTGGATAATTGTTTTTGAGTTAATTGTTGCTTTTTTCTTAAGTCTTTAATTCGGTCTCCAGAACCCATCAAACACACTCCCTTCAAGTAAATATTATCAATATGTAACGGAATAAGATATAAGAGTAACGGTATATGAGGATTTATTGTTAATAATAGTTGACAATAACGTTATCCGTTAGTATAGTGTTAGTAACGGATAACGTTAGTTAAAGGAGGTGTTAATATGGTTCACGAAAACCTTAAAAAGTTACGGATGGCAAAAGGTGTTACACAGTCTCACTTAGCTAAAAAGTTAAATATTAGCAACATGGCTTATAGTCGAATGGAAAATGGTGAGTCAAAAATCGATGTTGAAAGATTAAGAGTCATTTCTAAAGCACTTAGTTTAGAAGTCGAAGTTTTTTTTGATGATAAACTAACGGAATCCGTTATTTCTAAATTGGGAGAAAAGCAAGCTGCAGTCTGAGGAAGGAGAGGGTTAGATGAACAAGAAAGACGAGGAAGTTTTTAGCAAAGTAATGAAGCTCCTGCAAAACGAATACCAGGCTGAGCACTTAAACCGTGCTGGTAGCCCGGAATTAACAGTTCGTTTCACGCTAAATACGATAGATGCATTTAGCAAACACCTATGTGAGCTGGCGAGGAATCAAGCATACTCATCTTCACTTAAAGGGTATCTGCCTTCAGGTGAAGAGTTATCTTCTAGATTTGAATTAATTAATAAAACGGTCATGGTTCCAAAAATTCCACCGTTTCCTCAAAAAGGTGAGCGATCAGATGACTTCTGACATTATTGCTTTGGTCATTTCACTTATTGCTCTTGTGGTATCGATTTACCTATGGGTGGGGTCTAATCCGAAATAAGATATATTTTACTATAATGTTTGAATATTCTTCTACCAGTAACGGCGAAAGGATCTTTTTTTACAGCTTTGATAGCTACCTTAAAAGAAAGCGCCACTTCGGTTTGTTCTTCACGAGGGAAAATTAAGATGTGAAATCTAGTAAATGAATTTGTTTTGAAAATGCCGAAATTAGCGTCGGGTATGATTTGTTCAGTCAAAGCTGGATTTCCCTCCAAATCTTCAATTTGTAACCATAAAACTTTATTTCGTTGCACTTCAAAAAGAGTGCGCTTTGTTAGAAGTTGAACATTCATATTTGTATCAGGGTCGAATGCTCTTAAGTCAAAAAATGCTATGTCTGTCGGAGAGGGATTCACTACTTCGATTGTAGTGATTAGACATTTATCAAAAGTTACTCGTGAATCATTTTCATCAATGTAGAAAATAGCATCTTCTTTAGTGCTTACCAAGTTATCGGAAATTTCAACGTGAAGGGATTTTCGATTATTCCAAGCGACTACTAGTGAAACGATCAAAGCGATTAAAGAAATGATTACAGTACCAGTTCTTAAAGCAATTTCAGTATCCAATATAACTCCCCCATATTTGTATTTAGGAAAATTATATCAAAAAAGTACTGTTTAAACAGGAAATATTAAACAAACAAGAGTTTCATGATCAGTTACTATTTAGAAAAAATTGAATAAAAATTAGGAGGTCTTTATGAATGGTTAATGCATCGGTTCTCATATCTGCTGATGAAGAAGTTCTGAAGTTTGGAGAGCGGCGAAGAATCAAAATCGCAGTTTCTGAAAAAGTTTATGAGTTGGAGAGTAATCCAGCGCTTCGGGCAAGCTTGTTTCAAGGGATACATCGTGGAATTAAACATCAATTCGGAGTGGCTTCGTACAAAGATTTAAAAAGGCAAGATATGTTGAGAGCTCTCCGGTATGTCAATGCTTGGCTACCTAGAAAAGTTTCATAAAAAAGAGAGGGCGCGAGGAACGCCCTGGAGGAGGGAAAGCGATGGGACAGTTATTGCAATTGAATGAAGCCCAATTGGAAGGGATGATTCGCGAGGAGTTGAGACAGCGCTTGAATCATTTGGAGCACAGACACACGTTTTGGGATTTGCCAGAACTGGAGAGACAAACCTGCATGAGCAGATCTTTCATTTTAGATCAATTTTTCTACGATGACCGATTCAAGAAAATTAGATTCAAAATTGGAGCGAAATGGTACATGCCAGCCAAAGAAACTGAGGAATTTCTTTTAACTTGGTTGAGGGAGAGGCAAGAGAGCTAAGCGAGGGCTTTTCTCTCTATATAACAATCATACAACGGCTTGATGTATATAAAAATACCGTGTGCCATACAAAAAAGGAGTGGAAGATATGAAGTTGAAACGTTCCGCAAATGCTGGAGAAGCCATCAATCGCTTGATTGAGGGAGAAGAAATGACTGGCGAACAGATCGCCATGGACTTGAATATTTCATCTCAACTAGTGAGTCACATTAAGAACGAAAGACGCACCATGCAGTCAGATATTGCTCAAGACTCAATCGCACTTTACGACAATCCGGAATACACAATGGATATTCTGTATGAGTTTTCCGGCGGCATGACATCACCAGTTCTGCGCGGCAAGAATATCGATCAGCACCGGTTGGCATTCAGTGCTCATGCAAAGCGTGAAATCGAAGAGAGCTTGGAAATGATTCAAAAGGTTTGCCTGGCAAAACCACCAAGTTCCCTGGACATGAATGAAAAAGAGTCGGTTAAGAACTTGATGGATGAGTTACTGGAAGCACGGATTCACATCGATAATTTGCTAAGGCAGGTACAGGTTGAATACAAAATATCCATCAAAGAAAGGATCAAATCCTTAATCCCAAGATGGAAAGCGAAAGGGTGGTTGGCCTAATGGAATTCAGTGATCCAGCATACCTTTTAGGAACAATGATTTTTGTTTCATTTATCAGCCTAATGGTTGGCATTCACGTAGGCAGCATTAAAAATGAACACAAAAAAACCGACTGACGGCTAGGTCAGGCGGCGATTGACTAACTATGTAACTCAAGTATAAACGAGGGCCTTGGCTCTCGTCAATAAGCTCAGGAGCGCCATCCCTTACGTTCCTGGTCTTATTGATGGGATTCACTCCATCAGAAGGCAGGTGAATACATGGCACCAACAGGAAGGGCCGGCGATGATCTCAGAGCATTTGATAAGTCCGAAAAAATGATGGACATTCGAAGCATCCTGCAGTTTTCTGCAAACGAAGGAAGCTCTTTCTCGTTAATTTCTTTCGAGCAACTGGGAACTACTCGAGAAGCCATTTTTATTATTACGCTTTTGCGAGAAGGCGGGTACACGGTTAATTATTTAACAAATGAAATTGAAGTGAAATGGTGAAGGGAGGCAAATAAAATGTGCGAAATGAACAAGATTTTACAAGATGGCCATTTCTGTGAAGGGTGTGGAGTGTTTATTGATGCGAATCCAAAAGGACAACCGCAAAAATGTGAAGACTGCTTTGAAAACGAATTAATTGCGGCTGTCGAAAATGACATTTGGCCAGACGGTGTTACCTTCTCAGTTTGGTTAGAAATCAAACGAAAGTATTCAGAACCAGAACATGCGGTACGGGAATAAAAAAAGTCAGCTGCGACAACAGCTGACTGGGGTGCTGAACTAACTCAATTACTCACATTATAATTCAGAACCCATCAAAACTCAATAGGAGGAATTTAGATGGTTAAAGAAGCTATTTCAACCAAAGGAATGAGCCGTGATGAATGGCTTGCTCACCGAAAACGCGGGCTTGGTGGATCCGATGCCGGTACGATTATGGGCGTGAACAAATGGAAGTCCAAGTTTCAGCTTTATTTGGAAAAGACAGGCGAGTACCACGAGGAAATAAATAATGATTATGTTTACTTTGGCAACCTCTTAGAAGATGTGGTGGCAAAAGAATTTGAACGACGCTCCGGAAAAAAAGTTCGGCGTAGAAACCAAATGCTGATTCATCCAGAGCATGATTTCATGATAGCCAACTTGGACCGAGTTGTGGTTGGTGAAAAAGCGTTGCTTGAATGCAAAACCACCTCAGAATACAACCTGTCCGAATGGCAGGGTGAAGAGGTGCCTGCTAGCTACCTTTGCCAGATTCAACATTACCTGGCTGTTACAGGCTTTGAAATCGCTTATGTGGCGGTCCTGTGTGGCGGCAATAAATTCATCTGGAAAGAGATCCCTCGGGATGATGAACTGATTGACATCATCATCAATAATGAAAAGCAATTTTGGGAAGAACATATCCTAGTGAAAAAACCGCCAGGCATTGATGGCAGCGAAGCAGCTGGCGAACTCCTGAAAAAACTCTATCCGACTGATAACGGAGAAAGCATCATGTTCACCGAAAAAGAAGATGGCATCCTGGATGCATTGGAATCAGTGAACAAAGAAATGAAAGAGCTCAAAGAGGTGAAAAATCTCTATGAGAACAAGCTGAAAATGAAGCTTGAAGAATCGCAACAGGGTGTTTCCACTCGCTACATCGTTACATACAAGGCCTCTGCGAGAAATACACTTGATTCCAAAAGACTAAAACAAGAACTACCTGATATCGCTGACAAATACACCAAAACATCGACCGCGCGTACGTTGCGGATCAAACAAGTTGAATAGGAGGAAGATGAATCATGGCTACAACTAATTCATTGAAAGAAACGGTAAAAAACAAAGAGGTGGCTGCTGATAAGCCAAAAACAATTGAAAGCCTATTGGAGCAAATGGCACCTGCAATGGCTGAGGCTCTACCAAAACACATGAACATTGACCGCTTAACGCGTTTAACGCTGACGACCATTCGAACAACACCCCAGCTTAGAGAAGCCAGTCCAGCCAGTTTACTGGGAGCGATTATGCAGGCAGCACAACTTGGGCTAGAGCCTGGATTACTTGGTCAATGTTACTTGCTTCCATTTAAAAATAACAAGAAAAATATTATCGAGGTTCAATTCATCATTGGTTATAAAGGAATGATTGATCTGGCTCGGCGTTCGGGACACATTCAATCCATCTACGCGCACTCCGTATTTGAAAATGATGAATTTGAGTACGAATTGGGATTAGAGAGCAAATTAAAGCACAAGCCCACGATGGATGCTGACAAAGGGAAATTCATCGGAGCGTATGCAGTGGCTCACTTTAAAGACGGTGGATATCAATTCGAATTTATGAGTAAAGCGGACATCGAAAAGCGCAAAGGCCGTTCAAAAGCAGCGGGCTCCAGTTATTCACCTTGGACTACGGACTATGAAGAGATGGCTAAGAAAACGGTGGTGCGCCACATGTGGAAGTATTTGCCAATAAGTGTTGAGGTTCAGCAACAAGTGGCTTATGACGAGGGGACCGGCCGGAACATTAAAGACATCACACCGCACGATACCAACATCTTTGTGGAGGCACCTGATTATGACTTGTTGCAGGCACCGCAATTTGATCAAGAACCTGAACCCGTGGCTGCAGAACCAGAAAAACCAAAGAAACAGAGCATTCATAACCAACCATTAGAATAATACATTTGAAGAAGGGGGAGTGTTTCTCCCTTCTAAATTCATGAGGAGTGAAAACGATGAGCAAATATAGACAAGTGCAAGTGGGGTATTGGCAGGATGGTTTTGTGCTGGATCTTACGCCGGAAGAAAAATATTTCTATATCTACTTGATGACCAATAGCAAAGCTTCGCAAATCGGCATCTACGAATTGCCGAAACGGATTATTGAAACTGAAACAGGCTATAACCGCGAAACGGTTGAAAAATTAATTGAACGATTTATCGGGTACGGAAAAATTGATTACAACGATGCTTCGAAGGAAATCATGCTCTTGAACTGGGCCCGTCACAACTGGAATAACAGCCCGAAAGTAGTGGCGCGGGTTGAAGAAGAATTGCGCTCAGTTAAACACGTTCCATTTGCTTTAAGTTATCTGGAGATCGTGAATGCGATTAAATCAGATACGGTATCGATACAGTATCCATATGGTATGGATAGTCTAGGCAAACAAGAGATAAGAGATAAAGAAAAGGATAAAGAGAAAGATAAGGATAAAGAACAACAACAAGAGCCTTCTCCGAGCAATGAGAATTTTGAAGATCCAGTTCCCGAAAACAAACCGGCTGTGGCTGCCGATGCTCCAGGAATGGTTTTTCGATTTTATGAAACCAATATGGGCCCAATCGTTCAATCTGTCGCGGAACACTTAAATATCTTGATCGACGACTCTTCTGAGGAGCTGGTCCATGAAGCTTTGAGAAGGGCTGTCGTTGCCAATGCCACAAACAAAATGCGGTTCGCAGAAAAAATTCTGCGCTCCTGGCATGATCAACGTTTGAAAACCATGGCCGACGTTGAAGTGGCAGATAAAGCTTTTGAGCGGAGAAAGCAACAACCGAAAAGTTATGGCAAGAAACCTGTGCGTGAAGAACGGCTTCCGGAGTGGTTGAACAAGCCGGCTGACGACAGGGTGCCAGAAACAGTCCCTCCACAGAGAAATTCGGCTCTGGAAGAAGAGAAGCAGAAGTTGCTTGAGCGACTAAAAACAAAAAGAAAAAGTGAGGAGTGAATTTTTTAAGCCATCACTACCAATTTTTTCTTTAAACCAAGGCGATACCGCCAAATGATTGGAAAACACTTGAAAGAGATCTGAAAAGAATTAACCAAATGTGTAAGAAACCTTAGCATTTACCAGCTAAAAGACTCGAACAATTAGAAAAACATAAAAGTAACTATCGAATAATATAGAAAAATACTAAATGCCTAGACATTTGATGTAATCTCATTTATTTACTGATCTAGAATTAGGTGGAAAATCGTTGTTTTATTGGCCAAAATTATATTCAAAATTTGTCGGAATAGAAGATGAAGTTCTCAGACATTTAGAACTTTGGTCAACTAAAAAAGAAAGTAGTGATTTTAATGTTAATGACACCTGAAATGAAAGTGCTAATCGATGAGAAGAAAAAGAACTTTATGGGATTGGAAGTAAAAAAGGGTAGAGAAAAAATTGTATTGACGCAGCTACAGATCGATGCAATTGAATTTTTGCTTGAAGGAAATTCATTCGAGCAAGCAATAGACGCGCACGCTTCAGAGAGTGAGTGGGCTGGAGATTTAAAGTCGTTAAATGAGCTTTCAGTGAGCGAACTGGCTAAAGCACTCTATGTCGGTTATGAAGTTGAACCACAGACACCGGAGTATTTACCTGGTGACAAAGTGGTTAATATCAATGAAGGGCTATTCACTAACGGAAAACGAATTGCCACAATTCATGCCCATGATAGAGAAAAAAATATTGTGATTTTTGATGATACTTATAAACACTCTATGAACGTATTGAGTGCAAATTGTATCCTTCTTGCTTCTCCAGAAGAAATCTATTGGCTGGAAACGTTAAAACGTGATAGCGTGCCGGATTTTCATGAGGGAGATATTTTTGTAGATAACGCAGGTAAAGAAAGCCAGCTTTTTTCATCAACAGGTATTCATAGACAAAATGTCACAATCGAAGATGCGAAATTCAATTATGAGAATCGCATTTTTAAAGGCATCTATCCTGCGGAATCATTCAAGCCGTTCCCAAAGGAGGAAGCAAAATGAAGATATATACAGCAAAGTTCGCAACAGCTTCAAAAACAGCAGCAGATATTCTGGCCGAATACGATAGTCATCATCCAAGCGCGGAAGAGGCTGAAAAGGCTGCTGAAGCATATCGTTCACTTGATGGTATCGAAGTCAATGTTGGTCATTCATTCACAGGTAACTATTCTCTATACGGATGGAAACCAGAGGATGATGAAAAAATCAGGGATTTTATTTACTACGCTGCTGAACAGGATGCACTCTTTGGATCATACGTCGACGATAGAGAACAGTTCCTTGAAGATTGGGCCAATGATGAATACGAGCCAATGGGTTCTCTAGCATTTGATAAATCAGATTTGAGGGATTTTAAAAGCTACGTAGAAACGGGTGATTGAGGCATGGAATCTCTGATAGAAGGAGAAAGAGTCCAGGTTCAAAGTCATAACTTTCAAGGCATGGCTACAATCCTTTATATCGCTCCAGGTGAAATCTATCCGGTGCAAGTGGAAATGGATGCTCCGGATCCGGATGGCCATCGAATATATCGGTTTGCTCTGCACGAAATTGTGAAAGAGTTTCCAGAAAAAACGGAGTCGCCTGCAGCTGCAGAGACAGCCACGGATTCAGAACGGTTCATCGGTGAAGTCATCGTGGAAGAAGCGAATTACTCCTTCAAAAAAGGAGAGCAGTACCTTCTTGAAAAGCGGAGAAAGGAATCCACTGTTTACTATCTTTATAATCCGGAGTCAATGAAATTCCGTGGTTGCATGCCTGTCAGTATGTTCAAAGTGCTCAGTGCAGGTGATGATTCTAAGCAAGTGGTACTAAAATCGCTTAAAACGTCACAGGAAGAGCCGAAAGCGGTCGAAATAGCGCCCGAACCGTTCGCTATTCCGGGAGAAGTGCGGTATGAGCAGATGTCACTGCTGGATTTTTTATAATGCACTGTTGAAATGAAAAAAACGCTACTAAATTAGTAGCGTTTGGAAAATTAAAGAGATGACATTAGAATTTTTATGTCCTGGTATATAAAGGAGAAGGCTCACGTAACCAAGCATAACTAGGGCTAGAAAAAGTCCGGAGAAAGCAAGTAGCTTTGGCTCATTCCTTTTAAATAAAGCGACTAAACTCAGAATTATGACGATTGGAATAGCAACAAAAAAACATTCATCAAGTCAAAAGATATTGGGAAACGCGCATGAATCACTGGTAATAAAATAAGTAATATTCCCGCTACAATCGCTATATAACTAAGTCGAGAATATTTTTTAGTTTGATTTTTCATTTTTTAACTCCTTAATATTTTATAGCTAAAAATTAACATGTTCTTCTGGGGGATATCTTGGAATATTTACTTGCAAAAAAGTTTAAATTTTTAATAGATATTGAATGATAGTACGCTCAAAAAATACATTAATAAAGGTGGGAATTAGGATTGCGCCAATTGGATATTTTTGAAAAATAATCGTAGATAATCTTGCATGCGGCGGAGTAAGTACCGGAATTGAAATGGTTACTGGCTTATCAGTAAATATCGCTTTCAAGCACGATCAAGCTTCTATCGCCAAACATAAAATAAATCATCATGACGCAGAGCATTATTGCGAAAGCGTTTGGTGTGTAGATTCTGTCTAAGCTGTCAGAAGACGATGAGTTGGGTTGCATGGTTTAGTCCAAACTGTAAACACTATCCACGCTTTTAGTAGATAAAGATTGGTTAAAAGATGCAAGAGACTTCATCAGTTGTTGACCGGCACTCCCTGCTCATCAAAAGTAACCCAAGGCGAATCGTCATAAGTTAGCTTTGGGTAGTCCATCCCTCTGTCTATGCTACGACCGCCTATAAGATCATCGGGTAAACCCGGAGAGTGTAAGACCGTTAACATCAGTCGTTCCTCTGATCGATCATACGTGTACTCATAATGCATATCGGGCTCATCTTCAAATTTATAGATTACTTCCCAATAACCTTGCTTGCTCTTTTGTGATACTTTTTTCAGCACGGTTTCGGAGTCGGCGCCTTGTACTTTTAAATAAGCGGCGGTTCGTTCTTCTGCTTTTTGCTCATAGTATGGGAAGTTGTAATACCAATAAAGGCTGATTCCAAAAACAATAGCAAGTAGGTAAAGAAGTCTCTTTTTATATTTCAATCTTTTCATCCCCTTTTCTTTTCAAAATTGTACCAGAAATGTATATAGAAAAGAGAAGGGAAATAAAATAAATAATTTTAGGCTAATAGATTGTAGGGACTTAAGTAGGGGGGGTTATGTCAGAAAAAATCTTTCATTTGCATACAAAGTACGTTGTCCAAAGGGAGTGAAAACATGTTTATGATATTGAATGCTGCTGTAATAGCACTCTGGATTACATCGCTTGTCGCTTTGGGCCGCTGCTATAGACGGTACATTAAGGAGGAAAGTGCTCATGAAAAACGCCGACGTGCCAAATCCTAATCAGCTGGATCACCCAAAGGAATTCCTTAATCTGATTGCCTATAGCGAAATGAAGAGAAGAGGCATGAATGATAAAAAGATAATGCTCTACTACAATGTTACTCGGTCACAACTTGAAGAATTCAAAACTCAACATGGACTCCTTGGAATGAAAAGAGGTGCCCTCCATGACCACTTGCAAGCGTTGCAATCGCCCGCTAAAAAGCTCACGCAGCATTGCAGCTGAATATGGCCCAACCTACAAGAGAAAGCAGGAAGAAGCAGATGCTGAGTTTTTACGGATCCAAATTACAATCGATGAAGAATTAGCTTATCAGGATACGGTGAGAAGAAAATAATAAGGACTAAAGGGATAGCTACTGCTATCCTTTTGGCCATTACATAGAGAACGGGGGTCATTTAGATGCGCATGCAAGAAGTAAAAATTTCGGAGACAGGAATTCTTGAATTGGATATAATGGAATTACCAGAAAGTTGCATCCTTGTAATTTCTCAGGGAAAAGCAAAATATGCTCCACTTCCTGCGCACGCTGAGACAAGCATTGTTACGTATAAGGGAAAAGTGAAGCGGGTGAACTTTGACGAGGGGGAAGATTTTTGAAGATGTTAAAAGTAATAGTTCGAGAGTCTGATAAAGTAAGTGAACAAGTAATTAACAGCTTAGGTTCAGGAGCATCTAATCGACCATTCGATCTCCATGATGGAGTTATTATTGGATTAATAGAAAATATAATTGCTAAAACAAAGTCTTTGATATTATTAATTGAAAATCAAAATTTCGATGTTTCAGATCTTATTGCGAGAGCGATTTTTGAATCTCATGTTTATTTGAAGTTTATTTTAGAAGTGGATGAAGTGCAAAGGGCTAAAGCTTATGCATATGGGTCTAAAATTTCAGATTACAAATTATTAGACAGGATTTTAGAAAATTCAAGAATTGGTAGGGAATTAAGAACCTTTTTAGGAACTACAAAAGAACAAGTAGAAAATGATTATGCTTTAGCATTAGATGCCCAAGATCGCATAGATACTACTAATAAGTATTTATCTATTCTTAATACTACCAAGACGAAAACAAACTGGTACGATTTTGATGGTAGAACAACTTCTTTTGAAATTCTATGCAATAAAATGAACATGATGAAAGAATATGAATTAATTTATAGAATTCTCTCTAAGGACGTTCATTCTAATAGAGCCCTTGCTAGAATAAAAGCTTCTAAAGATGAGATTGCTATTGGAAACTTTGACATAGATCCCAAACTGCAAGTTTCATTAGCATCATCGTTTTTGAGGGAGAGTACTAGATCGGTCCTGAATTATTATAATTTGAAAAAGGGTTTGCGTTCTTTCGACGCAATGCTTCAAGTAAATCAAAAATACAAATAGTCCCCACCAGTCAATTGGAGGACATAATTACAGTAAAGCTCTGTTTTAGTGTATTTTTATAACTAGACTTTTACAAACAAAATAAAGCGTGTGAATTTTGATGAGGGGGAAGATTTTTGAAAGAGAGAACAATAGAGAATCGTGTTCTTTGGACCGTTGTTTTAAGTTTAATTTTAGTAGTTATAGTTTTAACAATGACTTTATTAAAAACGGGTTTTAACATTACCTTTTCTCTTGAATGGATATTGCCAGTATTGACCATAGTTGGAGCAACTATTGGAGCAGTTATAACGGGGCAAATAGCTAACGGAATTCACAAAAAAGAATTTAAAAGATTGAGAAATTTAGAAGAGAAAGAAAGCTGGAGAGTAAAAAGAGTTCTTTTTTATTATTCTTCAAATATTCAAAAGCATATTACGGACCTTTATTTTGATATATCTGAAAAAGAGCATATGCTGGAGCATAGCATAAAACCGGAATATGGCAATAAAGATAAGAGGGAAATACTCAATATATACGATGACATAATTGTCAAAATAATGGCTACACCTAAAAAGATTTTTATTGAATTTGAAGATTTTGACAAGGTTCCTGTGGAGAAAATCGATCTTATAACGCTCGAAAATTACTTATTTTACAAAACGGCTTTTCGAGATATAGCATACCCTATCCTAAACAAAACTCAGGAAGACGGAAACAAACTAACGACTTGGGAATTAAATAAAATCTCAAAAATCACTAGAAAATTTATTAAAGAGTTGGAATACTAAGTCCGCACCAGTCAACTGGAGGACATCATTACAGTAAAGCTCTGTTTTAGTGTATTTTTGTAACTAGACTTTTACAAACAAAATAAAGCGTGTGAATTTTGATGAGGGGGAAGATTTTTGAGGTGGCAAAACAATTTTTATTTTTACTTTAGTATCTTCTCTCTATTATTTTCTTTTATACTAATTTACTTTTTTTATGAAATGAATTTTAACTTGACAGATATATTGGATGTTAAAACAATTTTCACTGTATTAGGCACAGTTTTCGGTGCATATTTCGGGGCTAGAACTGCAGGTAAATTTGCGATTGAATCTGTAGAGAAACAAATAAATGCACAACAAGAAATAAGTAATCAAAGAGAAAAACAAAGGCTTCTAAGATGTTTATACTTGTTTCACACTCATGCAGATGCCCTGTATTCTGCTTTAGAAGAGAACTTGCCATCAATGGAAGTGCCCCAAGGACATGGAATGATATTGGAAGATCCAAACACATTTGGATTTTTAAAAGAAGAAATAGAATTCCAATTAAACTTCTTGAAAAAAGTCGATATTTCAGAGATATTTTCTGAAGAGTATTTTAACTTCTTGTTAATCCTTGATATTATGGAAGGTTTGCTGCTTGCGATTGATTTAATGTCTTATGGTATTAAAACCGAGAAAGAAGAAGTCTATCACAGAAACCTCGAAGACTTTAAGGAAAATATGCAACAGTTAAAAAATAGAGTTCGGGATGTTGGATTAGATATAGATTTGTACGAAAAATAGTCCCCACCGGCAAACCGGAGGACATCATTACAGCTTAACTGCTGTTTTGGTGTCCTCTTTTTTATTTACCTAAAAGGAGTGAAAAAGATGAAAACTGAACAACAATTGCTACTTACCTACATGTACCAGGAAGGCTACACGGAAGAGGATATGTATGACGAACAGGTTGTGCAAAAGGCTTTTCATTCAATAGATTTCTTTATTTTTAAAGCAAAGTTAGCGATGAATAAAGTGGTTGTTGCATGCATGGGGGTATTTAAGAAGATTTCCGAAGTTGTGAAATCCATTTGGTCAGCTGTTTCAGAGTCTCCCGAGGTATTCGACGAATATATAAAAATCCAAGAACGATCAACCAAAAAGGATTTCAGCATCCCTCCAATTGATTTTAAGAAGCGACCTATCATACGCCATCAGGTACTGAACCGAAAACCAAATCACATGATACGGAAAATAATTCATTAAGGAGCTGGAGGCAATGAGAACAATCCAAGAACAACTCATAGAAAAAGGGCTCTCAGATAGCCGAGAATCTACGAAAGCCAATTCGAAAAAGGCCTTAACCAAACCAAAAGAATCGCTTAGTAAAAGAGAATGGGCGGAATTAATGGGCAGTAATCGGGATACGTTTAGAAGAGTAAAGGGTGGAGCTATTAGAAGAAGTTAGGAGGGATGAAGGATGACGATCTGGGCAGATGAAATGATTTTACAGTATAAGAAATTTCGCGATGAACTTGTGAAAAAGAGAAATACGCTAAACAAGAAAAACCCGCAGGATAAACTGGATTTAACTCAATACAACAGCATGATTGAGGAAATGGAGTTTGTGCTGCAGTGGTTAGAAACGGGTAGGGATCCGAATAATTACCGTGGTGCGGATAAGAGAGGCATCTACCAGAATCGTTCATTCCAAAGCATGGACTTCATTCCGGATATTACTGAACAGCTGGAGGACGGTCCAAAGCATCTTTATATGTCTCCGGAAGAGAAAATCATTATGGCTGACATCTTCAGCTCTTTATCATTTAGAGAACGCCATTGCTACATCCTTCATTTTGGCAGACAGATCAGTGTAGGAAAGATTGCTAAAGGTTTGGGAGTAGGGAAATCAACTGCTCAGAGCTATATTGAACGTGCGAAAAAGAAAATAGCTCAAAGAGTTTCCTGACTGCCTTGCCGTACGTTTGCCGTACGAAGTCAATATATATGAAGGGGAGAAAAAAAGAGGGGATGCGTTCGAGAGATCAGTCCCTCCCACAGCCCCATTTATTACGGGTGGTTTAAATTGGATATAAAGGGTTTTATTCCTTCTCTGTAGAAACTAAAAGCAGGGGGGTGAAGTAGAATGAAAACATGGGAATACCACGTGGCGTTATGGGATAAGAACGTAGATCAAAAAGAAGCAAATAACCTGGCCGAATATTTGGATGAGTTAGGTTCAGATGGTTGGGAATTAGTAAGCGTGAATTCGCAATTTAAAAGCGAATCTAACACAGACTTTCAGGTAGAATCAGTACAAACTACAAGTTTTGTAATTACTATGAAGCGAGAACTTGTAGATATACAAGATTTACTTTAATCAAATGATGAATGGGGCACCCTTAGTGGTGCTTTTTATTATGTCTAAAAAAGCGAATAGCGCGAGAGTGGGTGGTAGAAAGATGGCGAAAGGTAAGTATCTTGACTGGGTTACTGCAGAAGGATTGGCCTTGCTGAGTGGTTGGGCTAGAGATGGACTGACTGATGAACAGATCGCTCATAACATCGGCATTAGTCGCTCAACACTCAATGAATGGAAGAAGAAGTATCCGGACATTTCGGACACCCTAAAAAAGGGGAAGGAAGTTGTCGATCGTCTGGTAGAGAACGCGCTGCTGAAACGAGCATTGGGTTATCAGTTCGAAGAGCAAACGAAAGAGCTGCTGGTGAATAGTGATTTCCAAAAGGGCAGAGGCGATGAGCATATCGTGGCCTTGACAGAGAATGATTGGCAAAGAGCTTTGGCGTTCTTCGATAGAACCTGCGCCTATTGTGGTGAACAAGGGAAGATGACGAAAGATCATTTAATCCCGCTCAAAAAACAAGGCATGCTCGTGAAAGACAATACGATTCCTTGCTGCTCTCGATGCAACAGCTCGAAGAATGATTCCCATTTTGAGGAATGGTACCCGAGACAAGATTTTTATTTGGAAAGCCGAGAAGCCCGTATATGGGATTATGTGAAGATGATTCAGCTGCTGATGGAAGAGGATGCCTTTGAGAAAAGCAGAGAGTTGAAAGTGACGAAGGTTGTCGTCAAACAGATGCATCCAGATGTGACCGCTCAGATTTTCTGGCTGAAGAACCGGAAGCCTGGGCAGTGGCGTGACAAGCAAGAACTTGAGCATTCAGGAGGAATTGAAAGCAGACTGGATCTCTCTGGCCTCTCTGTTGAGGAGTTGAGGAAACTTGCCAACTCTGACGGATAACCAACGGAAAGAACTGGTTAGACAAGCCAAAGCGGAACTAGCTCGCCGTTCCTATCGGGATTACGTGGTCCATGTGCACCGTGGAAATTACCAACACTTCAAGCACACCGAATATATTTCAGATGAGCTGGAGCCGATTGCAAACGGGAAGCAGCGGTATCTGTTAATTGAAATCCCGCCGCGACACGGTAAGAGCATGACGGTTTCTGAGAGTTTCCCGAGCTACTACCTGGCAAAGAATCCGGCAAAGCGTGTGATTGCTGCTTCTTATTCAGATGGATTGGCCAAGAAGTTCGGCCGCTTAAATAGAGCGAAGTTAGAAGAGTATGGTCCAGAGCTTTTTGACGTTTCCCTATCTCAAGTCAATGCGTCTCAAAGTAATTGGGATGTAGCAAAGACGGGGGGCGGTATGATCTCAACTGGTATTGGGGGATCTATTACCGGACAGGGAGCGGATTTGCTGATTATCGATGATCCGTTCAAAAACTCAGAGGCGGCGAACTCGAAAACAATCCGGGACAAAGTATGGGATGAATGGGAATCCACGCTTTCAACCCGCTTGCATAAAGGCGCATCGGTTATCGTGATCATGACGCGCTGGCACGAGGATGACATCATTGGTCGATTGCTTGAACGTTCTCCGCATGACTGGAAGCGAATTCGAATGCCCGCTCTGGCTGAAGACGAAGATGACTTGCTCGATCGTGAAATAGGCGAACCGCTTTGTCCTGAGCTGGGGTTTGACGAACTTTGGGCTGAATTGAAACAGAAAGAAGTAGGCTCCAGAACATGGGCCGCTCTCTATCAGCAACGCCCTTCCCCTGTGGGAGGGGCTATTTTTCATCGCCATTGGTGGAAGTTCTATGTGCCGGATGAAGCAGCTAAGGCACGCCTTGCTTCTTCTGAAGGTGTGGTCGTGCTGCCTCGAATATTGAACAAACAGGTCCAGTCTTGGGATTGCACGTTTAAAGACACCAAGACAGCTGACTTTGTGGTTGGCCAAGTATGGGGGGAGCGGGACGCTGGTTTCTATCTGCTTGATCAGTTCCGCAACCGGATGAGCTTACCTGAAACGATGAAGGCTATCCGCAACATGACCTCCAAGTGGCCAGAAGCCAAAGCTAAGTACATCGAGGACAAGGCAAACGGACCGGCTGTTATTCAGATGCTGGAGAAAGAAATACCTGGCTTGATTCCCGTGAATCCGGAAGGTGGGAAAGAGGCAAGAGCAAATGCTGTAGCGCCGCTCATGGAAGCAGGGAACGTCTACTTGCCGCATCCAACTATAGCGCCTTGGGTAAATGGCTTAATCGAAGAATTTACGTCATTCCCGAACGGCAAGAATGATGACCAAGTGGATAGCGGGACTCAAGCATTAATCAAAATCCAGTCGAAGAAAAAGAATCCGCTGGAACGCTATAAGAAAATGTATAACAGGGGGTGACGATTAGTGGCTACAACGTTAGAAAGAGCTAAGGAATATCGCAATGACTTCATGCAAGGGCACGGCAAGGCAGGCGAGAAGGATGCACTTACCCGTCAGACTCCGGGTGTAAGAAGAGTGCTGGTACCTGATGATTTAAAATCTCTGTATGCCAGCAATATCCTTGTGCAAAACATCATCAACATTCCTGCTGAAGACATGACCCGGAATTGGTTCACGTTGAAAATGGAAGACGAGGAATTAAAGAACGCCATCATGCAACGGCTGCGGAACTTGAATGCCAAAGAAGCTTTCAAAGACATGTGGCGATTTGAGCGGCTAACAGGTGATGGCCTGATGAGTATGGGCGTTAAACAGACGAACAACTTCTCTTTAACGAATCCGATTGAAACAGATAAATTAAGAGCGATCGAATACCTTCATGCATTCAGCGGATTTAAAGTGCTGGACATGATTTCGAATGATGATGTCTTTTCACTCGAGTACGGCAAAGTAGAAATGTTCGAGTTGCCGCGTACCAAAGACTCGGACAAAAAGAACCTGGTTCACAAGAGCCGCCTTCTTCATGCACAGACACGGAAGTTGGAAGATGAGAAAAAGGGACAGCCGCTCCTGGAACCCATCTACGACATTCTCACTGTCCTAGATACAGCGCTTTGGAGTGTTGGGCAAATCCTTTATGATTTCACCTTTAAAGTTTATAAGAGTGAAGACATTGAAGACATGAGCACAGAGGAGCGGCGAGAGCTGGGAATTCTAATGGATTTCATGTTCCGCACAGAAGCTCTGGCTATCATTGGCAAAGGCGAGGACCTTACTAAGCAATCAACCAGTGTCGGCGGCATTAAAGAGTTGCTTGATTATGGCTGGGACATGTTGGCAGGTGGAACCCGGATGCCTAAGTCTGTGATTAAAGGGCAGGAAGCGGGAACTATTGCTGGTGCCCAGTACGATGTCATGAACTACTACGGCCGAATTGCTGCTCAACAGGAAAGCGATATGAAGCCTCAGCTAGAGAAGCTGATTCGTACGTTGATGTGGTGTGAAGATGAACTCGGCGGCCGCATAGATCCTGAATCGATTGATTGGGAAATCAAATTCAATCCGCTCTGGGAAGTCGATAGCAAAACAGATGCCGAAATTCGCAAGATTGTTGCAGAGACAGATGATGTCTACATAACGAACGGTGTGTTAACCGCTGATGAAGTGAGGGACACTCGCTTTGGACGTTATGGATTAGAAACCACACTGGCATTTGCCGGCGATGAAGCGGGACTACAGAAAATGGCTGCTGAAGTTTATCAAAAGTACGCGGAAAGCCGTGTTGAGAATGGCTAAGAAAGTGCCTCCTACACGATTCCCGAATGCAGTGGTTGTTGGGTATCAGAGAGCATTAAAAAAGCTCGTAAGAGAGATGGGACGCGACACGCTGAATGTCTTTGACAATCAAATTGCTGAACATCTCAAGGATATGGACCGCTATGATTCACTGGAAGAGCGGGCGGATGGTCCAATCAGTTCCATCTTAGCTGCTTTCGTACTGATCACTAACGTATCTAATTCCATATTCGATGCATTCATCGTTACTCAAATTGCCACACAGAACATTCAACTGCTCAACCGATCAAGCGAAAAGAACGCAGCAGCACAAGCACGAGTCATGGCCGTTAATCCGCTCTCGGGAAATGAAAAGCTGTCTGATTTTATGCAAGCATCAGTTCAGGAAAACGTCAGCTACATTACCAAGCTAAAAGACGACCATCTAACTGCAGTGGAGCGGGTAGTACTGCAGGGAGCTAAAAAGGGATTGACTGCCAAGGAAATGCGCAACGAGATTGTTGCGCAGACAGGCATGACTCAGAATCGTGCTCAGTTCCTTGCTACCGATCAGATAGGCACCATATTTGGACAGCTCACTGCGGAGCGGCACAAGGGGATGGGATTGAGTCAGTTCACTTGGAGCACGTCAGGTGATGAGCGAGTTCGAGATTCACATGCTGATTTGGATGGGAAAACATTTTCTTACGATGATCCGCCCGTTGTTAATGGCCGGAAGGTTTTGCCTGGTGAAGATTACCGCTGTCGGTGTGTTTCTGAACCGGTATTTGACAATTGAGGAGGATGTAAAATGATTTACAAGCAAATTACTTTCCGTGCGGCTATGCAAATGGTAGTTGAAGATGATATTAAAAGATTATTCTTTGAAAATGACAACGGCTTATGTAGAGCAACAGAAGTTAGATACAGTCTGACGAACCTGAAGAACTATAAATGGTTCAAGCAAATTCCTGAAGAAGTTGAATTGCAGAAAACCAAAAAAGAACCGAATCCACCTGATTTCCGGGAGGGATGAGGTTTATTTTTATGCCTTTAAGGGGGGGAGAAAGTGTGAAGGTACAAAGATTCGACAAGGTAATGATCCTGGACTATCAGGAAACGCCTGAAGGTTATCTGACAGTAGATGCCCCCATTACGCGACCAGGCGTGTTTCCTTATCAACGGAATGACGGGACGGTCCAAATGGAAGCGAAGCTACCGGATGATGTCTTCAGTGATTTAACCATCCGCTCCGCTCGTTCAAAGGCAGTCACAGACGGCCATCCAAATGAACCGGTGACATTGGCTAATCACAGTCAATATTCAAAAGGGTTAAGCCACCGAGACAGCCGCGTTGAAAGTGGCATGTTGATGGTTTCGCTGACCGTAACCGATGCCGCTCTGATTGAGCGAATCATTACGGGAGACCAGCGAGAAATTAGTATTGGATTCCTCTCAGATGTAGTCGCCGAGAGCGGCAGCTATAAAGGGGACTCTTATGAATACGTACAACGCAATATTGATATCAACCACATTGCGATTGTGGAGCAGGGGCGCGCCGGTCCCGATGTGAGTATTCGAAATGACAGCTCGGCGTGGCAAATTGAAACAAAAAAAGAAGGAGGCACCAACATGTCAGTATTTAAGATTGACGGTAAAGATTATGAAGTAGATCCAGCGGTAAAAGGACGTTTAGATGCGCTTGAAGCTAAACTCGAAACTGCAGAGAACAAAGCAAAAACAGTGGATACGCTGCAAGGGAAATACGATTCCCTCGATACCGAATATCAGCAGGCGAAAACAGATCTTGAAGCCGCAAAGAAAAACAATTTGTCTGAAGATGAATTGGACAAGAAAGTTCAGGAGCGGGTTGAATTGGTTTCCGGGGCATCTTCATTCCTTGGGGATGCATTTGATTTCACAGGCAAGAAAGAACGCGAAATCAAAGAAGCAGTTATTCAGAAGGTGAAGCCGGACTTTAAAGGTGATGGCAAGTCGGATGAATACATCAATGCATTCTATGATGCAACGGTGGAACGTTCGAAGCAAGATGGATTCTCTTCTACTGGAGACAATCACTTGCATACTGGCGACTACAAAGGCGATGCAGGCCTGGACGACAAGCGCAAGCAGCGTTTGAACATGCAAAATTCTAAATAAGAAAAGGAGCGATAGGAAATGCCGATTACCACATATGGGAAATATTTGTCCGAAGCTAAAGTAAAAGGGAAATTAGCCAATTACCAGCCATATAGCGCATTGACAAAAGGCGGAGGGGCACTGGTTGCATTTGGAATTGCTGTCCAGCTCGGAACGGATCGTGAAACGGTCGTGCCATTTACCGGAGGAATTTTTGAAGGTATTGCTTTGGCTCAAGAGCCGCATGACTGGGTAAATAATGCCGATGATCAGAACTATCCCGTTCAAACGCCAGTTGCTGTCGTAACCCAAGGCGTTATCTGGGTTGAAGTGGAAGAGGATGTTTTGAATGGCGATCCAGCTGTTATTGATAACACAACTTCCAACTTCCGCCCTGGCACAACCGCTACTGAAACCGTAACAGCTTTGCCAGGTGCACGATTCCGCTCCGCTGCTGTTGCCGGAGATCTTGCCCAATTAGAAATCAACCTACCTTAACCAAGAAAGAGGAGTGAAGTAAAGATGCCGACATTAAAAGAAGATGCGTTGATGCGTCCGCAGGACCTTCAAGCAATTGATACAGTCATTTATGAACCAAAGAAAGAAGAATTAATCGGTCGGACGTTATTTGGCATGAAAACAAACATCCCTGCAGGTGCTGAGTCTTATGCCTACGATGTAATGACGCGTTCTGGCGCTGCTAAAATCTTAGCTCCAGGAGCGGATGATATTCCATTGGTCGATGCAGACAAACGCCGTGAAACGGTTCGTCTTTATTCGATTGCTGCTGGTATCCGTTATTCTGTTCAGGAATTACGTCAGGCACAGATGATGAACATGCCAGTAGATGCTTCGAAAGCGGAAACGGCTCGTCGTGCGATTGCGGAAAAAGAAAACCGCTTAATCTGGCATGGAGATCCTAAATACGGAATTCGTGGAGCGGTTAACTCAGAGGGGATTCAGACAGTGGCAGTCGATGCAGGAGCGTCTACAGCTACAGAATGGGCTGAGAAGACGGGGAAAGAAATTGTCACAGATATTCGCAAAGCGCGTAATCTGGTGAACCGCTTGCCTGGCCATACTGCTAATACATTGGTCTTGACTCCAGGAGCGATGGAAGCATTGGAAGGCGAGTACAATGCGAATACGGATAAAACCATCCTTGAGTACATCCGTAGCCAAAACTGGTTTACAAACATTGTGGCCACTTCTGATTTGGAAGGACAAGGCGTAGGCGACACAGACTGCTTCTTAATCTTGGATAATTCGCCCTCTGTTATCGAAATTCTTTTGCCGATGGATATCACACGCCATCCGACAGAGTACAAGTTCCCGAACTACAAAGTCCCATTTGAAGAGCGTACAGGCGGTGTCCTGACGCGTTATCCAATGGCAATCGTGAGAGGAGATGGAATTTAATGCCGATCGTACACAATAAAGGTTTATATGTCCGTCATGCTGCAGGTGTCATGCTTGTGCCAGGAGTAAACAATGTAAAGGATGCGGATTGGAAGAAGTTCAGTGCTAATCCGCTAATGAAAAAGCTGATTGCTGACAAGGAAATCGAAGGCCATGAAAAAGCACAGAGCACCAAGGACATGAACGTGACAGAAGCCGTTAAGTTGGTACAAGATACGTTTTCTCCTGAATTGTTGCTGGAATGGGCGGAAGCGGATGAGAGAAAAGGTGTTCAAGAAGCCATCCTGGCGCAGCTTGATGAACTTCAAGGAAAGAACAGTAAAGACGAAGACTGAGGGGGCTGATCTGAATGGATGCTCTAACAACAGCTCTTAAAGTGCAATCAATTGCCAAGCATTTAAAAGCAGTAACACCAGAAGACTTAGAAATCTATATCGAGGATGCCTCATTGGAGGTGTCCTCTTCTTTGATTTCAAAAGAATACCGGGAAAAAGCAACGCGTTATTTGGCTGCACACATGGCTTCTCTTAATGTTCGGCAGCTGGTGAATCAAAAGGCTGATGGTTTGTCTCAAACGTTCCAGGCTACGGCAGGCGCCGCTCCTGGACTTGATTCGACATCGTATGGTCAGGAATACTTGAGAATCCTTCAAATGTTCAAGGCTCGGCCATCACTGAAGTTGACGGTGCTTTGATATGGCTCAAAACCGGATGAATATCAGAGTGCAAGAAGACAACTTCCCACAGCTGCAGCAATTAATTGATGATCTGACTAAATACCGACTTGAGATTGGTATCTTCGGTGAAGATGATGGTTCTGGCGAATCCTATGTGATGATTGCCAACGTCCATGAATTTGGTGTCATCATTTCAAAGGCGACTGGAAACATTGTCATTCCGGAGCGGTCCTTTATGCGTTCGACATTTGACGAAAAGGAGCGGGACTGGGCGAAGTTCATGGAAAGCCGTCTCAAGAAAGTGCTCAACTTCCAAATGACCGTTGAACAAATGTATGACCAAGTGGGTGCCAAAGCCGTTTCCGATATTCAAAAGAAAATCAGAGACTTGCGTGACCCACCGAACGCGGAGAGCACCATTGAAAAGAAAGGCTCTTCAAATCCCTTGATCGACTCGGGAGATATGAGGCGTCGTGTGACTTGGAAAGTGGTGAGGATCTAATGTTGTTTGATTTCGGCAGTCTTTTTGCGGAGTACAATCGGCCATTCCAGTATCTTCCTCAATCGGCTAGTTATCGGGATTTTGAAAAAGGTGGGCAAATGATTTCTGGCATACCCGCCGAACCAGTGGATATGGAAGGTATCATTCTCCCGCTCTCCAATGATGATCTTAAATTCGATACAGCAGGCACGTATACCAAGCAGGACCGGAAGCTTTACTTGGAAGAACCACAGGTTCTAAAAGAGAACGACCAGCTGCTCATTGATGAACTGGTTTACCGGGTGATGGCAGACAAACCATACAGCTACTATGCAGGATTCAATATCTATTTTCTCAAGCGGACAACGATAGGGGATGCGAAAACATGATTACTGTTGACCAACGAAATCAATTGGTTTTAGCGATTTATCAGCAGTTGAATATCCCTGTGATACCCGCAGATGATGATGGAGACATCCCGCCGCGGCCATATATAGTATATAGCATCATTCGGGACAATGGCAGTAATGGACAAGACAGTTTGTCGGAACGTGTGGATGAAGCTACCGAGATTTTATTCCAAGTGTATGAAAACCAAAAAGAAGGAACGCTTTCTTTTACTGTTCATTCTGAAAGCCGAGATGTTGCACAGTCCTTATGTGCGGATCTTAAAAACTTCTTTGAGCGGAGCGGCCGAGCAGAAGTGGAGGCTGCCGGTTTTGCTGTCATCGACGTTGAGACAGCCCAAGACCGCAGCATTCGGTTTGAGGATCATTACGAGCGACGCCGTGGGTTTGACGTAAGGCTTCGGTACATCGACCGCTCCGAATATGCTGAACAAAGTATCGATGAATTAACTTTATAAGAAAAAGGAGGCAGTAACATGCCATTAAGTGACGTAAAAGTACGCATTAGCACGGTGAAACCAATTGGCACCGTAGGATTTGGCACGCCATTAATTGTGGGTGAAAAGACGGGTGGTCATCCCTATACCGAATACATTGATTTAGAAGGTCTTGCCGTTGATTTTGACGACACGACAGAAGTGTACGCCATCGCAGAGACGGTCATGAACCAAGAAAATCGCCCCGCTCGCTTTGCTGTAGCTGCATTTGATCCTGAGTCAGTCGCTGTAGGAGAAAGCACGACAGCTGCAGACTTGGTAGAGGAATTGCTTGGCCAAGATTGGTATTTCCTTCTGGCTGAAGAGCGGGATCCAGTGAACATCGTAGACATTGCGGAAGTGGTTGAATCAGCTTCTGCAAACGGCCTGCCGAAATTATTCAGTTCTCAGGTCCCGACAGCAACCGATTTAACCGGCTTCGGTGAATTAGATCGGACGTTTATTGCCGTCCACCCTGATGATGAACGCATTGACGCGGCTATTGTCGGAGCGGTTGGGTCTCGTGAGGTTGGTTCTGTCACATGGCAGGGGAAAACCCTCAGAGGAATTACCCCGCAGAAGCTTTCAGCTGCTGACCTTGATGCCATTGAGAGCGTGAATGGTTATGCATATGTGAAGAAAGCAGGGGACGATGTGACATCTGAAGGCAAAGTGCTTTCAGGCGAATACATCGACGTTATGCACGGCATGGATTGGATCAAAGCGAATATCGAACAAACGGTTCAGCAAATCAAGAACCGCTCCGGTAAGATCCCTTACACAGATGGAGGAATTTCCACTCTTGAAGCAGGAGTCTTGTCCGTTTTGAAAACCGGCTACAATCAGGGCATCATTGCCGAAGATGAGGGTGGCAATCCATTGTACACAACGACCTTCCTTAGCCGCGCTGAGATGTCACCAGAAGACCGAGCGTTGCGCCGCTACACAGGCGGCAGATTTACATTTGAACTAGCAGGAGCCATCCACACAGCGGAAATCAACGGCTCTGTAAGCTATTAAGGAGGGATAATTCATGCCAGTAGGAGTATATGATTCCAGTAAAGTAATTCTCACGGTAGACAACGTTCACATTACCGGATTAGCAGATGGGACGTTCCTGACATTCGAATCGGACGCAGATGGGTTCTCGTACGCAGTGGGTGCAAACGCAGGGGATGTTGTCGTTTCTGAAACGAATGACGAAGTACGCACAGCCACAGTCACACTGCAGCAAACAAGTCCTTACGTGAAGTACCTGGACGATATCGCCAAATCCAAACGGATGGTGCCGGTATACGCCATGAATAACAATGAACCAAAAGAAAAGTCTGGTGGCACAATGGCGCGGATCCAGCGACCGGCTGCCCGCTCTTATGGCAAGGAAGCAGAGAATCGGGAGTATACCATCGTCGTATTTGATTACACGGAAGACTGATTTGAATGAAGCTAAACAAAAATAAACAAAGCAGAGAAACGAAGCAGTCCAATCGGGCTGCTTCTTTGTATTTAAAACAAAAATCGGAGGTCGACAGAATGGCTAAAATTGGAACGAAAAAACAGGTAACAGTAGAAGGAACAGAATTCACTTTTCAACACCCAGGTACACGTTCATTCACACAGATTCAGGATCGCATTCAAAACGAGAGCGGTAATTCATCGAATGAAAAATTAGCAGAAGAAATCTTTAAGCACGTAATAGTAGAACCAAAAGTGGATTTCGAATACTTCGATGAACATGAAGGTTTTGAAGAAGTTTTAAAAGAAGCATACTCCTTTCTTAGAACTGGAAAATAAAGGTGAAGAAGAGTCTTGGTATAAACAAAAGGTGATTCGGAACTGGCTATTTTGGCGACCAATCACTTCGAAAGTCCTTACCTACTCGGAAGCTATCAGAATGAGCATGCATCAGATTTATGAGGTCAATGCTGCCATGGATCGGCACATCGAATTAGAAAAAGCGGCAATGAATGGCAAGTAAGATAACCGCTCTTTGCAGAAGGGAGGGAGGATATGTCAGTAATACGTAATTTGCTCGTCAATATTGCGGCCGATTCTAATCCTTTGAGTGATTTAAACAGAGAAATGCGGGAAATGAATAGCCTCACAAACTCTGGTAGCTCAGAGCTTAACAAGATGGCTAAAAGTAATAATTTGGCGGGCAAGGCAATGAAAGGGTTGGCTGTCGGAGCTGCGGCTGCAGGAGCGGCTGTTGCAACTGTCGGAGCAGGTTTTGCTGCCGCTATCGTTGGCGCAAGCAATTACGATCAGGCGATGCGAGACATCCAAGTGACCACTGGTGCAACAACTAAAGAAATGGCTGAAATGAAAAGTATTTCCGAGAATCTCTATTCTCAAAATTTTGGAGAAGATTGGAATGATTTAGCGGACGCTGTCTCTGCTACCAAGAGCGTGACGCAATTGGCCGGAGAAGAACTGGAAATTGCAACAAAGAATGCGTTGATTTACCGGGATACTTTCAAGGCTGAAATTCCAGAGTCTATTAAAGTAGCAGACACGATGATGAAAAACTTTGGTATGACAAATACCGAGGCATTCAACCTCTTAGCACAAGGTGCGCAAAAAGGGCTAGATAAATCAGGGGAATTGTTGGATAGTGCCAACGAATACGCGCCTCAATTTAAAGCTCTCGGATTTACTGGAAATGAAATGTTCGACACGTTCAGTGCCGGATTGGAAAATGGTGCTTTTAACCTCGATAAAGTCGGCGATGCGGTTAAGGAATTTAATATCCGAAGCAAAGATGGTTCCGATGCAAGTTCACAGGCCTATCAAGCTTTAAACATGGATGCCGCTCAAATGACGAAAACCTTTGCCGCTGGAGGGCCAGCTGCAAAACAAGCATTTGACACAGTGGTTCAAGCGATAGCTAAAGTAGAAGATCCGGCTAAAAAGACCGCTATTTCTGTCGGATTATTTGGTACACAAGCCGAAGATTTAGAATCCACTGTAATTGCGGCAATGGGCGGAGCACGCAAACAATTCGATATGACCAAGGAAACAATGCAGAGTATTGCAGATATCAAATATGAGTCGATCGGACAATTCTGGCAAGGGATGGGACGGCAAATCGAATTGGGGATTGTCATACCGATTAGTAACCATGTATTGCCCGTGTTAAATCGATTGTCAAAAGGTGTTGCCGCTTATATGCCTATCGTTACAAGGGCTATTGACGATGGAATGGGGAAAGCGGGAGCTTTATTATCAGGAATGCCTGGTCTATTCAGTGGTACAATTTCAGGGATGGTCGATTTTCAATCACGAATTACCAAGGCATTTGGCCAAGAAAATGGTTTAAAAGTGATTACCTTCTTTTTAAAAATAAAAGAAGGTATGGTTTTGGCAGAAACATATTTAGGGAAAGCGAAAAGCTTAATCAACGGTGTTACAGAGGCGTTTAAAGGAAGAACTACTAATTCGGCAATGATATTAGCAGGGATAGGATTAAGTAAGGAGACAATTCTCCAAGTACAAACCATTGCCGCTCAAATTGTAGAAGAAGTAAAGTTCAGATTTGATGTATTGAAAACAGTCGCACAAAGTATTGGCAAATTCTTTGTTGCCGCCTTCAATTACCTGGCACCAATCATCATTCCCGCTCTTCAGGCAGTTCTGACATTTGCAGGTGGCATCTTTAAAAAGATACGTGATTTTTGGGAATCAGATGGTCAACAACTTATGGAAGCAGTCTCGAATGTGTTTCAAGGCATCTTCAAGGTCATTGATTTTGTTATGCCTGTTGTTCTTGGAATCATTAAAATGGTTTGGACAAACATCAAGGGTGTAATTAACGGTGCCCTGAACGTAATCATGGGAGCGGTCAAAGTATTTAGTGGATTGTTTACTGGCGACTTCGGCAAGATGTGGGAAGGTGTAAAACAAATCTTCTTTGGAGCGGTAGAATTTGTTTGGAACTTTATACAGTTGACTTTCTTCGGGAAAATACTCGGAGGTGTCAAAGCATTTGTATTAAGTTTCCGTGGATTCTTTACGGATCTATGGGGCGGTATTGTCTCCCTATTCAGAGGTGGCGGCACCCAAGCTATGATCACGATCCAAACAGCTTGGCAAAGTATATTACGACTAACTAGAGGTGTATTCACAAACATTTCGACATTCCTGGTAAATACATGGAACTCAATTAAATCTATGATTTCAGGAGCTTTTACAGGTATTAAGCTCATATTTACACAAGGTTGGAGTTTCATTAGAACTACAACTACCAATGTGTTTGGAAGTGTATGGATATTTATTACACAAACTGTGGGCAACATTTTCACACGTATTCGAGATACATGGACTTCCATTCGAAACACAACGTCCAGTACATTCGGAGAAATTTTCAACACGATCAAAACCCGCTTCACCAACATTGTTGATGCTGCTAAAGCATTGCCAGGAAGAATTGGAGCAGGCATTGGGAGTATGGCTTCCAAAGTGACGTCCGGTGTTACATCTGTAATCAATACCCTTGCTTCAACTTTAGGTAAAGGCGTAAATGGTGTAATCGGGGGCGTCAACTGGGTACTCGGAAAAATTGGCGTAGCTGAAGGAAGTCATATCGATGCGTGGCCAGTTCCTCAGTGGGCAAACGGTACTGGGAAAGGCTCGCACCCTGGCGGTCCCGCTCTGATCAATGATGGACGTGGCTCAAATGCCGGTCAGGAGTTGATCCGCACGCCCGATGGCAAGATGGGTATGTTCAATGGCAAAAACATCATTGCAAACCTTCCAAAAGGAACTCAGGTTCTTTCTGCTACTGATACCCGAGGCTATGTGGGTGGAATTCCTCAATACAATAGCGGGACGGCTGAGGATTCAGGATTCTTTTCACAAGCGAAAAACTTTGTTTTCGATAAAGCTTCTGATCTTTATAACGGAGCTAAAAACATTGGCGGAAAAGTAGTAGATGCGGCCTTTAGTGTATTTGACTACGTAAAAAACCCAAGTAAGCTGCTGGATTTGGCAATGACAACACTTGGCATCTCATCTCCTGAAGGCGGCAATTTTATTGGAGACATGGCCAAAGGAGCCTTTGGTAAAGTCAAGGACGGTGCCATTGGCTTCGTGAAGAAGAAACTGGACGCTTTCTCTGCTGCATCAAGTAGCGGCATTGCGCTCACTGGCGGTAATGGTGGCGGATTTGGAGCCCCATTCCAGTTGACGAGCCGACCGGGTCCACGTAATACGGGAATTCCTGGAGCTTCCCGGATGCACAAAGGGTGGGACTGGGCCGCTCCTGTAGGGACGCCAATTCCTTCGGTCTCGAATGGTATCGTTACCCGCAACAGCTGGCATCCATTGAGCGGTAAGTTCGTTGAAGTCCGCTCCGGTAATTTAGTCCATCGCTACCAGCACAATAGCCGAAACGCAGTCAGTGTTGGCCAGCAAGTAGCAAAGGGGCAAACAGTTGGTTACGTTGGATCTACCGGCGTTTCATCAGGCCCTCACCTTCACTATGAAGTGAAAAAAGGATTCGCAAAAGGCACGAACGGACCATTGAAGAAAGCGACAACAGCATGGGTCGGAGAACGTGGTCCGGAATTAATGCACTTGAACAAAGGCACCGAAATTTTCAGCAACAATGAAAGTAAGTCGATGGCTGCCGGTGGTAATTATCCAAGAACATCATCTTCAAACGGAGCAGTTTTCCATACAGAAGTTCATGTTACTGTTCAAGGAAATGCAGATGAAGGAAGTATCGAGAAACTGAAAAGAGCCATGCGTGACGAATTAGACGAACTGTACGATCGATTTAACCGGCAGATGGCATTCAGCAGGGAGGGATAGGAATGGAATTGAACGGCAAAGCGGTGCTGGAAGGATATGAGCTTCATGTCAGCACCGAGGATTATGATCACGGCGGAGAAGTCACCAGCCATAAGACAGAGGCAGGCTTATCGCTTACGGATCATGTTTTAAGTGAAGCGCAAATGGTATTGCTGTCCGGCATTCTTGTCCGTCCTACGCAGGAGCGGGTGCAAACCCTCATCAATAAATTGCTGGATTGGAAAAAGAACGGAACGGTACTGCAGTACGAAGGACGTCAGATAGTTCAGAATGTGCTGATCGAGACATTTAGTTTCAGTGCAGACAAGAGCATGGCGAACGGATTCAGTTTCAGTATGAAATTAAAACAGGTAAGGTTTGCGGAGATTACTTATATCCCGCAAACCAAACCTGTTACCAATGGCGGACAGAAACAAACCCAAAACAAAAAGACCGAGGTCTATCATCTGGTGAAAAGAGGAGACACATATTGGCATCTATCCAGAAAATATGGTTC
Organism: Planococcus sp. TJ-201; assembly: GCF_058268495.1. NCBI lineage: Bacteria > Bacillati > Bacillota > Bacilli > Caryophanales > Caryophanaceae > Planococcus > Planococcus sp. TJ-201. The sequence continues at coordinate 328,215 of NZ_JBZDOG010000001.1, read as the reverse complement.
AACCGTTAAACAATTGCAAACGTGGAACAAATATCCGGATAGATTTATACCTGTCGGCGTAAAACTCAGAGTTAAATAATCATCAGAATGGTATAATTACTATACGGACTAGGGTAGCTCCCGAAGAGAAGGCACCCACCTTCCTGTCCGTAAATTTATATGGGGATAATCTGGGAGGTTATCGATATGCAGGAAATTTGGAAACCGATTCACGGGTACGAAGGACTTTATGAAATCAGCAACATGGGAATAGTCAGAGCGTTAAAGAAAAAAGCATACCGTAAAGACGGGACATACCACAAAACATATCCAGAGAGAATTTTAAAGCCGGAAATTATGAAATTGAATTATCGGCGAATTCAGATATCCAAAAATGGGGTACGTGAAAAAATATTAATTCATCGATTGGTAGCCAATCACTTCCTTGATAACGACGAAAATAAACCGGAAGTCAATCACAAAGATGCCGACTCAAGCAATAATCATGTTTCAAATCTTGAATGGGTAACTCGAAAAGAGAATATCGTACATTCATTTGATAACAATTTAGTTTTCCGAGGAAAAGGAGTTCAGCTCTATAACGCCAAACTTACAGATGAAAAAGTAAGGGAAATGAGAAAAATGCACGCTACCGGGGCATGGAATTTTTCTCGAATCGCTGAAAAGTTTGGTGTGAATCGAAAAACTGCTAGCGACGCAATTCGCGGGGTTACTTGGAAACATATAGATTGATAAAAGCGCTTATGGCGCTTTTTTTCGTGTCTAAAAAGAAGGTGAAATAAGATGAGGTTTGAACATTTACCAATTGAAAAAGAAAACATTCCGTATCGATTTGATATGGCATTACCTATTGAAATTTTTACTTTTGAGATCCGCTACAATGATACACATGATTTTTTTACCATCGATCTAATTGTAGATGACGAAGTACTCGTCCTCGGAGAAAAAGTAGTCTATGGCGTCCCGTTGTTTGAAGACGTGTATGATGACCGATTTCCGGCACCGACGATCGTTCCGCTGGATGAATCCGGCAATGAGCAGCAGGTTACGTTCCAGAATCTTGGAGAAACCGTCTTTCTGGTGGTGATGAACCAATGAAGTTGTTCGGAAGATATGCGGAAATCAATTGTGCGGGCATGACCATAACCAGTGAAGCACTGGACTTGGAATTTAATGTGCCATTCGACAGCGATGTGGAGCCAAATGAATCGGAGATTCAAATCTTCAACCTGACAGCCGATACCATTAACCGGTTCAAGAAAAATCAGAAACTGGTGCTGAATGCCGGATACCGTGGAGATATCGGAGTGATTCTATCAGGCTACATTTCCAAAGTGAAAACGGATCGGCAGGGAGCCAATAAGTTAACCACGATCTATGTGTTGGATTCGGTCCCGCTAGATACTGCAAGAACATTAAACAAAGCCTACAAGAAAAACATAAAAGCCTCGCAGATCATCAAAGATCTTTTGGCCATTTTAAAGCTCGACGCAAAGGTACAGCTCGTCAAAGACAAGACCTATGCGAAGGGCTATACCCTTGATGGGGAAATCGTGGAGGCTCTTTCCGGGTTAGCGAAAGAATGCGGAACCACCTTCTTTATCAGCAAAGGCAAAGCCTACATCAGTCCGGTCCATAGCGGTGAAGCCAGTACATTCATCTTGAATGAAGAAAGCGGCCTTGTGGGGACACCTGCTCCATTTGAAGAAGAAAGTTTGTCCGGATATTCTGTCACTTCCTTGCTGCAGTATCGCCTGGCCACAGCAAATGCAATCACGTTGGATTCAAGTGTGGCAAAAGGAAAGTTTTATGTGTATTCCGGACGGCATCGATGGGGCGGGAGCGAGTTTGTTACAGAATTAGACTTGATACAGTAGGAAGTGAGCACATGAGCGGTGACATGAACTTTTATCGGAAATTTAAACAGGATATATTGCTATCGATTAACACCACGATGCCGGCGAAAGTATTGGCATATGATCAATCAAGCCAAGAGGCGAAAGTGCAGCCACTCTACAAGACGAAAGAAAGAGGGCGAGACCCCATTGCGCTTCCGGTCTTGGAGGGTGTGCCGGCACTTTCGCAACGGTTTAGTGTCGATGGCATCGTAAAAGAATACCGTCCCGTATTAAGGCCTGGGGACGTTGTGTTGCTGTCGTTCTCTCAACGGGAACTAGATGATGTATTGGGCGGTCAACCCGCTTATCCGAATCCAACCCGCTTATTTCCATTGACTGGCGCGGTCATCATAGGGGTGATTCAATGAAGACTTTCCAATTAGATGCAACCGGAGATATCGCCTTTGACCAGGACGATTTTTTAATGGTGGACGAAATAGAAGAAGTCCGCCAAGGCTTATACATTGCGCTTTCTACCAACAAACGGGAATGGTTTTTGGATCCGGCTTTTGGTCTGGACTTCAGGTCGGTTACAGGTAAAAGTACAGATACTCAGATTCGAGCGGCCGTCATCGAAGCAATCAGCCAGGAAGAACGCGTGGAACTGATTGAGGATTTGCGGATCAACAGAGATCGTCAGTCTCGAAGGCTCTCGATCTTTTTCCGTGTCCGGATCCGCAGCGGAGAAACGATAGAAAGCGAGGTGCTGCTAAGTGCTCAGTGAGCAAGGGTATCGACGAAAAACATACGATGAAATATTGAACGAGGTAGAAAATAAAGCACGTGAGCTGTACGGCGAAAACCTCAAGCTCGGGAAGAGATCGGTTATTGGCATTCTGCTGATGATCATGGCCTGGTTTCTTTCCTTGGTCTGGAAAGATAACGAAGATGTATATTATTCCGGCTTTGTTGGGACGGCCAGCGAGAAGAACCTGGACCGACTGTTGCCTCTCGGTGGCATTCGTCGTAACTTGGCCCGCTATTCGATTGGCAGCATCACGATTCAAGGAACGGCGAACTACGAGGTACCGGAAGGCTTTCAAGTGGCCACGCTTGCTGACGTGTTTTTTGAAACAACGGAAAGTGTGGTGCTGGATGCAGCAGGGGTCGGAACAGCTACCATTCAAGCGCAATTGCCGGGGCGCACTGGCAATGTCAGCGTTGGAATGATTCAGGTAATTGTGAATCCGGATGCAAACGTAGACTCGGTGAATAACCTGATTGAAACTGCAGGCGGCCGTGAGCGGGAAACGGACCAGGAAGCCAGGGAGCGCTTTGGGGTAAGTGTCGAAGGATTAGGTGCTGCCACAGTTCCATCCATTCGTGCGAGCTTACTGAAGCTTCCAAACGTTCGTGCTGCTTCAGTCGTAGACAACTATGAAAACGTCGTGGATGCCGATGGAAGACCGCCGCATTCTTTCCAGTCATATGTTTTGGGTGGAGATGACTTGGAGATTGCAGAAGCGATCTTCAATACAAAGGCAGGCGGTATTCAACCCTATGGCGATATCGAAATATTTGTAGCAGACGATGCCGGGTTTGACCATAAAGTCGGATTTTCCAGAGCGGAAGAGGTTGTTATATACGTTCGCTTGGCCATCACGAAAGATGCCTCTTTTCCGGCAGATGGCGGAGAACGAATCAAGCAAACACTCATCCAGTTTATTGGCGGAGAAGACGCTGAAGGTGCCCTGTATGCAGGACTGAATATGGGTGACGATGTGATCTACTCACGGTTGATTTCGCAAATTTTCAAAGTGTCCGGAATTGAGGACTTAACGCTGGAGCTTTCGACTGATGGAATAACCTATGCAGACGGCAACATTGCGATTGACCGGCAGCAGGTCGCTCAGACGGACAGCGAGAACATCGAGGTGACGATCGTTGTATAAAGCCGCTTCGATTCTAAAAAGATTCTCTGACGTATTCAACAAAAATGAAGATAGCAATCTAGGGAAAATCATTCAAATCTTTTCCCAGCAGCTGCAAGAAATCGAGCAGACGAACATTCGCATCAAAGAATGGCGAAACGTGGATAGTGCCGAAGGCGTTGGCCTTGAACTGATTGGTGAAAACATCAAACAGCCACGTGGTGTCGCAACCGATGAAGTGTATCGGGTCCTGTTAAAGTCAAAAATCGCTCGAAATTTATCGACTGGAGACATCAATACAATTATTCGGGTGCTTTCTCTGGCATTAGATGCAGATCCATCTACTATTCACATTCAGGAAAAATGGGGAGATCCCCTCGAGCCAGAACCGGCAGCCATTAAGATGATTGAAGTGCCATTGGCCAAAATTAACGAGTCCGGAATTGCGCCCGAACAATTTGTCCGGATTGTCCAAAAAACGGCAGCGGCTGGAGTCAAGGTCGCCTCTATCGAAATGACGGGAACTTTTCAATTTGGTGGATTGCCAATGGAAACGGATCCTGATGCCGGATTTGCAAACATCGAAGGGACCACAGGAGGCTATCTCGGCGCTGCCTTTACACCTTCGAACAATCAAGACTTGCCAATATAGAAAGGAGGACATGGAATGTCGTTTCAAGAGGAATTATTAGGATGGAATGCTCCAGGAATAGAGCCTCCTCAGTCGTTGAAGGATACCGGATGGGAGGCGCAGCAAAAACCGCCGGCTCCTTATTTCAACTGGACGTTCTATTTGCTAGATCAAGCACTGTTAGAACTACAGGAAAATGCGGTCCATAATGACCGGGTTGGCGTTGCGGGCGGAATTGCGAAACTAAATGAGGCTGGAAAACCGCTAAATGCGGATGGATCCTTAGCAGGAGAAGTTACGGATGAAGAGTTTGCAGCACATACAGGAAATGCCAGCATTCATGTTACTCTCGCTAAAAAATCGGAGTGGGATGCCAAAGAAACACCATCTGGAGCTCAAGCTAAAATCAACACCGCGATTGCTGCCCTGATTGATGGCGCACCAGGAGCGATTGATACGCTGAACGAGTTGGCAGCTGCAATGGGAGATGATCCAAACTTTGCGGCTACAGTTACAAATGCGCTAGCTTCCAAGGAAACTCCAGCCGGGGCACAGGCAAAAGTCGATACTCATAACAGCAACAAGAATAACCCGCACCAGGTCAACACTACACAAGTAAACTACTTGGGGAGTTACGTGAGAGCATCGACAGATCCTGCCAACTCTTATCCCTTAGGCATCTCGGTTTTATTCGTCGGACCATCTGTGGCAAACGGTAGTTGGCTATCCTACGGGACTGTTACAACCTATCGGTCTTTTGCCTCTAATGGGGGGACGTATCAAACTTATACACCCTACAGCGAGACACTTGGTGGGGGCGAATATCGTATAAGATACTGGCAGTATCAAGCAACTGATTGGGGAGCTTGGGAAATATTCGAGTCGACCGAGGGCGCCCAGGCAAAAGTCGATATCCACGAAGGGAAAAAAACCAACCCACATGAAGTTACAAAATCGCAGGTCGGTTTATCGCTAGTTGACAACGTAAAGCAGGCAACGAAAAATGAATTTGACACGCATGTAGCAAATGTCGTTGCGCATATAACAGCAGCTGAACGAATTTCCTGGAATGCTAAGGAAACGCCTAGTGGGGCTCAATCAAAAATTGATGCTGCAATTGCTGCATTGATAAACGGATCTCCTGGAGCACTTAACACATTGAACGAACTTGCTGAAGCGATGGGAGACGACCCTAACTTTGCCGCAACGGTTACTAATGCCTTGGCAACCAAAGAAACTCCTGCAGGCGCCGATGAAAAAGCAGAAGCTATAAGAACATGGGTAAAATCTTTTGGCATATCTGGCGGCGTACCCTTAGCCGGTGGGTCAGACTTAAATAATCTAGTTGTTCCGGGTTTTTACAGCTTTAGTAGTGGCATTTTAACTAATGCACCTACTTCGGGCGCAGGGCACTTACTTGTATTAAATAGACTAGATAACCTTTTGCCTACTCAAATATTTACGAGGGTGTATACAGGTAATATGTACACAAGATCCAGAACAGGGGCTACATCTGATTCAGCTTGGACACCGTGGACACACTTCGAAACCACTGCAGGTGCCCAGGCAAAAGTCGATATCCACGAAGGGAAAAAAACCAACCCTCACGAGGTAACAAAAAGCCAGGTCGGGCTCGGCAATGTTGCGAACGTCGAACAGGCAAGCAAAACAGATTTTGAGAACCACACAGCAGCAGGTGCGTCGACGACAGCCGTTGGCCATGTACAGTTGTCGTCCGAAGTTACCAGTATAGATGAAACAAAAGCGGCCACACCAAAAGCAGTGAAAACAGCAATGGACAAAGCAAATGCAGCGATCCCTACCAATGAGAAAGGTGTTGCGTTGGGCGTTGCTACCTTAGGATCGAACGGTTTAATTCCAGAAAATCAGCTTCCAGTAATTCCAGGAGGTTACTTCAACAATCTAGCAGAAATTACTGTTCACTCTTTAGATGCTAGGAATTTATCAGGCACTCAAACACTCTTCAATGTTACTGGCTCAGGAGTAATTATTGCTGGTCACATCAACCGAACTAACCAATCTCCGAATGCTATTTTAACCATTGACGGAGTAAACTTCAGCTTGCCAACGGCGTGGGCAGACTCTTCATCTGCAGGGGATATAAATGGGGCGCCCATACCATCTATCCAATTTGAAACTTCAGCCAGATTAACGTTTGCTGGTCTGAGTTCTGGTGCTGTCTGTTACATCAAAATGGACTAATACCTATAGAGGAGGGATATATCTTGCACACTATTAGGATTAAAGACGGAAGAATTGCCGGAACTATCATCGGAAGTTTAAAGGGTGTTCAAATTTCTGAAGAAGAAACGTTCGAAACGTTTGAAACGGCTGAAGAATTTCAAGCACGAGTATCGGCGTTGCAAGAAGCTTGGCCACAAGAACCACAGAAGCCTTCGGTTGAAGAGCAAATGGCGGAAAAAGACCGGCAAATCGAGGAGTTAAAGACAGAAGGTATTTTAAATATGCTGGCTATGACAGAGATGTACGAAACCAATATTCGTTTGGGGGATGAGAACACGAGCACGATGATGGCAGTAGCGGAACTATACGAAATGATGCTTGGAGGTTTATGAAATGGCGAAAATTTACGCGACACTCATTCAAAAAGGATTAAAAAGAATCGAGGACGTACCCGAAAACCTGCGAGAAGAAGTGCAGGCGATTCTGGATGAATCGATTTAAGCGAATCTATTACACCTGCAAACTAACAAAGGAGATGGACGATTTGGCTACTATTTACGCTACATTAATAATTAAAGGTTTTAAAACATATGCAAAGGTTCCGGCAACGATTCAGCCACAGGTGAAAGTGGTTTTGATTCAGTTGGAAGCAGAGCATCTTGTAAATGAATAATAAATCAAAAACATATTATTCCCTTTTACTAACATTGTTGCTATACTCAAATGGGGAAATAAGCAAGAAGAACTACGCTGATGGCACGCCGTATGCGATGAAAGTCGCTTGTGCGGTGTAGGCTTGTTATAAAACCGAGAGACAGAGAAGGTATAAGACAAGAATAGCGAACCAGAAACACCAGTATTAGAAGAAGCGCCGGCTGTAACAGCACTAAATCAGAATTACAATGGTACTATTGATTTCAGTCTTGATTCAGATAATGCTGATTGGAGAGAAAATCTTACTTCAATCACATTTAGTATTGACAATGGAACTCCGTTTGAATTTATAACTTCAGTAGACCGGTCACAACCTGGTGTATTAACTTCAGGTGCTTCCTATGCTGCTAATGGGACATGGACTTGGACATTTAAGTCTGAGGGTTATGAAGATGAAGTTACCCAAGCTGTAATTCAGTAATTAGCATGAACAATTGAACCTCACCTTTTGGTGGGGTTTTTCTTATGATGTAGTTGGATCATAATTTGTCGTAACGAAAATTAAAGGACTTTCCTTCCTTTTGTCGAATGTTGGTGAAAGGAAGAGGTGATGGTATGAGATGGGAATATAAAACATACAATTGGAATGCTGCTGCTACAGCGAGAAGTCAAGAAAATTTAGTTGAAGATTTAAATGTGTTAGGAAAAGATGGTTGGGAAGTTGTAGACTCGGTGCCTACGGAATTTAGAGGTGACGAAGGAATAACCGAGCAAGCCGACACAGTGGTGTATCTATTAAAAAAACAGTTATAGAATAATCAAAGAGCATCCAATCGGGCGCTCTTTTTTCTATGTTCTAAATATCATACTTTCCACGAAAATCATCAATGACTCGTCCTGCATCATCTGAGCTCAATCCTAAAGTTAAGAAATACGCGTGCATGTGGTCATAGAGCGAATCGTATTGCAGAATTTCTTCAGATAGAGATTTCTCATCTAGGTTTTGTAGATAGAGTATATGGGCCTGAATAAACTTTTTCGTTAGGGGATCCACTTATTCACTCTCCTTTTATGAATATAAAGAACTATATCAAATTAATTTATGCAGGTCAATATAAATGGTTATTTGGAATTAAAATGAGAGATGAGGTGGATTGAGATATGCCAGAGGGTTCTATGTTTAAAACGGTAGAGGAACATGATTTGTTAATTAAAGAAGATATTTTGCCTCGTTTAGAAAAAGTAGAAACCATTCAAAATGATACAAAAAGCGAGATAAAAGAAGTGAAGTCAGAGATTCAGGGAGTCAAGACTGAATTGACAGCTGTGCGGACTGCTCAGAGCAGCATGGAGCTGACTGTTTTAAAAGATGGCCAACACACGAGGGATCTGTTAAATCAATTCGTCAATCATTACTTCGCAACTGACGGCAAAGTAATGGAAAGCAAGGAGAAAGTCACCATGCGAAAACTAAGCAAAAGTGAAAAGGTTTCGATTGCATTTATCGGCATGTTAAGCGGCGGAGGGTTAGTCGCAATTACACCAATCATTTTGCATTTTTTGGACACGGCTTCTAAATAAAAGGAGGAACCCATAATGACTGCAGTATTATTTTTTGCATCAATGTTGGCACCCATCATCACAGGGCTTGTACAAATGTTTAAAAAAGCTTTTAATATACCGACAAATTACATCCCGGTCTTGGCTCTACTGATTGGATTAGCAGTCGGTTTCGCAGGACAGAATTTTACTGATTTGGATCATATCAATCGATTATGGGCAGGTGGTCTGGCAGGTCTTGCAGCTACCGGCCTTTTTGAATTGGTGAAGCAGCGCGAAAATAAACGGGAAGAGGAGGAATTCTAAGATGGCAAAATTATTGAATGATAAAGGTCATGGTGTTAACACGTGGCCGCCAAGTAAAGGCATACACGCAACCGGTGGTGTACAGGGAATGGCAGAGCATGACTTTAATGCCGCTGTGGGTGATGAAGTAGAACAATTGCTGAAGGGCAAAATAAATACGTATGGCGCACAGCCGAGCAGAGGGAAAGATGTTTCGCTTACAGCCCGGGCGAACGCGTACAACGTGGAATATCGCAAGGATCGAACATCAATCGGAATGTCTCACCATGGGAATGCAAATGGCAATAAGGACGTAAAAGGTTTTGGTGTTTTTTATTGGAAAGGTTCTGCAAACGGCAAGAAATTGGCGCAGATGCTCCTTGCTGCATACAAGAAAGAGTTTCCTGGCTATCCAATTTGGGGCAGCGGTATTTTCGAGAGTAAAGTAGGAGACTGGACAAACTTTGCAATCCTCCGTGAGACAGAAGCGCCCTTTGTATTGATTGAGTGGGATTTCTTCACGAACAATGAAGCGCGTAAACGGATGCTCACTGCAGACTACCGGAAGCGTTGCGGGAAGGTGGCAGCAAGCGTTGCGTGCAATTGGTACGGCCTTAAATTCGAATATGAAAAACCTTTGCAAGTAGTTAAGCCTGCTACACCTAAACCCTCTGTATCCATTGCTTCACCTAAACCTAACGAGGACGACGAAGTAGTCTATAAAAAAGATGCACAACCACCTAAATCATTAGAACGTGAATGGGAAATTGGTAAAAAGCTTAAAATTACTGATGGTAGCTTTGCAGATAAACCGACAACCAAAGCAGAAGTTGTTGCCTTAATCGTTCGGTCATTGGAACTTAAATAGAATACATGAACTCGTTGCATATGTATTCTAACCCTTTTGACTCCTTAAAATAGTTAAAAGGGTATTTTGTTAATTATTTGTAAATCTCAAAATGGCATTGTATTTCTATAATGTAAATATTATACTAAATAGGGTTAAAAATAATAAAGGAAGAATGTGATAGGGAAATGAGAAAACAGGTTATTTTATTTATGCTAACGGTTGTATTAGTTATATCATCTCTTGGATTATCACCGAAGAAAGCAGATGCAGATTTCGATGATAACTACAATCTTCTGTATTACGATCTATCTCGATTGGTATATGGAGTTGAAGGAAATACTTTTACACAAAGAAATGAAATTTCAACTAAAATTAACGCGGCTCATGGTGCTGGGAAATTTTCAGTTATTTCTGCAGTTACTAACGATAGAAGAGATGGAGCAAACTTCCATCCTATGAGTACCGATTCAACTGGAAGTTATCAAAGATTTATGGATAGCACAGGTTTTAAAGCAATGGCAGTAGTTGCTCCAAGAAGTGAAAAACTATTTATTTCTTTTGCTGGCACTGACACCTCATTTAGTAGTATACCTAGTACGCAGGACGCAAAAACTGCAGCTGCGTTACTTACAGGAAAAGCTCCAGGACAATTATACCAAGCGCAACTTTTCGTAAACTATATTTATGAAGCTTTTCCTTCATATCGCAACTATGACTGGTATTTCACTGGACATTCACTTGGCGGATGGCTTTCTTCAAAGGTTTATCTTGATATCCGCGCTGCTAATTGGGTACTGCCAACTAAAGATAAATTTAAATATGCTGGCGGAATTAAAAAGAAAACTATAAGTGGTGTATATAACTTTAACCCTTTGCCAATTCGTAGAGGTCAAATGAGCACAACTCAATGGAATGCGAATGTAAATAAAGTTTATAGCGCAGATGTTAAAAATCTTATTATTGACAATGAGTGGTTAAATGGTGTTTACGACATGAATAGGAGTGACTTGGCCTATATTGGTCAAAAAGGGGAAATTAAGCAAGAAAATGTCCTTCATTATTCAAGATTAAATTACAGCTCTAAGGGTACTATAGTTGATACTGGTGACTACTTAAGGCAAGCCATTCTTGCACAAAAAGAAATTTTGAGCGCACATTTGCTCAAAACTTTAAAACCATATGTAGGTAAATAAGATATAACTAAATAATTTTTGATTCTAAGCTTATTATATAGAAGGAACTTAAAATGAAGCAGTTTCATTTTGCCCAACAAGCATTTAAAAATTTGCCCAACTTTTGCCCAACTTTCCAACTACAAATAAACATAAATAAACAAAGCCGACTTTTAAGAACGTTGATTTATCAGTACTTTGTCATATGTAAATACGCATAAAAACACCAGGTATACAATCCGCACAAGTGTACATCCTTGGGAACGCGAGCAATACTTGAAAATGTATTAATAGTCATACCGCTGAAGCTCTGGGCTTCAGCGGTTTTTTTATTTGCCTAATTTTAATCATCTTGATTTAAAAGGGGGTAGATAGTTCTCGAAAGTAATGAGCAATTTATGAAAAAGTAGTCAAGGAAACGGCAGTGAAGTACATGTGGAATTATTTTACAATCAGTGTGGAGGTTTAGCAACAAGTAGCTTATAACGAGGAGACCGGACGGAACATCAAGGACATCATTCCGCACGATACGAACATTTTTGTGGAGGCAAGGATTTACGACTTGTTATAGGCACCACAATTTGATCAAGAACGTGAACCCATGACTGATGAACCAGAAAAGGCAAAGAAGCAAAGTGTTCATGACGAACCGTTAGATTAAAGAAATGAAGAAGGGGGAGTGTATCTCTCCCTTCTAAATTCATGAGGAGTGAAAATGTTACCAAATTTTTCTAAAGAATAATAGACTACACCAAAATATTGAGAAATCGAAGGAGAATTGGTGAATGATAAAGAGCCAGAATCTAAAAGAATATATCTGACGGAACTGGACTAAGGAACTTTCCCACCAAGGCGTAACTCAGGGGCCGAGCGAGGGGCCGCTGCAAAATCTAAATTTTGGTGATCTACTTAGACTGAAAATTCGCCAGGAAGTAAGAAAAGGGATGAACAACTGATGAAGAGGGCTGCATCAGTTGTTGACCGGCACTCCCTGCTCATCAAAAGTAATCCAAGGCGAATCGTCATAAGTTAGCTTTGGGTAGTCCATCCCTCTTTCTATGCTACGACCACCTATAAGATCATCGGGTAAACCCGGTGAGTGTAAGACCGTTAACATCAATCGTTCCTCTGATCGATCATACGTGTACTCGTAATGCATATCGGGCTCATCTTCAAATTTATAGATAACTTCCCAGTAACCTTGCTTGCTTTTTTGTGATACTTTTTTCATCACGGTTTCGGAGTCTGCGCCTTGTGCTTTTAAATAAGCGGTGGTTCGTTCTTCTGCTTTTTGCTCATAGTATGGGAAGTTGTAATACCAATAAAGACAGAATCCAAAAACAATAGCGAGTAGGTAAAGAAGTCTTTTTTTGTATTTCAATCTTTTCATCTCCTTTTCTTTTCAAAATTGTACCAGAAATGTATATAGAAAAGAGAAGGGAAATAAAATAAATAATTTCAGGCTAATAAACCGTCAGTGCTTAAGTAGTAAAGGGTTATGTCAGGAAAGAACCTATCATTTTCATACAAAGCACAATACCGAGAGGAGGAAGAACATGTCGATAAAATTGAATGCTGCTGTGTTAGCACTCTGGATTACGTAGATCGTGGCCTTTGACCGCAGTTATAGACGTCATGCCATGTGATAAACGCACTCATAAAACGGGAAGAGCATGACGATTTCTGAAAGCTTCCCAAGCTACTATCTGGCAAAGAATCCAGCAAAGCGTATTTACCATCGCTGCTGCTTAGTCATATGGATTGGTCAAGAAGTTCATATGTTTAAATAGGACGAAGTTAGAAGAGTGTGCTCCAGAGCTTTTTGACGTTTCCCTATCTCAAGTCAATGCGTCCCAAAGTAACTAGAATGTAGCAAAAATAGGTGACTGTATGATGTCAAATGGTATTAGAGGGTTCATTACCGGACAGAGTGCGGATTTGCTGATTATCGTTGATCCGTTTAAGCACTCAGAAGCGATGAATTCGAAAACAATTCGTGACAAAGTATGGGATGAACAGGAGTTCGCGCTTCCAATCAGCTTGAATAAAGGCGTATCTGTCATTGCGATCATGAAGCACTGACATGAGAATGGTATCATTGATCGATTGCATAAACGTTCTTCGCATGAATGGAAGCGAATTTGAAATCCCACTCGGGTAAAAGACGAAGATGACTTGCTTGATCACGAAATAGGCAAACCATTTTGTCCGGAGTTATACTTTAATAAATTTTAGACTGGTAACCCGGAATTGGTTCACGTTGAGAATGAAAGATGAGAAGCTGAGTAACGCAATCAAGGAGTGGCTGCGTATATTGAAAACGAAAGAAGTTTTCAAGGACATGTGGCAGTTTGAGAGAAAGACGGGGAATAAAGATGTGGCCATTGAAAGTTCGATACGTCTAAATACAACTTGAATACTACGTAGTTAAAAGCGGGATATAACGGTTCGAACACGAGTTCATCAGCCAACTATATAGAAGAAACTTATTTTGATTGAAATATATTATGAGCACACAAGATTATTGTTATCGATCAATTTTCATCTATTACTATACATCAATAAATAAAGTAGAGTTTAATAATTTTAGACTGATCAAGTTTTAAAATCTATGAAAATCTTTAAAAAGACCGAGTATATAATTCGCACAAGCGTCCACCCTTTAGAAAGAAAGCAATACTTGAAAATATATTTATAGTCAAACTTTTGAAGCTTTCGAGGTTGGGGGGTCTATTAAAAGTTAAATAGATCTCAAGTAATAAAATCATTCCAGTTTAGTGTAATAGGAAGCGATACAAAAAGAGAAAAAGACAGTCTTTTCAGACCGTCTTTCTCTCTTATTTTTTTGTTTTGAGAGGTATAGCGCTCCCGAATATAATGCCCAATCCCATACCCATAGCAAGGCCGATAGCTAAATTGTCTATCGCAATCCCAATAGCAGATCCAATACTTACCCCGAAGGCAATACCAACACCTATATTTGTTTCACGCTTATTGCTTTTATTCTTGTTCTCTGAGAGTTCTTTATCATCCGTCATAAAAATTGCCTCCTTATTTCTGAGTCTGATTTTTATTTTTCGATGTGAAAGCATAGAGGCCTAAAAAGATAACTAGCAATGCAGGGATGACTGTAGCACCCATAGAATTACCTCCTCGTATAAAAACTTGTTAATACTAGTACGGATACAAAGGATAGAAGTTTCGTTAACAAAAAGTTGTAACTGGAATACGCAATATTTTACATAAATGAATATAAGTTTTGAAAGAACTAATTTATTAAGAAAACTCTTACTTGGAGAAATACTATAACCCCAACTATGCTAATAAAAGCCCATACAACCTCCCAAAACCTGCATCTTCAGCAACAGCTCCCATTATAAAGTTGATAAACATCTGTAAAGTTCAGTAAAAATTTCAGTGCTTAATTTGTTTACAGGAGAATTTTTCGGGTTATAATTAAGTGCAGCCAATATGTTTAATAACTCATACTGAATTTTCCTTTTTAACGAAGGAAGATTTTGTGGGAGGGGATTAAATTGAGGAAAATCCAAGGACTTCCAAGTCTTATTGAGTATTTGGAGTCAGTAAATTATCCGCTGGCTGCAGAGCAGATTACAGATTTGATGTCGAAGAGAAAGATTCCGCACCGCAAAGCGTTCCAGGACACTGTGATTTTTAATTTGGAACACATCGACTGGTGGATTGCTGAGCAGCGGAAACGATGATGAGTTAAAGAATGTGCTTAACAAAAAAGAAGATCTCGGCTCCCGTTCTGCAAAGAAATGGGAACGGGGTTTTCCTTTTTTTTGGTAACTTTATACACTTTTGAGCGTCTACTGTTATAATAATGTAAAAAGAAGGGAAGATCGGCTATGCGTTTTTTGAAAACAATTCTTATCTTCCTCATATTTTTTTCATTCGCGGGAATTGGTGCTTATGTAGTGGGGCCGGATTTTTCAGCCGACCGATTGGTTGCAAAAGCGACAGAGGAACTGCGAAGCTCGGGCCAGATGGAAAAAATAGTGGAGTACGTTGAAAGTGATCCGCAAATGATGGAGTACGTTGAAGAGGCTCAGGCGGCTGAACAAGAAAGTGAAGCTTTGCCATTTGAAACAAGCGATGATGCAGCGGGCACCGTCATTAAAAAAGTGGGCATTACCGACTTGGCCAAGATGAAGTCAGGGATTGAGGACGGCACAATGTCTGCAGAACAAGTGATTCAGCAATTGGAAGAAGATCTCAGTGAAGAAGAAATGCTGGCGCTGAAAGTGCTGATGTATCAAGAAATTTACAAACAGCAATAACACATAAAATATGGTAGACTGATTCACGGAGACAAAGTAAATAATTCGAAGGAGGCCATTGCATGAAAACATTTCAAGTAGAATTTAATTTTGATCAAGGAAACACCATTGTTCATAACGTCCAGGCTGTGGACAAAGAATCGGCACTGGGTAAAATTCCTTCCAATGGTACTTATGAAATTTCTGATGTGGAGACAGGCAATATTTATCGCATTACAATCAATTTGGTTAATTATATAAAAGTCAGCGAGTTGTAGAAGAACTTTTCTCGATAAGCTGCACGCGGGTGCTGCTTATGCAGCATCTTTTTTGTGCCCATATGTCAAAGCAAGCAATTTGAAACTGGAGGGATTAGATGAATTTCAAAGGGTCAAGCGCATACGAAGAAAAGGATTTTTTAGCAAATTACCTGCAAAGAAGAAACCGGATTGACAGCCCCAATAATAGTATTGAAAAACCGGTGATTTATGAACTTCTTGGCGAGTTTCAAAACAAACGGATACTGGACTTAGGCTGCGGGGACGCCACTTTTGGCAAAGAGCTTCTTCAAGCGGGCGCAAATCAGTACCACGGCGTAGAAGGATCTCGGGCGATGGAGAGGCTGGCAAAAGAAAATCTAGCAGGGCTGAATGCGCGCATCAGCTTGGCTACTATGGAAACTTTCGCTTATCCAAAAGAGAGCTACGATATTGTGGCTTCACGCTTAGCGATTCACTATTTGCCGGATGTGGAACGGCTGTTTAAACAGATTTACCAGACGTTAAAGCCGCAAGGAACCTTTGTCTTTAGCGTCCAGCATCCGCTGACAACCAGTGCTTTTGACAGCAAAAAGTCTGGAGAGAAAAGAAGCAACTGGATAGTGGATGATTATTTTAATGAAGGCGAACGGCAAGAGCCTTGGATTGATAAAGTGGTGGTCAAGCATCATCGAACCATCGAAAGTTATTTTACAGCATTAACGAATGCAGGGTTTAGCGTTACAGGACTTCAAGAGGGCATGCCAAAGCGGCAGCATTTCGAGGATGTTGGCGAGTTTGATAGAAGAAAAAGAATTCCGGTTATTTTGGCTTTCAGCTGCGTGAAACTCAAATAATGAAAAGTTTACATAATAATAATACAATGAAAAAACACCGGGAAGACTGCTCCCGGTGTTTTTTAGTGAATCTGGCGGTAGACGCCGACAACTTTACCAAGGATGGAAACTTGGTCAACGATGATAGGATCCATCGATGAGTTTTCAGGCTGCAGACGGAAATAGCTTTCTTCGCGGAAGAAACGTTTGACTGTTGCTTCGTCTTCAGTCGTCATCGCTACGACGATGTCACCATTATTTGCAGTTTGCTGCTGTTTAACAATGACATAGTCGCCGTTTAAAATGCCGGCTTCAATCATACTTTCACCCATAATTTCCAGCATGAAGATATGATCATCTTCTGTACCATAGCTCTGGGGCAGTGGGAAGAATTCTTCCACATTTTCAATAGCTGTGATGGGAATACCAGCGGTTACTTTACCGATTAACGGCACATGCAAAACTGGACTTTTATCAATAAGCGCTTCGTCAGTGCTGATTACTTCAATTGCTCTTGGTTTTGTTGGGTCGCGGCGAATCAAGCCTTTGCTTTCAAGCCGTGCCAAGTGGCCGTGTACGGTCGAACTGGATGCCAAACCGACTGCTTCGCCAATTTCACGTACGGACGGTGGGTAGCCTTTTAAGCGAACTTCTTCTTTTATGAATGTCAGAATATCTTCTTGGCGCTTGGATACTTTTTTCAACAGTTTCACCTCATTTGAGTAATTCTACTTAATTTCTACCAATAGTATACCAACTCGGGCTGTGAAATGCAAACATAGGTTCGAATTTAATTCTTGACAACAACACCTGTTCGCCTTATTATGAGAACATACATTCCGAACATACATTCTCAGGAGGCGATCAATTTGACAATCATTCGACAAAACTTTTACTTAATCGCGTTTTTTGCTTTAATTGTGGCATTTACTTTGTACGCAATTCTGTCCCATAATACTAATAGTGCGCAAATGAGCCAAGTTGAAATAGAAGAAGGCGACACACTTTGGACTTTAGCTGAATCGTTCAGCGGCACAACCCCCCATCACGAATGGATAGAAGAGATTATGAAAGAAAACAATCTTTCTACTTCTAAAATTATTGCAGGGCAATCTCTTAAAATTCCCAGCGATCAATTAAAATTTGCTCCTGATGAGACCACTAAATTTGCAGGTGATACTGAATGAAAAAAAATGCATTAATTTATTGCCGTGTCAGCACGACCAAAGATACTCAGGAATCTTCACTTGAGAGACAGGAAGAGGAACTGATGAAATTTGCATTTGAACAAGGCCATCAAGTGGATGCTGTGTTTACCGATCAGCACAGCGGCTATGAAATGGACCGTGAAGGGCTGCTCGAGATGCTGAATTCGATCAAAACCGAGCAAGTCGACGCGGTATTCGTCCAAGACGAAACACGTTTAGGGCGGGGCCATGCCCGCATTGCGCTGCTGCATGTGATGAAGAAATACGGTGTGGAAGTTTACACGCTATCAGACCGGGGACCCATCGCATTAAATGACATGGACGATATGGTTCTCGAAATTCTGGCGATCGTCGAAGAATACCAGCGCAAAATACATAATGCCAAAATTAAGCGGGGCATGAAGCGCGCTGTGGAAAATGGCTATCAACCGGAAAAAAATCTAAAAGGCAAAGGCAATCCGGATGGACGGGAGCGCCTGGATTTGCCGATTGACCAAATAGTCAGCTTGAAGACCAATGGCCTGACATTCAGCGAAATCGCAGTAACGCTTCAAGGCTTTGGCTATCAGGCGAGCAAAGCAACCGTCCATCGCCGCTATAAAGAGTACGAACAGCTGATGAAAGACTAAAACGTTGCAGAAACCTGACTTTTTTTGTACCATATGTACAGAAGAAAGGTGGATGTCTATGTTATCGCCAGACAAATTAAGTCGCATAAGCCAGCTGTCACGGAAGTCAAAAACTGCTGGATTATCGCAAGAAGAAGCAAAAGAGCAATCCGCGCTGCGTGAGGAATACTTGCAGACTTTCCGCAAAACAATGCGCGGCACAATTGAAAATGTAAAAGTGATTGATCCGAACGGAAACGATGTAACTCCGGAAAAGGTCAAAAATCTTCGAGAGAATAAGTATTTGAATTAACTACTTATTCTCTTTTTCATTGTATTCTTTTCTATTGTTGACTAAACTAATAATGAATAATATTTTTTTTTGAGAGAGGATGTTACTATGTCAACCCACGCAGATCAACTTGCAGTGACTACAATTCGTACACTTTCCATCGATGCTATCGAAAAAGCAAATTCTGGCCATCCAGGATTGCCAATGGGCGCTGCTCCAATGGCGTATACATTATGGACTAAACACATGAACCACAATCCAAAAAATCCAGATTGGTTTAACCGCGACCGTTTTGTGTTGTCGGCAGGACACGGTTCAATGCTTTTATACAGCTTGCTTCACTTGAGCGGCTATGGTTTAGAAATGGAAGAAATCCAGAATTTCCGTCAATGGGATTCAAAAACACCGGGACATCCAGAATATGGCCACACGACTGGCGTTGAAGCAACAACAGGGCCACTAGGACAAGGAATTGGCATGGCAGTCGGCATGGCTATGGCTGAGCGCCATTTAGCGGCTACATACAATAAAGAAGGTTTGAATATCGTTGATCACCACACGTTTTCATTATGCGGAGATGGCGATTTAATGGAAGGCGTTGCCGGGGAAGCCATTTCTCTTGCGGGTCACTTGAAATTGAACAAACTGGTTGTACTTTATGACAGCAACGACATTTCATTGGATGGGCCGCTTGGCAAAAGTTTCTCTGAAAATGTGCAAAAGCGTTTTGAATCTTACGGCTGGAACTACTTGCGCGTAGATGACGGCAATGAATTAGACGATTTGTCTGAAAAAATTGCACAAGCTAGAAACTCTTCAGACAAACCTACATTAATTGAAGTGAAAACAGTCATCGGTTACGGCGCTCCAAACAAATCCGGTAAAGCTGATGCTCACGGTGCACCGCTTGGCGAAGATGAAATGAAATTGGTTAAAGAATACTATGAGTGGACGTTCGACAAAGATTTCCACGTGCCTGATGAAGTTTACACAACGTTCGAAAAAGCAACCGAAGAACTAGGCGCTAAAGCTGAATCTGAGTGGAACAAACTTTACGAACAATACCAATCGGCACATCCAGAATTGGCTGAGCAATTGCAAAAAGCAATTCGCGGCGACCTTCCAGAAAACTTTGATGCTGAATTCCCAACATACGAGTTTGGCCAAAAACAAGCAACGCGCTCGTCTTCAGGTGAGATGATCAACGCGATTGCGAAAACGGTTCCATCCTTCTTTGGCGGCAGCGCTGATTTGGCAGGATCTAACAAAACCAACATCAAAGGCGCTGGTGACTTTGACGCGGAGCATCCTGAAGGCCGCAACATTTGGTTCGGCGTTCGTGAATTCGCGATGGGCGCTGCGATGAACGGTATGGCTTTGCATGGCGGTTTGCATGTCTTTGGCGGAACGTTCTTCGTCTTCAGCGACTATGTACGTCCGGCAATTCGCTTAGCTGCATTGATGGGTCTTCCTGTAACGTATGTCTTCACGCATGACAGTGTAGCCGTAGGGGAAGATGGCCCAACGCATGAACCGGTCGAACAATTGGCTTCTCTTCGTGCAATGCCGAACTTGAGCGTTGTCCGTCCTGCAGATGCCAATGAAACAAAAGCAGCGTGGCGTTTGGCGTTAACAGCTAAAACTACACCAACTTTATTGGTACTTTCACGTCAAGACTTGCCAATTCTAGAAAACAGCGCAAAACTGGCTGAAGCCGGTGTTGAAAAAGGGGCATACGTCGTTTCACCTGTTGAAAATCCACAAGCGCTATTGCTGGCAACTGGATCTGAAGTGAGCTTGGCTGTAGAAGCACAGAAGCAATTGGCTGAAGAAGGCATTGCTGTATCTGTTGTGTCAATGCCATCTTGGGACCGTTTTGAAAAACAAGACAAAGAATACAAGCAATCTGTTATTCCGAAAACAGTTAAAAAGCGTCTCGCTATTGAAGTCGGTACTTCATTCGGCTGGGACCGCTACACAGGCGACGAAGGCGACATTTTGGCCATCGACCGTTTCGGGGCAAGTGCACCGGGCGAACGGATTATGGAAGAGTTCGGCTTTACAGCTGGTAACGTAGCAAGCAAAGTGAAAAACTTGATCAACGAAAACTAAGTGGGAGAATGGAGGCAGCTAATGCCTCCATTTTTTTGTTCTTTTTGCCGTAAACACCTGGATTTATACTTAGGAAAGCTCAGAAACGACTTTTCTAAGCGAAGTTTCTGTTAATTATTATCCTCCTTATGGTCATGAATCTTTTTTTATAGTATAATCCATTGTGGTGCACTACTTATTTACGCAACACGAAGGAGGTAACAAGAATGGATACATGGATCTGGATCGTAATCGTTATCGTGGCTTTACTCGCAGGTGTTGCACTTGGATTCTTTATCGCACGTCGATACATGATGAAATATTTGCAAGACAACCCACCAATTAATGAAGAAATGCTGCGAATCATGATGATGCAAATGGGACAAAAACCGTCTCAGAAAAAAATCAATCAAATGATGTCTCAGATGAATAAAGCGTCGACTAAACCTGGCAAACCAGCTAAAAAATAAAAAGTACTCTGCGGAGTGCTTTTTTTATTTTGTCTTGGAACAGCTATTAAATCGCCGCAGAACGGGTATGTTGCCTGTAAGATCCTGGTTTTATTGCTTTATAGAAAGTAAGAAACAGAGGAGGCGTTCTAAATGGCGGATCATGAAGAGTTGAAGTTTTACTTGCCGGTTATCGAAGAAGATGAAAAAGAAAAAGGCAAATTCCATCTGGAAAGCACGAGTTTAACGAAAGCATTTCCCGTATCGCTGGACAAAATTCAGGAACTGGTAAAAGACATGACGGACTACAACTTGGATACCATTGAATTGCATGTCACGGGCATTGTGAAAAGCGGACCGATTACCGAGTTGTTTATTGGAGCAGAAGGACAGGCGGGTATGAAGCTCGTACTGAATAAGAAAAAAGCGCCTTCAAAGGAGTAGCGGATTTACTTTTGAAATACGAATATTAAATAAGCAAAATAAAGGTTAGGTCGATTTTCACGAAGCATGCACATGCTCGACTTAAAATAATCATAGAAATTCCATCTTCTTTTATCCTTCAACAATCGCAAGGTATTTCTTTAATTTGCCATCAATTTCGACGACTAATACATCAGTTCTTTCTTTGGTCGAAAAAATCTTGGTTCCAATCGGAAGTTTATTTGAAAACTCATTTTCAAAATTTGCATCCTTTTCGTTTTTCATTTTTATTTCGCCAAGTTGACTGTTTTTGGTTACTGTTAAATTATCAACCCATTCAATATTGGTTTTGTAAATTATTTCATCAAATTGAAAAATATCTGCATTTGGTTCTAACATTAGTACTTCTTCTGCACCAATACTTTTATTTGTATATACTGTGGTTGTATCTGATGTTGGTAGCGTATTGTTCGTACAACCTATATTGAGAAATGATGAAACTAAAATGAGAACAGAGAAAGATAATCGATTAATTTTCATTAAGCCACCTCCATATTATCAACACGGTAATTAGACGTATGTTTTATAGAAACGTTGTATCATATCATTAATTTGTTGAGAAAATATAAAGTAAAAAAAAGCACTCCGAGGAGTGCTTTTTACTTGATGTGCGCCGGTATCGTTGCAGCCGGTAACTGGTGTATTTCTTGCTACTTGGGTGTCAGCAATCCGTAGTTCATTAAAAATTCTGCGACGGTTTCTTCGTATTCTTCCGGGTTTTTATTAAATGACTGTGCGTGTGCACCTTCAGCAAACAGCTTGAATTCTTTGGGTCCTTGCTTCAGTGCATAAAGCTCTTCGCTCATTTTGGGCAGAACAAATTCATCATTGGCACTGTGGATAAACAGTACGGGTTTTTCAATGTTTTTGACGATTTCCCTTGGCGATACGGTGGAGATGGAATAGCCATCCCGCAACTTCATGAACAAACTGGCCAGCCGTAAAGCCAATGTTGTGCGCAGCGGAGTGGTCGTTTTCATCACGTGCAGCACTTGTTCGTAAATATCGGAGTAGGCACAATCGGAAATATAAAAATCTGCGGTATCTTCCATGCCAGCATAAAGAAGCGTTGTCGCAGCACCCATCGATTCGCCGTGGATGCCGAAAAATAAGTCCTTTCCGATATGCATTTTTAAAGCTTGGACAACAGCCTTTAAATCAATTTTTTCAAAATGCCCAAAGCTGGTCGTTTTTCCGCCGGAGTCGCCATGGCGCCGGTGGTCGTAGACGACCGAATTAAACCCAAGCCGCTCGAACATCCGTGCAAATTTGAACGAATTGACTTTGGTTTCAGTTACGCCGTGGCAGATGATGACATAGCGATTTGTGTCATGCGGCTCCAGGAAAATAGCTTTGATCGGGTAGCCGTTTTCCGATTCGATCCACTGCTCGGTTTTGGGGACATTGGCGTACCAAACTTCGTCATACCGTTTGGCACTGGTTTCTCGTTCGAGGATGAGCTGTTCGTCTTTTTTCTTTACATACATCAGCCGGTTGCTGGCGATAAAACCCGCAATGGTGGTCGCGGCCGTTAAAATGCTGGAAACAATAGCGGAGGTCCAGAGTAGTTTTTTCTTCATGCTGTATTCTCCTTATGCTTGGTTTTTGTACAGCGTATACATGCCGGTAGCAATCGGATTTGTCACATGCGGCTCAATTTTATCAATAGCCTGGCATAAAAGGTCCAAATCGATGCCAGTCTGGACATCCATCCGGTGAAGCATGTTGACGACATCTTCTGTTGCGACATTGCCGGTCGCACCAGGCGCAAACGGACATCCGCCAAGACCTCCTGCAGAAGCATCAAAACGGGTAACACCCGCTTGCAAAGCTGCGGTGATATTGGCAAGTGCCATTCTGCGGGTATCGTGGAAATGCGCAGTCATCAGCACTCCCGGAAAAGCTTCGATCAGCTGAGAAAATAATTCATAGCTTTCTTTCGGATTCGCCATGCCAATTGTATCCGCAACGCTCAACTCATCGACACCCCAATCGACAAACTGGCGGCAAAGTGCGATGGTGGCTGCCGGTGAGACAGCCCCTTCAAACGGACAGTAAAATGCTGTTGAAATGCAGGCGCGCACAAAAACACCTTGATCCTTCAAGTTGAGGATCAGCGGCTTTAAAGCTGCCATGCTTTCTTCTGTGGTTTTATTGATATTTTTTTTATTAAAGCTATTGGAAACGCCTACAAATACGGCAAGTGACTGGGCATCCGCTTCACGTGCTGCAGCAATGCCGCGTTCATTCGGCGTCAGCACAAATTGGCGCCCGAGTTTTTCTGTCTTTGCGACGATTTCCTTGGCATCGGCCATTTGCGGCACCCATTTTGGCGATACAAAGGACGTTAACTCCATTTCTTGAATGCCGGCTTTTTGCAAAGCGGCTATAAAGTCAAGTTTGTTTTCGGTTTTGACAAGTTTCCCCTCATTTTGCAGGCCATCGCGTGGACCCACCTCGATAATCGTTGCATTTTTTGGTAAACTGAACATAGTATCCCCCCTGCTTTCCATTGTATAGAGGGAAGGGATAAAAGAGCAACTGGCAAACAATCAACCAAGGGGGAAAAGTTCATGTCACAGGAAATCGTTATTGTAAGCGCTGTCCGTACAGCGGTAGGTTCATTCCAAGGAGCACTTAAGGATGTGCCGGCTACACAACTAGGGGCGATCGTTATTAAAGAAGCCATTGAACGCGCAGGCGTTCAACCCGACCAGGTCTCTGAAGTCATTATGGGGAATGTACTTCAGGCAGGGCTTGGCCAAAACCCGGCGCGGCAGGCGTCCATCCACGCGGGGCTGCCGGAAACCGTCCCGGCTATGACCATCAATAAAGTATGCGGCTCTGGATTAAAGTCAATTCAGTTGGCATACCAGGCGATTTATTCTGGAGATGCAGAAATTGTCGTGGCAGGCGGAATGGAAAACATGAGCCGTGCGCCTTACTTAATGGAAAATGCACGCAGCGGTTTCCGCATGGGAGACCAAAAAGTGGTCGACAGCATGCTGGTTGACGGATTAACTTGTGCTTTCAACAATTACCATATGGGTGTGACAGCGGAGAATTTATGCGACCGTTACGATATCACACGAGAAGAACAGGACAAGTTTGCCGCTCGTTCACAGGCTCGTGCTACTGCGGCACTGGAATCCGGCAGATTTGATGACGAAATCGTGCCTGTGGAAATTCCGCAGCGCAAAGGTGATCCAGTCGTCTTTAAGACAGACGAGTACGTCAAAAGCGATTCAAACGAAGCGCGCCTTGGGAAGCTGCGTCCAGCTTTCAAAAAAGACGGCAGTGTAACCGCAGGAAACGCATCGGGCATCAATGACGGCGCAGCAGCAGTTGTGGTCATGTCAAAAGCAAAAGCGGATGAACTGGGCTTAACACCGCTTGCGACAGTCGTAGCGAACGGCAATGCTGGGGTTGATCCGGCTGTAATGGGCATCGGACCTGTGCAGGCAGTGAAAAATGCTTTGAAAAAAGCTGACATGTCACTCGGGGACATCGAGTTGATCGAAGCAAATGAAGCGTTTGCGGCGCAATCCATTGCGGTCGACCGTGAACTGAAATTCAACCACGACATTTTGAATGTCAACGGAGGCGCCATTGCCATTGGCCATCCAATCGGAGCAAGTGGAACGCGTATTTTTGTTACTTTGCTGCATGAAATGATCAAACGCGATGCCAAAACCGGCTTGGCGACGCTGTGCATCGGCGGCGGGCAAGGCATTGCAACTGTTATTAAACGTTCGTAAGGAGAGAAGATCTATGGCCAAAAGAAAAGAAGAGTCCAATAGTGTTTTGTCTGAAGACGTATTGGCAAAACTGAAACAAACAAAAAAAGACCTGCTGAAAGAAGAACAAAAGCAGGCAGAAGAAAAAGAAGCGCAGCGCTTGTTTGAACGCAAAGAGCGTGAAAAAAACTTGTCGTTCGCGGAATTGCTTGAGCGCCACGGAGATAAAGGGAATAAATTTTAGTCGAATCGATTAACGTGCAATAAAATAGCCAGTCCCTGTTTTTTCAGGGGCTGGCTATTTCTGCTTTATCGAATTTTTAGGTTAAAAAATGTTGCTATTTCTTGATACAGTTCTTCTACCGGTTTTGAACTGTCGAGTTTCAAAACGGGGCTTTGGGATACTTCCAGTTCATGCATGTGGGACACATATGTACCAACTAAGGTTTTATCTGTTGCCAAGTGATAAGTTTTACACCATTCGATAAACTCATTGGTCGGCTTGCCGGAAGTGTCTTGCCACATGGTGCTGGTATTCCCGCGTTCAGTTTCTCGTTCGAGCAGGCGTTTCATTCGCATATTTTCCTCAAGTTCCAGAAAAACAAAAAGTTCCCGGTTGCTGAACCCTTCTTTGCACCACGAAAAAACCGAACCTGACACGGCGTAGCGGTCTGTGGATTGCATATCTTTCTTATAAAGTTCCATCCGTTTTTCTACTGGGTGATTTTCAGTGAAAGAGCTGTCTTTCCAAAGATAGCGATCTGTGTCAATCCATAGACATTCAGCTTTTTCGCTAATGTATTTCGCTAACGTACTTTTGCCTGTGCCGGAAGCACCAATGATTTGGACTTTCATTTTTATCCTCCTAGATTAAGTAAATATAAAAAGAAACTGCGTTTTATTTTTTTATAGCAGTAGACGAGAATCTTGATTTTAGCACAAGCGACAGCGCGAAAATAACAAATGCCAGGCAGGCTGAAAAGACGAGTGCTGTCTGTTCTCCGAAATGCTCGATGATATAAGTATAAACGATGGGTGAAATGGCAGACAACAGGAAACCGGGCACCAGCAGTTTGCCGACAAGCGTTCCATAAGTTGCATGATCAAACAGCACGAGCGGCAAAGTCCCGCGGCTAATCGTCATAAGGCCATTGCCTGCGCCGAATAGAAAAGCAAATAACAGGGCAGCCGTGAGAAACTGGCCGCTGAAAAGACCGATGCCAAAACCAAGCGGCAAAAGCACGGAAGCAAGAATGGTTAAAGAAGTCGGATGCAGGCGAGCACCGAATAGGACTTCACAGACCCGTGCCAAAGATTGTCCGATTCCTCTAAACGTGGAAATCCAAACCGAAAGCGCGGCAGTTAGCCCAAGCCCTGTGAGAAGTGTAATCATGTGAGTAGACAGTGCAGAATTCAAAAAGTTTAACAAAGTAAAGATCAAGGCATACAAACTTCTTGCGATCCACTGCTCTCTCGCTGTCGTTTCGGAAGGGGGGAAGAAATCCATCCTTTTAGAGTCAGTTGCCATTTTATGATCGCTAAGGCGGTTGGAGGGAATTGATAGATGAAGAGGGATGGTCAACAAGGCGAAAAGCGCATAGATCAATAAAGCTATCCGCCAGCCGAACATTTCGGTTAAATAGAAGCCGACTGGCCAAAAAATGGTTGAAGCAAGTCCGCCTAAAAGCGTAATTTGCGAGATAGGGCGCTTTGCATGAATGCCTCCTATTCGTGCCAATGCCGCAAATGCTGCATCGTACAGGCATAAGCGCATGGCAAATCCCAACAGGATCCAAGACAAATAATACACTTCAATCGAATACGCCAAGGCAATGCCCCCGCAGCCAAGAGCCAGCAACACCGACCCACAAGTCATCACTCGTTTCCCTCCAAACCGGTCAATCAATTGGCCGGTCAGCGGAGATGTTATGCCCATGACAATCAGTGCAGCTGAAAAGCCCCCATAAACTATAGGTTCGCTCCAGTTAAGATCTTCGGCAATCCGTGTGCCAAAAGCAGCAATCAAGTAATAGGAAATTCCCCAACAGATGAGTTGGGAGAGGCCAAGTGAAATGACGGTGCGGCGGGTAATCATGCATACACCTCCTTGCAAAATGTGGGGAATCAATGATGGGTAGGAATAATTTCATTATAGTGTTTTATGGGATTTGGTGTTCAATTAAAATAAGATGATCCTCGCGGCCTCGTATTTTTCTTTGAATTACTTGATAGCTTAATCCATAAAGCCTCAAACTAAGTTGTTGAATATGATAAACACTTTTGAAAGACTTGAATCAATTTTATTGGAGGAATAATGAATAATTGAAGAAGTAGACTTCTTGTTCGATACCAAGATGCATATTTTTTCAGAATGAAAAATAAAAAAAGCCTAAATAAAAGTCAGAACTTTTGTGTCCGCCTGTATAGAAAGTTAGAATAAACATTGGTTAGATGTTATTGATTATTCCAAAGAGATGAGGCGAAATAGATTGGCTACAGAAAAAATGACGGCACTGGGTTTTTACAAACCCAACGCAACGACAGAAGCACCTAATTTCGAACGAGTGGAAATCGAACGCCCTAAAGCCACAGGCAGAAACATACTGGTTGAGGTAAAGGCTGTATCCGTTAATCCAACTGATTTAAAAACGCGCGACGGCAAGAAGGAAGACGATGCGTCGTTGACGATTGTTGGCCGCGACGCCGCTGGAGTAGTTGTAGAAGTGGGTGAAGAATGCAGTTTCTTCCAAGTAGGGGATGAAGTTTTCTATGCGGGAACGAGCAATATTCCAGGGAGTTTAAGTGATTTCCAATTGGTGGATGAGCGCATTGTTGGCAAAAAGCCGAAGAACATTGATTTTCCAGAAGCAGCAGCTTTGCCTTTAACGAGCATCACAGCTTGTGAAGCAATTTTTGACCGGTTGGGTGCTTCCCGCGAACCAGCTGACAACAAAGACAAAGTCATCTTAATTATCGGTGCGGCTGGTGGAGTAGGTTCAATTGCGACACAAATTGCAAAACTTGCCGGATTAACTGTAGTGGGCACAGCTTCACGTCCAGAATCCAAAGAATGGGCTGTGGACCATGGCGCCGATCACATCATCAATCACCACGAGGCATTTGGACCACAGCTGGAAGCTCTCGGATTTTCAGGAGTCCATTACATTTTCAGCTTAACGAATGTGGATGACCACATGGAAAATATGGCAAAAACCATCTTGCCGCAAGGGAAAATCTGTTCCATCCTTCCAGCTTTCAAACCGCTGCACTTGGAACTGTTTTCGAAATCGGTCACGTTCTCTTATGAACTGATGTATACTCGTTCTGTTTTCCAAACGGAAGACATGGTTTCACAGCACCACATCCTGACGCAAATTTCTGACTGGGTGGAAGAAGGAAAAATCCGCTCAACCATGACCAAGCACTTGTCGCCGCTGAATCCAGAGACATTGAAAGAAGCTTATGAAGACCTCTTGACTGCGCGCACAATTGGCAAGGTTGTCATTGAAGGACCGATCCAAAAATAAATTTATGCACGAATAGGCAGGCCGTACTCTTTGTTGAGTATGGCCTGCCTATTTTAGTGGTTCGGTTTTTAAGATAGAATCTTTTACGCCCGATGTTCCTGGTACATGTCCTGGCGCGTCAGTTTTTTTGCTTCGGCAATTTGTTCTGGTGATACTGGTGTGTTGTATGCATCAATGGTAGCTTTGATCTGCTCTGCAGAACTGGCACCTGCCACAACTGAACTGATGGTATCGTGATCGAGTACGCTATGCAAAGCTACTGCATGAAGATTGTCGTGAACCGCCAATAGTTTTTCCAGAACCGTTTTTAGTTCAGAATCACTATAGTTTAAGTAGCCACCCATTTTAGCTGCACGCTCGATTCCTTCGCCAGTCAATAATCCTTTTGCCAAAGACCCGCGCGTCACCACAGATTTGCCGGCTTGGCCAATGCTCTCCAGCAGTTCTTCCGGGCGGCGGTCCAACAGGCTGTATTGCATCATGATCGAGGCAATGTTCCCATTTTCCAAAAATCGTTTAATCACATTCGGGCGAATCGAAGAAATGCCATAAGCACGAATCAAGCCCTCTTTTTTCAACTCCTCAAAAGCTTCGATGGTTTCCTCCGAATCATCGGTGATCATGCCGCCGTGCAATTGATACAAATCGATATAGTCGGTTTGCAGGCGCTTTAGGCTCGCATGGATCTGCTCTTTAATATACGCCTTGGTTGGATTCCATTTGACTTCATCTGATCCAGTACTCCACTCGTTGCCCACCTTAGTGGCTAATACAATATCGTTTCGGCGATGTTTTAAAGCCTGGCCAACCACTTCTTCGTTTTTTCCTTTGTTGTACAAATCAGCCGTATCGAAATAATTGATGCCCTGCGCAATTGCTTCGTCGACAATAATGCCCGCTTCTTTGGCATCTGTTGGCAAAGACATGCAGCCCAGAGAGATTTCACTGACTTTGATTTCGCTGTTGCCTAATAACTTCTTTTTCATTTCTCCACCTCATTTAGTCTGTCGTTCCTTATATGGTATACTTTTCCTTAGAGAAACCACAAATGAAAAGAGGATTCCAATGAAAAAATTTGAAGAAAAAACCATTCACTCCGATCGTTTATACGAAGGTAAAATCATCAACTTGAAAGTTGATGAAGTATCGCTGCCAAACGGCCATACATCCAAGCGAGAATTGATCGAACATCCGGGAGCGGTTGCTATTATAGCCATCACGCCTGAAAATAAAATCATCCTGGTGGAACAATACCGGAAAGCACTGGAACGGTCTCTGGTAGAAATTCCTGCTGGAAAACTTGAGCCCGGAGAAGCACCTGAATATACGGCCATGCGTGAGCTGGAAGAAGAAACCGGCTACACTGCAGAAAAACTGGTCAAAATCCAAACGTTTGCGACCTCTCCGGGGTTTGCCAATGAAGTGGTTCATTTGTTTGCTGCTGAAGGCTTGAGCAAAGCAACAAATGGTGCGGTGCTGGATGATGATGAATTTGTGGATTTGATGGAAGTAACCATCGAAGAGGCAGAGCAGATGGTCATCGACGAAAAGATCTATGACGCCAAAACAGCATTTGCTGTGTTATGGGCAAAGCAGCGTTTTTCAATTGAGAATTGAAACGATTCTCTCTTTATAACAATTATAATTAAAGGTCGGATAGTATTGTTGTAATTGAGAACTCCCTTTTGATATAATAAAGGCAGTTTGAGGGAGGGCGTCGCATGGAAACCAGGATTGATCGGATCAAAAAGCAATTACACGCTGCGAGTTACAAATTGACGCCACAGCGTGAAGCGACAGTTCGAGTTTTGTTAGACCATGAAGAAGACCATTTAAGTGCAGAAGACGTCTATCTTTTGGTAAAAGATATTGCACCGGAAATCGGATTGGCAACTGTGTACCGTACACTAGAGCTTTTAACAGAATTAAAAATTGTCGATAAAATAAATTTTGGTGATGGCGTGTCGCGCTATGATTTGCGTCAAGAAGGTGCCGCACATTTCCATCACCACCTTGTATGCTTGGAATGTGGTGCAGTGGATGAAATACAGGAAGATCTTTTGGAAGATGTGGAAAATGTCGTAGAGAAACGCTGGAATTTCCAAATTAAAGACCACCGTCTTACTTTCCATGGCATCTGCTGGCGCTGCAACGACAGCAATTCTCAAAATCCATCAGAATAACGGATGCCAACAGGACGGCCCATATAGGCCGTCCTTTTTTCGTGGAAAAATGGCTGTACATTCAGGAATCGAGTAATGGGGTATTATGCAAAACATAAAGGAGGCAGACGTATGAACTTTGGCAAAGATGCACTCGACGATTACATTCATTTTCTGCGTGTTGAAAGGCAGCTTGCAGACAATACTTTGTCGTCCTATCAACGGGATCTGAAAGCATACTTGCACTATTTAAAAGAAGTAGAACAGCTGGAGTCTCTCAGCAAAGTCGAGCGGGTACATATATTGAACCATTTGCGCCATTTGAAAGAATCGGCGAATACGTCGCGGACAGTTGCACGCCATATTTCTTCTATTCGCTCTTTTCACCAATTTCTAATCCGTGAACGCATTGTTGAAACCGATCCTACCGTTCACTTGGAAATGCCTCAAATGGAGAAAAAGCTGCCGAATATTCTCTCTATCGAAGAAATAGATGCTTTGATGCAGGCCCCTGTCACCAATAAAGCCAATGGTTTGCGGGATCAGGCCATGCTGGAACTGTTATACGCCAGTGGCATGCGCATCAGCGAATGCATCAACTTGGATGTGGAGGATGTTCATTTAACAATGGGCTTTGTCCGCTGCACCGGCAAAGGCGGAAAAGAGCGGATTATACCTTTAGGAAAATCCGCACTCAAGTCGTGCCAGACCTATCTTGAAACAGGACGGTTGGAATTGCTGAAAAGTGGGGAGAAAACCGATGCCATGTTCATCAATCAACGCGGCAAACGATTGACCCGCCAAGGTTTTTGGAAACTGCTCAAGCAGCACGCCCAAAAAGCCGGAATTCAAAAAGAATTAACGCCGCATACTTTGCGCCATTCTTTCGCTACACATTTGCTGGAAAATGGTGCAGACATTCGGGCAGTGCAGGAAATGTTGGGCCATGCAGACATTTCTACCACACAAATTTATACACATGTGAGCAAAACTCGCTTGAAAGATGTTTATTCTCAATTTCATCCACGTGCTTAGAAAAGGTCTGACTTCCGACAAGGGGGCAGTATGTGGTAAGATAAAAGCGAAAATAAGGAGGAAGACTTATGACAAACAAAGCTTTTAAACGTGTACATTTAGTAGTATTGGATTCAGTGGGAATCGGTGAAGCACCGGACGCTGAAGCATTTGGAGATACAGGATCAAACACACTTGGCCATACGGCAGATGCGGTAGGCGGGTTAAACATGCCGAACATGGAAAAACTCGGACTTGCCAACATCGTTCCTGTGAAAGGGCTTGCAAAAACAGCTTCTCCGGCAGCTTATTACGGCAAACTTCAAGAAGCTTCGGTTGGAAAAGACACCATGACAGGGCATTGGGAGATCATGGGCTTGAACATTGATACACCTTTCAAAGTGTACCCAGACGGTTTTCCGGAAGCGTTAATTCAGCAGCTGGAAGAAAAAACGGGACGCAAAGTTTTAGGCAACAAACCGGCGAGCGGCACTGAAATCCTGGACGAGCTTGGGCAGCAGCACATGGAGACCGGAGCGCTTATCGTTTACACATCGGCTGATCCAGTTTTGCAGATTGCGGCTCATGAAGAAATTATTCCGTTAGAAGAACTTTACCGCATTTGCGAAATTGCGCGTGAGTTGACTTTGGAGCCGGAATACTTAGTGGGTCGAGTGATAGCGCGTCCGTTCCTCGGACAGCCTGGAGCATTCAAGCGCACAACCAATCGCCACGACTATGCGTTGGCACCATTCGGGCGGACTGTTATGAATGAGTTAAAAGATGGCGGAAAAGACGTGATTGCCATTGGGAAAATTGATGATATTTATAACGGTGCAGGCGTCACCAAATCGTTGCGCACAAAAGACAATATGGATGGCATGGATAAACTCGTTCAAGTTGCCGGTGAAGATTTTCAAGGACTGAGCTTTTTGAATTTGGTGGACTTTGATGCACTTTATGGCCATCGCAGAGATCCACAAGGGTATGGAGATGCACTGGAAGCGTTTGATGCACGCTTGCCTGAAGTACTGGAACAAATGCAAGAAGATGACTTGTTGATCATTACAGCAGATCACGGCAACGACCCGACCTTCCCAGGTACGGATCATACCCGTGAATATGTGCCGCTTTTGGCGTATTCTCCGCGATTTACAGGCGGTGAGCAATTGGACACAGGCAAAACATTCTCGGACATTGGCGCAACGATTGCTGAGAATTTTTCAGTCGCGATGCCTCAATTCGGTAAGAGTTTTTTAGCACGTTTAACTAATAAATAATGAATTTCTACAATAAATAAATCCAATAGGCTTTTAATTGATTTCTTTAGAAACTAACCTAAAAAGGCGGTAGAATTTATGAGAATGGTAGATTTGATTGAAAAGAAAAGAGACGGCGATGAATTAACAACTAAGGAAATCAAGTTCGTTATCACCGGGTACACAAACGGCGACATCGCAGATTACCAGATGAGCGCATTTCTGATGGCAGTTTATTTCCAAAATATGACTGAGCGTGAACGTGCTGACCTGACAATGGCTATGGCTGAATCGGGCGACCAAATTGACTTATCAGCAATTGAAGGCATTAAAGTAGATAAGCATTCTACCGGCGGTGTTGGCGACACAACAACTCTTGTACTTGGACCATTAGTCGCAGCATGCGGCGTTCCAGTTGCTAAAATGAGCGGACGCGGTCTTGGCCACACTGGCGGAACAATTGATAAATTAGAAGCAATTGATGGTTTCCATGTAGAGTTGTCAACAGCCGATTTCATCAAACAAGTGAATGACCATAAACTCGCAGTGATTGGCCAAAGCGGCAATTTAACCCCTGCGGATAAAAAGATGTATGCACTGCGTGACGTAACAGGAACGGTCAACAGCATCCCCTTGATTGCTAGCTCGATCATGAGCAAAAAAATTGCAGCTGGAGCGGACGCAATCGTCTTGGATGTAAAAACAGGCGAAGGTGCCTTTATGAAGACACCGGAAGATGCCAAGGAATTGGCACATGCGATGGTCGGCATTGGCAACGCGACAGGCAGAAAAACCATGGCCATTATTTCAGACATGAGCCAGCCTTTAGGCTTCGCGATTGGCAACGCATTAGAAGTCAAAGAAGCGATTGAAACTTTGCAAGGCAAAGGACCGGAAGACTTGACGGAACTGTGCATGGTACTCGGCAGCCAAATGGTTGTGGTCGGCGGCAAAGCAGAAACACTTGAAGAAGCGCGCACCATGCTTGAAAATGTTATTGAAAATGGACAGGCATTGGAATTTTTTAAGCAATTTATAGCAGACCAAGGCGGCAATCCCGCAGTGGTAGACGATGTCACATTATTGCCACAAGCTGAGTTTGTTACAGAAGTGCCATCTAAAGAAGAGGGCTATATTTCCTTTATGGAAGCAGATGAAATTGGAACCGCAGCAATGGTGCTCGGCGCAGGCAGAGCAACAAAAGAATCCCAAATCGATTTGGCTGTCGGCATCGTACTCCACAAAAAAGTAGGCGATTTCGTGAAAGCCGGCGAGTCAATCGCAACGATTTATTCCAATACACAAGAACTCGCAGAATGTTCTAAAATGATATATAATAGTATCGAATATACAAGTGAACCGGTTGAAAAAATCAAGCTGATTTCAGCTTTGATCACCGATTGACAAAAAATCTTGCTGGGTGGCTGCTCAGCAAGATTTTTCAATACATACACCATCAGGAGGGGCTTTTATTGCATTTATACGGTACACAAACAATCAATGAGCAGGGCCATTTAACAATTGGCGGAACCGATTCGGTGGAATTGGCGAAAACATACGGCACGCCGCTGTACGTCTACGACATTCAATTATTCAGAGACCGCGCCAGAGCGTTTCAGCAAACCTTTGAACAAGCAGAAATTGGCTATCAGGTTGCTTATGCTAGTAAAGCATTTTCAACCATTGCCATTTACCAGGTAGCGGCAGAAGAAAACTTGTCACTGGATGTGGTTTCTGCAGGCGAATTGTATACAGCAGTGAAAGCTGGATTTCCGGTTGAAAAGATTCATTTTCACGGCAACAACAAAAGCCTTGAAGAGTTGCAAATGGCATTTGAAGTGGGAATTGGCTGCATCGTAGTTGATAATTTCTATGAAATCAGCTTGTTAAAGCAACTTTCCGAGCAATCCAAACAATCGATGAATATTTTGTTGCGTGTCACTCCTGGAATTGAAGCTCACACACATGATTACATCACGACTGGTCAGGAAGATTCAAAATTTGGTTTTGATTTGAAAAATGGCCAGGCCGATCAAGCTTTTCAACAAACCTATAATCACGACTATTTAAAACTCATGGGTCTTCATTGCCATATCGGCTCTCAAATTTTTGATACAGGCGCATTTCAATTGGCAGCTGAAAAACTGATTCAGAAAATGGCTTATTGGAAAGAAGAAACCGGCTATACTTGTCCGGTATTGAATCTTGGAGGAGGATTTGGGATCCGCTATACAGAGGAGGACCAGCCGCTTGAACCTGCTGTCTATGTAGAGCAGATGATTCAAACAGTCCAGGAGACTTCCGAAGCTTCCAACTATCCGCTTCCTGAAATTTGGATCGAACCAGGCCGTTCGTTGATTGGCGATGCGGGAACGACACTTTACACAATTGGCTCAACGAAGGAAGTTCCAGGCACCCGCAACTATGCGGCGGTAGACGGAGGCATGTCGGACAACATCCGTCCAGCCTTATACGGCGCAAAATACAGCTCGTTGCTTGCCAATAAAGCAAGTGTTGCAGCAACGGAACAGTATACCATTGCAGGGAAATGCTGCGAATCAGGGGACAAACTGATCGAAGAGGCACAACTGCCTGCTGTAGAATCGGGAGATCTATTGAGTGTTTTCTGTACAGGCGCTTATGGGTATTCGATGGCGAGCAACTACAACCGCATTGCGCGCCCGGCAGTAGTATTCGTAGAAAATGGTGCACACCAGCTTGTCGTGAAGCGTGAAACGAATGATGATTTAATCAAACAGGACTTGAGTTATTCCCAAAAGGCTGTTCAAAAATGAAAAAAGCGAATTTGATTTTGCTGCTTTTCATCTTAGCAATGGCGATTGCTTGGGGATTTGTGTATTGGATCTTTTTCGCAGAAAATGTCACTGGTGGCTGATAAACGCTCTCTTGAGTTATTAGGTGAACTATAGTAGTATGGATAAAGCCGCTTTTAGACGAAAATGAGGGATTTAATTATGTTATTCAGATATAAGAAATCATTCGAAAAAATCGCTATGGGGCTGATGTCATTTATGCCGAAAGAGCGAGAATTGAAGAAACTGCAGCAAACGATGCATATCTATGAAGAAAATCCGGATTGGCAATTATTCCTTTGGAAAAAAGAGGATGATTTCGTCGGGTTATTAGGTGTGGAAGTTGGCGAAGCGTCTTATACGATCCACCATCTATCGGTGAACCCTTCCCATCGCGGTGAAGGAATTGGGCACGAAATGGTGGACAAAATTCAGGATATTATGCAGGATCGACAGATGCTTGCAACAGAAGAAACCGAAGCGTTTCTTAAGAAATGCCCAGTAAAAAAAGGCGACCTTTAATTTAAAGGTTCCGCCTTTTTTTTTGTTCGCGCAAACTGATGATGGAAGAACGGTCGCGCAGCCGGTGTTTGTGCATTAAATAATAAGGGTCTTGCTCGATCAAGGGAAGTCCGGAGTAATAAGATTCCACTGCCTGTTTCAGTTCTTCTGAAACAATCGGAATTTCCTGGATGAAAAACGGCTTCCGTTCCGTAACAGCATCGATCGAAGTAGTTAAAATGCCGATCAGCTTGTCGTGGTCGAATCCTTCTACCCAAATGCCGCCAGAAGCCAATTTGACCTTCGCACGGATAAAAGAGCGCAAGGCTCCCGGATAATTGCTTCTTCGCCAATGGTACATGCCCACAGCCAATTGAATCCAGCCGGTAAGAGGATGCATTTTATCTTTCGGTGCAACCATTTTCCAGTAGTCTTCGCCAACTTCATGGCATTCAAAATAATCTTTTTCTTTATTAAAATTAACAATGTATTGAATAAACAGCGGATGATGAAGTGGATGCATTTTGATCCCCTTTCTACTATAATAAGTGTAACTGCCCATTAATGGGGATGAATGAGTAATTTAACAGTCAGGTGGTACAATCATGTCATACGAAGTAAAAGTGGAGGCCTTTGAAGGTCCTCTTGATTTATTATTGCATTTAATCCACCGTTTGGAAATTGATATTTACGATATTCCTGTTTCACAGATTACTTCACAGTATATGGAACACATACGAGCGATGCAAGTCCTGGAACTAAATGAGGCTAGCGAATACCTCGTCATGGCAGCCACGCTGCTGGCGATTAAAAGCAAGACCTTGTTGCCGGTCCACGAAGGCGAAATGGATGAAATAGATTACGAGCTGGATGAGCTCGATCCGCGTGAAGAGTTGGTGTCGCGTCTCGTAGAGTACAGAAAGTACAAGGATGCCTCGATAAATTTAAAAGAACTGGAAAGCAAGCGATCGTTTATCTATACAAAAGCTCCCATGGATTTATCGGGAATTCAGTCCGCCATTCCGTACGATCAAGTCGATCTCGAAGTAAACGCCTACGACATGCTTGGGGCATTCCAAAAAATGCTTCGCCGGAAGCAGCTAAAGGCGCCTTTGTCTGCACGAATTGCCAGGCAAGAGATTTCCATCAAACACCAAATGACGTCAATCGTAAACCAATTAAAATTGTCCAAAGGGCGGACATCTTTCAGCAGCCTGTTTCCTTCGGATGACAAAACCGTATTGGTGGTGTCGTTTTTGTCAATTTTAGAATTAATGAAACGGCAAGTGATTGCGGTGGAGCAGGAAACAAACTTCACCGATTTAATGGTGGAACTTAGAAAGGACAAGTGGGAATATGAAGACGAATCTTTCCAGTAAAATAGAAGCGCTGCTTTTTGTGGCAGGGGATGATGGCTTAACGCTAAAGCAACTTCAGTTTTTAACGGAAACAGATAGCGAAAACTTGCACGCTGGTTTAAAAGAATTGGAAGTACGTTATTCGGATTCTGTAAGCGGGATCTGCCTCAAGGAACTGGCGGGTGTTTTTCAGTTGGTGACCAAACAGGAAGTGGCTGAAACCATTCAAAAACTGGTGGAAAATCCGACTGTGCAGGCATTGTCACAAGCCTCATTGGAAGTTTTGGCCATCATCGCTTACAAGCAGCCCATTACACGAGTGGAAGTGGAAGACCTGCGCGGTGTGAAAAGCGAAAAAGCATTGCATACTCTTGCCGCTAAAGGATTGGTGCAGGAAGCAGGGCGTGTCGAAGGAACTGGCCGCGCTATTTTATACGCCACGACAAAAGAGTTTTTAAATTACTTTGGTTTGAAAAATCTGGACGAGCTCCCGCCATTGCTCGAAGAAATGGAGAACGATGTGGATGAAGAAGCAGATCTTTTTATGACCAACTTTCAACAAACATTCAAAGAAGAAGTAAAAGTATAATGCATTTTAAGGAAGGCTGCGCTATTGACAGTCTTCTTTTCTTTTGAGCTTAGTGCTTCCGCTTTCGAAAGAAATGTGACATAATTCCGAGAGGAACGAACGGCATATCGAGTAATTGTAATACATTTGCAGTGCTTGGCAGGAACGGCCCAAACGGACAATTGTGCGTTTCGGTCTGCCTGCTGCAGTGTTCAGCCTTTGGTTGGACGAGCGCGTACGCTTTTCGAAAAAAATACTAATGAGGTGAACTTATTTATGGAAAGATTACAGAAAGTACTTGCTCATGCAGGCGTGGCATCACGACGTAAGTCGGAACAATTGATTTTGGACGGCAAAGTAAGAGTCAATGGAAAAACGATCAAAGAATTGGGCGTTAAAGTATCAAGCACGGATAAGATCGAAGTTGAAGGCGTTCAGCTTGAAAAAGAACAGAAAGTTTACTACTTGCTGTACAAACCGCGTGGCGTTATTTCTGCTGTTTCGGATGATAAAAACCGCAAAGTTGTAACCGACTTTTTTGGAGATATCGAAAAACGCATTTACCCGGTTGGCCGCTTGGACTATGACACTTCGGGTTTATTGATTATGACTAACGATGGCGAATTTGCCAATATGCTGACGCATCCAAAGTTTGAAATTGATAAAACGTATATCGCCCGCTTAAAAGGAATCCCGGAAAGAGACGACCTTAAAAAATTGGAACGTGGCATCAAACTTGAAGATGGCATGACTGCACCGGCCAAGGTTAAGCTTTTATCGGGTGATAAAAAGACCGGCAAAGCGATTGTTCAAATTACGATTCACGAAGGAAGAAACCGTCAAGTCCGTAGAATGTTCGAAGCGATTGGCTACCCGGTACAAAAATTGAGCCGTGAACAATTTGCTTTTCTAACCCTCCACGGGTTAAATGCAGGCGAATCAAGAGAGCTTTCAGCGCATGAAGTCAAACTATTACGTGTTCTCGCTGAAACAGGAAAACGCGTTTAACGTTCACAAACACTTCAAAACTCCAGACTTGTGGCTGTTTAAACTTTGTTATAATTAAGTTTGCATAATATCCCTCGAAGGAGGAACAAGCATGGATGAACGAGCAGTTCCACAAAAGAACGACAAAAAGAAAAAAAGAGCAATAACTAGAACCATTATTTTGGCAATTTTAATAGCAGCTATTGGCTATACCATCTACAACAGTGCTACAGCCGAAGAAGTTAGCCTGTTGGAAGTCGGAGATAAAGCACCTGACTTTACCCTGGTGGATCTTGAAGGCAACGACCATAAACTATCGGATTATGAAGGCCAAGGAGTCTTTTTGAATTTCTGGGGTACCTGGTGCAAGCCATGTGCGAAAGAAATGCCAGCTATGGATCGACAGTATGAAGCTTTCTCGAACGATGGTGTTCAAGTGCTTGCGATAAATATTGCTCAATCTGATTTTGAAGTCCAATCTTTCGCTGATCAATATGGTTTGTCTTTTCCAGTAGTGATCGATAAAACAAAAAGTGTAATGACGGCCTATAGCATAAGGCCATTGCCTACCACGGTACTTGTTAACCCGGATGGCAACATTCAGCGCATCGTTACAGGAGAAATGACAGAACAAGATATTGAAGGGTTTATGGAAGAAATCAAACCTGAATAAGGAGATTTTTTGGATGGAAAATTTACAATGTCAATGCGGTCATACGAATCCGCCTGGTACGAAACTTTGTGAATCGTGCGGGCGGTCTTTGACTGAAAAAGATCAAAACAGCAAACTGGTGGATATGCGATACGAAGGAACAGCCAGACGTTCACAAACGTATAACAAATCAATTATCGACAAAATTTGGAATTTCTTTTCAAGCGTTAAAGTGGGCGTCAGTATTATTGTGATCTTGCTGGTAGCAGCAGCCATTGGAACAATCCTCCCGCAGCAGGCTTTTGTTCCTGCCAGCACCGAGGCAACAATCCAAGCATATTATGCCGATACTTACGGCAGTATTGGACGCGTCTATCATGCGTTAGGATTCCACGATCTGTACAGCTCTTTTTGGTTTATCGCATTAGTCGGGATGTTGGCTATTTCGCTGGTAATTGCCAGCTTAGACCGTTTCGTCCCGCTTTATAAGTCATTAAAAAACCAACGAGTTCTGCGCCATCCAAGCTTTATGGACAAACAGCGTATTTATGGCAGCGGTCCTGGAGCTGAAGATACACTAGAAAAAGCAGAAACGAAGCTCAAAGAACTAAAATACAATGTCCGAACGGATAAAAATGGTCTTTTAGCGGAAAAAGGGCGCTTCTCGCGGTGGGGTCCTTATGTAAATCATATTGGTTTGATCATTTTTCTTTTTGGCGTCATGCTGCGCATGATTCCAGGCTTTTATATTGATGAAAGTTTGTGGATCCGTGAAGGTGAAACACGCGCGATTCCGGAAGTGCCAGGCTACTATCTTGAAAACAAAGGATTTGCACTCGAAAATTATACTGGTGAAGGCGGAGAAGAAGTTTTCGGTGAAGCCTTGGACCGTGTCGGTACGGTAGCGAAAAATTATCAGACGGATATTGTGCTATATCAAGATTCTGAAGATGCATTGCCAGGTGCAGCAGATGGCCAAGAAGTTGTTACGGAATACCCAATTCGTGTTAACCAGCCATTGAAGTTTGATGGATATGCGATTTATCAAATGGATTTCCGTTTGGATGAACTCAAAGCAATGACCTTTGCTTTGACCAATAAAGAAACGGAAGAATCGCTTGGAGAGTTGACCATCGATTTAATCAATCCGGTAGACACTTATGAACTTGAAAGTGGTTCTACTGTTGAATTGCTCGGTTATTACCCAGATTTTTCGGGCTTTGAAGATGGCGAACCGCAAACTGCAACACCATTGCCGAACAATCCTGGATTCCTAGTAGAACTAACAACTCCAGAAACTCCTGAAGGAGAAACCAGTTTTATCACAATTCAAAACACGGTAGAGCCTTTAGGGGAAAATGATTTCAAATTAACGTTCTTAAGCGCAGATACACGTGATGTTTCAGGTCTTACAGTTCGTAAGGACAGCACCTTGCCGATTCTCGGCTTAGGTGGTTTAATCTTCATGATCGGTGTGGCACAAGGGATGTACTTTAACCACCGCCGTTTTTGGATTCAGCAGAAGGCAGATGGTACAATCCTATTAGCTGGACATACCAATAAAAACTGGTTCGGTTTGAAAAAAGATCTAGATCAAGTTGTTGAGTATGCTTCATTGCCCGCGTACGCAGATCAGCAGGATGAAATCGACAAAGAAGAGAAAGCGGAAAAGGAAGGTGAAGCATCGTTATGAATTTAGCCGATTTAAGTTCAAATCTTCTGTATGTGGCTTTTATTGCCTACCTTATTGCTACATTTGTATTTGGTGGAGCAGTAAAAGGCAACAAAGAAGGAACATACAACTCAGAAAAACGATGGGGGAAAGTTGCAATTACCATTACCCTCATTGGTTTCGCGGCAAATCTTGGTTACTTCTTTACAAGATGGGGCGCAACTGGCCATGCACCGCTTAGCAATATGTTCGAATTTACGACTGCTTTCGGCATGACATTAGTCGGAGGATTTATCATTTTATACTTCCTTTACAAAACGGCAGTTCTGGGCATGATTGTATTGCCAGTTGCCTTATTGATTATTGCATTTGCCAGTATGTTTCCAAGTGAAGTTAGCCCGCTTATTCCAGCACTGCAAACAAGCTGGTTAGCGATTCACGTAAGCACAGTTGTTATTGCAGAAGGTATTCTCGCCATCAGCGCTGCAGCCGGTTTGATCTATCTGCTGAAAGTTGTAGATCCAAACAAGAAATCCAAGCAGCGTTTCTGGTTAGAAGCGATGATGTACTCGCTAGTTCTTGTAGTGGGATTTGTTGTAGTAAGTTCATTCTTTTCTTTGACCGGCTACGAAGCAGAGTTTACTTATGTGGACAAAGAAGATCAGGAAACAGCCATTACTTATGCTATGCCCCCTATTTTTGGGATGAATGAGTATGTCGCGTTAACAGAGGATGCCATGACGCCTCTAATTGAAACGCCTGCGCTTGTCCATGCTGGCAAATTGACTACTGTAGTTTGGTCAGTCATTGTCGGAACTATCATATATTGGTTGATTCGTTTGATTTTCAGAAAACGCATTT
This sequence comes from Planococcus sp. TJ-201, assembly GCF_058268495.1. Lineage (NCBI taxonomy): Bacteria > Bacillati > Bacillota > Bacilli > Caryophanales > Caryophanaceae > Planococcus > Planococcus sp. TJ-201. The sequence continues at coordinate 285,471 of NZ_JBZDOG010000001.1, read as the reverse complement.
CGGCGCTATTGAAGCCATTTGTTAAAAATGTTAATTTGCAGCTGATGGATGAAATTGGCTATCGGGCCATTATTATTGGATTCCCAATCTTTACATTGGGTGCGTTGGTTTTTGCCATGATTTGGGCACAAATTGCTTGGTCCCGTTTCTGGGGCTGGGACCCGAAAGAAGTATGGGCATTAATCACTTGGTTGTTCTATGCCGCGTACCTGCATTTGCGTTTGGGCAAAGGATGGCAAGGTGAAAAATCTGCATGGCTGGCAGTTGTCGGCTTTGCAATCATTATGTTTAATCTGGTTGCTGTCAATTTAATAATCGCCGGATTGCATTCTTACGCATAAAGAGACGGGCCTTTTCCGGTAACGGAAAAGGCCTTTTCTTTTATCCTTTCTCGAGCATGTAAAATTTTAATTATTTCTCACTATGGAGGTATGAACAATAACGCTTCACCTGTACCTATTGGGAAAGTAGAATCTGCTTGTGGGTCTACGCTTTTCTTTATTTTTGACAGAGTTATCGGTACAATGAAACATAACAGAAGAAAGTTGGAGGGGTTATCATGTCTGAAGAGATTACGGTATTGGTAGTGGATGACGAAGAACGGATTCGGCGATTGCTGAAAATGTATCTGGAGCGTGAAGGCTATTTGGTAGAAGAGGCAGAAGACGGTGTTCAGGCATTGGACATGGCAATGGAAAAAGATTATCACTGCATCCTGCTAGATTTAATGATGCCTGAGAAAAATGGTGTAGAAGTGGCTACCGAATTGCGTGAAACAAAAATGACGCCAATCATCATGCTGACTGCAAAAGGTGAAGAAGCCAATCGGGTGGAAGGCTTTGAATCTGGTGCGGATGATTACATCGTCAAGCCGTTTAGTCCGAGAGAAGTAGTGCTGCGTGTGAAAGCAATTTTGCGTCGATCATCAGCTTATTCTCCAATTTCCAATTCAACCGTCTCGAAAGACTTGGTTGTATTCCCTCATTTAACAATTGATCACGATGCGCACCGCGTTACTGCTGATGGCGTAGAAGTGAATTTAACACCGAAAGAATATGAATTATTGTACTTTTTAGCAAAAGCACCAGACAAAGTTTTTGATCGCGAGCATTTGCTGAAAGAAGTTTGGCATTATGACTTTTTCGGTGATTTGCGTACGGTTGATACACATGTCAAGCGCCTGCGTGAAAAACTGAACCGCGTTTCAGAATCTGCAGCGAAAATGATTGTCACTGTTTGGGGCGTAGGGTATAAGTTCGAGGTTGGCAATGAATAGAATATGGAATAGTGTCGTCGGGAAGCTTTGGATTACGATCCTGCTTCTCGTTTCCTTTGTCCTTTTTATTGTGACGGTTCTGCTTTTGGAGTTTCTTGGAAACTATCATAGCGAAACGGTGGAAGAAACTTTGAATAGTGAAGCGAACATGATTGCCAATATTTTCAACGACCATGCTGAAGTAGCAAGCTCGCTGGAAATTATCGAAGATGTCATTGGAACAGAAACCAATGCCGTCATCGCTGAAGAGCCCTTTGATGACAGCTACTACATTCACGACGGGTTGAACGGCTCGGAAACCCGTGAAAAAATCCTGAACGAGCCATCTTTTCAACAAGTATTCGAATCGGATGAGACCGTGATGAAAGAAATGCTTCTGCCTTCGTTGACAGAACAAAACCGGCTGGAGTCTTATATCGTGTTAGCCAGTCCATTGCAGACAGGAGAAGAGCAGCACGGGGTTGTATTCATCTACCAATCGTTGGAAGTGATGGACCGAACTGCTGAGCGAACTACTAACATCGTCTTCCTGTCCGCGTTTATTGCCCTTCTGCTAACTACTTTTTTTGCCTTCTTTTTATCATCCCGAATCACCTCTCCACTCCGAAAAATGCGGGAAGGTGCATTTGAACTGGCAAAAGGCAATTTCGATACAAAAGTTAGAGCAACTTCCAGCGATGAAATTGGCCAGTTGGCGACAGCCTTTAATCAAATGGGCCGCCAACTAAAACACCATGTAGAAGTAATCAATCAAGAGAAAGAGCAACTATCTAGCATATTGACGTCGATGGCAGATGCGGTTATTACCTTCAATCAAGATAAAACGGTGCTGCTGAGCAATCCGCCAGCTGAGAGATTATTGCAGCAATGGATTTTTAAAAACGGCTCTACCGAAGCCCAGCCGTTGCCAGCCGAGATGCTTCATATGCTGGACCATGTGCTCGTTTTTGAAGAAGAAATTGAAGAAGAGTTGGAAATTGAAGGAGCTTACTATGCCATTAATTTCAGCCCCTTGTACAGCGGTGAGTCGATTCGGGGCGCTGTTGCCGTTTTGCATAATATGACCGAGCAGCACCGGCTAGAGAAGCTTCGCGAGGACTTTATTGCCAATGTTTCGCACGAACTGCGGACACCTATTGCAATGCTACAAGGATACAGCGAGGCAATGCTGGATGATGTTGGCGCAACAGAAGAAGAGCGCCGTGAGATGACCAAAATCATTTATGAAGAATCGCAGCGGATGGGCCGGTTGGTCACGGACTTATTAAACCTGGCGCGAATGGAATCTGGACACATGCGGATTTATAAGGAAATTGTCCAACTGAACAGTGCTATTGAACGCATGACCCTTAAGTTTTCACAGATTGCCAAAGACAGCGGTGTTCAACTTTCTTTTGAAACAACACTCGATGACTGGGCAGCCAGTGAAATGGATGAGGATCGGATTGAGCAGGTCATGACCAATTTAATCGATAATGCAATTCGCCATACTCCTGAAGAAGGGCAAGTCATTGTACGTGTCGAACAACAACAGGAGTACGCGAAAATTTCGATTAACGACAATGGCGTGGGCATTTCAGAAAAAGATTTGGAATTTGTATTTGAACGTTTTTATAAAGCCGATAAGGCAAGAACATTGGGCAAAGGCGGAACCGGTCTTGGTCTGGCGATTGCAAGCAACATCATCAAAGTGCACGAGGGCAAAATTTATGCCGAGAGTGCTGTAGGGGAAGGGACTTCATTTGTCTTTTTGCTGCCCTTAAAAAATATGTAACTTTACAAAGACAGAGACGACTAATCCTAAGAACGGGGGGAGTATATTGAATGACTCCGTTTTCCATCGGCTTTACGAAGAGTATCACCAGGATGTTTTTCAGTTTTTAATTTATTTGGTGAAAAACAGGCACTTGTCAGAAGATTTGATGCACGAAGTCTATATTCGGGCTTTTCGGGCTTATGACCGATTTGAAGGAAAAAGCTCAGAAAAAACATGGCTGTTTTCCATTGCAAAAAACGTGGCGATCGATCATTTTCGAAAAATGGCCGTGCGCAAAAAGCACTCAATGGAATACTTTGATTGGGAAACACAGCAATTGGTTTCGACGGAGCGGATTCCGGAAGAAGTTTCATCGTTGAATGAAGACAAAGTACTGTTGTACAAAACTTTAGATACGTGCACCGGAGACCAAAAAATGGTAATCATTATGCGCTTTTTCCAAGACTTATCAATAGCAGAAACCGCGGATGTTTTAGGTTGGACAGAAGGAAAAGTGAAGACCACTCAGCACCGCGCAATCAAAGCATTGCGTGAAAAATTAATAGCGAGGGAAGGGGGAGATGAAAATGCCGAATAACAAATGGACCGATGAATCCATCGAAGATTTGTTAAAGGATTTCCCCGCAATCAAAGATAACCGAACAAAAGAAGAAGTTTACAATCGGTTGACCCAGAAAGAAAAGGTCCCAAAACGTCCAAAAAAATGGCTTCCATTACTGGTCGCTGCACTTGGGTTTGTTACGGTGGGGATATTGGTCGCCACTATTATCAGCCAAAATGGGATTGATACAGCTCAAAATGCTGAAGAGTCAACTGAAGATACAACGACGACTGAACAGACCGAGCAAGACTCTGCAGCTCCTGAAGCTGAAGAATCAGGAACTGGAGAGCCGGATCAGTTTTCAATAGCCCAAACGGACTTACCGCAGCGCACAGCGGTCTACGAAGAAGCCATTGGAGACCAAACATTGATGACCATTGGCTTGACTGAAAATGCATTTGTCATACCTGTCTCCTTCCTGATTCCCCGTGAACAAATAGAAGTGGCATTCGGAGATGAAAGTCCGACATCGTATGAACTGTATCAAGAATATGCGGATAACATTGATGAAACGTTACTTGGATTTGATGAGTATCATCCATATGCAGGAACCTTTGAACAAACAACGAACGGCATTCGCCATATATTGCCGCAGGACCACCAGTACGACCTTGCTTCTGCCAGTATGGGAGTTTACTTTAATACACTTTTAGAGACATTTAAGGATGTCGAAGAAATTGAAGTAGCGAATGAAGATGGCACGACTGCAGAGTTTTCGGAAATTGGTCCAGTAGAGCCGGTTGTTCCAGAAGAGGAAAACATTGCCTATTATTCTTTTGAATCATCAAGTGGTAAAGTATATCTGGTTCCAGGGTATGATATACCATTTGCTGCTGCAGGTGAAGCAATTGAGGCCCTTACAGAAAGTCCGAACGATTTTTATGAGGCTACAGTTCCTCCAGGCATTGAGATTCAAGTGTCAGAAACAGAAGATCAAGTGCAAGTGGAAATCGCAGAGGAAGTTGACCTGAATTCACTTGATCCTCTCGTAGTAGTTCGCATGATGGAAAGCTTTGCGTTGACCGCTGATGCGTTTGGGAAAAACGTTCAAGTGGAAGGGCTGCAGATGGAAGTTTGGAATGGCTTTGACTTTAGCCAGCCATTACCGGTACCAGCAGCCGCAAACCTGTTAGAATGGCCAATACAATAAGAAAAAGAGCATTGTAAACATATTGGTTTACAATGCTCTTTCTATATACTAAGATTAGGACATAACAAAATATCGATTCATCTTCGGGGCAGGGTGCAATTCCCTACCGGCGGTAATTGAACTCTGTTCATAAGCCCGCGAGCCGTAAAACGCAGGATTTGGTGAAATTCCAAAGCCGACAGTATAGTCTGGATGGGAGAAGGTGAAGGTGCGGACGTGTGTCGTTTATGTATAAACGGAACGCTTGTTAAGTGTGCCTTTTCTCCCTTAAGCGTATTGCTTAGGGGATTTTGTACGTACATGCACGGTCCAAACTTTTCTTCTGGTGAATCACTACAAGGAGAGAGGAATATGAAGAACAAGAAGTTGCAAACGATGATCGTTATCGGGATGTTGAGCAGTATTTCGTTTATTTTGATGCTTTTCAACTTTCCACTACCTGCATTACCTGCTTTTTTGAAAGTCGATTTCAGTGATGTGCCTGCATTGATCGCAGCTGTTACAATGGGGCCGGTCGCAGGAATTTTAGTCGCATTTTTCAAAAACGTGTTGGATTGGTTGTTTGCAGGAAGTCCGACTGGAGTTCCAGTTGGCCACATGGCTAATTTTGTTACAAGTTTATTGTTTATTTTGCCAGTTTATTTTATCTACCACAAAGTAGCAACTAAAAAAGGCATGGCCTTTGGCTTGGCTGCCGGTACATTATCAATGGCAATCGGCATGAGCGTTTTAAATTATTTAGTGTTCCTGCCAATGTACACTTATTTCCTTAACATGCCTGCAGAAACAGGCAATGTGCTGTTTGGAACAATCGTTCTGGGGATCTTGCCATTTAACTTAATCAAAGGTTTGCTTTTGACTGCGGTCGTCCTGCTGATGTTCAGCAGTATGCATACGTGGATCGAAAAGCAACGGTCCTATTATTTATCATAAAAAAGAAAAGCGTAAGCAGCCGTTTAGCCCCGACAAGCGCTAGAAGCCTTACCGGTAATGGCGTCCTTCAGCCATTGCTGGTAAGACTGAAGCGACTCGAGGGGCTGGCTGCTGAAGTCTAGACATAGAAAAGCACAAGCGCCCGTGTAGATTCGACGGGCATAGACAACCCAGCAGTATGGCGTACTTTGCCACGCGGCTGGGTTGACTTATGACTCAATAATCTGGGCGCTGGAGTTTGAAATAAAAATGTAAAAAGGCTTTGCATAAAAAAAGAAGGCGTTCGGCAGTTATTCACTGCCGAACGCCTTTTCTATTTGGATCAGTCTTCGTATTTTAAAGGGTCGCCTTCGAAAGATGAATCCGCGACTTTGATGGAATCTGTTGGACAGCCTTCAAATGCATCTTCCATATCTTCCTCGAGTTCGTCTGGAACTTGTTCTGTCCCCATGTTATTATCTAAAATAACAAAAGCGATTCCTTCGTCATCATAATCATAAACGTCAGGTGCTGCAGCACCACAAGCACCACAAGCGATACAAGTATCCTTGTCGACAATGGTATACTTAGCCATATTGTTTTCCTCTCCTTTATCTCCGAACAAGTTCAGTTATACTATCGTTTTTATTCTAAAGGTGTTTGAGTAGTTTTTCAACCAAAAACCGCTAGGGGGCGCAAGCTTGTTATTTACAGAACTTATTCTTGCCATTATGAAGGCTGTCAACCGGCAGCGGACCATCTCTTCGCCTTATCATTTGATCAAAGGAAAGAAGTCTGGTCAAACGATACAGGATATTGGCTATTTTGGCTTGTATCCTTATTTTGGCGTGCTGCCAAAACTGGATAAGAAAGCCTATGACCAAACGGTTCAGCTGTTATTTTCAGAAGGACATTTACTGGATAATGAACAGGTAATTGATTTGTCTCAAAAAGCAAAAGAAATGGCGATTGCAGCTTCCCCGCTCAACGGTTGGAAATACCGAGGCAAGGAAAATCTTTTCTTCAGCCGGCTGTCACTAATTGTTCAAACTTTTTCCCATATTAGCCAGCAGGAGAAAACTTTTGACCCTATTGTCAGCAATGAAGAAGTACAGCAGTGGGTGAAAAACTATTTGAGACGAATCCATTTTCGTGATTTAGCAGTGGCTCAAGCATTTAAAGAAGAACTTTTTACTACATTAACCGCTGCAGAGGTTTCTGAAACACATAAAATGATTGTCATGGAACGATTAACTGGAGCTGGCTTAAGCGGATTGACTTGGCAGCAAATTGCCGATTCCAAAAACTTGTCTCTTATGGATGTTCAGTTAATGGCTGTAGAAACGCTTCATGGGTGGATGTCCGTCATCGAACAGACCAAACCAGTGCTTTTGCGAGGATTAATGGAAGGCATCATACAGCAATCTTCATTAACAGAAACTGCGCAGCGAACAGAAAAATTATTCGACAAAGGGTTTTCGCTGGAACAAATTGCTTCACTGCGCCAACTGAAAACCAGTACGATCGAGGATCATTTTGTGGAATTGGCGATGAACGATCCTTTTTTTAATTACATACCGTTTGTAAATCAGGCCCTTTATGAGGCGATTGTGGCAGAAAGCCGGCACAGGGAAACCAAGAGATTGCGTGAAATCAAAGAACATCTGCCGGAAGCCAGTTATTTTCAAATTCGTCTTGCACTGGCAATTAGGGAGGATCAAGAATGAATTTAGATCAGTTACTGCATTCCGCTTATGGTTTTTCATCATTTCGCCCGGGGCAGCGAGAAATTATCGAACGTGTCTTGGCTGGCAAGGATGTCATTGCGCTGTTGCCAACCGGGATGGGAAAGTCAATTTGCTACCAGCTACCGGCAAAAGTGTTGCCGGATAGCGTTTTGATTGTTTCCCCCCTATTGTCGTTAATGCAGGATCAAGTGGCACAACTAAAAAAAATGGGCGAGAAATCAGTAGTCGCCATAAACTCATTTTTAAAGCCGGAAGATAGAGAAAGAATTTGGAGTACGCTTAGTTCCTATAAATTTATTTTTATTTCACCGGAAATGCTTGTCCAGCCTTTTGTTAAACAAAAGCTGCAGCAAATTCGGATTTCATTGCTGGTGGCAGATGAAGCCCATTGCATTTCCCAATGGGGATTTGACTTTAGGCCAGACTATCTTCGGATTTCTGAAATTCTGCCGTCTTTAAATTTTCCACAAGTGCTTGCATTGACAGCGACTGCGACTGATAAAGTAACGGAAGAAATTAAAAAATATTTAGCGCTTAAAGATCCTTACGTATATCGCCATCCGATGGACCGGAAAAATATTGTTTACGACATTAAAAAGTTTGAAGAAGGACGAGACAAAATCGATTTCATCAAAGAATTTGTCCAGAAATTTAATGGTCCAGGTATTATCTATGCTGGAACTAGGAAAAAGTCCCAAGAACTATCTATGCTTTTAACAGAACAAGGAATTTCAGCCGCATTTTATCATGGGGGAATGGAGCATCAGGATCGCATGTTTGTGCAGCAGCAATTTCAAAATGGAGAGCTGCAATGGATCTGTTCAACAAATGCTTTTGGTATGGGCGTCCATATTCCGAATATCCGGCACGTCATTCATTTTCAGTTGCCCACGTCGATTGAGGGCTATGTCCAGGAAGTCGGAAGAGCGGGGCGGGATGGCCAACCTTCTTTAGCTACTTTGTTATATGCGCAAGGAGATGAAGGGCTGCTCGAGAGCCTGGTGATGGATGACTTGCCCACACAGCATGAAATCGAAGCAGTTTTCCGCGACGGAGTTGGTGCAGTGCATCTGATTGACCAGGGAGTTGTCAGAGAAACCGCATTCCGAGTCGTTTCCTACTGGATGACCCATTTGCCTGTCGAAGGCGTCATCCAGCAGATAGAGCTTTTAAGGAGCGGGAAGAGGCAGCAAGTACAAAAAATTCAACAACTGATCGAACTTGATGGATGCTTGCGCAGCTATATTATTCAATGCTTTGATCAACACCTTAAAGACAAGCCAAACAATTGTTGTGTCAACGATGGGATCGATTATCATGTCTTTGAAAGTTTTTCACTTCCTAAAAAAAAGCAGTTGCCACTTGAATGGCAGGATCGTTTAAGTGTAATATTACCTATATAAGAAACTCGTTAACTGTCATTTACAAATGAGCCTTATTTCGTCATAATAGATATATTAGTACAGATAGGGGTAGTCATCTATGGGAAATCAAAGTTATCATGAGTCGATTGAGAAAAATCGACAGGAAATATCGGTGGACAAAAACTCGGCCTTGTCGAGAGCAGCTCAGCGACAGGCACAAAAGCCTAAAGCCAAAAAAAGCAAAAGCCTTTTGATGCCTGCGTTATTTTTTATCTTTATATTAATACCGGTTTCTTTACTGATTTATGTAGCTTTTTTATTTGAACCCGATGATTCACTGACAGCTACACCCGCAGAAAATGAAGTGAGTTTTGAGATGAATTCCCAACCATCTGAGACTTCTGTCGCTGCGGCCGACGATGATGAGGATGAGCAACAAGAACAACAAGAACAAGCAGAAAAAGAAGCAGCGGCAGCTGAGAAAGAAGCGGCTGAAAAAGCAGAAGCGGATGCTGCAGCTAAGGCCGACGCAGAAGCGAAAGCTGAAGAAGCAGCGCAAGCCGAAAGAGAAGCAGCGGCGGCTAAAGCTCAAGAACAAGCTGCGGCCGAAGAACGAGCCCAAGCAGAAGCCGATGCTCAAGCAAAAGCCGAAGCAGAGGCACAGGCGGCAGCACAGGCACAAGCCGAAAAGGATGCTGAAGAAGCAGCAGATGCCGACGCTGAGGAACAGCAGGAAGAACCTAGCGCTTCCGGAAAAACCTATGTGGTTCAATCAAGTGAAACGCTTTACCGCATTGCTGTGAATAATTACGGAGCGGCTGGGGCAGCAGCAGCTGTAGAAAAAATCAAACAGGCGAATGGCTTGAGCTCAAACAGTATTAGTCCAGGACAAACCTTAGTTTTGCCATAACCTGCTACATTGATTAGCGGGCAGTTGGATAGGGAATACAAGTGACAGATTAGAAAGTAGGCGATTAGATGTTTGTTAAAAGTGCGATGGTCAAAAGAGAGAAATGCATCACAGTTAAAATGGAAGATACGGTTAAGGTAGGTTTTGACCTGCTGGAAAAGTATTCAATTGATGCGATTCCGGTTGTGAATGGGACGGAGTACAAAGGGATTTTTACTTGGTACCATGCATACCGTGCGTTTTTCTATTCTGGAAAATCAAATGAGGATTTTGTTAACTCGACTAAGATCAGCGACGTCATGGTGAACGAGAGAGTTTACTTGGGAATTGACGATGTGTACGAAAAAGCGTTGGTTGAACTCAATGATTTCCCGATTATTGCTGTTGTTGAAGACCACCAATTTTTGGGAATCGTTACCCGCTTTGATATCGTCAACCAATTGCAAAGTGCCTTTGGGATGAACAAACCGGGCTATCGCATCACGTTTACTTCGGTAGAATCCGAAGGACGTATTGGTCGTCTCGGAGAAATTATCGAAAAGTATAAGGAATCCGTAGTTTCGCTCGTTACATTTGATGAAACCAATAAAATGGTTCGCCGCATTGTCTTGAAGATTAAAAAGAAAGACAATGTCGATCGATTTGTGAAAGAACTGGAAAAATCCGGTTTCCGTGTATTAGACATCGCAGAAGATTAATAGCAGAATAAGAAGAAAAAGCATAAGCCTCGCTTATGTTTTTTCTTCTTTTTGGAAGGAACTTTTATAATGAAAAAGATACTTGGTGTTGTTTTTGCAGCTACGGCGCTGCTTCTTTTTATGGTCCGGAATGCTTTTTCGGAAAAACTCGTAGAGGAAACCGTGGAATTGCCGACAACTCTACCATTCAAACCGTTTAAATTACTGTTCATGGCCGATATCCACCGCAGAGTCGTACAGGCTGATTTGCTTGATTTCCCTGTTGATGTAATCGTGATCGGAGGCGACTTGGTTGAAAGGGGTGTACCGCTAGAACGGGTCGACAAAAACATTGGAAACTTGACGGCACTTGCTCCGGTTTATTTTGTGTGGGGCAATAATGACCGAGAAGTTGACGAAGCTTCACTTAGGGGAATTTTCGACAAGCATGGTGTAATTGTGTTAGACGATCGGTCAGTGTCTCTTTTTGGCAATGAACAGTTAAAATTGGTTGGGTTTGACCGTTTTGCATACAAGCCAAATGGTTTCGAAACGGCGTTTCAAGATGTAGGGGAACAAGATACGGTTATATTTGTTTCTCACACCCCATTTGATTTTTGGAAAGTAAAAGGGCGGTATGCTGCAGACTTATTGCTTGCTGGACATACACACGGAGGACAAATTCGCATTGGACCTTTCGGTTTATTTAGAAAAGGCTCAATCAAAGTAAAAAAAGATCGAATCGAACTCATCAGCAATGGCTTTGGTACGACAGGTTTGCACTTGCGGCTTGGCACCCAGGCGGAATACCATGTGCTGACTATATTTCCTAAAATCAAAGCAGAAAAATAATATTTGTATCCCTGCAGATAAATCGAGTATGGTTAGAATAGGATTACGTACAGGAGATGTTTTAAAATGGAAAATGTAGATGCAGTAATTATTGGCGGCGGTCCATGCGGCTTATCCGCAGCGATTGAGCTCAAAAAACGCGGCCTATATCCGGTGGTGATCGAGAAAGGCAATATCGTCAATGCGATTTTTAATTATCCTACGCACCAAACTTTTTTCAGCACTAGTGAAAAATTATCGATTGGCGATGTGCCATTTATCATAGAGGGGAGTAAACCAAAGCGAAACCAGGCATTGGTTTACTACCGTGAAGTCGTCAAGCGGAGCGGCATTCAAGTGCGTCCGTTTGAAACGGTTCAACGGGTAGAAAAGGACAGTCAATTTACCGTGACTACGTCCAAAGGACAATACCAGGCCAAGTACGTCGTGGCAGCGACCGGTTATTATGACCAGCCCAACAAACTGGAAGTCGAAGGTGCCGGACTGCCCAAAGTGATGCATTATTTCAAAGAAGGACATCCTTATTTCGACCAGGACGTTCTAGTGATTGGCGGCAAGAACTCGGCAGTGGATGCTGCTCTCGCTTTGCATAAGGCCGGGAGCCGTGTAACGGTGTCCTATCATGGCACAAGCTATTCCAAGAGCATCAAGCCATGGATTTTGCCAGAGTTTGACGGGTTGGTGAGAAAAGGGGAAATCTCGATGCTGTTTGATTCGATGGTCGACAAAATTACGGACCATGCCGTGGAACTAACAGTCAACGATCAAAAAGAAACGATTCCAAACCAATTTGTTTTTGCGATGATCGGCTATCATCCGGACCATTCATTTTTGCAGTCGATGGGTATTTCCATTGCCCCCATTTCTGGACGCCCCTCTTTTGATGAAGAATCGATGGAAACTGATGTAGAAAATTTGTACGTTGCTGGAGTGATCGCAGCAGGCAATAATGCGAATGAAATCTTTATTGAAAATGGTCGCTTTCATGGACAGCAAATTGCGGAAGCTATTGCAAAAAAAGAAAGCACATATTGAGTGTGCTAAAGCTTCGCTGCTCCCACCTAGAGCAAAGGATTCTGTATAAACGCGCTAAATGAGAGTTTATTCTTTGAGTCTTATAATTAACTATTTTTTTATCTACAAGCACAGCACATATTGATTGTGCTTTCTTTTTGTAGTTTTGAATCTATTGTGAAACCGTGAAAGGGAGTTAGAAAATGAAAAAGAAAGTATCGTTGATTACCACGGGTGGAACTATCGCCAGTAGAGAAATTTCCAATGGCTTACTGAAATCAGGTGCCATTTCCGGAAAGGAACTGGCTGAACTTTGCCAGTTGCCAGAAGAAATTGAAGTAAAAGTGATTGATGTTTTCCAATTGCCGAGTATGCACATCGGCTTCGAGCAAATGCTGACGGTTAGAGAAGCGATTCTTCAGGAATTACAGGATCCGGAAGTTGAGGGGGTTGTTGTAACTCACGGTACCGATACGTTAGAAGAAACAGCTTATTTTTTGGACCTGACAATTGATGACGACCGTACAATGGTCATCACAGGCTCACAGCGTTCTCCTGAAGAAGTTGGAACCGATGTTTATTCCAATCTGCGCAATTCAATTTACGTAGCAGTAGACCATAGTTTGAGAGGAATAGGGGCAGTTGTAGTCTTTAACGAACGGATTTACAGTGCCAAATACGTCAAGAAAGTCCATTCCAGCAACTTGCAAGGCTTTGATTCGTTCGGGCATGGCTATCTTGGTATTATCGACAATGACACGGTACGGGTTTACCAAAAACCTGTATTACATGAAGTACATACAGTTAAAGGCCCATTGCCGCGAGTGGATATCATAAAATGCCATTCTGGTCAAGATGGCTATTTGGTCGATATGCTGGTGTCGGGTCCTTCCAAAGGCATCGTACTGGAAGCGGCAGGCAGGGGGCAGGTTTCTCCACACATGGTTGATGCACTTGATCATGCTGTCAGAAAAGGAATTCCGGTCATCCTGACAACAAGTGCTGAAGAAGGCAACGCGTACCCTGCCTACAGCTACCCAGGAAGCGCACATGACCTGCTGACTCGCGGTGTTGTGCTCGGAAGTGACTATGACAGCAAAAAAGCACGCATCAAACTTTCGGTTTTATTGTCCACCGGTGAGTCTATCCAAGCGGATGCTTTTGAAAGATAAAAGCCGTTGCAGACTGCTTGGAAAAGCTGAAAATCATGCTGATAAACATGATACAATAACGGTAATCCAAACAAAGGGGTAGGCCGATGATTATTCTATTAACTGTAGCAATAGCCCCGAGTTTAGCGTTGTTTAGTTATTTGTATTTGCGTGACCAGTTTTCCAGCGAGCCATCTAAATTGCTATTTCAAAGCTTTTTGTATGGTGCAGCTTTAACATTCCCTATTCTCTTTGTTCAATATGTGTTTGATGCAGAGGGCGTCTTTACCAATAGCTTTGCACAGAATATATTATTTTCCAGCTTTGTGGAAGAGTTTTTTAAATGGCTGGTTCTGCTAATTGCCGTTTATCGCCATGTTGACTTTGAAGATCCTTACGATGGCATCCTTTATGGGGCAAGCGTGTCTTTGGGTTTCGCCACAGTCGAAAATATATTGTATTTGTTGGAGTTTGGCATGCAAACCGCTTTCATACGTGCATTCTTGCCAGTATCCAGCCATGCCTTATTTGGCGTTGTAATGGGCTATTATTTTGGCAAGGCGAAGTTTTCCAAAAGCAGTAAACGCTGGCGGTTGATTGGCTGGGCATTTGCCAGCTCAGTGATTCTCCATCTTGCTTACAACTCAAGTCTTTATGTTTACGATAATATTATGTATGGAGCTATTCCATTTATGTTATTTCTTTGGTGGTTCGGCCTACGGAAAGTAAAGCAGGCCCATCAACTTTCGCTGTCACATTACCATGACCACAATTCGTCGGCGCAATCAGGTGAATAAAACAAATACTCTGAGAAAAAGTCTTATACATTAAGACTTTTTTTGTTTAAAAAAATATAACCTATTAGATTTTCTGACGGAGTCGAGTCTTCAAAGACACTCCCGCTTTTCTTATGTTAAAATATGATGAATACATATGATGAGGTGACTATTTTGACGAAACCGATACAAATAGCGATCGATGGGCCAGCGGCTGCGGGCAAAAGCACAATAGCGAAGATCGTTGCAGAAAAACTGGGCTATGTATACATCGATACCGGTGCTATGTACCGAGCGATTACATTAAAAGCTTTAGCTGAAGGAATAAACATGGCCAGCAATGAAGAAGCGGGCCAGTTGCTATCGAAAACAGAAATCGACCTGCAGCCGTCTGAAAATGGCCAGCTGGTTTTCCTTGATAAAGAAAATGTGACAGAAGCGATCCGTTCTCAGCATGTTACCAAAGCTGTTTCAGAAATGGCGGCGCATGAACTGGTTCGGATCCGGATGGTTGAGCTGCAGCAGCAACTCGCTGAAGGACGCGGAGTGGTTATGGATGGCCGGGATATTGGAACTGACGTCCTGCCGGATGCTGCACTAAAAGTATTTATGTCCGCATCAGTCGAAGAACGTGCAAGAAGACGGTTCGAAGAAAATAAAAAAAGAGATATCCGAACGCCTCTTGAAGAACTTCAGGCTGAAATTTCCGAGCGGGACAAAATGGACAGTGAGCGTGTTGTTTCTCCGCTGCGTCAGGCAGAAGATGCGATTTATCTTGATACAACCGACTTAACGATTGATGAAGCTGCGAAGAGCATATTAAAACTGGCTGAAGAGAGGTTGCTGTAAAGTGAATTTATACGCGTTTGGAAAAGGACTAGTGAAAACAGTATTAAGCCCTTTATACCGCTTTGAAATAATCGGCGCTGAAAATTTTCCGAAAGAAGGCGGCATTCTGCTGTGTTCCAATCACATACACGCACTTGATCCACCGGTAGTAGGAATGACAGCCCCAAGAACCGTCCATTTCATGGCAAAAGAAGAATTGTTCAAGGCGCCAATTCTTGGGCCGCTCTTGCCGAAAGTAAATGCTTTTCCTGTAAAGCGGGGAATGAGTGACCGCGAAGCTCTTCGTACTGCATTGAAGATATTAAAAAGCGGAGAAGTTGTAGGGCTGTTTCCTGAAGGGACGCGGTCTACAGATGGTGTCTTGAAAAAAGGGCTCAGTGGCGCAGGATTCTTTGCGCTGCGGGGCAATGCAGATGTAATGCCTTGCGCCATCATTGGTCCTTATAAGACGTTTCGCAAAGTTAAAGTTGTTTATGGTGAACCCATCCGAATGGAGCCATTTCGCGAGCGAAAAGCGTCAGTAGATGAAGTGACAGAAGCCATTATGTCCAGTATCCAGAAAATTCTTGATGACTATGCGGTTAATAAGTGATAATTTTTGTTTTTATTAGAGAATTCGAATAAAATAGAAAGTGGATAGTTTGTGAAGGAGGGCTACTTATGTCAGAGGAAACGAATATGATGGAAAACCGTGACTTCCAAACAGGAGATCGCGTAATAGGGATAGTTGCCAAAATAGAAGAAAAAGCAGTAACCGTAACAATTGAAGGGGCGCCTTTTGATGGCATTATTCCCATCAGTGAGTTATCAAGCCTGCATATCGAAAAGGCATCAGATTCGGTTGAAGTCGGAGATGAATTGCATCTGATCATCACGAAAGTAGAAGATGAAAATTTCGTTTTATCCAAACGCAAAGTGGATGCCGAGCAAGCTTGGGATGAATTAGAGAAAAAATTCGAGTCAGGCGAGATTATCGAAGCAGAAGTTAAAGATGTCGTAAAAGGCGGATTAGTCGTCGATTTAGGCGTCCGCGGATTTGTTCCGGCTTCTTTAGTGGAAGATTATTTTGTAGAATCATTCGAAGATTACAAAGGAAAAACGCTAACATTTAAAATTGTTGAAATGGAAAAAGAAAATAATCGCTTGATTCTTTCTCATCGAGCGGTTATTGAAAAAGAAAAAGAATCTCAAAAAGTTCAAGTCATGGAAAAAATTCATGCTGGAGACGAGATGAAAGGCAAAGTACAACGCATTGCGTCTTTCGGAGCTTTTGTTGATATCGGTGGTGTGGATGGTTTGGTCCACATTTCTCAGCTGTCGCATGAACACGTAGAAAAGGTCTCTGACGTTGTAACGGAAGGCCAAGAAGTGACAGTGAAAGTACTGTCTGTTGACCGGGATTCCGAACGGATTTCCTTATCCATTAAAGACACACTTCCTGGACCATGGGACTCTATAGATGAGAAGGCGCCAAAAGGTTCTGTTCATACAGGAACGGTCAAGCGTCTGGTCAGCTACGGTGCATTTGTGGAAGTCTTGCCGGGAGTGGAAGGACTCGTCCATATTTCTCAAATTGCGCATAAGCATATCGGAACCCCAAATGAAGTATTGACTGAAGGCGAAGAAGTTCAAGTAAAAGTTCTTGAAGTCAATAAAACCGATAAGCGTCTGTCACTTAGCATCAAAGAGCTGCAGGAAAAAGAAGGCGATCAGGATTTCTCGAAATACGATATGCCTGAAGAGTCTACTGGATTCTCAATCAGTGATGTAATTGGCGATAAACTAAAAGGGTTTAAGTCCGAATAAGATGTCGAGAGCTGAACGTAAAATGGATCATATACAATTTGCTTTATCGACAGGACAGAGCAGAAAGAACATGTTTGATGATATTCGGTTGGTCCATCAGGCCTTGCCGGATTCTGCAGTTTCCGACATCAGCATAAAACCAAAAACAGGTGATTTGAACTTGAAATCACCTGTTTTTATTAATGCCATGACCGGCGGCGGCGGCCGAGACACCGAGCAATTAAATGGATTGTTAGCACGGGTTTCGAAAGAGACGGGAGCGGCAATGGCCGTCGGGTCGCAGATGGCCGCGCTGAAAGACCGCAATGAGCGACAATCTTACGCGATTGTCAGAAAAGAAAACCCCAATGGCATTTTGCTGGCCAATCTTGGCAGTGAGGCAACAATCCAGCAGGCTCAGGAGGCGGTCGAGATGATCGAAGCCAATGCGCTGCAAATCCACTTGAACGTGGTGCAGGAGTTGACTATGCCTGAAGGTGATCGTGATTTTCGTGGAGCACTGGACCGCATACAGGCGATTGCAGAAGAGCTTACAGTGCCTGTGATCATTAAAGAAACGGGTTTTGGCGTGTCGCGTGAAGCTGCAGGGAAACTTAGCCGTACCGGAATTTCTGCAATAGATGTCAGTGGCTTTGGCGGGACGAATTTTGCCTTAATTGAAAATGAACGCCGCAGACGCAAGCTGGCGTATTTTGAAGATTGGGGCATTCCGACAGCAGCTGCAATTGTGGAAGTGAAGAGTGTTTTTGGCAAAACGGTTCTCGCTTCAGGCGGCATCCAGGATGCCCAGGACATGATCAAAGCATTTTTATTGGGTGCTGATGCAGTTGGCCTGGCTGGATCGTTTTTGAAAACAGCGATGCAGGATGGCGAAAAACAGCTAATCACTGATATTAATGGGCTTTATGAAGATCTTGCGATGATGATGACTGCGTTGGGAGCTAAAAATTTAGCAGATCTGCAGAAATGTCCTGCGGTCATTTCCGGAGAGTTGGCGCAATATCTTACTGCAAGAGGCTACAATCCGGCATCTTACGCAAATCTTAAGAAAAACTGAATATTGCACATTTTAGGGGGATGGACATTTAACAGATGCCATCGCCTTTTTCGTGTATAATAGGCATATCAGAAGTGGAAGGATGAATTTAACTATGTCAAAACCGGTAGTAGCAATAGTTGGCCGGCCGAACGTTGGTAAGTCCACGATATTCAATCGCGTGGTAGGAGAACGGGTTTCTATAGTGGAAGATATTCCAGGAGTGACTCGTGACCGTATTTACAGTTCTGCAGATTGGCTGACACATGAATTTAACATTATTGATACAGGAGGCATCGATCTTCGAGACGAGCCATTCCTCGAACAAATTCGCCAGCAAGCAGAAATTGCTATGGACGAAGCGGATGTCATCATATTCCTTGTGAACGGACGTGATGGTGTCACAGCGCAAGATGAACAAGTAGCGAAGATCTTGTATCGCGCAAAAAAACCGGTTATTTTAGCCGTCAACAAAATCGATAATCCCGATATGCGCCACATGATTTATGATTTTTATACACTTGGAATGGGTGAACCTTTCCCACTTTCAGGATCACATGGTCTAGGATTAGGGGATCTATTGGATGAAGTAGCCAAAAACTTCCCGAAAGATGACGAAGAAGAATACCCAGATGATGTGATCAAGTTCTCATTGATTGGCCGCCCGAATGTCGGTAAATCTTCTTTGGTCAACTCATTTCTGGGTGAAGAAAGAGTTATTGTTAGTGAAGTGGCCGGAACAACACGTGACGCTATAGATACTCAATATGAATACAACGAACAGCCTTATGTCATTATTGATACGGCCGGTATGCGTAAAAAAGGGAAAGTCTATGAAACAACTGAGAAGTACAGTGTTTTGCGTGCATTGCGTGCGATTGAACGCTCGGATGTTGTTTTAGTAGTCTTGAATGCAGAAGAAGGCATCCAGGAACAAGACAAAAAAATCGCCGGCTATGCTCATGAAGCTGGAAAAGCAGTCATCATTATCGTCAATAAATGGGACGCCATCGAAAAAGATGAAAAAACAATGAATGTTATGACGCGAAAAATTCGTGAGCATTTCTTATTTTTGGATTATGCACCGATTATGTTTGTTTCCGCGATCAGCGGCAAACGAGTCCACAGCATTTTAGAAATTGTCAATAAAGTGAACGACAACCATTCAAGACGCATCCAATCAAGTACCCTGAACGAAGTCATTGAAGATGCAGTTGCTATGAATCCTGCGCCGTCTGATAAAGGCCGCCGTTTGCGCCTTTATTATGCAACGCAGGTGGCAATCAAGCCTCCGACATTTGTGGTCTTTGTCAATGAACCGGACTTGATGCACTTTAGCTACGAACGTTTCTTGCAAAATCGGATTCGTGAAAGCTTCGATTTCGAAGGAACTCCTCTTCGTTTGATTACAAGAGCTCGTACTTAAGGTAAAAGGTGGTTTCAGCTTATGGAAAAAGTATCTGTTTTTGGAGCAGGGAGCTGGGGAACAGCATTGAGCTATGTCCTCGCTCAAAATGGTCACGATTTATTGCTTTGGACACATCGCCAGGAACAGGCGGATGAAATCAATCAACATACAAACAAGCGCTATTTGAAAGATACCCGGCTGCCAGAAAGCCTGAAAGCAACCAGCGATTTGGCTCAGGCAGTTCATCACGGAGACATTTTTGTATTGGCAGTTCCAACAAAAGCCATCCGTGAAGTTTGTCAGGACATCAAAAAAATTCTGAATCGAAAAATTTTGTTTGTCCATGTTTCAAAAGGCATTGAACCAGACTCTTTAAAGCGAATCAGTGAAATGATTCGTGAAGAGATACCAGAACAATGGATTGAAGACGTTGTTGTGTTGTCAGGGCCAAGCCATGCGGAAGAAGTGGTGCAAGAGCACCCTACGACTGTTACAGCAGCTTGTGAGAATACCGCAGCGGCTAACCGGATCCAAGATTTGTTCATGAACCACTATTTCCGTGTTTACACGAACACGGATGTGATTGGTGTTGAAATTGGCGGCGCTTTGAAAAATATTATTGCGTTGGCAGTTGGGATAACGGATGGTTTAGGGTTTGGAGATAATGCCAAAGCTGCTATCATGACGCGCGGCCTGGCAGAAATTGCACGGCTCGGTGTGAAGATGGGAGCGACTCCTTTAACTTTCTCTGGGTTGACCGGAGTGGGCGATTTAATCGTCACTTGTACGAGCGTTCATTCGCGCAATTGGCGTGCAGGAAACATGCTCGGCAAAGGAAAGTCTCTGGACGAAGTACTGGAAGAAATGGGCATGGTTGTCGAAGGCATCCGAACTACAAAAGCGGCTTATCAGTTATCGCATGCATACAATGTTCCTATGCCAATAACAGCTGCACTTTATTCGGTTCTATTCGATGAGGTATCCACCGACGAAGCAGTTGAAAAGCTGATGGGACGCATGAAAAAGAATGAGATGGAAGATTTGATTAACTTACTTTAATTGTCACAAAAGAAGAGGGTGCTACAAGCTGCCTCTTCTTTTTTTATGCTATACTATTGACTGAAACACTATGAAAGGCGGGCAATTATGAGTGCTTTAGATAAAATGTGGGTATCATTTGCTGGAATTGCTTTTTTGATGATTTCAATGGGCTTTATCTACTTAAGCAGATACAAACTGAACAATGGCATCCTTAAATTTCTTTTTGCGTTAGTTGCATATATTTTGCTGATTCTTGGATTCTTTATCATGGTATTCACAGTATTCAGCGGCCCTACCGGCGGCGCATGAGGTGAGAAAAATGAAAAAAACAACATTAGCTGCATTGCTTCTCCTCGTTGTGGGATTTTTGGCTTCATGCGGATATCCACAAAGTGAGAGAGCCGAAAATCAAGTTCCCTACGAAGATCAATTGATTACTGTCCAAAATGCGGTCAATCAGTACAGAGGTGCAACTGGTGGGTTATTGCCGATAAAGACAAGGGATATGGAAGTTGATCAATACATCAAGTATCCAATTGATTTTTCGCTAATTGTTCCTACTTACACCGCAGAAGTGCCTACCAATGCATTTGAGACAGGCGGTATTTTTCAATATGTCTTAATGGACGTTGAGGAAAGCCCCACTGTAAAACTGGTCGATTTGCAAGCAGCAGAAGCCATCAGATCTGTCAATGTCCGCAAAAGTGCAAACGGAGGGCAGGCGCCAATTTCTGAAATCCTAGCAGATAACGTTTACAAGTTTAACCACGAAGCTATGGGATTTTCTGAAGAGCCAACAGTTGTCAGTCCCTATAGTGGCCGGAATTTGCCAATGGTGATTACGGGCAGTGGAGATGTCTATATCGATTATGCTATGGACCTTTATTCAGCTTTACAGGAGTATGAAGGTGAGTTAGAAGCTGGACAGGATATTCGATTTATTCTTTATGAAGATCATCCTGTCGTCCCAGCATATTCACTGCCGTACACAATAAATGAAGAAAACGAACCGATCTTTTTAGCAGAGTAAAAACATTGAGATAGCGCGTTTTTAATAGAAATGTCCCCTTTTTAGAAAATTTTGTTAGTATTTGGTGGTTTTATTGAAAAAGCGGGCTGTTTGTTGTTGCTATGCGATTTTCGTTGTGATACTCTTTTTACAGGATTGATGGTTGCATCCCCTTTGAGAGGAGGTGAATAGCATGAACAAAACAGAATTAGTGAACTCTGTTGCTGAAGCAGCTGAACTTTCTCGTAAAGACGCTGCCAAAGCAGTTGACGCTGCATTTGAGACGATTCAAGACGCTCTAACTAAAGGTGAAAAAGTACAGTTGATCGGTTTCGGTAACTTTGAAGTACGCGAACGCGCGGCCCGCAAAGGACGTAACCCACAAACTGGCGCTGAAATTGAGATCGCTGCAAGCAAAGTTCCTGCATTTAAGCCAGGTAAAGCGCTTAAAGACGCAGTGAAGTAAGCTTTAGCCTCTGTACATAGGATGACTTTTGCGAGACACAATCTTGCAAAAGTCATTCTTTTTTTGAGTCAACAATTTTGCGAAACACCTGTGCGTATGCTACGATTCATGTGAGAAAAGCGGAGGCGGCCGTTCTGCTCCGACAGGCATAAGACGATTTGGCGAAGCAGTGTGACTGAAAATCTACGTGCATTACATAAAACGTAAAATGAAAATTACCGGCAGCCATCCTGCTGCCAAAAAAATAACCGATTCGTCTTCAACAGGAGGAAACAGAATGATAGATGTAAAAACGCAAAAAGTAGACCTTGATAAAATTGAAAAAGCTGTCTCGATGATTTTAGAGGCGGTTGGGGAAGACGTAAACCG
Organism: Planococcus sp. TJ-201; assembly: GCF_058268495.1. Taxonomy (NCBI): domain Bacteria; kingdom Bacillati; phylum Bacillota; class Bacilli; order Caryophanales; family Caryophanaceae; genus Planococcus; species Planococcus sp. TJ-201. Next base: position 263,279 of record NZ_JBZDOG010000001.1, on the reverse strand, counting down.
AGAAGGACTGAAGGATACGCCTAAAAGGGTAGCTAAGATGTATGCAGAAGTATTTTCCGGGTTGAAAGAAGATCCCAAAGAATATTTCAAAACCGTTTTTCATGAAGGACACGAAGAATTGGTGCTCGTCAAAGATATTCCTTTCTACTCGATGTGTGAACATCACCTCGTTCCATTTTTCGGCAAGGCGCATATCGCCTATATTCCGCGTGACGGGATCGTAACCGGATTAAGCAAGTTGGCGCGTGCTGTTGAAACGGTCGCAAAACGTCCGCAGCTTCAGGAGCGGATTACTTCAACAATTGCAGATTCACTTATGGAGACCTTAAATCCGCATGGAGTTTACGTAATGATTGAAGCGGAGCATATGTGCATGACAATGAGAGGAATCAAGAAACCTGGTTCCAAAACAGTGACAGCTGTTTCCCGTGGAATTCTTGAAACAGACGATATCAAACGTTCGGAAGTCATCACATATATCAATATGAACTAATACGGAAAAGCAGGTGGGAAAATGGCTCAGACAGAATATATTGTAATCCGTGCACAAGAAGACGGCGTGAACGTAATTGGATTAACACGAGGAAACGACACAAAATTTCACCATACTGAAAAATTAGACAAAGGCGAAGTGATGATTGCTCAGTTTACGGAGCACACTTCAGCTATGAAAATTCGCGGGAAAGCGGAAATTCATTCTGCCCACGGTATCGTTGAAAGCGACGCTAAAAAATAAACGATATTGGATGAAGGCAAGGCTTTGCCTGTGATATACTATAGTAGTATGGCTAAATCATGAATGGAGCAAGCAGTATGAAGGGACATCAAATACAATCAAAAATTAATGCTTTGGAAGTCGAGATATTGACTGCTGTACAGCAGCGGACTCTCGATCAATTTACAGAAGGCCCGTCCGTCAAAGAGTCTCGTTTGTTTTTTTTGCTATTGCCTTTTTTCGACGGGAAAAATTGGTCAGCTGAAATTGAATCTTCTGCAAAAACGGTGTCCATTGTCTATGCTGCTTTGCATGCCCATGACCAAGTCAGAGAAGACGTTCCCATCATCAAAGAGCAACAGCTGACGGTGCTAGCAGGGGACCTCTACAGCGGAATTTACTATCAGATGTTAGTCAACTCTAAAAACATTTCCATGGTCCAGCAATTGGCATCTGCTATTATCCAAGTGAGCGAAAAGAAAACTTCTTTTTTTGAAAAAACAATGCGCTCCGAGAACGAGATCGAAGAAGCCATAACGGTCATTGAAACTGAACTTTTATTAACATTTTATAGATTTTATAATTTTTCTGAATATACGCAGCTTGCAAAACAGACATTGCTTTATTTACGTTACGCTGAAGAGCTGAAGCTACTGCAGTCAAAAAAGTATACACATTTTTTGCGTGAACTGAATGGCAATCTTGTTCACGAAATTTACACAGAACATTGGTTGCTGGAAAAACTGGATAGCCTGCATGGGCAAATTTTAACGGCTATAGCCGACTGTTCACTTGATTACGAATTGACACAATTCTTGCTTCATCAAATAACCCCGCACCAGCATAGAGCTGAGCAGCTGACCCGAGAAGGATGACTGATATGCCTAAAACGAAAGAACAAAAAGTCCACGAAGTATTTGAAAAAATTTCTGAGAACTACGACCAAATGAATTCGGTCATTAGTTTCCAGCAGCACAACAAATGGCGTGAAGATACGATGTATAAAATGCAGGTTCCAAAAGGGGCAGCGGCTATCGACGTTTGTTGCGGAACTGCCGACTGGACCATCGCACTCGGTGAAGCCGTTGGGGAAACAGGCCGGGTTGTCGGGCTTGATTTTAGCCAGAACATGCTAAACGTTGGACATGAAAAAACCAAAGATATACCGCAAATTGAGCTAATCCGAGGAAATGCCATGGCTTTGCCTTATCCCGATAATTCTTTCGACTTTGCGACAATCGGTTTTGGATTACGCAACGTACCGGATTACCGCCAAGCGCTTTCTGAGATGCACCGTGTCCTTAAGCCAGGTGGGATGATCGCTTGCCTCGAAACGTCACAACCTGAAAATATTGTTTTCAAGCCATTTTTTAGACTGTATTTTCGATTCATTATGCCGGTATTCGGTAAACTATTCGCTAAAAGCTACAAAGAGTATTCATGGCTGCAGGAATCGGCTAAATCTTTCCCCGGCATGAAACAATTGGCGAAGCTGTTCACAGAAGTCGGTTTTGAAAAAGTGAAATACAAGCCCTACACAGGAGGCGCCGCAGCCCTCCACCTAGGAATCAAAAAAGTAAACTAGCGGGAGAAGGATTTAAAGTGGAAAAGATGAAGTTGAAATTGCTCTATTCCGACCTTAGACCGGAACTGGAAATGATCGAGAAGGAATTGGAACAGGCAGTGGATTCCGAATCTCTGCTTTTAAATGATGCGTCTCTTCATTTATTGCAGGCCGGAGGGAAACGAATCCGACCTGTTTTTGTTTTGCTTGCAGGGAAGTTTGGCGATTACAATATCGATGTCATGAAACGTGTGGCTGTGCCGCTTGAGCTGATTCATATGGCTTCACTGGTCCACGATGATGTAATTGACGATTCGGAAATCCGAAGAGGCCAGCCAACTGTCAAAGCGCAATGGAACAACAGCGTGGCAATGTACACAGGTGATTTTATTTTAGCGCGTGCGTTGGAGCAAATTACTGAAATTGAATCTCCACGGGTTCACGAGATCCTGTCAAAAACATTGATTGAAGTTTGTCGCGGTGAAATTATTCAAATCAAAGACAAATACAAGCTCGACCAAAACTTGCGCGATTATTTCCGGCGCATCAAACGGAAGACAGCGTTGTTGATTTCTTCAAGCTGTGAACTAGGTGCACTTGTTTCCGGTACGGATGAAAAGACAGCTGCACATTTGCGCCGTTTTGGCTATTTCATCGGCATGTCTTTTCAAATTATCGATGACATCCTTGATTTCACTTCTACAGATGAAGAGTTAGGGAAACCTGCAGGCAGCGATTTTATTCAGGGAAATATTACCTTACCCATTCTATGTGCACGGAAAGATCCTGAAATCTACGCTATGCTGCAAGCAAATTTGAATAGAGATTTGTCCAATGAAGAGCGATTGCGCGTTGTTCGGACCATACGAAACAGTTCGGCTATTGAAGAAGCGAAAGCGATGAGTGAGCGCTACTTGGAAAAAGCTTTGCGAGAACTTTCTTTCTTGCCGAAAGGACAAGCCGTGAAAACAATGCGCAAAATTGCATTCTTTATTGGCAAGCGCAATTTTTAAGTTGGCGGTTGACAAATGGTTCGACAATGATAGTATTTTTTAGTGTGGGCAAAAAGCCCGAGCTTTTAATAGAGGAGTGTTTACATTGGAAAAAACATTTTTAATGGTTAAGCCAGATGGCGTTCAACGCAACGTAATTGGAGAAATCGTCGCACGTTTTGAAAAAAAAGGATATCATTTAGCAGGTGCTAAATTGATGCAGATTCCTACTGAATTGGCTGAAGAGCATTACGGCGAGCACAAAGAGCGCCCATTCTTCGGTGAATTGGTTGAATTCATCACTTCAGGTCCTGTATTCGCAATGGTTTGGGAAGGCGAAAACGTTATTTTGACTGCACGTCAAATGATGGGCGCTACAAACCCTAAAGATGCAGCTCCAGGAACGATCCGCGGCGACTTCGCCGTTACTGTCGGCAAAAACATGATTCACGGATCAGATTCTGCTGAAAGTGCAGAACGTGAAATCGGCCTTTTCTTTAAAGAAGAAGAATTGGTATCATACGAAAAAACAATGAACAGCTGGGTTAACTAATCCCTGTTATCGAAAAAGCCGTCCCAAATTTGGGGCGGTTTTTTTATTGGAAGCAAAAACTTTAAAAACAGGCTCATTTTCAATTGATTGAAGTTTCACTTTATGTCACTTTCTTATAGAATTGAAGAAATGCCTTATGGTATAGTGGTACATAAATACTTTAGCACGTTGAAGGGAGAAAGTGTAAATGCGTTATTTAACAGCAGGAGAATCACACGGTCCACAATTAACTGCCATCATAGAGGGGTTGCCGGCACAGCTGCCTTTGACGGCAGACCTGGTTAATAAAGAACTAAAAAGACGCCAAGGCGGACATGGCCGTGGAAGACGGATGCAGATTGAAAAAGATACGGTAGAGATCGTTTCTGGCGTTCGGCATGGCAAGACATTAGGTTCTCCTGTCGCTTTGGTCGTCACAAATGACGATTGGAAACACTGGACTTCTATTATGGGAATTGAACCGATCGAAGATACAGAAGAGGTGAAACGCCAAATTTCGCGTCCACGACCTGGACATGCCGACTTAAACGGTGGCATGAAATATGGTCACCGGGATCTGAGAAACGTCTTAGAGCGGTCTTCAGCGCGCGAAACAACAGTGCGTGTGGCCGTTGGCGCAGTGGCCAAGCAATTGCTTGCAGAACTCGGCATTAAAATTGTTTCACATGTGACCGAAATTGGCGGAATTAAAGTAAACCCAGAGAGCTACCTTGGGAAAACCGCAGACGAGATCCGTGAAATTGTAGAAAACGATGCGGTTTATTGCGCAGATCCTTCCGTTACCAAGCAGATGACGGATTTAATCGACCAAACTAAGAAAAATGGTGATTCTATCGGTGGGACAGTGGAAGTGATTGTAGAAGGCATGCCAGCAGGAATTGGCAGCTATGTCCATTACGACCGGAAACTGGACGCCAAACTGGCAGCGGCGATTATGAGCATCAATGCCTTTAAAGGTGTGGAATTTGGTTTAGGATTTGAAATGGCCAGAAAACCCGGCAGTGAGGTTCATGATGAAATTCTGTGGGACGAAGAAAATGGCTATACACGCAAAAGCAATAACTTGGGTGGATTTGAAGGTGGTATGACGACTGGGATGCCGATTATCGTCAGAGGTGTTATGAAGCCGATTCCTACTTTGTACAAGCCGCTACAAAGTATTGATATCGAAACGAAAGAGGCGTTCCAGGCAAGCATCGAGCGTTCTGACAGCTGTGCGGTTCCAGCTGCGTCGATTGTGGCTGAGCATGTAGTGGCGTGGGAAGTGGCGAATGCTTTGCTTGACCAATTTGAAGCAGACCAAATGCCGCGCTTAGCAGAAAACTTGAAGAACTACAAGAACTACACGAAGGAGTTTTAAGCATGAAACAATTGCGAGTCGAAGCTGATCGTCCTTATTCAGTTCATATCGGTGTGGGTGCGTTTGCTTTGTTTGCTGATGAGTACCGCCCTTTGCTGGAGAAAGCAGACCGCATTGTCGTTATTGCAGATGAGCAAGTAGCACAACTTCACTTGCCATACTTATTGGAATTTTTAACAGAATGGGACGTCCGTGTATGGACGGTTCCTGCCGGAGAAAGCGCAAAATCTGTGGAGACCTATATGGCTTGCCACAGCTTTTTGCTATCCGAAAACTGCTCTAGAGATTCTCTACTATTGGCTTTTGGGGGTGGGGCTACTGGAGACGTCGCAGGGTTTGTTGCTTCAACTTTTATGCGGGGGATTCCATTTATTCAGTTGCCAACTACGATTTTAGCCCACGACAGTGCAGTTGGGGGCAAAACAGCCATCAACCACGAGTTGGGCAAAAATATGATCGGTACTTTTTACCAACCAGAAGCAGTTTTATATGACAGCAAGCTGCTTGCCACTTTGCCGCCGGGAGAAGTTCGTTCTGGTATGGCTGAAGTGATCAAACATGCGTTTATTTCCAACCAAGAATGGTTGGAGGAATTGCTAGCCATTCGTGATTTCAATGACATGACAGAAGAGGATTTGAACCGGCATTTGGAAAAAGGCATTGCTGTAAAAGCAGCGATCGTTGAAGAAGATGAGTTTGAAGGCGGTGTCCGAAAGTACTTAAACTTTGGACATACATTGGCACATGCGCTGGAAGGCCATCTTGGCTATGGCAAACTTACGCATGGAGAAGCTGTTGTTTTAGGTATGGCATACGCCTTGCTGTTATCGGATCATGCTAAACTGAACAAATTTATAGAGTGGTCAGGTGTCAACGGTTACCCCCTCCATTTGCTGCGGGAAATCCAATTTGAAGATTTGTTGCCCTATATGAAAAAAGACAAAAAATCTTCCAGAGGTGTGTTGAACTTTGTGCTGCTTGAAAAGACAGGCATGCCGTTTGTTGAAAAAATAGAAGAGCAGCGTGCACAAGCAGCTTATGAAAAACTCGTCTTACAGATAGGAGAGGTGATTTGATGATACGTGGAGTCAGAGGTGCCATTACAGTTTCTGCCGATCAGCCAGAAGAAGTACTAAAAGAAACAGCCCGGCTAGTTTTAGAAATGGCCAAGGAAAATAACATTGAGCCGGACCAAGTTGCTTCTGTCATCATCTCAACGACGACAGACATTTCGTCAGCATTTCCTGCAAAAGCGGTTCGAACTATTGAGGAATGGACCTATGTCCCGGTTATGTGTACGCATGAAATGGACGTCCCTGGCGGCATGCCGTTGTGCATCCGTGTCATGATGCACGTCAATACAGAACTTGGCCAGAAAGAAATTCATCACATTTATTTGAATGAAGCCATAAAATTGCGTCCCGATTTGGCCGCTAAAAGCCAGGTGAGTTCGAAGTGACGACCCATATTTTAATCATTGGATTGGGCTTGATTGGCGGTTCATTAGCAAAAGCTCTTCAACGCAATCCGGATGTTCATGTGGCAGGGTATGATGCCGATCCATCAACTGCCAGAAAAGCGTTTAAAATGGGCATTATACATAGTTCTCCGCCATCACTTGAACAAGCCGCATCCGAAGCAAATATCATCGTCTTTGCTACGCCAGTTGGTGCTACAATTAAGCTGATGGAACAAAGCAAATACTGGAGTCTCAAAGACGATGTCATCCTGACAGATACGGGCAGCACGAAATTGCAGATTATGGAAGCGGCAAAAGGACTCAACCATTTGTTTATCGGGGGACATCCAATGGCCGGTTCACATAAAAGCGGCATCGAGGCAGCGAAAGAAGTCTTATTTGAAAATGCTTTTTATATTTTAACGCCCGGTGATAATACGGATAAAAAACGTCTTCAGTTTTTGAAGGAATTATTGGTGGTTACAAAAGCAAAAGTGGAAGTCCTACAGGCAGAAGAACACGATCACATGACTGCTGTTGTTAGCCATTTTCCTCATTTGATTGCGGCCTCACTTGTTCACCAACTGGACCAAGAAGATAAATTTCCGTTTGCCCGGCAATTGGCAGCCGGCGGATTTCGCGATACAACGCGCATTGCTTCAGCCAATCCGGAAATGTGGCGGGATATCACAACGCAAAACAATGCCATGATTGTCCAGCAACTTGGCAACTGGATGGAGCAGATGGAGCAGCTGAAAGATATGCTTGTGAAAAATGAACCAGAGCCAATTGAGCAGTTTTTTGCACATGCCAAAACGGTGCGGGACGAACTTCCAATCGCTGGACGTGGGGCAATGTTTTCTGTTTTTGACCTTTACATTGATATACCAGATGTTCCTGGCAGCATTTCAGAACTGACGGGCTATTTGGCAGAAGAAGAAATCAGCATCGTCAACATTCGCATATTGGAAACGCGAGAGGATGTTTTCGGTATACTTGTCATCAGCTTCCAGACAGCAGAAGACCGCAACCGTGCCCAAAAATGCATCTCCGCACGGACAGTTTACGATTCGTATATTTCCTGAAAGGACGGATAAGCCCATGGCATTATCGCTAAGCTATAAAAAACCAACCTTAAAAGGCAGCATTCAAGTGCCTGGAGACAAATCAATATCTCATCGAGCCATCATGTTCGGATCAATGGCAACAGGTACAACGACGGTTGAAGGCTTTTTAATGGGGGATGACTGCCTAAGCACCATCTCATGCTTTAGAAAACTTGGTGTAGAAATCGACATCGCAGACAACTTGGTGACCATCCAGAGTGAAGGCGAAGATTCTTGGCTGGAGCCTTCAGAAGTGTTAGATACTGGCAACTCAGGAACGACAACACGTCTGATGCTTGGCTTAATGGCTGGAACCAGTTTTCATTCCGTATTGGCAGGTGATGAGTCGATAGCCAAACGGCCAATGAAGCGCATCATTAATCCGCTTCGTGAAATGGGCGCAGACATTCGTGGGCGTATGGATGGACAATATACGCCTTTGGCAGTTCAAGGAACAGCACTTAAAGCAATTGACTATACACTGCCAGTTGCCAGTGCTCAAGTGAAATCTGCCATTTTATTGGCTGCATTAAAAGCGGACGGCAAAACAATCATTCATGAGCCAATCGCTTCGCGCGATCATACGGAAATCATGTTGGAACATTTCGGTGCGACAATTGCGCGGGAAGATCACTTGATCAAGCTTGAAGGCGGTCAAAAGCTGACGGCTGCACATGTTCAGGTGCCAGGTGATATATCGTCCGCTGCATTTATGATCGGTGCTGCTTTGATAACCGATAACAGCAAAGTGACTTTAAAAAATGTCGGCATCAATCCGACTCGGACAGGCATTTTGGATGTCGTCGAGCAAATGGGTGGCCGTGTTGAAATAGAAGAAATTGATACACAAGGAGAACGTTCAGCCGATCTGACTGTCACTTCGAGTGCGTTACAAGGAATTGAGATTGGTGGAGATCTTATTCCACGTTTGATCGACGAAATTCCACTAATCGCCCTCATTGCGACTCAAGCAGAGGGCACAACTGTGATCAAAGACGCTGAAGAGCTGCGAGTCAAGGAAACCGACCGCATTGCTGCAGTCGTCAAGGAATTGTCGAAAATGGGTGCAAACATCGAAGCAACAGAAGACGGCATGGTTATTCACGGGCCAACACCTTTAACAGGTGCTCAAATGACTTCTTACGGTGATCACCGTCTTGGCATGATGGCTGCGATCGGAGCTTTAGCGGCTAACGGAGAAGTTGTCATCGATGATCCCGGCTGCATCTCAATTTCCTATCCAAACTTCTTTGAACAATTGAATTTACTGACAAATTGACTCTCCTGCTGGGGAGTTTTTTTATTATGACAAAAGGAATCTTTCGTGTAGGATGAGAGTAAGAACGTGAAAGAAAAGGTGATGGGATGGCTAATATACAAGAGATACAAAAAGCAGTTGAACAAGGAGATCCGAATCTCCTGAATACATTATTGGAAAGCTATTTGCTGCAGGGAGATCCTGATGAACAGTATGGGTTATCGGAATGGCTAGCAGAAATCGGCTTTGTGGAAGAGGCCATTAAAGTGCTGGAGCATTTGCAGTATATTTTTCCGGAAGAAGCGCAGCTGATTATCGATCGGGCTAATTTGCTGATTGATGCCGACCGGGAAGATGACGCGTTGAACGCGTTAATGGAAGTGCCTAAAGACGACGAGTTATATGCACAGGCGCTTGTTACACTGGCAGACTTGTTCCAGCTGCAGGGCTTGCTTGAAGCAGCTGAGAACCGCTTGAACGAAGCGATTGAACTAATGCCGGATGAGCCGCTTTTGCAGCAAGCGAAAGCGGAACTGCTATTGGATTCCGGCCGTTATTTGGAATCGGCCAAGATTTATCAAGAGCTTGAAGCCCAACAGGTCGTCATTGAAGGCGTCAACATTTCTGAACGGCTGGCAGAGGTTTACAGTGCTGGAGCTGCATATGAAGAAGCATTGCCTTATTACGAGAAAGCGCTCGAAGATTTGGCCACGCCGGATGTGTTGTTTGGCGCAGCATTTGCCGCTTTTCAGACACGCCAATACGAAATGGCTGTCCGCCGGTTGGATGAATTGATTCGGGTCGATGCGGATTATTTTTCTGCTTACCTATTGAAGGCGCAAAGCCTGAACATGTCGGAAGACTATGAAGCCGCTTATCAAGCAATAAGCGAAGGTATCGCTAGAGACGAATTTGATAAAGAATTATACTTGTTCGCTGGCAAACTGGCCATGAAACTTGGCAAAGCACAAGAGGGTGTAGGCCATTTACGCCAGGCCATCGCATTGGACCCGGAATACATGGAGGCCATTTATACGCTGGTATCGTATTTCCATGCAGAAGAACAGGATGAAGACGTGTTGGAACTTGCTGCAATGGTAATTGAAAGCGGGGATGATTGGGCTGGTCTATACCCAATGATTGCAGAAGCCTACGAACGATCTGAAAATTATCAACAAGCTACTGCCTATTACGAAAAAGCTTATCCATCTTTTAAAGATGACTCCGCATTTCTTAAAAAATACGCCTTATTTTTAATTGAAGAAGGAAAACGAGCAGCTGCCCTCGAAATTATTAAAGAGTTGCAGGCATTAGAGCCTGAAAATCCTGAGTGGTTTGACTGGCAGCAATCGTTTGAATGAGAGGAGGAAAACTCATGACCGCTTCAGTTTCTATTGGTGAAAAAAAGCAATTTGTCCGTTGGTTTCTGCAATCGTACAAGATGAAAAGACGTGAATGCATTTGGATTCTTAATTACATGTTGAGCAACGAAGACCTGCTTGAAAAAACCCATTTTGTTGAAGAAGCACATTATTGTCCGCGTGCCATGGTCATGTCCTCTACCGAGTCGAAAGAAATACCTTTTCGATTTTATAAAGGAAATTTAATGACAGCAGATGCAGAAAAGTCGTTTCACGATTTGCGGCTGAACCCCGACGACGATTTGTATGTTCAATTGAACTTTCCGAGCATTCCGCCGCCAGCGCTCTACTTATCAGTGTTGGAAGAAAACCCGTATATGCCTAAAAATGCTTCAGTCAACGAACAGGATCGCTTAATTGCTGAGAAAATTCTTGAAGAAAGCATGTTGACCTTCCAAGAAGAAACAATTTACAAGCAAATTGATGAGGCATTGGACGCCAATGATCGTGAACGGTTTTTCAAACTGTCCGCGATGCTTCAAGCGTTTAAAACTTTCAAAAAAACGGAGAGTGAGTAAATCTTATGTACTTTGTTGGAAAAGAGATGGATCAGTATATAAAGCAGCAGGATTATGTGGATACAGCAGTAGTGCCGTTGCTTCAGTTGGATTTAAGTGCCAACGGAATGAAACCAAGTGCTGGGGCTTCGGAATACTTGCAAACTTTAACTGCATTATTGGAAAAGCAATTTAAAGGGCGGATACTTTTGCTTCCGCCCGTTTCTTATGCCAAAATAGCGAATCGGCAGCGAATTGCGGATGAACTATCAGAAGAACTGCAACAGACAGAGTTCAAGCATGTGTTTTATTTGACGACCGATTCTGAATGGCGAACCATTGACAGCCTGAAAAATGTTTTATGGCTACCTGCAATTCCCATCGAAGATATGGACCAATCCTTTAAGAAATCGGTCATGGAAGATCAGTTGAGACAAGTATTGCCGCTATTTACGAAAGAATGGTCACATCATTCATGAAATGTTCACAAACTCTGTGAATACGCTGATTGCGATATTGACCTAAAGATTTGATTGATATATCATTAGGTTGTCCTAGTAATTATATTTGAATGAGTATGTCCATTGGACTGACCTTGAATGTTAGAGGGGGGAAAAGGATGAGTAATAATCGTGTATCACGACGTCAATTTTTAGGCTACACATTAACAGGTGTAGGCGGCTTTATGGCAGCAGGAATGTTGATGCCTATGGTTCGTTTTGCGGTAGACCCGATACTTCAGCAACATGAAGGCGGAGATTTCGTTTTAACTGATCAAGCTGTAGCTGATATCACTGAAGAACCAGTACGTGTTGACTTTTCATACGAACAAACGGATGCATGGTACGTATCTGAAGTGACAAATTCAGCTTGGGTGTATAAAGAAGGCGATAAGTTAATCGCGCTTTCACCTGTGTGCAAACATTTAGGATGTACAGTGAACTGGGCCGGAGATCCAGAAAATCCGACACAATTCTTCTGTCCATGCCACGCAGGCCGTTATGAAAAAAACGGACAGAATATTCCAGGAACACCACCGCTTGGGCCACTGGATGAGTACGAAGTACGAGACCAGGATGGCTTTGTTGCTATCGGTGCAGTAAGAGAAAACACATTAGTTTAATAGTTAGGGGGTACGACACCAGTGCTAAACAAGTTATATGATTGGGTTGATGAGCGATTAGACATCACGCCTATCTGGCGTGACATTGCTGACCATGAAGTACCTGAGCACGTAAACCCCGCACACCACTTTTCAGCATTTGTTTATTGTTTTGGAGGACTTACATTTTTCATTACAGTGATTCAGATCTTATCCGGTATGTTCTTAACAATGTATTATGTACCAGATATTGAAAATGCTTGGCAGTCGGTTTATTATCTTCAAAACGAAGTTGCTTTTGGAGAAATTGTGCGTGGGATGCACCACTGGGGAGCTTCTCTTGTAGTTGTTATGATTTTCCTTCATACACTGCGAGTATTCTTTACGGGTTCTTACAAGAAACCTCGTGAACTGAACTGGGTCGTTGGCGTTTTGCTATTCGGCGTTATCCTTGGATTAAGTTTCACAGGCTACTTGTTGCCATGGGATATGAAAGCCCTATTTGCTACAAAAGTTGGGATTGAAATTGCAGCATCTGTACCTGTGATAGGGGAAACAATCAAAATTCTGCTTGCCGGGGATTCAACAATTCTAGGTGCACAGACTTTGACACGATTCTTTGCTATCCACGTCTTCTTCTTGCCTGCAGCTTTGCTTGGGTTGCTAGCTGCTCACTTTATCATGATCAGAAGACAAGGTATTTCAGGACCGCTATAATTTAGTCCGCAACACGGATTTATTAAGGAGGGAACACTATGCATCGCGGAAAAGGGATGAAATTTGTAGGAGATTCGCGTGTTCCAGGTATGGAATTCCGTAAGCCGAATGTTCCTAAAGATTACTCCGAATACCCTGGTAAAACAGAAGCTTTCTGGCCAAACTTCCTTTTGAAAGAATGGATGATTGGTTCAGTCTTCTTGATTGGATATTTGCTTTTGACTGTTGCTCATCCGTCGCCTCTTGAAGGCCAGGCTGATCCGACTGATACAGCATATATTCCTTTGCCTGACTGGTATTTCTTGTTCTTATACCAATTACTGAAATATGAATTTGCTTCCGGACCATTTAACGTCGTGGGTGCCATCATTATGCCGGGTCTAGCTTTCGGTGCACTGATGTTGGCTCCATTCTTAGACCGCGGACCGGAAAGACGTCCTTCGAAACGTCCATTGCCGACAGGATTTATGCTTCTTGCTGTGGCTTCTATCATATTCCTTACATGGGAATCGGTAGCAAATCATGACTGGGAAGCTGCTGAAGCGCAAGGACAAATTACGGAAGAAGTTGAAATTGATACAACTGATCCTGGATATGAAATTTACTCTGCTTCAGCATGTATCAGTTGTCACGGTGATAACCTTGAAGGGGCAGTTGGTCCAACGCTTGTTGGCACTGGCTTGTCACCAGAAGAGATCGCTGAAATTGCTGTCAACGGTATCGAAGCAGATGGAGCGCAAACCATGCCTCCTTCATTTGAAGTCGGTGTTGACGGATCAGAAGAAGATCTGCAAGTTCTAGCTGAATTTATTTCAGGCCTTGAAGCTGAATAATAAAAAGTAAAAAGAGCCGGGAAACCGGCTCTTTTTTTCTACCCTGAAAGGAAGATCATCATGCAATCTTTCGCAATTAAAATTTCCGCCTGGCTGATGTACCGGCCATTTTTAATTTTATTGTTTTTTGTCAACTTGGGTGGAACAATATATGGATACATATGGTATGGCTGGCAATTGGCAATAACGGAGCCGATCTTTTTAATCTTTGTTCCCGACAGCCCAACCGCAAGTCTGTTTTTCACCATCGTTCTAGGGTTGTGGATTTTTGGCAAACGGAATCGATTAATTGAAGCTTTGGCTTTTGTGACTTTGATCAAATATGGTTTGTGGGCAGTTGTAATGAACTTGCTGACGCTTTGGGAAACCGGTTCGATTGGTTTGATTGGCTGGATGTTGATTGGTTCTCATTTCGCTATGGCACTTCAAGCGGTTCTCTATATAGAACATTATCGCTTTGGTTGGATTTCGGTAGCCTTAACTGCCGTCTGGACTTTGCACAATGATGTCATCGATTATGTCTTTGGGCAAATGCCAATTTACAGTACCTTAAGTGAGTACAGCAGCCAAATCGGCTACTTTACATTCTGGCTGTCCATAATCTGTGTCAGTTTCGCCTTTTTTGTGGCTCATCTGAACCGATCGCAATCCGTTTCGGTTGACCATAATTGACTAAGCCAAGTAAAATAAGAGTATAAAGCAAAGGAGAGGTGTTGATTTACACATGGGTTTTGGTGGCTATATCATATATTTTATCTTGTTGCTGATCATCCCGATTTGGGCTCAATTTAAATTAAAACGAACATACAAAAAGTACTCGAAAGTTCGCTCTACTTCCGGCCACACAGGGGCGCAAGTAGCACGCACCATTTTGGATGCCAACAATCTTCAGGATGTTAAAGTCGTAGAGAGCCGCGGTATGCTCAGCGACCACTACAATCCGATGACCAAAGTTGTGGCACTCAGCAGCCATAACTATCATGAAGCTTCTGTTGCTGGAACAGCAGTCGCAGCTCACGAAGTTGGACATGCGATACAGGATGCGGAAGACTATTCGTTTTTGCGCCTTCGCCATCGTTTGGTGCCAATCGTAAATATTTCATCGAATATGTCATGGGTATTTATCATGATTGGGTTCTTTTCCGCTTGGAGTGGGGCACTGTTGATCGGGATTATCCTGTTGGCAGCCGGTGTGGTTTTCCAATTGGTCACATTGCCAGTGGAGTTCAATGCTTCTAACCGGGCAATGGATCAATTGCTGTCGCACAACATCATTCGAAACGATGAAGAACGCCATGCTAAAAAAGTATTAAGTGCAGCCGCGATGACGTATGTCGCAGCTACTGCAGTTGCAGTTCTTGAACTGGGACGATTGATCTTGATTTACACAAGCATGAACCGTTCATAAAAAACGGCCCCGTAAAAGGGCCGTTTTTTCTATGTCCATATTTGGAAAGCTTTTCAGTACGAGATCACCCAATCGGCCTTTTTTCTTCATCAAGAGTAAATCCTTCGCCCATCACGTCATGGACTTCCATTAAGGAAACAAAGGCGTGGGGATCAACGGAATTGATGATGCTTTTCAATCGGACAATTTCATTTCTCGCGACCACACAGTACAGGACTTCACGTTCTTCTTTTGTGAAATGTCCATAACCGCGCAGAATGGTAATGCCTCGATCCATTTCGACAGCGATCCGGCTGGCGATTTCTTCTTGTGAATTTGAAATGATCAATGCCCCGCGTCCTGCATAAGCACCTTCCTGAACAAAATCAATGACACGAGCTCCCACAAATACGGCTACTAGTGTATACATCATGGAACGGTGGTCGAGAAATGTCAGCCAAGACAGCATAATAACGGCTGCATCAAACAGAAACATTGTCTTTCCCATGCTCCAGCCAATGTATTTTTGCGCCAGACGCGCAAGAATATCAACTCCACCTGTAGTCCCGCCAAAACGAAAAATAATGCCAAGGCCTACTCCAACAAAAACGCCAGCAAATAAAGCTGCCAAAAAAAGATCGTCCTGCAAGTTAATTTGAATCTCATAGACCAGAAAAATCTTCAGAAATACAGAAACCGCAACTGTTCCGATAATGGTATAAAAAAACACTTTTCTGCCCAACAGTTTCCAGCCAACGAAAAATAACGGAATGTTTAAGAGCAGGTTCATCAATGCCGGATCCCAATGGAATAAAAAATACAAAATCAACGTAATTCCGGCAAATCCGCCTTCACCCAATTCATTTTGGATATTAAAGTGAACAAAGCCAAAACTATAAATGGCCGCACCTAACAAGATAAAAAATATGTTTTTTATTTTCAGTTCTTTCAATTTGCTAAGCTCCTTTCGTAAATAATTCCTTTTGTATTATCGTTCAATTTTAGTATTTTGACAACATCACCAGTTTTCTTTACGATTGATTGAGGAGTGTGATGGCATGAACAGTGATAAATCCATGAAACAGTTGCAGCAAGATGTTGACGAGTATATTGGACAATTCAAAGAAGGTTATTTTCAGCCGGTGGAAATGATGGCCCGGATGACAGAAGAACTAGGTGAACTTTCCAGAGAAGTCATGCACGAATACGGACCTAAGAAAAAGAAAAGTTCCGAAACTGAAAACAGCATTGAAGAAGAAATGGGCGATGTCCTGTTCGTCTTGATTTGCATGGCAAACTCGATGGACATTGATTTGGCGCAGGCCCATGACCGAGTAATGGATAAATTCAACAGCAGAGACAAAGACCGTTGGACACGAAAGGATGGAGACAAATGACAATTCGCGTAGCAATTGCAGGGGCACGAGGAAAAATGGGCAAAGAAGCCGTACATACCGTAATGAACAATCCGGACATGGAATTGGTAGCTGTTCTGGATTATAAAGAAGTTGGAAAGACCTTAGCCGATACAAAGTTATTTCCGTCTGACTATACAGCACCAATCTTTTTAGACCTGAAAGCACTCTATTCGGAAACCCACCCGGACGTGCTGGTTGACTTGACCACACCTGAATTTGTATACGACCACACCAAACAAGCCTTAGAATTAAACATACGTCCAGTTGTTGGAACGACGGGCTTTTCAGATGAGCAGTTGGAAGAACTGACTACACTCGCAAAAGAGTCAAAAATAGGCTGCATCATTGCCCCGAATTTTGCAGTGGGTGCCGTCTTGATGATGAAGTTTGCAGAACAGGCAGCCAAGTATTTGCCGGATATTGAAATTATTGAAATGCATCACGACCAAAAGTTGGATGCTCCGTCCGGAACAGCGATGAAAACGGCTCATTTGATTTCCCAGGAACGTCCCATTCATGAACAAGGACATGTCCGTGAAAAAGAAACCATTCCCGGTGCGCGGGGTGCCAATTACGATGGCATGCGTATCCACAGCGTGCGTTTGCCTGGGCTCGTAGCTCATCAGCAGGTTCTGCTCGGTGGAGATGGCCAGCTTCTAACACTGCGCCATGACTCGTTTAACCGCGGCTCGTTTATGTCAGGCGTCATTTTATCCATTGAAACTGTGATGGAAAAAGAAGAACTTATTTATGGATTAGAACATATTATCGTTTAAAGGGGAGAGACTATGAAAATCGCTTTGATTGCCCATGACCGAAAAAAAGATGACCTAATCCAATTTGTGACTGCCTATCAGCCAATTTTGGCCCAACATACACTTTACGCAACAGGGACAACAGGGCAGCGCGTCATTGATGGGACCGGCTTGCCCGTCATCCGCTTCCAATCTGGTCCCCTCGGAGGCGACCAGCAAATTGGTGCGATGATCGCCCAAAATCAAATGGATATGGTTATTTTCTTCCGAGACCCGTTGACTGCACAGCCACATGAGCCTGATGTGACTGCATTGATTCGTTTGTGCGATGTTTACGGCATTCCACTTGCGACCAATATGGGAACAGCTGAAGTGCTGTTAAAGGGGCTGGAAGAAGGATTTGTCGACTGGCGTTTGATCGGAGAGCGAAGAGGATAGGAGAGAACACTGTGCGGAAAATGAAAATCGGCATCACTTGCTATCCAACAGTTGGAGGGTCGGGGGTGATTGCTACGGAATTAGGAAAAATGCTGGCAGAAAAAGGGCACGAAGTGCATTTTATTACATCCAGTACTCCTTTTCGGTTAAATAAGACCTATGCCAATATTTTTAGCCATCAGGTGGAAGTCAATACGTATTCGGTCTTTCAGTATGCGCCTTATGACATTGCACTGGCCACGAAAATTGCGGAAGTAATCAAAAACGAAGAACTGGATTTGATGCATGTCCACTATGCGATTCCCCATGCCGTATGCGCCATTCTCGGACGTGATATGGCCGGGTCCAATATTGGCATCGTGACGACCTTACACGGCACGGATATTACGGTGCTAGGGTCTGACTCTTCATTAAAAGAAGCGATCCGCTATGGCATTGAAAAGTCGGATATCGTAACAGCGGTTTCGGATTCACTGAGAGACCAGACTTATGATTTGATCAAGCCCGATAAAACCATCGAAACGGTGTATAATTTTGTCGATGAAAGAGAATATTCCCAAAAAGATTCTGCAAAGCTTAAAGAAGAGTTGGGAATAAATACCGACGAAAAAGTGATGATTCACGTTTCAAACTTCAGAAATGTCAAGCGGGTGCAGGATGTTGTGGAGACGTTCTCGCTGACTCGCCAACACATAAACTGCAAATTGCTATTGGTGGGTGATGGACCCGAGATGGGCCGGATCATTCAGCAGGTGCGGGAACTTGGATTGAATGAACATGTCTTGTTTCTTGGCAAGCGGGATGGTGTTGCTGAGTTTTACAACATTAGCGACATCAAACTTCTGCTCTCAGAAAAAGAAGCATTTGGTTTGGTCCTGCTGGAAGCCATGGCGTGTGGTGTTCCAGTGATTGGAGCGAATATTGGCGGCATGCCGGAAATTATTGAGCCGGGTATCAATGGTTACTTGGTTGAATTGGGCGATACGCAGCAGGCTGCCGATTATGCTGTAAAAATGCTTAGTGATAACGTATTGCTGCAACATTTGCAGCAAGGAGCATTGTCGACAGTATCGGAGCGTTTTCATTCCACTAAAATTTTGGAGCAATACGAAGACTTGTACGAACGGTTGTTAGACAAGGATGCAGAACGATGAAAACAGCCATCAAGATCATTGGGATTTTGAAAGGTGCTGGCTTTGAAGCTTATATGGTCGGTGGTGCCGTGCGTGATTTCCTACTGGGCAAAACACCGCACGATATTGACATTGCCTCTTCAGCATCTCCCCAGCAGGTGAAAAGACATTTCAAACGAACGGTCGATACAGGAATTGAACACGGAACTGTTCTGGTACTTTTAGATGGGGAAGGCATCGAAGTGACGACGTTTCGCACAGAAGGCAGCTATTCGGATAATCGCCGTCCAGATGCAGTCGAGTTTGTTCAGTCACTTGAAGAAGATTTAAAGCGACGAGATTTTACCATCAACGCGATGGCAATGACAGAAGAGTTGGACATCATTGATCCGTTTGGCGGAAAAAATGATCTTCAGAAGAAACTTATCCAATCGGTGGGAGATCCGGATGAGCGCTTTCAAGAAGATGCTTTGCGTATGCTGAGAGCGGTGCGGTTTTCCGGACAGCTGGATTTTGTAATTGAAGAAAAAACCCTCCAATCGATCCAGCGCCATGCCAAACTAATCGGATCAATTGCTGTCGAACGGCTGAAATCGGAATTAGATAAAGTATTCACCAATCCGAATACCGAAAAAAGTATGAACTACTTGGAGAAAACCAAACTGACAGAGGTTTTGCCTGCAGGCCATCTTTTCGAAATGGACTGGACACTTTACAAGCCAAACGAAAAATCTGTTTATGGTTGGTTTTATTTGTTGGCTAAGCAAAACCGGCCATTTTCAGATGTGAAGGCTTATCGGTTTTCCAATGAGGAAAAGCGTCTTATTGAGCAGAGTTTGGTTTTGGCGCGGATCGAACTGTGGGACAACTGGATAATTTATCAGTATTCAATCGACCAACTAGAAATGGCTTCGCGTGCAACAGGCAAAAAATTGGATGCTGCAGCAGCAAAAAAACAATTGCCTATCCAATCAAAATCCGACCTCGCAGCAAATGGTCAGGATTTGATGCAATGGAGCGGAGATCGTTCAGGTCCGTGGCTCAAAAAGTGGATTGAAAAAATGGAAAAGCATATTGTTTACGGTGAACTAAAGAATGACAAAGAACTCATAAAGGACTGGTTTCTCCATGAATATCACCGTCACACATAAATTGGCCAAGCGTTTGATCGAGTCGAACGGGGAAGCGATATCCGGCCAGCAACTGGCAGACGAGTTCGGCATTTCCAGAACCGCAATTTGGAAACACATTAAAGAACTTGAAGAAAAAGGCTATGCTATCGAGTCAATCAAGAAAAAAGGCTACCGTCTGGTTTCCATTCCCGATACATTGGAGCCACTGGCCATTCAAACAGGTTTGAAAACCAAACGGATTGGCCAAAAAATCGAATACGTGGAAAGCTGTTCTTCAACTCAAATTATTGCGCACCAGCTGGCACAGGAAGGCACTCCAGACGGTACGGTAGTACTGACAGAAGCCCAAACAGCCGGACGCGGCAGAATGGCTCGGAAATGGGATTCGGCAGCCGGAAAGGGCGTTTGGATGAGTATTATCCTGCGACCGGATGTAGTGCCTCAAAAAGCGCCGCAATTCACGCTGGTTGCTGCTGTAGCGGTCGTCAGAGCCATCGAAGAAGTAACCGGGCTGCAGCCGAAAATCAAATGGCCAAATGACATTTTACTGAACGACAAAAAATGCACAGGCATTTTGACAGAGCTGCAGTCAGATGCTGATGGCATACAGGCGTTGATTATTGGCATTGGGTTGAATATCAATCAGGACAAAGAGGATTTTGATCCGGAAGTTCAGGATATTGCGACTTCGCTGAAAATGAAAAGCGGAGGCCTGGTAAGCCGCCAAAAACTGGTTCAGTCTTTGCTGTACTATATGGAAATCTATACACAGATGTACATCGAAGAAGGTTTCGGTATGCTTAAAATTTTATGGGAAAGTTATTCAACAACCATCGGCCATCCGGTTCGGGCAAGAATGACGAACCAGACGCTTGAAGGTATTGCGGAAGGAATTACCGATGATGGTGTGCTGCAATTGCGGACAGCGGATGGCAAGCTTCATGGCATTTATTCGGCTGACATTGAAATGGCGGATTAGAAGAAATGATTTTTTTCTCCTGAATTCGATGCAGAGGACTTCATATTCGAGTCCACCTTATTCACTAAGCATAGAATATGTTTTTTCCTGAGATTCTGGTATAGTGGTTTTAACGGGCGGTATCGCTTGCGAACTGCACCGAACAACCGCAACACCCTTAAATTTCATAACAAACAGATCTGCCTTGATCATTTACACGACAGGGACGGAGGAAACCAAACACACATTTACTGTTCTTCTGTCTTTTTTTCGGCGGAAGGGCTTTTTATATGGTTTTCTTCCCGAGAGGAGAGAAAAAATTGTTGATTTTACAAACGGTGGACGAACTGAAAAACTGGGTTCGAGAAACCAAAAAAACGGGCTACACCATTGGCCTTGTGCCAACGATGGGCTTTTTGCATGAGGGCCATTTGTCTTTGGTTGAAAAAGCCAAGGCGGAAAATGATCAGGTGATCATGAGTATTTTCGTCAACCCAGCTCAATTTGGCCCGAATGAAGATTTCGATCGTTACCCAAGAAACTTAGAGCGCGATCGGCAATTAGCTGAAGGGGCGGGAACGGACGTTATTTTTGCGCCAAGTGTGGAAGAAATGTATCCGCGTGATAGCCAAATTAACATAAGTGCAGGAAAATTGGCTGATGTACTATGCGGCGCCAAAAGGCCCGGCCATTTTGACGGAGTCTTAAAAGTGGTCACCAAACTGTTTCATTTAACCCAAGCCGACGTAGCGTATTTTGGCCAGAAAGATGCCCAGCAGCTTGCCATCATCGAATCGTTCGTGGCAGATTTTAATTTTCCGCTGACGATCAGCAGAGGGGAGACCATTCGGGAAATGGATGGACTGGCGAAAAGCTCGCGCAATGTTTATTTAAGTCCAACTGAACGGGAAGAGGCACCTTATTTGAGAAAAGCATTGGAAATGGGCAAAGCTTTATTTTTGCAAGGCCAGGATCCACTAGAACCGATGACCCAGTATTTGAATGAACACACATCTGGAAAAGTGGATTATATTGAGCTGCTGGATTACCCAACATTGGTGGCGGACATTCAAAACGATGCTATTTTGGCACTTGCCGTACAGTTTGAGAAAGCCCGTTTGATCGACAATATTATTTTTCAACCTAAAGGAGAACTCAACCATGCTTAGAATGATGCTCAATTCAAAAATTCACCGTGCCACGGTGACAGAAGCCGATTTAAATTATGTGGGAAGCATTACAATCGATCAGGATCTGCTGGATGCAGTTGGCATGCTGGCCAACGAAAAAGTGCATATTGTCAACAATAACAATGGCGCCCGTTTTGAAACGTACATCATTGCAGGAGAGCGCGGCAGTGGCGTCATCTGTGTCAACGGAGCGGCAGCGCGTCTCGTGCAGCGCGGGGATATCGTCATTATTCTGTCTTATGCTTATGTGATGAACGAAAATGCCCGTGACCACAAACCTACCGTTGCTATTATGGATGCCAACAATCAAATCAAAGAAATTATCCATTACGAGCCCGAAGCGACCGTTATGTAAACAGAGCAGCCCTAGAAAGTTTCGGGGCTGTTTTTCTTTTTCGCAAAAGCTTAGAGAAGAAGATTGAATTTTCGTCTTGAAAGCGGAAAACGACAGGATATGTTACAATTTTTTTAGGCAATCACCTAAGAAAGAGGGGCTAAGATGAACACGCAAAAGTATGTCGTTGTCGATATTGAAACAACGGGCCATTCCCCTGCAAAAGGTGACCGGATTATTCAACTGGCAATGGTGACGATTGAAAACGAAGTCATTACCGATACATATACGCAATTTATTAATCCAGGGCGAAATATCCCGTTATTTATACAGGACTTGACGAATATTACGGACAAAGATGTGGCAGAGGCAAAAGCATTTGAGTTTTACGCAGAAACCGTCTACGAAAAAATGCAGGATGCAATTTTTGTAGCACATAATACTAATTTCGATTTGCCGTTCCTGCAAGCCGAGCTTAAACGAAGCGGCTTGCCAAACTGGCAGGGAATCACAATGGATACAGTCGAATTGGTTCGGCTTATGTATCCGACGGCATTTAGCTTTAAATTGCAGGACATCACGTCAGAGCTGGGAATTCCATTGGAAAGTGCACACCGTGCAGACGACGATGCCATGGCGACAGCGCTGCTGTTTTTGCGGGCTAAAGCAGATCTGGAATTGTTGCCATACGACACATTGGCCTTTCTTCATAAACGGTCTTTCCAGCTTAAATCGGATTTATCGCGATTGTTTTTTGAACTGACACAAAGGAAAAGAAGTGCCCAAATGGATTCTTTTGATCGATTTCAAGGAGTCCCCCTAAAACCAAGAAATTCCTTTGCAGCAAATCCCGGACAGTCTGAATCGCAGCCGCGCGACTGGCGGGAAGGACTGGAAACCGTCTTTCCGAATTTCGAAAGACGGCCAAGCCAATACAGCATGATGGCGTCGATTGAAGAGGCATTGACTCATAAAAAAGAAGTGGTTATTGAAGCTTCGACGGGAATGGGCAAGACCATTGCCTATTTGCTGCCGGCGGCAAATTACGCCCTTTCCAGCGGAAAGCAAGTCTTGATCAGTACCTATACGACGCATCTTCAGGATCAGCTCGTCTTGAAAGAAGGACGAATGGTTGAATCCTTTATCGGTTCGCCGGTCCGGATTTCGTTGATCAAAGGCTTATCGCATTACATTGATTTGGCGCGTTTTGTCGAATTGTTGCAAGGGGATGATGAGTCTTACGACGAAACCTTCACCATCATGCAGGTGTTGGTTTGGTTGACATCGACAGAAACCGGCGATTTGAATGAAATTAATGCATCGAGCGGCGGTCAGTTGGTGTTGGATAAAATTAGGCGCTCGCATATTCGCAAGTTGTCAAAACAGGAAAAGCAAGCTGATTTTTATGAGTTTGCGCTGAAACAAGCGCAGCATGCCCACATCATTGTCACCAATCACGCCTTTTTGCTAAACCAGCATTTGAGCAAAAAAACGATTTTGGCCAATGTCGATGCTTATATTTGGGACGAAGCCCACCAAGTTGTGCAAGCGGCAGTGTCGCAGCATGAAAAAACTTTTGTTTATACGCAGTGGAAATATATATTCGGCCAACTTGGCAGCTTGGCCGAGCGGCAGCTATTTGCGTCACTCGTTGAGACTGCTGATCGTACCGGTTTTTCGAACATACCAGAGCTGCTGAAGCTGGAGTCGCTGTTCCAAAAGTTCACATCGTTGTTTGACGAAGTTTCGAGTTTAATGGCAGCCGAGTTTGCCGCGAAGTTTGCTGCAAGCCGCCACAAAAAAAATGCGTCTCTTCTCAGCGAACTGGCACTTGAAGACAGCCGCTTTCTGGAACTTCTGCGCTATTTGAACGAATGGATTGATTTGTCGCAGCTCATTTTGCAAAAAGCTGAACGCCTAACCGAAAAAACCATTCAAGATCGCTTGACGATTGCCGACTGGCGTTATTGGACAGAGGAAATGATGGTCAAGGCCGTCGAGTTTAGTGAAATTTTTGTGTTCCCGTTGACGGATGAAGTGAGCTGGATCGAAGGGGATTTAAGAAGTTTGCCTACTAGTTTGTCCTTGTACAAGCGGCCATTTGCAGTAGCATCCCTGGTGGATAAAGTTGTTGCCTCTGCACGTGCGGACAAAGCGGTGATTTGGCTGTCCGGTACAATGACTGTTCCAGCAAATGACCGGTTTATCGTCAATCAAATCGGCATCCCACAGCATGTGCCCATTTTGAAATTTGAGCCGCCAAAAGATTTTTATCAAGGAGCACATGTCTACATTGTAGAAGATATGCCGGACATTCAACAGGTATCGCAGCATGAATACATCGAGTCGGTAGCTGATGCGGTAATTCAAACCGTCATTGTGACCGAAGGGCGTTGTTTTGTGCTCTTTACGTCACAGGACATGCTGCGGAAAACCGTCGATTTGATTCAGGATACGGGCTTGTTGGAAGACTATATGTTGTTTGCACAAGGCATTTCGTCAGGCAGCCGAATGAAATTGCTGAAATCGTTCCAGCGTTTCCAAAAATCAGTACTGTTTGGTACGAATAGTTTCTGGGAAGGCGTTGACGTACCGGGAGATGCCCTCAGAGCGGTAGTAGTGGTGCGGTTGCCGTTCACTTCACCGGACGAACCGATTTTTAAGGCACACTCTGAAATTATCTCACGTGAAGGCATCAATCCGTTTCTCCACTATGCCTTGCCTGAAGCAGTGCTTCGATTGCGGCAAGGGTTTGGCAGGTTGATCCGGTCAAAAAATGACAAAGGTTTGTTTATCGTGCTGGACCGAAGAATCGAAACCAAATCTTACGGCAGTGAATTTATAAGCGCGTTGCCGAAAGTCAAAGTGTCGAAGGTGTCTTTAGAAAAGATGGTAACCGATATTGAAGCTTGGTATAATAAGCAATGATATAACGAAAGGATGGGCGCAAACATGGAATCAAAAATTGAAGTCATCTCTACAGTTGAACTAACGTATCAAACCGATTTATATAAAGTAGTGGATGCCTTGAACCGTACTTTAAAAGACAAAAATTTAATGTTTGGTCTGGCACTCGATAAAGAAGATGCTGAAAAAGCCATTTTTACCATATATAAAACATAGGTGATGACATGAGACAATGGATTACATTTATACTCGGATTTTTATCGTTCTTGGCAGTCGCTATCATCATTCTGGTTTTGTACGTTGGCAATAAACCCTATTCAGAAACAGAACAACAAGCAATCGACCGCGCAAAAAGCGAGCAATTGATCGAAGAAGTGGAGCGGGCTTATGTGTATACCAATACATCGGCTTCTGTCACGGTTCTTGGAACAAACAGCAATGGAGAGCTGACGGCTGTTTTTGTGCCAGAAGGCGATGGCGACATGCAGACCACTCCGCTGGAAGACAAAATCACTGCACAACAGGCGCGTGAACTGGCTCTTGCCGAGATGGACGTGAAAGACATTCTTCATACTAAATTGGGGATGGAAAGCGACGGTCCGGTATGGGAAATCGCATTTCTGAGTGAAGAAGATAGCTTGAACTATGTCTATCTGTCTGCGAGCGATGGTACTTGGTGGAAACGCATATTGAATTTGTGAAAGGGCGGAAAAAATTTGATTAACTTAGCACATCGTGTACAAACCTTAACACCTTCTACAACGTTGGCAATCACCGCAAAAGCGAATGAATTAAAAGCACAGGGAGTAGACGTTATTGGCCTTGGGGCGGGAGAACCGGATTACAATACACCTGCGAACATTCTAGAAGCTGCCTACCAGTCGATGAAAGAAGGAAAAACCAAATATACTCCTGCTGGCGGCTTGCCGGCATTAAAAGAAGCCATTATCCAAAAATTACAGAGAGACCAAGGGCTGAGCTACCAGCCGTCTGAAGTGATGGTAGGCATTGGTGCAAAACATGTCCTGTATACGCTATTCCAAGTATTGCTGAATGAAGGCGATGAAGTGATTATCCCAATTCCTTATTGGGTCAGCTATCCAGAGCAAGTGAAATTGGCGCAAGGCGTTCCTGTATACATAGAAGCGACAGCCAGCCAGGAGTACAAAGTCACTCCTCAGCAATTGAGAGAAGCGGTGACGGACCGGACAAAAGCCGTCATCATCAATTCTCCAAGCAATCCGACAGGCATGATTTATTCAAAAGAAGAATTGGAAGCACTGGCAGAAGTTTGCCGCGAGTTCGATATCCTGATTGTTTCAGATGAAATTTATGAAAAATTGATCTATGGAGACGTTGAACATACGTCTATTGCAACTCTTTCTG
Organism: Planococcus sp. TJ-201; assembly: GCF_058268495.1. Classification (NCBI taxonomy): domain Bacteria; kingdom Bacillati; phylum Bacillota; class Bacilli; order Caryophanales; family Caryophanaceae; genus Planococcus; species Planococcus sp. TJ-201. Next base: position 236,663 of record NZ_JBZDOG010000001.1, on the reverse strand, counting down.
ACGATGCAAAAAATCGCACCATTGTCATCAATGGCGTTTCCAAATCGCATTCGATGACAGGCTGGCGCATTGGCTACGCAGCAGGCGACGCTGAATTGATTAAAGCAATGACGGATTTGGCGAGTCATTCCACGTCCAATCCAACAACCACTTCACAATATGCAGCAATTGAAGCATATAATGGTCCACAAGACACTGTAGAAGAGATGCGTCAGGCATTTGAAAGCCGCTTAGATGCAATTTTCCCGAAACTGCAGGCTATTCCAGGCTTTACGGTTCTTCGTCCACAAGGCGCATTTTACCTGTTGCCGGATGTTTCAGAAGCGGCAGCGAAAACCGGCTATGCATCGGTTGATGATTTTGTGACGGCTTTATTGACAGAAGCGAACGTCGCGGTTATTCCGGGTTCTGGTTTTGGCGCACATTCAACAATTCGTTTGTCTTACGCCACATCGCTTGAAACTTTGACGGAAGCTGTAGAGCGAATCGAACAATTTGTAACATCAAAATGGAAAGACTAAGACCACACTATTCTTTGGAGGCTATCGCTGGATGAAAAAAATTACCATTGCCGAAATGGCTAAATATAACGGACAAACAGTAAAGTTAGGAGCTTGGATCGCGAATAAGCGGTCAAGCGGGAAAATTGCATTTCTTCAGCTGCGCGACGGTTCTGGATTTGTCCAGGGCGTTGTTGTAAAAGCGGAAGTGGGCGAGGAAATCTTCGCAGCAGCTAAAGCGTTGACGCAAGAAACGTCCCTTTATGTAACAGGAGAAGTTAAAGAAGACGAACGTTCTGCATTCGGCTACGAGCTGGCTGTGACGGGCATTGAAGTGATTCAAGAAGCAAAGGATTTCCCCATTACGCCAAAAGAGCACGGTACGGAATTCCTGATGGACAATCGTCATTTGTGGCTGCGTTCACGCAGACAGCACGCTGTCATGAAAATCCGCAATGAAATTATTCGTGCCACGTACGAGTTCTTTAATGAAAATGGCTTTGTGAAAGTAGATCCGCCAATTTTGACGGGCTCATCTCCGGAAGGGACATCCGAATTATTTGCAACCAAATATTTTGAAGAAGATGCATATTTGTCGCAGTCTGGCCAACTTTATATGGAAGCTGCTGCAATGGCACTTGGAAAAGTATTTTCGTTTGGTCCAACTTTCCGTGCAGAAAAATCCAAAACACGCCGCCACCTAATCGAATTTTGGATGATTGAACCCGAAATGGCATTTGTGGAGCATGCGGAAAGCCTGGAAGTGCAGGAGCAATATGTTTCCCATATTGTCCAGTCCGTCTTGAACAACTGCAAATTGGAATTGGAACGTCTGGAAAGAGATGTATCGAAACTTGAAAAAATAAAAGCGCCATTCCCGCGCGTTTCTTATGATGACGCCATCAAGTGGCTCAATGAAAATGGCTTTGATGACATCAAATGGGGAGAAGATTTTGGCGCGCCGCATGAAACGGCTTTGGCAGAAAGCTATGATATGCCAATTTTCATCACCAATTATCCAATCGGTATCAAGCCATTCTATATGCAGCCGCATCCGGAACGTGACGATGTTGTGTTGTGTGCAGACATGATCGCACCGGAAGGCTACGGGGAAATCATTGGCGGATCTGAACGCATCCACGATTATGACTTGATGAAACAACGGATTCAAGAACATGGCTTGGATGAAGACGCTTATGCCTGGTATTTGGATCTCAGCAAATATGGAGCGGTTCCGCATTCTGGATTTGGCCTTGGCCTTGAGCGAACAGTTGCTTGGATCAGCGGTGTTGAACACGTCAGAGAATCAATTCCGTTCCCGCGTCTATTAAACCGGTTATACCCATAAAATAAATGAATGGAAAGGTGGTTGGGATATGAAACAACCTAATCGGCTGCAAACGTGGATCGAGCAGGGGAATGTTAACATTTCCCAGCTTTTTTTTCAGTTTTATAAAGAGCTGAAGATTACAGACGAAGAAGCCATGCTGCTTATGCACATTCAGGCATTTCAACAAACCGGAAACCAGTTTCCGACGCCTGACGAAATTGGTGCACGCATGATGACTTCGCAAAAAAGCGTAACGACCATGTTGCAAAAATTAATGCAACAAGGATATTTGGCCATTGACCAAACGACTGAACATGATGTGCTGACAGAGATCATTTCCCTGCAGCCTTTATGGGATCGGTTACTGGACTGTGTATTTAAAGAACAGCACGAAACGAAAGAAAACACCCAAAAGGAATTGGAAGGAGAGATTTTCCAATTGTTTGAGCAGGAGTTTGGGCGATTCCTGTCGCCGATGGAAATTGAGACCATTTCCATGTGGATGGACCAGGATGGCCATACACCGGATGTAATCCGAATGGCGTTGAAAGAAGCGGTTATTTCGCAAAAAATCAGCCTGCGCTATGTAGACCGGATCTTATTCGAATGGAAAAAGAAAAACATAAAAACCTCTACACAAGTGACGAAACATGCAAGTTCTTTCAGAGAGAAAAATATTCGGATTCAGCCGACAGAGAACGTTGCGAAAAAAGTACAGTTTTACAATTGGCTGGAAGACCGCAATTAGAAGGTGATATAGATGATGTCTAAAAAAGAATGGCTTGTTTGCTTGGAAGAGATGGATGCTATGTTTCCAGATGCCCATTGTGAATTGGTTCACCGAAATCCGTTTGATTTATTGATCGCGACACTCCTGTCGGCACAATGCACAGACAAGCTAGTGAACCGGGTAACGGCTGATTTATTCCAGAAATATCATACGCCTGAGGATTATGTGTCGGTTTCACTGGAAGAACTGCAGCAGGACATCCGCTCAATCGGTTTGTTCCGCAACAAAGCAAAAAACATCCAGGCACTCAGCCGGATCCTTATCGATGAACAAAATAGTACCGTGCCAGCCGATCGGGATCTCTTAATGACGCTTCCAGGAGTTGGACGAAAAACAGCCAATGTAGTCGTTTCCGTTGCTTTTGGAATTCCGGCCTTGGCAGTAGATACACATGTTGAACGTGTGGCCAAACGCCTCGGTTTGAATCGCTGGAAAGACAATCCGCTTCAAGTGGAAGAAACCATTATGAAAAAAACACCGGCAGATGACTGGTCAAAAACCCATCACCAGATTATCTTTTTTGGCCGTTATCATTGCAAATCACAAAATCCGGGCTGCCATATCTGTCCATTATTCGACCGATGCCGTGAAGGGCAAAAACGTGAGAAAAAAGGACTCATCAAACATGAAATCGTTACAGAAGTTAACTAAAGAACAGATTGATCCGTATTTTTTGGAGTGGCAAAAAATCTCCACAGAGTTATCCCAACTGCACAGTCAGCGGGATAAACGCTCAAAAGAAGCCACACAGACAGGTATTGAACTGTATATTCATTTATTGGCTCATTGCCGCAACGCGTTGCAAAACAGCAAATTTGAGCCGTTGAATGGCTCTGAGCGCTTATCATTTATTAAGGCTTCTCCAGGTAGTTATGCGGCTTACCGCCAATTGGATGAGTTGTTTACCGAACTGAAGAAAGCAATTGCAAGAAAGCGGATTGAATTCAAGCATTTAAATGAATAAAATGACAAACCCCCGAATGCAAAAGCATTCGGGGGTTTTTGAAGGTTTAATTATTGTTTTCACTGTCATTTTCAGTATCTTGGTTGTCGTTATTTCCGTTGCCATTATCATTTTCATTGCTGTTTTCATTATCGTTCCCATTGCCGTTATCTTCATCATTGTTTCGGTTCCCACTGCTATTTGCTGAAGGTGTTTCACTTTCTTCTTCTTCAGTAGGTTCTTCCGGAACATCAACGGGCTCTTCTACAGCAGGTTCTTCAACAACCGGTTCTTCTGTTGCTGGTTGTTCTTCTGCTGGTTGTTCTTCAACGGGCTCTTCTTCAACGGGCTCTTCTTCGACCGGCTCTTCTACAACCGGTTCTTCTACAACCGGTTCTTCTTCAACGGGCTCTTCTTCAACAGGTTCTTCAACAACCGGTTCTTCCACCGGTTCTTCTGGCGCTGCTGCAAGTTCTACCACGGTCGATGCGGGATCGCTTCGCTGAGTGCTGTTAACTGCCACCACGCGGAATGTATAGGTTTTTCCTTCTTCAAGTCCATTGAAGGTATAAGACTGGCTTGGTGATGTGGTGAGCACGGAACTCGAACCATCGACTTCTACCGATACCTCAAAAGACACATCGTTATCATTAAAGTTCCAAGACAACTGAGCTGAATTGCCTTGAACATTTGCACGCAATCTGGTTGGTGTGGCTAAATCTTCTACCACATAACGCTGTGAAACTGAATTTGGTTCAGTTCCGCGGGCAAACAGTTCAGAGCTTCTCATGCCGTATGGGGTGAATGCACTAGCCAATTTTAAAGGCTCAGAACCCACTTCAACCACTTGTTCGGTTACTGATTCTGGCTGTTCAAAACGAGCGGTTTCTGGAGATGAAATCTCCGACATGACATTTTTAAACAGGCGCTGAGACAGTAGACGTTCATTTGATGCTGTATCAATTGGAGTACCTCTGTTTGGGTAACCGCTCCAAACGGAAATGGAATAATCGGTTGTATAACCTGCAAACCACACATCCAAAGCAGAAGTGGAGTCTAGTCCATAATCCTGAAGATCGGCAAGTGAGTAATTGGTTGTCCCGGTTTTCCCGGCCATATCCAACCCATTGATGGCAACTTCTTTACCGGTAGAACCAGGTACATTCAAGTCGACAGCATCTCTAAGCATGTCTGTTACCATGTACGCAGTGCTGTCTTTCATTGCTTGTACGGGTTCTGGTGCTACGATTTGTTCAGTTGAACCGTCACGAAAAACGATTTTCTTGATCGTATGTGGTTTGTTAAATTCCCCTTGGTTTCCAAATGCTGCATAAGCACCTGCCATTTCAACTGTAGAAAAATTAGCAGCTCCTAAAGCAGTGGATTCATAAATGTTTTCCATATTCAGTCCAACGTTGCTCATAAATTCCCCTGCATTTTCTGTACCGACTTCCTGCAATGTTTTAACTGCAGGGATGTTGCGTGAGCGATACAGTGCTTCGCGAATGGTCATTGTACCGAGAAATTGACCATCGACATTACGGATTTCCTGGTCGTTGTCTTCGTAAGAATACGGCTCATCCACAACCGTTTGGCCAGTAGACCAATCCAAGTATTCGATGGCAGGTCCATAGTCCAATAAAGGTTTGATTGTTGATCCAACAGCGCGATCTTTTGCCGTTGCATAGTTATGGCGGACATCGCCAGTATATTCACGTGCTGCACCAACAGCGCTTATTCCGCCAGTTTTCGTGTCTACGACGGTCATAGCTGATTGGACTGTGTCATCAAAAAACAAATCAGAAGCCATCGCTTCGTTAACTTTAGTTTGGACAAAAGGTTCTAAAGTTGTGTAAATTGTCAGGCCTTCATCCAATGAGTAATCGCCTTCGAGTGTCTCAAGTTCGTCCTCGACCATTTCCATGAATGCAGTGTATTCAGCATTTGGTGTTTGCTGTTGGCGTTCACCTTCTGGAACTAATGAATCGATTACAGGCACTGCCTGAGCCGCTTCTTTTTCTTCAGTATTGATTTTTTCATGCTGATCCATCAGGCTTAGAACGACATTTCGGCGTTCTTCTGCACGTTCTGGATTTTTAAACGGGTTATAGCCGTTCGGGCTTTGAGGCATTCCTGCCAACAATGCCGTTTCAGAAAGCGTCAGCTCGCTTAATGGCTTGCCATAGAAATATTCCGAAGCTGTTCCGAATCCATAAATATTGCCAGACATCAGAATTTTATTGAAATACATTTCAAATATTTCTTCTTTTTCGTATTCTTGTTCCAACTTAAATGCCAAGTAAGCTTCTTGTGCTTTTCGTTTTAAGGTTTTGTCATTTGTCAAAAATGAATTTTTGATCACTTGCTGAGTAATCGTGCTGGCACCTTGTGAGCCAAAACCGCCAGTAATGTTGGCGATGACTGCACCGCCCAAGCGGATAACGTCGATCCCAGAGTGATCGTAAAAACGGTTATCCTCAGTTGCTAAAATAGCATCTTCAATCGTTTTCGGAATATCGTCGTAATTTACATATTCCCGATTTTCTGCTGTGATATAAGGTATTTCTGTTTCACCGTCTGCAGCATAGAACGTTGGGCTGATTGGATCACGAAGCAATTCCTCATCAATTTCCGGTGCGCTGCTTGCATAGTAAGCAAATAGAGAGGCTCCAAAAACAAACCCTGCTATCCCAATAGCCACCAGTGCCAATACGATGCGTTTGATCCAGGTCACTGCGGGAGATTTCTTTTTCTTTTTATTGGTCGTTTTCTTTTGGCGTTCAATTGCTTTTCGGCGTTCTTCACGCGAAATTTGCTTATCGCTCAAGTTTTGTTCCTCGCTTTCGTATACATGATGTTGCTTAAAGCTTGTTCAAAAGAGGCAAGTAGTTAATGCGGGGAAATGCTCCAGGTGTTAGTTCAAAAGAAGTTTCTTCAATTTCTTGTAAAGTAACTGATTTTCTTCCGCCTGTCATCATTCGGTTCCAAAACACTTCGAGTTCTCCATAAGGCATAATAAAATATCGTTGCCAGGATGAAAAACGGATAATCATAAATGCCACTCCGTTTTGTTTGACCACTTGGGACATATGATGAACTTGATGGTCATGAATGTTTTTTAATGGAAACGACGTTTTGCTCTCTGTTTCTTTTGCCTCAAAGTCGATATACTTTCCGTTCCAAACACCGTTGTAATCGGTCGTTGAAGGAGACTGAAAATATGCTTCCCGAATAACCGCAGCACTTCTGGAAGGGTATTCCACTTTAACAATTTGAAGTGGCACCGGTTTTTTATGGATGACTGCCAGCCCCAACTGTAAATAGTAATCATTGGTTTCGTTCAACTCGTCCTCAAGTGTTTTGCCTCGGTTGCTAAAGGAAAAGTCTTTCTTCTTTTTCTTGGCCGTTTGTTCTTTGGTTGGCTGTTCTTTGGACGGAACAAACTTTTTACCATTAGGATAATTGATTGCCATTGTGACACACCTCGCTTACTCTATCATATCACAAGCTTTTAGACGACTGATATGATGAAAGGTTTCAACAATTTAAGTCGGAGAATTGACGGTTTGGATTGTTGCTTTAAAAACATTTGCTTCCGGTTCGCTGGGTCAGTTTAATTTTGTAGATAGCCAAAATGCATATTCTATATATACTTCCCTATAAACGAGTCTACGAATCCATCACTTGTATATCCTTTAATAATAACGGATTTCTTTACTTGTTCCAAATGGAAGGAATGTCTGTTCGATAAAAGTCGTGCCGTTTTCGGGAATATGATAAACTAATGGCAATGGAGGGGTTGCAAAATGACAGTTAGAGAACTCTCTTCTGCATTATATGACGAATGCGGAAAATGCCAGGACCGCTTTTTTGAAATGCGTGAAACGGATGCGGTCCCGGACTTTTATAAAGATGTTAAACCATATGCTGACTACTGGCACGGCAAAATAAATGAATGGCAAAGGGAATCCCTTTTCTATATTCAGCAAGAGCGGCCGAAGTATGTCCATAAGCCGACAATCGACACCGCGGCAGAAGGCATGGCGCAGTTTTTTGTTCAAAGTTTTTATAAGGAAACCAGCAAGAAACGTTTTATTCAAACCATTCAAGCGGCTCAATACACGCTGCAGACATTTATGCTGGCCATCGATGAAAAGAGTGCTGAGAATGATTAAGCGAAAGAAATTGCCTGAATTGATGAATGAATGGAAAACAGAACCTGATATGATGGAACGGATTGTCCATTGGCATACACGGCAGGAAAAACCAGCACGGTACGCCGAATTTCCTCCAGAGATGCACGACAGCCTAAAAGCAGCTTTGCGAAAAAAAGGCATTGAACAATTGTATACACATCAGCGCGAAGCATTTGACTTGGCGATCTCCGGCAATTCGTTTACCGCAGTTACGCCGACAGCTTCCGGCAAATCTTATTGCTACCATTTACCGGTGCTGCACAAAATCTTAAACAACCCGGGCGCACGTGCTTTGTACTTGTTTCCCACAAAAGCATTGGCACAGGATCAAAAAAGTGATTTGCACGATTTGATTGAGAAAACGGAAGAAGAGATTCTGTCTTATACGTATGACGGGGACACTTCTCCGGCAATCCGGACCAAAGTGCGCAAAGCAGGGCAAATCGTTATGACCAACCCGGACATGCTGCATTCAGCGATCTTGCCGCATCACACAAAATGGGTTTCGCTTTTTGAAAACCTTCATTATATAGTAATCGATGAACTGCATACTTATAAAGGCATATTCGGAACACACGTGGCGCATGTCATTCGCAGGCTGAAACGGATCTGTGAATTTTATGGCAGTAATCCGGTTTTCATCTGCACTTCGGCCACCATTGCCAATCCGAAAGAATTGGCAGAAAATCTGACCAACAGCACACATAAGCTGATTGATCAAAACGGTGCACCTTCTGGCAAAAAACACATTGTCTTTTACAATCCGCCGATTATTCATCCGACTTTCGGCGTTCGCAGAAGTGCGATACTGGAAGTTCGCGATTTGGCCACACACCTGATTAAAAATGGCATTCAAACGATAGTCTTTGCCAAAAGCCGGGTCCGCGTTGAAATGCTGGTAACGTATTTGCAGGCCATCACGAAAATGAAACTGCAGGATGATTCGATCAAAGGCTACCGTGGAGGCTATTTGCCGACGGAACGGCGCGCTATTGAAAAGGGATTGCGCGATGGTTCAATTCAATGTGTCGTGTCCACCAACGCGTTGGAACTTGGTGTGGACATTGGCCAACTCCAAGCGTGCATTATGACCGGTTATCCTGGCAACATCGCCAGTGCTTGGCAACAGGCAGGACGCGCGGGACGCCGTCAGGATGAGTCACTGGTTATTTATGTGGCGCAGTCAACTGCACTGGATCAATACATCATTAACCATCCCGAATACTTGCTGGACCAATCGCCGGAAGAAGCACGCATTCATCCGGAAAACATCATCATCTTGATGGACCATTTGAAATGTGCTTCTTTTGAACTGCCATTTCGCATTGATGATCAGTACGGAGAATTCGAAGTTCAGGAACTGCTGGAATATCTGCAAGAAGAAGGGGTACTTGTGCGGACATCGGATCGCTGGCATTGGATGAGCGACCGCTTCCCTGCACACGATATCTCTTTGCGATCGGCCTCACAGGAAAACGTCGTCATCATCGATCAATCCGTTCCGTCCGATACACGCGTGATTGGTGAAATGGATCGCTTTAGTGCCATGACGCTGCTGCACGAGGAAGCGATTTACCTTCATCAAGGAACTCAGTTTCAAGTAGAGATCCTGGACTGGGAAGAAAAGAAAGCCTATGTCAGAGAAGTCGACGTGGATTATTTCACCGATGCCAACTTGGCAGTAGAGCTGAAAGTAATGAGCGAAGACAAAGACAAGCAAATGAACGCTTCGGAAGTTTTTTATGGAGATATTGCTGTCTTGGCGATGCCAACGATTTTCAAAAAAATACGATTTGATTCGCATGATAATATTGGCTCAGGGCCGATTTCACTGCCGCCGGAAGAGCTTCATACTTCGTCAACTTGGCTGAGCTTTGCCAAGCCCGAAGATTTTTCCGAAGCGGAATTGTCGGATACGATGACCGGAGCGGCTTACGCCATTGAATCGTTTATTCCTGTGTTTGTTCAATGTGACCGTAGAGACGTTCATGTGGTGCCGCAAGTAAAATCGCCCCATAACGATATGCCATCGTTTTTCATACATGATTCCTATCCAGGCGGCATCGGAATCAGCGAACGAATTTACGACTTGTGGAAGCCTTTGCTTGATAAAGCGCAGCAGCACATTTCGGAATGTCCATGCCTCGATGGGTGTCCGTCATGCATTGGTGCGCAGGATGCGGCCATCAGCATGAAAAGCCATGTGATAAGGCTATTGGACGAGCTTCGCAAAGAGGAGTGAAAGAATATGTCATTTGAAAACAAACTTCTCCAGATGAAAGGCATGCTGAAAAAACAGCCGGCAAAAAAACAACAGCCCAAAGCTGCAGAGCGGCCGTTGCACGTAGAGAAGTGGAATGGGATTGGGCTGGAACTCATTGAAAATAAATTTGGTTTCGTTTTTCGCAAGAAAATCATTTATCCGTTTGATACCCGGCACGGGTCAGTTGTATTAAATGAACTGGATCCTGTGCTGAGGGCTTGGAAAAATGTTGACTTTGAACATCCCTTTAAACTAAAAGAACAAGATCCCCTTGTCTTTTTCGATACCGAAACAACGGGCCTCAGCGGAACCGGAGCGTACATTTTTTTGATTGGCCTGTTGGTCAAGCGCAGCGACCATTTTGAAATGATGCAATACATCATGCCGGATCCTTCGCATGAAGCTGCGTTTCTATACGAAACGGGCTTATGGAAAACAGATGATCCCATCATTTTTTCTTATAACGGCAAAAGCTTCGATTGGCCGCAACTAACATCCCGCTGGACCATGCACCGAAATATTCTTCCTAAGCTGCCGGTGCCGCGCCAGATTGATTTGTTTCATGGTACAAAGCGAATTTGGAAAAATGAACTGGTCCGAATGAAGCTCAGTACCATTGAAGAAGAAAAGCTCGGATTTGCGCGGCAAGGAGATGTGCCTGGCTACTTAATTCCTGCTATCTACCTGGATGCTGTAAAGAGCGGTTTTCCAGACGGTTTGGCAAAAGTTCTGTACCACAACGAGCTGGATATTCTTTCGCTCGTGTCGCTGTATGTGCTGTCATCCAATTTGCTGATGGAGGATATGGAGTCGGAAACAAGTGGCGCCTATACCAATATTGGTAAGTGGTACGCGGACTTAAAACAATTTGACCAAAGCGCAGCGTATTTGGAACATGTAACGGTGGAACGGGGGGCCTCTTCTGCGTTGGCACGTTATTTGTTGGCCATCCAGAAAAAAAGAGCGGGCATGCACGAAGAAGCGGTCAAACTGTTTAAAGAAGCAGCGCCTCACTTGCGCGGCAGCATCGAAGTGGAAGCGTGGATTCACGCATCAAAACTCTACGAACATCAATTGCGGGACTTGGATCAAGCGATGATCATGGCTGGTTTTGCAAAAGAAGCGAGTGAGTATACAAAAGTCCGGGAGTCGTTGATCCTGGACATTCGCAAGCGGCAAGTGCGCCTGGAAGAGAAAAAACGTAAAAAAAGTCCTGAAGTTGCCGAGAACTAAGCACGAAAAATCCACCTTATGATATACTTATTGTAATGTAGCTTTTTTATGGAAGGACGATTGGAATGGACAATAAATTTACATCAAAGGATATTTTAGAAAAAGATTTCAAAACAGCAATGCGTGGGTACAACCAGGATGAAGTAGATCATTTTCTGGATGAAGTGATACAGGATTATGAAGCTTTTGCCAAGCGGATTGAACAACTTGAAAACGAAAACAAACGCTTGCGCATGGAACTGGAAGACACGCCAAGAAAACAGGCAACGCCGGCACCGGGAACGACAAACTTCGATATTCTGCGCCGCTTGTCCCATCTTGAAAATCATGTATTCGGCAACAAACTGGACAATAACTAAACGATTGTTTTATTGTGCCAAATGACGTATACTAGTAAAGCCATTTGAAATTCTGGCAATCGCTCCAGCATTTATGCTGGAGAGGAAAGTCCATGCTCGCACGGTTCTGAGATGACCGTAGTGTTCGCGCCCAGTGAAACAATAAGCTGGGGCAGCTAGCAATAGCTGACGGCGGGTAGAACGCCTAAGTCTTCGGATATGGCCTAAATACCCTGAAGGTGCCACAGTGACGGAGCTGTATAAGAAATTATGCAGGTGGAACGAGGTAAACCCCGTGAGCGAGAAACCCAAATTATGGTAGGGGCACTTTTCTGAAGGAAATGAACCGATGAAGAGGCAGGCGCAAGCTTGCAGATAGATGGTTGCTGTCCACTAGTACGAGGTGCAAACTGTTTGAGTACGTGGAAACAAAACATGGCTTATAGAATTTCACATGGTCTTAAAATGCTTATCAAAGGCTCTCCTGTCGGGGAGCTTTTCTTCATATTATGAGTCGAAATGTTAAAAGTATAGATTTTGAAGAAGTCTTTTCAGGGTGACGCTTTCTTCTAAGAGATATCCAGAGAATATAAACTTAAATGTTTTGCGGAATAACCTACAAGATTTATAAAATTTGCTTCCTTATTTTTCTGATTTATAAAGATATGGAGCACGCCAACGGAGACTCCCGCGGTATAGCGAAGTGCCGAAATCCAATCGGACAGCAAGTCTGAGTTAGTTCGGCGCAAGCCCGCAAGAAAGCGGAGTTGGTTTGCGGAATATCAACAGCAGAAAAGGAGTTAATATTAAAAAGAGATTAACCTATATACTGAAAATATATAGGTAGGTCAATTGACCATCAATCAAACAAACATTGAAATCTGAAATAGTGAACAACTGGAGAGGGAGTCGTTATGACAACATTTAAATTGCTCGCAACCGCCGCGATGGGCCTGGAGTCCATTGTCGCCAACGAAGTAAAAGAATTAGGGTATGAAACAGAGACTGAAAACGGCAAAGTGTTTTTTGAAGGAAATGAACGCGATATCGCCAAAACCAACTTGTGGCTGCGGACAGCTGACCGCGTTAAAATCATTGCTGGGGAGTTCAACGCGTATACCTTTGATGAATTGTTCGAACGCACAAAAGAAATCGAGTGGGAAAAATTCCTGCCGGTGGATGCGGAGTTTCCCGTACAAGGAAAATCCGTAAAATCGACGCTGCACAGTGTGCCAAACTGCCAGTCGATCGTCAAGAAAGCAATTGTCGAGCGCTTGAAAAAAGCCTATCACCGCAATTCCTTCTTGGATGAAACCGGACCGCGCTTTAAAATCGAAGTGTCGATCCTGAAAGACAAAGTGCAATTGTCCATTGATACGAGCGGAGCAGGGCTGCACAAACGCGGCTATCGTTTGGACCAAGGGGAAGCCCCATTGAAAGAAACTTTGGCTGCAGCTTTGGTGAAACTATCAAGATGGACACCTGACCGTCCATTCGTCGATCCGTTCTGCGGTTCGGGTACTATTGCCATTGAAGCGGCAATGATTGGCCAAAATTTGGCGCCTGGCTACAACCGCGATTTCGACAGCGAAGAATGGCCATGGATTGGCCAGGAAATTTGGGATGAGGTTCGCGAAGAAGCGGAAGAGCTGGCAAATTATGATCAGCCCCTTAATATTCTGGGCACTGACATCGACCACCGCATGCTGAAAATTGCGGAAGAAAATGCCCGGGAAGCCGGCTTTGCCGATTTGATTCAATTTGAACAGCGCCAAGTGAAGGATTTCACCACAACAGAAGAAAACGGCGTTGTTGTCGGCAACCCGCCTTACGGCGAACGTCTGGGCGAAATTGAAATTATTGAAGAAATGATTGCGGACATGGGGCGGATATTTGCGAAACACCCAACATGGTCCATATACATGCTGTCATCGATGGGGCGTTTTGAAACGCTATACGGACAGCCTGCTACGAAAAAACGTAAATTATTCAACGGATTTATCCGTACGGATCTTTTCCAATTCTGGGGAGAACGTTCAAAAAATAAATGAGACGAAACGGGAGGGCACTGGCTCTTCCGTTTCTCTGTGAGGAGAGTTTATGAGACAGCCACTACCATTTCCTTTATCAAAGGACAAAACTTTCTTTGAATCACTCAATGACTGGATCGGCGATGTATTTTACGATGAATTGCCTGAAAAAGGCTATGATCTGCGCGATGAACAAATTTTTATGTCGTTCCAAATCGAGCAGGCATTAAAAGAAAAAGCAGTTCTGTTTGCAGAAGCGGGCGTCGGCACCGGGAAGACGATGGCTTATTTACTTCCTGCCATTGCGTATGCACGTTACACAGGCAAGCCGGCACTTATTTCGTGTGCAGACGAGACTTTGATTGAGCAATTGGTCAAAAAAGGCGGGGACGTGGACCGCCTGAATGATTTATTTGATTTGAATCTGGATGTCCGTTTGGCGAAATCACGCGATCAGTATTTATGCCTTCAACGCCTGGAAGGGGCCAAAAAGCGCAGTGATGCCGATTTTCTGGATGACATTGAATACAGTCTGCCGGAATTTGTCAACAAAACGTACTCTATGCAAAACACGTATCCCTATGGCGAACGCTCAAGCTATCCGGAAGTTACCGATGAAGAATGGCAGCAAGTCAATTACCACCCGATTCAAAACTGCAATGCCTGCGACATGCGAAATAAATGCGGACAGACCATTCACCGCAACCATTATCGTCAAGCGACAGATTTGGTCATTTGTTCGCATGATTTCCTAATGGAGCACATTTGGACAAAAGAAACGCGCAAACGCGAAGGCCAGACGCCATTGCTTCCTGAATTCTCGCAAATTGTGCTCGATGAAGGGCATTTGCTGGAATTTGCAGCCCAGCGTGCATTGACATATGAAGTGCAGGAAAGCACGCTTCAAGACGTTACAGAAAGCATCCTTTCCGACGGCATGCGCGAAAAAACTTTGAACATGATCGAGCAGACGATCGATCTTCACAATGATTTTTTCCGCCTGCTGCGCATTCATACCGTTAAAAGCGATGAAGACCGCAAAGCCATCACTAAAGCTCCGGAATTGGTCCAAGTCGGCAAGTTGCTGATTCGCCACATCGATTTGATGATGGAAGAATTCGTCTTTGAAGGCGAGCTGTTCACCATTCCGGAATACGAACTGCGGTTGGCTGAAGAGTATTTCGAACAATACACATTCTCTATGCGTTTATTCGTAGAAGAAGGCGACGCCGTCACATGGCTGGAAATTAAAGATGAAATAGAGACACTGGTTATCATGCCGCGCCTCGTTACCGATATATTGGATGAAAAATTGTTTGATGGAAAGATTCCAATCATTTTTTCTTCGGCTACTTTATCAATCCAAAAAGATTTTACCTACTTGTCAGACAGCTTGGGAATCGACAAATACCAATCGTTTTCGGTACCGTCGCCATTTGATTATGAGGATGTTATGAAAATCTTCAAGCACCCGCTCGAGCAAAACCAGAAGTTTGAACGAGTTTATGACCTATTCAGCACAGGCGACCAGTCGCTCGTTCTGTTCACTTCGAAAATGGAAATGGACAATTTCAAAAAGTCGCTTCCATTGGATCATCAATACACCATCGAATTTGAAGGAGACCGCGAGCTGTCGACAGTGGTCAAGGAATTCCAGAGTGGAAAGTTCCAGATTTTGTGTTCCTATCATCTATGGGAAGGCCTCGATTTACCGGGTGAGGCATTAACCAAAGTCATCATCGTCGATTTGCCGTTTCCACCGAAAGATCCGGTTTTTGATGCCAAACGCAAATTCAGCAACAACCCGCTGGAAGAAATTGATTTGCCATTTATGCAGCTGCGCATCCAGCAGGGCATTGGCCGTTTGATCCGTACGTCAAATGATTACGGCGAGATTCATTTATTGCTCAATGAAGACGAATTGCGTGTCGAGCATTTATGGGAAACCATTCTGCCGGTTCCTGCTGAAAACTTTTAAGTGATTCGGTTGCTTGTGATACAATAGTCACATCAACCATTGGAGGGATTTTTGTGTCATTCGAAAAGCAGTTTACCGAACACTTTAGCAAGATCAAAGGCTATAATGAAGCAATTGCGTTATTGTACTGGGATTTGCGTACCGGTGCACCGAAAAAAGGAGTGGAATTGCGCTCTGAAACGATCGGTACCTTGTCAGAGGAAGTATTCAATTTGTCGACTTCCGATAAATTTGGCGAATTGCTGAGTTCTTTGGAAGCGGAACAGGCGACACTCGATCCATATATTCGCCGTTCTGTAGAAGAAGCGCGGAAAGAATATGATTTGAGCAAGAAAATTCCGCCGGAAGAATACAAAAAGTTCATCATCCTTCAATCCAAAGCGGAATCTGTTTGGGAAAACGCCAAGGAAGCTTCAGATTTTTCGTTGTTTCTTCCTTATCTGGAAGAGCTGGTCAGCACGACCAAGAAAATGATTGGCTATTGGGGCGAGAAAAACGGCAGCCCTTACAATACATTGCTCGATCAGTACGAACCTGGAATGACCACAGAAGTACTCGATGAAGTATTCGGTAAACTGCGTGAACGCATTGTGCCGCTCGTGCAGAAAATTGCGGCTTCTCCAAACAAACCGGAGACAGCCTTTTTATACGAGCATTTTCCAAAAGAAGCGCAGCAGGATTTCAGCCGCCAGATGCTGGAGCAGCTAGGCTATGACTTTGAAGCAGGAAGATTGGATGAGACGGTTCACCCGTTTATGATTTCCATCAATCGCCAGGATACCCGTGTCACTACCAAATACGACGAAGCTGATTTCCGGACAGCTGTTTTTGGTACCATTCACGAAGGCGGACACGCCATGTATGAGCAGAACTTGGGTGAGCTATTGGCAGGTTTGCCGATTGAAACGGGTGCATCTATGGGGATTCATGAGTCGCAGTCCTTATTTTGTGAGAACTTTATTGGCCGCAACGAACATTTTTGGCAGCAAAACTTCAGCTTGTTGAAAGAATATGCACCGAAACAGTTTGCAGACGTTGAGTTAGTGGATTACGTGCGTGCCATCAATGAGTCCAAACCTTCGTTGATCCGCATTGAAGCAGATGAACTGTCGTATGCTTTGCACATCATGGTGCGCTACGAACTTGAAAAAGGTCTGTTTAATGGCGACCTTCAAGTAAGCGACTTGCCGAAGTTGTGGAATGACAAATACGAAGAATATTTGGGCGTTCGCCCATCTAATGATGCAGAAGGCGTACTGCAGGATGTTCACTGGGCAGGCGCAAGCTTTGGCTACTTCCCTTCATATGCTTTAGGTTATATGTATGCTGCTCAGTTTAAAAACGCGATGCTGAAAGACTTGCCGAATTTCGATGAGCTTTTGGCGGACCGCAACATTCAGCCGATTCGTGAGTGGTTGACTAAAAATATTCACCAACACGGCGCTTTCAAAAAGCCATTGGATATTTTAAAAGATGTGACTGGGGAAGGCTTAAACCCGGATTATTTAGCCGACTATTTAGAAGAAAAGTATTCGAAAATCTACCAGTTAGAACAATAAGCACCAGCCGCCGTGAGTTTTCATGGCGGTTTTTCTTATTTAGTAAGACAATTAGCGAATTGTTTGATTATAATAAAGACGGAGGCGATAAACGATGTTAAAATCATTCAGTTTGGAAGGCAAGACGGCAATTGTTTCGGGAGCGGGCAAAGGAATTGGCAAAGCAATTGCCATGGCGCTTGCAGAGGCAGGTGCCAATGTGATGCTGGTGGCGCGTACCGAATCAGATCTGCAGCAGACCCAGCAGGAAATTGGCAATGACCGCACAGCATACATAATTGCAGACATAACAAAACGCAGCGATATTCAAGTTGCAGTGAAAAAAACAGTTGAGCAGTTTGGAGCGATTAACATTTTGGTAAACAATGCTGGAATGAACATTCGTTCTTCGTTATCGGATGCTACTGACGCGGAATGGCATCAAATTATGGATACCAACGCACAAAGCGTTTTTATGTTTTCGCAGGAAGCTGTCAAAAAGATGGACAGCGGCAGCTCGATCATTAACATCAGCTCAGTTGGAGGAGACCGTGCACTGAAAACTGGCGTTATTTATGCAGCGTCCAAAGCTGCGATCATTCAGATGACCAAGGTCATGGCGATGGAATGGGGACCGAAGAATATCCGCGTCAACGCGATCGGGCCGTGGTATTTCAAAACGCCTTTAACTGAAAAAATACTAAGCGATTCCGAATACTTGGAGTCCATACTGGCTGTTACTCCAATGAAGCGTGTTGGGGAATTGCCGGAAGTAGCATCTCCAGTTGTATTTTTAGCATCAGACGCAGCAAGCTATATTACCGGCCAAACACTCTTTGTTGATGGCGGCATGTCCATCCATGGATTTTCATAAGAAAAACAACATCCTTCCCAAAATCGGGAAGGATGTTTGAGCTTTTAGACAAAAGAATATTTACGAGACCAAAAGAATAAAATCTCATTTGGTCAGGTTTTATACGGAATCCTGCGCTCCAGCCGGACGCTTTCGGGCTCACAGGATGTGGGTCATGCAGCAGGCGCGACAGGACGTCGCGGTGCGGGCTGCCGCGGACGAAGCGCTGAGCCTCCTCGTCGCAAGCTCCTGCGGGGTCTCCTTCAAGTCTTTGCGACGAAGCTAGCGCAGCGATGCAGGAGTACATGTTTGCCCTTCGCCGTCTTGCGCTTCGGATCCTTGAGTGAAGAGATTACTAGGCTAGTTGAAATTGTTTCATTGGGAAATTGACGAGCAGCCTGCTCTCTTTCATCAAAGCCGCACGCTCCAACCGGGCTGGCCACGAAGACTCCTGTGGGAGCAGCGAAGCGACGAAAGCGGAAGACCCCGCAGAAACACAGTGACGAGGAAGCTGAAGCTTGAGCCTACGGAAAGCGAAGTGGCCGGATCGGTTGGGAGTATGCACGACTATTCATTTTATTGAGCCTTTGTCTACAATCTGCAACATCCTTCCCAAAAACGGAAAGGATGTTTTTCGTTCTTCCACAAAAATGATATGATAGAGAACAGTAACGGAGAAGGAGATTTCAAAATGACAGTTCTTGATCATAAAAAAGAATTACTTGAAACGGCTCATCTGTACCGGATCTTTCAAGACAATGAAGATACCGAGCGGGAAGCGAAAGCGCATTTATTTGCAAAGAAAATCTTAAAAAATAATTTCATTATCGGGTTTGCCGGCCATTTTTCATCTGGCAAGTCTTCTATGATCAATGCACTGACAGGTGAGACCTTATTGCCTTCCAGCCCAATTCCAACCAGCGCCAATATCGTCAATGTCCAAAAGTCAGAAACCGACTTTGCCATTGTCAATATGCGCAACGAGAAGCCAGTCTATTTCCCGGAAAATTATGATTTTAACGCGGTCAAAGAATTTTGCAAAAACGGAGATGTTACGCAGATCGACATCGGCCATCAGGCTTCTGTCCTGCCAAAAGGCATCACGGTTATGGATACGCCGGGAGTGGACTCCACAGACGACGCACACCGCATGTCGACAGAATCCGCCTTGCATGTGGCCGACATGGTTTTTTATGTGATGGATTACAACCATGTCCAATCTGAGCTGAACTTTAATTTCACTAAAGAATTGCAGAAATACACGGATTTGTATTTAATTGTCAACCAAATTGATAAGCATCAAAGCAGTGAAATGAGTTTTGCAGATTTCCAGCAATCGGTGCATGATTCGTTTGCAGCGTGGGGAGTGGTTCCGAAAGGGATTTTCTTTACATCGCTAAAGGATTTCGAGTTTCCAAACAATGATTTTGAGCAAGTCAAAGATCTCGTTTCTTCAACCATGCAAGAGTGGGAGGGCCATGTCGGCGAAGCATCGGATTCTGCCTTAAATCAATTAAAAGATGAACATATTCAATTTTTAGAAGACGAAAAAACAGAACGTTTACAGGCATTTTCAGAAGTTCTAGATCTACAAGAATGGGAAATGCGCGAAGACTTGAAAAAGGAAAACGCTCTCGTATCACGCAGAATGTCTGTACAGGATTTTGAAAATTGGCAGGCCAAATTTGAAAAAAGCCGCAAAGAACTGTTGGAAAACTCGAATATTATGCCTTATGAGCTGCGCAGTGCATTGACCAACTACTTGGAATCCATACAGCCAAACTTTAAAGTCGGTATGCTGTTCAGCAGCAAAAAGACTGAAGAAGAGCGACAAAAAAGGCGCCAGGAAGTGGATGAACGCCTTGAGACCACTGTATCTTCCCAAATTACCAACCACTTAAAAAAATTGATGAAATCTTCTTTGAAAGATGCCGGCATATTGACTGACAGTGAGTCTTTGGCAATTGACGACATGGTTTTTGATGTCCCGTTTTCTGTGGTCGAAGAACAGGCACCAGCTGGTACTTCGATGACGGGGGATGCAGTACTTAATTTTGCCAATAGCATATCCACTGCCGTACAGCGCTGGTTTATCCGTGAAACGGATGGCTGGAAAAAAGCACAGGAAGAAAAGTTCGACGGACTGACGGACGATGCCAGTACGGAAATAGACATGAAGGCACAAACCTTATCCAAAAAAGTATTGGCAATTCAGACGCTTGAAGAAATGGACAGCAAAATTGATAAAGTAAAAAAATCCTATTCAGCAATGCTCCCCAAACAAAAAACCGCTGCCGAAGATAAAGTAGAACAGTGGCTGAGCGAATTTGAAGTGTCCATTGAAGAAATGACCGAATTTGATCCAGCTATGCTCGAAAAAGGTGACCTTCAGCCAGAAGAACAGACACAACAGGCTGAAACTCTTGAAGTGGCAGCATTCGACGAGATCGCTGTGCTCGAGCGTGCCAAGCGGACTGCCGAAGTAATCGACCCGATCAAAGGCTTTGCAGAAACAGCCGCTTACTTGAAGCGAAAAGCGGGACGGCTTGAAGGACAGGAATTCACTATTGCGTTGTTCGGTGCTTTTAGTGCAGGAAAGTCTTCATTTTCAAATGCCTTAATGGGGGAGAACGTTTTGCCGGTGTCTCCAAATCCAACAACAGCAACGATCAACCGGATCCGGCCAGTTTCGGACGAGCATCCGCACGAAACCGCAGATGTGCGTTTAAAGACCAGTGCTCAAATGACAGAAGACGTGAAAAATTCCTTCCATGTTCTAGGGATTGATGTCACTTCTTTGGACGATGCATATGCCAAGTCGATGAAACTTCCAGATAATACCCCAACAGAGCAGCAAGTGCATAAATCATTCATTTTAGCCTTCAACAAAGGCTATTTGGAATTCAAGGACCGTTTAGGTGAAACCTTGCGGACCAATCGTGAAGACTTTGGTTTGTACGTCGCAAAAGAAGAAAAAAGCTGTTTTGTTGATGAAATTGATTTTTATTACGACTGTGAACTAACGCGCAATGGTGTGACACTTGTGGACACGCCTGGAGCAGATTCCATCAATGCACGCCATACCAATGTCGCGTTTGAGTATATTCGCAACGCGGATGCAATTCTGTTTATCACTTATTACAACCATGCATTTGCGCGGGCGGACCGGGAATTTCTTATTCAGCTTGGACGAGTGAAAGATGCGTTTGAAATGGATAAAATGTTCTTTGTGGTCAATGCGATTGATTTGGCCAATGACGAGCAGGAAAAAGATGCAGTCGTCACCTATGTCAAAGACGAGCTGCAGCGTTTCGGTATTCGTTTTCCACGACTGTTTGGCGTTTCCAGCTTGATGGCGCTGCGGGACCGGCAGCATTCAGGCATGCCGGAGTTCGAAGAAGCGTTCCAGCACTTCCTAAAAGAAGAACTGAAAGGCATGGCGGTCCAATCGCTGGCGGAAGAAGAGCAGAAAACAGTGAACCGTTTCCGCAGCCTGATCGAACAAACCGAAAAGAACTTATTGAGAAAAGACGAAAGGCTGGAAGAACTCAAGCACTTGGAGCAGCAGCTGCGCATCTTGTTTGGTTCATCCATTGCCAAATTGTTGGAGCGGGAAGCCCTGCAGGAGCTGGATGAATTGCTGTATTATGTCAATCAGCGAGTGTTTTATCGGTTTAATGATTTCTTCAAAGAAGCCTTTAACCCCTCGGTTTTTTCAAACAAATCGGCACAGGTGGCACTGGATACCGCGTTGCTGGATATGAACGAAATGACCGGCTTTGATTTCCAGCAGGAGTTGCGCGTGACCAATTTCCGGCTGACCCAGTTCATCGAAAAGAAACTGGAGTCCCGCTTTAAGGAAGATACAGCAAAACTGAAAGAGCAAAATGCCGATTTTTCGTTTACGCCATACGAAGTTCAAGAAGCAGAGTCATTGGATATTGATAAACCGTTCACGAATGCGGACTACTCCTCAGTCAAATCGTATTACAAGAACAACAAAAGCTTTTTCGAGAAAAACGAAAAAGAGAAGATGCGCGATGCACTGCAAGCAATGATGGAACCCGATGCGCTGCGCTATTTGGAACAGGAAAAGAAAGAGTTGGCTAACTGGTCGGAATTTTGGATTGAGCAGGAAGCAGAAGGTCTGCGCCAACACATTCTTCGCCAGGCAATTGATCAGATCGATTCAGAGCGCACCTTGCTCCAGCAATCCGAAAAATTGGCCCAGTGGAAAGAATTATATTCAAACTTAATGGATGGAAGGGTGTAAACGATGTCAGTTTTTATTGAAACGACCGATACCGAAAACCATAGGTGGATAGATGCACGATTCGATTTGAAAGATCCGTCTGCCGGCAGAAAAATGTATGAACAGCAGCATGTAGCGGGCGCTGTGTTTTGGGACCTTGAGAAAGACCTGTCGGACATGTCTGCAACTCAAGGGCGGCATCCAATGCCATCTAAAGAGCAGCTGACCCAATTGTTTCAGTCGAGCGGTTTAAACTTAGAAGACTCTATCATTATTTACGATCAGGGCGGTTCGCCTTATGCAGCACGCGCTTGGTGGCTGTTGAAATACGCTGGCTTTGAAAAGGTCCACATCAGCCAAAAAGGCTTTCGCCAGCTTAAGGAACAGGGAGTTGCGGTAACTGCGGATAGTCTAAGCCGTCAGCCATCCCAAATCAAACCAGATTTCAATGAAGAGATTTTTGCAGATCAAGATTATGTGAAAGCCGTTATTCGCGGCGACGAACTGGGTGTACTGGTTGACGCGCGTTCTGCAGCACGTTATGCAGGGTTGGAAGAACCTATTGACCCAGTTGCCGGAAGAATTCCTGGAGCACGCAATTTGGATTGGGCACAATTTGTCTCAGAAGGCGAGTTTCAGTTGGAGCAGGACATTAGCCCGGTGGTCCAAAAGCATGAACCGGCAGTTGTTTATTGTGGGAGCGGCGTGACAGCTGCTGCACTGTATGTCGTTCTTGCGGAAAAAGGTTACGATCAGCTGCGGCTTTATATGGGAAGTTTTTCGGATTGGATTACTGACGCCGAAAACGTTGTTGAATTTGATCGCGGTGAACATCCGGAAGCGGCTGACGATGAAACCAAAAAGATTTTGTCAAAATTGATCGAAGAAGGCTATTCAGGAGAAATGCTGATGAAAAAGTTCGAATATGAAAAATCATTAGTGGAAAAAGAATAAAAAATTCCCCGCCAGCGAATTTACTGGCGGGGAATTTTAGTTATTCAGTTAGCTCTGTGTTGCGCGTCAACAATACACGAATAATTTGATGATTTTCCATTTCGCGTACAGTGATTGAGTGATTGGCCAGTTCAACCGATTGGCCTTCATTGATATCGGTGTTCTGCAGTTGAATCCAGCCGCCAATGGTATCGACATCTTCGCTGTCATCGAACTCGATAGCAAAGCGATCTTCCAGATCAGAAAGCAGCACACGGCCATTCAATAAATAATTATTGATGTCGACCGCTTTGATCTCGTCGCGTTCATCCTCGTCAAACTCGTCGCGGATTTCCCCGACGATCTCTTCCAAAATATCTTCCATCGTGATGACTCCCGCAGTTCCGCCATATTCGTCAACGACAATCGCCATATGGACATGCTCTTTCTGCATTTTCAGCAGCACATCTTGAATGGGGGCCATGTCATGAACAAAGGGAATGCCGTGGACGACGATGCTATCGTTTAAGTCCTGCTTGTAGGTATAGTTGGTCAACATTTCCTTGACGTTGACAAAGCCGAGAATATCGTCTTTATCTCCCTGTTCGGTGACGGGGTAACGGGTGTACTGATGTTCACGTACAATTTCCATCAAATCGTCGTGGGTCATATCAAGTGAAATGGTCTCCATTTGTGTACGCGGCAACATAATGTCTTTTGCCATACGTTCGTCAAAAGAAAAAATGTTCTGCATATACGATAGTTCCGTTTGATTGATTTCACCACTTTGGTAGCTTTGCGTCATGATAATTTTTAACTCTTCTTCCGAATGGGCTTGTTCATACACAGCTGGCTCGACACCGAAAGCGCGAAGCAACAACCGGGCAGATCCATTCAAAAGCCAGATAAACGGTGCCAAAATGACGCCGAACACATAGAGCGGACGGACAAAGATAAAAGCCATTTTTTCCGCATATTGGATCGCCAGCGTTTTGGGTGCCAGTTCACCAATTACGACATGCAAGAATGTAATGATGGAAAATGCAATGATAAAGGAAAGAATCGATGCAGTCGATCCTTCGATTCCAAAATTCTCAAACACCGGGTGCAAAATCCGTCCAACAGTTGATTCACCTAACCAACCAAGAGCAAGTGCCGTTACGGTAATTCCCAATTGGCAAGCAGACAAATAATAATCCAAATTGCGGATGATTTTCTGCGTCAAAATGGCGTTTTTATGGCCTTCTGAGACAAGTTGATCGATTCGGGATTTTCTCACACGAATAATTGAAAACTCGGATCCAACAAATAAAGCGGTCAGTCCGATTAATAGAGCGACCAATAACAAATTGAGAATGGGTATACTGTCCAATACGTCCCTCCGACTGGGAGGGTTCACCTCTGCTTTCTATAAGTATGGACAGTATAACATAGATGCCAACCCATTTACCTTGTGGGCGAATCAAAGAAAATTCAATCCTTGTGTATTGAATGCAGCGTCAAATAAACTTATGATGAGAAGAGAGAAAAGGAGTGGTTTGATGAAAGTGCTATGGCATGGGGGAACAATATATACAATGGAAGCAGAAGGCGCTGTCGCGGAAGCGGTATTGGTGTCTGATGATCACATAGAACGAATTGGTACGTACGAAGAATTAAGAGGACAGGCGGATACCGAAATCGATTTGCAGGGAAAAAGCATGTACCCTGGATTTGTCGACAGTCACATGCACATGATTGGCCATGGTGAGAAATTGATGCGAGTCGATCTGTCAAAAATTGCAAGCTCAGAAGAAATGCGCGAGCAGTTGGTCGAGTCAACGCAAGAACTGAACCCTGACGAGTGGTTTATTGGGGAAGGTTGGAATGAGAATAATTTTGCCGACCGAAAAATATTTCACCGGCACGAACTGGATGAAATTAGCCGCTCACCGATGATGTTGAAACGGGTATGCCGCCATGCGATCTTGGCCAACTCCAGCGCTTTGGCGCTTGCAGGCATCACAAAAAACAGTCCAGATCCTGAAGGTGGAGTGATTGTTCGCGATGCAGATGGCGAACCAACAGGCTATTTATTGGACGCAGCACAGGACCTGGTGGCAAATCAAGTTCCAGAGGTTAGTGTCGAGTACTTGACGCGTGCACTTCAAAAATCAGTCGATGATTTGCTGTCGCTTGGTTTAACGGGTGCACATACAGAAGATATGGGCTACTACGGCCATTATTCACGTCCCCTGCAGGCGTTCAAAAACGTCATTGGCGGCCAAGTGAAATTTCGGGCACATTTGCTCCGGGCGCACAGTGCATTTGAAGAAATGATGGAAAATGCGTCATATGCAGAGCCATTTGTGGATCCAGGCCCAATGAAAATTTTTGCGGATGGTTCGATCGGCGGCAGAACGGCATTGCTGAGCAAGCCGTACAATGACGATCCATCAACAATTGGGGTTGCCATTCAATCTGATAAGGAGTTTAAGCGATTGGTTTCCATCGCCCGTAAACACGGTGAGGCTGTTGCAATCCATGTGATCGGAGATCTAGGTTTGGAAATGGCATTGGACGCGATTGAAGCGCATCCGGTCCCTACTGGAAAGCGTGACCGTTTGATACACGCGATGGTGGTCCGGGAAGATTTGGTAGCACGGATGCAACAGATAGATGTTGCGTTGGATCTCCAACCAAGCTTCGTTACATCTGATTTCCCATGGGTAATTGAACGCCTTGGGGAGAGCCGTCTGGAGTGGGCATATACATGGAAAAAACTGCTCGACCACGGACTGATTTGCGCTGGAGGATCGGATGCACCGATCGAAGAAGTAGATCCATGCCTTGGGATATACGCTGCAGTCACTCGCAGAAAGCCGTACGACTCACACGAAGGCTATCAGCCGGAAGAAAAATTGTCCCGCTTTGAAGCGATTCAATTGTATACCAGCGGCAGTGCAGCAGCTATCGGGAAAGAAGCAGTGCGCGGTGTAATTCGTGAAGGTTTTGACGCCGATTTTACCATCTTTGATCGGGATTTGTTTAACGGAAATGAAGAACAAATTTTAGAAGCACGAGCGGATATGACAGTAGTGGCTGGAGAAATCATGTATCAAAGGGGCGGACAGGCATGATGGAAAAAGAAGCATACATCATTACCGGTGCATCTAAAGGAATTGGGTTTGAATGGAGTCGCCAGCTTAGCGAAGCCGGGCATGTGGTCATTGGTATCGCAAGAACCAAACCAGAAAACTGGCCAGGCAATAGCTTTTTGCCGTTCGATCTAATACAAATTGACGCAATTGAAGATTTAATTGCACAAGCGGTGGCGTTAATTCCTAAAGAAATAAAAACCATTGTATTGGTGAACAACGCCGGTACGATCGAACCGATTGGACTCGCACATACGAACGATGCTGTTCAAGTAAACCAAAGCATTGTGCTCAACTTAACAGCACCGATGTTGCTCTGTGGCGCATTTATCAGCCAACTGATTAACAGCCAGGCGGACAAAAAAATCATCAATATTTCATCGGGAGCCGGACGCAAAGCCTATGAGGGCTGGAGTGCTTATTGTGCCGGAAAAGCGGGTCTGGACCATTTTAGTTCTTGCTTGGATACGGAAAACGAAGGAGTTAAAGTGGTCTCTGTAGCACCAGGGATTATTGATACCGGTATGCAGGAAAAAATTCGCGAAAGCGACGCTGCCGATTTTCCATTGATCGAGAAGTTTTTGGATTACAAGGAAAGCGGGATGCTTAGCAGTCCGGAAGAAACAGCACATTTGTTGATGGAAATGACCCAAAGGCCAGATTTTAACGAGCTGCCGGTTATTTTGGATATTCGCAATCTACCGGCAGTAGAAAAGGGGAGCTTGAAGTGAACAACACACCCGAACCTATCCTGCTCAAGCTGGCTGATGCCGACCAAGCAGGAATTGATATGAAAAGCCCTAAAGCTGTTGTAACATTCTTGCTTTCCCAAGGTGAAAAAGAATCTATTCTCTTCTTCTACAAGCCGAACAGCGTGGAATTTGATTTTGACAAGTTTGCTGGTGCCGTCGAAGAAATGAACAAACAGAAGAAATAAATTTTACTTTTTTAAAAAATTCAAATAAAGTGAAAGTCCGTAAAATGTTTATTTGCATTTACGGGCTTTTTTGTTGGTCTGGATTCCTCGTTTTTCCTTGCAGGCCTGATTATAACCAAATTCTATAGGGCAGATAAAGGATGCATGCAAGTAGAAGTTTGGGATTTGTAAGCCTTTACTTTATTCGTCAATTTCTGTCGATTTATAACCGTATCCGATGTATAATATACCTGAATTTTTCTATATAAAACTAACTGCCATTATCTGACGGGGGGATAGAGCCATGCTGTTGATTCCATTTTTAATTGGCCTAGTGTTCATTTTGATTCATTTCTTTGCAAGTGTTCTTGTTCCTACGGAAAAACTCAAACAGATGAAATGGTTTTCATTTTCAGGTGGATTGGCGGTTTCGTATATTTTTATTTACTTGCTTCCGACTCTGCACAAACAACAAACGAATATTGAGGAGCCTTACCGCCGATTGACGATGGAGTCGGAGATTTATTTTGTTGGTCTTCTCGGAGTTGTTCTATTTGTTGGCATCCAGATCATGATTCAAAACAACTATATTTCTAATAGATCCACCTTTTGGTCCGTCATTTCGTTCTATGCGCTTTACAACGCCCTCGTCTCCTATTCAGTACTGTCTTTCGAAGTATCGGCTATACAAGCTGTGTTTTATTGCGTGGCAATCGGTCCGCATTTTGTAGCCGTTGCCCATGATATGTGGAGAAAATTTCCAGTCGAATACACCAAATACGGCCGCTATATTTTGGCTCTAGGAATTGTGGTGGGTTGGATCGTTGCGTTAACAACCGAGCTAACGCCACTTTTTAAATCCATTATTTTTTCCCTTGTGTCTGGAGCAATGATTTTCACAGTATTTAAACACGAACTGCCAAATGAAAAAGAAACGCATTTTCCTACCTTTTTAACAGCTGTTCTCGTTTATTCTGTTATCACCATGTCATTAAAATTTTTCTTTGAGTGGTGAGTATGGCAGTTAGTTAATTTGGTTCGACGTGAACATGAACTGAAGAAATCTCAAACTTGGCGATCAATTCTTTTTCTACTTTTGTCGAAATATCATGAGCCACTCGTATATCTAAATCAGATCGGACCAAAAGTACAACATCAACGACTGCGCTATTGCCATAGTTTCTGGCACGGATATCTTTTACCCCTTTGACGCCATATACGCCCAAAACGATATCTTTATACGATTCGAGCATAGTTTCATCAAATCCATCCGTTAAATCATGAGTCGCATCCCAGAAAATTCCCCATGCAGTCTTGCATATTAAAAAGCCAACCAACACAGCTGTTACAGGGTCAAGCCATGAAAGGTTGAATTGAGCACCGATAATCCCTACAACCGCAGCTATGCTTACCCAGGCATCAGAAAGATTGTCCTTAGCTGCAGCGCGGACAGCTTGGCTATTAATTTTTTTGGCCAGTTTATTGTTATACCGGTAGACAAAGTACATGACGATAGCGGAAAAAATACCTGTCCATGCTGCGAGCAGATCTGGCGCTTCGTGGCTTCCTTCAAAGACAGAGAGGATTGCAGTGTAGACGACTTGCAGACCTATTGCCATCATAATAAAAGAAGCAACTAAAGAAGCAATTGTCTCTGCTCTCCAATGTCCATACGGATGGTTATCATCGGCGGGTTTTTGAGACAATTTCAGCCCAATTAAAACGGCGATGGAAGCGACAATATCAGTCACATTATTCAATCCATCTGCTCTGAGGGCTTCAGAATTTGCGGTGTACCCAATAAATAATTTGAGCACGGATAAAATAAGATAGGCAGTGATGCTCAACATCGCTCCTTTTTCACCTAACTTTAAGTTGTCGAATCTTTCTTGTTCCATTATCTGTTTCCCCACTCTCAATGTCATTAGAGTATAGTAACAGATGAAGATCGAGTGGGTCTATTGAAAAGTTTTTTCAAAATAACAAAAGGAAAGTGAGTGGGAAAGAAAGTTTCAATAAGGAAAGACATAGAAATTTGTTGGTTTGATGGGATTCAGTGTAAACTTACAAGCTATTTTATACGATAAAAGAATAACGAGAGAAGTAAAAAAACAATATATAAAAGTTTTTTTACATGCAACTAACTTAGCAAAAGGTTTGTAGCCTAAGTCATACAAACTAAAAATTCTCTATAAACAGAGCAACGGATATTTTCCGTTGCTCTGTTTATAGAGAATAAAGCTAGAGTGTTTCTAAACGAACCAACTGAAACAAATTACACAAATGATCCAAGAGAGCCAAGAGCAAATGAATAAACATCAAAAGCGATGTGAATCAATAGCGGAATAATAATGCTATTGCTTTTTAATCCAGCCAAGTTAAAAAATATTCGAATCAATCCTTGAACAAAGATCACGTGTGCCAATGTGTCAATCATACTTCCACTATAGTAAGTAGAATAGTGGAGCAGTCCAAAAATGATTGCACTTACCACAACCCCAACAGTCTGAGCTAAAAGTAAGTTTTTTGTTTTTTGAAAAATCAAGTTCGCTATTGCCAGCAGGAAAAAAAAGCTAATAACTTCTTCAAACAGCAAAACAAATGGCAGCGAGATGAGGGTTTGAACCAAATGCTCTTCTCCTGGATTGGGTTGGAGGGGCGTATCAACAATCATAGACAATAAAAATCCAGATATCATGCTGACGATAATTGCAATGATGAACCAACCAAAAAAATTTTTAACCGGTTTAACAGGCTTTGAAAAAAGATCTTTGATTCCTTGCACCCCAAAACCAATAAGCAAAGCGACGAGAGACAGCAACGGGACAACAATAATTTTGAGTGTGAAAAGCCATCCATTCGGTGGAACTTGTAAATCTATCCAAAATACCACTATCAATATTACGAGGGAAATCACAAGACCAATCCATTTCAAGTCATAACTTGTAATGATCTTATTCATTGGAAACCCTCCACTAAAGGTAATTTTGTGATTATTATAGCAGGTATTTAGTTTCGGTCTATAAGACTTTCTGCCTTTCGGAGTTATACTTCATTTAAAAATTTTTGAATAGAAGTTTTTTGTTGTTTTACAACAAATGTTCACAAAAAATCACGAAACCTTGTTGTTTCAGCGAATCCTTTATTCTATGATAAGAAAGCATTCATTCACCAATAGCGATAAGAAAAGTTGAGAAAGGAAGATCGATATGATGCCAATTGAAAGGCAACAACAAATTTTAACGTGGCTGGAGCAGGAAAGTTCTTTAAAAATTTCTGAGCTAAGCAAAAGGCTGAAAGTTTCTGAAATGACAGTTTACCGTGATCTTCAGCCATTAATCGATCAGCAGAAATTACAAAAAACTTCAAACGGGATTGCACTGGCTGCCCCAGCTGCTCTTCCAGCCGGAGTTTGCAGTTACTGCTTGAAGCCAGCAAACTCCCGTATGGCGTTTCAACTTATCAAAACATCACAGCAAGTAGAGCAAACTTGCTGTGCACATTGCGGGCTGCTGCGCTACCGGGACATCGAATCAGAAGTTGCGCAGATCATTTGCCAGGATTACTTAAAAGACACCACCATCAGCGCAAAAATGGCAGTCTATTTGTTTGATGCGGATCTTCAGCTCAATTGCTGTCAACCCCAAGCCATTCCATTTGATAATGCAGCTCAAGCTAAGCAATTTCAAGCAGGATTTGGCGGAGAGATTGTCAGATTTGAACAAGCGATTGAGCGTATTTCTAATGAAATGAATGGCAGTATTTGCTGTAAAAAGTAATCAACAAGGCATTGCTGCATTGTTAAAAAGGCAAAGGATCGGCGATACGAACTTAAAATAAAAGCAGGCAATTTCACAGATATAGAAATAATCTAAATCACAATTTCTTGCGTTGTCCAAATAGAATTGCAGCTGACAGGAGAACTTTTACATAAGCCACGATAGACATCTGTCATGTCCTGCAAAAAAGCCAGCACACTTTCGAAGCACGGGAAATGAGGATCACTAATGAAAAAAGAACCAGAGAAACAAGCAGCTCCAGCCGCAATAAAAGAAAATGGCAATCAGTTTTACAAAACAGTTTGGAGGTGGCATCTGTATGCGGGAGTCATTTTCGCGCCGCTCCTTGTGCTGCTTGCCATAACAGGATCGGTGTATTTGTTCAAAGCCGAAATCGAAAATGTTCTCTACGAAGAGTATTATGAGGTTCCCGCGCAAGGGGAGCGAGTTGGAGCTACTGAACAGCTGGATGAAGTAAATCGGATTTATCCAGGTGCTATTATTACTAAATACCGTCCAGGAGAAAGCGACACGCGATCAAGTGAAGTGACAATTATGGATGGAGAAGAATCCTTAACGGTATTTATAGATCCGTATACCGGCACCGTCATCGGTGAACTGAACAACGAAGACCGCATTATGGACAAAATCGAAGAAATTCACGGAGAGTTGATGGCTGGAACACTCGGCGACCGAATTGTCGAATTGGCAGCCAGCTGGGCCGTCGTGCTGATCGTGACCGGTTTCATTCTTTGGCTGCCAAAGAAGAAAAAAAGAATGGGAGGGGTGTTGTTTCCTCGCTTGCGTAAAGGAGTAAAGGTGCGAAGACGCGACCTTCACGTTGTGCCCGCGGTCTGGCTTTCTGCAGGTTTGTTGTTTTTAATCATGACCGGATTGCCGTGGTCAGGTTTTTGGGGAGCCAATTTCCAGGCCCTCACTACCAATACAGGAGAAGGCTACCCGCCTTCTGTTTGGGTAGGCGGCGCACCGGCATCCAACGTTCAAACACAGGACATCGCCAAAGTGCCATGGGCTGCTGAAACCTTGGATGTTCCTATTTCGGACATTCAAGGACTGATTCCGCTGCCTTTGGATAAGGTAGTGGAGATTGCAGAACGGGAAGGCATTTTCCCAAGCTATTCTATTTTTATTCCGCAGGAACCGGAAGGCGTTTATACGCTATCCGTTTTTCCGCCAAAAGCACAAGACGAGGCGACAATGCATATTGACCAATACTCAGGCGCAGTTTTAGCGGATTACCGCTATGACAATTATGGGGTGATCGGCAAAGTCGTGGCATGGGGAATTACGCTTCATAAAGGTTCGCAATTTGGATTGGCAAATCAGCTGCTTAGCCTCTTCATCTGCCTGGGAATTATTTTCGTCGCCATCAGCGGAGTCTATTTATGGTGGAAAAGAAAGCCAGGAAAAGGAATGGGCGCACCGGCAGCACCTGCACTTTTTAAAACAAAATCCTTTTTTATTCTTATGATCGTGCTGAGCTTGCTATTTCCCCTTGTAGGACTTTCAATTGTCATCGTCTGGCTGATCGACTGGTTGATCATTCAACGCATTCCAAAAGTGAAAAAATGGTTAAACGCATAATTGCAGGAAAGGGTGATAACTAAAATGAAAAAAACCAATTTTATTGTTTTTATCCTTATCGGATTAGCGGTGTTGAGCGGCTGTTCGCTAAGCAGTGATGCGGCAGATTTATATACAAAGGAATCGCCGCTCCAAGTGAAAGTGAACACGCCGGATCAACTTGTTTCAGGAGAAAAAATTGTGCTGCAGGCTGTTTTGCAGCAAGAAGGCGAGTTGCTGGAAACAGCCGATTTTGTTCATTTTGAAGTATGGAACCGGGATGGATCGGTGCGTTTTCCAATGGAAGAAGCCATTAATGCAGGAGAAGGGGTGTATGAGCTCTCTGTGGAATTTGAAAACGATGGCTTGTACTACTTGGAAGTGCATGCTGGAAACAACGGATCTCTCGTCAGCCCGCAGCACCAATTTGTAGTCGGCGAACTTTCAGACAGTGAGCTGGAGAGTTTGCAAAAAGGACCCGCACCGGCAGAAGGAGCACCTGAACATCATCATTAGTACCCTATAAAAATCGTCCAACCTGGTTCTGTGGAATCTAGTTGGACGGTTTTTTTGATGGACAGTTACATATGGTTTTTAATCGCGGTCACTGTGCCGAAGCATGCGGTAACCTACCCGAATATGCGTTTGAATATATTCTGGATGTGCAGTGTCCTGCTCTATTTTTTTCCGCAGAGTGGCCATAAAAACACGCAGGCTGGGAACATCTGAAGAAAGCACGGTTTGCCAGATTTCTTTTAATAAGAAATTGTGCGTCAGCACTTTCCCGACATGCTTAGACAACACAACCAATAATTTGTATTCAATAGGCGTTAAGTGCACTTCTTCGCCATTTACGGAAACCGTATTTGCCAAGTAATCAATGGCCAGTTTGCCATTAACGAAAATTGGGCTTTCATTTTCCTTATGGCGCTCGCTTGCGGTTCTTCTTAAAGCCGCGCGGATGCGTGCCAGCAGCTCATCAACACTAAAAGGCTTGGTCACATAATCATCCGCCCCTGCGTCCAGAGCCTGTATTTTATCGGACTCTTCGCCGCGCGCGCTAACGACAATAATTGGGATTTGCGACCAGCTGAGGATGCTTTTAATAACATCGGCGCCGTCCATATCCGGCAGCCCCAAGTCCAAAATTATTAAATCAGGTTTTAAGGACAAGGTTTTTTGAATCGCACTTTTGCCATCCGCAGCCAAGTCATATTCATACTGCTGGGTGGATAAGGTCATTTTGATCAAATTGCCGATGGCTATGTCATCTTCAACAATCAGGATTCGTTTATTCATCGATTGTCACCATCCCTTTTTTCAGTGAGAAACTAAATACGGTTCCTGTCGGCTTGTGGTCTCCAACGGTCAGTTCGCTGCCGTGCAATTTTAAAATAGTTTGGCACAGGGCAAGACCGAGTCCAAGTCCTCTTCGGCTGTCGCTCCGCTGGATCTTTCCGGTTGTAAAAGGTTCAAATAGTTTTTCTTTTAAGGCGTCGTCAATCCCAGGTCCATTATCTTGAACACTGAACAGCACTTTGCCGTCCCTTTCACTGGCATGTAAAACGATGCAGCTGCCTGCGGGTGTATAAGTCAACGCATTATCAATCAAGTTGATAAAAACTTGAATAATGAGGCGGGCATCCATTTCCGCCATCAGCAATTCGGGTTCAACATTGTATATAATTTCGTGGCTCTGCTGTATGCCTGCTGCGTGGGAAATTGCTTCCTGAATAATTTCGAGCACAATTTCTGGCTGAAGTTCGATGCCAAGTTCTCCGTTTTCGAGTCTGGACACAGCCAATAAGTTTTCCACCATCTGCACCAGCCATCTGGAATTGCTGTACATGTCCTGGTACAGCCGTTTTTTCTCTTGGTTGCTGAGTTGCTCACTGTTGGTCAATAATATATCCGCATTTCCCGAAATGCTCGTGAGCGGTGTCCGCAAATCGTGGGATATAGCCCGCAATAAGTTTGCCCGCATTTGTTCGAGTTCTGCTTCTTTGGCCACTTCTTCATTTACTTTTTGCAAATGCCATTTATCCAGAGCAAACGAAAAATCATTAATGATGGCATGCAAAATATGGCGTTCGAATGCAGGAAGGGGAGTTTCTTTTGACAAACCGATGCCAATAACACCCGTTACAGCATTGCCGGACAATACCGGCAAATAATACGCTTGCGCTTCTGGAAAAATATCCGTTGAAATACCCGCCATCTGCTTATTGTTTGCTACCCAAGTCACCACACCGCGTTCTGTGGAATTGTGAAATACCGCCGCTGCTTGTTGGTTTTCAGCACTGCTTAAATTGTCGGTTTGAAAAAAATCAGTCTGGCCGATCAATTTATTGCGTATTTCAGAAAATACGATGGGTTTTTCGACAAGTTTAACCATTTGCTCCATGCCTTCTTTAATAATTTCTTCATATGACTTGGCGTGCTGCAGCTTGCGATTGGTTTCCAAGAGCACTTCCATCCGGTACGATTTCTGGACAGCAGCGACAGCCTGTTCCCGTACTTTTCGAGTCAGACTGCTTGCGATCAACCCGGAAAGAAACATGATAAAAAATGTCATGGGGTAATCCTGGTGGTACGCCTGAAATGAAAAACGGGGTTCCGTAAAAAAGAAGTTAAACGTCAACACGGCAGCAAACGAGCTGATAAAGTTCATGAGCCAGCCGGAAGTCCAAGTGGCCAGTAGCAAAATGGCCAGAATGTAAATGGTAATGATATTCGATTCGCTGACTCCGTACCTTAAGAAAAAAAGACCAATCAAAGTAGCAAAACTAAATACGATAAAAAGTTTGAGCATATCCATCCATTGGAATGTCAGGCGAAAGCGAATATCTGGATTGCGCAACGGTGTTTTTTCCGAGTCCGGTACAATATGGATCGCAGTGTTCGGAAGCAAATCGGAAAATGAATCACTGATCTTAGCATCAAAAGGCCGCCATTTGCTTGTTGAACTTGTCCGGCCGATGACAAGTTTGGTAACGCCGCTGAATAAAGCATAGTTGGCAATGGCTGCTGAAACATCGTCTTCCTGAACAATGACCACATTGCCCCCCAATTGCTCAACCAGTTTCATGTGCTGCTGTACCCGCTCAATATCAGCTTGGCTTTTGTGCGTTTTCTTTATGCTTTGCACATAAAGCCCAGTGAATTTTCCGGGGAGTGCATGTGCCAAACGGGCTGCGGAACGAATCACTTTTGCGTTGGTCGGGGAACTGCTGATGCCTACCAATATATGTTCTTCTACTTGCTGCCTTTGTTCGGCCGCCTCTTTTTTTACATTTTTTTGATGAAAAAGAGTATCCGCCGTTTTTCGCAATGCAATTTCTCGAAGAGCTTCTAAATTTTTCTTTTTAAAAAATGAGTGAACTGCTTTTTCCGCTTGTTCGATTGAGTAAATTTTCCCTTGATTAAGCCGCTGAATTAAATCTTCGGGTTCAATATCCACCAGTTTTAATTGGCTGGCGTGATCAATCAAGTAGTCTGGAATGCGCTCGCGTACTTTTATTCCGGTAATGTCTTGTACTAAGTCCTGCAAGCTTTCTATGTGCTGGATATTCACGGTCGTATAAACATGGATGCCTGCAGCCAACAGCTCTTCCACATCACCATAGCGTTTTAAATGGCGCATAGCCGGAACATTGGAATGAGCCAATTCGTCGATCAGCACCAGCTCGGGTTTTCGAGCCAAGACGGCATCAATATCCAACTCTTCTATAATTTTTCCTTTGTAATTGACTTTTCTTGTAGGAATTTGTTCAAGGCCATCCACCAAAGCAGCTGTTTCAGGACGTGCATGAGGTTCGATATAACCAATTGCTACATCCATCTGCTGTCTTTGGGCTTCATGTGCTGCATCGAGCATGGCATAGGTTTTGCCAACTCCAGCAGCATAGCCGAGAAAAATCTTCAGTTTGCCGGTTTTGGCTTCGTACTCTTCTTTCTTAATCTTCGCCAGAAAATCCTCAGGGCTTGGGCGCATCTCTTCCATCTATATTCACCTCTTTTCTATTATAGCCTCTAGTCCCATTAAGACAGCGTTAAGATTTCCATCTTTATGCGGTCTTAGTGAAAAATCGTTTTTCCTAACGCTGCATTAAGTTGAAGTACCCTATGATGAAAATATCAGCAGCGAAAGGATGGGGAACATGACAGATGTCTACATGATCGGACTGCTTATACTGAGCTTTGCCAGTCTTTACGGATTGGCGAACTGGTGCTTTAGCAAAAAGGAACAATAAGGAGGAAACAAGCGTATGTGGATTGGTTTAGGAATTATTATTGTTTTGTTATTTGGCTATTTGGGCCATGCATTGTTATTTCCGGAAAAATATTAAAAGTTCAGTAGGAGGTAGGGAAGATGTTGCAAATTGCTGCTGTATTGGTGATTTATCTGCCGCTAGTTTTATTGGCGGGCCATTATTTATATCGAGTGACGATGCACAAAAAGACGTGGTTCGATCCAATCTTTGATCCAATTGATCGAATAATTTATAAAATAAGCGGTGTCAAACAAAATGATATGACTGGCAAGCAATATGTGCTGGCTTTAATTTTATCCAATGCCCTTATGGTATTTATCGGATATGGCTTGCTGCGGATGCAATCGTGGCTGTTCTTGAATCCAAACGACATCAGTGGCATGGAAGAAACGCTGTCTTTTAATACGATAATTTCATTTATGACCAATACGAATCTTCAGCATTACAGTGGAGAGTCGGCTTTGAGCTATCTGTCCCAGATGCTGGTCATCACATTTATGATGTTCACATCGGCTGCAACTGGGTATGCCGCGTGCATGGCTTTTTGCAGAAGGCTGGTTGCCAATACCGATACGTTAGGGAACTTTTTTGTGGATTTTATTCGCGTTATTACGCGTGTCCTATTGCCGGTTTCGCTTGTGGTTTCTGTGATCTTGGTCTCACAAGGTGTGCCGCAGACACTTAACTCAAACCAAACTGTCGAGACCATAGAAGGGAGTCTTCAGGACATTGCACTCGGCCCCATTGCTTCGCTGGAATCGATTAAGCATATCGGCACAAATGGAGGCGGTTTTAACGGAGCCAATTCGACGACGCCGTTTGAAAATCCAAACGTCATAACCAATATTGTGGAAATGCTGTCGATGATGCTGCTGCCAGGCGCCTGTGTGGTTGCATTTGGGTTGATGGTCGCCCAGCGCCGGAAAAAAGCTCTTGTCGGAAAACAGGGAATTGCGATCTTTTCAGCCATGAGCATACTTTTTTTGATAGGCGTTATAGTTTGCTATATGGCTGAGAGTTCTGGAAATCCTATGATCGATAAGCTTGGCATTTCACAGGAGATTGGCAGCATGGAAGGAAAAGAGATGCGCTTTGGGATAGCGCAATCATCGCTGTTTACGGTTGTCACTACAGCCTTTACTTCCGGGTCCATTAATAATATGCACGATACCCTGACCCCGGTCGGTGGGCTTGTTGCCATGTTTAATATGATGCTGAACGTGGTGTTCGGAGGCAAAGGTGTTGGGTTAATGAATATGATGATGTATGTATTTCTGACCATCTTTGCAGCTTGCCTGATGATTGGCCGGACGCCGCAGTTTTTGGGCAAAAAAATAGAAGAAAAAGAAATGAAGCTCATCGCGCTTTGCTTGCTGATCCATCCGGCGCTCATTTTGCTGCTGTCTGGTCTAGCCGTTGTCTCAGCAGGAGGGGTTTCCGGGATCACCAATCCAGGAGCGCACGGGCTGTCCCAAGTTTTGTATGAGTTTGCATCTTCTGCGGCCAATAATGGATCAGGATTTGAAGGCTTAGCTGACAACTCGGCATTTTGGAATATCACGACTGGAATGGCGATGTTTTTTGGGCGATACTTATCGCTGATTTTACAGCTTGCCGTCGCCTCTCTTTTAGCTGTTAAATTGTGGCATGCTGATTCTGTCGGTACGCTAAAAACAGATAATGCTTTGTTTACTTTCCTTCTAGTAGGCGTAGTTTTAATGATTGGCGCATTAACTTTTCTACCGGCCGTGGCACTTGGGCCAATTACTGAACATTTGCAGTTAAATTTCTGATGAGGTGAACAGCTATGCAGACGGTATTAAGAGAAGAAGACCCACAAGTAACAGATTCTCGCAAACATTTTATTTCCAAAGAGATTTTGAAAAACTCAACGATTAATGCCTTTAAAAAATTCAACCCAGTTAGGATGATGAAAAATCCAGTCATGTTTGTGGTTGAAATTGGATTTCTGCTTGTATTTGTTTTGACGATTTTTCCAGACATACTCAATGAGGTTGGTATGGGACAAAGTCGAGTTTACAATGGCATTGTCGCTTTTCTGTTGTTTGTCACGATTTTGTTTGCGAACTTTGCAGAAGCAATAGCCGAAGGGCGAGGGAAAGCGCAAGTAGACAGTTTGAAAAAAACCCGAACCATTACAGAAGCCCGTGTGCTGCTGGCGGGTGGTTCGGAAACGATGAAACCGGCTCATCTGTTAAAGAAAGGTGACGTCGTCCTTGTCCGTAAAGGCGAGATCATTCCAAACGATGGCGAAGTGCTGGATGGGATTGCAACAGTTGACGAATCAGCCATTACGGGCGAATCGGCACCGGTGATAAAAGAGCGGGGAGGAGACTTTTCATCCGTAACCGGTGGCACACGTGTAACAAGTGATTGGCTGAAAATGGAGATCACTTCTCTTCCGGGTGAATCATTTCTGGATAAGATGATTTCATTGATTGAAGGAGCGAGCCGCAAAAAAACACCCAACGAAATCGCGTTAAATACGATACTGGTAAGTTTGACGATCATCTTCTTGCTGGTAGTTGTTTCACTTTACCCCATGACTTTGTATTTGGGCGTCGACATTTCAATTTCTACATTGATTGCATTGATGGTTTGCCTCATACCGACTACCATTGGCGGATTGTTATCCGCTATCGGGATAGCGGGAATGGATCGTGTTACCCAGTTTAATGTGATTGCCTTATCAGGGAAAGCCGTAGAAACTTCCGGTGACGTGGATACGTTGATACTGGATAAAACAGGAACAATCACTTATGGGAATCGGATGGCGACAGAGTTCAAGCCGGTCAAAGGCATTCGCCACGAAGAGTTGGCAAAGGTGGCTTGGTTAAGTTCACTGACGGATGATACACCGGAAGGAAAGTCCGTCGTGACGCTTGCGGCAACCATGAACTTGGACATGTCAGATGAGGAAAATATTAAGAAAAACAGCAGCCATATCCCATTTACTGCACAAACCCGGATGAGCGGCCTTGATTTGCAGGACGGTACCAGCATTCGAAAAGGGGCTTTTGATGAAATCAAAAAACAGGCCGTTGCAGCCGGTAAATCTGTTCCGAACGATTTGGATCAATTGGTTAACCAAGTGTCATCAGTTGGAGGAACGCCTCTGGCAGTGATGAAAAACAATGAAATTCTTGGCGTCATTTATTTAAAAGACATTGTAAAAGCGGGATTAAAAGAACGATTTGAACAGCTTCGCACGATGGGCATTAAAACCATTATGTGCACGGGCGATAACCCGTTGACGGCCGCTTCAATCGCAAAAGAAGCGGGAGTCGACAGTTTCGTAGCCGAAAGCAAACCGGAAGACAAAATCAGGCTGATCAGAGAAGAACAAGCACTTGGAAGAGTAGTCGCGATGACCGGTGACGGTACCAACGATGCTCCTGCTCTTGCGCAAGCTAACGTCGGCATTGCAATGAATTCGGGGACCAATGCTGCCAAAGAAGCTGCCAATATGGTGGACCTGGACTCTAATCCGACCAAAATTATTGAAGTCGTAGCAATCGGCAAGCAGCTTCTTATGACACGTGGGGCACTGACAACTTTCAGCGTAGCGAATGATGCAGCTAAATATTTTGCCATCATTCCAGCAATGTTGGTTGTTGCAGTACCGGAAATGGAAGCCTTGAATGTCATGCGGCTGGATTCGCCATCCAGTGCAATTATTTCGGCCTTGATTTTTAATGCAATCATCATCCCGCTTTTAATTCCAATTGCGATGAAAGGCGTTCAATACAAGCCGATGAGCGCAAGCCGGTTGTTAAGCAAAAATTTACTGATTTATGGTATAGGGGGCATTATCGCTCCATTTGTTGGCATTAAGCTGATTGATTTAATAATCAGTCCGAGTTTACGGATGATGGGATTATAGGGAGGCAGAACGATGAAAACTTTTTTTGAAAACGCCAAACAAGCCATATTGATTACGTTGGTTATGTTTTTACTATGCGGATTGTTGTATCCATTTGCCGTCACTGCAGTTGCTCAAGCTTTTTTCACTCACGAAGCAAATGGCAGCATGATCGAACTGGATGGCCAAACGGTCGGTTCTGAAAAAATCGGACAGGCATTCACCTCGCCTGAGTATTTTCACGGACGTGTCTCATCCATTAATTATAATGTCTATTCAGCAGAAGATGTGCTGGTAAATGAACAAGGGGAGGCGGCATATAGTGGGGTCAGTTCTGGATCTTTCAACTATGCCCCGTCCAACCCTGAATTGGAAAAACGAATAGCAGCTGATATTGAAGCATTTTTAGAAAACAACCCAACTGTGAATCAAGAGCAGATTCCTGCAGATTTGTTGACAGCTTCAGGTTCCGGGCAGGACCCTCATATTAGCGCCGAGGCAGCTGCCATTCAAATGGATCGTGTAGCAGCGGAAAGCGGCATATCTAAAGACGAGCTGCTCCAAATAGTGCAAGCGAATACGGAAGGGCGTTGGGCTGGAGTGTTTGGAGAAGAAACGGTCAACGTGCTGGCTGTAAACTTAGCCATTTTCAAAGAAATAGAGGAAGGTTAATTTTTCAGAAATTCATGAGAGTAGAATGCAAACAGCAAATAGGCCAACGCAAAAAGCAGAGATGCAATATCTCTGCTTTTTGCATTCAACTTGTAGACAAAAGAATAGTTATAAGGCTTGAAGAATGAAACTGTGTGTTGTCTAGTTTGTACGAAATCCTGCGCTTCAGGCGGACGCTTTTGCGCCCACAGGATGTGGGTCATGCAGCAGGCGCGACAGGACGTCGCGGTGCCCGCTGCCGCGGACGAAGCACTGAGCCTCCTCGTTGCAAGCTCCTGGGGGCTCATTCAAGTCGCTTCACTCTGCACTCTTTAATCAAAGCCACACGCTCCAACCGGGCTGGTCACGAAGACTCCTGTGGGGCAGCGAAAGCTGAAGACCCCGCAGGAACGAAAGTGACGAGGAGGCTGAAGCTGAGCCCACGGAAAGCGAAGTGGCCGGACCGGTTGGATTTATACATGACTATTCATTTATTGGGCCTTTTTTTACAGTCTGAACGCAAAAAGCAGAGATGCAATAGCTCTGCTTTTTTTCGTTGGCTGTCAGCCTGTAAAGATTTGATCATACGGGTAACGGTACTTCACTTTTTTCGGTTTGAGGAACAAGAAGAACAGTGTTAGCGGCCCAACACGGCCCAAAAACATCAGCACACTCAATAGAATTTTTCCAGCATCACTTAAATCAGCGGTAATTCCCATGGACAATCCAACGGTCCCAAACGCGGAAACGATTTCGAACGCTAATGGCAGAAAGGGGATGGATTCTGAAATGGTTAGCAAGAACAAGAATATGACCACAGTCAAGACACCTAAAGTTGTAATGGCCAAAGAACGAATTACGGTCCGCATTCGAATCGTGCGTCCGAATATTTCAGGTTCTTCACGTCCGCGGAAAAAAGAGAAAGTTGCCAAAATAACAACGATAAACGTACTTAACTTAATACCCGATGCCGTCGAGGCACTGCCGGCACCAATAAACATCAACATCATCGTAAACAACAAGGTCGGGTCTTCCAACATGCCATAGTCCAATGTATTAAAGCCGGCAGTTCTTGGAGTCACCGCACTAAAATAAGAAACAATGGTTTTTTTATACAGTGAAAACTCGCCGATTGTGTTGTTATTGTTGTACTCCAGCAGGAAAAACACAACAGTCGCAGCTGCATTTAAAATCAGTGTTCCTGTCACCATTAGTTTCGTATGGAGTGACCAATGAAAGAATGATTTCTTCTGATAAATATCAATTACTACCGTAAATCCAATCCCACCAATAATAAACAATGAAGATAATAGTAAGTTCACGAGCGGATCTCCCGCAAAGCGAATCAAGCCATCTTCAAACAAGGAAAACCCTGCATTGTTAAAGGCGGAAATTACATGAAAAACGCTCAGGTAAAATGCGTGTGCCCAGCCGTAATCGGGAAACCAATAGAGAGTCAAAAGCAGTGTGGCAACAGCCTCAATGCTTAAAACAAAAAACAGGATCAAGCGTGCAAGTTTGACAATGCCTCCCAGAGAATTTTGGTTAAAAGCTTCTTGGAGATAAACCCGATTTTGCAGGCCTACTTTTTTGCCGAGCAGCATAAAAAGCGCCACTGCAAAGGTCATTAAGCCAATTCCGCCGCTTTGGATGAGAACCAGTAAGACCAGTTCGCCAAAAAGAGTCAACGTATTTCCAGGGTCGAAGACGACCAATCCTGTAACCGTCGTTGCTGAAGTAGCCGTAAAGAAGGCATCCACCCACGTAATTGGTGTTACCGAAGCAAATGGCAGCTTCAACAACATGGTGCCCAATAAGATCAGTGCAATAAAGCTCCCTGAAATGACAATGGGAGGGGACAGGTGTTTTTTCTTTTTTGTCAGGGGCATTTCGGGACACTTCCTATTTTAAGGGATAAAAAAGCTTCATTTCTGAGTGCTGGCAATTAGTTACGAACACTATTGCTGATGTTACATGCCTTTTTCTTCAAATCGCCTTAAACTTTTTCTGTGGCCCATGGTGATTAAAATATCTCCCTTGAACACTTCATCTTCTGGCAAAGGTGCAATGTTGACATCTTCAAATCGTTTAATGGCGA
Source organism: Planococcus sp. TJ-201 (assembly GCF_058268495.1). Classification (NCBI taxonomy): domain Bacteria; kingdom Bacillati; phylum Bacillota; class Bacilli; order Caryophanales; family Caryophanaceae; genus Planococcus; species Planococcus sp. TJ-201. Next base: position 193,164 of record NZ_JBZDOG010000001.1, on the reverse strand, counting down.
GAATGATACAACCATATTTTTCACGAATATTAAGTTGTTTTAACGTTTTCCCAGACATATTGGAAGGTGCAATCAACTCAATGATGCTATAATCTTTCGACAGTTCAATATAGTCGACAATTTTATCGGAATCTAAAAGGTGAGCTACCCGAATGCCCATTTCTTTTTCAGGTTGGATGACTCGATCTGCTCCCACTTTTTCTAAAATGAGCTGGTGCTGATGATCACTTGCCTTTACCCAAACATTGGGAACACCCATTTCTTTCAACATAAGTGTACATAAGACACTTGCCTGCAAATCTTCACCAAACGCGACAATGGCATGCTCAAAATTTCGTACCCCTAAAGCTTTTAAATCTCTTTCGTCAGTGCCGTCAGCTACTACGGTATGTGTAGCAAATTCAGACATCGCATCGACACGCTCTTCCGTCAGATCCATCGCCAGTATTTCGTGCCCCATCGCATAAAGTTCCCTGCAAACACTGCTGCCAAAGCGGCCCAGTCCGATGACGACAAATTGTTTCTCCATTAAATTTCCTCTTTTCTATCTGTTACTCAACAAAAGAGACCATTGGTATGAATGGTCTCAGCTTGTGCTGTAAATCAATTTCACGAACCATGCCATGAACGCAAACAAAGTTTACAGACGATGGACTTGTAAGCATCTCTCTAGACAAGCCGATTTTGACCTAAGAAAGCCTGCAGAAAATTGAATACTGTCCGCTTCGTTTATAAGAACTAGCAAATAAAAGTCAGATCGATATTTATTTTCGATAAATAACAAGCTACGCTTCTTTATATTGCTTGTCAATAAATGTTTTTTAGCTTTTGCAAACCGAAAAAATAGACAAGCTGAACCAAAGACTCGAATGTTTTTAGCAATATAGATAATCGATTTAACTTATAGCATGAGCTCGGTGGCAGAGTGTAGCTTGGCAGGCGGCGCACTCTTTAGAGTTACCAAGCTTTGTTTTTAAAAACATTGAGTGCTATGGAATAGGCGATGATCATTATAACCATACACCAAGCAAGCGCCATCCAAATATCAGTGCCTACAGTCCCATCATACAATAACGCACGAATCGAATTCACAATGGAAGTCACAGGCTGATTTTCAGCGAAGATCCTGACCATGGCAGGCATAGTTTCAGTGGGAACAAAAGCAGAGCTAATAAATGGAAGGAAGATCAAGGGGTAGGAATAAGCTGTCGCACCTTCCATTGAACCGGCTTTCAATCCCGGAATAATGGCCAGCCATGTTAAGGCCAGCATAAATAGCCCCAGTATCCCAACTACTGCCAGCCATTCCAAGATGCCTGCACTTGAACGGAAACCCATTAACAAGCCAGCGCCAATGACCACCAGGACTGCAATCGAGTTGGAAACAAGCGAAGTCAGTACATGCGACCATAAAATGGAGGAGCGTTTGATGGGCATCGTAAGGAAACGTGCCATTAAGCCACCTTGAACATCGTTATACAGCCGCAGTGAAGTATAGGCGACGCCCGATGCAATGGTAATCAGCAAAATTCCCGGCAATAAATAATTGACGTAGTTTGTTGTCCCCGTATCTATTGCGCCTCCAAAGACATAGACAAACAACAAGAGCATTATGATTGGGGTAATCGCTACTGTGATAATCGTGTCAGGACTGCGTAAAATGTTACGCATGAGGCGTCCCAACAAAACTCCAGTTTTGCTTTTCATTTAGATTCTCTCCTTTTTGTTAATAATGGCCAGGAACACTTCCTCCAGTGTCGGCTGCTTTTCAACATATTCCAGTTTAGTAGGAGGGAACATCTTTTTGAGTTCAGCAAGTGTTCCGGTTGTGATGATTTTACCATCATGCAATATGGCAATACGATTTGCCAGCTGTTCAGCTTCCTCGAGGTATTGGGTCGTTAATAAAATCGTGGCACCACCGCCCGCCAGCTCTTTTATCGTACGCCAAACTTCAAGTCGCGATTCCGGATCAAGCCCTGTGGTCGGTTCATCAAGAAATATAACTTCTGGAGAACCGATTAAACTCATGGCAATATCGAGCCGGCGTTTCATGCCACCAGAGTATTTCTCTGTCCGGCGATCGGCGGAATCGGACAAGCTGAATTTGGCAAGCAGTTTATCTGCAACTTGGTGCGGTTTGGAAACTCCACGTAATTTAGCAATCATAATCAGGTTTTCCCGACCAGTGAGAACGCCATCGATAGCAGAAAACTGTCCCGTCAAACTAATTTTTTGCCGGATTTGATCGGGATGCAGCAGCACATCCAATCCAGCTACTTTTATTTCGCCAGCATCAGGTTTCATTAAAGTTGAAAGAATGTTAACGATTGTTGTTTTTCCTGATCCATTAGAACCCAGCAACGCAAAAATTTCACCACTCTGTACGCCAAAATCTACATGTTCTAGAACTCGGTTGGTTTTGAATGATTTTTTCAAACCATTCACTGCAATTGCAACCTCTTTCATAGAGAATCTTACTCCTTTCCTAATTTCTTCATCATGTCGAGGTTGATTTTTTGCCGATAGGCGTCAGTCCACATTTGTGTGCCGCTTAAAAACTCATCACAAAATTCGGCAACGTCTTTGCCCGTGACATCGAGGACGTGCATGCCATCTGCTGCGCTGGCTTCAAACAATTCGAGTAGTTCGTGTTGTGTTCTTAACATATCAGAGCCGTCACCGCCGGCAAAACTCCACATGTATGCATGAATTTTCTCGAAAACAAACCGATAGTCTTCGGGCAGTGCTTCAGCTCTAGCCATTTGCTTTTTATACTCTTTTTTATCACCAATCATTTTTTTGATTAGATCCAGCATGATTATTCCCCCTTCACCTTAAAGTTTTCCATAACTTCTCTGTTCAAGCGATTTCGAGAACTTTCAAAGTTGGGAATCACAGATCGCATAAAGTCATCACTAAACTGGCTGACATCATGACCTATAACTTCAAGAACTGGCTTGTCTTCGGCCGCACTGGCTTCGAAAAAATCTGCTAAGTCCGCAAATAGTGTCAAGTCTGTAAATATTGTCATATCACCGTTGGCAGGACCAACACTAAACATGTAATGTTGAATTTTGTGAAATGCAAACCGATAATCTGGCGGCAGAGAATCAACTCTGTTCATCAGTTTTTTGTAGGCTCGCTTTTCTTCCAAGTCGCCAATGATCAGTTTAATAATTGCATCCAACATAATTAGTGTTCCCCCTTTAATTGATTGATTTTAGACGATACAAACTCCCATTTTCCCCAGAAAGTTTCGAGATGTTTTTGGCCAGCCACGTTGAGTGTGTAGAATTTTCTGGGCGGACCTTTAGTAGAGGCTTTTTTATCGATATTCACAAGATTATTTTTTTCGAGCCGCATGGTAATGGTGTAAATAGTTCCTTCAACAACATCTGTAAAGCCCAGTTCCCGCAACTTTTGCGTAATTTCGTACCCATAAGTTTCTCCGCGGCTGATAATTTCGAGGACACAACCTTCAAGTACACCTTTTAACATTTCGGTATTGTTTTCCAATTTGTTCACCTCTTTTAATATATGAATTAACCTAATCTGTATTACTTACTACCACTATATAGTATAACTAAGTAGATGGGTTGTCAAGAAACTTAAACCATGTATTCGTAAGTTAAGATTTTTAAAACTATAGGCAGCAAAAAAGGAAGAGCAAAAGCTTGTAATAGCTTTTGCTCTTCCTATAAAGATGAGTGCCAATCTTTCTATAAAGCTACCCATCCACTTTTAATGGCCTTTAAAACTATTTGGGTTCGATCGACCAAATCCAACTTGGAAAGAATTTTAGAAATATGATTTTTCACGGTTTTTTCACTAATATCAAGCAATTCGCCAATCAACCGATTGCTTTGGCCTTGAGCCAATAGGCGGACGATGTCCATTTCTCTCTTCGTAAGGAGCTCAGGACCAGGTTCTGCGATTTGGATAGAAAAATGTTCATTGCCGTTAATTCTGCCATGCAATTGTTGGACTTCGCTGATTAAAAATTGTGCAAGAGAAGGATCAAGATAATAATTGCCATTAGCAACAGTACGCAAAGCTTCGATTACTTTATCTATTTCAGCATCTTTCGAAAGGTAGCCAACAGCGCCATGCTTTAATGTATCGAGAACGTGCTGTTTATCAGTTGAAATGGAATAAATAATAATTTTTGCTTCAGGATGCTGAAGCAGAAAATCTTGCAGCTCCGTGATTCCTTGAGAGTCGCTAGTGAACAATTCCGCTAAAATGATGGTTGAGCTAAAATCCTCGAAAACAGTAGGAAGGTTAATCAAGGCATTGTGTTGGTCGATAATTAAAAATTCATTGTCTAAATCATTTAAAATCAATTTCAAACCTTCTGCTAAAAGACGATTGGTGTCGACCAATAACACAGATAGTTTGCTTTCGGTGTTCGGGTAATGCATTGTAAAACTCCTTTTTGTCTGCTATTAAATTGAATTTAAAAGTTTTGAAGGCGATAAGTACCTCGTCCGCTTTCTTTCGCATCATACATCGCTAGATCTGCGCTTTTTAAAATAGATGATACCGTAGCTCCAGCCAGAGAAACCAGAGCAACTCCCATGCTGGCTGTGACTTTTTTAGGTCCATTTTGCATATACCATGGCCCTTCCATTGCGGTTTGAATGTGTTGTGCCAAGTCCTCAGCCTGTTCACGGGTTTTCACGCTCGGCAACAACAGGACAAATTCATCGCCGCCGAGGCGGGCTGCCATATCTCCAACTTGCAGTGGCTGGCTGACGCGCCTGCTAAATTCCTCAATGACCGCATCACCGACCTCATGGCCAAAGTCGTCATTAATCTGTTTGAAATGGTCAATGTCCAGCAAAATAACTGCTAATGTCTCGTCCTGGTGGGTAATAATCTCTTCAGACAAGCGTTGCTTGAAAAATCGCCGATTTGGCAATCCGGTCAATGAATCATGGTACGCATAATAATGAAGTTTTGTTTCATGCTCTTTTTGCAACGTAACGTCTCGCGTAATCGTCAGCATATGAACAAATTGTCCTTGTTCATTGTAAATAGGTGTTCCTTGAAGCTCAGACCAAAGCCAGCCGTTTATTTTGTGCTCCAGACGTATTTCAATTACGTAATTTTTTGCTTCTTGAACAGCTTGCTTATAGATGTTTCGTACGAGCGAAATATCTTCTGGGTGAACATTGTGGAAAGGCGACTTTTCGATATACTCTTTTGGGTCAAATCCGTAAACACGTTCTATAGAAGGGGAGACATACAAAATTTCTCCCTTGTAGTCCATCAATACAATGACATCATGGGCATTTTCGGCGATGATTCGAAAGCGGTTTTCGCTTTCAGCATATTGGCTGATTAGTTTTTCGATTTCCCTCATATCTCGTAGTACGGCATAGATGCCAACTATTTCATCATCCTCTTCAATCGGTGCAAATTGGATGGATACACCAATCAAATGACCCGATTTTCCTCGGAATTTTGTCCTGAAATCTTCGATTCCTCCCACCAGTATTTGCTCGTAAAAATAGTCCAGCATTTTAGCACCTTTTCCATAAATAAATTTGCTGAACTCGATGCCGGCAACGTCATCTGGCAAAAACCCTGTCAGCTTTTCAACCGTTTGATTGCCTGACTGAATATGCCCTGACAGGTCTAGCGAAAGAATAGCATCGGCATTGTTGTCATACAGTGACCGGTAACGGGATCGACTCACCTGTATACGTTTCCATGCTTGCTGACTTTCCATTTTCGCTAACCGTTCGGCAGTAGTATCTCTGACAACCCCAATGATATGCGTGCAGTTACCATCGTCATCCAAGAGCGGTGTTAAAGTAGATTCGGAATAATAAAACTCGCCTGTAGGAGAACTATAAGAATCTGTATAGACAACGACTTTTCGAGTGGTCAACACTTTCTCGTAGTTCCTTGTCAATATTTCTGCCAATGGGCCATTATGGACTTCTTGAAACGTTTTGCCGATTGCATCTGCTGTTAAGGTTGTCCGTTCAAATACAGCTTGATTCAAAAACGCATAAGTGAGTATTGAATTGTTTTCAGTACTTACAATAAACACCATGTCTTTTATTGCGCTCATGAAAGCTTTATCAAAGGGAAGTACGTTATCTTTTTCCATTTGTGGATTTCCTTTCTCCATTGAATCCTATTTGCCACGGCTTAGGCATTCAATTATCTGGCGAACTTTTAACCGTTTTTGTGCCTAGTGAAAAATTGACTTCCGTTTGAAAATACTTGGCTTCAAAATCAGACGGGGTCATTGGCTTGTCATACAGATAGCCTTGGAAGACTTCACAACCGTTTTCTAGTAAAAAGTCAACTTCCTCTAACCGTTCTACGCCTTCTGCAACAAGGTCACTCTCGATGCTGGTTGCCAAATATATTAAGGATTTCAATACAGCTTCTGTTTTGCGGTCTTGTCCAATTTTTTGTATGAAAGACCGGTCTATTTTTATTTTGTTAATTGGAAAGTGGGTCAAATAAGAAATCATCGAAAATCCAGTGCCAAAATCGTCAACCGAAATGGAAATGCCTTTAGATTTGCAAAGAAGAAGAGTCTCCAGTGTTTGCTGTGAATAGACTAATTCGACTTGTTCGGTAATTTCGATTTCAAGAAGACTGGATGGTATTCCCTGCAAGCTTAATAGTTCAAAGAAGCGATCAAAAAATACCGGATTATTAAGAAGGGAAGAAGTCATATTAATAGCAATACGCTGGTCCCAGGTAAACCTTTTCTGCCAGTCCTTGATTTGAATGAACACTTCTTTAAGTAAATGTAGTGTCAGTCTGTCGATTTGCCCGGAATCTTCTGCAATTTGTATAAACTCTATCGGCGAAATTTCTCCAATTTCGGGATGGTTCCATCGGGATAAAACCTCAGCTCCAACTATTTTTCCAGAAAGCTCATTTATCTGTGGCTGCAAGGTGTAATAAAACCCTAATGTATTTAAATCGTTGGATAAATCCCGTTCGATAATTAGTTTCCGATTGTATGATGCTTTCATCCAGGGCCGGAAAAAAGAATAGGATGTACCGTGACTCTTTTTGGTTTCGTACAGAGCAACTTTGGCGCACGAAAATAAATCATTGATGGTTGAGGCATCAAATGGAAAACAGGCAATCCCAATATTTATAGTGACATTCATTTTTTGGGAAGTGCTTAACCTGATTGGTTGACAAAAGGACTTTTCTATCTGTTTTGCCATATCTTCTAAATTGTCTTTTGAGTGAGATTCACGCAATATAACAAACTCATTGCCTTCTATTCTGACAACATGGCAAGTCTCATTTGAAAATACTTTTAGTTTTTCTGCATACGTCTTGATGAGTATTTCCCCTGTATCAAAATGGTCAAAAGCATGGATATAATTGGACTTTTCGATGGAGACATGAAAAATTGAAAACTTTTTCGATTTTTTCATCAATGATTCTGCTGTCAGCAAGAGAGACCTCCGATTAGGAAGCCCGGTTACATAATCATAATAAGTGGATTCTGCTATCTGGACTTCTTTTATCTTTTGATCGCTGACATCATGAAAGTACATGCTTAAGCTGCCATTTTTCAAGGGACAAATTTTGACTTGAAACCATTTATCCAATGGCTCAAAATAATCAATGAATTCCTGTACAACTTGAGTTTTTAAGGCTTTCTTACAACTTTGGTAAAAGCTTGTATTGGATGCTTCTGAAAACCAATTTTTGCGTTTGCCAAGCATGACATTCTCACGGCTTTTATGAAGAAGTTTTTCTGCAATTTTATTCACATAAATTATTTGCAGATTGCTGTCCAATAAAATAAACCCTTCGGTCATGCTTTCTAATACCAGTTCAGCAGTAATCAGCTGAGAAGATTCTAAGCTCACCAACTTAAAAGATAGCAATGCCCCTACCGGACGGTTTGGGACAGGGATCAATCTTCTCACTTTCCCCTGAAGCCACTGAATTTTTCCGCTTTTGACCTTGAGGGGATGCATGATTTTCTGTTCTTTTGTTTGATCAGTCAAGACTTGCAGCAGCAGCTCAATCTCACTTTCTTTTCCACATTCTCTCAAATGATGGAACAGATTTGTACCTACTTGCCATGATGACTCTTTTTCTTTTTGTAAAACGCAAAAACTAAGCCAGGCTTCATTTATATGAAGTATGATTCCATCAGCATCAATGGCTATCAGAAATTCATCTCCGGTATCCATCGATTCTTTACTTTCCATCTCTGTATAATTCAATATTTCCCCCCCAAGCTTAAAAGCGATAAATCCTTTTGCGTTTTTTCACTAAAAATTTTAAAAATACTTAGAAAACGTTCATTAAAGAGCTATTGCAAAATGCGAGTAAGTTCTACAACGAAAATTTCCTTTTTCTTCGACATCGTTGATTTCTTTATCACTTTTTCGAGAAAGTGCATTTAGTACATAAAAGATTTTCACTAAACTATTCATCACTCTAAAGATGTAAGAAGAACAGGATATGAAAAATCCACCCACAAACATTCCTTTCCAGGAAAAACTAAAGCAAGATCATACTCATTCGATATCCGAACTCTCTCTTAATTTGTACAGGTTTACTCAATGATTTTATCTGCAAATTTTATTTCATTCATTCCAAGTCTTAAGAGAGCAGAGATGCTTTCGAAGATGAACATGTTTTAATTCCCCCCTTTTTGTTTTAAATAATTTTTTGTTATTTTGAACATGAAAGTTAATAACATAATTAGTAAAAAGTAACCAAAAAGTTTGCTGTACCTTCATACTATAGTAATTAATAGTAAAAAGAGCCTAAAATCAAAAGAAAAATAAATAAACCTAATTATTTACTTAAAAATATATTTTTTAGAACTTTTTTACTATTAAATTCCACTTATATGTAATTATTTTTATTAAATTCCATTATATGTATTTTAAAATTCTGCTTAAGCTGTCTAGATAGACTCCACATTGTTTAGAAAGATATGGAATATGCCGAATTTCATGTTGATTGTAACTACTTCAAGCGTTAACTCAATATTAATGGATATCTCTGCCTTTAGAACGAAGAGTGTTGCATAGTCGTAATCAAGGGGAGCGTTTTTGGCTGAGTGAACAATAAAAATTCCAGAGACATTTAGAAGCTTCATCTTTATAGTTGGTTCTTATTTTTTTGTTAGCGCAGTACTTTAAATTAACAAGTTGATCAACTATGGGTTATGTCGTATGGCTAAGGAAAGGTTATATTCTTATCGAATAAATATAAAAACGGTGGAGAACCAATGGGGAAAATAGATAAATATACGAAGAAGGGGCGGTTTGATAAGGACTGGCTTCTTTGTTGGTGAATACAAATAAGAATTCTCTTTTATATCGCAGCAGCATGGACTTTGTTACTGAGGTTTTCCAAACTAAGAATGAAATTTTAATAAATGAGAACCAAATTCTTGAAAAAAAAGAGGAAGTGACTTAATATAAGTGAGTATTCATAATATTCTATCTTTTTATATCATTCAATAATGAGTGTGCATATTTTCACTTTTACATACTTTCAATAACAAATAGAGAACTTTCCCATTATGGGTGGTGAATTTGTCATGGCGACCAAAAATCCTGTCATTGAAGATCGTCTCCTTCAAGTATCTATTTTCTGTTCTCTTTTTTTGTCTGTCTTGGGTATTTCAGCAGGATTCTTACTGTCCTCTTCTTTTGTCCTGTTTGATGGTTTTTATGCACTTCTCAGTGTCGTGCTGAGCGTTCTCTCCTTACGCGGGGGACGCTTTATAGTAGTCAAAGATGAAGTACAATTTCCATTTGGCAAGGAATCACTCGAACCAATTCTTGTTTTCTTCCAATATTTCGTTGTCTTTTTATTATTAATTTATGCTTTCGTCAATGCTATTGATGAAGTTAGAAAAGGAGGGAATTCGATCGAGCTCGGCTGGGTGATTGCTTACCTTGGCCTCAGTGCATTAATTTCAATCGCAGTTTACAAGCATCTCAAAAAGGTAAATCGCAAGGCACGTTCAGTTTTGGCAACTGCTGAAGTGGAGCAATGGAGATTGACTGTCGTTATGGGGATTGGCGCATTTTTAGGCTACGGAATTGCAGGAATTGCAACTTTGTTTTCGATGGATGCTGTTGCCCGGTATGTAGATCCAGTCATGCTGATAGGAATTGTCCTTTTTTTGATTCGTTACCCGGTTACTGAGATGGTTATTGCAATGCGCGAAATGCTGAACATGTCAACCAGTGAAAACTTGATGCTTCGCATACAGGAAAGTGTAGCGTCAATAGTTGGCAACTACGGTGTAATAGACACGTATTTGCGCATTTCAAAAACCGGAAGCATTGTATTCATAGAAATCGATATAATCGTTCCTAAACAATACCAATTCGATTCCATCTTGGCGCAAGATGAAATTCGAGAGGAGATTGACGAGGCACTTTCTTGGCTGCCGCAAAACAAATGGCTGACGATTGCTTTTACAGCAAATCGCAAGTGGGCAGAATAAACAGGAGGGATAAGTATGTCGAAACAACGGTTGGCTGACAAATTTATGGAGCTTGTACAAATCGATTCGGAATCATTTGCGGAAGGAAGCTTTCAAAGAGAACTGATTCAGCGGTTCGAAGCACTCGGATTGCAAATTTGGGAAGATGACACGATCACGGAAACAGGATTAGGCGCGAACAATGTCATTGCCCGTTTAGAAGGAGACTCTTCTATAGAACCACTTTTTTTCTCTTCCCATATTGATACGGTATCGCCAGGAAAGGGCATCAAACCGCTTGAACAAAATGGGCGTATTGAGTCTGATCAGACGACCATTTTAGCAGCGGATGACAAAGCGGGTGTTGCCATTATGCTTGAGATGATTCAGCGGCTGAAAGAACGGGGAATTCAACATGGCCCGCTTGAATTTGTCCTGACCCCAGGAGAGGAAGTTGGCTTGCTGGGCGCAAAAGCATTGGATATGACGAAACTGCAAGCGACGTACGGCTATGTTCTTGATAACGGTGGACCGGTTGGCGGAATCATTACGACCAGCCCGACTATGTACCGACTGGACATTCGCGTATTGGGCCGTGCAGCCCATGCTGGACTGGAGCCTGAAAAAGGAATATCTGCAATTGAAGTTGCGGCACGTGCAATTGCTCAAATGAAACTGGGCCGCATTGATCACGAAACGACCGCCAACATTGGCCAGATTAACGGTGGAACAGCAATGAACATTGTTATGGACCGGCTTGAAATGGTCGCAGAAGTTCGGTCATTTGATAATCAAAAGTGTCTGGATCAGGTGGAATCCATGCGGCAGGCATTTGAAAAAGAAGTAGAGCAGTACGGGGCAGAGCTGGAATTTGAAGCGAAGCACCTAATAATAGGCTACCATTTCGACGAAACGCATCCCTTGCTTATTCATGCTCAAAATTGTTTAGAGGCATTGGAGCGGCCCGTCCGATTTGAACGCAGTGGAGGTGGAACAGACGCTAACGTATTTAACGAAAAAGGCAAGAACGTCATCAACGTTTCTATAGGATATGAGAACATTCACACGGTTGAAGAGTATATCCCGATTGATGAGTTCGATCATGCAGTTGAATTTGCACTTCAGTTAGTCGAACGGATGCCCTCTTTTCCTAAAACCGTCTGATCCAGCCAAGGAGGTATCCAGCCGATGAAGCTTATCAGAGAAAGTCTTCTCATCATCTTTGCGATTTTTGTCCTGGCTGCTGGCATCAACTTGTTTTTAGGTCCGCACCACGTAGCAGCAGGAGGCGTAACTGGAATCGGTATTTTGCTTGAAGAAGTTTTAAATATTGATCGTTCGATTGTGGTTCTTGTGCTGAATCTGCTCATGCTGCTGCTTGCGTTCATTTTTTTAGGAAAGGAAATCTTTTTAAAATCTGTGTTGGGCAGTTTAGTACTTCCTCTTGCATTAGGGATCATTCCAGAAACAATGGTTGTTACGGACCGTTTTTTTTCCGTTGCGTTCGGCAGCGTCATTTTTGCGTTTGGCGTCGCTTCTCTGTACTGGATAGGCGCATCAAGTGGCGGAACAACTATTCCGCCGCTCATTTTCCATAAATACTTTAAATTAAACACATCTGTTGGCTATTTTTTGACAGATGCAACGGTTGTCGTCTTTAATATTTTTGTTTTTGGTGTGGAAGAGTTTTTATTTGCGGTTGCTTCCATAGTTATTACGACTTTTGTCATGGGGTATATCGAGATTGGTTTAGAGCGGAAAAAAGCCATCTTTGTTACTAGTGAAAATCAGGTGAACGAGATTCGAAATTATTTGTTGTCAACCACTCTGGATCGCAGCATGACCGTTTTTGCGATTGAAGGAACAACTTCAGCTGAGTCCAAAAAAATGCTGATGGTGGTGATGAAACGCTCTGAGTATGCAGAAGTTGTCCGTGCAATCCATCAAATTGATGCAGAGTCATTTATCATTGTTTACAACATTGCCGATGTTCATGGATTCGGGTTCAACTACCAACCGGTCGTATAAAGGGAGGAATAGGCATGCAACCCATTATTGCATTTACCATCATCATGCTTGTTTGGACGATCAGTGATTATGTCTCGAAAAAGACCAAAGCATTATTGTCGTCATTGTTTGTCGCATCCATCATTTTCTTGATTGGATTTAAGACAAATGTATTTCCAGAAGACTTATTGCAGTCTTCTGCCTTGTTGCCATTGGGTCAAACCATCGTTGGGATGATCATCGTGCACTTGGGCACATTAATCAGCTTGGAGGAATTCAAACGGCAATGGCGCACGTTCTTAATTGGTGTTTCGGCAGTTCTAGGAATTTGCGCCCTGTTGTTTACGATCGGAAGACTACTGCTCGACACGAATTATGTTCTCAGTGCAATTGCTGCGATTAGCGGCGGAACGATTTCGGTCATCATTGTTCAGGAACAGGCATTGAATGCGGGACTGATTTCCGTCGCCGTATTTCCAGTCTTGATCGCTGCGCTGCAAGGTCTGATTGGCTTTCCGCTAACATCGATTATTTTGAGAAAAGAAGCCATGCGGATTCGTGACGGCGTTCGGGATGGCAGCATTACACGTAAAGAAGACGTAGAGGAAGCTAAATCAGAGGAAAAACAAACCATCTTGCCGGAAGCGTTCCAAACAACTGCAGGAACGCTTTTCGTTGTAGGCGTTGTCGTCATCATTGCCATTTTCCTAAGCGGCTTAACAAATGGCTGGTTGAATACGTTCGTTATTGCCTTGCTGTTGGGGATTGCGTTGCGGGCAACGGGAGTGCTTAAGCCAAACGTGTTAAATGGTATTGATGCGTACGGCTTGATGATGCTCGCCATCTTATTGATTATTTTTGGGCCACTTGCCACCACGTCATTTAGCGATCTTGTGGAGCTGCTTGTGCCCCTGTTAATTGCTTTTGTCTTGGGGGTTCTCGGTATTATAATCTTTGCGATGATTGCAGGAAAATTGCTGGGTTATACGTATCCGATGGCCATCGCAATTGGGTTAACCTCTCTTTATGGATTTCCTGGAACATTAATTTTAAGCCAAGAAGCTGCGAAAAATATTGGGGAAACAGAAGAAGAAGTCCAAATTATAGAAGAGGAGATATTGCCGAAAATGGTCGTTGCCGGTTTTTCAACGGTGACAATTACCTCAGTTTTTATTACAGGTATTTTAGCGGCGTTTATTTACTAAGAATATAATCTGACAAACGTGAAAGGTTAAAGCGAAAAAAGGAGGAGATTGCAATGTCTAAAAACAAAAGCCAGCCATATCACATTATCACCATCTCATTTGACGACCATTTAAGAGCCTATCAATTATTCAGCCAACTGAAAAACTACAATCTTGAAGGAGTAATAGATTTGCAGCAAGTAGTTGTCATAGAAAGAGCGGAAAATGGATCATTTGCGTTTAAAGACGCTGCAGATTTTTCGGGAACAAATAAAGCGACAAAAGGTGCTTTAATCGGTATGGCTGTCGGAATTTTAGGCGGCCCTTTTGGCTTGCTGTTCGGTACATTGACGGGTGGGATGATCGGCGCCAGCAAAGAAGTGAAACGATTAAAAGAAACGGAGGAGTTATTTAAAAACACCATTGGCAATATCGAACTGGGAACAACGGGCATCATTGCAATTGGAAAAGAATACGAAGAATCCGTCTTGAATGGTTTGGTCGAAGAAGCAGGTGGGAAAGTCGCGAGAACTGATGAAGACATGTAAGGCATGACAATCACGAAATGAAAAAGGAGGAGTTAGGGTGGGCTTATACACGGAAATCGATCACCTAAAAAAAATTGAAAATCCGCAAGCCGGTGTATTATCTATTTTGTTGAGTACCAAGCCCAGTGAGCGGGATCAATGGAAGCTACATTTAAAGAACGGATTAAAACAGCTGGAGAAGAAAATTGAGGAAGAAGGGAACCAACAAAAAATCAGTGCATTTAGTGAATTGAGAGAAAAAGTTGAGAGCAGCTTAGAAAATGTGGGGCATCGGCTTTTGCGAAGTATTGTCATCTACGCTGAAGGAGGAAATGGGTTTTTCGAGATGCATTTCTTGCAATTGGATGTGGAAAATGAATTTGTTTACAGCGATGCACCAAAGATTGAACAATTAGAAACCCTGGATAAAAATTTCCCGAAAACCGGGATCATTGTCTCACAAATGGACATTATTACCGTATACAACACCAGATTGGGTGAAGTTGAAGATGTTTTCGTATTCGAACTGGATCTGGATACAGACAATTGGAGAAAATTCCAAGGAAGAAGTGCGCGGGCCAATGCATCCTCGAGCAGCCAAACAGACCAATACGATAGTAGAAAAGAAAAACAAATCCGGAGATTTTATCGAGAGGTTTCAAACGAACTTTCAAGTTTATATAAAGAATACGGATGGGACCAATTGGTAATAATTGGACACCAAAGAACGGCGAACTTGCTTTTGGACGAAATTGAAGTGGATGTAAGCCGTACGATCAATAAAAACATGGGAGGGGCTTCAGAAGAAGAAGTGCTGAATGCGACTTTCGAATACTAAAACTTAAAAGTACCGCAAAAAATCTATGTAATGGTCGGCGGCCTCCCATTGCATAGATTTTGTTCTTACTCAAAGTATAAGCCAGCACATTTATGGCTTTTCTAACGAAGAGATATGATAAAGTGAGGAGACATTGAAATAAGATCTTGTAAAAGGGAATAAAGAAAAAGCATAGTAATAAAAGTCAGGAAGGATTGTAGAACAATATGAAAAAATTTTACGTGGCATCGGGCCTTACAAACTCGAATGCCGTTATTTATGTTACAGAGCAATTAACAGCTAAAGGATTTCTTCATACATACGATTGGACACAAAATACAGCTCCAGGAGAACAACCATCGTTTACATTAAAGGACTTGACGAGAATTGGCCAGCATGAAAAAGATGCCGTAATGGAATCAGATTTCGTGGTTATATTGTTGCCAGGAGGAAAAGGAACCCACATCGAAATGGGCATTGCGTTAGGACGAGGAAAAAAGATTTTTCTATATTCGCAAGACGGATCGATTAACAATCCAGCAGAAACCAGCACTTTTTACCATTTACCAGAAGTAAAAAAATGCCATGGCTCATTGGATGAATTAGTGAATAATATTCAATGTGAATTCAACTGCTAAAACGAATACAAATGAATCAGATTTCAGACTGAATTATTTCTGAAGTATAGAAGAGCATTTTTTGCTCGATTTCGGTACAAGGTTCACCCGTAGCTTTATGCGTATTCAATCACTTGAGAAAAAATTAAATTAAAATATTTAATTCGTTATTCATGTTGTACTTTGAGATGCCATTCACGTATTCAATGAACATATCTAACTGCAATGAATTGCAATAAGTGAGGTTTATTCTTTGTGTCTTCTAACCATTCTTTCGTCTTGCTGTTTTTATAAAAGTATTGGGAGGAGTTACCTTTAGTTTGCTTCCTCGTTCAATTGGGATTTACGGATTCTCGCAAAAGAATCAAGTGATGTGTCCTTTTTTTGTTGAATGGAGGCACGTGCACCCGTTCTCGGAATCGCTTTTTTATAAGCGAGGTGCTCAGCAATAGTGGTGAAACTGTAACTTAAGAGCATGAATATAGCTAACGGCGGTAAAATCATCCAATATTGGTTGGTGACAAAAACTTCACGGGATATGGCGATCATTCCGGACAGCTCATAGATTTCAAGTACCAGGCGTGGAGAGTCAGACTGATAAAGTGCACCACCGACAAATACAGACAAGATTCCCAAATGCACAAACATTTGCAATACCTGAACGATATGCTGTACCCACATCAATAATAGTTTTGGCCAAAGCTGTGGCTGGATGTGTTTTGTCAAAATCCAGCTTAACGATGCACCCATTAACACCGAGCCCGCAACATAGTCTTTTTTCAAAGCTTCACTCATCTCATTCCCAATTGCACTGGATGTGATAGGAAGTACAATGATCGACATGATTAGCACCTGATAAATTAGACGTTCCGTCAAAGTGCTGTTCCATTCTCCAGTTGAAACGAGGACAGGCATGAGCAAGACAAGGGCTAGTAATGTTAAAGGCAAGAAGTGCATGCCATCTGCGATAGAATTGGCAATGTTTCGTACTTTTGTAGAGAGAACGAAAGTATGAAAAATTCCGAGCACATAACCCAGGCCGACCCGTAATGTGGCAACCAGCACACTAAGGGCGATGGTGTATTTGATGCCGACTAACAACTGTTGAGCAATCGAGTAGCCATATGGGTCTGTCCCTAAAACTATCTCGGCAGAAGGCGGATGGGGAGAGCTGCTTTCGATTCCCCCTTCCTTGTCGTAAATGTAATGGACTTGGTCTACCTGATCTCCAGTGATCAAAGCATACAACACGCTGATTATTAAAAGCCCTAAGACAACACACATGGGAATGAGCAACTGGGGCAGTCGTTTTATACGAGGGAAAAACCCTGCTTTTCTAAGCCGTTTTCTTGAAAGTTGCGTAAACCTTGCACGACTTTCTTGCGCATCGAACAATTTCAAGTTGAACTTCTGCATTACGGCATTTCGTTTGATTTCTTTTTTTCCCAGGCTCAGTTCAATTACGGTATACAAAAGAAAGAAAGGAATAAAAATAGTTAGTAAAATAAAAGCGATGCCTTTCGGACTGAAATCAGACTGCAAGTGGTAAAGGATTCCGTTGATTCCAAATAAGTACTCGACAATCAGCAAGGAAGAAAGTGTTAACCAAACGATGGACTTGGATTGATAAAAAGTACTTCTTAAGACATTGGGGGTGCAGTGCTTCCACAAGACTTCAAACCGGCCCAACCCTTTGGAGCGCGCCAATTCAACATATGGACATTCCAGCTCTTCTTCGAAAAGCAAAATAAAGAGTTTGAAGAAAAGCAGAGTTGGCAAGATAGCTAAACAAAGAATCGGAGCAAGATAGATCTGCTCATCTCCCAAACTATAAAAACTTAAAAGCAAGATGCCGGTCCAGTCAAAGATAGCTAACACAACGAGCTGAACAAGAAAGACAAAGGCGAAATCTGGAAACGACTGAAGAAACTTTGCCACTTGCAAAAAGAGACGTTTTACAGTGCCATTAGCAACCAGTGCGAGCAAAGCCAACAAAAAGGCAACTATACCTGCTAAGCCTAGAGCCAAAAAAAGTATTGGCATCGAATACAAATAAGGTCCGCTTAAAAAATCTGCGAAAGAGATAGAAATGATTTCGAACGTCATGGGTTCGGTATAGTTTAAGGTCCACTGACTAGGAGTTAAAAAGGATGTTGAAACATTTTTCAGAGCAGCTAGATAAGAGCGGAAGTCAAAAAATACGGAGCCTCCAAATAGGGCAGGCGCAGCACTGACCAAAACGATTCCAATAACTCCTGAAAGAAACTTTATGAAAATCTCCACTATTTTCCGCATATTTTCCTCCTTTTATCACTTTGGCAGAGAGTTCATGGGGAAGTTAAAAATATTCCCAGTAAGTAAATAAGGTGAACCCAAATACAAATAGTAAATAAAGTACTGAACCGATAAAAATATAAGATCTTTCAGAAACCTGACTTTGTTGTTCCATCCGAATGCCAGTATGACCCTGAATTGACATGTCCAACTGCCGGCTGGCCATGCCGCCTTTGGATTTAAAGAAATAAACCACAGCTAGTGCCAGTCCCGCGAACGGAATCGAAATGTCCAGAAAAGTCATTTGAAGAGCGTATGCCACTCCCCAGTTTCCTATTGCCAAGAGTAAAATAGTTAGAAAAATAATCAATATCTTTTTCATAAGTACCTCCATTTTATATTTTTTGAATAAAATGTTAATTATCTTCTATCATTTATACGTTAGTGCCAGTGAATGGTTTCGACTAGAAACGAAATTGTATGGTTAAAATTGTTATTTGCTGTACCATCCTCTTTCCGTGACTGTATTTTCAGTAGGTTAGTGGTTTTTAATGATAAACTTATTTTAAAATCCGGAATTGCGCAGCTAAGTGGTTTTAAGTTAAGGCTTACAAATCTTATTGAAACCAAATCAAAGAATGAATAGAAATTGGTAGGAAGGATGTGGAGTAATGCAAACCAAGAAACTACCGGCTATCGATGCAGCAAAAATGTTTGTTCAAAAATATTTTCCGGATTGTCAGGGAGCCTTGCTTGCAGGGAGTGTAGTCCGTGGAGAAAACACAGAAACATCAGATCTTGACATTGTCATATTCGATCAAAAGTACTCAGCTTCATACAGAGAATCATTCATCGATTTTGGCTGGCCAGTTGAAGTATTTGTACATAACTTAAGTTCTTACAAATCTTACTTTTTGACGGATTGCGAAAGAGCTAGGCCATCACTGCCTAACATGATGGCCGAGGGCATTGTTATAAAAGGCAAAGACCTCGTTGTTCCTATAAAAGATGAAGCGAAAGAGTTGCTGGCGAGAGGGCCGAAAGTATGGACAAACGAAACAATCAACTTCAAACGCTATTTTATTACAGATACATTAGAAGACTTTGTCGGTTGCAACGATCGAGCAGAATCAATTTTTATAGCAGGTACCTTAGCAGAAACAACCAGTGAATTTGTATTGCGGACAAATCACGAGTGGATTGGCACTGGAAAATGGTTAATGCGTTCCTTAGTGCAATACGACGAGGAGTTTGCTGGTCGTTTTTTTGATGCGTTTGATGCTTTTTATAAAATGGATGATAAAAGCAAAATTATAAAATTGGTGGATGAGTCACTGGAGCCGTTCGGAGGAAGACTGTTCCAAGGGTTTTCTTCAGGAAAGTAAATTTATATAATGATAGTTTCAGCAAATTCATTGAGAAAGAGTGACTCGTTCAGCCATCAGGAGGTACTACGTATGGATTACATCAAGCACTTGAGAGCCATTGTAGGCGACGAAAAAGTAATCATGGTCATATCTGGGGCTTTTGTATTCAATTCAAAAGATCAGGTACTGCTGCAGCAGCGCTCGGATACGGGTGAATGGGGGATTCCAGGCGGTTTTATGGAGCTGGAAGAAACCATTCAAGAAACAGCTGAACGAGAGGTTTTTGAAGAAACTGGATTGCGGCTTAAGAAGCTTGAACTGTTTGGCATCTACTCGGGTCCGGATTATGACAAAACCTTTGGGAACGGAGATCAAGTTGCCCAGATGCAAGTTATATTTACCTGCAAGGAGTACAATGGCGAGCTAATTGAACAGAATGAGGAATCCTTAAATAATAAATTCTACAGTCTGGATGAATTGCCCCAAGCTATTTTTTCAGACCATAAAAAGTTCATCGAAGATTTGCAATCAAAGCGAAAACTTCCAATTATCGAATGATAGAAAAGCAATTTTATTATAGAGCTTAGACTAAAAAAGAGCAGCTGCTTGCTGCTCTTTTCTCATTTTTTTCTCCAACCTTGAAATTCCGCCGCTTTGAAATTGTACAGGGGTTTTAAGATGGATTGTATTTCAATGGTGTCTTTCGTATTATCAATAATCTCCTGCATTGTTTTATAGGCAAACGGAGATTCGTCAATCGTGTCCTGATTGACACTCGTTGTGTAGACGTTCTTCATGGTGTCGGTAAAATCATTTAATTGAAGCTGTTTTTTTGCTTTTGTCCGCGAAAGGATGCGGCCTGCGCCATGCGGTCCGGACTGGTTCCAGTCATCATTTCCTTTGCCTTTGGCGAGGAGCGAGCCATCACGCATATTTATCGGAATCAGGACCATTTCGTCTTTTCTCGCGGAAATGGCACCTTTTCGTAAAATCATATGCTCCAGATCAATGTAGTTGTGCACGGTGTCGATTCGTCCCACTTCGGTAAATTGCATTGCGTCTAATAGAACTTGCACCATGGCTGCACGGTTCCATTTTGCGTATTCCTGGGCAATTTTCAAGTCATTAAAATAATCCTGCATGAGTGGACCTGTTAAGTAAGCCAAATCATTTGGAACGATCGGCAATACCGATTTATAGGATTTGATGGCGCCGTTAATTTCTTTGTGGCGGCCTTCTGTTTTTAACTGTTCGATCAATTCATTGAGTCCTTCTTTGTCGTTGCTTAAGCTTTCAATGGCTTTCTTTTGGTGATGATTCGCCACTTTTACACCCAGATGACGGCTTCCGCTATGAATAACCAAAAACAAACGGCCATCTTCTGCTTCATTCATTTCAATAAAATGGTTGCCTCCACCAAGTGTTCCGAGAGAATGAATAGCTGCGTCTTTTGAAAAATTGGCTAAGACACGATCCAGTTCTATGTTTTTTATGAAGTCGTGCGGAACGGTCCGAATCGATTGGCCAGAAGGAACCAGTGACTGAACGGCAAGATCAAGTTTTGCAAAATCAACGTCCTGCTTTTGGACTTCTACGCACAACATGCCGCAGCCGATATCCACGCCGACTAAATTTGGCACAACGCGATCTTTTACTTTCATGGTGGTGCCGATGACTGCTCCTATGCCTGCGTGGCAATCGGGCATAATGCGAACTTGAGCTCCCGCTGTCAATTCTTCATTTAAAAAAGTCTCAATTTGCAATACGGTCGCGTCATCAATATTCGTTGTAAACACCTTCGCATCGCTGTACTTGCCGTTAATTATCTTCAACATCCTAACCTCCTCATGTCTCCTGGTGGAAAATGCCCATACAAGATAAATCCATAATATCAGCTTTTATCTCGCTTGTGTAAAAAATTGGATATACATTTTGTGTTTCATTGAATATACTGAAAGCAGTATTTCAAGAGAGCATGAAAATGAAAAAAACGACTTTATTCCAAAGGTGGAAAAGTGATGGAAGACTTTGACTATCAGAAATTTTATGAAGCAATGGGAAAAGTAAATGGCTGGGAGTTTAGTCAAATACGAGTCCTGGCTGATCGAGCGGATTGGGAATTCAATGAGCAAGTAATGGAACGATGCAATAGAACAGATTCTCTGTTGGATTTAGGTACGGGTGGAGGAGAAAACCTTTTGAAAATTGCCCCGTTTGTGGAGCAGGCAGTCGGAATTGATTTATCGATTGGCATGATTAGTTCAGCCATTGAAAATTTGGAGAGATCTGGGCAAAAAAATGTGCATTTCCAGCACATGTCTTCTGAAGAGTTACAATTTCCAGCAGACTCTTTTCATATTGTGACAAGCCGCCACGCTCCATTTGGTTCTCTTGAAGTGGCCAGGGTATTGAAAAAAGGCGGAATGTTTTTGACCCAGCAAGTAAGCGAAGGCGACAAACAAAATATCAAAAACGCATTCGGACGCGGCCAATCGTTCACTGATGCAGATGGAACGTTAAAAGAAAAATACCGGCAAGAGTTAAAAAATGCTGGATTCTCAAAAGTGCAAACCTATGATTATAACATTTTGGAATATTATGAAAGACCGGAAGATCTATTATTTTTGCTGCAGCATACTCCCATTATTCCTCATTTCGGTCAGGAAGATAAAGACTTGAAAAGTTGGAAAGCATTTATCGAAAACAACCAAACGGTAAAAGGAATTTGCACAAACTCGAAGCGGTTTTTGATTAAAGCTGTTAAGTGAGCTGAAAAAAGCGATTAAACCTGGTAAGTAATTAGGATTAAACCGTTCGAAGCAATGCCTTTAGGAGGATCTTATGAAGCATACAATGAGTTTGTATAGTGAATACTTCAAAGAAATAAAGACGGGCAGGAAACAAATCGAAATTCGGTTGAATGACGAAAAGAGAAAAAAGATAAATATTGGAGATGTGATTGAATTTAGTGAACTTCCTGAAAAAAATGAGGAGATTCAAGTGAAGGTTACAAAAGTTACGGCATACCCAAACTTTCAATCTATCTTTGAAGACATTTCTTTTGCGGATTTAGGGTGTACGGGATGGACAATGGCAGCGATGATGGAAGAGACATATGCTATTTATTCGAAGCAGCAGGAAAAGGAATAGGGAGCATTAGCGATTCGGTTCCAATTGGTTAGGTAATCGTTTACTTAGTTGTTTGTTTCAATTTTTTTAGTTTTGAAAACAGAACTTAACAGCAAGCTTACCTGATAAAGGAGGTATGAAAAATGGACGCAGTTTATGTGAAATGGGGAGAAGCAAAAGTAAAGCTGACGTGGCATGCAAATGATCAGTTGCCGGATAAAGGACTGCTGACCAGTGTGCATGGTTTTTGTTTCTATGAAAACCAACTGCTTTTAGTTGATTTAGTGCACCGGGGATGGGATTTTCCAGGAGGTCATATTGAAGAAAATGAAACGCCTGAAGAAAGCGTGCATAGAGAAGCGATGGAAGAAGGATACGTCTCAGGCAGCAGTCGGTTTTTAGGGTTTGTTGAGGTTGACCATACTGAAAATCCACTTTGGGAAAAAGCTGGAAAATATCCTGTGATCGGATACCAGGCATTTTATAAAATGGAGATTGAAAAAATTCATGACTTCAAAGCCGGGTGTGAATCTGTCCGGAGAATGCTGGTGTCTCTCGATAAAGTAGGGCAACTTCACCACAATTGGAATAAACTTTATCAGGAAATTTTATCTGAAGCTGTTCGTACATAGTAAAAATAATTTAAACAGTAGGAGTGAGCAGAGCATGCTAAAGAGCGAAAATGATATTATCGTCCTTATTCAGCAAGATGAGTGGATGATGGAATTGCTGATGGCGGTAGAAACATTGGATCTGCCTGACTGGTGGATATGTGCAGGGTTTGTCCGGTCTAAGGTTTGGGACACACTTCATGGTTTTTCGGATAGAACAAAACTTCCGGATATCGATGTCATTTATTATGAAAAGCACAATATGGCTGAAGAAGAGGAGAAAAGAATAGAGGAAAACCTACAAAATTTGGCTCCAGGTATTCCTTGGTCAGTGAAAAATCAGGCAAGAATGCATTTGCGAAATCAAACATCCCCTTACATTTCATCAGTCGATGCCATAGCAAAATTTCCAGAAACGGCCACAGCAGTTGCAGTAAAATTAGACCGGCAAAAACAATTGGCGTTGGCTGCACCTCTTGGGATTAAAGACCTGGTCCGTCTGGAAGTAAAGCCTACCCCTTACTTTAGGGTGAACCAAAACCGTTTGGAAATCTACCGCGAGCGCATGGAAAACAAAGGATGGACATCAACTTGGCCCAAACTGACTATCGTTTTTGAGGCTTAAAATAAAGGCAGGAAGATTTGGTTTCTTCTAAATGGAGAAAGGGTAGTAAAAATTGTATAGGTAAAAAGTAAGGTGGCGAAGCAAAGGAGAGTTCAGTTTAAAGAATGCATTAGTGGATTTATTGAAAGTTTGTCCAATCAACTTGAAGGGGGAAGGCGCATGAACATACTAAATTCGTCCAGCACATTGTTTACCGGCTACTTGCCGTTTCTCTTTATTGTCCCTGCACTCTTGTTATTTGCATATGGCGTTGTGAAAAATTCGCAACGGGTCATATTGTTTAGTTACATTGTATTCTTTCCAGTTTTTATGGCGCTGATTTTTGTGGAGATGGATTATTACCTCTTGCCTTTGCTCATGTTGCCGCCCATCCAGGTTTTTTACTACTTTAAACTGAGGAATTCCCCAGCATAATGGAGAACTCCAAAATAAAACTAGCAGCACAAACCAGTTCGGGTTTATGCTGCTAGTTTTATCCTTTTACAAAACAAACTAAAAGATGTAGCTTATACAAGGGAAGTGCTGTGAATCTCAAGCCTTGTAAATCCATGATGGGAAATAGAGGAAGCTTCTATAACGTCAACTTAGATAAAAGCAGAGCTCAAGGAGGAATTACAATTTTATTCGACTGGTTAAGTACATTGAGCAATATTTTTATTATGTTAAATGTAGTATTGGCGTTTTTTATTTTATTTTTTGAGCGGAAAACGGCCTCTTCTGCATGGGCTTGGATTTTGATCTTGTTTTTTGTACCGATTGTTGGCTTTATTCTCTATTTGTTATTCGGAAAATCGTTAAGACAGGATCGGCTGAATCGGCCGGTTGCCTACGAAAATAAAGATTTTCGAAATGTGATGGACCAGCAGCTAATTCAACTGAAAAGCAGAATCTTCCAGCCCTCTTCTGAGCTTGTAGCTGAATGGCTGGATGTGATTCAAATGAACGTGGCGAGAACGGATGCACCATTGTCGACAGCCACTGACATAAAAATTTTTAACGATGGCACTAGGAAATTTGAGGCTTTGTTTGAAGACATAAGCAAGGCCACAAACCATGTCCATCTGCAGTATTTTATCTTGAACGATGATGATCTTGGACGTCGGCTGGTATCGCTGTTGACCGACAAAGCGCGGCAAGGTGTAAAAGTGCTGTTTTTGTACGACGATTTGGGATCCAGCAGCCTGCCAAAGCGATTTTTTGAAGAGTTCGAAGCCGCTGGCGGAAAAACAGCTGCCTTTTTGCCAGCATTGTTTTCCCGCATAAACCCACGGCTGAATCATCGGAATCACCGGAAATTGGTAGTTGTGGATGGATTGATTGGGTATGTTGGCGGGTTTAATGTGGGAGACGAATATCTAGGCAAGAAACATGAATTCGGCTATTGGCGCGACACGCATCTTCGGATAGAAGGAGAGACCGTGCATTCCCTTCAAAACCGTTTTTTCATTGACTGGAATCAGGCAACCGAAAAAGATCCAATAAAATATGCAGAAAAATATTTTCCGAAGGCCGAGAGTCACGAAGGAGCGGCGATTCAAATTGTTGCGAGCGGTCCGTTAGTCATTCATGAAGATATTAAGAATGGCTATTTGAAAATGATTCACCATGCACGTAACTCGATTTACCTTCAAACACCTTATTTTATTCCAGATAAGTCCATCATGGATGCTTTGCGAACAGCTTCACTTGGCGGCGTTGATGTTCAAATTATGATCCCGCATTTGGCAGACCATATTTTTGTTCATTCAGCTACACTGTCATTTGTTCGTGAATTGTTGGAAGATGGCGTAAAAGTATACAGCTACAAAAATGGATTTTTGCATGCAAAAACTTTGGTTGTGGACGAAAAAGCATATTCGGTCGGATCAGCGAATATGGACATCCGCAGCTTCGCCTTGAATTTTGAATTGAATGCATTTGTTTATGATTCAGATTCCGCATCAGAAATGGCGACACTCTTTTTCCAAGACAAAAAGCTATCCGTTCAATTGACCGAGCAAACGTTTCAGGAGCAATCATGGGTAGAAAAAGCGAAGCAGGATGTTGCGAAGCTGGTTTCACCCATACTGTAGGACCGTTAGAATCCACAGCTAAATAGGATTATTAAAAGAGGAGAAGTCCATAGCGGATTTCTTCTTATTTTAATAGTCACAAAGATGTTTTAGCAGTATACTCAATAAATAAAATGATAGAGCATATTATGGATAGCCCAGCGAAGGAGAAGTCCAATGGATGCTAAAACCGTTATAGAAAAGTTCGGATTTCGTGTAAATGAAGAGCCTAAAAGCATTTATCCTTTTTCGCCTGTTTACCGGATTAAAGATGTTAAAAAAGACCTTATTATCAAGAAAACACAGCATCCCATGTTAAAAGCTGAGCGTTTAATGAAATACATAACCAGGTTGAGTGAGCGTGGTGTAAGGATTGTAGTGCCTGTGGCTTTACCAGTCGAAAATCCAATTTCCATACACGAAGATACGTATGTCGTTTATCCATTTATCGATGGAGCGGGATATACAGGAAAGGATTGGGAGATTGAAGAAGCTGGCCGGATGCTTGGCAGGATCCATTCCCTCTCTCCTTCAACGAACGAATATAAACTAGATCCTTATGATGTGTTTGATTTTAATGAAGCTGAAGTGAAAGAAAGTTTCGCACATATTTTAGAACACGCGAAGATCTGGAAGATCAAGATAGGCATAGAGCTAGAAGTGCAGCTGATGCAGTCTGTCCACAGTCAAGATGAATTTAAAAGCAGCAGCTTGCCTCATGTCACAACCCCCCATGATTTCAAAGCGAACAATTTAATTTATACGCCTGAACCTTACTTAGTGGATCCGGACAATGCATGCTGGATCCCTCGCGTGTTTGATTTGGCATTGGTCCTCCTGCTGTTTCATAATGAATTGGACACAGCTCCAGATCAGCCGTTTAGCAGTAAGCAATGGAACCTTTTTTTAATGGGTTACAAAGAATTCATTGTCCTGACGCCAGAAGAGGAAAAATACTGGCAAAAAGCCATTGAGCATGTGTTTCTTGATGAGGTGATGTGGCTGATGGCAGATGTACCGGATGACTGGGACAATCCGGCGCAACGCAATTTGTTCAAAGGCCTATTTGAATTAATGCAAAATCTTGATGTATACAGTATCGCAGAGCAATAGGGAGAGTTTGCTGATCAATCTATTGGGGACTTTTGGTGATGATGGTGAATTAAGATATGCAGAGAGACTGTGCCTAAAAGACATTTACTATTCTATCTGGAGGCCGACACGTGCTATAATGAGAAACTTAAGGCTTTTGAAATCTTTGCCTATAACTGAACGGATGCCAAAAGCCTCCGCTTATCGATCAAATATGGAGGTGTAACAACATGAACAAACGATGGACTTATAAAGAAATTAAAGCATTTGTCGAGAAAAACTCAGACAGTACCTTATTGTCGACGGAATATCACGGTTTTTCTCAAAAGCTGCTGTTTAAATGCGCATGCGGCAATAACTTTGAAAAAACATTTACGAAATTCAACACAAAAAATCAACGTAAATGCGACGTCTGCCAACCGCCAAAAGCGCCTCGCGGGGCGTAATCAATACATAAAACCCTGATTTCTATCAAAAGAAATCAGGGTTTTTACGTTCGTCTTCAATATTTAGGGTTACTTGTTTCGTACACTAATTTGATATTGTGTATTTGTTATTACGAGAACGCTGATGACGATGAAAATACTGAATAGCTGGGATGATTCTGACGCGATCGAGTAAAAAAGAAGCAGTACAACCGCTCCAATCAACAAAGAATTCATTGTCAGATAAGTTTTGTAGAGACCGCCCAACATAATATGTCTTTCACCATCGTCTGAAACCTCCAGCAACTTTTTGGCATAATTTTTGTCGCTGACTGATGGAAGCTCACGGTTTGGATACATTTTTGGGATTAAGTTTTGAATAACAAAGGACATGAAAAAGCTGGAAAATAAGAGGAATATTCCGGGGATTAGCAACCAAAGAGACTGATTAGTTAAGCTGCTCAAGCTTAAGGATGCCAAACCCAACAGCATAGCCAGATTGGAACTAAGATTTGCATCGCTATATTGCCTGTACATTTTTCCTTCTGCTGCATCCTCCTCGTCTCCAGTCAATTTTTGTTGGGTGAGGTTTTGAATACTAAAATACCGATAGATTGAGAACAAGAAGAATAGAACACCCATCGCCAAAATAATAAAATTTATAGCAGGTGCATAGGCTGAAAAGTCTAAGCGGAAATCTTCCTGAAGTGCAACTAGCATTCCAAAAAATCCAATCAATGCACCGATAATAAGTTGACCGCTAATTTTAACTATTTTTTTCATTCCAATTCCTCCTCTTCAAATTGAAAAATCTCTTCTACAGGCTCATTAAAGACCCGTGCAATTTTTGTGGCAATAAGTAAAGAAGGCATAAATTCTCCACGTTCAATCAAGCTCACCGTCTGTCTGGAAATCTTTGCACGCTTTGCCAATTCTGTCTGGTTAATGTTTAACCGTGCACGCAACTCCTTTAATTTTGTTTTCATGTCCTCACCTCTTATAAAACCAAGTGTAAATCATATGTTTCAAAATGACAAGTATATTAGTCAAAATAACGGGTTTGTGTTTAGAAATAACATATCGAATTGCTTAAATTTTCAAGTGGCTTGCAGCAAGAATAAATAAATGACCAATCAATTGCTTGACTGATTATTTATTAAGTGATATCTTTTTGTTAATTAGAGATAAAATGAGTCTTTGATATCTCTGATTGAGAAATACGAAAAAATTTAACTGCTTGTCAATGACTGGATTGTCGAGAAGTCAGATTAAGCCAGGTGTACTTTTTTTTATAGGTGATCAATAAAGGCAAAAACGTGGCTTGTGAATCGGAGGGAAGTCGAAAGCTAAGGGAACAGAGGAAAAGAACCAGCAGAAACTGTATCTAAAACTGACAGAAGGAAGATGATGATATGATAATGGACTGTGCAATAATTGGCGGCGGACCGGCAGGATTAAATGCCTCGCTGGTTCTTGGGAGAGCAAGAAAGAAAATTGTCTTATTTGATGACAACAAGCCACGCAATGCCGTGACTTCGGAAGCACATGGATTTATCACACGCGATGGCATTGATCCGCAGGAATTGAAACGAATTGCGCAAGAGGAGTTGTCCCGTTATCCGGACATCAAAATTGAAAAGCAGCGGGTGTTGCATGTCAGCAAGGAACAAGAGCTTTTCCACATCAAGGCCCAAAATGGCGATCTGTTCAAAGCCAAAAAACTAATTTTGGCAACCGGGTTCAAAGAAATTCTTCCGGACATCAGCCGGATAGAAGAATTTTATGGAACCAGCCTCTTTAGCTGTCCTTTCTGCGACGGCTGGGAGCTCAGAGATCGTCCGCTGGCTGTCATAGCAGAAATACCCGGTGCTTTTCATATGGCCAAAGTAGCTTCCAACTGGACAAACGACCTGGTTTTTTGCACAAACGGAAAGCAAATTCTATCTGAGGAAGAAAAAATAGCTTTAAGTATGAACGGTATAGAAGTCAATGAGAAAACCATTCAGACGCTGATCGGAGAAAATGGAGCGCTAAAAGGAATTCAGTTCGAAGATGGAGAAGTTCTTTCACGGACGGGCGGGTTTGTTGGATCGCAGTGGGTGCAGCCTTCTTCTATTGCCTCTTTACTAGGCTGTGAGCTGAACGAGCGGGGTGGAATTGAAGCCGATCGTTTTCAACGCACCACTGTTAAAGGCGTGTTTGCCTGTGGAGACACCTTGATGGGCGGACCGTCGCAGTTGATCATCGCCGCTGCAGAAGGCAGTATGGCAGGAATTGGCGTTAACGGAGAACTGTTGGAAGAATCGTTTATAACAGTAAGTTGAAATCCACTATTTAAAAGCAGAAGAGGAGAAATGCAAATGCTCAACGAATACGATAAAACACACGGTGCAGCTCACCAGCATGGCAAAGTATCTTACCTGGAAAGTGCAAAAAGAAGAGCAGAGTTCTCACCGGAAGCACTGCTGAATATGATTCCATTAAAAACAACTGATCATCTATTAGATTTTGGTGCAGGCACGGGTTATCTGGCCATACCCGCAGCAAAAAGAGTGGCTGGTCCAGTATATGCACTCGACATCGATCCGAGCATGCTGGAAATGATTCGCGAGAAAGCAAACAGCGAAAATCTTTCCAATGTTGTTCCGATTATGGGAGGCGACGGAGAACTGCCATTACCAGATGAATCCATCGATATAGTTCTTGCTTCATTGGTGCTGCATGAGATCTATCCTCTGACTAAAACGTTAACGCAAATAAAAGATGTACTAAGACCAGGTGGTTATTTAGTCGTCACCGAATTGGAGCCAAAAAATAGTTCAAGCCATAGAGCGCTGAGAATTTCACGAGCTGGAATGGAACAGGAAATAACTGATGCAGGAATGCGCCTAATAGAAAAATTCTTTCCAACCGAAAATATTTATGTATTGATTGCACAAAAATGCTAGCAATAAAGTAAAATATTTATTTTTTTGGTTGTATTAGAGATAACAAATGTCTCTAAAGTATCTAATAGATCAAAGAATTGTATCATTGAGCAAAGAGCAGAGTTTGTATCTGCTCTTTTATTCGTTGTCAAAAACTCCAAGCCAGCACCAAAAACAAATGCTAAAATTGAAGAGTAATGGACGAAAGGTATTAAAAAAAGTAAGGGAACGGGAGATGCAAGATGAAACGGAACATGTGGTTGGGGGTGCTGGCAGCTGTTATAGGTGCAATTGTTTTCTTAATTTTGAAGAACACTTTTTTTTGCGGTGAATGTGGTCAGCAGGAAGCCGAGCGGATTCAAAATGCCACAAATGCAGTTTATGATATTGGGATTGAGTTGAACGAGGCAGATGAATTTCAAGTGGCGGCTTCAGTTGATGTAACGAACGATTCTTCAGACACCTGGTCCGAAATCGGATTTTATTTGGTGCCAAACGCCATGAATTCGAAGGCAACGCCTTTTTATGAAGACGATGATTTGGAAATTGATATTTCCTCTGTAAGTGTTGATGGTCAAGTGGCTGAATTTAATTTGGATAACAATGAGTTGATGGTTGAACTGGCAGCAGATTTGAAAACAGCGTCAAAAGCGAATGTAACCATTGAGTACTCAATGGTGCTGCCGCAAAATGGCATGCGCTTGTCTCAAGTAGACGATAATTATTACTTGGCGCATTGGTACCCAATGCTCGGCCACTATCAAGAGGGCTGGGACATTAAAGATTACGATCCAACCGGTGAGTCTTACGATACCGACTACGGAGATTTTACCGTGAGCTATGACTTGCCCAAGGATTACTTGGTCGCGAGTTCAGCTGAAGATGGCTCTATTGAAGCGGCTGCGGACGGGGTTGTTACAGGGGAAAACATTAAAGATTTTTATTTAGCCATTATGAATCCGGACGAATGGGAATTTGAAACGGTATCAGCCAACAATACAAATTTGCGTGTATTTACCCCGCGCTCAGTGAACATGCTGGAGGAAACGTCTGAACTGGCTGTGGATGCTTATGTCTATTTTGAAGAAAAGATTGGCGATAACCCATTTGGCGAACTGGACATCATCGGCAACAATGGCTATATGGAATACCCGAACATTATTGAAGTGGCTGCAGATGAAGCATCTCAAGAGTCGGTCCTGGTGCACGAAATTGCTCATCAATGGTTTTATTTTATTGTGACGAACGATCCGTACAATGAAGCGTGGCTGGATGAAGGGATAACGGAATTCAGCAGTTCACTTTTTCTCAGCGACTATTATGACGATGAGGAATACGGATTCTGGAGTGCCTCCACAGCCCAGGATTACTATCCGCCGGAAACCTATGTTAATTTGCCGCTTGACCGATTTGAAGACGAGTCATACTACTCCACCATTTACGGCAAGGTGCCAATGCTGCTGAAGGAGTATTTCGACTTGCTGGATGAAGAAGGAGCAGCACTTGAATTCCTTTCGGCTTACTACGAAGAATTTCAGTTCGAGCAAGTGGATACAGAAGCATTTAAAGCGTTTTTTGAAGACTATTTTGAAGGAGACCAAAGCGAGTTTTTGGACAGCTGGTTAGAATAGGAGAACGTTAAGAAGAGAGAGACTCGCAATGAGTCTCTTTTTTTGTGCATTTTCAACTTACTACCATTAAAAAAACGATCTATAAAATTTATATTAAATGGTAAAATATAGAGAATATATTAAAGTAAATTTGACTAAAAGCATAATCGTCTTTAGAAAGGAGTTATTTATATGAGCAGATTTGTGATTGTGACCGTGGGGAAAACCCATAGCGGCAAAACAACTTTTGCTAAAGAATTAGAAAAGAATTTATCTAATTCTATAATAATTGATCAGGACAATCACGCTGAAATTCTCAATACTTATTACCCTGTACTGGTACCCAATCAAGGACCCAATACAATTAAATATGCTCTAACTCAAACTATTGTCGACCATACTGTGAGTGAAACAAATTGTCACATAATTTTATGTAATTCGAACTTAAACCAAAACAATCGCAAAAATCTTCTGAACTATTTTCAAAAAAAAGGATTTTTTAGTGTGATTGTGTATTTTGAAATTCCAGATACCATCCTTGCAAAAAGAATAAAGGCGAGTAAGCGAGACAATAAAATTCTTAGGACGGCTATTTCTTTTGAAGAAGTACTTAAGCAACAAAAAAGTGTCAATGATAACTCGAATAAAGCCCTGATTATAGAAGAGGCCGATCATCTCCTTAGCATAAATAGTGAGAGAGAAGTAGAAGAGGTTATTGCCAAAATTGTAGAATTGCATAAAAATGCTTAATTACCATATCGATCTTGGCGTTTATAAGGAAGGATGCGTATTTAATACCAATTCTGTTCGGAGACAAAATCATTATACATCTTAAGTCTTAGTCTTAAGCCATCCCAAGGCGGATTATTTAAGTGGCCATTCAGTTTAACATGGGTTTAAAGGCATACTTAAATAAAGTCTAGGAGGTTTAGCTATCGATTCGAAAAAAATGCAGTCAGTTAGGAAATATATATTGTTTTCTATTGTGCTGCTGAGTATATGCGCAGCAAGTTTTGGACATTTTTCGAACTCACTTGAAAAAAATCATTTGGTTCAAGGTATCTTAATTGAGGTGTTTCAGCACGATTCAAAAGTGCAGCAGGATTTGAGCAGAGGAGAAGCTACCCTTTCAGCTGAAGAATTCGCGGATCATGCTGTCAAATTTGCGAAAGAGGTTCTGATCTATCCATTCTTCATGCTCCTAATTGCGCTATTCCTTAGTTTAATCGGTTTTTTTACAGTTGAAAATCATACTTCTGTAGCTGCTGGGTTTCTTGCAATGGCCGGTGTTTTTTCTCTTTTTACATTTGTTCCGGCCGCCTTTTTATTTATTGCTTCCAAAAAATCGCTTGAAGCAGAGCAAATATTGACCGTACCCCAAAATAAAGGAAAAATTCAACGCATTTATAGTGTGAGAAAAGAAGCTTAGCGATAAGCTTTTTTTCTTTGGGAAAGATTAACGGCAGAAATTATAGAAAGGAATTATTGAACAAATGGAGAATATAACCAGATAACAATTAAAATCAGAGCGGGTGATGTGCTTGGTGCATAAAATACTCATTTTCTTGTATGTCGTTTCTGTATTAATGACCATTGCGGCGTTCTATGGAATGAATTATATGACTGAACCTGTAAGGGATGATGACTTTCGCGGCAGCAACGGCAATCCTGCCTTCTTTATTGCGGCGGTTGGAATGCCGTTTATTCTGTATTTCTTGTATGGCACGGTGGAATTGTCGATGCGTGCTGCCAACAAATGGCTAAGCCAAAAGGGAAAGTTACTTGGCCTTCTGATCAGCACCAGCTTTATTTTAGCCGTTTCATGGATTACCTTTAGCAGAGCTCACGAATATCGCAATTATATCGTTGCTACAAAGGATGCCTACAGCAATCCGGAACAATTCGCTTTATTTAACGTTTTTTCCAACCATCTCTTTTTCAATCCACTGACATTTATGTTGGCAGTGGCATGTTGTTTCCTAATCGGAACCATCTGGAGTTTCGTGAGAGGAAAGAAAAGACTGATTACGTGACAGCAGAAAGAAAGGAATTCAAGAAAATGCAAAGTTATGTGAGTTATGGTTTGTTATTGATCTTGCTCCTTATATCCTTAGCAACTACTTGGGGTGAAACACATAAGACAATTATGTACAGCATTGCCATTGCTGGCTTGATGGGATTGGTATCGATGAAAATCATTGAAAACAGAGAGAACAATAAATAGTAAATTTGCTAATGCTCTTCAGCCAGTTGTATTCTTACGCTAAATCCATTTGGAGTACAGCCATGAAAGCAGGTATTTTAATGAGAGAACGCGGAGCAGTTATCCTTATTCAAAATAATAAAGTAGCGCTGATCAAACGTGTTAGAAATGGCAGCACGTATTACGTTTTTCCAGGTGGTGGAATAGAACCAGGAGAAACCCCGGAGAAGGCAGCTGAACGAGAAGCAATGGAAGAACTTGGAGTGGAAGTCAAGGTTCTTCGTTGTATTGATCGGATCAATTTCAACGGCATCCACTCCTTTTTTCTGGCAGAAATAAGGGGCGGGAATTTTGGTTCAGGCAGTGGAGAAGAATACATAGATCCTGATCGAAACAGGGGGGCGTATTTGCCGTTATGGGTGGATTTAGACGAATTGGATTCCATAAATATTATTCCAAAAAAGATTGCTGAAAAAATTCAGTCGGAAGGGAATTTGTTAAGTGACCAACGAAAGGATCCTATGGAATGGAGCAGCTGGCATTGTGATGATGAAAAATAAAATGCTGATGGTGAAAGAAAAAGAAACTAAAGGGTGGAGTGTGCCATCAGGCGAAATTGAAAAAGGCGAGAGCCCTGAACAGGCATGTGAAAGAGAGGTTTGGGAAGAAACAGGGTTCACGGTTGAAGTCGAAAAGTCTGTTTACACCAAGAACGTCCGCATCGGCCATTATAAGGTAACCACTTATTATTTTCTTTGCCGGATGACGGATGGACAACTTGCTTATGCAGACCCAGATGAAGAAATCACCGAAGTTGCCTGGAAAACCTACGATAAGTTGTTGGCAATGCAGCATGATTACCCCGAAGATTTGGAAATGCTTTTGTCTTTTTTTGATAAAAATACATTGGAGCTTAAGTGACGGGTAGTTTAACGCCTACTATGCACATATGAAAATCCTGAATGCCGACGAAGAACAAGAGGAGAGGCTGGCATTGGTTCAAGCTGTCACCATCGTTTTAAAAGAAGGATTGAGGCTGCTCGGCATAAAAGCGCCTGAAAAAATGTAGAGGAGAGGAAGGAGGAAAAACATGTCTTACAAAACCGATTGTCCATTTTGCAATCCCAACAAAGATCATAACCAACAGATCGTATTTGAAAACCAAACCTGCTTTTTTCTGCAGCATGACAACGAGCAGGAGGTGCTGGAAGGCAGTGGGGTGATTGTGCCGAAGCTGCACCGTGTCACGACATTTGATTTGACAAAAGAGGAATGGAGCGACACATATGACTTGCTGCATCTAGCCAAGGAATACTTGGAGGCGAAGTTTGCTCCAGATGGTTTCACGCTAGGCTGGAACGTGGGAGATGCGTCCAATCAATCGGTCAAACACAGCCATTTTCATGTCATTCCTCGGTATAGCGATGAACCGTTAGCTGGAAAAGGACTTCGCCACTGGCTGAAAAAAACCGAAAACAAACGAACGAAAGAAAATTTATAGCACAACTAAAGGAGAGTGCTCTCTTAGAAATTACTTATTATGGAATATAAAAATGATATACTAGTTATCTGTCAGAAAAATCACTTTATGGATGCGTCAAGAAATAAACGGTTGCATAGGCATTGCAGTTTCTATCCGGAGGAGGAGTGAGGGTGAAGCAAAAGATAAAAGAATGGAAAACACCGGCTATTCTGCTTGGGTCATTGGGCGTTGCCGGTATTGATACTTGGGGACGCGGGTTTTAAAGGTAAGCCAACCTCCAATAAGAAAGCCGAAGTGGGCTACGGATTTTTGGAACCTTATTGGGGAATGGGCTATGCGACAGAAGCAGTTGAGGGACTCTTAGAATGGGCGTTCAAAACAAATCTAGTTGAAAAGATCGTTGCAGAAGCAAATTCAGATAACATTGGATCGATAAGGGTGTTGGAAAAGATGGGGATGAAAAGGACGAACGAACATGACGGTATGATTTATTGGCAAAAGAACAAGTAGCGTTAAGACCGAATATCGGTCTTTTTATTCACTTGACATGCAACTAAAAGGTTGCTTATAATGGGTGTATGGATAATAAAGATGCAATATTCAAAGCACTCAACGACTCAACGAGGCGTTTGATATTGGACGAACTGTCCGAACGCAATGAAATGACTTTGTATGAACTGACCGTTCGCCTCATTACGAAACACCATCTTACAATTACCAGGCAGGCAATCGCAAAGCACCTTTCCCTGTTAGATGAAGCGGGGCTGGTAAAG
Organism: Planococcus sp. TJ-201; assembly: GCF_058268495.1. Classification (NCBI taxonomy): domain Bacteria; kingdom Bacillati; phylum Bacillota; class Bacilli; order Caryophanales; family Caryophanaceae; genus Planococcus; species Planococcus sp. TJ-201. The sequence goes on along the minus strand of NZ_JBZDOG010000001.1, from coordinate 156,980 downwards.
TCTACGAAAAAGGGGAAGTATCGGGTTCTGACTTTCGACAAAGAACCATTAGAAAACTTGCTGGAAGGATGGATCAGGTAAGAGTCGTGACATGGAAACCATCTCTAATGAAGGAGGCAAACAGTATGGATATTATTGTAACCAGTTTATTTGTCGAAGATCAGGACAAGGCTTTGGAGTTTTATTCGGAAACCCTTGGCTTTGTCAAAAAGCACGACATCCCAATGGGGGAGTTCAGGTGGATCACAGTTGTTTCTCCCAATCATCTAAGGGGAACCGAGCTTGTGCTCGAACCGAACGCTCATCCTGCTGCAAAAGAATACCAACAAAAGATTTTTGCGGAAGGTGTTCCAGCTACCATGTTTGGCGTGGAAGATGTCCAAAGCGAGTATGAACAATTGCTTGAAAAGGGTGTAAGCTTCACGGTAGAACCAACAGAAATGGGCAACGTCAAAATTGCTGTGCTCGACGACACCTGCGGGAACTTAATCCAACTTGCGCAAATGCTTTAAAAATGGTAAAAATAAAACCGCCTTCAGCTGAGGGTGGTTTTTTGTAGCGATTTAGAGTTTCTCCAATACCTCATTTAGATTTTCCCACTCGTATATCAATTCGTTCAATATTTTCCCGTCGTAGTTCAGCTGAATTTTGTTCACTAGCTTCGCTCCATAATATTCGTAAAAATACTTAGTTTTATTGTCTTCCAGCACTTCTACAAAAATTCGTTCATAATCCAATCTTTTAAATTGCAGAAACAGCGCTTTCAACAGCATTTTTCCAATTCCTTGGCCTTGATAAGCTTCAAGTAAATAGATGGAAGTTAAATCTCCAGATCTCTCCACTGTATTGGTATCTCTTTTCGAAGCAGTGCCAAAGCCGATAATGTCGCCGCTGCTGGTTTCAGCAACTGCCACGTAGTCTTCTATTCTTCCGATATTGCTTTCCCATAAAGCTGTTCGTTTTTCATAGTACAGTCGGTCGAGAAAGCTGCTTGGCATAACGCCTTGGTAAGTCGTTCTCCAACTATCTACGTGAACTTTAGCGATGCCTGAAGCATCTTCTATTGTTGCTTTGCGTATATGCATCATTTCATCCTTCCTGATTTTGTATTAGTTTATAAATAATAACATGGAATAGTCTCAACAATCTGGGCGAACGCAAAAGTTTTCCGCTTAATGAAAAAATAGTATACTGATGATTAGTAGCCGGTATGGGATTAAACTGTCTAATTTCAAAGAACATGTACACTGAGACATTACAGTAAAAGGAGTTGTCTATTTGAAAATCCAACATATCCGAAACGCAACGTTAATCGTTGAATACGCGGGCAAAAAATTTTTAATTGATCCATTTTTAGCACCAAAGGGTACGTATCCGCCTTTTGCGAATTCGGCCAGACAAGATCAAAAAAATCCGTTGATTGATTTGCCAGTTGCCATTGAACATATCGTAGATGTTGACGCCGTGATTGTGACGCATTTGCACTTGGATCACTGGGACGATGCTGCAAAAGAAGCATTGCCAAAAAAAATTAAGCTATATACTCAAAATCAAGAAGATGCTTATGAAATTCAAAAAGCCGGCTTCGATAATGTAGAAGTTTTACAGGAACATACAGTCTTCGAAGAGATTCAATTGACTAAAACAAAAGGCGAGCACGGGAGAGGTGAGGTCCTCAAGCGTATCGGCCTGGTATGCGGTGTAGTATTCAACCATCCTGATGAAAAAACCTTGTATGTTGCAGGTGACACGGTTTGGTACCAGGCAATCCAGGATGAACTAACGAAACACCGCCCAGAAGTGATTGTGCTGAATGCCGGAGACAATCAATTTCTGGAAGGCGGTTCATTGGTCATGGGGAAAGAGGATGTCCACTCTGTTTTTGAAGGAGCTCCGAGTGCTAAAATCATGGCTGTTCACATGGAGGCAGTCAATCATTGGGCTTTATCAAGAGAAGAATTGAAAAGCTTTGCAGATGAAAAAGGAATGGCTGAACATCTAATAGTTCCGGATGATGGAGAAACGTATACTTTTTAAAGCAGCTACAGCTACTAAGTCCATTAGAAACTAAAATTTCTATGATTACATTAATTTGTCAATCCTTTAGCCGTTTCGAATATTTAGGGGAATTGTGTATTTAAATCCCGTTACATTAGTGTATTATTCACTATTACTGTATTTATAAAAGTCAAAAAGCGTCTACTCCTATCCTTGATCAGGAAAGAGTAGACGCTTTTTAGCTTTGCTTTCTTTATGGCATGAATCACAGCTGGAAATATTATCTTCCACCCAGTAGGTCAAACAATCCACCGGCGGCACTGCCTTCACCTTGTGAACGGCCTGCAGGGTTTTGCGGAGCTGCCGCAAACACGCGACTAGCCAGGCGGCTAAACGGCATTGATTGAATCCATACACTGCCGGGGCCGCGAAGTGTTGCAAAAAACAAGCCTTCGCCGCCAAACAAGGCGGTTTTGATTCCTGGAACTGTTTCGATATTGTAATCGACATCACCGGTCATAGCGACTAAACAGCCAGTATCAACTCGGAGCACTTCGCCTTTTTGAAGATTTTTGCGGTAAATGGTGCCTCCAGCATGGACAAATGCCAGCCCATCCCCTTCTAATTTTTGCATGATAAACCCTTCGCCCCCAAAAAAGCCTGCACCGAGTTTACGCTGAAATTCAATACCGATGGAAACGCCTTTAGCGGCGGCCAAGAATGAATCTTTTTGGCAAATGATTTTGCCGTTCAGCATGCTTAAGTCCATCGGAATAATCTTGCCTGGATAGGGAGCTGCGAAAGACACGTGGCGTTTGCCCGTTCCTTTGTTGGTGAATGCTGTCATGAATAAGCTTTCGCCTGTAACAACACGTTTTCCAGCACTCATCAGTTTGCCCATCAAGCCGCTGCCACCGGAACTTTTGGAGCCATCGCCGAAAATCGTCTCCATCGCGATGCCGTCTTCCATCATCATTAATGCGCCAGCTTCTGCGATAACAGTTTCTGAAGGGTCGAGCTCGACTTCCACAAATTGCATATCATCGCCATGCAGTTTAAAATCGATTTCGTGATTGTTCATTCCAATTCCTCCTCGGTTAAACCGGTATTTTTGATATATAATGGATACGTCTAAAGAGATAGAAAGTTTCACTAATTTTTGTGTATGAAAAAATATTTACGAATGGAGAGAGGCGCGATGAATGCAGAAGATTGGATTACCCATCTGGACATGGCAGCACATCCCGAAGGCGGTTACTTTAAACAGTCGTTCGTTTCACCCCAGAAAATTAGCCTGACGACTCATCCGGCAGAACGGAACTTGTACACCAGCATCTACTTTTTGCTGCGGTCGCAGGACATTTCCCATTTTCACAGGTTGAAATCTGATGAACTGTGGTACTTCCATACGGGCAATGCCGTAACCGTTCATATTTTAGATGCGGATGGAAACTACCGGGCCGAAAAGTTAGGGCTGTATTTGGCTGCAGGGGAACGGCCGCAGGTATTGGTGGAAAAAGGCAGTATTTTTGGATCGACGGTCGATGCGGAGAACACATTTTCATTGGTAGGGTGCATGGTTTCGCCAGGCTTTGACTTTGCAGATTTCGAATTATTGCGGCAGGCTGAACTGCTCAAACTCTATCCGCAACAAGAACAAATCGTTAAAAGGCTGGCATACGAATAAATTTCAAGTGCTCTATCGGCGATCCGGGATAAATGCTAGACTTGTGATAGACAAAGAAAAAGGGTGAGGGAGAAAAATGGGCAGTTTTTTATTGATTTTGATTATTGCTGTAGCGATTTTTGTAGGCATTGCATCCAAAAAATACTACGATAAGCCATACATTGTGAATTTTGGCATCGCTCTTATGATGGCGCTGTTGGTTATACAGACATTCCAAATGACGCCTATCGGCGGACTGGGCTATGCCGCAATCGCTTTATGTTCGATTGCCTTTGTGTTCCAGCTGGTGTTGGGAATAAAAAACGTCAAAACCGTATCGCAAAGTGAAAATACCAATTGAAAAATAATGTACGAAGCACCGTTGCGAACGGTGCTTTTTGCATGCATCCGTTTAAGCAAGAGAGGCTTGTGAAGTTGTTTTAAAAATAACGCGCTATGTAACTTTTTTGAGTTTAAGTTCGACTAAAGCAGTACAGGGAAATTTGACAAGAAGGAATGGTAATTCGATGGAAAAAGCATTGATGACTATCACTTTATTTCTATTCTTTTTAATGCCAACACAAAGTCTTGCACTCTCATGTGCAGAGCCTTCTTCGCCAGATAGAGCTTACCGGGAATACGATGCTGTGATTATAGGGACGGTTGAAAAAATCAAGGACCGCAACAGTGTCAAGATTTTAACAATCCGGGTCAATAAAAGTTTTAAAGGTGTAGATGAGAATATGATTACGGTAAAAGAAGATATTATGTGGGGAGAAAGTCAGCTGGATGCAAATTACTTGTACTACCTGAATGCAGAAGGTGGAAAATGGATCCATCCGCTTTGTTCTCCGACAACGGGCAATACAGATTTAGCAGATGAAGTTTTTGCGGATAAAAAGGAGATAGCTTTGCGGGATGGCAATCTTGCTGTGAATGATACAAGAGGCGGAGGAAGGACACTTTTTTTGGAAATGATGATAGTAATACTCGCAACGAGCCGCCTGAAAATGAAAAAATAGAGGGATTTCCAGTTTCCCTCTAAACTATTTGTAAATGTTTCTTAATACTATGTTTGGCAACACGATAGAGCTGGTGTCTCAAAAAAGATGTGAGATGGGAATCCCCACCGCACATCTAATCAGCAATCTCCTGTAATTTTAATCTAAAGTGAATGCTGCCACTTTAAGGTGAAGGCTTCTATAAACGGTTGAGTGCATCCTCGATACCGTCTTCACCAGACACAATTTCAAAAGTTTTATTGTAGACATGCTCATTTCCAAGAGAATGCAGCAGCACACGGGCTACATCTTCTCGTGGAATTTCTCCCGAATCCAGATTTTCAGTTGCTGAAATCTTTCCGGTACCGGGATCGTTCGTCAATAAGCCGGGACGAATAATTGTATAAGTCAATCCACTGGCACGCAAAATGTTATCGGCGTGGTGCTTGGCGACATAGTAATGGGCCATGTCTTCTTTCCACATTTCCCGTTTGTCGGCGTTGATGGCGCTGATCATCAGGAAGCGTTCGGTGCCGGTTTGTTCAGCTGCTTCAATCGTTTTGGCGGCACCATCCAAATCAATCAGCAAGGTTTTGTCTGCGCCTGTAGCACCGCCGCTGCCCGCTGCAAATACGACGGCATCACAGTCTTTCATAGCGTCCGCAATTTCTTCGACACTGCCTTCAAGGCTGGTCAACACGGTTTCCACGCCTAAGCTATTAAAAAAACTGAGTTGCTCTTCTTTGCGGATCATTGCTTTTGGGATATGATCGTCGCTGTCCGCCAACATTTTTACAAAATGACGTCCAATCTGTCCATTTGCCCCTACTACCAACACCTTCATCCGGATCAGCCCCCTCCATTTTTTCTGTACTTACCCATCATATACCCTAAGAAATCCAAATCAAGCTCCACTTTGCTTAGTTTATTCTGAAAAATGACAATTAGTCGAAAAGGGGACTATATTCTCAAGTTAAGTTTAGTATAATGAAAGATATCTTATTAAGTAACTGCTAACCGATTCTAGGAGGAACACAATGGAACCATATACCGAAACCAAAGCAATGAGCAATAATAAAACAACTGCAAAAAGAGAAACACCACCTGATTTTTCACAATTCAAAGGGAAAAGATTAGATAAAGAACCAAGCCGTTTTATGGAAATGCTCGGCTATGTATTTTGGTTTTGTTTGGGTGCCGGTATTTTACTGGCGATGATTTTTTCACTATTCTTTTTCGTTTAAACCAAAAGGGGGACTATTGGATGATTCGTTATCCTGCGAACACCTTCAAGACAATCGGCATCACCGCAACCTCTTCCGGTGTGGGGCCTGAACAGCATCATCTATTGGAACAGGCCATCGCCCGGCAAAAACAGAATGGATTCAACGTGGTCACCGGCGACACGGCTTGGACGCAGGAACTAGCTAAGTCAGCCCCTGCCAAAAAACGCGCCAACGAATTTATGGAAATGATGAATAATCCGGAGATTGATTTAATCGTTCCGCCTTGGGGTGGCGAACTGCTGATTGAAACATTGGAATACTTGGATTTTGCGAAGATGCAGCCAAAATGGGTGCTTGGGTATTCAGATCTCAGTGTACTCTTGTTGGCCATCACCTTGAAAACAGGGCTTGCCACAGCACATGGCACGAACATTGTGGATTTGCGCGGCGAAAAGAGCGATGATACGACCGGACGCTGGTCGGATGTGCTTAAAACAGCTGCGGGAGAAACCGTTGCACAACAATCATCAATACTTTTCCAAAAAGAATGGAATCATCAGAACCCTTCGCCAGTGGTCTTTCATTTAACCGAGCCGACCAATTGGAAAACGGTTTCCGGAAGGGAAGAGACGTTCTCCGGGCGCTTGCTAGGCGGATGCATCGACGTGATTCGTAACTTGACTGGTACACCGTACGGCAACGTTCAAGCGTTTCGGGAACAGCACATCCCTAGTGAAAGGGTCATCTGGTACCTGGAAAATTGCGAGATGTCTGTTGCAGATTTAAAACGGTCGCTGACGGGAATGAAATATGCAGGCTGGTTCGAGAATTGTGCCGGCATTGTTTTCGGCCGAAGTTCTGCAAACATGCCGGTTGAAGGCTATACAGTTGAACGGATGTACCAGGACCTGGCGGAAGAATTAGATCTGCCCATCGTTTACGACATTGATTTGGGGCATGTGCCGCCACAGGTCACGTTTGTCAACGGCGCCTATGCAGAAATTCAAGTCGCAAACGGCAAAGGAACTGTCATTCAAAAATTCAACTAAAAAGGATGTCGGACTATGGAAATACGCCAGTTGGATGCAGAAGACGCCCAAGCTTATTTTGACTTGCGCATAGAAGCATTAAAGGACAGTCCGGACGCCTTTGCTACACGGCTGGAAGACGCCATTCAAAGACCCATCAGCAAAACAGCGGAAAGTTTGGCGTTGGAAAATGCGGTCACATTTGGTGCATTTCAAGATGGTCAACTGCAGGGCAATGTAACGCTTGTTCGCAATGCAGCTCCAAAGCTGGAGCACCGCGCATCCGTTGTCGCTGTATACGTGACACCCAACGCCAGAGGGAATGGGCTTGCCAGCCGACTTATGCGGGAATTGCTTCACTATGCAGCAAAATGGCATGGCTTGGAACGTTTGGACTTGATGGTGGCGAGTGAAAATCTGCCAGCCATCACATTATATGAACAAATGGGCTTTGAAAAATACGGAACAGAAATAAATTCAATGAAAACATCGGAAAAATACATTGATGAAAATTTAATGGTGAAATTTATGTAGCATCAATTCAAGCAAAAAGGTGTATTGGATGGCTCCAATACACCTTTTTGCTATTCATTCAGCTTATACAGATGATCGTCGCCATCAACAGGCGTACCGCGACCATCTGTATTGTTGGTGATAAAATAGACAGAGTCTCCATCTGAATACACATCCCGGACACGGCCAAATCCTTCTACCGAGTCCAAGACTTCAGCACTTTCAGGATCGAGTATCTTAATAGCGGTTCCGCGCAGGGAAGCGACATAAAGAGAACCGTCGTGCATATCCATTCCACTGGGTGCCCAAGTATCGTCAGCGCCGGTAGTGAAAAAAGGCGATTCCAGGCCTTCTTCGGATTCTTCACCTTCGATGGTCGGCCAGCCGTAATTATTGCCTTCTTCAATCATGTTGATTTCATCATTTGCCGATTGGCCGTGCTCGGATGCATACATGGTATCATCGTCCCATGTAATGCCTTGTGGATTGCGATGGCCATGCGAATAAATTTCAAACTCGTTGGAGCTGTTTAGCTTTAAAATTTTGCCATTCACCGAGGCTAAATCTTGTGCAAGTTCGGGCGTCGAAGCATCGCCAATGGTTGCAAATAAGTTGCCTTCCGGATCCAATTCTAAGCGTCCGCCATGGTGAACATTGCCGGTCGGAATTCCTTCAAGTAAAATTTCATTTTCCAGCCATTGCCCGTCTTCCAAAACAAGTGAAACGATTTTATTGTAATCATTGCCTTCACTTTCGTAGACATAGTAGCCATAAGCTTCCTGACTTTCTTCGAAATCCTGTTTTAAGACAAATCCTAAAAATCCAGCTTCCGAAGCATCAGAAAGAGTATCGGAAAAATTGACTTTCTGTCGTGTAAGGGTTCCCTCTCCATCTATATGGGCAACTTGCCCCGTCCGTTCCGAAATGTAAAACTCATCGCCTGCCTTGTTGATTGCCCAGGGCGATTCAAGTCCTGTCGCTACTGCTTCAAAAGGAGCCGTCGCTTCGTCCGGGTTTGGAGCAGCATTGTTGCAGCCTGCCAATAACAGTAGTGAAAATGAGGGGATTAGTATTTTTTTCACAAAAAAACCTCCTTTTTTCCATAATAATAGAATCGTGCCTCAATAGGAAACAATACCTTAAAGGGAGGTGATTCCATGCCGCTGCTCAAAGACGTCAAGGAAACGGAAGAAATCCGCAAAAAGAAAAACCTGATCCGCATTATGACTTGGGTAATCGTAGCTGTTGTGCTGGTACTGGTTTGGTATTTTACTAAATGAAACTTCTTTTTTAAAGTTTACTTACCTACTTTGCCCAAAACCATTTGAATAAACGCTGATTGCATAACAAAGCCCCAAAGGACTAAACTTTCTAAAGTCTTTTGGGGCTTTAAATTATTAGGCTGGCTTTTTTTTCGTTTGAATAATTTCGACGATTGCTATTCCAATTGTGATGCCAATCAATACATTTATGATTAAAGGACTTAAAAACTCATCACGGAAGATCGTGGCAACGGTCAGTATGTAAAAAGCAGCCTGGGTAATTTTAGCGATGCGCGGAACGCCATCTTTCGGGTAGCGCAAGCGTGCCATCTGAAAGACCAGAAAGGCCAGGAGCAATGCCAAATAATGTGGCCAAGCCAAGCTGACCACCACATTGTTAACGATGGCAAATACCAGCAGCGGAATAAAATAAAACAACAGCGATTTCACAATTGGGGCCTCTTTTCGATTATTTTTTCGTGTTGTTTTGCTGTCTGCGGGCAACCAGCAAATACAAATTATAGATGGAAATAATCAATGCAATAGTGACGATGACAACCGAAACTACCGGATAAACCGAAGCTCCGTTTTGCATAATTTCCACCACTCGTGTGTAGATAATCCATGGTCCAATAACCAAAATAAAAATATCAAGTGCAGTACCTAATTTAGTTCTCATTAGTTTCCTCCAATAAAAGATAGTATCTCAATCTTATCAGACTTTAGCTTCAGCGTATGCATCAAAACCATAACAGCCGCCCATATAACTACAGGCGGCTGCCACAGGTTGGACAGATTATTTATGCTTGCGCAGCTCAGTTCTTGCCAACGCATCTGCTGCTCGGTTTTGAGAGTCGGGAATCCATTTAATAAAGCAGTAGTCAAAGTGGCTGCCAAGCTCTAATGCTCTTGCCAGCAGCGGTTTGAACTTGGGATTTTTAATTGAGCCTCTTTCAAACGCATCTACTGTTACCTGGGAATCTGACTTGATGGACACCATTCCTGACGATAAGCCTTTCGCAAGTTCCAGTCCTTTTACGAGCGCGGTAAATTCAGCCGTATGGTTGTCCATTTCTCCTACATATTCGCTCCATTGAATCATATGGCCTTCGCCGCGAATAAAAATGCCTACAGCGCTGACTTGAGGAGCACCGGCAGTTGCCGCATCCACAAACACTTCGAGCATGAGATCACCTACTTTTCGTCAATGGGGTTGATTCGCTTCGCCAAATAGCCGAATGGGGTATCCAAAACGGAGACAATAAATTTCAGCACATAAGTCGAGATGAAAATTTGAAGCCATACATCAAATGGAAATACGCCCCAAAAAGCGATGGAAGTAAAAATAAGCGTATCCAAAAGCTGGCTGATCAATGTCGATCCGTTGTTGCGGATCCAAAACTGGCTGTCTTTAGGAAACATTCTGCGCAGTGCACTAAAGATAATGACATCTAAATGCTGACTGGCAAGGTAAGCGACCATGCTGCCGATGGCGATTTGTGGAATCAATCCGAAAATAGTCTCCAATGAGCCTTGTGCGAAATCACTTTCGGCTGGAATGAACTTAATGCCAAACTGCATGACCAGCACCATGATAAGCAAGGAAGAAAAACCGAGCCATACCGCTTTTTTGGCTTCTTTTTTGCCATACTTTTCATTTAGGATATCAGTTGCCAGAAATGTGGAAGCATACAAACTATTTCCTAAGGTTGCCGTTAGGCCAATAATTTCGATGGTTTTGGTCACTTGAATGTTGGCCAAAACAGTTGAAATGGCGACCCAAGCAAACAAGCCGGTTTTTCCAAAAAACTTATACATGATCAATAATAATACAAAATTGAACAGGGCAAAGCCCAGTCCCCAAAATTCATTAAACAAAAAACTTCCTCCTTAGTTTTGGTAGAGCGGGAATTTGCGAACCGCTTGGTCCCTCTAAAAATATCCTCAGTTAGTATAACTATTGTTGGAATAAAAAACAAATGCGTAGTAGAATGAGGAAATGACGATTTGCTAAGAGGTGACAAAGTGAAAAAAGTTTCCATTATCAACGAAATTGATGAAATGCTGGCTACATATTGTGAAGGCTGCTTTGTGCGGACCCAACTTCGCAAAGACGAAGGGAAAACGGCTGCCCACAGATTTTGCATCAGCAACTGTACAGTCGGCACCCAACTCCAATTCCTTGGAAATGAGCTCAACAAAGTCGGAACCGGTGACAAATAACAAAGTTGTTTTTCTGCAATATAAAAAGCAGGAACGGAATTTCCGTCCCTGCTTTTTTCTATTGTTTTACTCTGAATCAATCTGGATAACATTTGCAGCCTGTGGTCCGCGGTTGCCATCAATAATATCGAATGACACGGTCTTGCCTTCAGCCAATGTCTTAAACCCTTCGCCCTGGATGCCTGTAAAATGGACAAATACATCATCACCATCATTATACTCAATAAATCCGTATCCTTTTTCTGAGTTAAACCATTTCACTGTTCCCTGGTGCATGCGAGTTCCCCCTATTATTGAGTATGCCATGGACCTATAGACGCCATGTTATGGATGGCTATACTATACATGAAGCCTACGAAAACGTCAATAATCGTTGGGAATACAGGCATTCTGGAGTGATTTCAGGTTATAATAGAAGAAACAGGCGATAGGAGCGGAAGCATGGAGCAGCAAAAAATCAAGCAATGCCAAAAGGAAGTACAAAAAATTTACGAGCAGTTTGATGCCAGCCACGATTGGCAGCATATTGAACGCGTCATGAAAAACGCCAAAAAGATTCTTGAGCACGAACCAGCAGATGCTTATATGATCGAGTTGGCCGTGCTGCTGCACGACGTCTCGGACCCGAAATACAAAAAGCCAGGGGAACACCTGGAACAGGATATTTTGGATCGTCTGGAATTGCCGGGTAGACAGCGGCAGCACATCCAGGACATCATTGCATCGGTTTCCTTTAAAGGCGGAAATGGCAGAGCAGCAGAAACCATGGAAGCGAAAATTGTCCAGGACGCAGACCGTCTGGATGCTATTGGGGCGATTGGCATCGCACGTGCATTTGCCTACGGGGGAGCCAAAGGACGAAAGCTATACGATTGGGATGAAAAAGCCCGCACCGAGATGACCGAACACGAATATCGGCAAGCGCAGACGAGCAGCGTGACACATTTTTACGAAAAGCTACTATTGCTGAAAGATCAAATGACGACGGAAACGGGTAGGCAGATGGCTGAAGAACGCCATCAATTTATGCTATCCTTCTTAAAGCAACTACAAACAGAAACGGATGGGAATAAATGAGCCACTTAAATATTACAAAACTAACCAAAACAGTTGGAGCGAAAACTTTATTTAAAGATGTCGAGTTTTCATTGTATCCAGGAGAACGTGCCGGGTTGATCGGCGTCAACGGAACAGGGAAATCGACCTTAATGTCTATTTTGGCGGGATCAATGGATGCTGACAATGTTGTCATGGATCACCCTAAAAAATATCAGATTACGTACTTGATGCAGGAGCCTGAGTTTGATGAGTCCTTGACGGTACTCGAAACAGTATTCTCAGGAAAATCGCCAATTTTGGCGTTGAACCGTGCCTATGAAAATGCATTGAAGAATATGATGGTCGATTCAAGTTCTACGAAATTGCAGGATGAACTGATGGACATCCAGGAAAAAATGGAACAGGAAAATGCATGGGACATCAATGCCTTGGCGAAAACGGCTTTATCAAAACTGGGGATCGATATGTACGACCAGATGGTCAGCGAATTGTCAGGCGGCCAGCGCAAGCGTGTCGCACTCGCGAAAGCATTGATCGAACCAGCAGACTTAATCCTGTTGGATGAGCCTACCAACCATTTAGACGCTGTTTCAACAGAATGGCTACAGGAAACCTTATTGCGTATGGGTTCAGCCATGCTGTTTGTGACGCATGACCGGTACTTTTTAGATGCTGTTTCAACACATATTTTCGAAATTGCCGACCAAACCATGTATACGCATAAAGGAAACTACGGCGATTATTTGGAAAACAAAGCGATTCGGGACGAAATGAACGCTTCGTCTCAACAAAAACTGGAAAACCGTTTCCGGTCTGAACTAAAATGGATTCGCCGAGGGGCGAAAGCTCGTTCAACCAAACAAAAAGCGCGGATTCAGCGTTTTGATGAAATCAAAGAAGATGTGCAAAAAGTAAATGACAATACGTCGCTTGAACTATCAATGCAAAGCCAGCGTCTTGGCAAGAAAATTATTGAGGGCAAGGACATGGGCGTCGCATATGGCGACAAGCAAATTTTCAGCGGCTTTGACTTTCTTTTGCAAGGGGGAGACCGAATCGGCATCGTTGGACCGAATGGCGCCGGCAAATCGACTTTGATGAAAATGTTGGCTGGTGAACTGGAACCGACTACCGGCAAGATGGAATACGGCAGTACCGTGAAAATTGCCCACTTTACACAGCATTTGCCGGAAATGGACGAATCGCAGCGGATGATCGAATACATTCAGGAAACATCAAGTGATTTTGAAGCTGAAAAAGGGGTTCGCTTATCAGCGACTCAAATGCTGGAGCGCTTCTTGTTCCCATCAAATGGACATGGTACGCAAATCGGCAAATTGTCCGGCGGAGAGCGCAAGCGTCTGTATTTATTAAAACTATTGATGGAACAGCCAAATATTTTGTTCCTGGATGAGCCGACAAACGACTTGGACATTCAAACACTTTCCGTACTGGAAGATTTCCTGGAAAACTTCCCGGGCGTCGTTATTACGATTTCGCACGATCGCTTTTTCCTGGACCGCATCGCGCGGAAATTATGGACAACAGGCACTGGGCGTATCGAAGAATACCAGGGCTTATACTCTGAATTTATTAAAGACAAAAGCAATCCAGTGGAACTCGCTGAACAGGAGCTTGTCGAGACGTTTACAGCCCAACCGGTAAAAGCAAAAAAAAAAATGAGCTATAAAGAACAACAGGAATACGACGGCATTCTTGATAAAATTGCACAAACAGAAGCGAAAATCGAATCAAGCGAAGAAGAAATGGCGTTGGCTGGTGCAGATTACGATAAGCTGCAAAAATTGACCCAAGAAGTCAATGCGTTAACGGCCGAATACGATGCTTTGGTCGAACGCTGGACCTATCTTCAGGAAATCGCGGAAGCATGATCTACTAATTGCAGGAGGGATTTTTTGTGAAAATCATTACCATTGAACCAACACCAAGCCCGAATACGATGAAAGTCATCATCGATCAGGAGTTGCCGTTTGGCAAAAGCCATAATTACCATAAGGACAATTTAGAAGGCGCTCCGAAAGAAGTCCAAGAGATGCTCTTGATTGATGGCGTAAAAGGCGTTTACCATGTAGCTGACTTTTTAGCGGTCGAACGCATTTCCAAGTTCGATTGGGAGGCGATTTTGGCGCAAGTCCGTAATGTCTTTGGGGAAGATCGCGAGCACAGCAGCGAAGAAATCGAGTTGGATGAGCATTACGGAGAAGTATATGTACATGTTCAAGAGTTCAAGGGAATTCCGCTCCAGGTCAAAGTCTTTGACAACAGTTCAGAAGAACGTTTTGGCATGCCAGAGCGCTTTGTCGCGGCGATGCAGCTGGTGATGGACCCGACAGAAGAGAACTACCTGCTGCAGCGCAAATGGGCAGATTACGGCGTCCGCTACGGCGATAAAGCGGAGATTGGCAAAAGCATGGTTGAGGAAATTGAAGCTGCCTTTCCGCAAGAGCGTTTAGATGTCTTGACTGCGAAACAAGATGCGGAACAACACGAGGCAGCACCACGTGGACGCAAAATTTCGGCGGAAGAATTCAATGCACCTGATTGGGAAACCCGTTTCCAGCTTTTGGATCAAATGATTGAGGCAGATGCTGATGACTTGCCGCTGCTGTCGCTGGCGTTAGACGATGAAAAAATGTCCATTCGACGCCAAGCAGCTATTTTCCTGGGTGATATCAAGGACAAGGCAGTCGTGCCTTTCGCTGAACGCGCAATGAAAGACAAGAGTTGGGCAGTCCGCAGAACAACGGGGGACACCATCAGTGATCTTGGTTTTGAGGAATTTGAACCGGTTATGATGGAAACCTTGAAAGACAAAAACAAATTGGTTCGCTGGAGAGCAGCGATGTTCTTGTACGAAACAGGAACTGAAGCGGCTTTGCCGGCGTTAAAGCAAGCGCAGGAAGATCCGGAGTTTGAAGTCAAGCTGCAGATCAAAATGGCCATCGCACGAATCGAACAAGGCGAAGATGCGAAAGGGTCCGTTTGGAAACAAATGACCGAAGCACGCCAAGCCATGAAAGACGAATAAGAAAAAGGTCGGGGACTGAAGAGTCCTTGGCCTTTTTCTGTTCCAGATAAATTAAATGTTTCCAAGTGTCCAATAAGAGGTAAAGTGCACCTAAACGATAGAAAATAAGGGGTCATCATTACTAGGAGGAATTTAAAGTGGAAAACAGTGTGTATTCGATGGAAATCTTATATAGCGGCAAGTATGAATCATGGGAGTTTGAAGACCGGCAAAAGCGGGATGCTTTTTATGGCAAGGTAGCCAATCAGTTTGCAGGCCAGAAGGTAACGGAACAGGAAGATCAAGTGGAAGATACGCAAATTGTACAGCTTTCCTCTAATAACTTAGAAATAAAAGAAGACGGAAAATACGACCAGGACACATCTTATGAATGGTTCGAATACGATATTTTCAGCCAAATGCTTGATTTTATTAACAAAGAATACGATAAAAAAGAGTAGCACTTCCAGTACTGTAGAATAAAGCTAAGGGCCAGCGGCATATTGCGATCACATAAAAGTAAAGTAAATGACAAGCAAACTACCTAGTTTAGGTAGTTTTTTTTAGTGTCACAAATACGTTGTTTAAAGACGTGGAATAATACGAATCTCGGGTAAAATAGGTATTTTAAATCACTTTATATATCAAAAGGTATAAAATTACTAAAATTCGTAAAATATATAAAAAAACATTAGGTCCTTATATACGTTTATTGGTAATAAAATTATGATATCGTGTATGTATACATAGGAGGGTTACGCGTGAATCTTACAGTCAATGGGGTCATCTTAAATCACAAAAGAAGTTCGTTAATAATTCGAGAACTTATGCGAGAAGAAGTTGCTGAACATCCAAAAGATGTGGAAGAATTTTTGAAAAACTATACAGTGGAAGAATCAGACAGTTCGATTATACTTCGTCCACCGTCGGTTGAAGGCATTCAAATATCGCTATTCAAGTCATCGTGAAAGATGGCTTTTAATATGGTCTAAGAACTTCACAGAAAAATAGATGAATATATATAAAAGCAATTTGCCGTTCGCAAACAAACGGCAAATTGCTTTTTGGGTTAGCGTTTAAAACAATATTTCATGCGGCTAGTATTTTTGCGGAAACATCGTGCATACATCGTATAATTTTAACTGTCTTTATTATGCTAATGAATCAGCAAGCTTTGTTGGAATCCATTTTGTTAAAAAGTCTTTCAGCAGCTTGGTCGATAGATGTGTAATGTTCCACATAATGGCTTTTACGTGATGTGATCTCTATGATGAATGTGTCTCTGATGCACTTAACGATGAGTGCATCTTCGCCGTCATCAATGGCAAATGTATGGGTGATGGTAGATGTATTGAAATTGCATGTGATAACCAAAAGTTCTTTAATATGATCCAGTTGCATGAAAATCGCTCTCTTTCAAGGTAAGGCATAGCTGTTTCACTTTTAAGTGAATCCAAGGCGAGTTCCATGAAAGGCAATATATTTCACTATCTTCGAGAAAGGCATAAAAAACCTGAAAATGTCAGGGATGGAAAGGTTAAGTCAAATTAACTTGTATTCTACTACTTTCACTGCTTCAGCAAGAGATTCATACAATTCTACTCTTTGATCCATTAAAAAAGTAAGTTCTAAAGTCGAAGTTAAAGGTACGCATCTCGCACGAATCAAACCATTACCATCTTTGCTAAAAACATGAGTGATTTTGGCTGTGTTGTATTGACGCATTGTAGATAATATTTCATTAATTCTTTCCGGGCTCATCGTAATTCCTCGCTTCCACTTTGGAAATTGACTAATAAAAGTCTCGAAGAATCCATTAATATCTGTCGGACCTCACTATAGCATACAAAAGCAAAGTCTGTTCGTCAGGTGAAGCAAGTAGAAACTCATGCAAACGCATCAGGCAAGGAGCATAGGCCCAAAAGATAATATTGTGTGTAGTGAAAAAATATACATCGTGCTAAAAGTAGATGTTATAATTTGGGTATAAAAAATATAGCTTCAAGTAGTGCAAAAAGAGTTGTAACGCATAAAAATTGGAGGAACCGCTATGTCCATTACTGCCACCGAATCAAAATCACATCGATTTTTAAAAGACTGGAGTTTGTTCGAAAAATCTTGGCTTCTTATTTTCACGGCCGTGAACATTTACCTGTTTTTCGCATGGGACGACACATTACTCGGTTTGATCAGCTCTCTCAGCGGTATGCTTTGTGTACTTCTAGTGGCAAAAGGGAAAATCAGCAATTATTACTTCGGCATAATTCAAACATCTACTTATGCCTACATTTCTTTTACATATGGGCTTTACGGAGAGGCGATGCTCAATGGCCTCTTTTACTTTCCGATTCAATTTATCGGACTTTATTTATGGCGCCGTAACACCATAAAAAATAAAAATAGTGTTCAGGGTGAAGATGTAGTTGTTAAAACGATGAATCTACGTTCTTGGCTGTATACTGCAATTGCCATCGTTATAGGAACCATTCTGTACGCCATCTTGCTGGGGACAATCGGTGGACGATCTGTCGGTCTTGATTCTGCAACAAATGTATTGTCTGTTACTGCACAAATTTTTATGCTGAAGCGCTTTGCCGAACAATGGCTGATTTGGATAGCAGTGAACATTCTTTCCATCATACTTTGGGTTGTTACGCTAGATGCTACAGGCGGCAATGACTATACATTAGTTGTCATGTGGACGGCTTTTCTTGTCAACTCAATTTACGGATATTACAACTGGAGAAAAATGGCTACAAAACAAGTGTTAAAAGAGGAGACCAGTTAAATGGCAATGGGCAAAATTGGAATGTACGGCGGTAAGTTTTTAATTATCCATCAGGGGCATGTCAGTGCCATGATTCGGGCGAGTACAATGGTAGAAGAGTTGCATGTCATTTTAACGCATGACGAGGAGTATGAACGCAAATTTTACTTTAATGGTACGACGATGAAACCTATCCCATTCCACCAACGGCTTCGCTGGTGGAATGAACTCACGAAAGACCTTCCTCATGTGAAAGTCCATGCCATCGCTGAAAAGCAGACGGGTGAATTTTATGACTGGGAAAAAGGTTCCATTGGCATTAAGGCAGCAATTGGCAAAGAAATTGATACCGTCTTCAGTTCAGAACATGCATACGGCGAACATTTCGAAAAGCTCTATCCAGGTGCGAAGCATGTTGTACTGGATGCAGAACGGCAAACCTACCCGATTTCCGCAACGCAAATACGAGAAGAAGGTGCGATGAAGCACTGGGCCATCATCCCGCACGTCGTGCAGCCTTATTTTGTTCGGACCGTTGTCATAGTTGGAACCGAAAGCGCTGGGAAGTCGACATTGGTGAAAAATCTGGCAAATCTCTACAACACCAGTTATGTTGAGGAATACGGGCGCAAGTTTTATGAAAATATTGGTGCTGAGATCACCATAGAGTCAGATTTTCCGAAGATTGCATTCGAGCACAAATACCACGAAGAAGAACAAGCAAAGCGTGCGAACAAGCTGCTGTTTATCGACACAGAAGCAAATGTCACGCAGTATTTTTCCTGGGCTTATCTCGGTTACGAACAGCCGGTACTGGACCAAGTAGCCGCGCTCCAACAATACGACTTGTGGATTTTCCTTGAACCTGATGTAAAATGGGTCGATGATGGCACTCGTCTATTCGGTGCGCAAGAAATCCGTGATCGCAACAATAACTATTTGAAAGCAATACTCGATCGCCAAAATATTCACTATCACTCTATCAGTGGAAACTACAGCGAACGTCTGGAACAGGCAGTTCGATTGGTAGACGAGGTTTTAGAAGAACAGCTATACAGCAGCAAAGAAAACTAACTCATTCGGATACGGGATGCTGGTTGTGAGCGAGAGCTTCGATCGCATCCTTTTTTGATTGAAGAAAAAAAGATGAATCGTTTAAGACCAATGGGGCAAAAACCGTTTTTCGTTTCTTTTCAAAATGTTGCTTTTGTTGTATATTGATAAAAGAAAAGAGTGATGATATGGGCAGTGCAGTATTTCCGGCAAAAAAGAAAAAACTGGAAGCTATGATCCAAAAATATGGCAAAGACATGACGTGGCATACGTTCAAAATAAACTTCAA
Source organism: Planococcus sp. TJ-201 (assembly GCF_058268495.1). Lineage (NCBI taxonomy): Bacteria > Bacillati > Bacillota > Bacilli > Caryophanales > Caryophanaceae > Planococcus > Planococcus sp. TJ-201. Next base: position 137,867 of record NZ_JBZDOG010000001.1, on the reverse strand, counting down.
AAATGATTTTCCCGAAGATTGGGAATTGATTAATACTGCTTTTGAAAGTTATCAAAAAAATACCAAAAGAGGAAAAAGTCATCCGATGCCTCATCCGGATAAATACCTCAAAAATATGTATACCAGCATTTCTAACGAGTAACTGAGAGAGCGTCCAATGGGCGCTCTTTTTCTGTGAAACTTATTGATGCCCTAAAACGACTAATGAAAATAATGAAGCACGATGAAACATTTGCAAAAGCCATGAATAAGCGAGTTGAACTGTTAGTTGACTAATTTGCTGATGAGCAAAAGAGGAGGAACAATTATGTTCATGATCTTAAATGCTGCTGTAATTTCGCTTTGGATCACATCACTTGCCGCTTTTGGGAGCAGTTACATTCGTTACCTTAAAGAGGAGCGTGCTTTTGAAAAAAGCGAAAGAACCGATTCTACTTAATGTTTGAGTGTATAGAGGCATTTCAATATTCCATCAACCATCTGAAATTATACGAATAATCAGGAGTGATGGGTATTTTCTGCTGCATGCCCCGTTAGCTGATAGTTGAATCATATATTGCTAAAAAATCGAAAGGTCATTCTTGGTATGAACAGAATGGTATTCCATATGATCGAAAATATCATATTAGCAACCATTTCAAAGCTAAGCTCTTTAAGCAGTTCAGTAAAACAATTTTCCTTTTTCTTCGGCTTTTTCTTCATGTCCTATCTCCTAGTCTGCTCAAGTTTTTAAATACTGCCACGAGAGTCTCTCGTGGCAGTATTTGTTTTCGTTATAAATTATTATATAGAAAATTTTTACATCGATCTGATTTTTTAAAAATAGTTTATTCCAGCATAAAGTATGCGGCTCCGAAACAGTCCACTATGAAATTCCAGACCATCTAGGTTACACTGAAAAGGATAAGAGACTATCTCCATGCCAAAACTAATTAGATGAAAAGGGGCGAAAGCATGAACGCATATGACGAGTACATGAAAGGCATTGTCGTGCCGATGCGCCAAGAGTTGACGGGTGCAGGATTTAAGGAATTATTGACGGCTGAGGAAGTCAATGAACATATGAGCAGTTCTGAAGGGACAAGCCTTGTTGTCATTAACTCGGTTTGCGGTTGTGCTGCAGGTTTGGCACGTCCAGCAGTTATCGAAGCGCTTCAGACAGTAGAAGCAAGACCGGAACATTTGGTAACGGTCTTTGCTGGCCAAGACAAAGAAGCAACTGCGCAAATGCGCAATTATTTTGAAGAAGTTCCACCGTCATCGCCGTCCATTGCGGTATTGAAAGATGGCCAGCTAGCTTACTTTATTCCGCGTGAACAAATTGAAGGCTATCCAATGGAACAAATTCGCGACCATTTGTCGCAGGTTCTTGAACAGGTGGCAGCTCAGTGAAAACAGTAGTAACGACAGCATACCGGCCAACTTCATACACATTGGAGCGGGCAGCTCGTGTTTCGGCAGATCTTTCGCTTATGCAAGTCTCTCGCAACAAACGTTCTATTGAGAAATTGCATGCAGATGAAGAGGCAGATGTGCTGGTCTGTTTAAAAGAACGGCTTGAGTTTTACCCATTGGGTAAAAAGGAGCCGTTCTTTTTTCATCCCAATTCCGCGGCTTTCCGGACAAAACGGCCGCTTGAACAAGATCCGGTCATCGAAGTTTCAGGACTCGAACCTGGAGATTCTTTTTTAGACTGTACTTTGGGTTTAGCTTCAGACTCGATCGTGGCTTCTCAGCGTGTTGGTGAGGATGGCAGGATCGTTGGTTGCGAGAGCCATCCCATTCTTGCCTACGTTGTTGGAGAGGGCTTGAAAGGGTATAAGGAGATGCCTCATTTAGAACAGGCAATGCAGCGCATCAACGTGATTTCATCCAATGCGGTCTCATTTCTGGAGACGCTCGAATCCGATTCGTTTGATGTGATCTATATGGATCCAATGTTTACTGAGGAAATTGCCGAGGCTTCCAACTTTGCTCCGCTCAGAGGACCTGCCAACCAAGAGCAATTGACAGACGGGTGGGTTGCTGAAGCAAGACGGGTGGCACGCAAATCGGTTGTGTTAAAAGCTCACTTCCGCTCAGGGGATTTTGAACGATTTGGATTTGTCCGGCGCGTTCGGCCAAATACAAAATTCCATTACGGTGTGATTACTATTCAGCCATAAAATAGACACAAAAAGAACCTTCTGAATTGTCCAGAAGGTTCTTTTTGTGTGCATATTAGTCTGTAAAAGAAAGCGAAGTCAAGTATCCGAGCATAAACAGGAGACCCAGTCCAATCAATAATGATGCATCCATGAAAATTCCTCCTTTTCAAAAAAAACAAGGCGTTGTTAATGACTTTATTGTACAATGAATTTCAAGAAGATGAAACCTTTACCAATATAAATCGTATAAATAAGCAAACGTGTTACTAAAATGTTCATAAATGAAAAGGTGATGTTGATGAAAAATTGGTGGCAAAAGTCGCTGATGATTGCAGTTGCCGTTTTGACATTAGGTGCGATCTCCCCGAATCATTTAATTTGGGAGTCGCTTCTAGACGAAAAAGGACAACCCAAATCACACGCTGCTGAAAGCGATAACAAACAATATTTCTATGATTGGATCGACCCGAGTGAATTTTACGACACCAGCGTATCCATACTCGACACAGTCCACCAGTCTGCTGAAGAGCAATCTTATTTAAAATTCGGTTCGCGGATTGGCCCTGTCATTCAAGATGAGTTCCAGACGATGATTCTTCCAAACATCCAACAGGCAATTGACATGCATTTGGCTACACTAGACACCAGCAAATTGAACAAATTGGCCATTTCTGAAAAGCCGTCAGGCGACTACTCGGAAAAGATTTTCCATGTGTATGATACCGAAACCAACAAAGATGAGATTCGTTTCCATGTGAGAACGGAAAAAAAGCCGCAAGTGGGCTATTCCTTCAATTTTCATTACCATCTAGCCGAAGATGATTTCCAAAAACACATTACCGTTGGCGATATTTATTGGTCCAAAAATACGCCGCCCAAATGGCTTTCCTAAACCGTTCACTTTGTGGCGGTTTTTTGTTTTGCACCATTTATATAAGTTAAAATAAGGATCATCTTTAATTGTGCTCTTTAATGCAATAAGTTCAGCAGCCAGAGCGATATTTGAAATAACTGTCATGCTTTATTAACACAGGCAGTATTGTTATGATTAAACATAACAATGGAGGCGAATTACATGAAGCAATATTTAGATTTATGCGAACACGTTTTACATAATGGAGCGACAAAAGAAGACCGGACCGGCACAGGCACTTTAAGTGTCTTCGGCCACCAGATGCGATTTGATTTGAGCGAAGGATTTCCGCTGATGACCACTAAAAAAACAGCATTTCGCCTAATCGTTTCAGAACTTCTTTGGTTTATTAAGGGCGATACAAATGTCCGAACTTTACTTCAGGACAATAATCATATTTGGGATGAATGGGCATTTGCCCAGTGGATAGCAAGTGAGGAATATGCAGGGCCCGACATGTCCGACTTTGGACGGCGTGCGCAAAAAGATCCGGAGTTTGCAGAACTGTATAAATTGGAGATGCAAAGTTTTCAGCGAAAAGTCATTGAAAATCCGGAGTTTGCGGAAAAATATGGAGATCTTGGACCGGTTTACGGCAAGCAATGGCGTTCGTGGGCGACAACTGAAGGCGGCACCATTGACCAATTAAAGAACGTCATCAAATCCATCAAACAAAATCCAGATTCGCGCCGCCACCTCGTGACCGCTTGGAACCCGGAATTCATTGACGACATGGCTTTGCCGCCGTGCCACATCATGTTCCAATTCTACGTAGCAGATGGCAAACTATCCTGTCAGCTGTACCAGCGCAGTGCAGACGTCTTTTTGGGCGTGCCATTTAATATTGCTTCCTATGCGCTGTTGACGCATCTTATTGCGCGCGAATGCAATTTGGAAGTCGGTGATTTTGTCCATACGACAGGTGACACCCACTTGTATTCCAATCATATGGAGCAAGTCAAGGAGCAATTGACCAGACAACCCAAACCTTTGCCAACCTTAAAAATCAACGAAGACATCGCATCCATTTTTGACCTGAAATTAGAAGATATCACCATCGAAGGCTATGATCCGCATCCACGGATCAAAGCGCCGGTCGCAGTTTAACGGTCCATACTTAAAGTTCACTCCCGTTAAAAGCGGGATAGGAGGAAGATTTATGATTTCATTGATGGTAGCGCATGATCCCAACCGGGTCATCGGAATAGACAACGAATTGCCTTGGCACATTCCAGCTGACTTGGCGTATTTCAAAGAGCAGACAATCGGAAAAGGCATCGTCATGGGGCGCAATACGTTTGAATCCATTGGCCGCCCGCTTCCAAAACGCCGCAACATTGTTGTGACACGCAACGACGATTATCAGGCAGAAGGCGTAGATGTGGTCCATAATCTGCAGGACGCTGTGAAATTGGCTAAAGAGTTTCATGAAGAAGTGATGATTATTGGCGGCGAACAGATTTTTAATTCGATTTTAGATGACGCTGACCGACTGTATATCACGCTCGTTCACCAAACTTTTGAAGGGGATACGTATTTTCCGGAATACGGCCGTGAATGGAAGCTTGTTTCAGAGTCAGAGCAGCAAATCTCAAACGAAGTGCCATTTTCGTATCAAGTATATGAGCGGCGCAAAAAGAAAAAAGATTATGCTTAATTCGGTCCGGACTTTCTCATTCCTATTTGGCTATTTGCCGATCAGTGCTGTTCATTTGAAAAAATTCATTAAACAAAAACCACAGCTGAGTATTGAGGAGTACGACAAGTTGATTCACTCGGAGCCTCAAAAATGGGCGACAGGCATTATGAAACGAACGAAAAGTACTGTTTCCGTAACAGGTTTGGAGAATCTTCCTGCTGGGCCTGTCCTTTTTGTCAGTAACCACGAAGGGAATTTTGATATTCCGGTCTTGCTGTCAACTATTCCCAAACCGTTTGGCTTTATTTCCAAAAAAGAAGTGAAGAAAATGCCGATCATTCCGATGTATATGGAAGAGATGAACTGTGTGTTTTTGGACCGTACCGATCGCCGGAGTGCTTTAAAATCAATCACTGATACCGTTGAAAAACTGAAACTAGGCCACTCCATCCTCATTTTTCCGGAAGGCACCAGAAGCAAAGGGCAGGGGATGGGTGAGTTCAAATCCGGTTTTATGCGCATTGCGAAAGATGCCAATGTCCCAATCTTGCCGATTGCGATTTCCGGAACTTCTGATATTATGGAAAAAAACAACAACAAAATTATGGCAGCAACTGTAACAGTTCAATTGCTCGAACAAGTTTCCTCGGAAGTAATCAAAGAGTTAGGAGCCAAATCAGCAATCGAACTGATTCGTTCACGAATCGAAGCAGCTCTTCAATCAGAGCTCTCTAAAAATCCTGTCAGTTAAATGTTTTTTCGGATCCCAGCCATTAAACTAGCAGCCCTATCAGTGGTTGTTTATCGACTATTTACTTAAACTAAAGCGAAGAAGGAAGTGTTTTGCATGCCGAAAATTCACATTGTCACGGACTCGACTGCGGATTTAAAGCCGGAAGTCATCAAAAAATACAATTTACATGTGGTTCCGCTAACCATTCAAATTGGCGGAAAAACATATTTAGACCGTGTAGACTTGGACCCGGAATCTTTTCTGGAGCTGATGAAAAACTCGGATGAAATGCCAAAAAGCTCACAGCCAGCTCCAGGAGTATTTAAGGAACTATATGATGAACTCGGGAAAACGGGAGATCAAATCCTTTCCATTCATATGACTGGTGGAATGAGTGGCACGGTTGAATCGGCGAAAGCAGCAGCTCAACTGACGGATTCAGACGTTACGGTCATCGACTCGCGTTATATTTCCCATGCTCTGGCATTTCAAGTGTTTGAAGCGGCCGATATGGCGAAAGATGGGAAATCAATGGAAGAAATTGTTGCGCGGGTAGAACAAATTCGGCTGAATACGAAGCTTTTTGTGGTTGTGGACACCCTCGATAATTTGGTTAAAGGTGGGCGCATCGGAAAAGGCCGCGCATTGCTAGGATCGTTAATGAAGATTAAGCCAATCGCGTCTTTGGATGACGGGGAATACACACCAGTTGCTAAAGTGAGAAGCCATAAGCAAGTAGTTGAATACTTGATGAAAGACTTTGTGGACCGGACAGCAGGGAAAATTGTGAAAGGTGTTGGCATAGCCCAAGCAAATGGTCTGGCTATGGCGGAACCACTTCGTGAAAAAATTAAGGAAACAGGTTTTACCGATATTAAATTTGATTTTACAACGCCGGTCATCTCCACGCACACAGGAATTGGAGCCATTGGTTTTATGTATTATACGGATTGATTTGAAAGGGAGAGAAAAAATTGAAGCGCATCCTGTTCATCATCATTTTGTCCATGGGTATAGTAGCGGGATGCAGTCCAACTTTTATCTTTGGCGATAAAGAAGCACAAGTAAGAACCGAACCATTAATCAATTCATATACCATTCCGCCAAATTTCATACCTCAAGCCGTTGTGATGACGGCGCTTGGGGATTCCTTGTCTCAAGGTGTAGGTGATGAAGAAAACTTGGGCGGCTACACGGGTCGATTGGCAAACGAGATTCGAAATTGGCAAGGAATTGAAGGTGTTGCCGTTGAAAATACAGCTAAGCGCGGACGCCGCAGCGACCAGCTTCTGGCCATGATTCAACAAGGTGAACTGACCGGACCTGTCGCGGAAGCTGATTATTTGTCGCTGACAATTGGTGGCAACGATGTGATGCGAATCATCAAGCGCGATTTGTTTTCACTGAATATGGAAGCATTTGAGGGTGAACTGGTCCTCTATGAAAATAGATTTAACACAATCTTCATGGCAATTCGGGAAATCAACCCGAATGCGCCCATGATCGTCATGGGCATCTACAATCCGTTTTCGCTGATCACGGATGAAGTGGAAGAATTTGATCAAATCATCGCATCCTATAATGAGGCGATGGAGGAAAGAGTTGAACAAGATCCTCAGGCATGCTTTGTGCCTGTCAGCGATTTGTTTGTCGGCAATAAGAATTTGGTTTATCATTCAGATTTTTTCCATCCGAACAGCAATGGGTATGACCTTATTGCCGAACGCATGTTGGAACGGATGGAAGAATGCGGGATAAGCTATGAAGAATAAGGGGTGGTGACAAATGAAAAAATGGCGTTTTGCTTTCTTTGTACTTTTGGCTGTAAATGCTCTAGCTTTAGTGGGACTTGTTGTTTACGTAACCACTCCATCTCAGGACCATACAACTTACCAAGCCTTGCAAAATTCATCGACTGCTGGAAATACAGTTGTCGTCAACACCACGAAAGCCGATTTTGAAGGAATAGCCAATACGTATATACAGGATGCAATGAAAGATCAACCCATTCCATTGGCGCTGTCGGTTAATGACGACGTCAGCATATCAACCGAACTGACTATCTTTTCAGTGACCTTGCCAATATTAATGAAGTTTGAACCACTTGTTCAAGAAGATGGCAATTTATTGTTGGAACAAAAGTCAGTTGAAGTCGGCATGCTGGATATTCCGCCTGAATCTGCGTTAAAGTTGCTTAGAGACTCAGTTGAACTTCCAGAATTTATGGAAGTGATGCCTGCCGACGAAGAAGTGCTGCTGAAACTGACGGAAATTCCGTTGGATGATGGCATCTCAGTGCGGGCAGCATCGTTCAACTTGCAAGAAGACGATATTCGGTTATTGGTGACAATTGAACCATAGGGAACGGAGTGAGCATATGAAAACGGAAAAAGCGACATTTGCAGGAGGCTGTTTTTGGTGCATGGTCAAACCATTTGATTCTTTGGATGGCATTGAAGAAGTAGTGAGCGGCTATACAGGCGGCGAATTGCCGAATCCGACCTATGAGCAAGTATGCTCGAATGCTACAGGACATGTTGAAGCAGTCCAAATCACGTTCCAGCCTGACATTTTTCCTTACGAAAAATTACTTGATGTATTTTGGACACAAATTGACCCAACTGATGCTGGGGGACAATTTTTTGACCGTGGGGAGTCTTACCAAACAGCGATTTTTTATCATTCTGAAGAACAGCAGCAAGCTGCTGAAAAATCCAAGCAGGAACTGGACAATTCCGGCAGATTTCAAAAACCTGTAGCGACACCGATTGTTGAAGCAAAACCGTTTTATTTGGCAGAAACTTACCATCAAGATTATTATAAGAAAAACCCTGCCCATTACAATCGTTATTCGGTTGGTTCCGGGCGGACAGCTTTTATTGAAAAGAATTGGGGTGGACAATCATGAAAGAAGACTTGAAAGCTAAATTAACACCGATGCAATATCATGTAACCCAGGAAAGTGGCACAGAGCCGCCATTCCAAGGAGAATACGACCAGCATTTTGAAGAAGGCATCTATGTGGATATTGTTTCTGGCAAACCATTGTTCAGTTCTTTGGACAAATTTGATGCGCATTGCGGTTGGCCGAGTTTTGCAAAGCCGATCGAAGGATCTGAAGTAAAAGAGAACTTGGACACGAGCCATGGCATGAGAAGAACGGAAGTACGTTCTGAGACTGCCGACTCTCATCTTGGACATTTGTTCCCGGATGGTCCGTCATCTCTTGGCGGCCTGCGGTACTGCATCAATTCAGCAGCGCTTCGTTTTGTTCCAAAAGAGCAATTGGAAGCAGAAGGCTTATCCGAATACAAAAAACTGTTTGAATAATAAGTTGCCCGGACAACTGTCCGGGTTTTTTTTGCTTAAAATCTGGAAGGAGCCTTTCATGGACCGATCATTTTATCAATTTGCATTAAAATACCGTGGAAAACTGCATGAAGATGATTTTTCCCGATTTGCAGACTCGATGTTTTTGGACCACTCTTTTCCAAAATCATCTTCAAACTTCGACCAGCTGTCCAAATATGTCGAAGAAAAGGCGCATCCTGTCATGAGAGCGTCCATCTTTGATGAAATTTGGGAAGAATACGCGGGCGAATAATGCTGGTCATTGCACTATAGGAAAAAAAACAGTATGATTAATTCGACTATATTAAAGTGAGGTTTTTTAAATGAGTGTTCATATCAATGCAAAAAAAGGCGATATCGCTGAAACAATTTTACTGCCAGGAGATCCACTCCGCGCAAAATACATAGCGGAAACTTTTTTGGAAGATGTAACGTTATACAATGAAGTCCGCAATATGTTTGGTTATACCGGAACATATAAAGGAAAACGCATTTCCGTACAAGGAACAGGAATGGGCGTACCGTCGATTTCTATCTACGTAACAGAATTAATGCAGGAGTATGATGTGAAAAAATTGATCCGCGTTGGAACTTGCGGTTCAATCCACAAAGACGTAAAAGTCCGCGACGTCATTTTGGCACAAAGTGCTTCAACCGATTCAAAAATGAATGAAATTATTTTCAACGGCATCAACTATGCGCCAACAGCTGATTTTGATTTATTGTTGAAAGCATATAACGCAGGCGTTGAAAAAGGATTGAACTTGCGTGTCGGAAATGTCTTTACCGAAGATGTTTTCTACAACGAATTTGCAGAACATGAAAAATGGGCGCAGTACGGTGTGCTAGCACTTGAAATGGAATCTTCAGCCCTTTACACATTGGCTGCAAAATTTGGCCGTCAGGCATTATCAATCCTGACTGTCAGCGATCACTTGTTGACGGGCGAAGTAACAACTTCTGAAGAACGCCAAACAACATTCAACGATATGATTGTCGTGGCTTTGGACGCAGCAATACAAGAGTAGAAAGAAAAGCGCAAGCGCCCGTGTAGATTCGACGGGCATAAGACGCACTGGCGAAGTGGCGTTTCTTCAGCCGCACAGCCAGGGTGGCTTATGACCCTAGAATCTGGGCGCTGGAGTCTGGACAAGAAGAAAAGCGCAAGCGCCCGTGTAGCTGGGGGCTGAAGTCTAGACAATAAAGAAAAGCGAAACATAACAAAAAGACTGTCTCGGCAGTCTTTTTCTTTTCATATTCTTGGCTCTGCAGCAATTATGAAAGTGGTGAAATAGATGGATGATAAACGTCCGGAGGAAGAGCACGAACAGATTCCGCCAGTAGAAGAATCGCCGTCGCACACTATTAAGATGAAGACATTCTCATTTATAATGCTTGTGTTTCTTTTGATAATAGCTACGGCAGGTTTGACCGTTTTTGCATTGACGTTTGGCGACGACAAAGCAGTGGAAGTCAATTCACCAGAAAGACGTGAGTTCGAAAAACTTTACACAGCTTATGATCAAATACAAGATCAATATTTTGAAGAAGTTGACCGAGAAGTTCTTGTGAACGGAGCCATTAACGGTATGGTTGATTCATTGGAAGATCCATATTCCGATTACTTGAATGAAGAAGAAGCATCGCAATTTCTGGAAGGGATTTCGTCCAGTTTCCAGGGGATAGGTGCAGAAGTGCAGGAACGTGGTGGATATGTAACGGTGGTATCACCCATTAGAAATTCACCAGCTGAAGAAGCAGGCGTTCAGCCAAATGATCAAATTCTAGCAGTTGACGGTGAAAGCATTCAAGGTTTTACCACAACTGAAGCTGTTATGCTGATTCGTGGTGAAAAAGGAACTGAAGTTACTTTAACCATTCAACGCGGGGAAAACACTGATCCAATTGACATCACCATCGTTCGCGATGAAATACCAATTGAGACCGTGTACGCAGAAATGATCGGAGACAATGTGGCCCATATTCAAGTGACAAGCTTCTCTGAAAACACCTACCAAGAACTATTGGATGCCATTGAAGCGATGGAAGCTGAAGGAATGGAAGCGGTCGTGATGGACGTTCGCCAAAACCCGGGTGGCTTGCTGGATGTAGCACTTGATATTTCCAACTTGTTTATTGAAGATGGCAACCCTTTATTTGAAGTACAGGCAAAAGGTGCAGAACCCGAAATTTACATGTCGTCACCAGGTACCAAAATCGAAGTGCCTGTTACTTTGTTAATTGATGGCGGCAGCGCCTCAGCCTCTGAAATTTTAGCTGGAGCGATGAAAGAATCGGCTGATATCCAATTAGTTGGAGAAAAAACATTCGGCAAAGGGACAGTTCAAACTGCTAATGATCTTCAAGACGGCTCTAATCTGAAATTTACAACAGCTAAATGGCTGACACCTGATGGCAATTGGATTCATGAAAAAGGAATCGAGCCGGATGTGGAAGTCGCCTATCCAGAGTATGCATCTCTTCCAGTTTTAGATACTTCATTGGAACTGCAAGATGGCGTCATTTCTGACCAAGTGGAAACTGCTGAACAAATGCTTGAAGCGCTAGGTTATGAAGTTGGTGATATAGACGGCGTCTTCGAAGAGCAAATGACAGAAGCTGTTGAAACGTTCCAAGAAGAAAATGACCTGGAAGTAACGGGTATCTTAACTGGGGACAGTACAGTCGCAGTTATGGATGCATTACGCCAGAAAATTGAAGATGAAGATCCACAACTGTTGCAAGCAAAAGATATTTTGATGGAAGAAGCTGGAATTATACCGTCAGAAGAAAATGAAGCTGCATCAGAAGAAACTGAAGAGTGATGTTAAAGGTCCGCTTAGGCGGGCCTTTTCTTCAGGAAAAGAAAGGATGAGAACATGAAAGATGTATATTTGTTCAGCGGATTTTTAGGAAGTGGCAAAACGACGCTGCTAAAAAGCATGATCAGCCAAATGAAAAGCCAAGGCTTAAAGCCGGCAGTCTTCATGAATGAATTAGGAAAAATGAACATGGATTCGGATTCTGTAGAGGATGGAGTGCCGTTAAAAGAAATTCTTGATGGCTGTATTTGCTGCACGGGATCAGAGAAATCTGAAGCACAAATTCAAACTTTACTGGCTGAAGAAGAGTTTGATGTATTGTTGATCGAAACAACAGGTGCGGCGCATCCGGTAGAAGCATTGGATGCCATCTTTTCACCTTTGTTTGCTGAACAGTTGAACTTTAAGGGAATTGTAACGGTAGCAGACAGCAAACGCTGGATGGACCGCAATCGCTTGTCTCCGCAGATCCGTTCTCTATTTTTGGAACAGATCCGCCATGCCGATCTTATTCTCGCCAATAAAATGGATTTATTGACCGATGCTGAACAAGGCACGGTAACTTATGAAATTCAGTCGCTAAATCCGACAGCACAAATTATCCAAACGGTCCATGCCAAAGTACCATTTTCAGCATTGGAAAAAATAACGCCTACAGCGGCAGAAGACGTTGTGAAAACTCCTGTTGCAAAAATGAATTTGAATGCGAAAGTTCTTCAGTTTAATGCGCCGGTCCAACGTGAAAAGTTTGAAGAATGGCTTCGAGCTTTGCCTGATTCTGTGTTTCGCATTAAGGGGTATGTGCCGCTTGAAGGAGATAAATACCCACACGCCTTTCAGTTTGCATATGGGATGGCACAGTGGCTTCCGGAATATATAAAGATGCAAAACCAGGTGGTTGTGATAGGGGAAGGGCTGGAAGGAGTCGAGTTGCCGTGATTGAATCGTACCGTAAACTTTGGTCAGATCGTAAAGCTGTGGCAGGGATTTCAACACATCTGGACCTTGAAAAAAACATTTTGATTGAATTGAACGATGAACTGACCCATCCACGTGTTCGAAAATCCAAAGCGGAAAAGTTAGCATTGGCATTGGCTCGAATCGAAGCTTCGGATTTATCGGCGTCCGAAAAAAGCGGCTTGAGTGCATTGTACAAAAATCTTGCTTCCCGCTAATGTGCTTATGTGTTTAAATACTTAGGCAATCCGACTAAAAAAACTGGCAAGGAAAATTAATCATTTTCCTTGCCAGTTTTTATTTTACTGCTTGTTTGTGAGTGGCTGTTTGACCAGAAATTCTTTTTTGAATCGAGAGCAAGCGAATAGACAAGGTAATCGCACCTGCCGTTAAGCCAATAATCAGGCCGATCCAGTAGCCAAAAGCACCAAAGTCGGTGAAGTTGGCGAGCAAATAACCAGAAGGCAAACCAATAACCCAGTAAGACACAAGCGCCATGACAAAGGTGATGTTGACGTCCTTGTAGCCGCGGAGTGCTCCTTGGACAGGTGCTTGAATCGCATCCGACAATTGGAACAACGCTGCAAACAGCAGGAATTGCACAGCGAGTTCAACCACTACCGGGTCAGATGAGTACAAAGCGGCAATTTCACTGCGCATGAAAAACAGAACACAAGCGGACAGAGAGCTTAATCCGACAGCGGATCCGACGCTCAGCCAACTGTATTGTTTGGCATCCTGGAAGCGCTTGGCGCCGACTTCATAGCCGACTAAGATCGTTGCACCCATGGAGATGCTGAGCGGCAGCATATAAAGCAGAGAGGCGAAATTCAAGGCAATTTGATGAGCTGCGATGGTGACAGTGCCGTAAACTGCCAAGAGAAAAGTGACGGCAGAGAAAATGCTGGTCTCCACAAAGATTGAAATGCCGATTGGTACACCGATTCGACTGATTTCGATCCAGCTGCTCAATGAAAATTTTGGCCACTTGCGGAAAATATTATAAGCGTTAAATGGATTTCTTGTATGGATGATCCAAATGGCAATGGCAAGAATCAGCCAATAAGTAATGGCCGATGCGAGTCCGGCGCCAACGCCTCCAAGTTCCGGAAAACCAAACTTTCCGAAAATCAGCAAGTAGTTGAAGAAAATATTAATCGGTGTGGACAATAGCGAGATGACCATTGTTACACGGGTCGCTCCAAGTGCATCAATGTACGAGCGCAGAGCATTGTAAACAAATAACGGAATCAGCCCAATCGACATCGCAAAGATGTAGCGGCTCGCGACATCAGCAACGACCGGTTCGAGATCCATAAATGCAAGCAGGTAGTCGATGCCGAAATAGAAAAAGGCAAAGACAATTGCGGCCAGCAGGACAGCCAAATAAATTCCTTGCTGGACGGATTGTTTTACTTGTTCTTTTTTCTTAGCCCCCATCAATTGTGCTACAATTGGAGTAATGGACATGAGAATACCGGCTAATCCGATGTAAACGGGAACCCAAAAGGATGACCCAATAGAAACACCAGCCAAATCTTCTGTTCCGTAGCGGGCAGTCATGTAAATATCGAAAAATGTTACCATATACATCGCGACTTGCGTAACAAGAATCGGAAACACAATTTTTAGTAGCAGCAGCATTTTTTCTTTTTTGGTAGTTGTTTGGTACATACTTCTTTCCCCCGCCAATCCCTAAAATTAATTTTTGCATTGCACCGGCAACTTTTAGCATAGATGGATGCGTTGGTGCTGAAAAAGCTAGTGGATGAAAAGGCAATCCATCTTCAATTTTGAAAATAAAGTAAAACGAAGTTGCAATTCAAGAAAAGCTAAATCATTATGTAGTGAATTCAATGTTTTATGTTATCCGATTCCAATTTAACACATGAAATCCAGTATAGCATAGATGGTATTGCGCTAAAGCAAATCTGGCTGCGCCAAATTAATAGATGAAAGTAGGACTAGCAATGAACAGCAAAACCATTTTATTAACCGGAGGCGGAACCGCAGGACACGTCTCCCTAAATCAAGCATTAATACCAGAACTGAAAAATTTAGGTTTTCACGTTGAATACATTGGTTCCAAAGAAGGGATTGAAAACGAACTGATCCGCGATTCGTTTCCATCGGTCCCGTATCACCCCATTTCCAGCGGTAAATTAAGACGTTATTTTTCGACTAAGAATTTTTCGGACCCTTTCCGTGTAGGGGCTGGACTGACACAGGCACTTAATATTATCCGCAAAACCAAGCCTGTCGCAATTTTCTCAAAAGGTGGATTTGTCTCGGTACCGGTCGTCATGGCTGGGCGAATGATGTCTGTGCCGGTTATTATCCATGAATCGGATGTGACACCAGGACTTGCTAATAAGTTAGCTTTGCCATTTGCTGATCATATTTTTACAGTCTTTAAAGAAACTTTGGCGCACGTGCCAAGTACGAAATCGACGTGTACGGGATCTGTCATTCGCAGCGAACTGATGGAGGGATCGGCAGCACAAGGGCAGGAAATTTGTCCTTTTGATAACAAAAGGCCCGTCTTACTGGTTATGGGTGGAAGCCAAGGTTCGGCGATGATCAATTCAGCTGTCCGAAACAACTTGGAACGGCTGTTGGAACAGTTTAATATTATTCACTTATGCGGCAAAGGCAATAGCATGCCGGAACTGAACGTCCATGTGAATTACCACCAGTTTGAATACGTGACGCATGAACTGCCGCATTTGCTGCACATGACCGATTTTGTGGTGTCTCGGGCAGGGTCCAATTCCATTTTTGAATTTTTGGCATTGAAAAAGCCCATGCTGCTCGTGCCGCTTTCTATGCAAAAAAGCCGTGGCGACCAAATATTGAATGCCAATTTGTTTGAAAAACAAGGATTTGCCCATGTGGTTGAAGAAGAAGAGCTGTCGGCTGACCGGTTTATGGAAGAGCTGGATCGTCTGCAAGCTGATAAAGACCAATTAATTGAAACCATGACACAAGCGGAAGCACCGATTACCGCTGCGGAAATGGCGAAACTGGTTTCGTCCTATACAAAATAACGCCGAGTATATTTGAAGAGGTGACTGAAATGGAAATGACAATGTTAAAAGTTCATGGCTCTATGAATACCTTCTATATGTTTGAATCTGCAGAACGTGCTGATTTTGCACAGCTGGCTATCCAGCTTTCTGCGTTGGATCCAGAAATTGATGGGATATTAGTGATATTGCCATCTGCAGTGGCACATGCAAAAATGCGTGTCTTTAATAATGATGGATCAGAAGCATCGATGTGTGGAAATGGCCTGCGCTGCGTAGCCCGGTTTGTTTGTGAACGGGACGGAATGCAGGAAGCGGTCATCGAAACCATGAAAGCTTCTCTTCGTGTGAAACATGAAGAAACCTTGAATGAGGGAATCGAAACCTACTCGGTTGAAATCTCGCCGGTTTCTTTTTCGCTTAGCAGCTTGCCTATGAGCTACGGAGACAATCGCGAATGGATTCATCAAGCCTTGCCATTTGTTTCAGAAGAAATTCCCTTTTCTGCAGTATCAGTTCCCAATCCGCATTTGATCGGGATTGTTCCATCTGAACTGCAAAGGGATGTCAGTCACCAGCAGCAATGGGCGCAATACTTTAATGGCAAAAACGAATATTTTTCTGATGGGGTCAATGTTAGTTACGTAACGCCAATGGAGGACGGTATATTTGTCCGAACTTATGAACGGGGTGTTGGATTTACCAATGCTTGCGGAACCGCGATGACCGCTTCTGCATTGATTGTTTGTATGGCAGGGCTGATGCCTTACGGGGATGTTTCGGTCTACAACCCAGGAGGCATGGTGAAGTGTTCCATTTCCAAGCAAGGTGAGGACCTTCACCTGCAGCTTACCGGCAATGCGACTTATTTATCGGCAATGAAATTCAACTGGTCGGAAAATGTGGAGGAAAGCAGCATCTTGGCCTCTGAACCCCTGAATGAACAAGTGCATTACGAAGAGTTTATTGAGCACATTTCTACCATCTCAAAACAATTTGTATAATGGAAAGCGGTGAAATAGATGCCAATGCCTTTTACGGTGGGACAGTTGGATCTTCTTTATAAAAATGCAAAAGATCCAGTTTTTTTTATGAAACAAAATGGCGACACATTTGACTATGTGTATGTCAATCCTGCTTGTTTAATTATTTTCAAAAAAGAATTGGTGGGTACAAGTTTGGATGAGAGCATGCCGTATGAGCTGTCCAGAGAAATTAAAAAACAATATCTCATTGCTTTGAAGGTGGGTGAGAAGCGTACTTACCGTGATTACAGCTTGTTCAGTGACAATGCTGCTGCGATGGAAACAGAATTGACTCCCATTGAATTTGGCGGACAAAGATTCGTATTGGCAGTAACAAAAAATGTAAGCTCGCAGAAAAAAGTGGAAGAGGACTACCTGTTCTATCAGTCATTGGTACAAAACTCGGTCGATCCTATGCTCATGATTTCTGCAGAGTACATGATCATTGATCTGAACCCAGCTTATGAAAAAACATTTGGTGTCAAAAAAGAAACGTGGATCAATCGCTACTTTAAAGATTTGCCCGACCATCAAAAAGAACTATTTCGGTCTGGCAAAGACCTTATTGATCAATTTGTCCCTGGATCCAAAAGTTCTTCGCTCCTTATGAAGCGTCGAAAAGGCGATGGCACGATGGCGAAATTTTCAGCAAGTTATTCGCCAATTAATGAAAATGGTATTATCCGGGCATTTCATGTTGTATTTCGCGAGTTGACCAGTGAACTGCTGTTGAAAAATGAGCTGAAAAAGACAGAGAATATACTGGAAAGCTACAAAGATGCGCTTAATTACGCAGCGCTGGTCGCAATATGGAGTCTGTCTGGTACGATAGAGTTCGTCAATGATAATTTAAACAAGCTTACTGGCTACATGCCTGAAGAATTAATAGGTTTGAATGTTTATGATATTGGAGAAGCGATCGTGTCTACTGAAGAGTATGAAAAAATACGGGCAGAAGTTTTGCAAGGCACTATCTGGCGCGGTCAGCTCCAGAGCATGAAAAAAAATGGCGAAATTTTTTGGGTCGATGCAACCATTATTCCGTTGTTGGAAGTGAACGGAAACATTTACCAAGTACTATCAATATTGTTCGATATAACAGAAAGAAAACAACTGGAAGAGCAGCTCCACTTCATGGCTTATCACGACAGTTTGACTACTTTGCCAAATCGCCGTTTAATGGTCAAAAAATTTCAACAAATGAAAGAGCACGCGGAAAAAAATGGCGAACATATCGCATTGCTCTACATGGATGGAGATAATTTTAAATCGATCAATGATCAGTTTGGACATGATGTGGGAGATGACTTTATCTATCATTTTGGCCAAGCGATCAAAAAGAGTTTGCGTAAAGGGGATTTGGCTGCCAGGATAGGCGGCGACGAATTTCTCGTAGCACTTTGCGGAATTGCTCCTGAAGAAAGCCAATTGCATATTGAAAAAATTATTGGCCGTATCAACCAAACGTTGGCTGAGGGATGGGAAATAAATGGACATCATTTCACGCCAAGTTCGTCGATCGGCATATCTGTATATCCCATTCATGGAAACGATTTTGATGATCTGGTCAAAAAAGCGGATGCTGCCCTCTATGTAGCCAAGAGCAACGGAAAAGGGAAATGCTACCTTTATACGTCTTCTTAAATAAGCAAAAACCGCATAATGTAAATCACTGCAAATAATGAAAGCGCTTTACACAAAAGTGTGTGAATCTTTTCACGGAAATGCTTTGTTTTTCATTCTGGAAGTAGTAAGATTGATAGGGAATTTTAATCTTTTATTGCTATAACGCCTTCTGCTTTATGTCTAGTGGGATGCATGATAAAATAAATGAGACATATAACAAATTAGTATGACTGCCGTCAAACAAATAGTTGGAGGTTTTTTTAATGTCTAGCAATTATTCAGATGCCAAATCCCCATGGAGTTCCATTACAGGCCCTAACTTGGGATACATAATGGAGATGTATGATCTGTATCAAGAGTCGCCGGAATTGCTTGATCCAGAATACGTCGAACTTTTTAAGCAATATGGACCACCTACTGAAGTAGAAATTTCTACAAGCGAACAGCCTTCAGTTACAAAAACTTTAGACCCTACTAATTTTGAAAAAGTTTTGGCTGCTGTTAATTTGGCTGAAGCAATTCGCGCACATGGCCATCTGGCATCGGATATTTATCCGTTGAAAGATCAGCCAAAAGATACTTCCCGCTTAGAAGCATCAACATATGGCCTTAGCGATCAGGATTTAAAAGATGTTTCCGTTTCGTTGCTTTTGAACAATGCACCGAGCCATGTAACAAATGGATTGCAAGCCATTGATTATTTAAAGTCGCTTTATACAGATAAAGTTGCTTTTGAATTTTCACATGTGATTCAGCCGCAGGAACGCAGCTGGCTGCAGGATAAAATTGAAGCAGGTGCAGTTAAACCTACATTGGATGCCGATAAGAAGAAACAAGTTCTTGATTTGTTGACGCGTGTTGAAGGCTTTGAGAAGTTTGTGCACCGAACGTTTGTCGGACAAAAACGATTTTCAATCGAAGGCGTTGATTCACTGGTTGTCCTAATGGATGAATTGGTGCGTCTATCTGAATCCGCCGGCACACAAGACATCATGATCGGGATGGCGCATCGCGGTCGTTTAAATGTGCTTACACATATTTTAAACAAGCCATATGAAATGATGTTCGCCGGTTTTGCGCATGTTGGAGACAACGCGTTTCTTCCGGAAGACGGCTCACTCCAAATCACTAAAGGGTGGTTCGGCGATGTGAAATATCATATGGGCGCAGCTTACAAATCTGCAAAAGGAACAAGCGTAAAACTTGCTTATAACCCTTCCCACTTAGAAATTGTCAGCCCGATTGTTGCAGGACAAGCACGTGCAGCCCAGGAAATTACCGACCAAAAAGGACTGGCAAAAGTGGATGCGAAAAAATCCTATGCCATTCTTGTGCATGGTGATGCCGCTTTCCCAGGCCAAGGAATTGTAACGGAAACCTTAAATTTCAGCCGTGTTAAAGGCTATCAGACTGGTGGATCCATCCACATTATCGCCAATAACTTAATCGGCTTTACTACGGAGCAATTTGATTCCAGATCGACGCATTATTCTTCGGATCCCGCAAAAGGATTTGAAGTGCCGGTTATTCATGTGAATGCCGATGAGCCAGAAGCAGTAGTGGCTGTTGCGCGTTTGGCATTTGAATACCGTGAGAAGTTCGGAAAAGATGTTTTGATTGATTTGATCGGCTACCGCAGATATGGACACAATGAAATGGATGAGCCACTAGTGACGAATCCGACGATGTACCATGGCATCCATCAGCATGATACGGTCCGCGAACTTTACGGAAAACAATTGGCGGCGGAAAATGTGCTGTCAGAAGATGATGTACAAAAGCTTGATGCAGATACACAGAAAGAAATGCAGGAAGCTTACGATAAAGTTAAAGAAAATAAGTCAGCGGAATTTCCAAAACTTGAAATTCCAGAAGCTGTTCTAAACGGTTACCCTGAGGTGCCAACTGGCGTTGATAAGGACGTTCTGACGAAGATGAATGAAGAACTATTGTCTTGGCCAAGTGATTTCTCAGCTTTCGGCAAGTTGGCGAGAATTCTAAAGCGCCGGGAAGATCCGTTCAACGAAAAAGGCAAAATCGATTGGGCTCATGCTGAAACATTGGCCTTCGGTTCGATCTTGCAAGACGGCAACCCGATCCGCTTGACTGGACAGGACGCACAGCGCGGTACATTTGCACACCGCCATCTTGTTTTGCATGATGACAAAAACGGCAATGAACTTGTGCCGTTGCATCATATATCAGACGCTAAAGCGTCATTTGTTGTGTACAACAGCCCACTGAGTGAAGCGTCGGTATTGGGCTTTGAATATGGCTACAATGTTGAAAACGATAAAGCACTTGTGATTTGGGAAGCACAGTACGGCGATTTCGCCAATATGGCACAAATGATGTTTGACCAGTTTATTTCTGCAGGTCGTGCAAAATGGGGCCAGAAATCAGGACTGGTTATGCTCTTGCCTCATGGCTATGAAGGCCAGGGACCTGAGCATTCAAGTGCACGATTGGAAAGACATTTGCAGATGGCTGCTGAAAACAACTGGACAGTCGCTAACCTCTCCAGTGCAGCAAACTATTTCCACATTTTGCGCCGCCAGGCCAAAATGCTTGGAGAAGAGTCCATTCGCCCATTAATCATCGTTTCACCGAAATCTCTGCTTCGCCACCCATTAGTGGGGGCTGATGTAGCTGATCTAACAGATGGGCATTTCCAGACGGTCATTGAACAGCCGAATATGGGCAAAGATGTGAAAAAAGTAAAACGTGTTCTTTTCGCAAGCGGCAAAATGGCTATCGACTTGGCAGAGCGGGTGAAAGATGGAAAAGGTTACGAGTGGGCACACATTGTCCGTGTAGAGCAGCTGTATCCATTCCCGGCTGAGAAAATCAAAGCGATTGTCGACCGCTATCCGAATGCCAAAGAATTGGCATGGGTACAAGAAGAGCCGCAAAACATGGGTTCATGGACTTTTGCAGATCCATACCTGCGTGAATTGGCAGACGGAAAAGAAGTGAAGTACTTTGGACGCATCCCGCGCCAAAGCCCTGCAGAAGGCGATGGAGAAGCGCATAAAGTGGAACAAGCTCGTATCATAGATGAAGTATTAGCTAAATTGTAAGGATAATCTAAGGAGGAATTTTTTGTGGCAGAGATTAAAGTACCAGAATTAGCAGAATCGATTACAGAAGGAACAATCGCTCAGTGGCTTAAACAGCCGGGCGAAACAGTTGAAAAAGGTGAATTCATCGTTGAACTGGAAACAGATAAAGTAAACGTTGAAGTTATTTCTGAAGAAGCTGGAGTAGTTCAGGAACACTTAGCACAAGAAGGCGATACAGTTGAAGTTGGACAAGTCATCGCAATCGTTGGCGAAGGTTCTGGCGAAGCCGCTGCACCTAAAACGGAAGAAGCTCCACAAAAATCTGAAGAGCCTGCGAAAACAGATGCTTCTGCAACTCCAGAGCCTGTTGAAAAAGACCCGGCAGCTGAAGAGCAGTCATCAACTGACCGCACAATCGCAAGCCCGGCAGCACGCAAATTGGCACGCGAAAAAGGAATCGACCTGGCAGCTATTACACCAATAGACCCAATGGGCCGTGTGCGCGTACAAGACGTCGAAGCTCATGGATCGAAACCTGCAGCAAGTGCACCAGCTGCAAAAGTGGATGCACCAAAAGCAGCTGCCCCTTCTTCGGATGAAGAAAATGGCCGCATCGTCCGTGAAAAAATGACAAGACGCCGTCAAACGATTGCTAAACGTCTTCTTGAAGTAAGACAATCAACGGCGATGTTGACTACATTCAACGAAATCGATATGACAAACGTGATGGCACTTCGCAGCCGCAAAAAAGACCAATTCCTTAAAAATAATGATGTAAAACTTGGCTTCATGTCATTCTTTACAAAAGCAGTTACCGCTGCTTTGAAAAAATACCCATATGTCAATGCTGAATTAGATGGAACAGATGTCCTCCTAAAGCAGTTTTATGATGTGGGAATTGCCGTTTCAACAGAAGAAGGACTTGTTGTACCGATCGTTCGCGATACGGACAAAAAGAACTTTGCTGAAATCGAAGCAACAATTGGCGAGCTTGCTACTAAAGCACGCGATAAAAAACTTTCGATTGCAGATATGTCAGGCGGTTCGTTCACCATCACAAATGGTGGAGTATTCGGTTCATTGATGTCTACACCGATTTTGAACGGTACTCAGGTTGGTATTCTTGGAATGCACACCATCCAAAAACGTCCTGTCGCAATCGGCGATGAAGTTCAAATTCGTCCAATGATGTATGTAGCTCTTTCGTACGATCACCGTGTAATCGATGGAAGCGATTCTGTTGGTTTCTTGAAAATGGTCAAAGACATGATCGAGAACCCAGAGGACCTACTGCTGGAATCTTAATATAAACGATCAACCTGATAGTCCTGCGTTGCAGGACTATCTTTTTTTTGTCATCATAGAGGAAACAGGCCTAAAGGCGGTAGAAGTTCATGGATATCTCATTTTTTATTGAATTGGTGAAGGAATATGGCTATTTCAGCATGTTTGTCTTTAATTGGCTGCTGTTGTTTGGGTTGCCGATACCAAATGAAGTAGCTGCTGCATTTTCAGGCGTCATGACGGAAATCAGCTATTTCAAACCGGTTTATGCATTTTTGGCTGCGTACTTAGGTTTAATTTCCAGCAACACGTTTGCTTATTTTATCGGTCGCAGTTTAGGTCATCGGCTGCTGAACCGCTTGAATCGAACACGTTTAAAAGGTCCAATCAGCCGATTTAGTGCTTTTTTAGAAAAGCATGGGGAATGGGCGATTGCCTTCAGCTTTTTCCTTCCTGGAATTCGCTGGGCCATGCCTTATGTTGTGGGTGCAAACCGTTTTCCATTCCTGCGCTATGTGTTGTTTGCCTATACAGCGGGATTTGTCTGGATGTTCATTTATTTTAATGTGGGGAGAGCATTTCCATATGCCTATGAGTCAATACTTGGCCATTTGCAGGGATTTTTGATTTTGTTATCGGTTCTTGTAATTGTCGGGTTGCTGCTGCGATATTTGTATAGCACGAAGTTTGCAAAAAAGTAAGAGCAACTCAAAAATTGTACAGACGCTTTTCCCTATTGAAAAAATTATTTATAGTTGTGGAGTGTCGAAACAAAGCAGGTTTGAAATTACCCGGCGTTTTCCTTATACTGAAGACATAGACAGATAGAAAAGGATGAGGACAATGATTCACAATGAATGGCTTGAGAAAGATACCATCAGAACTGTAACTTGCAAGCATACAGAAGCAGCAAAGTTTTTAGTTTCCAATGTGCTGACTGCAGGTAAAGAATATGAAGTGAAAAATGAAACTGAAGAGTTTATTT
Source organism: Planococcus sp. TJ-201 (assembly GCF_058268495.1). Taxonomy (NCBI): domain Bacteria; kingdom Bacillati; phylum Bacillota; class Bacilli; order Caryophanales; family Caryophanaceae; genus Planococcus; species Planococcus sp. TJ-201. Next base: position 114,297 of record NZ_JBZDOG010000001.1, on the reverse strand, counting down.
TCGTAGTAGACAATACCGGAAAAATCGGTGGATTTTATAAAACGTATTTTGAATAAGAAACAATAGTTGGCTGTTAAAGCCTCAACGAATACCAAAAAGCCGATGGATTTGCATCGGCTTTTTCTGTGGAAAAGAGGAAAGAAAATGTCATTGATTGAACAGGATATAGCCAAACGCAATGAACGTACGCACGAGAACTATGATAAATTGATCGGAAAAGCGGGTTACATCGCACCAGATGAACACTTATGGCAGGATATTTTATCGGCAATCGTTCTCCGCAAGCCTGTATTGCTGAAAGGGCCGACGGGAGCAGGAAAGACCAAATTAGCAGAGAGCATTTCTGCATTGTTCGGCCAACCGATGCAAAGCATTAACTGCTCGGTAGATTTGGACGCAGAAGCGCTACTGGGCTTTAAAACTTTGGTTCAGCAGGATGGTCAAAGCGTCATCGAATTCGTCGAAGGACCCGTTGTAACAGCAATGAAAAAAGGCCACTTCCTGTACATCGATGAAATCAATATGGCCAAAGCAGAAACTTTGCCAATTCTTCACAGCGCATTGGACCATCGCCGTATGATGACCAATCCGTTTACTGGAGAAGTAATCGAAGCCCATCCTGATTTTGGTGTGATATCTGCCATCAATGAAGGCTATATTGGGACCGCGCCTATGAATGAAGCGCTGAAAAACCGTTTCATTGCTTATCCAATCCCATATTTGACTGGCCAGCAATTGGCGGAGCTATGGGATCGCGAATTTCCAAAAGCGGACGGGAATTTAAAAGCGTTTATGCTGAATTTAGCAGAAGACTTGATGAAGCAGGTAGAGAACGGTTTATTATCCGAAGAAGCTGCTTCAATTCGGAGTCTGCTGGATGCAACGGCTTTAGCAGCCTATATGGATCCGCTGCGTGCGGTGCAGTATGCGATTGCTGAAAAACTGGATGATGAAAGTGAACGCGATTTGTTTATGGATCTGGCTCATACTTGGAAAAAGTAGGTGAATGTAATGGCGTCAGTTAATCGATTTATCCAATTTAATAATGAAACTATCGATACAAAGATGCTTCACCAAATGGAGTTGCTCGCTGGCGCATTGGCGGATGCCCCATACTTGAAAGTGACAACGCGTAAACTGGTCGAGCTTCGGCCATCTGAATCCGCCCTGTCCATCAGTGTTTTTTGGCGGCATCGCACGAAACGGATTGAACGTAATGGTTATCTATCGGATATCTATTTAATGGCTGCGGGCTATTGGCGTGATTTCAACTTGACCGCATGGAGAAAATTCAAAAGGGACAGTATTGCCTTACCGAGTCTGCGCGAGCAATTGTTGTTATGCGCTGAAGAGTTCCGGTTATCCGAACAAATTAAAGCGGCTCGTCCCGGAACAGTGGCGGCTTTTGAAACGCGGGAAGCGGTTTATGCCGAATATCACGAAGATCAGTTTAAACAAAACAATAAAAAGGGCTTTAAAAGCGATGTGTTGATCAATGCTGCTTATTTGCGCTTGCGCGGAATAGACGTGGATATGGATGAGCGCTTTCAGTCGCTATTTTTCATTTGGACAGATTTGTTTGAGGCAAAGTCAACGATGGATTCCGTAAAGGTAGTAGAGCGTATAATGGACCGGGCAGAGTTTCTGCTCGAGGGAGATGCACTGCACACGTATTACACTTTTGGCGAATCGGTTGAAAAAGCGCCGCCTTTCCATTATCATGCCGGAATAGAGGCGGAAGAAGCGGACGAGTCGGAAGAAATAGAGACCATTGAAGAGTGGTTTCAGTCCTGGCACCGGGAAACTGAAATGAGCGAATCACCAGCGATGGAGTTTGAGCTGGAACGTGGGGACTCCCAGCTTGCAGAAGGCGGCAGGGAAGAAGAAGGGGCAGGAGACGTGCAACAAACCGCTAAAGGTGATTCCAGCGGCGAACACCTGGAAGACAGCGATGCGGAAGACAGACAAATGGAAAGCCAACCGAAAAGAGCAGAAGGCAAATTCGGGTCTGCCAATGACCAAGTGGTTTTTCACGAATCAAGGCTGCGGGCACAAGGTGATCATCGACTGGACATTGAGGCTTGGCGAAAAAAACAGGCACCATACGTGCGTGCTTTGCTGAAAGAGCTGAAAAAGCGGATGACTCAGCGACAAGAAGGAATTCGCACTAACTTGAACGCCGGAAGGTTATCAAAAAAACTGGTGCCGCTGGCAATTGAAGAGCGCCCTAAGCCGTTTTACCGAAAAACGGCACCTTCTAAGGAGTTGGATGCGGTTTTTTGCCTATTGATTGATGGATCCGCTTCAATGCTTGATAAACTGGATGAAACGAAGCAAGCCGTCCTGTTGTTTCATGATGTGCTGCGTGGTTTGAACGTGCCGCATGAAATCGTCCTGTTTTACGAGGATGCTTACGAGGCGAGTGATGCCGAGCAGCCAAACTATTTTGAGTGGATGCATAAGTTTGAGGATCGTGGCAAAGATCATGCACAAGAAATTGCTTCTTTGGATGCACACGAAGACAACCGGGATGGCTTTGCCATTCGCTGGATGAACAGTCGCTTGAAAAGAAGGACTGAAAAACATCGCTTTTTGCTGGTATTTTCCGACGGAGAGCCATCTGCCTATAATTACGCTGAAAACGGTGTAGTGGACACGGCAAACGCTGTTGCTGAAGCAAAAAAACAAGGCATCGAAGTACTGCATCTGTTTTTGAGCAGCGATTCGATTACAGAAGAGCAGGCCGCATTTTACCGAATGATGTACGGCAATAAATCCGTTAGTGCCGATTCTTTGGAGCAGTTTGTCGAACAAACGCTGCGCCTGCTGAAAAGAAGTTTGCATTTGGTGATTCAGGCGGGTTAATTTTTAAGTTTTTTTTTGGTAAATATTTTCTTTGGGCAATTGATTATTTCCAGTAATAGAGCTTACTTTCCAAAAGGCAAAGAATACTTTCCAATAAGGACAAAATACTTTCCAGAACTTCTAAAATACTTTCCAGCCGAGCTGAAATACTTTCCATAGAAATAAAACAGCCAAAAACCCCGGGAGCTCACGAGCTTCCGGGGTTTAAAATTTACATATTGTTCTTTTCATTGTTGTCATGAATAGTAAGAAGGCGCTGTTTCAGGTCTTCTTCCATGCGGCCGATTTCAAGCTCGGCAGCTTTGCGGTTTCTGCGGCCTTCTGCTTGGATTTTCAGTGTTTCTTCGATGGTTTCAAGCAGGTTTTCCTGCGTTTTCTTCAAGGTATCGATCTCCACAATCCCGCGTTCGTTTTCGCGGGCAGTTTCAATCGAATTCATTTTCAGCATTTCCGAGTTTTTCAAAAGCAGGTCATTGGTCGTTGCTGTAACTTGTTTTTGTGCTTCAACGGCTTTTAACTGCTTATTCAGCGTCAGTGCGATGGCAATCTGATTTTTCCATAGTGGAATCGACGTCATGATGGACGACTGAATCTTTTCCGCCAACGTTTGGTTGGTTTGTTGGATCATGCGGATCTGCGGTGCGCTTTGTATGGTGATTTGGCGCGATAATTGCAAATCGTACAGCCGTTTTTCCAAACGATCTACGTATTGAACCATATCGTTGACTTCCTGATACACCATTTGATCTTGTGAGCTTTCCGCTTTTCTTCGAAGTGCGGGAATCGTTTCGTTCATGATTTCATCGCGTTTGATTTCTGCTGCGGCGATGTAGACATTCAATGCCTGAAAATAAGTTTTATTTTGGTCATAAAGCTGTTCGAGCATTTGCACATCATCTAACAATCCACGTTTGGAATGGTCAAGCTGGATGCTGATGCGGTCTACTTGGCTGCTGAGTTTCTGGTATTTGCTCATCATTTCCTGAACCGAATATTTAGCTTTAGAAAAAATTTTACGGATTCCCGATTTTTTTCCTTGTGTCAGCTCTTCTGGATTCAATTCTTCCAGCTTTTTCATCAAGTCATGGAGTACATCTCCAACAGGGCCGATGTCTTTTCGCTGGACATGGTCCAGCATTTTGTGCGAAAACTGGCTCAGCTGGTTTTGGGCGTTAGCCCCATAGGTCAAAATCGCTTCATTATTGCCAATCGGAATTTGTTTGGCCAATTCGCGTGCTTTGGCTTGTTCTTCTTCTGACAAGCGATCCATTAAGGAGACAGGACGGCCTTCTGCCTGCTCGGAAACTGCGTGGTTCTGCTTTTCCAATTGTACGCCAAAAGGCGATTCCAATAAATCATCCAATTCACTTCGAGTCGATGGTTTCTCTGTCATCTTTTACGTCTCCCTCATGTTCAGGTTCTGGCTGAACGAGTAATTTCTGATTATTGTGTTGGTCAACAGCCAACTGTGCATAATCCAGTTCCATACGCAATTTTTCAACGTCGCTGGAAAGAACACGCTTTAAATCCTGCTCCATCACTTTGTTTAGCGCAAGCAGCATTTCTCTTGTGTCTTGCAATGCTACGCGCATTTCTTGATCTTTAATCGGCTGTCCGACCAGTAAGGTGTATTTCTCTGTCAACTCAATGGCTGAATCCAAATGTGAATAGAAGAAAGGTTCAGCTAAATAGAATTTTCGTGGGTTTTGCTGAACGACAATAATAATTTTATTGGCGATTTTTGTCATGTCCATTAATTGTTTAAAAGAAGAAATAGAACGGACTTTGTAATAATTGCCTTGCAGCTGCTTTATTTTTTCTTTGCCTTCTTTTATCTGGGTACGCACATTTTTAAATTCACTTCGAGTCATTCCAAGGTTTTTGGAATCAGACGAGATTTGAACTTGTTTAATGGTACTATTGCTGGCAATATATGTTCCGGCAGCGACGGCTCCAGAAGCAATCAGGCCAATTTCTGCACCTAAATACAGGACAGGGAACATCACTGTCATAAGGGGCAGACTGACAGATTGTCGTTTAATGAAATTTTCAATCGGCTTTAGGGGCTTCATGCAAAGAACCTCCTTCACTGCTACTATATCTATACGTTTCGAACATTGAAAAGTTTCGTTTCAATGCTTTCTCTATCTTGTATTTTACGTGAAACAAGAAGTCAATACAAACTTTCGAATCCTAATAAAGAATTTTGCAAAATACTTTACAAGCTGAGCGAGATTTGGCAAAATGCTAACTAGGAAGAAATGAGGCAGATTAGGATGCATGACATCATCTATATTCGAGCAAATTATGAACCTTGGTGGATGTTTGATGGCTGGGAAGAAAACATCGTATCACGTGGAAGGTTTGAGTCAGCGGATAAAGCACAAAGCTATCTGAATGAGCAAGAACAAGAGTTCAGCCGCCGATTTTCACAATCTGAAAAAAGGGATCATGCTTTTACAGCGTTTTGGAATGATGAAGAAGTAGAATATTGCGAAATTTGCGAGGAAGATTTACAAATCTTTCATGGTCTTATTTGGCTCCATAATGGGAAACCAAAGATAAGTTTTTAGATTTATTTGACTTTTGTAGTCAATTTGATATAATAACTGTAACAATATGAAATCTCAACCAATTACAGCTATTCACATATTCCCAAAAGTGATCAGCACGTGATGGTACTTTAGGGAATATGTGATTTTTTTTATTTGAGAAGATTCCATATTGAAAATTTTTCTTACCACAGGAGGTAATTTACATGCAAGAAGGAACAGTAAAATGGTTTAACTCAGAAAAAGGCTTCGGATTTATCGAAGTTGAAGGCGGAGACGATGTGTTTGTACATTTCTCAGCAATCCAAGGTGAAGGCTTTAAAACGCTTGACGAAGGCCAACGTGTTGAGTTTGAAGTAGAAGAAGGCAACCGTGGACCACAAGCAACTAACGTAACTAAAGTCTAATAACCAAGAGCCACTCTTTCGGGAGTGGTTCTTTTTTGAGGTTTCTGCCAGCTTGTCTTGAATGCCAGGACAGCCGGTTATGAACTACAAAAAGTAAATTTAAAATAGATGAGTCTTTTCCGTGACGCCTGTAAAGGTTTTTATTATGAGCCCTGAGGGTATAAATAAAGGATTAGTGAAAGCAACTATAGGAGGTTTTAAAATGGAAGGCAAAGTGAAATCGTTTGATGAGGTTAAAGGCATAGGCATGATCGTAGGCGACAATGGCGAAGATTTCTTTTTCGAGGAAATCAATATCAACGTCGATGGCTTCCGTAAGCTGATGCCAGGACAACCGGTAAAATTTACAGTATATGAAGGCGTAGCCGATAAAGAACGCGTAGCAACAAATGTAACGTTGGTATTTTAATTAGGATTGAACACAGTGGTTGAGCAATTGAAAGATCAAGGGGGAAGTTAAAATGACTAACGAATATTTAAAGAAAGATATGCCAAGCAAAGAAAAGCAGGAAGATTTTTATCATAAGCTCCGAGATAAAGTACAGAATTGGGCAGATTCAAAACCAAAAGTAGTTGGAACTGTCAGCGGGTATGTGTTGTTCGCGCCAGATCTTTTCCATTTGCTGACCCGATTGATGCTGGACAGCCGCATTGATAAGAAAAGCAAGGCAGCAGTTGGAGCAGGGATTATGTATTTCATCGCACCAATCGACTTTCTGCCAGAAATATTAATGGGTCCCGGAGGATTTTTGGATGACGTGGTAGTTGCTGTCTTTGTCATTAATACACTGCTTAACAAATTCCCTAGAGAAGTCATTGCAGAGCACTGGGCTGGCGATGAAGACTTATTGGCCCTTGTGAAAAAGGTATCCAACTCTGGAAATAAATACGTTTCCAAATTGCCAGCTGGTCGTTTGGTTAAGCGTTTTACAAAATAAATCTAAAAAAGCCGCAGATCAAATTCAGATCTGCGGTTTCTTTATGTAAAAAAACAGCAGGCACGTTCCTCGAACGTGACTGCTGCAAGAATTTGATTTATTTCGCGATCCCTTGCGTATCTTTCCACTCCAAAAATTCATCGTAAGTCAACTGCTTATCAAGGATTGAACCGTCTTCACGGATTTCAATCACGCGGTTTGCAACTGTCTGGATAAACTGATGGTCATGAGAAGTGAAGACCATAGCGCCTTTAAAAGCGATCATGCCGTTGTTCAATGCTTGGATCGATTCAAGGTCCAAGTGGTTAGTAGGCTCGTCCAATAGAAGAACGTTTGCGTGCGACAGCATCATTTTTGAAAGCATGCAGCGTACTTTTTCGCCACCGGATAGTACTGAAGGTTTCTTTTTCACTTCTTCACCGGAGAATAGCATTCTGCCGAGGAAACCGCGAAGGAAGGTTTCGCTCTCGTCTTCTGGAGAATACTGGCGAAGCCAATCTACCAATGACAATTCACTGCCTTCAAAGTAAATCGTGTTGTCAATCGGCAAGTACGCGCGTGAAGTGGTTACACCCCAGCGGGCAGAACCGGATGCCGGTTGGTCTTCTTCAGCCAAGATGCGGAGAAGAGCCGATTTTGCCAATGGATCGCCAATTAAAACGATCTTGTCATCTTTGTTCAAGTTAAAGCTGACGTTGTTGAGCAATTGCTTGCCATCCACTGTCTGGCTGACGTCTTTTACTGTTAATACATCGTTGCCGATTTCGCGTCCGATGGTAAAGTTGACGAACGGGTATTTACGGGAAGAAGGACGGATATCATCGAGCTCAATTTTATCGAGCATTTTCTTCCGTGATGTGGCTTGCTTCGATTTTGAAGCATTGGCAGAAAAGCGGGCAATAAAGGCCTGTAGCTCTTTGATTTTCTCTTCTTTTTTCGAGTTCTGATCTGATGCCAAACGGGTTGCCAATTGGCTTGATTCATACCAGAAATCGTAGTTCCCAACATAAAGTTGGATTTTACCAAAGTCCAAGTCAGCAATGTGCGTGCATACTTTGTTGAGGAAGTGGCGGTCATGCGATACAACGATGACGGTGTTGTCAAAATTGATCAGGAATTCTTCCAGCCACTGGATAGCTTTCAAGTCCAGATGGTTAGTAGGCTCATCCAGTAAAAGAACATCAGGTTTGCCGAATAAAGCTTGTGCCAACAGCACTTTCACCTTATCAGATCCTGATAGTTCAGCCATTTTCTTGTCATGAAGCTCTTCAGAAATGCCAAGGCCTTGCAGCAAAATAGCCGCTTCAGACTCAGCTTCCCACCCGTTCAGTTCTGCGAATTCGCCTTCAAGTTCAGCAGCGCGCATGCCATCTTCATCAGAAAAATCTTCTTTCATGTAAATGGCATTTTTCTCAGACATGACTTCATAAAGCTTTTTATGGCCCATAATAACCGTTTCTAGAACGGGGTGCTCTTCGTATTCAAAGTGATTTTGCTTGAGTACAGCCAATCGTTCGCCAGATCCCATATAGACATTTCCAGATTGCGCATCAAGGTCACCCGAAAGGATTTTGATGAATGTCGATTTGCCAGCACCATTGGCACCAATCAATCCGTAGCAATTGCCAGGGTTAAATTGAATATTTACATCTTCGAAAAGTTTACGGTCGCCAAAGCGAAGACTTACATCATTTACAGCTATCATTTATACGTACCTCCTAAATTTCACAATAAGAAGAGTATACCACGAAATCCACGGAAATCGATAGCAATCGCCCGTGGTCTCGGATAAACTAAAAATATCCTGTTGGTTTATCTGGTTTTGCGTTTTATATAGGCATCAAGCATTCCGAGTTCCTTGTTCAGCAAATACTCCATCTGTACATAATCACGCCGTCCGGGAACATGTTCCGGTGTCAGGCCTTTCATTGAATAGATAAAATAATAACCGCCGATTTGGCGAAACAGGACCACTACGTGTGGAAACTCATCAAAAATCGCTTTTATATTATAGCGTTTCGCGTAACTCCAATTTACGAGCTTCATCGACAACCCGCCTTTCACCCTTTTAGTTTAAATGATTGGCAGGGGAGAACACAAGTTTGTACCATATGTCCAGCTGAAATATTGCTTTACGGATTCACCTTAATGAGTGGGAGGGAAAATCGTGTCTGAACAACAAAAAATATCTGCTATGGGTTTAATGGTTTTAGCTATATTATTTGTCGCCTTAAATTTGCGGCCGGCGATTTCGTCCATTGGGCCGATGCTTGAGCCGATTCGGGGCGATTTAAATTTGAGCAATAGCGAAGTTAGCTTGCTGACGGCAATACCTGTATTTTGTATGGGAATTTTTGCGCCTCTGGCTATTTTGTTTGGCCGTAAATTTGGTTTGAAGCAGTCCATTGCCCTATTGCTGATGGCTATAGGATTGTTTACTTTGGTCAGAGGGTTTATGCCGACGTATCCGGTGTTGCTCGCCAGTGCCTTTTTCATTGGTTTAGCGATTGCCATCATCAGCCCGCTATTGTCAGCAATGATCAAGCGAGATTTTCCGTTGCGGACTGCCGCATTGATTGGAGTTTTTTCGTTTGGAATGGGGTTAGGAGCCACTTTATCTGCAGGGTTGACGGGCGTCATTTATAGCATAGCCGATTGGCCGCTGGCGATCGCAAGTTGGGGTTTGCTGTCTATTTTCGCAGTGGTGATTTGGCTGCGAGTGGAACAACCAGCTGAAGTTGGGGCGGTGAGAGACGGACTTGAACAAATTGTCGCGGTATCGCCTTGGAAGAACAAACGGGCTTGGTATATGCTGCTGTTTTTTGGATGCCAATCGGCTTTGTTTTTTTCCATGCTGACTTGGCTTGCGCCGATTGCCATCGAAAAAGGGATGTCTGTTTTGGCTGCTGGAGGGGTATTAACCTTAATGTCGGCTGTGCAAATTGCAGGGAATATTACGATTCCGCTATTTTTCAATAAGTTTCCGAATCGGTTAGTATGGATCTTGGCAGTATTGTCTTTTGGAGCAGTAGGCATTTTGCTGCTGATGTTCGGCGCTGTCGGTACAATCTGGACAGCAGCTGCGTTTATTGGGGTTGCACTTGGCGGCTTGTTCCCAATTGCTTTGCTGATGCCGCTCGATGAAACTACTTCTGCAGACGAAGCCAATAGTTGGACGGCGATGACGCAATCAGGCGGGTACATCATCTCAGCATTTATGCCATTAACCATGGGAATTGTCTACGACCAAACAGGCAATCATAGCATTACGCTGACCATGTTTTTGGTTTTTATTGTCCTGATGGCAATTTTTGCGGTATTGCTAAATGAAAAAAACTGATATTATTCTTTGGGTTCTGGTAAAAAAAACTCTTTGATAGCATGAGGCTGCAAAACGAATAACCAAGACAGATACAGAGAAATTAGCGGGAAAATAATGCACCAGGAAGATACCATCGTGAAAGAAAGCTCAGAATTGGGAAAGAATGAAGTGAAATACCAATAATTATAGTTCAAGGTCAAAAACATCGTCGTTATTGGTCCGGCATAGACTCGTTTTGTAAGAATGGCGATCAGCACGCCGATTCCAATGACAATAGCTGGAACAATCCCCAATTGCATCACGATAGGATCTATGGATTCTATAAGCTTCAATCGAGTTCCTCCCTAAATCGAATATAAAATGAAGTATGGACTGAATCATGCCTAAATGATAAAAGAGTAAAAAAAGTCGACGCCTTAAGCGTCAACTTTATCCCAAGCTTCGGAAAGAAAGATATCACGACCGGATTCTGCCCGATCTTTTTGATAATGCTCTGCATTTTTCTTATAAAAATCTTGGTGATATTCTTCGGCGCGGTAAAAAGGAGCAGCATCCCGTATTTCGGTAACAACGGGTTTGTTGAATCGTCCACTGTTGTCGAGTTCTTGCTTAGATTTTTCGGCAATCGTGCGCTGGTTGTCGTTGTGCACAAATATAGATGCTCGGTAAGAAGGACCACGGTCCTGAAACTGACCTTCATCATCAGTGGGGTCAATCTGCTGCCAAAAAATATCCAGCAATTTTTCGTATGAAAAAATCTCTGGCTGGAAGGTAATTTCAACGACTTCCAAATGGCCCGTTGTCCCGGATTTTACTTGTTCGTATGTAGGGTTTTCTACATGTCCACCACTATAGCCAGAAACGACTTGTTCAATGCCATCAAACTGATCGAACGGTTTGACCATGCACCAAAAGCAGCCGCCTGCAAATGTTGCTTTTTCTGTCATGTTAATTTCTCCTCTCGGATAAGTTTACTTACTTGATCTGTCAAAAGTTGGTTTTTGACGATATCTTGCAGTAGATAAGAAAAATCTTACCACTCCAAGGTATGCTAGACAATCAAAAAGTTCTGAATAAACTTAGCAATACTGCGAGTGTAGTTGAATGGCCATCGAAACCGGGACATATAGCCTGTTTATTTAGACGAACATTACCGATCTAATGAATTTTTGAAACTTAATATATGGAAATGCGTCTTATTGACGTAAAAGTTTAGAAAGGAGTGCATTTACTATGGAAGAAGAACTACAACCCATCAAAAGAGTAAGACGCAGAAAAAAAAGATTTCGGCTGCGCGGCATCATCTTCCTGCTCCTCATCGTTTTGATCGCTATTGGCGCTTATGCATTCATACAATTCCGGAGTGGTATTAGTTTAGCAGACAATTCAGTGCAAGAACCTATTATATTTAATGGAGATACAGCAAACGGAAATTATGAAAACATTCTGGTTCTTGGCGTGGATTCACGCGGAGAAGAGCAGTCTCGTACAGACACAATGATGCTTGCAACACATGACAAAGTGAATGGCGAAATCAAGCTAACGTCTTTTATGCGAGACATTTATGCCGATATTCCGGGGTATCAGTCGTATAAACTAAATACAGCCTATTATTTGGGAGGAGCGGACCTGCTAGCTGAAACTCTTCGAAATATGTTTGGCGTAGAAATTCATCACTATGCAGTAATTGATTTTTCGAGTTTTGAAAGCTTAGTGGATGTAGCCGCACCAAACGGCGTCGAAATTGATGTTGAAAAAGCCATGTCTGAAAAAATCGGAGTTTCTTTAACTCCGGGCGTACAAAACCTGAACGGCAAAGAGCTTCTCGGCTATGCCCGTTTCCGAGCGGATAGTGAAGGCGATTTTGGACGGGTCCGCCGTCAGCAGCAAGTCATCGCAGCCATGAAAGACGAATTGATTAGCGTAACGGCGATTCCCAAATACCCGAAATTAGCAGGTGCTCTGCAAGGGTATGTCCAAACCGATATGCCATTGACTGATCAAGTGAAATTAGCTACACAATTGGCCACCGGTGGAGGTGGAGAAGTACAGCGTTTGACTTTGCCTGTGGAAAACAGTTATAGCTATGGGAATTATTCTCATGCTGGCTCAGTTCTTGATATTAACCTTGAACTCAACAGACAAGCTTTAAGTGAATATTTGTCTCAACCCCTAGACTAAATCATCAGAGATTATGATAATATAAAGGTATAAAGTCTATTCAGAAAAGGGGAAGTTTATGCAGCCAGAGGACAAGCTTGTTCAACCTGATGATAAACCATCATTTTTTGCAACCAGCTATATTCGATTTTTAGGCGGAAGAAATACATTATTTACGTTGATTTCTTTAGTCCTGCTTGGATTGGTGGTTTTCATTTTTAGAGAAGTTTCATTTCTTTTTCATCCGCTAAGTGTTTTTATGAAAACGGTTGTTTTGCCAATTGTCCTGGCATTGATTCTCTTTTACTTGCTTCGGCCAATATTGCGTATGCTGGAGAATTTTAAAATACCACGCATTTGGGGGATCATTATTATCTTTCTTGGTGTGGTCGGTCTAATAACGTTGTTGATCGTGCTAGTATTTCCTTTTTTGCGGTCCCAATTTCAAACATTGATTGAAGAGTTTCCTGAGTATTTTATGCAGTTGCTGACAGATGTGGATGCATTTTTAAGAACATCTTTTATTGGTGACTATTATAGCGAGTCCAACTTTACCGTGGATACCTTGCTGTCAACATTGCCAGGCGACATTGCTGACACATTGCAAAATACAGTGACTACAATCATTACGGGGGTTACAGGTTTGATTTCGACGATTACTGGTGTTATTTTGTCAGTGGTCATCGTGCCCTTTATTTTGTTTTATCTATTAAAAGATGGAGATAAGCTGCCAGAGTATTTCTTGAAGCTGCTGCCTCCCAGATTCCGTGAAGATACACGCGAAGTGTTTACGGAAGCAGACCGGCAATTGGGTGCCTACATACAAGGCCAATTGATTGTTGCGTTTTGTATTGGAGTTATGGTTTACATCGGTTTCCTTATTATCGGCATGGACTACGCGCTTCTTTTGGGTGTTTTGGCGATGGTGACAAGCGTGGTTCCTTATATCGGCCCTGCCATTGCTATTGCGCCAGCAGCGATTATTGCGTTGGTCACTTCACCTTTTATGCTCGTTAAACTTGCAATCGTCTGGACGGTTGTGCAGTTGGTAGAAGGCAACTTGATTTCTCCGCAAGTTATGGGGAAAACATTGTTTATTCATCCAGTAACGATTATATTTGTGCTGTTGACAGCAGGTTCCTTGTTTGGAATCGTGGGGGTTATATTAGGGATACCTATGTATGCCTTGCTGCGTGTTCTGGTTTCTCATTTCTATAAACTCTTTAAACGCCGCTACAATAAACATGAGATCAATTTGGAAAATCAATATGACTACACCGAATTGTAGTATTGTTTTAAAAAAGTATTATTGTGGTATATAAGTACTAACAAAAGTTGGAGGGTTCTGCGTTATGAAGTTCAAAGATTTTTTATCATCTATCGGCATAGGCTCGTTAAAAGTGAACACCGTTGTGGAAAGGCCGCATTTAGAAGAAGGCGAAACGTTAAATGGTACCATTTATCTTGATGGCGGCGATGGCGAACAGACCATTGATTTTATCGAGTTAAATGTAGTTAAGCTTGTAGAAGATACAAGAGACGACAGCGATTTTGATTTTTATGAAACTGTTGTCGCGAAACAATCGATGGAATTTGCAGGTTCAGTCAAGTCAAAGGATACAGTCATGCAGCAATTTGAAATTGTACCAGATGAACGTTGGATTTTGGAAAGTACAAACGCAAAGTTAATTTTGCGGACAATTGTTCATGTGAAAAACGGAGTCAATGCAAATGATGAAGATGATATCACATACGGAACTTTAGAGAGCTGAAATTTCAGCTCTTTTTTTTATGTGTTTTAACAGGACGACGGCTGTCGAGTGGATGCTTTTCGACCCCACTTGTAACTTTCTTTTTTACTTTAACGTTGCGGGAAAGCTTTGTACACATGTACTGAGTTTACGTATATATCGAAAGATGATATTGATAATCATTCTCATTTATGTTAAAGTAAATGATAACAGCAATTAGCAATCACAAAGAACAAGGTGGACTTTTGTTTGATTGCTGGATTTCCCTAAAATAGCCAGCCATCAGCAGAGACAGGCCGTGACCCTGAATTTGTTGGAGGACAGGTTGCTGTTATCGAGTGTTAGTGTCATTTCGTTTTGCATTTGGAATGTCTCAAGAAAATACTAGAGACATTAGAAAATCCCATATGCAAATAAAGACGATCGGGGCTGCTGTTTGAAGATGCGCTGCTCAGTATCTTCAAACAGAAAGAAAACCCGAAATAGTTGGTTTATTTAGAGAAGAATACGTCGTACATCATCCAAATGGGAGCGGAAGCAGATGAATAAAACGATGATGATACTGGTATGTACTTTATTTTTATCAATTGGAGTTGAATTCCATCCGAACAATCTAAAAGTGGAGGGTCCTGACCTTTCGACCGGTCAAGTGCCTGTTGTCATCTGGTCAACGATTAAAATACCAGATTTGTTGCTGCAAGATTCTATTTATCCGATATTTCAACTTAGGGACATTGATGCAAAAGTAGCTGGAGTGTCCACTGTGGGAGCAAAAAATGAAGTCGTCAAAGCCGGCCTGGATGCAGAAGCAGGACGTGTGAATTGGAGAACAGCTATGATTGTATTTCTTGTGGCTATTTTTGTTTATTTGATCAATAAAAGCAAAAAACAAGATATTGAGTAAGGTCATACGGACATGTTGGAGCCGTGTAAGCATACATAGTTTAGGATTCATTCAGTTCAATTCAAAAACCAATGTCGAAGCAAGCCCTCAAAGGCGCAAGTTTCAACATTGGTTTATTTGTATGCCATAACTTACGTGAAAGGTTTTTGCTTTTTCAAAAGCTTTACTTTAAAGGAATGTTGTAAATCATTTTGGCACCCAATGCCTTTATTTCGATATGGGGAGACAACGATTTTAAGGAAGTTATTTTTTCCAATGCTTCTTTCTGTGCATCTTCGAAATTGGTATGGCCTTCAATCGTTGGAATTGGCTGGATTTCAAATGGAGAAGCAGGAGAGTGTCTAATAAATAATAATATTATGTAATCCAAATGAATGGATGTCTCCATAAAAACGTCAGGTTCGATCAATAATTCATTGTCAGGAAAATAGCTGATTTTATCTTCACCAATTATGGCAATTCTTTTTAAAATCCATAAATACGGTTCTCCATTAGAAGCGATAGATGAGACTCTGGATAAAATAGTTTCCAGATGCTGTTCGAACAAGGAGAGTGACTGAGGGTGATTTGGTGCGAAGACAAAGTAAATACGATTGTCTTGTTCGTCAAGCAGCTGAAATTGATTCACAGCAATTCCTCCCATCCAATAGGATCATGTAACTGCTTTCATTATAAGCGATTAAAAGATTCTAAACAAATCTTGTATTTTACTTACTATGTAAATTACTACATAAGGAATATTTTCAAATTTCAATACAAGTAATAAACAAAAAAAGAGAAAAACCCTCAAATTAGGATTTTTCCCTTAAGTTTACCGCCAAACCCTTAATTCAACCAAATTCCTATAAGGCAACTGGAGGAGAGAATGAGTAGAAAAACACCGGTCATGAGAAAATCAATGCGACCGATTTGAACCTGGTGGTAGAAAGCGATTCTTGGTTCGCCTGTAAAGCCGCGCGCTTCCATAGCAAATGCAGACCGCTCGGCTTTGCGTACAGCTCCCGCAAGCATCGGTAATAAGATATGGCGCATGGCTATTAATCGCTGCCAGCTGTATTTTTCAATTTTAGCTCCGCGAAGTCTCTGAGCCTGCTGGATTTGAAAAAATTCCTCTTTCATAATGGGCAGGAACTGATAGCCGACCATAACCCCGTATGCAAGCTTAGGTGACAGTTTGAGCTGTTGCATCAGGCTTAAAATAAACTTAACGGGATCAGTGGTGAAGGCAAAGAGGAGAGACAAGGTAGAAAATGCCATAACGCGAAATGCTAACGACAAAGCCTGTGACCATCGCTCTTCGGTTATATCAATTCCGGCAAATGACCAAATGACGATCCCATCGTTTGACTCACCAAAGACGAGCGTTGTCCATAGGTAACCGATTGCTCCTATGGTAAATGGCAGCATGAACAATAGCCAAAGCTTCCATTTTGTACGGCTCATCGTTAGTTGGAGCAAAATGAGGCCTATCCAAAACAAAAATGGAGTCCATGGATTGAAGAAAAACGCGATAACCAGCATGGATAAAGTGACTACAATAAATTTGATGGATGGATTCATGTTATGCAAAAGATCTCGCAGCAGGTCCCACTCCTTTCGGAGGCAACAAATGGTGCATCAGCAACAGCTCGTCGTTGCACCAAACTTCATTTGCCGGAAATTTCCCAGTCATTTGGCCGTCTTTAACCAGCAGCACCGAGTCAGCTAAACTTGCTGCAAATTCCATATCATGCGTGACGATTAAAAAACTTGTGCCTTCTTTCGAACCTTGATCAATCAACTCAAAAAGCTCAAGCAAAGCAGCCGTATCCTGGCCGGAAGTCGGTTCGTCCATCAGCAGCATTGGCCGTTTGTCGGCAAGCATAGCGGCAATTGCCACACGCCGTTTTTGCCCGTGGCTGACAGCGAATGGATTCGCGTCTTTAATTTCTTCAAGGCCGAGGCGCAACATTAAGAGGTCTAAGTCAGTCTGACTAGTGGCCCCTGAAAAAGCGACTTCTTGCTGAATACTTGGCGTCATGAACAAGTATTCTGGGGATTGTGGCACATAACCAATTCCATCTGATTCGACCGTTCCTGCCGATTTTTTGTAGATTCCGCACAAGGCTTTTATAAGCGTTGATTTGCCGCTGCCGTTTGGACCAGCAACTACAACCACTTCACCTCTGCTGACAGAAAACGTGAGCGGTTCGAGCAATTGCCTGTCTTTCATGGTGACTGACAGCCCGTCGGCGCGCAAAGCAATCGCTGGTTGTTTAACAGAATGACGTATTGGAAATGACACTGGCTGGCTGGAGCTGAACTTTTGATCGCTCACTATGCGGCCATCACAGCTTAATTGAATTTCACGCTCAAAAAAAGAACCCCAACTGTCCAAACGGTGTTCGACTGCGATAATGGTCAGGTTGGATGCTTGCTGCAATTTCGCCAGCCACTGGACAAATTGCTTTGCGGTATACGGATCCAGATGAGACAAAGGCTCATCCAGCAATAAGACTTCCGGTTCCATGATCAGTGCACATGCAGTCGCTACACGCTGTTTCATTCCACCGGACAAGGATTGAATAACGGCATTCCGCATATGTGCCAGTCCCGTAGTTTCCAAAACTGCTGTGATGCGCGGCTCCATTTGGGCAAATGACGTCTGCAAGTTTTCAAGGGTAAAGGCAAGTTCGTCCTCAACCGTTGGCATACAAAATTGTGAGTCAGGATCCTGAAAAACAGTGGCAACGCGATGATTGATTTCACCAGCAGTGTAACTGGCAGCCGATTTTCCGAACAACTCCATTTCGCCATCAACTAAGCCATCGCAATTGTCCGGATACAATCGATTCAGCAAATAAAGCAATGTACTTTTGCCGCAGCCGCTTGGACCGGTTAGAACGAGCCGTTCACCAGGGGAAACTGAAAATGAGAGAGCATTCAAAGTCTTTCTCTCGTTTTCAGGAAAGCGAAAAGACAGCTTTTCCAAAGTGAAAACTTTTTCAGGCATTCACATCACCTTTTTTCGCACGTGCAATGGCGTACCCGCGAAGCGAACCAGTAGCAAGCAGTGCATCACCAATATACTTTCCGCCAATGCCTGCGATAATTGCACCGCTTAAAACACGAATCGTGAACATTAATGCAACAAACGATGGATCGAGCGCTGCGTAGCCTGAGACAAAATAGCCGTAAATAAAGCTGAAAACAGCTGATCCAATGCCGGCAAGCATCAGTATGAGAATATTGAAATGCTTGTAGCCGCTCAATGCGAACACTGCTTCAGCGCCAAGCCCTTGGATAACCCCTGACAAGATCAAACGGGGACCGACCGCATTGCCAATCAATACTTCAATTGTCGCCGCCATGGTTTCGGACAGGAAGGCAGCTCCGGGCTTACGAATGATGTACATGCAGATGATCGATACAATAAACCAAATGCCAAAAATCCATTCATAGGCGAGCGGACCAATCAATGCTGCCCAAATATTTGCAACGTGCAAAAACAGCAAGTACACGATGCCAAAAACCACTGCAAATAGCGACATCAACACGACTTCTTTTAATTTCCACGATTTCAACAAATCAAGCACCTCCATGAGAGGGGCTGTTGATGCTCATCGTTACGGTCATGACCAAATGGCGATGTTCTTCGGAGCGGGCATGTGTAAAAGATTCTTCGTAAAAGGCGAACACATCATGAATGTCTCCGTGAATGCCACTGGCATAATGCATGGAGTCATTGAAAACACCCTTTTGCTTGGCACGCTCAACTTCCCGATAAATAACGGTCATGTAATCCGGGTTGTTCATTGGGTATAAAGCAAACTGGGAAGACACGTATTGCTGAGTACTATCAGTGTTTAACAGCACATCGTCTTTTTCGAGATAGACGTCGCCTGATGAATCGCCTGGACAGCCGATTGAGAACGTACCAGACAGCGCCACATGTGCTCCAGTTTTCGCAGTATGCAGCGCCAGTGCCTTGGCAACATTGAAGACGTGGTTCTGCTTTCCGCGGATGACTGTCGACACATCATCGGTATGCATCCAGACATTTGAAGTGTCGGTCTCGTTTAACGCTCCTTTAATTACTTGAATAAAATCGCCGGTCATCGGATGTAGCGAAAAACGAAATCCGACAATTGGGCTAGTTCCGCATTGCAATGGTTCCATAACAATATTCCTCCTAAAAATTTGCACAAAAAAGACCGCATCCGTGAAGATGCAGCCATAATCTACAAATAATTACAAAAGGAATTATTTCAGAAATGCGCCGCACTTCCTCACGCAGGTATTATCCTGATCGAGTTATGAGGGATCGAAGCTTGCGCTTGCATCTCAGCCATAATGGGCACCCCTAGTGCAGAAAACGGTATGCGGTTTTTGTGTTCGGGTTGTTCCCGATGGGTTTAGTGTAGAGGAAGAGGTTGAAGATGTAAAGAAGAGATTGGAAAAAGTAAAGGTGGCAGTTTGAAAGGATGTTTGAAATCACTCCGGACGCTCTGGGTATGGCTTCTGCATAAGGAGGGAAGAACTAGTGTTTACAAATTTAAATATTTCCAATATTTCCTTTTTAAGTTTGGGGATCTTCGCTATACTAAAAACAAGATGATAAGAGGAGGCTATTCAATGAGTACGATTTCCCTTAAGAAAGAAACGGCAAGTATTGTATTGGAAAAAAAGAAGTTAACAGGGGTTGTGGCAAAGGTTGGCATTGTGCTAGATATTACAGGGTCGATGCGGAAGCTTTATCGTGATGGTGTGGTGCAAGAAGTGGTTGAACGTGTGCTTGCGGTAGCGAGCCAGTTTGATGATGACGGTGCACTTGATGTTTGGGTTTATGACCATGAGTTTTCCCGTTTGCCGGCGGCTACCGAAGCCACTTTTATGGGCTATGTGGAAAAGAATATTTTGTCCAACGACAGTGTCCACAAATTCGGTCGGAACGATGAACCGAAAGTGATGGAAGACGTTATTCAGAAGTATATTAAAGAAGAACCGAGTGAAGACCCAGTCTTTTTGGTTTTTATCAATGATGGCGGATGCAAGTCAGGCATCAAGAAATTCATCGTAGAATCCTCTGATAAGCCGATTTTCTGGCAGTTTATCGGTATCGGCGATTCCAACTTTGATGTGCTCAAAAAGCTTGATAAGATGAGCGGGCGCGTCGTCGACAACGCTAACTTTTTCCATGTTCCCGATATTAACGCAGTGACCGATGAAAAACTGTACAATCAAATGCTGAATGAGTTTCCCCAATGGCTGAAAGAGGCGAAAGAAAAAGGGATCTTCCAAAAAAAACGAAAATCGCCATTGGATTTTCTATTTAAAAACAGATAAAAGCTCTGATAGAATCAATCGATTCTATCAGAGCTTTATTTAGTAATGTAATTATTGTTCATAGCCGGTATTGAATGTCTGACTGTTTGTCTGTCCAGTAACGGGCTTTTTTGTCGGACGAGTCAAAGAAAATACAGCACAGCCAAGAGCAATCAGTACAATCGCAGCACCTACCCATGCCGTACTAGATACCGAGCCGGTTTGTGTCAAGGTGATGCCGCCGATGGCCGAACCAAGTGCGATGCCAACCTGTAGAGCGGAATTGTTAAAGCTTTGCTGGATGTCCGATGTGTCTGGGTCAGTTTCAATCAAGTAGCTTTGTTGAGGAGGAGCGAGGCTCCAGCTCAGTGCTGCCCAAATGACCATTACCGGCAGGAAGGCAACGAGAGAGAATGTCGTGAGCGGAAGCAGAAACAAAGCAACAGCAAACGTTGAAATGACAATGATGATGCTTTTTTTCGAGCCGATTGAATCGGACATGATTCCGCCGATGGCACCTCCACTAACTGCCGCAATCCCAAATACCAAGTAACAAACACTGATCCAGAATGAACTTAGCTGCAGGTTGCTTTCCAAAAACGGGGTGAAATAAGCATAGACCGTGTAATGGCCGGCAAGCATGAACATGGTGGCGAGGTGGGCTGTACCGATTTTTGCACTAGCTACCGCTTTCAGCTGCTGTTTTAACGGTACCGCTGTACCTCCAGCTATCGGCTGGATAAAGCGTGCTATCAGCGCCATGGAAACGAGGGACAAAGCAGCAATTCCAAGGAAAATGACGCGCCATCCGAAGGCATCGGAAATGAGAATGCCGAGCGGCACCCCGAGAACGAGTGAGGAACTGATCCCCATGAAAATAAGGCCGATCGCTTTCGCACGGTAAGGCGGTTCAACCATTTTGGCCGCAATGGTCAGAGACAAAACGACAATAAGTGCGGTGCTCGCTGCGGTAATGACGCGCGCTATCATCATCCAGGTAAAGTCCGGACTGAAGAACGTCATAATATTCCCAATGAAAAAGACCGCAAGCGAAATTAAATAGACTTTTTTCCGTTCAAACCTACTGGTTGCGACCAGCAAAAGGGGGCCTGCAATGGCATAAATTAAAGCAAATAAGGTAATCAGTTGGCCGGCTGAGCTCAGCGAAACGCCAAACTCTTCAGCAATTGTTGGCAGTATGCCGCCAACAATCAGTTCCACAAGTCCTACTGCGACGGTGGATAAGGCTAAAATGTAAACTTTCAAGTTCATGAGATTCTACGCTTCCTTTCAAAATGGAGATAATAAAAAATGGCCCAAAGATCCCCGTCAGAAAACACAAAAAAATCCTGATTACAAAAAACGAACGGATCGTTTTCTGTAATCAGGATTTTGCGGTTCCTGGTAGAGACCCTTAAGCCATATTCTTAAGGTTATACAGATGCTTATAGCGGGATAATTACTTTAGAAATCTTACTACAAATAAAAAAAATCTGCAAGTCGATAATCAAATGAATTCAGCACAATCAACAGTTTTGATTTTTAAAAAGTCCAATACTTGATTATTTTTTTCATTTAAAACTGAGTATAAGTTCAAAAATAAAAAGTATCAAATAATTTGAAATACTTGTTTTTATAATAGGTACTATGTGCTATTATATGTAAGATATTCCAAATTGAGAGGAAGTATATTGTGGACAAGACGTCGATTCAATCAAACAGAGAAACCGTTTATTTTTTCATTAGCCTATTTTTCAGCATTTTTATTTACGCCGCGGTCATTGTCTCCGTCATCGGCGCTGCGATTGCCCTAACGGTTGTCGTGTTTACGTTATTTGCTCATATTATCATGCTGGGTTCGATCCGTGGAAACGGCGTGCGGATCCATGAACGGCAATTTCCAGACGTCTATGAACGTGTGCAAGTTTTGGCCAAGCAAATGGAACTTAAAAAAGTACCGGATGTTTTTGTGATCCAGTCTGAAGGGGCGCTTAATGCCTTCGCCACTCGATTTTTTGGACGCGACATGGTCGTGCTCTATTCCGAAGTGTTTGAGCTGGCACGTGAACAAGGACAAGACGAGCTGGACTTTGTGATTGCCCACGAACTGGCCCATGTAAAACGGCGCCATGTGTGGAAAAACCTTTTGATTCTGCCAGCTGGGTTTATTCCATTTCTAAGTCAAGCGTATAGCCGGTCATGTGAGTATACATGCGACCGCCACGCTGCGTTTACGATTCAAAATGCGGCAGCTTCGAAACGGGCTTTAACGCTTCTTGGAATCGGCAAGAAAACCTATTTGGAAGTCAATGAGGATGCATATTGCGAACAGATTGCCACCGAATCCAATGCGGTTGTCTGGCTGAGCGAAGTGTTATCGACGCATCCGCGCTTGCCAAAACGCGTTCAGGCCATTCAGCAGTTCGATAACAGTGAAGCGAAATTCTACGAGCCGGATCATGGGAAAATTGTTCTTGGGGCTACCTTGATGGTAGGCGTAGTAGGAGCTGTTTACTTTTCAACCATCGCTCTTTTTGCAGGAGGCGCATTTGCTTTTTCTCAGTTTCTGCCGGATATGAATGAACCGGTTTTCGAAGAGGATTACGGCTATGGTATCGAAGGAGAAACGGCATTGATGTCCGCTGCTTCCATGGGCGATTTGGCAGGAGTTGAAGAAGCCCTTGCAAACGGAGAAGATGTGAATGAAAAGGATTCTGAAGGTGCAGATGCTTTGATGTATGCGGTTTATTCTGATAACGCCGACGTTATTCAAGTTTTGATTGATGCGGGAGCCGATCCCAATACAACCGATGATTATTCAACTGTTTTGGGATCGGCTGTAATGTTCGCGGAGTCTGAAATGGCTTTGGTATTGGTCGAAAATGGAGCCGATCCGGAATTGCAGGGACCCGATGGCTTGAATGCAATGGACCATGCAGGAGCAGAAAGCGAAGCTGAGTTTTTGGAGATGTTGGAAGAGGGACTGTAATAGTCAACGATTGGGAAATGCAGTTCTATAGCAATAAACGCCACCAACGAAATCATTTGATTTCATTGGTGGCGTTTTCGCTTTTATTTCACGATAATGTGGCCATTGTTGGTAACGAGGCGGATCAGCACATCCCCGTTGCCAAAACTGACTTCTTCGGAATTGCGCCCAAACACATCAATGACCCCATTATCGGTGCGTGATTCGATCCGCGCATTAGTGGGCTCGCTGTCAGAATGAATTTCAATGCGGCCATTGTCAGTTTCAAAGTCTATTGGGAAGTTAAGCAAATCGGTAGTTAATTCGATGCGGCCGTTATTGGCGTTTGCTTTCAAGTTGCCTGCTGCATCGGTAAACACAATGCGGCCATTTGACGAGTGGATGGTCATGTTGGCATCCGTATTGGCCACTTCAATTGCGCCATTGTCTGTTTCAGCTTCAACTATCTCGCTTTTTAATGCATCCAGTGCAATGCGCCCATTATCTGATTCGATTGAAACTTCATTGGCATCGATGTCTTTAGCCAGGATAGTACCATTATCGCTTTCAACAGTGAGCAATTCCAACCCATCAGAAGGGACATAGACTTGCAACGAGTGAGAGCGACTAAAGCCAAATATAAAAAACCGAAATCGATCCTCTACCTCAATGGTCAACTGATTGCCTGAAACGTCTGTCTGCAACCTCACATCATCCTCACTGCCCGTCAGCACGACACGTACAGTATTGTCAGTGCTTGGCACAATATCCACGCGAGAGTTTTCTACTTGGATGTCCATAGATTCGATTTCTTCGTTGAACGTTTTTTCTTCCAGCACGTCTTGTTGTGCCGGATCAGAACTGTAGATGGCATACAAAACCGCAATGACGACGATAAGGAATAGCACGATGACAGTAATCAAAATCCTTACTAATGTTTTCATAGCCGGATTTTCCTTTCTTTGATAAAACATGCACAGCATTGGATAGGGCAACAGGCTTTTACAACATTTTGTGGAATACTTACATCTAGAGCAACTGAAGACGCAACTGGCCAAAGGAGGGGTAGTTATGGAAACCGTGCAAAACAGGCGAGCGATTGCGGTTGAACGGCTTGTCTGGTGGTTGGTGCAAATATCTTTGTTGGTAGGCATCTATTATATGTATGCAGAAAATAATGGAACGAAAGTGTTTATGGGCTTTCTTACGATTGCAGTCATGGTGGCGATCTCTCTTGTCCAACGGCATTATCATTATCCGCTGCCTTCAATTTTTACAACCATCATCTATATCTTTATTTTCTTTTCAGTAGTCATTGGTATATTCGTCGGAGGTTACCAAATAAATCACTTTGATGATTTTCTCCACGTATTTTCAGGTATCTGGATCGGCTATGCCAGCTGGATCATCCTCCGGCATTTGCTTCGCAACGGAGGGGGGTCTGACCTTCCCAATTCGTTTATCGCACTGTATATGATTTGCTTTTCCTTGGCCGCTGCGGCGTCATGGGAGTTGTTGGAGTTTGCAGGTGACAAATTATTCAGTTTCACCGCACAAGGCCGCGATCCAGACGACACGATGATCGACATGATTATGGGATTGATCGGCGGTTCGATCACCGCATTTACCATATTGAAATTGCGGAGCCGAAACAAGAAGGAAAAGAAGGAAAGAAAGAGTAGGAAAAGATAGACGTATCTTCGTGTATTCTATAATGCTAATTTTATCATAAGTTTATCCAATTATCAGATAAATAAGTTTTTTTAGCGTGGTAGTTAATAACTTTGCTTTTCATAGGAATGTCTTACGCAGCTAAAACGCCCCCTTCGAAATCGATTGATTTCAAAGGGGGCGTTAACGTTATAAAAGGCAAAGAACTTTATCCAATGCGTTACTTAATCACTTGAATCTCAGTTTTAAGTAGCTCTGAACAGCTCCAATCGAATCCTGGAAATGTGCTTGTCCATCAACTGCCTGGCCAAATCACTATTGCCATCAGCGATTGCCAAGTAAATTTCTTCGTGTTCTTTAAGTGTGTCTGCATGACGGCTGCTATCGGTAAAGCGATGTCTGCGGGTAGCCCGAATATTTTCTTCCATCCGGCTTGCCAGTGTTTCCATTAAATCGATCAATAACTGATTTTTTGTTGCGTACGCGACCTGCAGGTGAAAATCCAAGTCTGCCTGTACGCCCAATTCCGGGTCATCTATGGCTTTGGCCATTTGCGACAGCACATGCCTGATAGCTTCAAGATTTTCAGCAGTGGCTCTTTGTGCGGCTAGAGAGGCTGCTTCTACCTCAAATGCTCTCCGCAATTCCAACATTTCATCGATCAACAGTGCTTTTGTTTCATCCATGTGCGTGCGGAGTTCATTGCCGAGCGAAGCCCTTTTGGAGGCAGCAAGAAAACTTCCTCCGCCTTGACGGATTTCTAACTTGCCTTTGCTTTCCAGACCTTTTAAGGCTTCTCGCACCGAGTTGCGGCTGACCCCAAACAAACTGGCCAGATCGCGTTCAGAAGGAAGCCTGTCGCCAGGCATCAATCCTTTTTCCAAGCACAGCATATTTATTTGTTCCACTATTAATTCATAGGTTCGTTTTTTTGGATTCAACAATGGTAATCGCTCTCCCTGTCCAGCTATTTTAGATCTTTCCTTCATCATACCGAAAGGATTGGAAAATGTCTGAAAATACACATTGTATTTTTCAGATTATTATGTATAATTGGGTTAATTGGTAGGACCAATTCTGAATAAGTTGTGAAAAATTAAGAGGGAGCGATCAAGCATGGCAGTTGGCAAACAAAAAACCATTTTGGAAAGCTTGAGAAAACACTTGAGAGAAGAACAAATTAGCATCAACGAAACCGTAAAAGAGTTGCATGGCCAGGACGAATCTTATCATCAAATGGAATTGCCGGACATTGTCGTTTTTCCCGAGACGACCGAGCAAGTATCGGCCATCATGAAATCGGCTACCACATACCAGATTCCGGTTGTGCCATTTGGACTCGGTTCCAGTTTAGAGGGGCATGTCATTCCCCAAAGAGGCGGCATTACAGTCGATTTTTCATTGATGAACAAAGTATTGGCAGTTTTTGAAGAAGATTTTCTCGTCACGGTGCAGCCGGGTGTAACTCGGACGCAGCTCAATAAAGAACTAAAAAAATACGGATTGTTTTTCACCGTAGACCCTGGAGCGGATGCGACACTTGGCGGAATGGCTGCGACTAATGCGAGTGGGACCACTTCTGTAAAATACGGCGTCATGCGGGACCAGGTGCGCGACTTGGAAGTAGTAATGGCTGATGGAACCGTCATCCATACTGGAAACAAAGCCGCTAAATCTTCATCAGGTCTGCATTTGAATGGACTGTTTGTCGGATCAGAAGGAACGCTCGGCTGTTTCACCGAAATGACGTTGCGTGTTTACGGAATCCCGGAGTTTATTACAGCTGCACGCGCTTCGTTTGCGACGGTCAAAGATGCGGTCGAAGCGGTTGTTTCCATTTTGCAGGCAGGTATCCCAATCGCTCGCGTTGAACTGGTGGATGAGCAATCGATGAAACAAGTCAACAAATACAATGATACCGCTTACAAAGAAATGCCCACCTTATTTCTGGAGTTCCATGGCAATGAAGCGGGATTGCAGCAGGACGTAGAATTTATGCAGGAAATTGTCCGGGGGCATGCGTGCGAAGAAGTCGCATTCGAAACCGATACCGCAGCGCGCAACCGATTGTGGGAAGCACGCCATACATTAGCTTACGCATACATTCACGGACATCCCGGCAAAAAAATGATGGTCACCGATGTGTGTCTGCCCATTTCTGAACTGGCGAGAGCTGTCGGACATGCACGGGAAAATTTGCGGGCACTCGATTTGCCCGGAGGCATTGTTGGACATGTTGGGGATGGCAACTTCCACGCACTCATTATGATGGACATGGAAAACCCTAAAGAAATTTCAAGAGCGCAGGAATTCAATGAACGCATTGTGATGTACGCGCTTGAGCGGGGCGGCACGTGTACGGGAGAACATGGTGTCGGCATCGGCAAGCAAAAATATCAGCAGCAGGAACACGGTGCAGCTTTAGCTGTGATGGAAAAAATCAAAGCTGCATTGGATCCAGATAATCTATTGAACCCTGGCAAAAACATCAAAGTAGAAAAAAAGGAGACGATCCAATGAAAATACTGCAGTCCGTAAGTGCCGTAGCTGGAAAATATTTTGCCGTATGGGTGATTCTCGCAGCATTACTTGCGTTTTTCTTGCCTGAAGCATTCATCGGGTTTGGTGCATATATTACGATTCTTCTCGGTGTCGTCATGTTCGGAATGGGGCTGACGCTAAAGCCGGTCGATTTCAAAATCATCTTTAAAAATCCACTGCCTGTTGTCATCGGCGTTGCGGCGCAATTTTTGATCATGCCGCTTGCCGCATTCGGCATCGCCTATTTACTGAACTTACCGCCTGAACTTGCCGCGGGACTCGTGCTCCTTGGCTGTGTTCCTGGTGGAACAGCGTCAAATGTTATGGTCTATCTCGCAAAAGGAAATCTGGCGCTGTCTGTTGCGATGACATCGCTATCGACGTTGATGGCACCTATCATGACGCCGCTGTTGTTATTGCTGCTCGCAGGCCAATGGCTTCCGGTAAACCCGCTGTCAATGTTCCTGTCGATTGTTCAAGTGATCATCATTCCGATTACACTCGGCATTCTGGTGCAGCAGTTCTTTCCGAAAGCGGTCGCCAAAAGCATTTCGATCGTACCGCTCATTTCCGTTGCAGCCATTTTGATCATTGTTTCAGCAGTGACCGCTGCCAATGCGCAAAATGTCATCAGTTCAGGATTCATCGTGTTCTTTGCCGTATTTTTGCATAACGGTTTTGGCCTGGTACTTGGCTATTTAACCGCCATGCTAATGGGACTCAATGAAACCGACCGCCGTGCCATTTCGCTTGAAGTGGGCATGCAGAATTCTGGATTGGGCGTCGCACTCGCCACCGCCCATTTCAGTCCGCTTGCGGCGTTGCCGAGCGTATGGGGCGCGATCTGGCACAATATTTCCGGACCGATTCTTGCGACGATCTGGTCGAAAAAGCCAGCGGTTCCGAATAGAGAGACTGAGTTGGAACGGGCTTCTGAAGTGAAACCATGGAAAGCTTAATCTCAATTAAATGATCCATTTTTAATTATTTGAGGCGAATCATCACTTCATACATCGCTTCGGTCGTTTTGGACATGGCTCTCGCCCGTGGACGCGCCGGCTCTGATAGATCACCTTAATAATATAATCAGCCGTCCCTCTAATGGGCGGTTTTTTTTCGGTCGATCCTGGCTAAAGACTATAAAAGATTAATGTAAGCCAAAGCTGGTCATAATTAAACTCACTTCAGTTTTAAGTAAAGTAAGCATTGAGGATAATATAGTTATGAGCGGAGCCATATTGTGATGAAAAGGAGGGGGTCAAATGGATAAAAAAAGCAAGTATGACTACTCAACAATACCTTTTACCGGTTTAGGACTAGTATTTGGCACTGCAATTGGTGCAGCTTTAAGTCTGATCATTACTGGAGATGTCATTTGGGCAGGGGTAGGGACTGGAGTTGGATTGGTTTTAGGTGCAGCGATCGACAGCATGAAGAAACGGAAATAGTCTCTATGTATAAGACCAATAGGCACTGGCTTTTCGCACGCCATGTAGAAAAGCAGAATTGAACTTGTTGGGAGGGGAAAGAGTTTTGAAAAACTTGTATCAATTGATACAGGATTACACCAAGCTGCTGCAACACGAAGAAATACAGGCTGCGTACAAAGGGATAATGGAGTTTATCGGCAAATTGAGAGCAGATTTGATCAAAAGATACCCGCATGACACTGCAAGCAGTATTTATCAAGGCTATCTGGATATGACGTATTTTTCATTAATGACCGAACCACTCAAAAACAATGGGCTAAAATTTTCATTGTCTATTTGTGTGAAAAAGGAGTATTTGAAGTGTTGCCTTCCACTCTAAAAAGAGAAATAGTACAAGAATATGAATCGCTCATAAGCAGTAATATTTCAAATGAAAGGTGTTATTACTTTTACTAGCCAAAAATGAAAGTTTGGTAGACTGAGAAGGTACAATTAGTGATTTCCCTTCTGCTGCGGGATTTGCTTTAGAATCCATGAATTCTTTTGTAGGAGCCTCGGGATACCGGTGTCATCAACGTCGGGATCTAAAAAAGTGCAGAAGCCCTGCAGACATATATCCATTAGTCTATAGGGCTTTGATGGTTAGCAGAATGGAACAAGTTGGTAAAGAATATATCACTAGGTGGTAAATAAGATAGCAGAGGTAGTGAAATTTTTGTCCGTAATCGGTTTCCGGATTTTTATGATGCAGGTAAGCGATCTGTTCTGTTAAAATTCATATGCTATCATTTAGTAGGTTATGATAATAGAGGATTATCCCTATTTGAAAAATTTAAAAGAAATAGAAGTGACTAATGGGGGAGTTGTGAACACCAAACGGATAAATCGACTGAGCCGGATTATAATCTTGAAAGAAACTCTTGAAATCTTCCATTTGAAAGAAGAAGATTCCGTCGACATTATGCATAATGAGCGACAGATTATCATCGAGTCCTAGACACATCGTTATGGTTGAGCCATTACTAGTAAGGTGAATAGCGAAGCGATCCGATTCATATTGGGGGAGGCTTAATCAGCAAAGAAGCTATGACCGAAATCATCAAATATATTAGAAGTGTATGAAAGAAAGACTGTCTGGTTTAGATGACCCGACAGTCTTTTTCTAATGAAATGATGAGCCAGCTTGATAGCTGGATGGAACAGGGGCATGGCCAATTCACTTACTTTTACGAATGTAAGGTTATTGAACTTAATTTTGTAACTAATGAAGTCTCTTGATTTTTTTCATTTATACGTATCTTATAAACAAAGTTAGTACTCATGCAAAAAAGGATTAACAAACTTCTACCAAACACGTGTGAAAGTTTGTGAAGATGAAATGATAGACAGCAAAATCCAAATAATCAAAAATATATAAAATGCAGTATCGAATGAATAAATGAAGAAATAAAACAGCTCACCATGATTCGCATTGTTAAGAGGCGTGGTGGGTTTTGTAAGCTTCACTATATAATGTTGACAGGAAGTGGCTATTTTTAGGGCTTGTTCTGTAATTCCTTCAACAGAATCTCAGCCCCCCTTAGGCTCAAATACAAGCTCTTTTGTAAGTGGATTCAACATCTTCATCTTAGGCCTTTCCGATGACGGCACAAGTAGAATCAGAATCCTTTGGCTAGATAATCAGGGTACTCTAATCCATTCTAACCAATCGTTAAGCGTAGCGTCCAATTTGTAAAAAATGGAAATTTTATCCTGCTAATAAAAAAGATGCAATCTCTTGGAAAAGAGCGCATCTTTTTTAACTATTTGTAAATATCTTTTCGATGCCCTACATCAATAATGGTAATAATGATTTTTTCGTCTTCGATTAAAGCGAGAATCCTGTAATCTCCGACGCGGTAACGCCATTTGCCCTTGTGGTTTGTAACCAATGCCTTCCCTTGTGTCCGGGGATCGCTTGAACCCTGTAGATTTTTTTCAATCCAACCAACTAAAAGTGAGGCCTGGTAAGGATCCATCTTTTTTAACTTTTTCAATGCGGAATCTGAGAAATGAACAGCATACATCGTTGGTTATAAACCCAATTCTTTTTTGACTTCATCCAAGGAATGAGTTTTTTCCATGGTGGCAAGGACACGATCAAAACTCTCCAGATCCAGTTCATCTTCAATCTTTTCAATGACGGCATTTCGCATCAAGTTAGAAACGGATGTGTTTTTCAGTTTGGCATAATCGCGGATGAGTTTACTATCGCGCTCATCCACACGCAAAGAAATTGTAGACATGAACAAAACCTCCTCTAACTCTTCGTAATACATTGTATTACATTTTTAGGTGTTTGTAAAATAATAAACTGAAATTTTCTAAATCTGTTTAGTTATCAGGATTTTTGTGCACTATACCATTCGGAATACTTGGCTACACTGAATAAGAGTAAGAAAAACAAGCAGCGCATATATGAAGGACATTATCAGCAAAGATTTTTATATCTTCATTAGAATAAGCATCGTAGTCTCAACGTACATTGTTAGTAAAAATTTAACTCTTAGTCTCAAACTACAACCTATATTTATAGAGCTCCATTTTTTAGAAAGAAAATTAAAAAAACTTTAAATATGCAAAGTTGCATATTTAGGTGTAAGAATTTTTGGTAAAGTCTAAATATACCAAATTTACATTAAAAAGGAGGGAATATATGAGAGTAAAACTGCTTAAAGGCTTATTCCAAACAGTTTTAACTATGGTTATGGTAATTTCTGTTACTACACTCGATAACAACATTACAGCTGATAGCAATTCCCATGCTCCCGAAACAGATTTACCTTTTGAATATTAAGCAAAACTTTAAGAAAGAAATCTACCTTTCTTTTCTGTCAATATTTCTCTATAGAGATGCAAGCCAAGTTCTTCAAAGAAAAAGGCAGCCTTTCTGTAATGTAGAGCAATCGATTTAAAGGGATAATCCAATTCTTCCATGATAGCTGCTTTTTGGAAGTGAAGTTGACCGATTAGAGACATGTCTTTATTGGATAAAGAAAGTTCGATTCCTGACGTAGTCACTTCATAGGCAGTTAAATATTCTTTCTTTAGAAATAGGAGCTTTCCATAATTATAATGTGTCTTAATTAACACTTTATTCGCTTGTGGTGTTTCTATTTTTTCTTTCAAAATATCCTTATATAGCGAAAGACTTTTATTATATTCTTTTGTTTCCGCTAATATATTTGCAACAGATATTTTTATATGAAAATCCAGTTCGCGGTCCATTCCAATAGTATTTTTTCTTAATAATGAAGAAAGTTCTGCTAAACAATAAGAGCCATTTATACGTTTAAGTGTGTATAGAGAAATGAATTGTTGCCACAGTAAAAACTTCTCCATCTCGGGAGAGAATAAAATTTTTTTTGAATGAATATGATCCAAGTATGTCAATAATTCTTCATATTTTTTAGTCTGAGAAAAATTCCATACGGTTTTTTGAATGAGTTTTATCTCTTCCATCTCGTCAAAGCTTAATGAGTTAAAAAACATAGTGATGGGAACATTTAATCGATTAGAAATTAAATAGAGGACATCGAGACTTGGAAAACAACCACCGGCTTCTATTCGGCTAATTTCAGACTGATTGCAAATATCTGTGGCTAGTTGAATTTGTGTCATTTTTCTAAGTTTGCGTAGCCTTTTAATTTCAAATCCTAATTTATGTTTATCCATCATTTATACGAACCACCATTCCATATTAACTTTATTCCTAATTATTGAGTTGTTCACTAATGCCGAACGACTCTTGAACAGTTAGCACTTTCTTCATGTTATATGAGTTGATTCAAAAGTAAATATAATACTTATTATCAATTATATAACAAAGTTTGGTGGTTTTGTATGGCAGTGGGGTAAATGGAAGACAATATAAAAAGAAAAAGGGGATTTATTAATGAAAAAATTGATGCTTGCAGTTCTGATTTTCAGTTTAGTACTTAGCTTTGCTAATCCAAGCTTTGCAGCCAAAAAAGAGTATGAAGTTAAGACTTTGGATCATTTTTTAGAAATAGTTAAATCTAAACAGGATTCTGAAAAGTTCAAAGAGAAGAAGGATAAACTTAAAGGCAAAAATGCTATAACTGATGAAGAAAAAACACTTTTGAAATCAACCGATCCAGCTGTCATTGAAGAGTACAATGCTCTAATGGAAGAAGAGTTGAGCAACTTCACAATTTCTGAGGAAAGCTTTGAAACAGAATACGAATTAGAGAAAAGTGGCGTTCAGATAGCTGTAGAAACAGAAACAGAAGCTACTGAAGTACAGCCTCTATTAGCTACAGATACTAAATTAATGGATAAAGAAGTAATGTCACTATCACCGATTACTACTGCTGCCTATAGAGCAAACGGTTCGTACTCTTATTCAATTAAGTACCATATTAGAGCAATCGGATGGCCAGATGCGGTTGCTGGATTAGTTACTAATTATTCTGTGCGGTCCGATGGTCTTCGGGTAAATTGGGCCTCTACTTCCGGTACAAGTGGCTTTTTCCCAACTGCAATTTCAGGAAGCTCTTCAGTTACAGATTCCAGAGCTGAACGGATCGGGTATGATATAAATGCTCAAGGCAATTACACCGTAACAATTGGAGGATATAATGGGATTGGTATCATTACGTTTGACATGACTTTGATTAGTCGTGTTCTATGGACAGGCACTAATACTGTTAGTCAATCTTATAGTGAGTCTGGTGATCGAAGCCAGTAATCAAGGTAATTAAAAATTCATTTGCCCAGTATAAATTTTAATATTTGATATTTCAATCCTAAAGTTAATATTGAAGTCCTCTAGCTAATCAGTTAGGGGACTTTAAAATCTAATCACTAGTTAGTTGTAAAGAACTTTTAAGCAGCTGAATTACAAATTACGTGAATAGCAGATATCACTTAAAGATGACAACTAAAAGGTTTATTGAAGATAATTAAGAATTTGATTACTTGTGAAGAGATATTGTTGCTTTGTTATGCAATAAAATGGAATAATAGAAAGAATAAAAACTACAATACGTATTTATAATTGAATTAGTTTATAGTAAGTTTGCTAAAAAAATAAGTTGGAGGTGTTTTAATGGAATGGATTAGTCTTTTAATGCCGATACTTTTTATTAGCTTGTTTATATACGGATTAGTGAAGCAAGTTCAAAATTCTATTTTGTTATTTAAAACTGTTTCACCTACTAATTCATATAATAAAAGATTGCTCTTAGGGAACCTTCTTTTAAGCATTTCATTTGGGGGATTTGTGTTACTGCTTATTTTAAATGTCTTTGTTTACACAGGAATGCTTTCTCAAAGTCAACAATTCGGAAACAGTGTCAGTCTATTTTCTTTCCTGTTTTTATTGTTAATGTTCATTTCGAAATTTGGAATCATACCAAAAACTCAATCTCCTTACCTTCAATCGATTTCTAGAAGAATATAATTAAGATACAACGCTTAAAAAGCTCTTCATTGATGGAGGGCTTTTTGATATTCAGTAGTAATGTTCAATGTAGGAATTATTTGGCTTTAGAAAATTTTGTATTAAATGCTATGGCTTCTTTATATAGAAGTAATCTATAAATATTGATTAGAAATAAATTATGAAACTGGTGGAAAGAAATGAATTCTATCGTCTTGGATTTACAGCGAGAAGCTTATAGCAGCCAACTAGATATCTCCACTTTATTAAGAAAAGCATATGTAGTAGCTCGAAAACTTGAAATAAAAGAGTTCGAAGAGTGGGTAAGTAATGAGTTAAATGGTTATGAAAACTTAGATGATGTTCCGAAATATAGAACTTTATACGGGGAAATTAAAGCATGGAACAAATATAATGGGTGGATCCCTGTAGATATAGAGGATTCTGAAAACCTAAACTTCTTAAATGAGAGAAAGGTTAGCCATTCAGTTGCTTCTATAGAATCGATACTTGAAGATGCTAAATCTCAAACTTTAAGATTCGAGCTCCCTGTAGGTGTAAAAAATACACTGATTCGAGGAACAGGCTATGAAGCCGATTTTGCCTTTGTTTTCCCAAAATCTAAAATGAAAAGCATATTAGACTCGGTACGAAATATTATTTTAAAATGGTCACTTGACCTCGAAGAGAAGGGGGTACTTGGCAACAATATGTCTTTTTCAGAGAAAGAAAAAACAATTGCAAATGATATTAAATATACAACAATCAATCATTTTAATGGTGAAGTATCTAATTCCCAAATTCAGCAGCATACACATTCTTCTGCTCAAATAAATCAAATTAATGAAGTAGATAAAGAAAAAGCAAATGAGGTTTTAAAACATATTATTGAAAACTTTAGAGATCTTGAAATAAATGAGCATCAGAAATTAGAAATTGAAAGTAATATTAAAGTGATTGAAGAGCAGTTAAAATCCTCAAATTTAAAGCCGGTCAAGATTCATGAATCATTTAAAGTTATACAAAGTGTTCTCGAAGGAGTAAGTGGAAGTTTTATCGCTTCAGGGTTAATACATCAAATTCAAGCGTTATTAAACTAAAGATATTTTGAGTACTCCAATGAAGTGAGAACTTTCAATTCTTTATAAGGTAATTATTTCTCTTATTTTATACTATCAAAAACGATGGTTTTTGATAGAGTCTAGAAGGAGATAAAAATCTCCTTCTTTTTTATACTCTTTTTATATCAAAACTCATATCAATAACTATGTTTCTTAAACGGATGTATTTGATATAATTAGTCTGATAATAAAAGCGAGAAGAGGGATTTTATGATTATTGGATATGCTCGAGTCAGTACGATTGATCAATCGTTGAATTTACAATTGGATGCACTAAAAGAATTTGGCTGCGAAGAGATCTTCCAAGAGAAATTATCAGGAGCAAAAGATGATCGGCCAGAACTGCTACAAGCGATTAAGATGTCACGAGCTGGCGATAAGTTTGTTGTGTATAAATTAGATAGATTAGCTAGATCTACAAAGCGATTGATTGAAATTGCAGAACTACTTCGAGAAAAGGGCGTCGAGTTTGTCAGTATTCAAGATAATATCGATACTGGTACTGCAGCTGGGAAAGCGATGTTCGGGATGCTATCAGTATTAGCTGAATTTGAACGGGATATCATTCGAGAGCGAACGATGGCTGGATTAAAGGCAGCTCGTGCGAGAGGAAGAAAAGGTGGGAGACCTAAAGTAAATCAGCAGAAATTGAATCAAGCAATGGCTCTTTATCATTCGAAACGAATGAGTGTGAAGGAGATCCAGGAGGCTACGGGGATTTCTGCTGCAACTCTATACAGAAAGTTAAATCAAGAGAAGTTAAAAAACTCGGATAGTAAATAACTTGTGAGTGAAAAAATGAGGTTAATTTCTATTATTTAAAGGGGGATAAAGAATGAATCAAAAGAAAATTGAAGAAATCGCTGTTCATTCAGTCAAAAAAGAAATTAATCGAAATGAATTATTATCAGATGAGATTCCAACTAACGATAAAACTCCAAGCTGGGACGGTGAAATATGGATTTATAACGATAAAAGACAACGTAAAAGTGATTTGCACGGGAGAATACCAGTGCAAGTGAAAGGGAAATTCAAAAAAAATTTGAGTAAGGATAATGCGGTCTTTTCCTTAACTAAAGTCGATTTAAACAATTATCTGAACAACGGTGGTATTCTTTTTTTTGTGGTGGAAATTATAGATGCGGATACTACTCAAGTTTACTTCTTATCGTTGCTGCCTTTGGATATCAAGCTAATCTTAAAAGAAATGAAAGAACACAAATCAATATCTAAGAAGTTTAATAAGCTTCCTGAAGATAAAAGAGAGCTTGAAATGATCTGTAGAAACTTTGTCTTTCATAGTAAAAAACAAGCAAAGGTGTTATTAGACGCAAATGTAGAAACATACGAAACTGTGGGAGCAGAAATAGTATCTACCAATTTAGAGCGTTTCAAAAAAGACATTCTGAATTACGGTACTTATTCATATGGACGTCTTCCTGGATCAGATATAGATATACCATTAACCAAAGTTGATGTTACAAACATATTAGAAGAGACTGATATACATATCGGGATTAACCGACATGTCTATTACAAAAATATTATTCGAAGGACATATCGAGATAAGGTCATTTTTCCTTTTGGTTCTAGCTTTGAGATGGCATGTTCAATAAGAGACTCTGACTTTGACCAACTTAAAATAAATTATAAAGAACAAGGAGAATTGCCAGATAGAATAAAAGACTGTAGATTCTTTCTAGAAATTATTAAATCCAAAAAAATTGAAATGAACAGTTCGATTTTGCAATTAAATGAAATAGCTGAGGAAAAAGATTTTCTAGAAGATCTTCCGAAACGTATAAAAGTGTTACAAGAAATCTCAGAAACCTTTACGCAGCTAAATATTGACTTTAGACTCGATTTAAATAAGTTATCCCAAAGTGACATAGTGGGGGTTGAGTTGCTTAGAGATATTATTATCCATAAGGATTATAGTCGTCTAAAGTTTAAAAAAGATGTTAATCTACATCGGATTCAAATTTCAGAAATCAAGCTGGTATTGATTTCTAAAAAGTTAAATGACGATTGGGTAGTGCATGATTTGTTTAGTTCGGAGGTACTGAAGCAACACACTAATATAGTTGCTGTTACTAAAGATGGTACGGAAATATCTTCACGACTTAGTCCTTATTTATTATTTGATAGTTCAGAACTATTTGGTGTGAGTAATTTGAATATAAAACTTATTGAGGAGTCTTTGTTGAAAATAGATTTTGAAAACGAGATGAGCCGTGAAGTCACTGTTCAGTTTTTATTGAAAGTCATACAATTTTATGATGCCAGTAAAACTAATAACGATGTTCTCCATATGACATATAACACTTTTGAAGCAATAGAAAAGTATAGTATGAGAGATACACATTCATTTTTAAACAAGATGCAGGTAATTAAGAGACTTAGAGAATTCACTCTTGAAGAAAAATCGCAGATTATTGAAAGGAAAAATGAAGGGGGGCATTCTGATCCGGTGATGTGTGGTTTTTACTTGTTGCTTGAAAGTAAAGTGGAATTTGAAATCGAATTTGAAAAGTTGCCGGAAGATATAGGAAGAGAATTTAAGAATTATCCTATTTATAATTTATTGCATATTTGAAGGGCTCTATGGACCAGGATATTGACACTCTTCAATTTAAACAAATTAAATAGAAAGCAATTAGAATTTCCTTAATTTCCATAAAGCTAAGAACTAATAAGTCGTAATAACCTTTGGTCTGATTCAGCCAATAGAAATATCTATCAGTCAAAAGTAGAAACCATATAAAAAGCCTCTAACCGAAGTTAGAGGCTTGCTAATTTAAAGGGTTATTACCCGGGCGGCGTATCCGGGATCTCTGTTAACTCGTAATGAGCGCGTGGGGAACCTTTCCCACCTTAATAACCCTTATTACTACCAGATCTGTTGATTAACCAACAATAGTAGCTAATCATCTATCATTCTTATCATAACACAAAACGTGTTTTATTCAAGTAATCAACTTATAAATAAGCCTGGATTCGGCCACTCTTTAATCGCTTATTTATCTTATGCTCAGCATTATCCAAGTCATAAAAGGAAGAAACAAACAAATAACCACTTGGATCCAATTTAATCGTCAATAGAAGGTGATCACCCACCAACTTATAAAGTTCAATACTATTTGGGACCTTTGGGTTCTTTCCAATGTAGTCTGGACTTAAAAGCAAGCCAGGTAGTTCATGCTTATGTTGATCCCAAACAAGGGGATGGTTCTTTTTTATATGTTTAACGGCACCTGGATAGATAAAAACTTCTTGTTTTTCGAAGATAATCCCAGTTAACTTATGTACCTTTACTTTATCAATTTGACCGACCAATAATGGACCGGATGAATTCTCGTCAAACTTGTCAATTCCCATAACTGAACCCCCACTGCAAAATGCTGAAATCAGTATAAGACCCACCATGGTCCGCATTGTTAAGAGGCGTGGTGGGTTCTATTACTCATAGTATAGCATAGGTCAATTCAGTTTCTTCTATATAAAAGGGCGTTCACTAAGCCTGAAATTTAAATGAACGTTCGTAAAGTCAGAAGATATGTTTACGAACGGTTTTTTCGAACTATTTCAGCCCTTTTCAAAGCGTTCGTAAAAGTGTACTTTTACGAACGCTTTCATTTCCAAAATTATGTAGATAATATTATAAGTTCTGAGTATATTTAACGTAAGAGTTTCGATTCTGATAATAAGAGAGAAAAGAGAACTAAAGAGGACCTATGGAAAAAAGTAACTTACGCATTAGAAACGACGAGGATGGCATCACCGTATTAATTGGCAAATACAATGTACAAGAATCTATCCAATACATTCAAACAAACCAGATTAAAAGTGTACAGATTACCTATTACTATGAAGAATCACAAATCGATTTCTTGAGTGAATGCCCAAGTATTGAATCTTTGT
Organism: Planococcus sp. TJ-201; assembly: GCF_058268495.1. NCBI lineage: Bacteria > Bacillati > Bacillota > Bacilli > Caryophanales > Caryophanaceae > Planococcus > Planococcus sp. TJ-201. Next base: position 74,999 of record NZ_JBZDOG010000001.1, on the reverse strand, counting down.
CGCTGCAAGGGCCGAATGCGAAGAATTTAAGCGGTCTCTATCACTTGAAGTCGCTTAAAGATTTGTCCATCGATGATGCTGTCCCTTCATTGACAATTGATTTTAGCCAACTGACCACTTTGGAAGAGGTTTACGGCACACTGCCGCCAAAAGCCATGGCCATCGGCAGCCTAATCAACTTGAAGAAAATGCAGATTTGGGGCTATAAATCAAAAGAGAAAAACCTGAAGGAGTTCACAGACCTGAAAGCGCTCGAAGTTTTCGAGCTCATCAGCTCCAACATCACGTCCCTGGAAGGGATCCAAGGATTGAAGAAGTTGCGGCGCCTGGGCCTGTTCAGAATGAGAAGCTTGATGGACATCAGCGCGATACAGCATCTGTCGGGAAAGTTGAAGGATCTCGAAATAGAGGCTGCGAAAAAAATAGAGGATTTTTCTCCTATAGGCAAGGTCTGGTCGCTTGAAGATTTAGCTTTGAATAACTGTGGAACGATTCCATCCATCCGTTTCATAAAACATCTCCCTCATTTAAAAAGCATGAAATTTTGGGATTCCACTGCATTAGATGGGGACGTCTCACTGTGCCTTAAGCTGGAATACGTTTATTTCACGAATAAGAAACATTATTCTCACAAGCTGCTAGAGGGGGATAGTCGCAGTGCCCGCCCTCTTTTTATAGAAAAATCATTGCCGCAAGACGCTGAATTGGTCCAGCAAAACGAAAAGCAGTTGGAGCAGCCTTCATCACCTACGCAAGTTTGGAAAATTCGGATGGACGAAGGAGACGACCTGTTTACAGAAGAAAATCTAGCCACAATAGAGAAAGTGCTCCAAGCGTATAGTGAAGGCATTTCTCATCTTCAAAACCCGAGTGACGAAGAAATCCTTTGGAAGGTAAAGGAAACGATCCTTCGTTTAAATGCATTAAATGAGAACTATGATTTTTTCATCGAGACACTTGAGCGGGAAGAACTTTGTGATTTCATCATGGAAAAAGCGCAAAACGCTGGTTTAGAGACAGAGGAAGATATTACAGAGGAATGGCGGGAATGGTAGGGGAAAGTTTACTAGATGTTTATGAGCTAAGGTGGAAAACAGATGAAAGGCGCTATCTTAGCGAAATCGAATGTAACTTAAGTGAAATTAAGTTACATTCAGATGTACAAATACTTATGAAAAGGAAGGTACTGAATGGAAATATATATTGCGGCATTTTGTAGTATCTGGATAGCTTTTATACTTTATTTGCTCATTGAAAAAAAGACGGCTAAACGAGACAAACCACTCTTTTATTTTATTATCGCAATCCTTCTTTTTGTCATAAGCATGTCAGCACCATACTAAATACCTTAAAAAGTTTTTGAATGAAACTTATTGAGAATTAAGTTACATTCAACCCATGGAACGGCAGGGTTTTAAAATCACAGTTTAAAGTGGAGGTGCAGTGGATGGAATACAGTGGCGGCTATTTTCTTTTGTCTGCAGCCAGTGCTGATCAAGCTTATTTTCTTAAACAAGTGGTAGCCGGAGGATTCCACGTCGAAAAGTTGATTTCATTGGATGATAAAGTGGGCGGCATCTTTCCCAACCTCTTCGACATTTGGGAGGGGTTAGAGCCCCAAAAGCCTACACTGGTTTTATCTGAACAGGTGTTGGACAAGGTCATGGTATCCATGGTGTTTGAGACGTTGGAGGATGCTTTGGAGGGTTATCGGGAAGCGAAACCTCAAGATCCAGACGTTCTATTGATTGGCATCAGTTTGGACGAAAAGCATCTTCCAGAATTTCACCACTGGCGGAATCATAGCAATGATGAACACGGTGAAGGGGTTGTCCTCTGCTTGGAGAAAAAGCAGCCAGCTAGCAACAGCGGAAGGTTCGCTGGCTACGACATTGCAGGCTATGAGTTGGGTGGGAAGTTCCTGTCTTTTCTGGGGAATGATCTTCTAGAGGATTATTTAGCCTTTGATCCTAACCTGTCCATCAATGAATTCGGGCTATTTCCGGAACAGCAAAAAGCTGAAGAGCTAGCCTGTTATACGAATGATGTGCTCAAAGATTTGGCAGGGGCGGAAGAAGATTTGATGTGGCTTCCGTGGAAAGTCACCGTTTATGAAGGTCTGTAAATTAAAGTTTACTAGTTATTCAGAAGCCACATATATACCTTTGTCGAATGTAACTTAATAGCAATTAAGTTACGTTCAAAATCATTGTTTAATTGACTTGGTTAAAAGATGCAAAAAGTGACTTTGCTAGAAAAAATGATACATTAAAAGTCCTTGTTTTACTGATATTTCGTTACGTTATTCCTATTCATTTTTATTTACTTAAATTCACATAATTTATTTTGAATAAATCATAATCGTAACAAGTAGACGGGGGCTGAAGATTTTGAAGAAATATGGAATTGGTCTTATTTTATCTCTGGTTGTTTTACTTCTTCTCTTGATTGTAAATGCGCAAGTTTATCATAATGTGATGCCCTTAAATGCCCCCATTATCTTTTTGACGCTTCATGTCATGGTCTACAGATATCTTATACCTGAGCAGAGATATGGAGCCTATGTCTTTTTGTCCTAATGGTGGGAGTATCTATCATCTTTTCGCTACCAGAATTCACTCATCAGCAAGCCCAAGACCAAATTTTGGCTACTTACGGGCCAGAATTGGAGCTGACCATACAAAAAAACTTACCACTCGATCGGAATGAAGTCTGGCATCCCTTCGCCCCCAATTAGGGATACGCTTTTTTAGGGACAGTTCCGTCAATCGAAGAGCATACCTCACTTCTCATTATTCCAGACACAGGCAGGATGATCGAAATTGCTCCTTGATACCGCGTTGTTAATCCATAGTATACATATATAGGAAGAAAAGGAGCAAAAGACATAGCTTCTTTTCTTCCTTTCTGTTTGTACTAATGTCTTTTTACGAAAACTTTTCTCTTTAGAATTAGTTGGCTTTCCTATCTTTTCGTTGGTATATTAAGGAAATGAAGAGAAGGAACTATTCGGTATAAAAAACGGGAGGGGTTATTTTGAGTCAGACATTTATCAAAGAGATCATTTATACAGCTCCCTCTCAGCTAGGGGAGCCAGTGGAAATCGTTGACGCTGATTGGAAAGACAAGTACGGATTGGCTGCAATTCTTCGGAGGCATCGTAAAACCGTCGTTCAGTTGAATGGTGTAGAAATAACTGTGGGCTTTACTCCATGCAAACTATCAATGATTCGTTGGATTGATGACAATCATTTTCTGGCAGCTACGGACGAAAACGACCAGGAGAATGTATTTATTGTAGACCTGTCTGGCCGGCTCCTCCATTCCTTTAAAGGAGGAGAATCGTTTGAAGAGATCGTCGTTGGAAAAGAAGGAATCTGGATCAGCTATTCTGACGAAGGGATTTTTGGAAATGGAATCTCTACCGAGGGACTCGTCCTTTTCAATCTGACTGGTAAACTCCTCCTACAGTACCATTCCGATTTATTGAATAGCAGTGAAATAGCCGACTGCTATGCTCTTTGTAAAGGGAAGGGGACGACTGTCTGGATTTTTCCTTACACCGATTTTCCTCTAGTTGAAATAAACTCAAAGGAGCGAACGGTTCGATCTTATTCGGTTCCTGAACTACTGCATGGATCCCACGCGCTATGCATCAGAGGGAGGTACGCTTACTTTTTTGATCCTTACAATTCCAATCAAAAAATTTATCAGTTGGAAATTGGCAAACAGGAACTAGTGCTTTTGGGAACGGTTCAAGGAGCAGTTAGAGGACTGGATCCATCAGAAACCAGCCACTTTATTTCCGTTTCTCCTGATCAAGAAGTCGTGCTGTATCAAGTGATTAATGAGGATGAATACCGATATATATGAAACCGCAGTTTGCTTAGAACTGAATGTAACTTATGTGCAGTTAAGTTTCATTCAACTAGCAAAATGGGAGTGAAAATATGGGGCGTTTAAAAAAGTTTTTGCACAAGTGGATCTTTGAAAAGTACGATCAATTTGCAGAGGAATTAGGTTATCCGAATTGGAATATCGCTTTTGAAAATACTTTTGGTATTTATGAAATGGAAGGAGACACTTGGTACTCTGCGACACAGCTTCCCGATAAAAAATGGGCTGTATGGAATGATGACGAGGCAGAACCACCTTATTCTTTTGAAGTATTTTCATCTTGGGATGAAGCCATTAGAAAGCTTCGAAAGTTGTTTGAGGAAAGTGGACTGCCAGAAGATCACTGGAGGCCCGAAGGATTTGATGAAGGTGAAGATGTGTTTTTGAAAGAACCTGATAGAGAGAAAATGCTTTAACTAACTAGGAACTTGAATGCAACTTATTGTGAATTAAGTTACATTCAGTTTCTGTTTTAACTTGATATTCTTATGGTTTGTCATGAAGAAAGAAATTTGGTTTCTACGTATTTGAAGTCATTCCAAAGCTTCTCCTCATCTACCACATATTTTTCTTTTTTTAACCGATTTATCGAAAGTTCGAGAGCTTTTCTTAAATTAGTGATTATATATGTTTTAATGATTTTTTCATCGATATTTTCCCATTTATCGCGTGGCATAAAGACATCAATCGAGATATATCGATTCTTTTTGCTAAGGCGTAACTTTTCAAACCCTTCAAACTCAAAATACCATATGTCTCCATCCACTCTGAACGCTACAAGAAATTGATCTACATTTTTGCAGTAGGGTTTATCGCAATGCTGATCTAAAAGCTTTGTTAATTCAGGGAAATGAGAGCCGACTGCTTTATGCGCGTTTCTATCTCCCATTTGACCGAAAATAGTTAGATAAGAGTATTCTTGATTCTCCATTTATTAAGCCCCTTTCCCTTTAAAGCCTTTCAAATGCTGTCATCTTACTTCAAAGCGTTCTATCTTGTCAGTCTTAACTGGATAGTCTATTGAATCAAACAAATACAAATAATAGTTTCTTTAATTTCTATACCAGCACCAATATTTATTATATTCTTTAAAAAATATTTCTTTGAATCTGAATGTAACTTATTAGTAATTAAATTACATTCACATCTATAAAAATGAATTGAGGAGATGAGCTTAATGAATTACAACGCTTTTCTATTTGCCGGAGTCGCAGGTATATTGACTTTGATTCTTATAGTTTCAAATACGCCTCTTAGTGCCCTTATCATCACTAATATTTTATTAGCTCTGATTGCTGGCCAATTGATCAGTAAAAATTACAAAAAATAATAAACATTGATTTTCTCTAATTACTTTTTATTTCCTTTAACTCTATCGTCAACGAATGTAACTTAAGTGCAGTTGAGTTACATTCAGTTGGAACAATAGGAAGTGACGATACGGATCATTTAGAAGGGGGTTAACAAATTGAATGAATTTTTACATGGGCAAACAAATCGATTACAGGACATGAATATTAGCTTTACAATAGTGCCAAACAAAGAGAATGAGTTAGAACAGCAATGGGAAGAAGCTTTTGCCAATGATATCAGCCAATCGCAAAAGCGGAAGATGGCTTTTAAGCAATGCATGTGGAATGTCTTCAGTTGGGAAACAATTGAGTGTTTAAAAGAGCAACAGGCGATAAAAGCATTTGATTTGCAGAAAAAAGCAGGATGTTATCTTATTTGCACATCTAGCGAAGAAGCAATATTTATCTCAAAGGCCACTCGATTCAAAGCGAAAGATATCATTCATATAGGCAGTGATCTCTATATCGTCGATGAACATTTCACCTGGACTTATGTTCTAACTCACGAAGAAGACCGTGGTCCTTATTTTTATAACCCTCAAGATTCTACCGTTCTTTAGTTAAGTTAGAGAAAAGGAATCAGGTAGTTGTAAGGGTATTTTTCAATATCTGAATGTAACTTATTAGTAATTAAGTTACATTCAATCTTCATTGTTTACAATCGATGTTTCGGGTGGAAAATAGCTGGCCAAGTTTTCAATTGTCGAGAAGTGGGGTTCGGTTGTATAGATGTTCATCCCATCCCCGTCATGCCAAATTTCGATAACGGTTGAAGCCCCGTTCATGTCAAATTTTGGCCATATCCAGTGCTTTTCACGTCCAAACCAACTCTTCCCTATACCGGGTTTATACACGATATTATCCGAGAAAGAAAAAGCGTAGAAGTGATTACAAGTTGCTACCCAATAAGTTTTTTGTAAAACAAAGGCCAGTGAAGAAGACGTTTCGATGGTGAGTTTAAAAACAGGAAAGCGTTTGTTTTTTAACCCCTCAATTCTTAATGAGTATTCAATGTTTTCACCTTGGAAAAGCTGTTCTAAATCATCTTCCATTCCGGTAACCGGTTCAAATGTAAGATAGATTGGAAACAGGGCTTTCGTACAAATGAAATCAACTAGCATTTCACATGTCGAATCAGGATCGTTCACGGATTCAGAGGGGCCTATATAAAACTTTGCAACGTTTCGAACGTCCTCATAAAAGAGCGTTTCTCCATCCGACCCAAGAGTTTCTTGAGTAATGTAGATTTTTCTCATAAGTTTTGCCCCCTTTACATTTAAGAATATCTTTGGTTCTTAGTATCACACTTTTAGCTAGGATTTGCAGCGTATATAGCGTTGATTGAATGTAAATTAATGGCAAGTAAGTTACATTCAGAACCTTGAAAACATTGACTTCACCAGAAAAATCAACATAACTGTTTTTACTTAAAAAAAGATACATTCAAAAGCTCATTTTAGCTACTTGAATTTAAAAGAATCTAAATCTAAAAATAATCAGTTTATAGGAAGGGAAGAAGTGATAGATTGGGCTTCTTTCCTTCCTTTTATTTGGATAAATGTACTTTTACGAACGGTTCTTTTGTCAAAGGAATTATCCTTTCCAGATTTTTTCGGAAGAAATCCACTTTTCCTGCTTTAGGTCCAGCGTCCGTTCTTCGTCATGGATTTGCAAGTACATGGGAATCGGATGTTGAGCCTGTTGGCCAATTTTCCACCTGGCAAGAAACCAGTTAAAAAAGACTTCCTGCCGTTTGGTGTCAATTTCCCATTCGTGTTCTTCATAAAACTCCTCGTACTCCTTGAATTCGGAGTTGGACAGGGAAAGGTAAGGGATCTCTTGTGAAGAGACACTGCTGACGAAATTTCCGCCTTCCGCGAGTCCCATGATCTCATTTGCGTGGTTATCATACGCAAAGAGAACAAAAGTGAGTTCGAACCTGGAAGGTTCGATATAGAGGGTAAACAGGAGATTCTTTACGTCCAGCGAAATTTCCAGCTCACTGACCTTGTGAAGGTACGCGAGCAAAAGATCCTCCTTCTCTGCTAAATTACTGGATACTAAAGCGATATAATCATCGACAACAAACATCTGGCACCCGCTTTCAAAGTAAGTTTTTTAGGCAATCTTTTCTTCTGTATTCATTATATAGCATCATCTGAATTGGAAAGCTCTTTTACCAAACTCCCATCCAAAGGTAGCTAGTGACTTTCCCAAGCAATGAATAGGCAGCTGAATGCCTTTTTTCACCTTTCTGATAGGTGGTAGAATAAGTTGGCAGAAGACTGTCGTTATACAAGTCATAACCGAGGGGGGGCGCACAAAGATGAAAAAAAATGATTACATGATCCAGTCCCGATTAACTAATAAAGGGGAATATGCCGTACAGGTAGAGATCAAGAGCGATGAAACAGAAGAAAAGGCTATGATACTAGCAGGCATAAAAGCGCTGATTGGTATGATTGACTACACTTCAAGAGAAGATGGAGGAGACAGCACTTCAGAAGAGGAGCGAGAAAGGTATAATCAGGCAATGAGAAAAATAATAGGCTATGTTGCGGATGATATCGGGTTAACTACGGGTTATTATATGAAGGAACTTCAGGCAAAGGTGTTTATTGATGAATCTGACGAGCACATTGTGAACCCTGATGTGCAAATGGAGCTTATCAAAAAGTATTTTGACTAAGCAGCTTTACTCTCACTGAAAACAAAACACGTTGAAATTTCCAAGGCTAAAATGAAGCGGGTAGAGAAGGAATTAAAAAATTAGTTAACATATCAGTAGATTATCGATAGCTGCGTAGATGGAGAGAAGGTGCATTTTGATTAGCATCTACTCTCCCTTTTTGTCTGTAAAAGTATACTTTTGCGAACGCTTTCTATCAGTAGCCGGTATTCAAAAGAGCAGAGTACCAGAGGATAGTAGAATGAAGGTACAAAAAGCAATTGATTGGTTTAATCTGGTATATTAATGAAAAGCAGTAAAGGGAAGTTCAAGAAAGGGAGAGAAAAATGCAAAAGCTGGGATTGTATGTGCTAACACCCCTTATTTCATTTTTTGGAGGCTTTTTCGCTTACGTTTGGGTATTGAAACAACTATGGAACCAAGATATCGGTAATGGAGCCATTGCTGTATTAGTTAATGTAGGTGTGGCCTTTGTTGCTTTGGCCATGCCACTGTACTTTATGATTATAAGCTCAATAGACAAACGGGTTGAACGATTTAAAGTTTTGTTATATCCCTTATCGTGTATGCTTCTATTCTTCCTCCCAACCGGTCTCATCATGATGGCCTGGGGTGGGGGTAACCCATTTGCAGCGGAGGCCCTATTGTTTCATAGCTTCTTTTTTGTATCGGGTTTCCTTTTCGGTTTACTGAACTGGTTCTTTAAAATGGTTCCTGTATCTGAGAACGACAAAAATCAACGCAATTCTCGAGTTCGGTAACATCCGAATGGAAATCTGGTTGAAAAGCCTAGGATTTGAATCTAACTCAAGTGCAGATAAGTTAGATTCATTTCTCTCCTTCAAATTACCGTATTTAAAATCACATACCTAATTGCTGTAACTGACTCTTATAAAAACATTTATTCAAATAGAGGAGAGGTTTGAATGAAAAAAATCGTATGTTTAATAGGGCTTCTTGCCATATTGGCAGGGTGTAGCCCAGAGCCGAATGCAGGAATGCAGGACAATGAACAAACAGTAAAAAACATAACAAAGGGAATTGCTACTGAAAAGACGGTTCCCGCTGATTTTCATGAAACAGGATTTCACCGAGAGGAACCTCCCAGCTATATCTATCTAGTTAAAGAGGCGACTGAGCAAAAGCAATACGAGGAACTATGGACATATTTCCGTCTTCAGGAGGAAGCGCCGGAAGTCGATCTGGACGTAAAAAGTGTGATGTTCTTTAGTCTTCAGGAATCGGGTACTTGTCCGTTTGAATTAAAGGGAGAAGATATACAACTAAATCCGACTACAAAAACGTTGGAATTTGAAGTTTCTCTTGCCAACAGTGAAGAGGCATGTACCACAGATGCGACACCTAGAACATTTGTCTTTGAAGTAACCAAAGAAGTAGCTCCTTTCAAACATGCGTCGATTTATGAACTGGGAACGGAAACGACTGTACCCATCAAATAAGGGAATTGAATCAACAATAATGATTTATTAAATATAATACTACCATATATTAGGGGATTATATGTGAAGGCTGAAACACTAAGAAACATGTATAGCTGGAGAAGAACAGCCGTCAATGCTTAGTTAACATATTAGGGCTTATTAAAAGTAAAATAAACAATTGGATTTTAAGAAGAGTCTATTGCGAAGCATGACTATTTTTTATCGAGTTCCATTATAGAAAGAGTCTTAAAGGATTACTACTTGATGAATGTAGATACGTTGTATATACTAAGTGTATAAATAGCACTCTGAGGAGTTGATTCACATGCCGCAAATCAAGCAGAAAGTCGGTCACCGAGAGGCTAAACTACAGAATTGGGGTAACAGCAAAGCCGTTCGGCTTACAAGAGATATCCTTGAGGAAGCCGGGTTCAATGCAACTGATGATGCTGTATTTGATGTAGAGGTTGAACCAAATCGGATTTCGTTAGTTCGAAAAAGCAAGTTAACTCCGTTTCAAAAGTTATTTGCTGATTATAATGGCGGAAAACCTGAGCCTGAAGCACTTTGGGATGAAGTAGAACCAGTCGGAAAAGAAGATTGGTAAGCAATTAATAGGCTCAAAAATCCTTTGCCTGTACTTAATCCTCAATGGAAAAGTACAGGCACTATTTAATTGGAGGAGTAGTGATGACAAGATTTTTTAAGGTTGGGGATATTATAAAAGTCGATATGTCCCCGGCAAAAGGGCACGAACAGCAAGGTTATCGTCCAGCCATCGTAGTTTCAGAAGAAAATGTACATAAAGAGACCGACTTAATTTGGGTCTTGCCAATCACCAATACGAATAAAGGTTACCCAACTCATGTACTGGTAAATGGGAGAACCAAGAATCACAAGAACAGCGTAGCAACCAATCAGACAACAGGATATGTATTGTGTGAAAAGATAAAGGCAATTGATCCATTGGCCAGAGCTGCAAGATTAACAGACGAGGCCGATCAAGAGTTGATTGAAGAATGCAAGGCTATTATCGATGCCATTACTTTCATAGGGTAAAGAAATTAAGACCAATCATTATGATTGGTCTTTTTGAGTACTGAAATTCATTTTGTTCTTAAAAGTGTACTTTTACAAACGGTTTTTATTTGTATAGCTTTGATTTTAGTTTCAGGTATTTATACTGAAGAACTATTGTTATAATTAAATTAACAAATTATTCTTTTTTTTCAATTTATATCTAATTAAAAATAATGAAATACAAGGAGGAGAACTTATGGAGACGATATTTTTATTTTCTTTAATAATGATGATCTTAGCTATAGCAATACTTAACACTTCCAAAGTTGAAAAGCTAGAAAAAAGGATAAAACAACTTGAGGAAAAGCAATAACATTCAAGGTTTGCAAACTCCTAGACGTATGGTTACTAATTTTTCGTTTTTACCACTATCTTTTAACCAGATTATCGAGTTGAGCATGAGTCATAATCAAAAAATCAACGAGCTGCAAACTGAACTAGACTATTTTGAAAAGTTTTCGACAAAATCCACGTAGATTTTTTGTTAGAAATACTAGGGTTTGACTTTATAATAAGTGCAGTTAAGTTACATTCAATTCTTGTGTTAAATAGAGAACGATAAAGAGAATTGTTAAGAAAAGGTCAATATAATACTTAATCTTTTTAGCGATAGAGGAGAGAGTACAATGAAAAGGACTATCTTAAAAGTAGCAAGCATGCCATTTCGTTTCGTTTGGCTTTTCGATTTTAGCCGCTAACACGCTGTTTTTGGAAGAGTTTTTCCAACTTTTCTGTTTGTCTACTTCTAAAAAAGGGTAGATATTGGCAGGACTCTTTCGAGAGTCGTTACCGCATGATCCAATCTTGATGAAGAGGTGAGCACAGATGAAAAACGAACTAACCATAAAAAACAAACTGGGCCTCGGCACAGCGCCGCTTGGCAATATGTTCAGAGAAGTTCCAGAAGACGAGGCGATGCAGACAATTCAGTCCGCATGGGATGAAGGCATTCGCTATTTTGACACAGCGCCATTTTACGGGGCAGGATTGGCTGAACTGAGACTTGGTGAAATTTTGCCTTCTTATAATCGTAACGAGTATTTGTTGAGCTCAAAAGTCGGCCGTATTGTGCTGGACGAACAGGAAGAAAAAGAAGGGCTGTTTGAGTTTGGACGCAAAAACAAGATTTTAACGGATTACACAGAGGACGGAACACTCCGATCGATTGAAGACAGCTTAAAGCGTCTGAAAACAGATCGTTTGGATATGGTCTATGTACACGACATCTCACCAGACTTTTTAGGTGATGAATGGGTGACAAAGTTCGATGAAGCACGCAAAGGTGCCTTTAAAGTGCTGGACCGACTCAGAGATGAGGGAGTCATCAAAGCTTGGGGACTTGGCGTCAACACGACCACGCCGATAGAAGTGGCGCTTGAGTTGGAAGAAGCACATCCGGATTTAAGCTTGTCAGCTACCCAATACACCTTATTGCAGCATGAGCGTGCCCTTGAACGCATGATGCCACTGGCACAGAAAAAAGGCGGCGGACTCGTAATTGGATCTGCATTTAACTCGGGCGCATTGTTAGGCGGAGACCATTTTGACTACAAGGAAATCACCCCGGACATCCAAAAGAGAGTCGAGCGCTTTAACGATGTGGCACGCAATCACAACGTAAGCTTAAAAGACGCAGCACTTCAGTTTTCGACAGCCCATCCTGCAGTAAAAGCAGTGGTGACCGGTTCGACAAGACCTGATCGCATCAAGGAAGACTTGCAGGCATTGCAGGCAACCATCCCAGCTGCTTTTTGGGAAGAACTGATTGACAAGAGGCTTGTTTCTTCGAAAGCTATTTTGCCTGGTATATAAAATTTCATCAAAGACAAAAGCATAAGAAAAGGTTCCAGTTTAATTACTGGAACCTTTTTTGTTGTTTATACTTCACCTCACCATTTTTTGCGGCTCACTTTCCCTGTCATAGTTGTTCGTAAAAGTTCATGTGAAACGGCGAATGTTCGTTAATTATTCTGATACGCTTACGAACGGTTATTTTCCGGTTTTAGTAATTTTTAGAGTGTCCATAAAGGTGTACTTTTAAGAACGCTTTTTTTAAAAGCGCTCCATATGAAATCCTTATTTGACAATTTCAAATGGTGCTGCCAGTCCTCGATGCACTGCGCGGTAATGGCCAGGAGTCAGATTGTTCTCTAATGTATTTACTTCGATGGTAAGAAAATGCTCTTCTCCAGGACTCAGAGACAATAAAATCTCTTCAAAATTTGTACGAGAGTAGGGGAATTCAAACCAGATCCCAATTCTATAGTCTCCACTACACTGTAAATTGATATTTATGCTTTATTCATATGTCTAATAGTAACCTAATGAAAACTAGTTTACATATCCCAAAATTATCGGCAGTTCCATAAGAAAAAGAGAAAGACGATGCTAGTAACTCAGTATCGTCTTTCTCTTTTAATGACCTCTTATAATTTATGATTTGTAAAAAAAGTTCGAATAACGAATATGGAAATTAATTTGGGTCTATGCCCTTTTCTTTATAGCTCAATCAGAAAAATCCCTGATTAAGGTATCTAGTTCTGCTTTATCATAAATTTCACCATCGCTGAGGAACTTCTCAATGTCGATTGTTCCATCATCTAAAAATTCAATTCCCCATCTTTGACCTGGCACAGCAACTTCCATCATCAAGGCTTCTTCTCTCACTTTACCCAATTTGTAATAGATATTTTTCTCTTCGAGTTTGTTTAGAAATTCATTTATCTTCATGAGATCTCTCCTAGTTTGTAGTTAGAATTACTGCTGTTTCTGATAGTCTACCTCAGAAATTTTATTCAAAATAAACTAACTGCTATTAAATAGATACTGATGAATACAAAAAGCGAACCGCTTATAATCAAAAATAACTTTAGCAACCAAAAATTTACGATTGGTGGAAGGAACAATGTATGTGTAAATCCTTTAAAATCATCTGTATCAAGAAATCTTTTTTTTCTTATAGAAACTACTCCGAGGAATAGACAACCAACTCCCATGAGTAGAATTAATATACCAGAATTTAATTGATTGAAATTCAAAAAAGATCCCCTTTTCTTAGTTTTTTAGTATCTAAACTCCGATAACTTGTGATATGTCTATTTTTCTGGTTGATTATTACTTTATACTGTTGTTTAGTTAGTGTGTTTTAGGCACTCTCCAGTCATGGTATAATTAACCAAATCAATAAAAAATTTATAAAATGATGAACTGCGAATGCACCTTCCACTAATAACTTTATTTATACTTAATCTGTTTTGTGAAAAGGTGGTTTCTTTATGAAATTAACAATACTGCTTCTGCGTTTTGTATATCTTCCTTTAGCAGGTCTTTTCATTATCCCTGTGTCTTTTTGGTTTGCAGCTGGCTTTATCTCTGAATATGGACCTGAAGCACCTATTTTTATCTTTCCACTCTGGCTTATCCCTGGCGCAGTGTTCCTTCTGGGTGTAGTCATACAATGTTGGAGGAAATATTTTTGGATAGGAATAAGCATTACTGTACTTTCGTTTATCCTTTTCTTTGCAGATATCATTCCTTATAGAGCAATCGAACTCTTATAACATGAAACAAAAAGAAGTGGTGACTGCTTGATGATGACTCTGAGTGAAGTAAGTGACAAATTAAATAGCCAACTTTCTACTTTACGATCTGGAACAAATATAACCGGAAAAGAGTGAAGGTCAAATGGAAGTATTTATAGCTGCATTTTGTAGTATTTGGATAGCGTTTATGCTTTATATACTTATTGAAAAGAAAGTAAAAAAGCGTGAAAAATTTCTTTTATATTTCTGTATTGCATCCCTTCTTTTTGTTATAAGTACATCCTTCTCTTATTAAGTAACTTTGTGAAAATTTGAATGTAACTTATTTAGTAAGTTACATTCATAACCTGCTTCCATTAGCTTCTGCGAAATTCTTGTCACAACTGAGTTTACTAGAAGAAATCATGCATTTAAAGGACAACTTGATAGGACATAAAGCTAGCTTTTTGAAAGTTATAGGTTTACATATGATTTGATTACTAGAAGGGTAGATGCCCTATTTACCTTCTTTTTTTTTGTTCGATAAATTGTACATTCATGAACATCAAATTACTTAGGAGATAACTAATTTTAGAGATGTCGCTTTGTGTTAATAAAAACAAAAAGAGATATTCGACATAACTCTTACAATAGTTATGTCGAAGGTAGACTAAAAAGAAAAAATAATTAAATGTAAGTTTGGCTTCTTATTTCATTAACGAGCTGTAAAATTTGAAAAGTAACTCCGGCTGGAAGTCTGATTTTGAAAGGTTCCTGTAATTACTAATAAGGAAGGATAGAGATAAAATGAGAAAGGTGACTGCATTACTGATTATTGGGTTAATCATGCTGCTTTTAATTGTCAGTTTCCAATTATACAGTAGCCCAGAACTGGCAAGTGAGCCTCCTGAATTAGTGTTGACGCATAACGGCGAGGCACTTAACCAGGGACTCGCCGTTATTTGTTGGGGCAACTGCCAAGAGCTGTCTAAAGAGAAAGACCGCCCGATTGATATCGGATCAAGTCAGTCTCTAAACTTTAAGGTCAATGAATTACCGCCAGAAGCTTTGGTTGAATTTAAGCTAGATGGAAGGCAGCCAGATCGATTGGGCTATCGGGCGGACACTATGTCGTCAGAAGACACTTCAGTAAGAAGAGGTCATACCGTTACACTTGAAAAAGGAGCGAATAAGTTTGTTCTTCCTTCAACACCTAATACTGAGTTCAGTAACATTGTATTTGTGGCAGAGTGGTTTGATCAAGATGAATTACAGGGAGCGATGGAGATCGCTTTTAGTGCAGATTATAGGTGAGGATAGGGGAGCAGCTTTCTGGATTCAACAAATTGAACTATCGAACTATAGGATTTAGGTTTTCTAAGCAAACTACATTAAAATAAAATCGACACGATTAGAGTGGTAATAAATTACTATATATCTGAACTAAGTTATATTTAATGGACAATATGTAAAAGAAATTGCCACAGTTAGACTGCTATCAGATGACTTCAGTATTTTGCCAAAATCATTTTTAAAATGCCATTGCTTATGCATTCTAGTGCAATGCTTTAATAGCTCTTTCAATTTTGAGGCTGGTCACCTGTTTAAATCAACTTCCCCTTTACCGAAGCAACATTCAGATCTGCCTTCAAGCTTCATTACTGAGCTATGTAGAAGGTGATCTATGCATTGTAAGTTCGCGAATTTGCTATAACGAGGTCTAAAAAAAAAAAAAAACCAAATGAAGTCACTTTTAAAAGTGACTTCATTTGGGGTTTAGCTCATTACAGAAGCAGCTTTGGTTTCATATTGCGCAGCCAAGGGATAGCCGCAAGCGATAACTGCAGTTTCTGCCAAAATCATTAAGGAATCCAAGTAGAAGTCCGGTAAGTCCATTTCTTTCTTAATAATGGAAAGCTCTGTACAGCCTAAAATAACACGGTCGCATAATTTCAGTTTCATAAATGTTTCAATTTCTGCCCAAACTGCTGTGTCTCCAGGTTTACCGGCTTTTACATTGTCATAGATTATCGACATGACTTTAGCTTGAGTTTTATCATCGGGCAAAACAGCCTGCAGTCCATGTTCTTTAGCAGCATGTTGATAGATCATTGAAATCACTGTCCCGGAAGTTGCAAGAATGCCTACATTTTCTGCCCCTTCTGCAGCCGCTCTTTTCATCGTTTCATCAACCATATGAATGATGGGTAGCAGAGGGAATTCTTTTAACAACTCTGAGTAAAAAGCATGAGCGGTATTGCATGGAACAATAATTACTTCTGCTCCTAAAGAAACAAGCTTATGTATATCTGAGATTATGAGAGGAATGGGATTTTCTTTAGAACGATCCAAAAGATAAGCAGTCCGGTCCGGAATTCCAGTATTATTTATAATTAAGGAATGAACATGCTCTTGGTCCGAAGTAGCATGTGTACGGCGGACTATCATTTCGCCTATAGACATGGTTGCAAGCGGCCCTACGCCTCCTACAATGCCAAGTTTTTTCTTATTCATAGATTAAGACAAACCTTTGTTGTTAAAATGTTTTTTATATTTACGATGGTAATTTAAATTATTTAACACTAGTTTAATCCAGCGCTTCGGGTTAAAATCCTCTTTGTAAAAAAGTGAGTTGGTCATTTTTCCCTCTTTGATTAAGCGCTGAGCTTCGTTCTTCAATCCCTTGTTTTGTGCATACTTGAAAAGGACACTCTTGGGAATGATCATCCAAAGATGTTTATCTTGTGCATAAGTCAGCTCCATTGGCTTATTGAAAACATGGTCGTCTGCGACATATTTCATCAAATTATGGCCACCCGCCGTCACATAGAAACTACTTCTGCCATTTCTTAAGTTAATTTCAAAGAATTTGTAGGAATCATCTCGTGCATCATATTTCATATCGAAGTTCGCGAAACCAGTGTAGCCAATATCTTCCAGGAAGAAACGTACTTTATCAAGCAATTTTTCATCGTAAGCATTGATTATCGCTGCATAACTACCAATGCCTTCTGGTGAGTGCTCTTCCAAGATGGGGTTGCCGAGTGCCATTAATTTAACTTTTCCATCTTTTCCGACATATGCATTCAAAACACGCATAAAGGAATCATCGCCGGGAATAAATTCTTGGATTGTAAGGTTATCTTTGTAAGGAGAACTGTATATGGCTTCAAGAATTGCATTCTTTTCCTTCTCATCATGAGCCACAAACACTTTTTTCTTACCTGGAAATGATACGTTCCAATATGCTACAGAATTGGACGGCTTGATAATAATTGGAAAGTCAAAATCAGCTTTAAATGTTTTGTAATTCGCAAAAGTACAAAGCTCTGTTTTAGGGTAGCTGAAATTATATTGGTCACAAAGTGTATAAAAGTTCTCTTTTAAGACAATTCGATCCATTAGTTGTTCATTGATATAGGGAATGGAAAAATAAGGTTCCAGATTCTCTTTATTTTTGATAATCAATTTTGCATAGTCATCGCCACATGCGAGCAGTAAAAGCTTTTTCCCTTTTTGCTTTTCAGCGACTTTTAATAAAGCAGAGAGAAACACATCATCCTCATTCAATCTGGGAATCTCTTCGAATGTTAAGATTGAGCTATTCTGTGTTGCCGTGAGATTGGCGCGTCCTAAAACAAGGGACTTAATGTCGTATGCTTCATGGAATGCGCGTGCCATACCGTATGCATTCATATCCGAACCGAGAAGAACTGGCAAAAAATTAGGGGTTGTAGTCAAAATCGATCAGCTTCCTTTTTTATGATTTATTTGGATAACGAAAATTTTAGATTGTAAAATTCAAAAACTAAACTTTTAAAACAGCAATCTGTGTCCTTCAGTATATCAGTTATTATAATTATTACCAATTTATATCATTTATACCATTAATAATATACTTATTCTTTTCTGTTATTTAAAGGTAAAATATACTTTTCAGATATAGGGTAGAGAGTCAAACTAACTATTAAATTTATAAATTTTTTAAAAAGTGCTAGAAGTCTAAAAAAATAAGTTGTATTCAATTTCCTAATTAAAGTATTTGAAATATAGAGTTGGGTGGAAATATAGTTTACATATTAAAATTTCATAGAAGTATTTGGTTCATATACACAATAAGAGAAAACTAAAATGAAATGAAACCCGCACTCAAATAAAAACTCTCGTTCATAAAAAAACGAATATATTGATGGGTTAAAATAATAAAGAAAAATGACGGCTGGCAAATTAGCCGGATAGGAACTGTACAGGCAAAAGTTGCCGCTTGTATATTTAACATTGCTTTTAGCTGATTTTTTCTAGTATTCTTCATTTGAACGCTGCTTACTTGCAGTTATGTTGCATTCAGCAAGTTGCTAAGTATAAAAAAGAAGGTGAATTTATATGGAAAAAAGAATTTTGTTCGCAGTTATTTTATTTTTTGTCCTAGGATCAGCTGCGGTTAGTGGCAGTGATTCAATTAGTCAAACGGCTAAATCAATATTCCATGGGATCGGCATGCTAACTCTAGGTATAATCGGAATTGTCAGTCTGTACAACATTGCCAAAAAAAGAGGGAAAAGAAAATATGTAGTTCATATTAGCTTTTGTTCAGAATCTGAATGTAATTTATTGGTCAATAAGTTACATTCAATGCTTTAATTTTCGAAGTTTATTTCAGACTTCAAAAGATAGAAATAGTCTATATATCCAAAATTATTAAGCAGATGAGATAGCAACTGGAGGCAGTTGTTATTTTTTGTTCACTTTTTTTTCATACAAACGTTATAGAGGTAAGGAGGACGGTGAATGAGCGATTCCATAATCGACCAAAAACTATATGAATGTTTACAAAAAGTAAAAATTTACTTAATGAAGATAGGAGCTTCTAATGAAGATGCAGAAGATATCGTTCAGGAAACTGCCTACAAATTTATTCTCTATATGGACTCGATTGGTCCGCATTATGCGGAAAGTTGGCTCTACCGGGTCGCAGTCAATGGCTATTACGATCTGTATCGGAAAGGCTGCAGACGACAAGAGATTCTGCTGAAGTTTAATTTTCACAAGCTAAGTGAAGAAGATACTCCGGAAGTAGTGTTAATGCAAAACGAAATGAAAAAAAATGTGGAGAATGTCTTGAAAAAGTTAAAACCGAAGCAACAGCAGCTATTATTGATGAAATATAGTATGGGGATGGCTATTCGAGAAATCGGGGCACTTATAGAGATGAAAGAGCAATCGGTGAAAACCAATTTGTACCGGGCGCGTAAAGATTTTATTCGAGAATACAGGAGGCAAGGTCATGAGTGAAAAAAATGAGCTTTTTAAACCGGATAACGAGTTTTCGAAGTTAGTGAAGAAAGCCAGAAGGAAATCGCTTTTACGAAGCATTGTCATCTCTATTAGCGTGACTGTTTTGTTCTTTGGGGTGCTGCTTTGGTTTGGCACCTACAGAATGGATCAGCAAGTTGCAGAAACAATTGCGAACGATGGCAGTTGGCAATTTATTAAAGGGGCAAATGTGGAGAGTAATGGTTCTATGATTACGAATACACCTTTCTCAAAAACCGTCACAACGGAACAAAATAAAGAAATCGCAGGGGTGGTAATTCCTTGGGGACAGAAGGTGAGAACCTTGTCGATCTTTGGCACTTCTCCTGCGGCACAGGCTTCAACTCTTTCAAGTTCAACAAATACGAGGGACGGCAGAAACACGCTTTATTTCCAAGGTGAGCGTGTTGTTGAATTTTTTTACCCAATCGGAACCTACTCATCACTACCTGATGATCGCTACATATTGGATGAGATTCCAGAGCATCAAGTTGTAGAAATGGCGTTTTCATTTGACCAGTCCTATTCCATAAATGAAGTGCGAAAAAAATTCTCGGACCAATTGGCCTGGTACTGGGTTGATGCGACTTCTACAAGCGAGAAGGTGGAGGCGAAAAAACCCATTAACGGAAATGATGCCTATGGTTTTATTTCCAAAATTGAAGAAATAAATGAAGATGCTGCGGAACGCTTCATTCAGCAGATTGAATGGCTGCAGAAAGAGGGAGGTCAACAACAGGAAGCTCAACGCCTTTACGATGTGCTGAGCGACTCTGGAAAAACAGAATTATCACCGGAAAATTTAAAAATAACGGGAGCGGTCGTCACGGGAACCGCAGAGGAACTGAAGAAGTTCAATGATGAATCGATGATTCGTGCAGCTGTATTAGGTGCTACAGCTAATCGGTATTAGGAAGAACGGAGAAGCCAGACTCTTATTACTTTATCCATTTTCTTTAGAAAGATAGTGAAAACAACCTTTTTGTAAAATTTCGATTCAGCTTAAATGTAACTTATTGTGAATTAAGTTACATTCGGCACTCAAATAAAACAAAAGAAAAATAGTTGCAAATCGCTTTTTTAAGTTTTTGTTTTGATTGTGAGTCTATTAAATTATTTTCCGGTTTTAATTACTAGGACTGTTCCATCAATCTGTCCTGGCAGTGACTCCATTACGGCGCCTCTCCAGTAAATCTTCACTTTATCACCAATCTGGAACTCGGTGCCGATCTGCCTATTTATTAGCGGGATTCGGTAAATCGTTCCTGGACTCCCATTATCCGTACTCCCTTCATCCAGAAAGCGAGAAATGTCAGCTTGCTCTTGCACTGCCTCAATGATTTCGACTTTTGTCTTTCCTTCGGTTTCATCTGGTTCGAGTTCTACTACCCAGATATTTTTTGTGTGTAAATTTCCATTCGGATTCAATTCCATTTCTTGATAGACATAACCTGTTGTTGATCGCAGACTTATAAACCAGATGATGAACACAAGAAAAATAAGCAGTAGAATAGCGGAAATTCCCTTTAATGGTTTCTTCATTGGTTGCCTCCCTTATATTTCTGTTAAATATTAGTATTATCTTCCTGTTTGAATGTAATCTAAATTATATTACTTTCAAATTCAAATAATAAAGAAAATATAAGGTTGAAATTTGTAAGTACCTTGTGAACTTTAATGGGAACAACTTCTTTATTTGTATTCAATTCCTTCATCTCTGAAAGACTGCTATTTATATTATGTTTCTTATAACAGTCATTCCTTAAAGTAGAAAAGTTACCAAGCTACGAGCCTGTATGTAAAGTTACTGATTTTTACCATCCTTTAAAATTGAAATCCCATTCTCTCCTGCTTATCACTGAATCCTAAATTCTACTTCCGGTAGTTTGTAATTCCCATGGATAGTTTGCAATGTTTTAAGCTTTATTTTTTATTTACGATCTCAACGTTCTACTTTTACAACAAGGATGACATAATATTGAGTTATTGGAAGGAAATGAATGTAACTTAAGTGCAGTTAAGTTACAATCAGCCAGTAATTACAAAAAGATCTTCTCTGTAAATACTTAGGATTAATCGAAGCAAAAGTCTTAAATAAATTATTCAATCACTTCAAAAGGAATCGCCATGCCACCATAGAGCGCTCGGTATTTGCCAGGTGTCAGTTCAGCATCCAGTTCGCTGACAGTGGTGTACATTAATGCTGTTTCTCCAGGAGAAATACCAAGAGCATCAGCTGTAAACGTATCATTCTTAAAAGGAACATTGTACCAGCTACCGGCAAAAAATCTGTCGATCGGGAATTTTCCGCCGCCGGCTCCCGTGTATTCTGTTTCTCTGTTATTATGTATCACAATGCCAATCTTTTCAGCAGAAGTTATGTATACTTCCTGTTCCATTGTGAGCTCCATACCATCCAAAGTACGAGGAAGCTCCTGGTTAGGCGCCCGATTCATCACGTGTAAAAACAAGACAAGTAAGAACAAGGAAACAAGCATATAAGAAATTACTCTAATTCTTTTCATTTGAATCCTCCTACCTTAGAATATCTGGAGATGTTTAATGGTACTCACAAAGAAAGTGAGTTCGATTTAAATCTGCTCTAAAACATAACTTGTTCAAACTTTACTGAAATAGATAAACAGTCTTTTGTATTAGTACGTTAAGGCTATTTAAATGTTTCAGAATCAATTAAGTACGTCTATTCCTATCGATTTCCTGTTTTTTAGCTCAAAAAAAGATGGGATTTAAATGTGATTTAATGGTAATTAAATTATATTCATTATTTGTCGTCTGGGACGGCTATATTTACGAAATAAGCGATGAGTACCCCGATAATGTAGATAACGAAATTGGTGAGGTAACTAGGTATTCCGGTGAAGAAGAAACGTACAGTGGAAACTTTTCAAATGAATACAAAAAAGGAACTAAGTATTTCTCAATTGAAGGAATTAATACGAGTGAAGCAATTGCGATCGAGGAGGACGATGGGAAATATAGAAAAGCTATAAGAGACGGGAAATATGGTGAGTTGACGGACTAACAAAGTGAATTAGTTTAGGAAGAAAAATTTTCTTTCTATACAATATCAGCAGTAAACAGTAGAAAACAACAGTCGAAGAAAAGGTCTTGGATTCGCATTAGAGATGTACATAAAGTGAGAAGAAATCTAAGTCTATGATCAGTTTGCATATGATTATTTATAAGAAGAAAAGCCGTGTTAGGATCTAGCTTCCCATCTTTTTTGCTTGTGCAATTGTAGTTTTACAGAGAGTAGTTTATGATGGTTAAAACAAATGAATTAGATTATTTTACAGTTAATTTTGATTTTTGATTCCAATTAAAATTGAGCGATTGATTATTTTAAAGGTGAATGAGGATGAATCAAAAAGATAATTACTATATTGAATGTTTTAATCTAATTGTAGATTCGATATCCAAAGTTTCTAATCTGAATCCACAATTAGAAACAGGAAACTTGTATTCTAAAAAAGAGTTAGCGATTTATAAAGAACAATTAACGATTGCTGCTGAAAGAGCTGAGGGTATCGTAAGAGAGCTAGAGGAACTTTCGGTATCAAAAATTATAACAACGGAACATAGTCAATTAATTGATGGCATAGATACTTTTATTAGAGGAGTAAACTTAACGAAAGAAAGTATGGATATTGAGAATCAGTCTATCGATGTACTATCTTATATCCATGGGAAAATTATTATTAAAAAAGGGATTAAAGAAACTAAAGTTGTCAGTAAAAGTATTGAAGAATAACTGAATAAATCAGCCAAATAATCATATAAAGGGAAGCCGGAGTAACTTCACAAAAATCTTGGTGGCATTTTCCTTGCAGCAAAGCAATCATAGCTGGTTGGACAAGATCTGATTGACAGGTGCTTTTTTCTACGAGAGCGATTTTGTCGGGGAAGTAAAATTTTAGGAAAGATACATGCACACATACCAAAAGGTTCTGGTTTAATTACTGGAACTTTTTTTATGCTTTTCTATTTCTATATGAAGAGGCAGGAAGGATCGAAAACTTTATTATACTTCGGACACATTGTGCTCATAAAGTTGTTTAAATATCAGATTGTTAAAGAGCCAGCGTTGATAATAAATCTTGGAAATAATATAATTTAGGTAAGAAAGCGGTTACATTTGGAGTGAAATGGTACGGGTTCCGCAAAATGCAGAAGACAACATTTCCTGGAAATGACCCGAGCCAAGATCATCCTTCTATTACAAACCTTGAAAATTAGTTTGCAATTTTTTAACCCCACAAACATCATAGCCATCATTGTTGCAATCCCTGGCATCTCCACCCTAACACCACATAGAATACAAAATTATGCTTATCGATCCATCAAAATTAACTTCATATAACAATCACTCACGACAGGAATAAAAGTGAAATTTTAAAGCCATTTAGGGAACCCCTTCCTTAAATGGTTTTTGGCAAGGGGGAAGGGCTCTTTGGAAATATAACTTTTGCAAAATGTTTCAAGGGAAGATTCTATTTTACTAAAAGGAGCAGAAAGAAAATGGAACTACCACGGGGGAAAAGTTACATCCGACTCGATCAGATCAGCCAAGAAGATATAGACAACTTGATTTTAAGGGTTAATAGCTGTACCTGGCGGCAAACGTTTCATATCCAACCGGTTTCTGGGCTTCTCAATGATCCGAACGGCTTCTGTTTTTACAACGGTGAATATCATTTGTACTATCAATGGCATCCACTGGGTCCTTTTCATGGCTTGAAGTATTGGTACCATACCAAATCTGCAGACCTCGTAAACTGGACAAATGTCGGGATTGCCATTAAGCCGGACGAATATTTTGACAGCCACGGTGCATATTCGGGAAGTGCCGTTGAGTATAACGGAAACTTATATTTGTTATACACAGGCAATACACGGGATGAAAATCTCGTGCGACATCCATATCTATGTATAGCCATGATGGATGAGGAAGGAAATATCATTAAATCGAAAAAATCAGTTCTCGACAAAGTTCCAGAGGGGTATACAGACCATTTTCGCGATCCGAAATTATGGAAAGAGGAAGACAAGTTTTATGCGGTAATCGGCGCCCAAAGAACCGATGAAACAGGGTGTGTCTGTTTGTTGAGTTCAGCTGATTTGTTGGAATGGAAATTTGAAGGAGAGTTGGCCACAAACTTGGATGACTTCGGATTTATGTGGGAATGCCCAGATTACTTTGAAATGGAAAATCAAGGTATCCTGATTTTTTCTCCACAAGGACTGGAACCAGTGGGGGATCTTTATCAAAATATTTACCAGGCGGGTTATGTGCTGGGCGAGAAGATCAATCTGCAGCAAAAGGAATTGATTCACGGAAGTTTTATCGAACTTGACCGTGGTTTTGATTTTTATGCCCCGCATACAATGAAGACCCCGAGTGGCAGGCGTCTTATGGTCGCCTGGATGGGTTTGCCTGAAATTGAATACCCCAGCGATATAAATGGATGGGCAAACTGCTTGACCATCCTGAGAGAATTATCGCTTCGCGATGGAAAACTTATTCAAAAACCTGTTCCGGAGCTCCAGGCACTCCGTAAGAACAAAGTCGAGGCAGAAGATACAATTTTGGATGAGAAGAAAATGGTTGAGGGATTCTCAGGAACCACTTATGAACTGATTTGTGAGTTTGAACGTGGGGACGCCTTAGAGTACGGTATAGAATTCCGAGCTGGTGAAGAAGAAAAAACGGTGATCAAATATGATGCAGTCCAGGGGAAAGTGATACTCGACCGCACTTTATCGGGCAAAGTGATTGGAAGCAAGTTTGGAACCGAAAGAAAATGCCAGATTGTTGGAGATGTTCGCAAATTTCATCTGTTCGTCGATTCTTCATCCGTAGAAATTTTTGTGAACGATGGAGAAGAAGTGTTTACGTCGCGGATTTTTCCGGATATAAGAAGCAAGGAAATCCGGTTTTATGCAACAGGTGGTTCAGTAGCGTTTAAAGCAGTCCAGTGGGATTATTAATAGCCGAATTTCCGAAGAAGGAGATGTGCTGAATGGGAAATTTATTTTCTATTGGCGAAATATTAATAGATTTTATCCCCCACCAAAAAGGAATCGCCTTAAAAGATGTCGTTTCTTTTACACGAGAGCCTGGTGGTGCTCCGGCAAATGTAGCGGCTGCTGTTGCAAAGCTTGGCGGAACTGCTTCACTGATTACCAAAGTAGGGGAAGATGCCTTTGGTGAATTTCTTTTGGAACAAATGGCACTGGCCGGTGTGAAAACCGATAAGATTGTAAGAACAAAAGAGGCGAATACCGGACTTGCCTTTGTATCATTGCGCGAAAACGGAGAACGCGACTTTTCATTTTACAGAAACCCTTCTGCAGATCTCTTGCTGAAAGACTCTGAAGTAATTGCTGACTGGTTTCATCAAAGGGATATTTTGCACTTTTGTTCTGTGGATTTGGTCGAGAGTCCGATGAAAGGAGCTCATCTCAAAGCGATTGGAGCTGCCAAGGCACGTGGTGGGATTATTAGTTTTGATCCCAATGTGCGTCTGCCTCTGTGGGACGATCCACAGGACTGCCGGAAGACCGTTCTGGATTTTATTCCGATGGCCCATATTGTCAAAATCTCTGATGATGAACTGGAGTTTATTACAGACATAGCAGATGAACAAAAAGCAATTGCGTCTTTTTTCACAGGAGATGTAAAGGTAGTGGTGTTAACAAAAGGTGCAAAAGGTGCGGACCTTTACTTGCAGAACTAAAAATATTCATCAGCTGGATATTCGGTAAAAGTGGAGGATACGACGGGGGCAGGAGAGGCGTTCGTTGGCGGTTTCCTGTATCAGCTGTTGAAGATGAATACAGGGCAAGACAATCTGGAGGCTTTAGTAAGTGAGCATCCACAGGAAATACTAGCTTTTGCAAATGCCGCTGGAGCGCTGACTACTACCCGAAAAGGGGCCATCTCATCTCTTCCTACGAAAGAACAAGTCTTGGCGTTAATCAAATAAAACAAATTGCTATTCAGGGTGAAGGTGGTACACCCCGAAAGTTAGATTTGAAATCTAACTTTCGGGGTGTTTTTTAGCGGAAAAATTTAGAGAAGAATTCGAACTGGCTGAGATGTTCAAACAAGCTAAATGAATATACATGCGAGAAAAGAATTTACTTATTAACACATAAGTATTGATGGTATCCGTATGCCTAAAATGTATAGTTGGATATTTATTATAGGTATTGGTCATTTGATTTCTATCGCTTTATGATAGTAATAAAAATAACTGCAAGTTTCAGTTAAGGTACAAATTATTAGTGATTATTTCTCTGAACTAAAAATATTTACAAGAGTAAGTAGAAGGGAGGTAATAAAAGTGAAAAAAATCTCTGTGCCATTGTGTATATTGGTAATTGTTTTCATCCTTACTGCTTGTTCTACTGGCAAAAGCGAAACAATCGAAAGAGAAAATCCGGATGGAGTAGAGCTAAGCAATGAGACAATCCAAAAAAGGGGTGAAGCCGATATGTCAACTCCATTAGCTATAGAGTTAAAAATAGACGATGAAGTATTCTCAGCAAAACTTTATGATAATCAAACCACCCAAGCATTGGTTGAATTACTTCCTTTGAACGTAGACATGGAGGACCTTCATAGAAACGAAAAGTTCTATTATCTTTCAGATCGACTTCCAACAAATTCTGAGAGCCCAGGCGAGATTCGTGCAGGAGATATCATGCTTTATGGAGATAATTGCCTGGTCATTTTTTACAAAAACCTCTCTACTTCCCATAACTATACTCGTCTCGGACATATTGAAGACATGGAAAGATTTGCTCAAGTTATTGGGGATGGAGATATAACTGTCACGCTTGATATAGCTAGAAACGATAAGTAACTATGAATAAAAGACGGTATACGTTTAGACATTGCATATATCCAAACACCACTTCTTCATAAAAAGAACGCATCAAGTCTTAGGCTCGATGCGTTCTTTTATATATAATCTAGCCAATCATAAAAATATGCACAGCTATTCCGTAATTTTCTTTAGGATCTTTGCCGGAACTCCTGCCACCACCGATTTTGCTGGAACATCTTTCACAACAACTGCGCCTGCCGCAATAACTGCGCTGTCCCCAATTGTTACACCAGGCAAAATGGTGGCGTTTGATCCAATCCATACATTTTCGCCTATGACTACGGGAGAGGGAGTAGTGATGCCTCTTTTTTCCAAGGGCAAGCCGTGATTCAAAGTAGCGATGACGACATTCATACCGACCAAAGCCCCATTTCCGATGCTAATGCCGCCCCGATCCTGAAATGAACAGCCGGTGTTAATGAAAACATCTTTGCCGATGCTTATATTTTTGCCAAAGTCGGTATAAAAAGGTGGCAAACATAAAAACGAAGCGTCGACTTGTGTGCCTGTCAGTTCAGTGAACAGCGCAACGATTTCTTCTTGTGTGTGAAAATTTGCATTCAGCTCCATCATTATCTTCTGCGCTTGAAAACTACTTTGCACGAGCAGTCTGTGCAATTCTTTATCTGTGCTTGAAATGGGATTGCCTGCTTTGCAAAAATCGATAAATTTCTGCATCTCCATTAGAAAAACCACCTATCATTTGCAAAATGTATTTATACTTCTTGAGCTATCGGGCGAATGATCAGCTCGCTGACCGAAACGCGATCCGGTGTATCAGTGACATACGCCACGGCTCGGGCATTATCTTCTGCAACTAGTTCCCATTCGGACTGGGCTTAAAGGGCCGCAGATGCTTTTTTATCATTGATTGTTTTATACAATTCAGTTTCCACTGGATGCTCCCATAATAACGATTACTTTTCCTTCGATTGCCATCTTTAATTCCTCCTTCAATGGGTTTATCTATTCCTTTTTATCATAAAGTGATAGTATTCAGATATCCAATACCTATATCAAATAATCTACTATGCTTTTAGTGTATAGATAAAAGGAGGCTATTATGGAAATTCGTGTTTTGCGCTATTTTATTGCGGTAGCAAATGAACAAAATATTTCAGCAGCCGCGAAACAGCTGCACCTGTCTCAACCGACTTTATCAAGGCAATTGAAAGACTTGGAATTGGAACTGGGAACCACTTTATTTGAACGGGGAAATCGAAAAATTACCTTAACAGAGGAAGGGTTGTTCCTTTTCAACAAAGCAAAGGAAATTGTGGAGCTAACCGAAAAAACCGAAGCCAATTTGAAGGGAGCAAAAGAAGAAATTGGTGGGGAAGTGTATATTGGCGGCGGAGAAACCGAAGCCATGCAATTCATTGCGAAAACTTTTAAAGAGATGCTCTTGAGCCACTCAGGCATGCGTTTTCACCTTTACAGCGGCAATTCGGATGATATTACCGACAAATTGGATAATGGACTATTGGATTTCGGCATTGTCATCGAACCGATGGACAAACAGAAATACGATTACTTAAAGCTGCCAGCGACAGATTCATGGGGCGTCTTGATGCGAAAAGACAGTCCACTCGCGCAAAAATCATTTATTCAGCCTGAGGATTTAATGGATAAACCTTTGTTGATCTCCCGGCAAACAGCAGTCAGCAACGAAATGACTGGCTGGTTTGGAAAAGATATTGAAGATCTTCATGTCATCGGAACCTATAACCTGATTTACAACGCGGCCTTGATGGTGGAAGAAAACATCGGTTATGCATTATGTCTGGATAAGTTAGTTAATACTACAGGGGATAGCAAGCTCTGTTTTCTCCCATTGCGGCCCAAATTAGAAGCGAGCTTAAACGTAATTTGGAAAAAGCATCAGGTCTTTTCTAGTGCAGCTAATCTGTTTTTAAACCAACTTCGAATTAATATACAAAAATCCGATCCATTTGATTGAAGCGTTTTTACATCAAAGATAAAGGGAGGACAAAAGGTAATTGCAAATCTCTTCACAGCAGGAAGAAAGCCCAACTGAGACAGTAAAAAAACCCAAGCTTTAACCAGGAGCTGTAACAAGTAAAACTATTGTTGCGTAGCAAGGTTCTGATGATTTATTTAAGTAAGTTAAAAGGAGATAGATCGCTCTGTATGGAATACTTCAAGAAATAGATAAAATAATGAGGAGGATTTCTATGAAAAAAATTTTTGTTTTAACTTTTTTATCGGCCCTGTTAATAGGATGCTCCTCGATGGCTGCTGAAAAAGAGCTGCCGATTGAAATGATTGCTTTTAATAGTCTTTCTGATACAGAGCAAGAACTTATTCCATTAAGTCCTAAAGACTCTCTTGTAACTAAACAAGCAATCACTACTGAAATTCAACCTAAAATTGACTCTAATTACGATGAAGAAGAGGTTTATTCGGTTGTATTCAATGACACAGCTACAACTACAACGGGAAACCTAATTGTATTTATAGATTTGGATAAAAAAAGAGTAGTAGGAAAGGGGTTTCAAGAACAGAAATGATAGCGGTTGAAAGTAACTTATTGATAATTATGTTCCTTTCAAATGAGCAGCTAGTTTTATAAATGGAGGTTAGATTATGCATGAGATTATTAAGTTATTGGAAACAAATAAAAAAGGCTTAGAGGAATCTGCGATAAGAGATACGGAACAAAGGTTGACTGTTCGTTTCCCGAATCAGTATGTTCAATTGTTTAAAATGGCCAATGGTCCTGAAGTTGGAGAATGGACTTTATTTCCTATCAAAGATCCTAGCAGTATGAAAAAAACGTGGGACGACGTGGTTAGACAAAATGAGGAAGTTGTGGATAGGAAGATTCCTAAAAATCTGATGGCGATTGCCGAAGATGGTACTGGAGATTACTTATGCTTGAAGATAGAAGATGGAAAAGCAGAAGATCCCATTTTTTTATGGCATCATGAATCAGGCGAGATGGATGAACTGGCTCCAACGTTAAAAGATTTTATCACCACTACAATTCAAGAGGAGTTTGAAGATTTTGATGAAGATTGAATGTAACTTGTTGTGAAAGAAGTTACATTCAAAGGCCAGGAAAAAGGGAGAATACCTAGTCTGGCCTTAATCATTATGAGGAGGCATGGAAACAATTGATGTAGGACTGACTTTCCTTGCAGGTACAGTGTATACCTTTGTGTTACTGCCGATTACTGTTCCCGTTCTTTGGCTTCTTGTCACCGGTTTTGGGCAGTTGCTAAACCAGTTTCATTTCAGTAATATTCAACACTTTAAAGATAATGAAGGATGATAAAAGGAGTTGAGACTTTTGATTGATAAAGAAACACAGATTAAAGTATTGCTTTATGGAAATCCATTAAAGTTTGCTTGTGAGACTTTGGATGTTAACAACATGATGCATCATGAGTACTCGGAGGTTTTTACGGTTAGCAAAGAAGAAGTCTACGAATATACCTCCATTCATGGCATTCCGGAAAGTGGGCCGATGAACAGAGATCCAGGCTTCTATTATTATGAAGAAGAAGGCAAATGGCATACCTTATTTAAAGAGCGAGGACAGGTCTTTGATGAAAAAAACTTTGAGGATGAGAAGCTTGCTAAAAAGTACATCGTCACTACCTTGTTGCAATTGCGGATGACTGGCTTGTATTAAAATTTTTTTCCTTTTACTTAAAATCAAATGATGCGTTCGCCCACCATTCTTAAAAGTCAATAGTGATCGGTTGGACAAGGCTGATTGCATCTGGAAAAATTTGCAGGCAAAATTCGAGCTGTTTTGGGAAGGGCGGAATTGAGAAGTGGTTTGCTTCTTCTAAAGCCACTTTGTTGGTGAAGTATATGAACTTTATTTACATGAAAAAAAGATTCCAGATAACTACTGGAATCTTTTTTTTCTGTAATATGAATGCTCTTATTTGTTAGATAGCAAAGGTTCATCTTTACGATAATTTTCATCAATAATTAAAATGGGTTTGATGGTTTTGCCGCTATTCGAATCTGCAGCTGCTTGATTGATTTCACTCAGTTTGTAAAATTTAACCAGTTTCTCAAATGGGAATTTGCCTTCTTTGTGGTATTGTATAAGTTGCGGAACCGCCAGTTGTGGAACAGCATCTCCCATTAAAACACCGATGAGCTTACGGTTCGCCATGACTAAATCTGTAAAAGTATTAAATTCGATTGAGTTCGGTGTTACAGCTACAGGTGCAGCGATACCCCCGATTCCCAGAACCTCAATGGATGCTTTCATGACGGCTGAAATGCCTGTTGTATCAACAGAATAGTCGACGCCTAGATCGCCTCTAATTTCGGCAATACGATCTGCCAGATTTTCCGTCTTGCTATTTATTGTATGGGTTGCCCCTAGCTCTCGTGCGATTTCCAAACGCGAATCATGAATGTCAATTGCGATGATGGTTGAGCATCCTTCGATTTTTGCAGACATAAGTGCACCAAGTCCCACCGCACCTGTACCAAACACGGCAATCGCTGAGGAGGTCTTTGGTTTTAATCCATTGACTACAGTACCAAAGCCGGTCAATAACCCACAGCCCAGTGGACCAAATAATCGCAAATCCTCGTCGGCACCAACTTTAATTAAGTTATTGGCGTTTGTAATGGTATACGTAGCGAAAGAGCTCTGAGTGAAGAAATTTGACACCGGAGTTCCATCTTCTTTAGTAAAAGTATGGCTGCCATCTTGACGGGTACCCGCAAAATTTAAGTTTATCCATTGATTGCAGGATGAGGGATGCCCTGTACGGCAACTCACGCACGTGCCACAATAATTGTAAGCCATGACAACTTGATCTCCAACTTCAAAGTTTTTGACAGCGTTTCCAACCTGTTCAATAATGCCGGCTCCTTCATGGCCTAACACGCCAGGCATTGGAAACGCGGCATCCCCAATACGTAATGCTTCATCTGAATGGCAAATACCGGTTGCCACTATTTTCACAACTACTTCATCGGGGTAAATTTCACCAAGCGTCAATTCTTCAATTTGATAATCTTCGTTCACTCCATTTACGACCGCAGCTGTTATTTTCATTCAAACTCCTCCAATTCATAATTGTTGGTAAAATGAATTCCATAGATTTTTCAGCATCATTTTGTCGTAGGCTTCGATTTGAAAGCAGTCGTTACATGGACATAATTCTTATTCCTCCTTTGGAATCAAATCGCCGTATGTTGAATGTATTTTTGATAGAGAGAAATATCCGAACGGCATTATCTATATATTGTCACAATTATCAGATAATATCAACAACTTAATATAGTGACGAATTGTTCCACCGGCTAAGGCTGGATATCGTGCCCCTTAAGTTTTAAACTATGTTTCATATGCTGTTACCGAAAATTGCTTCGCTTCAAAAATTAGCTCATATTTCGTCTGCCATTTATCTATTTAAATAAAGTGTTGGATGTGAGGTATGTCACAGTTTCAAATCAAAGACTGTTATAGGATAAAAATGAGAGAATAATCTATACTTATTGATTCACTCTAGTTCTAATGGTAGGGTGAGCCTCGAACGATAAAAACAAGTGATGTCAACTAAAGTTGTGTGTCTTTATTCGAAAAAGCTGTCTATTCCGGTCGATTTGTATTCATAGAGGGTTCACCGGAGAGGAAAAGGAGACGTTATAAAATGGCGAAAAAACAGTCGGTTTCTCAGAAATCAATTGCTTATTTCTTTCTTAAATCCAAAGATGTGCATATGGAAAACGAATTGGCTCTGGTGACTTTATTTGCTAGGTTGGCACGTGAAGCTACTATTTTCAAAGCTGGAAAGACACAAATTCAAGTTGAAACATTTTGGGCAAAAATTGATGAGGTACAGATAGAGCATGCAAGTCAAAAAGTTATAAATATGCCGAATTGCATGCAGAAGTATGAAGTGTCTGAAAAAGTTTTTCAGCATTTGCTGCTGTTGTCCCAAAAATGTCCGCACGAACTTTATAGTATTACACCGTATTATTTAAAGATGAGTTGTGAGAGCTATCTTTCTTGGCAAGAGTTGGAAAAATCCTGTCAAGAGGGAGATTTG
This sequence comes from Planococcus sp. TJ-201, assembly GCF_058268495.1. Taxonomy (NCBI): domain Bacteria; kingdom Bacillati; phylum Bacillota; class Bacilli; order Caryophanales; family Caryophanaceae; genus Planococcus; species Planococcus sp. TJ-201. Next base: position 41,739 of record NZ_JBZDOG010000001.1, on the reverse strand, counting down.
GATGAGAATGGCGCATATAACTAAGTGGTTCCATGAGCTACCCTGTTGTTCACCCAGACTTGTTACAACAGGTTATCTCCAAAAATGAATCGACAGGTGGCAAAAATACATCCAGTTTAAACTTTAAAGTAAGCAGCTGTAATTACTTCTTCTATTTTAAAAATTTATTCGAGCGTTGTGGGCTCTCTACTAAAAATAGTAGGACAAACCAGTACCGGGGTTTGTCCTACTATTTTTTACTGAAGCGGTTTTTTGAGGGTTGAGCAGATCAGGCAGTCGGTTGCTGCTCTTACCAAACTAGTTTTTGGCAGAAAAACGCTTTTTGAGCTCGATAAATTCGCCTTTAAATTTGGTCCGGTATTCCTCAACTTTGCTTTTGCGGTGCTCAGAACGTTCCTTCCGCATTTCTTTTCTTGCCAGCTCCTGAAGTTTGATTTCCACATTCCGTCCATGTTCTATCTCTTCTAGAATAGCACTGGCGCCGTATCGCACAATCTCTGCGTCAAATTGGTCCAAAACAATGTCATAAGATTTTTCGGGTAACTCATTTACGACTGCAACAATTGCCACGTCTCCTTCTTTCATACGCGAAGTCATCGAAAAAATAAGGTTTACTTCGTTTGAAGCCTGGTCTGTATCTCTCGTCACTGAACCGCTTCCAAATCCAAGCAGCATGCCAAGTGGGCCACTTAAAATCCCGACAAGACCCCCAACAAGACCGCCTTATAATGTATAATCCAAGGAACGTTTTCCTGTATCAAATCCATCCTCAATAATAATACGACGTTTTGATTTTTTGAATAAAGCGACTTGTGAAAGGGTAAACTGGTCAACGAAAGTATTGGGTTTTTTTAAATTTGAAAAAACCTGATAAGCATCACTTTCCACTTTAAAATAACTAATAATGACACTTTCCATGCTACTCATCCACTCCAATCCACTTTTCTTTGCATCATTAAAAGTATTCCTATTTTTCAGATAATTAATCTTTTAAGTTTGGTTTCTGCAGTTTATTATTAAAGCAACTGTTCCGAAGGCTAGGTTATGTTCAATAGCAATCGCAGGAAAAGACTTTAAGTGTATTGGCAGAAAGCATGGAGTGATGACGATACTAATTAATTGGAGAGGAATGATAAAAATGAAGAAGAAAAGCTTGATTGTATACTACTCATGGATCGGCAGTACGGAAGTAGTTGCGAAAGAAATTCAACGACTTACACAATTTGATATTCAAAGAATTGTAGAAAAAAAGAATCGAAAGCTTGGTAATGTTGCAGGTGCAGCAATGGCAGCAGTCCTAGGTGTTAAAAGCAGTATAGAACCAATGGATTTTGCATTAAAAGAATATGAAAATGTATATCTTGGTGCTCAAGTCTGGGCAGGAAAGACAACACCCGCCGTTAATAAGTATTTAAAAAAAGCTTCTTTTAAAAATAACAAAGTATGGTTATTTATCACAAAGAGTGATGAGAAAGTTCCTCGACAGGTTATAGATTCAATAACCAAAAGAATCAAGAAAAAAGGAGGAATGGTAGTGGATAGTATTTCTATCACGACCAAATGGGATCCAAAAACGAATATTCCTATTGCACTTGAGCAAGTTCAGGAACCGATTCTGGAATGGCTTCGAAAAAGCGGTGTTTTGAAAGAATAGCGAAAATTACTGACTAATTTCAGAGGAAAGCAAATGTATTTAAAAGAAATAAAACTTATTCGGTAGTTTAAAAACTCGGCGTTGGGATTGGAGGAGCAGCAATGGTGGCCGGAATAAAAGAAGAACTGCTCAATAAAAAAATTGAAGAAATTGGCAAAAAAAGGTGTTTTTAGTGCAGTGCTTTGTGTCGAAAGCGGCGATGGAAGATTTTCATGGACTGGGACCGTTGGCGATATGCAAAGGGATAGCCGATATTTTATTGCCAGTGTGACAAAACTGTATGTGACGACGCTCGTCATATGCATGATAGAAAAAGAGGAAATTGAATTGGATGACAAAATATCAACATATTTGCCCCCAGAACTCATGGAAGGGCTGCATATTTTTAAAGGCATCGACTATTCCAATGAAATCACTATTAAGCATCTTATATCCAATACGTCAGGATTACCGGATTATTTTTTTTATAAACAAAGGGATGGAAAGACCTCTGTCTCTGAACTTCTGGAAGGAAAAGATGGATCCTGGCATTTGGAAAAAACAATAAAACTAGTAAAAGAGCTTACTCCTAATTTTGTGCCGGGGAAAAAAGGGAAAGCAAAATACTCCGATACCAACTATCAACTGCTGGGCAAAATTATTGAAATTGTTGCGGGCAAAGACATTGAGGAAGTGTTCCGTGAGTATATTTTTGATAAGCTCGATTTAACAAATACTTATGTGTTTAAAGACGAAACTGATATTCGGCCAGTTCCTTTCTATTACAAATCTGAAAAACTATGGCTTCCGAAGTACATGGCGTCAATCACACCTGAAGGCGGCATTGTTTCTACAGCTCAAGAGGCAATGATTTTTTTAAAAGCATTTTTTCATGGGCAGCTTTTCCGAAGGAGAATATAGAAAGCTTAAAAAAGTGGAATTTGATATTGCCGCCACCCAGTATTTTTTTCTACGGTGTAGGTTTGGAGAAACTATTTATTCCAAGAATAGTTTCTCCTTTCAAACCTATAACAGAGGTTTTAGGATTTTGGGGACAAACAGGTTCTTTTGCATGGTATAACCCGGATACCGACCTATACTTTACCGGAACTGCAAATCAAGTAAATGGTGCAGGGCATTCTGTTGTCCAAAAAATGATCTTGAAAATAATTAAATCTGGACTATCGAGTACGGGTTCTCAATTATAGAAAATCGCGTAAACTTGAATACGTTTAATGGTGGTCAAGTGTGTTTGCTATAACGGCAAGGCCAGAAAACTTTATTGGTTCTTGTCGGCAAACCTTGCTTAAACCATACATTCAAATACAAAGAAATAAGAGGACTTACAATCAAAAGTAAGTTCTTTTTTTTTCTAATTTTAATTCCGGCAATTTTGATGAATGAGAGAAAATATTGGAGTTTTCTTAAATTGTATTTCCTTATCTATTAGACAATGCAAAGTAAATTGATGAATATTTTCCGATACGACTATAACTTATTAAAAATTAATTTATGGTTACTTCTTGTATGAATAATGTCTAAGTATCTAATTTTCGATATATAAAATTGGATATTTTTGGTATGGTAATAATGTGGGAATAAATAGCTGCATTAAAATCTTTTCAAAAGAGGTGTTCATATTTTTTATCCATACAGCCTATACGTAGGAATACTAGTTGCTGTAGTTTATTGTTTCGTTTTGTGAAAGCTGTACCATTTAGGGAAGTACAGAATTTCTTTAGTTATCTATGGTGTCATTATGCACTCAGCTTTCTTGATTTCATTCGCTTGGATGATGAATTATTTTAGAACCACGGAAAGTCTTAATCGAGATTACTACGATGTATTGGCAACGGATCTAGTTACTTTTTATTTTTTGCTGATTGTTCCCTTTATTGTTGCTTTGTGCATTCATGTCTATATGGACATTTGGACACTAGAAGTTACGAGAAACGCTAAAATCGGTATGCTGGTTTTGTTTATCGTCCTTTGTTTGGTGGTTTTTGTCTTAGGATATTATGCGTATTTCATTTTCTATTATGGATTTGCACCCTGATTTATTTATATAAAACAGCAAGTCGATACTTCTATGAAACGGAAAGTACATAGAATAATTTTAAAATTTGTTTTGAGGAGATGATTTTTTGATGCATAAAATTATAGTTTTAATGGGCATAATTACGATTTTTTTAGTAGTGTTCAAACTGGTTTCCCCTAGTTTTGAGCCTTTTAATGGTTTTATATTTGCGTGGGTAGGAATGGTTTTTATACTTCTTGGCGGTGAGCAATTCCAACAGAAAAACAAAATTTCAGGCATCGTGTTCGGAGCTGGGGGCATATTTTTAGTTTTGTTGGTCTTGGTGCAATAGATGAATAGTATAAAATTACTTTACACGACTTTGCACTTCATCGAATTGAAATGAATAAAAGAAGACGCCTTTCTCGCAAAAACAGCTGAATCGAACTCTAGAGCTAAGGATGTAACCGATCAGGTAAAAAACCGTCTACTCAATTGTTAAGGCGGACTAGCATGAAGAAGTTTTGTTTGATCGAGCTTTTGCTTTTTTAAGCTGGCTGTGCGCAACAGGAAAAAATTCCTGTACCACTAGTAGAATCCATAGATTCAGAACTGTTTATGCTCAAAGTGATAATTCCCTCTGCCTTATTAGAAAAAGGAGACACGCTGAAAGTTTCCGGAACCCTTCCTTACTTGGAAGACGAATCTATAGAACTAGTAAACGCTATGCCTCCTATTCTCTTATCAGTAGCAAGGCAAGATGGCTGAACGAAAGACATTGCGATAACAATGCCAATGGTACAGGGAGATGTAATTACAATTGAAGCATCTTTAACGTTACCTGATCCAGAAACTTATTCGTTAAAAACTGAAACTACTACACTGAGAGTGAATGACGAATATATCAAAGGGCAGGATATGAAAATTTAAAAGCGCCTGAGCAAAGAGTAAAAAATAGTTTTAAAGCAAGTTAAGTCTAAAACCTATAGAGATAACAGTAAAGTAAGAAGCGCTGATTGTACTTCTTCTTTTCTTATAGAACTGTAATCAAGGTTGAGGTTATGTTCCTGAACATCTTCAATGTCATCACTTATTCTTTCCATGACATGTTATAAGTAAAGATTGTTCCTTCGAAAAAATACTTGTACATTATTGCAATACGGGAGGGAGCGAGTAGTAATGGAGATAGCTTCTTTTAAAAAGTTGCTGTTTATTTCTTTGTTGATTTTTGGTGTAAGTGGATGTGGTTCTGGATCTTCTGAAGTGGTAGGGCCGAAAAACAACGAACCAGTCAATCAAAAAGAAAACTTTCGTCTCGAAATTTTTAATACGGAAAATGATGCTGAAAATGTTAATGCTTCAATTACTTACACTGGAGAGAATAAAGAAATCGATGTTTATCATGGAGGAAATCATGTCATCTACTTCAAATATTACAAAGACGGTGAAATATTGAACACAGGGGCAAGATCCGACATGAGAAGCAAGACCACTCTTATACGAAACCAACCATTAGTATTAGATTTTGATGAAAGTAACTTAGTAGAACTTGAACCCGACAGATTTGAAATAGAAGCGATAGCGGAATTTGGAGTTGGTAAAGATATAGCAGAGGAAGTTGAATATGAACTTTCTGTCTCAAGTCCCTTGACGCTTTTTGATTGATGCAAATCCATTTTTTCAACATTCCGTCTATCGTATACAAGGAGGCAATAAGAATGAAAAAAGCTTTTGTATTGGCTTGCTTGACGCTTTTATTGGCTGCATGTGGAAGAGAAGAAGAACCGATTAATGCCAAAGAACCGCTCGAAGAGCCTGCCTCCGATGATCAGGAGAAGTCAGCACCAAGCAGAGAAGAGCAGGGAACGATGGTAAGCGGTCGTGAAATTCTTGTGGCACTTGAACAAACTTCAGAACCGGTAAAGCGGGAAGAAGCAGCTGCAGCAGTAAAGGAAACACCTGATTTCAAGGAAGGTTATTTAGGGGATCCGACGGAAGAACTGGCAGAGGACATGGCTGTTCAGCAGATTGAGGCGGAATCAGTCTATCGAGCTGTTGAGGAAATATACGGAGGGCATACTGAATTTGAGAAAATAGGTGAAATTTTTTATGAAAATCAGACCTCCGGTGCAAGTCACTCGGGTATCTGGGTTGGCATCAAAAATCCCGATGAGCGGATCGACAAGTTCGCAGAAACCTTGCAAAAGCAAGTTGACGCCGGCGAAATTTTGGCGGAACCAATTTATATTTACAAGATTGCCCATACCCGTGCCGATTTGGATAACTTAATGTATCAAGCATCAAAGAAAGTAAAGCCGTTGGCGGAAGCACACCCAAATCCAAATTCTGTTTCCTTTTCTATTTCAGCAGATACCATAACGGGAGCAATTGAAATTGGGCATAACTTTCTAACAGAAAGTCAAATTAAGGACCTAAAAAATGCGTTTTCAGATCGCGAAGTTATTATCGAACAGGAAGGTACAATGGTCCCCTTACCAGGCGAGCCGACAGTTAAATACCCTGAATCTATAGTCACGGCTGAGCCTTCCGATGAAGGTTACTATATTGTCAGCCTTGAGGATGACCGCTTCCTTGCAGTTGAAGCTGCGTCACAAGACTTCGGTGAAACTGGAGGGCAAGATGAATTCTATTCAGCCATCGATTTTGCTTTTGACGATGCTAAGCAGCTGTTGGGAATCGGGCTGCGAGTAAACGTAGATGCATCTGGGGAAATTTTGGAATCTTATCCCGGACAAGGGCGGGCCATACTTGTAGAAGTTCTGCCGACATATCAGCCCGATTCAGCTGATTTGACGGAAGCTGAAGTGGTGAAAGAGGCGCTGGAAAAAATTAATCAAGAGGAATTCGACGTTCCTGCTATTCGATCAGTCACTTACAATGCAAAACAAGATAATTGGACCGTCACATTTAAGTCATGGGATCATGAAATCGAAAAAATCATAAAAGACATAAAATAAATTAATGGAAAGAAACCAAATATTAGGAGGACAAGATGAATTATATTCAAGAAATGCGGTAATTAATCGGTTTAAATACATTGATGACCATTGGCTGTGGAATTATTCTCGAAAAAGATGGACAAATTTTACTTCAACATCGTAAAGATAATGATGTATGGGGGGATCCCGGGAGGCGTTATGGAGCCAGGCGAAACTTTCATGGAAGCAGCTTTACGTGAAACTTGGGAAGAGACTGGATTAAAGGCAGAAAACCTAAGTTTATTTGGGCTCTACTCCGGAAATGAAGGATACGCAGAATACCAAAACGGCGATAAGGTTTTTAGTGTTCAAGTCATTTTTCACACAACAAGTTTTGCGGGAAAACTAATTCAAGATGCACTGGAAAGTCTGGAACATCAATTCTTCTCGCGTGACAACTTGCCACATTTAAATTCTCATCAAGCCAGATTTATTTTAGACTGGGTAAATAACTCGAATCTCCCAGTCATAAAATAAAGAGCCTGAAAGTAACTCGTTGATCATTAAATTATATTTAACTTTCATATGTTTTTTACAATGTTTGAATTGCAGAATGTAATAAGAATGAGCAACTAAAGCTAAAGTGAATGGGGTGTCATAGGTTATAAGTTGAAGGGAATTGGGTATAGCCTTTATAATTTGGTGGTTTTTATAAACTATTCTGAAAAGGAGATTACGCATATGAAATTTCAGTGGCTCGTGTTGCTCGCATTTTTGTTTGCCGTGATGATCACCATTTTCGCAGTTGTCAATGTGGATGATGTACCAGTCAATTTTATTTTTGGTGAAGCAGAATGGCCCCTCGTCCTGGTGATTCTTGTGTCTGCTCTACTGGGGGTGCTGTTAAGCGGAGCAGTGGCCCTTGTCAAAATTTTTTCGTTGCAGAAGAACATACGGGCTCTTCAAAAAGGAAAGCCGATCAAAGAGAAAAAATAACCGTTCTCTCTTATTTTTCTTCAATGCTGAAACGTGACCAGTTTTTAAAAACTGCAAACTGGGTTAAAAACAATTGAGATCTTTACAAGCAATATTAAAAGAGAGAGAGGGCTGAAAAAGCTTTTTCTCTTTTTTCTCGTGGTTCTCCAAAAAAAGATTTCAAAAAAAGAACATTCCTAACGTTTAATATGTATAATAAGAACAAGTGTTCTTATAAAGAGGAGTGAAGGGAATGGAACAAAAAAGCAATACGGTCAGAAAGACTGGTAGAAAGCGAACGCGATGGGATGGTCTGTTTGTATCTGAGCATGCATGGGATTTCCATCATGATCCCCAACCAATGCTAACGGCCAATGAACAAGGTGCAGTGATTGATATGCTCATCGTAGCCTGCGAGCGCAAGTGCCCGGTATTTATCCAATCTTGGCAAGACCGGCATTTTCACTATCACCATTGCACGATTAGCAAACTGGACCATCGGCAGTGGACCATCACCTATAAAGATTCGTTTGGCGAACGGCAACTTGCAATCCGAATGATTACTTCAGTATATATGCTTGACTAAGCAAAAATCTCTTTAGATCAACCATACATAATACAAAAGCCCCGCTAGTTTTCATATGGAAACTAGCGGGACAAATAGAGTTAACTTATCCTTGCTGCGTATGATACATTTCTTCAAAAGGCTGCACAACGACAAAACCGTTGCCTGAAAACTTCATTTGCACCGATTCGCCGCTTCCTCTGCCAAACAAGCTTTTCAGTTGAATATCCGTCACGAAATCCGGTTCTAAATTGCCGGACCATGCTACCGTTGCATTTGGGTCCGTATATACAGGACGCTCAGGAGTGACGAGCAAGGTAAGCGGTTCGTAATGTGAGGTGAAGGCGACAAGGCCTTGTCCTTCCAAGCGGACATTGAACAAACCGCCAGCCATCATTCCAGCGACACGGCGCATAAGTTTAATGTCCCAATCGAGACCGTCCTGAAAAGCGAGCAAGTCATTGCCGTTAATAAAAATGCTCTCGCCTTCCAAATCGAGAATGGTAATTTTCTTGCCTTTATCTGCTACATACAGCTTTCCATTGCCATCGGCTTTCATCAATTGTGCGCCTTCGCCACTAAAGGCTTTTTTAACGAATTTACCTAAACCGTGCTCAAGCATGCCTTCTCGTTCAAACTTGATGCTTCCTTCATAAGAGATCATTGACCCGGCTTTTGCCCAAACAAGCCCATTCAAGTTCACTTCCAACAATCGATCCGTCTCGAGCTCAAAAAATTCACGTGCACTTTCATCTTGCTTTGTTGTTTGTACAAATTGATGGATCGAGTATTTTGACATTACCAATTCCTCCTTTAGGTGAATATTAGTGTATACGTATAGCAGGTTAGATGGTTCCACTAAAGTGGTTCCCTACTTATTTCTATAAAAGGTATTTTTCATCTTAACTAGAATTAATCTATAGTAGAACGAGCATTGGATGGAGGTATGTATGAATGGCTTACAACAAAGAAGGATTTATCCCTGTAAGAGGTGGAAACGTATGGTATCAAATCAGCGGTGACGGCCCCGGCATTCCGCTATTGATTTTGCACGGTGGACCAGGAGCAAAAAGCAGCGCCAATGACCCGCTTCGCCAATTGGGAACGGAACGTCCGGTGATCCACTATGACCAGCTTGGATGCGGCAAATCGGATCGGCCGACAAATGCGGAACTTTGGACAGTAGATCGCTATGTGGAAGAACTGGAACAAGTTATCCAGGCGCTGGGATTGGAAGAGGTTCACATTCTCGGGCATTCGTGGGGCACGATGCTGGCTGCTTCGTTCTTGTTTAAAAAACCTAAAGGTGTCCGCAGTATTGTTTTCTCAGGACCGGCTTTAGATGCGCAAAGATGGGAGCAGGACCAGCGGAATTATTTGAAGCAATTCCCCGAGGAAATCCAAAATACGATTGAAAGAAGCGAACGAGAAGAAACGACGGATTCTGCAGAATATCAACAAGCAATGATGGCTTATTATAAAAAGCATATGTGTCGTGTTGATCCATGGACTAAAGAAATGGAAGAAGACTTGGAAGGCATGAACTCGGAAATTTATAATTTTATGTGGGGTGCTTCCGAATTTACCGTTACCGGTACATTAAAAAACTTCGATGCGACGGGACGCTTGCATGAAATTGAAATTCCAGCTCTTTTTTCATGCGGACGCTTTGACGAAGCGACTCCCGAAGCTACAGAGTATTATGCAGGATTGGTTCCAGGCGCCGAATTTCATGTGTTTGAAAACAGTTCACACATGCCAGGGGCAGAAGAGCCCGAAGCTTACGTGGAGACGGTACGCGAATGGTTGAATCGCCAAGACATGCGACCAGGTGCATAAACATATTTCATTAACGCTTTTTGTGAATGGCTGAAGTCTCAACAGAACAAAGTTCAAAAAAGCTGTGGTATCATAATAAAAGCATAAGTTGCAGTGTACCAAAAACCGCTCTGATTCGAAAAGAGCGGTTTTTGTATAGAAAAAAGTTGGAAGCTGACCAAAAATTAAAGGGGAGATCGGCATGGATCAATACAATTGGCAAAGAGCAGCAGATGCGCTTGCGCAAGTTGCCGTAACAGCAAGCCCTAATAACGAACCGGTGGCCATACGCGGTACAGCAGAAGGGTTCCGTTGTATTGGGGTGGGCACGGATGCAGCCGTATTTCAGTCTGAAGCAGCACCGGAATATGCATTTAAAGTATATGCAGATGGCAAGCGGGACAAGTTGGAAGCAGAAGCTGAAGTATACGCCCAAATTGGGTCGTCGCCATATTTTTCAAGTTGCTTCGGCAAAGATGAGCGGATGCTCGTGTTGAAGTTTGAAGAAGGACCCACCTTGTTTGACTGTTTATTGCAGGGGATCGATGTGCCAGAGCAAGCGATAGCAGATGTCGAAACCGCACGGGATTACATTCGGGAAATTGGTTTGAACCCCAGAGACATTCATTTAAAGAACATCATTTTGCAAAATGGGCGTGCAAAGTTGTTGGATGTGTCAGAATACATCAAGCCCGGTAATGATTTTCGTTGGGAGCATTTAAAGAAAGCGTATGAGGAATACTATTCACTGATCGACGGCAAGCCATTGCCTTTTTGGCTGCTCGATACAATTCGCAAGTGGTACCATCATTGGAACCGTTATTCTTCTTCGTTTGATGAATTCATGCGTGTTGTTTCCAAACAAATGAATTACCGGAAATAAAACTAGTTTGAGTTGGTGGTGTGAAGACGAGTATTTAGGAGTTGTCGATTTTAACTCATACATGCTTTTCTTCTGCTCAAGCTGTTTATAGTAATTAGAAAAATTGGTAATATTTAATTGACAACGCTTTCACATATGAATATACTAGGCATAAGTTAATAACTTGTGGGGAGATTTAGAGACACATTAAGTACTTTGGACTTGCTCCAAAGGTATTTGGTGTGTCTTTTTTCGTTGCAAGGAATTGAACAGAGAGGAGAAATTAAATAATTGGAGATTGGATAATGAGCAATGCCAAGGCTTTTAACTTATAGAAAAAGGGGATTACTATGAAGAATATGAAGAAGATACTTGTGTTGTTGATTGTATCGTTGGTATTGGTGTTAGTTGGCAGTGCAGTTGCTGCTCATTTTAATAGTGCAGGCGGAGACGTCGATGTGACAAGAATTTACTTTGACACAGAGCGTGGAGAACTATCAGGGCTACTTTATAAACCAGAAGGTGCAGACTCTGATGCGAGACCAACGATCGTTGCAACACACGGCTATTTAAATTCTGCAGAAATGCAGGATGCGCAAGCAATTGAAATGTCCAAACGGGGCTATGTGGTGTTGGCGCTTGACCAATACGACCACGGGCATTCAACAGGAACGATGGAAAAGCCAGTTCCTTTCTTCTCGTTCTGGCCGCAAGCCATTTACGATGCGGTGCAATACATGTATGACCAGGATTACGTGTTGAAAGATGCGGAAGGCAACGGAATAATTGCGGTGTCGGGTCATTCGATGGGTGGATTCTCCTCCACGCATGCAGTAATGCTGGATGAAATCGATTTCCAAAGTGCAGGCATTCGCAAAATTCACAGTTCATTGACGATGGGGTCCGATTACCAATGGCTGAAAACATTGGGCTACGCCGATGAAGACATCAATGCGTCATACGGACCGCGCATGTCCGGAAAAATTGCAGGCGTCTATGACGAGTTTTTCTTTGATGCAGAAGCGTCAGCGATCGGCCAATCGGTCGTGAAAAAAGATTATGTCAGCACGCCAGAGGGCCTTGGGTTTCTTGGAGGATTGGAATCGGCACAAGCGGGTGAGTTTTACGAAGTGGAGGGTGCGCAGCGCATAATTTACCAGCCGAATGAAACTCATCCATGGAACCATTTCTCAGAACAATCAACTGAGTATGCGATCGATTTTTATGATGCTGCTTTTGCAGATTATGGAGATTTGGTTGCTATCGGAGAAGATGGCCAAACATGGGTATGGAAAGAATGGTTCTCATTCTTAGCATTGATCGGCTTTTTCTTGCTGTTCATTCCGGTTATCAACCTACTGACAAAATTGCCATTTTTCAACTGGGTATACACAGAACGGCCAGCAGCCTTGTCTGCACCAAAAACCCAGGGAGCCAAACTGGCAGGGTATATTTTACTGATTGTGGGCGCACTGTACCCAGCGCTATTCTTTACAGCACTTTACAGCGGTGATGCAACCGGCATGACATTGCTTCGCCAAATCAGCATGATCACAATTGGGTTGTCTGCATTGATCTTCATCTTCGGATTGGTGAAAAATTCCAGCAAATCCGTGAAAACGGGATCTGGGCTAATTCTCGGATTGAGCATTGTGCAATACATTTACCTTCGCGAACAAGAACGCGTTTTTGCTACCACCGAATGGTTTGGTGCAGCGACAGTTAACCCGATTGTCTTCTGGGCAATTAATGTGTCGATTGTCACATTGATGATTTTGATTGGCTACCACTTTGTTGCGAAAAAAGAAGAAGGCGCAAGGTTTGCGAATTACGGATTGAAAGCAAATGTGAAAACCATTGTTTCTGCTTTTGCTACAGCGGTAGTCGCAGTCGTCATTGGATACGGCTTGCTTTATGCAATTGATGCCGTATTTAAAGTCGATTTCCGCCTTTGGACGCTGGCAGTGAAAACGTTTGAAGATCAGCACGTCTGGGCTCTTCTGCGTTATGCACCATTGTTCTTTATCTACTATTTCATCGTTGGTCTTTCGGTGAATGTTAACACAGCAAGCAATGCATACGATGGATGGAAAGGGTATGGAATTTCAATTCTTCACTTTATTGGCGGACTTGTTCTGTATCTGACTTACCATTACGGATTGCTTTTCTTGACAGGAACAGGCGGCTATCCTGCGGAGTCCTTGTCATCGATTATTGTTATCGGACTGGTTCCAATTCTTTTGGTAGCAGCGATTTACAATCGCTATTTCTTCAGAAAAACGGGGAATGTCTACGTAGGAGCATTTTTGAACACGATTTTGATGACGCTGATTACGTTAGCAAATACTGTTCTTTACACAATTCTTTAATTGATGTGAGCCCAATGGAACAAAATTGATTTTATTTTTGCACCACCAGTCAGATCGAACTTAGCAGAAAAAATAACTCTTTGCCTGGACGTAGGCAAAGAGTTATTTTAGTTGCGGGAATCCAGTTCCACTTCTTTGGTCCGGCCGCGGTACCAATGGCGGAAAGTCCCGGCTAAGTCAGTCGACACATCTTTTAGGTAAGACATGTGGACCGGTCGTGCGCGCGAGACGGTTTGGAGAGAATTCAAGCCAAGCCTGCGTTGCAGCCGCGTTTGCGTGATTTCGACTTCGACAATTTTCTCGCGTTTTGTAACGAATAGCGTAGAGGTAAAACCACCATCTTTCAGCTGAATCAGTTCATCGTTCAGACAATAGCGAGTGTGCAAAAAATCCAGTACGCGAGATGCTAAAACGAATGCTAACAGGAAACTGGAGGCGATCCACCAAGTGCCCGCGATCCCTAAAAAATCGGGTCTGAAGTATGCCAGAATGGCAGTAAGAATCAACCATGCCCAGCTCGGCTTAAGTAGGCGGACCCACAGCGCCCGGCGTGGCAGCCGCTGCATATGTTCTTGAATGCGGTAACCCGGCAGCAGTTCAGAGACCAGTGCATAGGCTTTATTCTTTGGTAAAAAAGGATAAAGAGAGCTGATATTCAAGTCTTCCGAATTCATGGACAGGCTTCCGGCGCTGATCAGTTTCACTTCAGCCAACCCAAGAATCCGTTTGGTAAACGATTGTTTGATTTCAATCGCTTGAACACGTTCTTTAGCGATTGAAAAAGACGCTTCCGATAATACACCTTTCTTAATATAAATTCGCTGGCGATCAGAAGAGATTTCGTATTTCCCGTACTTGATAAACGAGTGGAGCAGACCAAAAATAAAAGAGGCAAGGAGCATCAGTCCAATTGCCGAGGCAATGATCCAAGGTGATCCCATTAAAGAAGCCGAGATGCCGCTTAGCCGCTCTTCAAGTCCAATAAACTCAGAGATATTGTAATAAAGTGAAGCAAGCAGTGGAATGAGCAGCAAGAAGCTAAAGGATGTTAAGGATGCTTTAACTAAATCTCGGCGTGTCGGTTGAAAATGGACAGTCCGCTCTTCGGAAATACTATATCTGGCTTGTGCCGGTTCGGCTGCTGCATCGACCACATCGGTATGGTTGTGTTCTTCTGCTGGCTCAGATCTTTTTTGTATCTGCACAGCCGTTTCCAGCCGCAGCGCTTCATTTTTTGATGCCACTTCGAATTTGACTGACGCATCTTCTCCGGCAATTCCGGTTTCAAAACGGATGGATGTCAAACCGAGTAGGCGATGTGGAAAGGAAGTATGCCGGTTGATGTTTTGTACTTTCGAAAATGGAATCGATTGGTCAGTTTTGCTGAAAATACCACGCCGCAGATAAAAACGCTCTTCATCCAGCGCATATGTGGTAGTCAACCAAGTCAAAACAGCAGATACGACAGACCATAGAATATACAGCATGAAAGCATAACGGCCGTAAACAAAAAGTGAAGAGGGATTGCCAGCTTGAAAAACGAACAACACCAGAAAAATAAAAATTGAATTTCGGATCAACCTGCCGATTTTAAAAAGGATGAGCGCTGGGTGATGACGTTGGGCAGCACTCATTGTTCCACTTCCTTGATTTTGGCAAATTGAGCGATGCGCTCCCGGAGTTCGGTCGCTTTTTCTTTTGGCAAAGCCGGGATTGCATGACTCGATCCCATGGTTTCCACTGACAGGGAAGCTAAGTTATACTTTCGCATCAATGGGCCTTGCGTTAATGAAACTGCCTGGATTTTTGTCATCGGAATCAATTGTTCTGTTCGGCTCCAGATGCCAAATTGCAGATGCAAAAACTCTTCATCCAAATCATAGCGCCAGTTTTTAAATGTGAGTGGGGGGCTAAGTACTGACCAAATTAAACCGATGAGAAAGAAAATTGTCAAACCGATCAGAATCCAGCCAATCCAACTGTACCAGTCGAAGCGCAAATCCAGATAAAACAACACTGCCAGCACAACAAACGCAATTAAATTGGAAATTAGTTCATCCATACGCCAATATTTCACGGCATTGGGTGAGAGAGAGTGCCTTGGAGCGGCATCATGAGCAGTCACTTGGTGAACACCACCATTTCTGTAAGGTAGTATTATATACGTACTTCCAGAACTAAAGTTTCAATGAGAAATTAGGGAGATGTCTAAACTAAGTAGGGCATCAGGTTAACTAGTGGTTGATAGCTGAAAATGGAGTGGACAAAAAAGGTCCGAAAGTCCTGATTAAAGGGCTTTCGGACCGCTTTTATTTACTCAATAAGTTGAACCGTAATGTCCCCATAATCTGACCTCAAATCAACCGAGTGACGGCCATTTCCAAAAACATTATTAGTGTTTTGAGAGCCAAATACCGAAATTGTTCCCCAATCAACTTCTGCTTGGATAGTCGTGTTTTTCGGTTTATTCTGTGCATCGAGCACAATAGATCCGCTGCCAGTTTCCAGTTTGATGTTTCGATCAAGAGTGTTTGTCAACAAGTGAATACGGCCGTTATCGGTTTTTGCACGGATATTCCCTTCGACTTTTCTCATGATAATGGCACCATTGTCTGATCGGACATCTAATTTTTGAGTTTGAACATTTTGTATTTTTACTTGTCCGTTATCTGTCTCGGCTCTTAATTCATTTGCCAAAATCGACTTTAGCGAAATTTCTCCGTTGCCTGACTGAAATTCTGCATCATCTGCATTTATCTGAGAAAAATCGATACGGCCATTATCGGTCATCACCTGAAGTTCAGCGCATTGGAGGGCACTGCCTGTAATACGGCCATGATCGGAAGAAATTAAAATCTTGTCGTAACGTTTTGTTGGTAGCTCGACATTGAGTGTTGGAGACTTCAAACTGCCCGTGAAGCTGAAGAGGCCCCATTTTCTTTCTTCTTTCAATAAGATGACCAGTGTCCGGTTCGTAATATCCACAACCCACTGCTGGCGATAACTTCTATTTATGACATCAGCATGCATTTTTCCATCTTTGGAAGGAGAGAGGTGCAAGATGCCATTTTCTATTTGGATATCGATCGTATCAAACTGTTCTTCTGTCAGTTCGAAGGAGGTGGGAGCAACATTTGTTTGTTGATAATTAAAAGACTCGTTCAGCTCTCTGGCAATCGCTTCTGGAGTACCAAGTTCAGCGGCGATTTCACTATCCGTTTTCCCGTCAATTTGACCATTTGCAAAATACTCCTGAATGTCCTGCAAAATATCCATTCGCTCTGCTTGTGGCAGTGACGACAAGGCAGACTCAAGTTCTAGCAAAAATTGCTTTTCAGTCATTTTGCACACCCTCTTCAATTAGTAGATTGACTCCTTCTACAAAACTGGTCCATTCTTCAAGTTGCAGCTCAAGGTAGATTCTGCCTTGAGCTGTAAGCGAGTAATACTTTCTAGGCGGCCCTTCCTTCGATTCTTGTAAATAAGTTGTGAAATAGCCATCCTTGGTTAACCGGCGGAGAAGCGGGTAGACTGCACCTTCTGATATTTTAATACGGCTGGAAATTTTCTGGACAAGTTCATACCCATAGCGATCTTGTTTATCCAATAGTACAAGAACGCATAAATTAAGTGCACCTTTTTTAAATTGGATATTCAAAAAGAACAACTCCTTTTATTGCTATTATTTTATAAACAGTAGTGGTTAATAAATAGTATACTCTTCAGTAATGTTTAATTCAATAAACTAGAGTTATTTTTTGTCTGATTATTCCGAAATTTATTCAAGTAATTATAAAGAGAAGTTATAAGTAAAAAAATTTATACTTTTCTTTATTTTAAAAAAATATTGCAGATTATATAACCTTATTATATGAAGTAGTTATTGTTGTAGTAACATCTCAAACTGTTTCAGACGGAGAAGGTGTTAAATAAATTAAGTATACAAGAAAAGCTTATTGTTTTCTGAATAAAAATAATATTTTAAAACTATTTACATATTAAGGTCGATATTATAGTCTTAAATTATTAAATCAGCGATTATTATTAATGGTATAAATACTTATTTGGGTAATTAGAATTAATTATTTTCAGAATTTCTTACACTAGTTAAATTTGATTTTTATTTCTGAAATATTAGATAATTTAAAATATCTATTTCCAAAACTGCGTTCCATGTTTTAGTTTTAAAACTCAAAGGAGTGGTTGGAGTGATTGCATTAGATTCGTTGGCGCATAAGGCAGTGGCCATAGGAAAGTTCTTTGATGCTGAAGTGGCTATTTTTCCAGATGCTTTGCGGCTTCAAAAAGAACGATTGGTCATCGTGCGAAGGAGGCCTGATATTCAAGTTAGCATGACCATGAACCTGAACCTGAACGTATCTTTTGAAATAATTGACGATGAGCGTGAAACAGTGAATAATGCAGTAGTTTATCTGCTTCCTGAGGAACTTTCAGTTTTTACTAACGCGCTTGT
This sequence comes from Planococcus sp. TJ-201, assembly GCF_058268495.1. Classification (NCBI taxonomy): domain Bacteria; kingdom Bacillati; phylum Bacillota; class Bacilli; order Caryophanales; family Caryophanaceae; genus Planococcus; species Planococcus sp. TJ-201. The sequence goes on along the minus strand of NZ_JBZDOG010000001.1, from coordinate 24,087 downwards.
CCGACATCCCATACTTCTCCCTATAAGTTATTCTCAGCAGCTATCTATGGAACGTGGAATGTATTGCCTTCAATTGACTTCAAAAGAATCTCCGGAAAACTTTGCCGAACGTCTTTCAAAGGCGATTGGTGTGCTCGAATAAACAACAACAAGACTCATACGAATGATGGGTCTAAAAGGGGAGAGCTAACATCGAACAGATAGAGCAATTGCGTTCAGAATTGGTTAGCTACTTTTTTCTCAGATCCAAAAATGTTCACCATGAAAATGAATTTGTTTTCATCACATTTTTTGCGCGACTGACCAGAGAAATATCTTTCATGGAAAAAGGGAAACTTTACACCAAAGTGCAGACGGTATGGGTGGATATAGATGAAAAGATGCTTGAACATACATCTGATAAGGCGAGGGCATTGCCAAACTGCGTGGAACGGTATGAACTTACAGAGGATGTTTTCCATAGCCTATGCCAGGTGTCTGGTAGCTGCCCAAGCGAACTTTTTTATATCATCCCGTATCACCAAAAATCAACACATGAAACGATTAAATCACCAATTCCCTTGTACTCGAGCACCAAAGAATTTTAACTCCAGTAAACGCATGTTTTAGAAGGAACAATACTAAGGAGGATGATTTAGATGGCTGCAGTAATAAAGGAAGAAAAAAGAATCGCCCCTGTAAAAACATATTTGGAAAGGTACCAAGAATATCTGGGTGGTTACAAACAATACAAAGCCACTAAAGCAGTTCCACGCACCATGCAAAAAAACACAAGTACGAAGAAATAACAGCGATATGGTACTGAAAAGCGCCGCATCCCAAAACCACGATGGTTTAAGGATGCGGCGCTTTTCAGTTTGTATTAACGTAAAAACGCCCCGCAGGACGTTTCTGTTTATCTGCTGCGTATTTTAGACAACAGGCGAAGAATTTCGAGGTAAAGCCAGACCAATGTCACAAGCAGTCCAAAAGCGCCATACCATTCAAAGTATTTAGGGACTTGTTTCGCCGCTGCGTTCTCGATAAAGTCAAAATCCAAAACCAAATTCAATGCAGCTATAATGACGATTACAACGCTGATGCCGATACCCAAAGGTGTTGATTCATGCAGATGGGGGATTTCAAAGCCGAAAAATCCGCCGATAAATGATATCAGGTACACAAGGAAAATAGCGCCTGTCGCAGCAGCAATGCCGATTCTGAAATTCTGTGTTACTTTGATCAGTCCCGACTTATAAACCAGCAACAAACTCAGCAAAACGCCGATCGTAATCAGTACAGCCTGAAAAATAATGCCGCCATATTGAGCTTCGTACTGGGCGGATACAGCCCCGAGAAACAGTCCTTGAAGCAATGCATAAACAGGTGCTGTAAAAGGTGAAACTTTGGGTACAAAGACGGTAACAAGACCAATTACAAGACCGCCGATAGCTCCTACTAAAATTAGCGGCAATACGCTATTGGGGCTAGTCACAAACTGGTTCCAGGAATAGACAAAAGTCACCAACAGCAGCAACAGTAAAATGAATGTTTTGTTTACTGTCCCTTGAATGGTCATCTTTCGGCCAGCATCAGACTCTTTGAAATTTTGAAACGCTTCAGCTTTTAAACTTGGATTTCCACTTCTCATTTTCTCACCTCACAAAATAATTGGAGCAGCTCAATTATATCCCTATATCCTGCAGAAATACATATTTCACGAACAAAGCATTTAGTAAAATTGAAAATTCAATTGAAATTATAAATTAGTACCTAATACTAATAGTTGATGTTAGAATTAGGTGTAGACTTTAAAAGGAGGCGATTCGCATAATTACTTCAAAAGCCAGAATCACAGCTATCGGTTCCTATGTACCTGAAAAGAAGCTGACAAATCACCATTTGGAAGAATTAGTCGATACAAATGATGAATGGATTATTCAACGGACTGGAATAAAAGAACGGCGGATAGCTTCAGACACTGAATTTACAAGCGATATCAGCATAAAAGCTGTTAAAAATTTGAGAGACCGCTACGAGAAGTCATTAGATGACGTTGATATGATTATTGTTTGTACGATGACACCTGATTTTAAAACGCCAAGTGTCTCGGCTCTGGTTCAAGCAAAGTTGGGGATAACTAATACCGGTGCGATTGATTTAAACGCAGCGTGTTCTGGATTTGCGTATGGTCTGCACATGGCAAATGGCTTGATCACTTCCGGTTTAAACAAGAAAATACTGGTCATCGGCGCAGAAACATTTTCCAAAATTCTTGACTATAGCGACCGTTCAACTTGCATTCTGTTTGGTGATGGTGGAGGAGCAGTTTTGGTAGAATACGACGAAGAAAAGCCAAGCTTTATTGAATCGCACATGGGAACAAATGGAGAACTGGCGCACAATCTCTACTGTACCGATCTTTCCACTCAACTGTTTGGCAACGAATTGGCCGTTAACGGATTCGTTACTCAAAATGGGCGCGAGGTGTACAAATGGGCAGTCAATACCGTTCCCAAAGGAATGAAGGCTCTCATGAAAAAAGCGGGATTCGAAAAAGATGATGTGGATTGGTTTGTTCCACATAGTGCCAATCTGCGCATCATTGAATCAATTTGCAACAGAAACGAACTTCCGCTTGAACGGACGATCTACAGCTTAGAGTATTACGGAAATACATCTGCGGCCTCTATTCCTTTATCCTTGGACCAAGGAGTAAGAGAGGGCAAAATCAAACCGGATGACAAGCTGCTGTTATACGGTTTCGGCGGGGGCCTAACGCACGCAGGAATGCTCATCAACTGGTCGATTTAATTTTCATTGAGATTTTGAACTATTAAATTAGACCACATAACACCTCTACTGGCGGCTCTGTTAGCCGCATGAAGTAGAGGTGTTTTCAGTTCCATTTACAAACTGGACGGAAACAAGCAAACAGATTCATTTTCTCAATTTACCCGATTTTTAGATATCTCGAAGCTGAGGCAAATAGTTTGTATTTGGGGCCAGACAGCCGTAGAATTAGACTCATCAACAAGTTCTCGACGCTTAAGCTCAGCAATATGCCCTGATTAAAAGGGAGGATCTTGTTGTAAAAATTCACTTATATTTTGGGAGATGACGTTTGTCAACGGCTTTTTAGGGAAAAGTGAGTTATGAAGTTAAAAGCTGATTTTATTTCACATGAATGAACGATAAATAATACAAAGAAGGTGCATAGATATGGTTACAAATAAAGCGATTTTGAAAACAAGTGATTGGGTTAAAGGCAAATCCCGCCACGACGAACTGATCATCGGTTTCATTGATTCCATGAATGTCCTTAAGGAAGCTGTGAATGTGACTGTGGTGGAAAGCGATAACGAAGAAATGATCGGCATGACTATTCCGATGCTAGTGAACCAAGTAGAAAGCATTCCAGAATCACATACAAAAGATGCAGCTCAATTAGGCTTTTTGATTGATCTGGCGCTTGCGACAGATGACAAAGAATGGTTCCAAGAACTGTCTGCCCAATTAAATGAAAAAAAAGAAGCAGTCAACTAAGTTCAAGTCATGATTTGAGAAGATGATAGAGCATCTTTTTCCGCCAAAGTGTGGGGAGGGATGCTTTTTTTTTTTTTGCAATTAAACGAAAGGTATAACAAACAGTGCTTTGAGCTGATTGCAGAAAAAGGCAATTGCATTTCGGATTAAACAATACAATTTTAAAAAACTGAATATTCTTTCTTTTAATTAGAACAAATGTTTGGTATAATAGGTCATATGAAAAATCAGAAGCGCAGGAATGTGTCGGTGACTCGACAGACAAGTAAAATTAGTTGTTGATGCAAAATTGTTTTGTAACTTGCCGTCTGCGGCCATGCTTTTATCTTTTCGATCCTGGGTCAGGGTGAAAATGTCTTTGAGTTACTGCTGTCAGAACAGGTTTGTTTAAACGATGCGGGGAAAATCTGTTTTTACTTATCCATAAACCCATAGAAAAAGGTGAGGATATTGAGACAAGACAAACAGTTCTCTACAAGTGAAGGATTAGCTATTGAAGCGAAGGGATTGGTAAAGGCTTTCGGAAAAGAACATGCAGTGGATGGCGTCGATCTGGCCATTCCAAAAGGCACAGTCTATGGCTTTTTAGGTCCCAATGGAGCAGGGAAAACGACAACGATCCGAATTCTTGCGACGCTTCTTCCAGCGGATGCGGGCAGTGCCCAAATTTTTGGCCATGACTTGGCTTCCGACGGCGCTGCGATCAGGAAGCGCATCAGCCTTACGGGGCAATATGCGTCGATTGATGAAGATCTGACTGGTATCGAGAACTTGATGTTGATTGCGAAATTGATGGGTTATACACGTAAGCAGGCAAAGGCGAGAGCAGAAGAATTACTTGTGGCATTTGGGCTTGATCATGCAGCTAAACGGCAAGTCAAAAAATATTCAGGTGGTATGCGCCGTCGCATCGATATTGCTGCAAGCATCGTGGTCACGCCAGACCTGTTGTTTTTGGATGAGCCGACAAGCGGTCTTGATCCGCGCAGCCGCAACCAGGTTTGGGACATTATTCGTGCATTGGTTCGGACCGGGACGACAGTATTGCTGACTACCCAATACTTGGAAGAAGCAGATCAGCTGGCAGACCGTATAGGGGTTATCCAACGTGGAAAAATCATTGCAGAAGGCACTAGCAGTGAGTTGAAAGCGTCAGTTGGACGCGGCACCTTAAGTGTCCAGCTCGTGCATGCGGAAGACCAACAGCGAGCCATTGATATACTTGAAGATTACTTGGATGGAACAGTTCACCTCGGGTCTGATTCCACATCACTGACCGCGCAGGCAGACGATTCTGCGCGTGTGGCGGAAGCTTTGAGAGAATTTGCACGACGTGATATCAAAGTCAGTGATTTTGCCCTGGGACGCCCAAGCCTTGACGAAGTATTCCTGACCTTGACCGGACATGCAGCCGAACAGCAACAAGATTCCGAGGAGGAGATCTTATGACTGTACAACAGCGAACAAGAGAAACGACGATTGCAACGGCCAGCATAGATGAAAGTACCGAAGAACGCCTGCTGCAAGCCATTGCTTCAGGCAATCGGCCGGAGCCGCCAAGTGGCTGGTCTTCGACAATGGCATTTGCTTCACGTGCCCTATTAAGGATTAAACATGTCCCTGAACAGATGTTTGATGTTACCTTGTTTCCGATCATTTTCCTTTTGATGTTCACTTACTTATTTGGTGGAGCTATAGCGGGTTCAACCAGTGACTATCTTCAATTTCTGTTGCCGGGTATTCTGGTTATGACAGTTGCACAAATTACGATGTATACAGGCATTGATTTGAACAACGACATACGAAAAGGCATTTTTGACCGTTTTCGAACTTTGCCAATTTGGTTGCCATCAGCATTGATTGGAGCTTTGCTGGTTGATGTGGTTCGCTATACGATGGCTTCCGGAGTAATGGTGCTGCTCGGCTTGATGCTTGGTTTTCGGCCGGAAGGCGGTCTAGTCGGGGTAATGCTGGCCATAGCCTTAGTGTTGGTGTTTTCGTTTAGCTTATCATGGATTTGGACAACTCTTGGGTTAGTTGTGCGTTCTGAAAAGTCATTGATGATGATGAGTTTTTTGGTAATGATGCCACTGACTTTTATTAGCAATGTCTTTGTAGATCCAGCAACGCTGCCAACCTGGCTGCAAGGCTTTGTTAATGTTAATCCTATTTCTACACTGGCGACTGCGGTCCGAGGATTTATGCATGGCATGGGTACATGGCAGCAAGTGGCCAATGTGCTACTGGTATCTGCCATTATGACCGCAACTTTTGCCCCGTTGACAATGTATCTGTACCGCAATAAAAAATAAGCAAAGAGCAATGCGAAACGAAGGCATAGCATATTTTATATCATGTAAATAAAACCTGGCAGCCCTTAAAAGGCTCCAGGTTTTATTTGCGGTGTCCGTCAGTATTTGACCTTCACTGATTTTTAATTTATGATTTTTTGCTTGTCAGGCGTCCGAGTAGAAATGCTCCAGCAATGGCGCCGATTGCTGTGTTGGTTTTTTTAGTGAATACTTGTTTCACAACCAAGTTCAGGTTTTGCGGGCGTTCAGCCAGTCTGCGCATAAAGTACCCGTACCAATCGGTGCCGAATGGGATGTACGTACAGAAGTTATAGCCTTGTTCTGCAAGGTCTACTTGCATTTCTTTGCGGAAGCCGTACAGCATCTGAAATTCAAACTTTTCCTTTGGAATGTTGTGGTCAACGACAAATTGTTTTACATGTGCAATGACATTATGGTCATGTGTTGCGATAGATGTGAACTTGCCATTTACTAAATGATACTCAATCAATTCAATAAAGTTGGCATCGATTTTTTCTTTGCTTTGGTAGGCGACAGTTTCTGGCTCTTTGTAGGCACCTTTTACGATACGGAGGCGGTAATCGCTGTATTTTTTAATGTCATCTTCTGCTCGAATGAAATACGATTGAATAACGGTGCCAATATTATCATAGTCTTTTGACAGCTCATCCATCAAATCAAAGGAAGGCTGCAAACGTGCATAATTTTCCATATCAAAATTGATGAAAATATTATGCTCAGAAGCCTTAGCGACAATTTCCTTAATGTTTTCCAGGCAAAAATCGTAATCAATGTCCAAGCCCAGTTGTGAAGGCTTTAATGAAATATGAGCGTCCACTTGGTGGGTGTGGATAGCGTCCACTACCCCTAAAATTTGGTTTTTCGCTTCCAACGCTTCTGCTTTGTCATGGACAAATTCACCGAGGTTGTCGATGGTGCAGCTGATGCCTTGCGCATTCAATTCTTTGATGCTTCCGATGGCTTCTTCGATGTTGGTTCCTGCTACGACACTGTGCGCACCAAGTTTAAATCCGTAACTTTGAGCTGCTTTATTTAAAAGTTGGTTTTCTGAAAGATGCATGAAAAAATTTTTAACGATCATTTTTATTGCCCCAATCTTCTCTGAATTTTATACTGGACAAGTTGTAAAAAAATGGAACGAGCCAATTCTGCTATGAAATAAAATTATAGCGCAAAATATTTTTGCATTAATAATTATCCCTATCTATAATAATGCAAAAAAAATACGTATTTTGCAATCTTTATTTTCAGTATTTTGCTATTAATGAAATTTTCGATAAGGAATCGCTCTGAAAGTGACCATTAAGTGTACAGCTGTTTAAAATAACATTCTTTGGTAAACTAATCTCAAAGAGGAAATTTGACGCCTAGGGAAGGATGAAGAAGATGGGGACGACTTACTTGTTCGAATCGGAACGCCTTGGCTTCCGTCGCTGGGAGCAACGGGACCGCAGTCTGTTTGCAGCTATGTCAATAGATGTAGACGTGATGGAGTATTTTCCGAAGCTATTGAACGAAGATGAAGCAGGTCAGTTAATTGATCGCTTTGAAACGCATATGACCGATAAAGCTTATACGATGTGGGCGGTAGAAAAGAAAGATGATGCGACATTTATTGGCTTTATTGGGATGTTGGAAATTACTATGCCGATTCTTGGGAAAGGGCATGCAGAAATTGGTTGGCGCCTGGACAAGCAGTTTTGGAAAAAAGGCTACGCGGTCGAAGGTGCACGGGCTTGTCTTGCTTATGCATTCGGACCATTGAACATGACAGAAATTTATTCATTTACAGCGGCCATCAATAAACCTTCTCAAACCGTTATGAAAAGAATCGGTATGCACAAGGTGGAAGACTTTGATCACCCAAAACTGGATGTGGACAGTCCTTTGAAAAAACATGTACTTTATAAAATTGGCAGGGAGCATGGGGAAAACGAATAAGCTAGGAGGTGGAAGATGAAAAAACAAGTGTTGGAGACATTCAATAAACTGGCAGGCGTGTATGAACAGATGGAAAATAATAATAATCTCTATAATACTCAATACGAAAGGCCAGCTATGATGCAGCTAGTCCCGACTGAACTGGCTGGCTTGCAAGTGCTGGATGCTGGATGTGCGGCTGGTTGGTATACAAAGCAACTAGCTGACAAAGGAGCACAAGTGACAGCGGTAGATATGAGCCCGGAAATGGTAGGTGCCACCCAAAAGCGACTTGGCGAAAGAGTGGAAGTTTTGCGTTTGGACCTGGAACAGCCGCTGCCATTTAAAGATGAACAGTATGATTTGATTGTCAGTTCATTAACGCTGCATTATTTGAAGGACTGGCAGTCAGTTTTTGCAGAATTTAATCGGATTTTAAAACCCGGCGGCAGTTTCTTATTGTCGATTCATCATCCGTTGACAGATTTGAAGCTGTTGAATGGAGCCCAGTATTTTTCTACAGAGCTGATTATCGACAAGTGGGAAAAAGCAGGAAAGACTTACGAAGTTCCATTTTATCGCCGTTCCTTAAGCGAAGTCTTCACTTCCTTATTGGCTCACTTTACAATTGAAAGCGTCACTGAACCCCAACCGACTGCTTTATTCAAGGAGTTGGCGCCAGATCAATACGATCGATTAATGAAGAGTCCAAACTTCCTGATCTTAAAAGTGCAGAAAAATTAATCCGTTTAAAAATCTACCCGATTTTCCGCTGTACAAAGTTCCGGAAATTGCTGCTTTGCAGTTGAATGGGGTGCATGGTCTCAACAACAGACGGAAGAATCTGGCGGAGCTGATTGAAGAAAAGGAACATGCCTAGACATCCGAAAACCGGCAATCAAAAAACCGGCAACACCCATTTGGATCGGGTTGCCGGTTTTTTGCAGCTTTTTCGTTTATTGCTTGTTATGCCTGATGCTTTTCAAGGAATTGAAGCATCGAACTGTAAACGGCAATTTCGTTTTCTTTTTTCGAGAAACCATGGCCTTCATCGTCAAGCACCAGATATTCTACATCGCGTCCCAGTTCTTTCAATTTCGCGACAATCTGATCGGATTCTTCTTTGACAACCCGTGGATCTTTGGCGCCTTGAATGACGAGCATGGGTTTGGTCATGCCATCCAGATAGGTGACTGGGGTATCTCGCATAAAGCGTTCTTTGTCCCGTTCTGGGTTACCAAGCCAGCGTTCCATGATCGGTTTCCAATGTTCGGGCACCGAGTTGACGAACGTAAACAGGTTGGAGACGCCGAAAATATCGACCACTGCTTTGAAGTATTCCGAATGGCGACCATGCAGCAGCAATGCCATGTAGCCACCGTAACTGCCTCCCACCAGGAACAGTTTCTCCCGGTCCGTAATGCCTTGCTCAAAAAGCCACTCGATCCCAGCGATGCAATCAAGTCTCGGCCCTTCGCCCCAATCCTGCTCGACAAGTTTGACAAATGAAGAGCCATAGCCTGTGCTGCCTCGGAAATTCGGTGCGAAAATCGTATAGCCGCGGTTCAGGAAACACTGGAACATGGACCTGAAAAACTTTCGTTCCGATGCCTGTGGTCCACCGTGCGGCCAAAATATAGTGTGTCCGTTGTCGTTCTCGGGTTTCGCCTTAAACAGCAGCGCTTCGATTTCCATGCCATCGAATGATGTGTAGCTGACCACATCCGGTTCGACCATATTGTCTGAACTGAGTCCCAACACTCGGTTGTTGGTCAACTGTCTCCAACTGATTCCATTTTCGGAATGAAATAAATTATGCGGAACAGTGGTGCTTCTGCCCATCAAATATAAGTTGCCCGATTGTCCGACATGGAGTTTTTCCAACACATCAACTGGCGTTCTCAATTCAGCCAAGTCTCCATTTTGCAAATCGTAGCGGTACAATTTGTCCATTACTCCTTTTTCTGTGATCAAATAAAATTGGCCGTTTTCTTTATCCCATTTGACAGCTTCGATGCTTTCATTTTCAATTTCCAGCACTTTGCTGAATCGTTTGCTGGTTAAATCAAATTTTGCCAAATAGTTGTGTTCATTGTCGAAGTCAGTGGCAAAATAAATCGTTTTCTCATCTGTAAATACTGCTTCTGATACAACATGAACTTTATCCGGATCCGGTGTTAGGCAATGCGTTTCTTCGCCGATGCGAACAAAATTGGTTACAAATGTGTTGGCAAAGGATTGAGAAAACACAAATGCCTTTTCGTTGTCTGAAACAGCCTTCAAGTATGTCGGCGCAGTTTGACCTTCATTCAGCAAACGATCCGTTCCATCTTCTAAATTGCGCACTTTGGTGTTCAGAAAGGATGGATTGCCTTCAGAAGTCATATAGTAAAGGCGTTTGCCATCCTCACTCAAATGGGCGAAGAAATATTTTTCATCAGCCGCTCCTTGGATTAATGGCTGCGGGAGACCGCCTTCAAATGGCAAGGAATAAATGTGATGATTTTCATCTCCCTCACTGTCAAAACCGGCTAACACAAAGCGATTTTCCGGATCAAATTTAATGAAGCTGCTCGAATCTTCTTGGTGTGCAAATAGATAAGGGTAGGTGTCCGGCAAATCCATTGCCCATAAGTTCATTTTGCCGTTCAAATTGGAACTGAAAACCAGCTTCTGCTCATCTTTGCTGACGGTGAAATTCGTAATGGAGTATGTACGGAAAAACTGTTCGACTGTTGGTTTTGGAAATTTAATCATGATTAGCCTCCAGGTGTGTAGTCAGTATTTTCAAATGCGTTTGAATAATCAAACACCTAATTGTTAAGTATACCCTAGTTTGGGTTTACGTGAATACCGATAAATGGTGAGGCAGATCAGAAAAATTGCCCTCATTTATCGAAGGCATAGACACTTCGTTTTTTGGCTATAACCCCACACTGGATGAGTGCAGGCAAACTGGGGAACACTAAAGGGAAAAAAGAGTCAGAAGACAGGATTTCCTGTTTTCTGACTCTTTTTTAGTCTCTGCTGATTCTGAGGGCAGGTTTTCAATGGCCACGATTTTCGAGTGGATTCTCTTTATTCTTCTTTATTGCACATGCAGCGCTCACATTCGTAAATGATGGACTGCTGACGTTCTTTGATTTCGCATCCGCACTCGCGGCATTCTTTCTTGGTGCGTGTCTCGTAGTTTTTAGTCGTTTTCATAAGGATCTCCTCCAAGAGTTTATTTTTGAATGCCGTGGCGATGGAATAGATACTAGTCAAAAGTTGGCAAGGGCTTACTTGGTTGTTGTGAATTGAGCGGTTTCCGTCGAGCCTTTCATAGCGGTAGTGGAGCTGGTTCCGCCTGAAACAATTTGTGAAATTTCATCAAAGTAACCGGTACCGACTTCACGTTGGTGGCGTGTAGCTGTATAGCCTTTTGATTCGTTGGCGAATTCAGCCTGCTGCAGCTTCGAGTATGCCGCCATGCCGTTGTCTTTGTAATCGTGAGCAAGTTCGAACATGCTGTGGTTCAATGAGTGGAAACCAGCCAATGTAACGAACTGGAATTTGTAGCCCATTTTACCAAGTTCAACCTGGTATTTTGCGATTGTTTCTTCATCTAGCTTTGCTTTCCAGTTAAATGAAGGCGAGCAGTTGTAAGCGAGTAGCTTGCCTGGGAACTCCGCATGGATGGCATCCGCAAATTGCTGAGCTTCTTCTAAGTTCGGGTGAGATGTTTCACACCAGACAAGATCCGCATAAGGTGCGTATGCCAAGCCGCGTGCAATGGCTTGGTCAATGCCTGCGTTGGTACGGTAGAAGCCTTCTGGTGTGCGTTCGCCTGTGATAAAAGCGTGATCACGCGGATCAATGTCGCTTGTGATCAAATCAGCGGCATCTGCATCTGTACGGGCGATAATGATGGTTGGAACGCCAAGCACATCTGCTGCCAATCGGGCAGAAACTAGATTGCGCACTGCGTTTTGAGTAGGAAGCAGTACTTTGCCGCCTAAGTGTCCACATTTTTTCTCCGAAGCGAGCTGGTCTTCAAAGTGCACGCCAGAAGCTCCAGCTTCGATCATTGCTTTCATCAGTTCAAAAACATTCAGTGGTCCGCCAAAGCCGGCTTCGGCATCGGCTACAATTGGGGCGAACCAGTCAAAACCTTCCGTACCTTCAACGCCGTCAATCTGATCGGCCCGTTGCAATGCTTGGTTAATTTTCTTCACAACATCAGGGACCGAGTTGACTGGGTACAAACTTTGATCCGGGTACATCTGGCCTGCAGAGTTGGCATCTGCAGCTACTTGCCAACCGCTTAAGTAAATCGCCTTTAAGCCTGCTTTCACTTGTTGAACGGCCTGGTTGCCAGTTAATGCACCTAAAGCGTTTACAAAATCCTCTTCATGAATCGACCGGAATAAACGTTCAGCACCTTTTCTCGCCAGTGTATGTTCGATTTGTACTGAGCCGCGAAGTTTTACCACTTCTTCAGCTGAATACATGCGTTCAATGCCATTCCAGCGTTCGTCCTGCTCCCAGCTCTTTTTCAGTTCCTCGATTTGTTGAAGTTTGTTTGTGGCCATGCTATCCATCCCTTTCTGATATAAAGAATTTCTTGAACAAACTGTATTAATACAGTTTGTTTTCTTGTTTATTAATATATAACAGAAATGGAGGCATGTCTTAAAAAACCGATAAAACCGATTATTTCTGGATAAGAGCAGATAACCGGCGATAAAAGCAGCGTTCAATTCCGGACTGCCGTTTTGATGGTGAATTGTTAAGTGAAAAAGAGGAGAGTGTTGTGGAAAGGATGAAATTCAAAACCTTAAACCTCTCAAGCCAACAACGGGGCGGCAAGCTTTTCCTATCATCCATTCTGTAACAGTACAAGCTACTCTAAAATCTAACTAACTTATTAGTAGAGGGGCTTGATAATGAAAGAAATAAATAAACCTGTAGGGAGTATATTTTAAAACTGTTTTGGAATTGCTGCAGACTAAAATGAAACCAAGTTAAATGCAGTTCCTTCTATATAATAAGTACTTTTTACAAGTCCCATTCTGTAACTGGACGAAAACCACAGAGAGAATGACTTGAGGAGAGCCGCCAACTAAATAAATCACGCAAAAAAACAGCCACGGCTATCAATAAGCCGTGACTGTTTAAAATGCAACTATTGTTTAACGATCCAGTCCTTTGCCCATCCCTTTTAGGAAATTAAGTCCGAACTTGATGGAGCGGTTGATGTCAGGGTCTCTGATTGCTTTGAGCATCTGGAAGATTCCAATTTTCTTGCCGTTTTGGTTTTGTGCTTCGGCTTCTTTCAATCCATTCACGACACTCGATGCCAGCTTGCCCGTTGATTCCGGGTTAATTGCTGTTAATGCACCTGCTGCACTCAACATGTTATTGATAAGATTGGTTACCGGCTCACGGGTTGCTTGCCCCATGACCACTTCAGCGATTCCTTCTTTGGCTTTGACCATTGCTAGAACGGCGTCCAAAACTCCCGCATCGTCCAGATCACCAGTGATGGCCAATAGTTTATTTAATGCCTCATTTTGTTCGGCAATTAGGGTTTCCAACTCATAGAGCTTTTGCTGGCGTATTTCTTCTGCCGTCCATTCTTTTTTCTTGATTTGCGTTATAGGACTTGCCATAGGACATCACATCACCTTTCTATCGTTGATCGGTCAAATGCACATAGCCTTCACGTGCCCATTTGCGTTCTACTTGAATACCGGATACCGGATTGCGTTTCTTATCGCGCGGATTTGATTTTGGCAGCGGGCTCTTGACATGGTCTTTCAAGACTTCCATCCGAACCTTCGTCTGTTTGTAGGCAGGTGTATTGGTGCGCTGGTCTCCAGCTGGGCCGGTCAGGAAATTGATGGCCGTTTCTTTTTTCGTCGAGTTCATCGGCAAAAACAATTCATTGCCTTTAACTCGGTTTGTTACAATTACCGGTAATTTCAATGCGCCATAAGGAGAGACAAGGCGGACGGTCGAGCCGTCTTCCAGTCCGCGTTCCTGTGCCAGCTGTGGAGATACTTCGACAAAGGTCTCTGGCAGTTTAGAGATGATGCCTTTAGATTTATCGGTCATATTGCCTTCGTGGAAATGCTCCAACAGGCGGCCGTTGTTAATGTGAAGGTCGTATTCAGCAGGGAATACTACCGGCTCAACCCAGTCAGATAGGGCAAAACGGGCTTTTTTGTCTGGGAAATTAAAGCCGTCTACATAAAGCAATGGTGTGCTTTCGCCGTCCAAGCTGCCCCATAAGAAGCTGTTCCAGCCTTCCATAGAAGCGTAGTCTGCTTGAGCAAACAATGGAGACAAACTCGCCATTTCAGCGAATATTTCGCTTGGGTGGCTGTAGTTCCAGCCTGCGCCAAGGCGGTTGGCGATTTCCTGAACGATCCACCAGTCTGCTTTTGACTGGCCAAGCTCTGGAAGGGCTTTGTACAAACGCTGAACGCGGCGTTCCGTATTGGTGAACGTTCCGTCTTTTTCAAGCGACGGGGCTGCCGGTAAAATTACATCCGCGTATTGTGCAGTGCGTGAGAAGAAAATGTCCTGGACTACGAAAAACTCGAGTTTTGATAGTACGTCATCTACGTGATTGGCATTTGAATCAACCAATGCCATATCTTCGCCGACAACATACATGGCTTTCATGATGCCTTCATCAACAGCCTGCAGCATATGGATATTGTCCATGCCCGGCTTGTCATCAATTTTCACACCGTAAGCCCGTTCGAATTTTTGGCGTGCAGCGTCATCAGTTACGTGCTGGTAGCCCGGAAGCCAACCTGGCAATGAGCCCATATCGCATGCGCCTTGAACGTTGTTGTGGCCGCGAAGCGGATAAGCGCCAGCGCCTGGACGGCGGTAGTTGCCTGTTGCCAATAGCAGGTTGGAAATCGCAGCAGAGGTATCTGAACCGCCAGTGTTTTGTGTAACGCCCATGCCCCAAAGGATGCACGTACCATCCGCGTCGCGGATCATTTCAGCCGTCTGGATGATGGTTTCTTTAGACACGCCGCTTTGCTGTTCTGCGTATTCCAATGTGTACTGATCCAACACTTCTTTAAAGTCGTTAAAATAGTTTACATTGTCATCGATAAACTGTTGATCGTGCCAGCCTTGATCGATCATGTATTTGGTAACCGCCATGAGCCATACTTGGTCAGTTCCTTGCTTCGGCGTAATAAAGATATCTGAGCGCTCGGCCATTTCGTTTTTGCGCATGTCTGCAACAATCAATTTCTGGCCGTGCAGCTTATGCGCACGTTTGACACGTGTCGCCAAAACCGGATGGCCTTCTGCAGGATTGGCGCCAACGATAATAACAAGTCCAGCACTGGCAATGTCTTTAATCGTTCCGGCATCTCCACCCATGCCGACTGTACGGAAAAGGCCGTCAGTTGCAGGGGATTGACAGTAGCGTGAGCAGTTGTCAACGTTGTTCGTTTCAAATACTTGGCGGCTCAGTTTCTGGATGACGTAATTGTCTTCATTGGTGATTTTTGAAGAAGAAATAACACCGATGGAATCTTTGCCGTTTTCTTCTTTGATTGCTTTGAATTTCGAAGCCACAAGATCAAGTGCTTCTTCCCAGCTGGCTTCGACAAACTCGCCATTTTTACGAATAAGGGGAGTGGTGATGCGTTCTTCGCTGTTGACGAAATCCCAGCCGAATTTACCCTTAACGCATGTAGAAATCGCGTTGGCAGGAGCTTCTGAGACTGGCTGAATTTTAAGGATTTCACGATCTTTTGTCCAAATTTCAAACGAGCAGCCGACGCCGCAGAATGTGCAGACCGTTTTGGTTTTTTCTGTGCGTGTTTCACGCATTTTCGCTTCTGCATCCGATACAGCCATGATGCCGCTGTAACCCGGTTCCACGTCTTTTACCAAATCGATCATTGGCGAAAGAATTTTTTCTGGAATCGCGGTCATAAAGCCAGCTTCGCCGAGCATCGACGTTTCCATCAAGGCGTTGCATGGGCAAGCGGTGACGCACTGGCCGCAGCTGACACAGGAAGAATCGTTAATTTTAGCGCCGCCGTCCCAAAGGACAATCGGACGGTCGCGTGCCCAGTCCATGGTTAAGGTTTCATTGACTTGCAAGTTCTGGCAAACTTCTACGCATTGGCCGCAAGCAATGCATTGGTTTGGATCATAACGGTAAAAAGGATTGGTTAAATCGACTTCGTCAACCGAGCATTTCGGCTCGAATGGATATTTTTGGTGTTCCACTTCCATCAAATCGACGGTGTTGTGGATTTTGCAGTTGCCGTTGTTGTTGTCGCAAACAGTACAGTAAAGCAAGTGGTTTTCGAGGATCCGGTCCATTGCTTCCGTTTGTGCTTCTTTTGCACGGGGCGATGCAAGCTGGACATCCATGCCGGCAGCTGCAGGAGTTGAACAGGCACGGACCAATTTGCCATCGACTTCAACGATGCACGTGTCACAGGTTTCGATGGGATCTACTTCGGGCATATAACAGATTTGCGGATGCAAAATCTTTTCCTGGTTGATGACTTGTAATATGGTTTTTCCCTGTTCAAATTCAATGGGTGAACCGTTAATTTTAATGGACATGCCAAAACCTCCTTTTAGGGTGAGAAAAACTTCGCTTAATGAAACTTTTGCCAATAGGGAAATAAGAATTTGTAGTATCCGTTAAAATGGGATAAAAAAATCCACTATGAAAAACACACCTTGACAAGTGCATCTGTTTCATAGTGGAATAGTGTCTTAACAGGACTTGTTAAAGGACCAATCCATTTATTATGGGAAGAGTGAAAGCGTTGCCGCCACAACGTACGGCAAGACCAACATATGCTATTATTATAAACAGTAAAAATGTGATATACAACAGAAATTTAAAAAATAAGTCAAATCAAGGGAATTCCATTTTGAATACCAAACTGTAGGATGAACCTGTCTCGTTGGAAGCAAAAAATAAACAGTCCGAAAGAGGCGAAGAGTCACATGTCCAGACAAATTCATGAGTTTAATGACATCATCCGCAAATTGCGGAAGAATCTTTTCGGTAAGGGCCCGGAACGAATCCAGACGGTCTTTGTCAATGACATGGCCATTGCGACTTTGTATGGGAACCTGAGTCCGTCTGAGCAGTTTATAGCCAGAACACCAGAAGGCAGAGAGATGGTCCACGCTGCCCGTACGCGGATGATTCAAAGTGTTTATGCAACAGCAGCTCCGGAAGGTATGGAAGAGCTGGTAGGCGCGAAGTTTGTTCATCTTTTTTCAGACATCAAAGTCGAAGACGATATTGCCGTATCTGTGTTTCTTTTCGATCGGCCAATTGATCAACATTTCCAAGGAGGGAACAAGCCGGATGGAACAAGATAAAGTACGCAAAATCATGCGTTATGAAAAAGGCGGGTTTATTGAAAAAAAGGATCGCGTTGTAGTTGAACAGCCAGCTACGATCAAAATTAACGGCAAGGAATTTATCACGATTGTCTGTTCACCGGAGCAGATGGAAGAAATGGCCATTGGGTTTTTGGTTTCTGAACGCATCATTCCTAATTACAAAGACATACAGGATATACGAGTGGATGAAAAAACCGGTACCGTACACATCACCGCCGAAAAAGTCTATCCGTTTTTTGAGCAGCTGCAGAACAAGCGCTTTATCAGTTCCTGCTGCGGCATGAGTCGCCAGGGATTTGTTTTTGCGCACGATGCCATGATTGCCAAGAAAATGACAGAGGTTCGTGTAACATTAACTCCGGAAAATTGTTTTCAGTTGATGCAGGACATGGGCGAGTCGGCAGAAATGTTCAAACAGACTGGCGGTGTCCATAATGCGGCGCTATGCGACGCAAACGGCATCATCGTTTCGCGCATGGATATTGGCAGGCACAATGCGCTGGATAAAATTTACGGCTATTGCCTGGTAAACAATATTGACGTACGCGATAAAGTGATCGCTTTCAGCGGCCGAATTTCTTCTGAAATTTTGTTGAAAGTAGCGAAGATCGGCTGCGAAATCGTTTTGTCGAAATCTGCTCCGACTGAACTGGCCTTGTCGCTGGCTGATGACTTGGGAATCACGGCAGTCGGCTTTATCCGCGGCAGCTCGTTTAATCTTTACACGCACCCGGAACGGATTGTAGACAAACAGCCCGCCAAATAAACAAAAATTTGTGGTGACAAAAAAAGAGAAGGGTGCTATGATTCTAATCGTCTTATTATTTAGTCAATTATTGCCATAAATTTTCAGTGGCCAACACCCCTTTAAGACTGCCGCCCATCAAAACAAAGGAAGTGGCTATAGTTGTCCTTGGCCACTTCCTTTCTTCAAGGCAATCAACCTTTCAGCTTGAAAAATTAATGATTTGGCTTTTTAAAAATCATTTTATATATTATTTTATCAATTTCAACAGGAGGTTAAGAAAAATGAAAAAAAAGCCGAAAAACAGATGGTTGATTGCGTTATCTGCAGTGGGGATACATATTTCGATCGGCTCTGTCTATGCATGGAGCAATTTTACTAATCCGTTGATTGAACAGTTTGGGTGGACGACGAGTCAAGTGCAATTGACGTTCAGTATTGCCATTTTATTTTTAGGATTGTCCGCCGCCTTTTTTGGCAGTTTTGTTGAAAAATACGGACCGCGAAAAGCGGGTCTTGTGGCCGCTTTCTTCTTCGGTACCGGCATTATCGGATCAGGGTTTGCTGTAAGCGCTTCCTCATTGCCGCTGTTGTATGTGTTTTACGGAGCGCTCGGGGGAATTGGGCTCGGAATTGGTTATATTGCCCCGGTCTCAACATTGGTCAAATGGTTTCCTGACCGCCGCGGACTGGCTACCGGCTTGGCGATTATGGGCTTCGGATTTGCAGCAGCCATCAGCAGCCCTATCATGGAGGCGCTCATCACGTCTGTTGGGATAGAGCAGACCTTTTACATTCTAGGTGCTTCTTATTTTATCATCATGCTATTGTCTTCTCTATACCTTGAAAAACCGCAAGAAGGCTGGTCACCAGCTGGCTTTGAAGAAAAAGTCAACAGTGGCAAAGTTGAACGGAAAATCGACTTAGCTCAATTGACGGCCAATGAAGCCATTAAAACAAAACGTTTTTATTACTTATGGTTTATGCTGTTTATCAACGTAACATGCGGAATCGCCATCCTGTCGGCCGCAAAACCGATGGCGATCGACAGCATCGGCATGACGACTGTCCAAGCAGCAGCACTGGTAGGAGTTCTTGGAATTTTCAACGGCCTTGGCCGTCTCGGTTGGGCATCGATTTCCGATTACATCGGACGTCCGAATACGTATACTGCCTTTTTTGTTATTCAAATTGCCTTATTTGCGTTATTGCCGTTCACTACGAACGCTATTTTCTTTCAAATCATGTTGGCCATTATCTACACCTGCTACGGCGGTGGTTTTGCGTCAATTCCAGCCTATATCGCGGATATTTTTGGTACGAAGCAGCTCGGTGCCATCCACGGGTATATTTTAACAGCCTGGGCAGCTGCTGGACTTGCGGGACCCTTGTTTGCGGCATTTATGAAAGATCAAACAGGCAGCTATGAAAGCAGTTTGTTGTTCTTCGCCGGTCTGTTTGTGGTGGCTTTGGTCATCTCGATGGTCATTCGCCTCGATATCCGGAGAATTCGTACACAAAATGAGAAAGTTGCCGTGTCTGCCAATAGAGAGACCGTCAGCGATTGACTAGAACACATATTAAAACAACCTTGAAATCAACAAGTTTCAAGGTTGTTTTTTCTTATCTTCTAGAAAGTCTGTTTGACAGCCATCGAGGCATTGTATAAGTTTAGTACGAGAAGTCATCACATAAAGATACGCACACATACATTTAACAACATGAAAATACATATAAAATAAAGCAAACTAACTAATTGGAGATGAAAAAATGGTTGAAAAACGCACACCGATTGCTGTTTCAGCAGCGGTTGAACGAGTATTAGCATATGCTGTTTCGATCGGAAACGAAAAAGTAGACTTGGAAGAAAGCTATGGCCGGATTCTGGCTAAACCGATTATTACGACAACAGATGTGCCGCCATTTAACCGGTCACCTTACGACGGTTACGCCATTCGTTCCATGGATTCTATAGGCGCATCGGGCGAAAATCGAATTGCATTTGACGTAATCGACCATATTGGGGCAGGAGAAGTTTCCACTAAATCGCTTCAGGCACACAAAGCAATTCGCATTATGACTGGAGCACAACTTCCAGAAGGTGCGGATGCTGTAGTGATGTTTGAACAAACGGTGGAAACACCAGGTGCCATCACCATTCGCAAACCGTTTGAACCAATGGAAAACGTTTCTTTGCAAGGAGAAGATGTACGGAAGGACGAAGTGGTGATCGACAGCGGGAGTTATATCAATCCAGGAACGATTGCGTTGTTGGCAACGTTTGGCTATTCGCAAGTATCGGTGGCAAAGCAGCCGGTTGTTGGGATCCTTTCAACTGGAACGGAATTATTGGGAGTCGGGGACGAACTTGTTCCGGGAAAAATCCGCAACAGCAATGGACCGATGATTGTTGCACAATTAAAGCGGATGGGTTTCCGGTGTAAAATGTATGGCATGTCCATCGATCAATTGGACGAAAGCTTTAACGTGGTCAAAAAAGCGGCGGAAGAAACCGATTGCCTGATTACGACAGGCGGCGTGTCTGTGGGCGACTTTGATTTTTTGCCAGCCATTTACGAGAAGCTCGGTGCAGAGGTTCTATTTAACAAAGTAGCGATGCGCCCAGGGAGTGTAACAACGGTGGCAGTGGCTAACGGCAAATATTTGTTTGGTTTATCCGGCAATCCATCTGCTTGCTTTACTGGATTTGAATTGTTTGTCCGGCCAGCATTACTTAAAATGATGGGAGCCAATAAGCTGTATTTGCCTCATACTGAAGCAGAATTAGGTGAAGATTTTACAAAAGCCAATCCGTTTACGCGATTTATCCGCGCTTCCTACGATGGAAATAAAGTGGCGCCGGCTGGATTCAATAAGTCGAATGCTGTATCATCTATCGCACGAGGCAATGCATTGATTGTATTGCCAGGGGGGACTCGTGGTTTCCAATCAGGAGATACAGTCGACGTGTTGCTTCTTGGCATGGAAGAAGGGACCGATATATGGCAGTTGTAAAAGTACTGCAACTAGTTGGTTTTAAAAACAGCGGGAAAACGACTTTGATGTTGGACTTGTTAAAGCAGGCAATCCAAAAGGGCATGACTGTTTCTACAGTGAAGCATCATGGCCATGGCGGTGCTTTGGAAATGCCGTCAAATGAAACTGACAGCATGCGTTTTTTTCAGGAAGGCGCATCCTGCTCGATTGTATTTGGCGACGGTGTCGTCCAAGTACATCAGCGAAAAAAACAAGCCAAACTGGCCGAACTGGTTGCCCTCGCTTCTGCAGAAAGTCCAGATATCGTTTTGGTCGAGGGATTTAAAGAAGCTGCCTACGAAAAAATTGTTTTGCTGCGCTCAGCTGAGGACTGGCTGGAACTTCAAAATCTGGAGCAGGTAAAATTGGTAATTGCACCAGATGGGCTGAAACTGGACAATGTCCAGGTAATTCCGCAGACTGACAGCAAGCAACTCTATTTTTGGTTTACTAATTGGATGGATGGTGACAAAAGTGAAAGCATTTGAGATCGTGACAGAAGCAATCAATCCTCAGGTCTATGCAGATTTTGTGCTGCGACCAGAAGCGGGAGCAGTGACTGTGTTTACGGGACATGTCCGTGAGTGGACAAAGGGAGTGCGAACGCTGTATTTGGCATATGAGGCGTATGTGCCGATGGCCGAAAAAAAACTGGCGCAAATCGGTGAAGAAATCGAACAGCGCTGGGAAGGAACAACAGTGGCAATCGCCCACCGGATTGGGGAATTGCAGATCAGCGACATCGCTGTAGTTATCGCTGTCTCTTCACCGCACCGCAAAACAGCTTATGAAGCAAATGAATATGCCATAGAACGAATCAAAGAAATTGTGCCCATCTGGAAAAAAGAAATTTGGGAAGACGGCGAAGAATGGATTGGCGACCAAAAGAAAAAACCGGAAGGAGACTTCAAATGATCTCTTTGCATTATTTTGCAGGCCTTAAAGAACAGACCGGTGTTTCGGTAGAACAAGTCGAGCTGGCAGGCCGAACGGTAGAGGAATTGTGGCAATGGGCAGCGGATAAATATCCGAATTTCCAATCAGGAGCAGCCCGTGTGGCAATCAATGAAGAATACGCGTTGCCGACAGATGTGCTGGAAGCGGGAGATGTAGTCGCATTTATTCCGCCGGTTAGCGGCGGATGACCGAGCTGGTTGGAATTCTCTTGGCAGGCGGCATGTCGCGGCGATTTGGTTCACCCAAAGCCTTTGCCGAAATTGGAGAAGAATTGTTTTACGAACGCGCTTACAGAGCCTTGGATCATGTTTGCGATCATGTGGTTATCGTTTCCAGACCGGATTTGGTAACTCATTTTCCAGCAGGATACGACGTCGTTACGGATTTGGACTGGACTGCAGGGCAAGGCCCGTTAGCCGGTATTCTTACAGGCATGTCGGCCAGAACTGCCAAAAAGTATGTAGTGCTGCCGTGTGACATGCCGTTTATCGGGGAGTCTGAAACTGCAAAGCTGCTTGCTCTGGCGGATCCTTTGTCTGACATAACAGCTGTCCATAATGCAGCTGAAAAAATACCGCTGTTTAGCATTTGGAACTACCGCGTGAAAGAATTGCTGCATAACGATCTAGTTGCTGGCCAATTGCGCGTTATGAAATTAATGGAAAAAGTAACGACCCAGTGGATCGATTCATCTCTAATTCATAAGGATCCGCTCGTGTTTCGAAACATAAATCAGCCAGATAATTAAAAGGGGGTGGCGTAATGGCCATACAACCAGTAAAGGACCAATTTCAGCGTCCGATACGGGATTTGCGGATTTCTGTCACCGACCGCTGCAATTTCCGTTGTTCTTATTGCATGCCGAAAGAAGTGTTCGGAGATGATTATGCGTTCTTGCCGAAGCAGGAATTGTTGTCATTTGAAGAAATCCATCGCTTGACGAAAATATTTGCTGCGATGGGCGTTAAAAAAATACGCCTGACAGGCGGCGAGCCGCTTATGCGAAGAGGGTTGCCGGAATTGGTCGAGAAAATTCTTTCTGTTGAAGGAATAGAAGACATCGGCTTGACCACAAACGGCCTGCTCCTTGGCAATCAGGCACAGGCGCTTTACGACGCTGGCCTTCGCCGGCTAAACATCAGTTTGGACGCACTCGACGCTGAGTTGTTTGGCAAGTTGAACGGACGCGGCGTCGATCCTTCGCACATTCTGAAACAAATCGATTTTGCCCGCCAAATCGGCTTTGAAATCAAAGTCAACATGGTCGTCCAAAAGGATGTTAACGAACAGGAGATTTTGCCGATGACTGCATATTTTAAAGAACGCGGCATGACCTTGCGTTTTATTGAATTTATGGACGTCGGCAATGACAACGGCTGGAGCTTTAAGAAAGTGGTTACCAAGAAGCAAATTCTCGAGAAACTGCAGTCGGTTTATAACCTGGAGCCGGTAGACAAAGATTACTATGGTGAAGTCGCAAAACGCTACCGATTTGAAGAAGGCGATGCGCAAGTCGGATTTATCACATCTGTTTCCGAATCTTTCTGCTCTTCTTGTACCCGTGCACGCTTATCATCTGATGGAAAATTTTACACATGCCTGTTCGCAACCGGACATTTTGATATTCGTGAACTCATTCGCAGTGGGCTGAATGATGAAGAATTGTTCCGGAAAATCTCAGCTGTTTGGGAGCGGCGTGATGACCGCTATTCAGATGAACGTACAGAATTTACCGCAAAAAATCGCAACAAGATTGGCATGTCCTATATCGGCGGCTGACGAGCTGCTGGACAATAAAAAGGCGTTTCCTGGACTTTGCAGGAAACGCCTTTTTATTTTTTTATCTTGAAGCACTTATGCTTATAGTTGCTCGGTTTTCCAATTACCTTTCTTCAACCGGCACGTATGTCTGCATGCCCGGTCCGATGTAATCAGCACGAGGGCGGATCAAGCGGTTGTCCGAGTATTGCTCCAAGATGTGCGCCAGCCAGCCCGATGTGCGGGATACCGCAAAAATCGGCGTGAACAAGTCGTGTTCGATGTTCAGGCTGTGGTAGACCGATGCCGAGTAGAAATCCACGTTCGGCGGCAAGTTTTTCTGGCCCGTGACGATTTCGTCAATCTTCACCGACATGTCGTACCATTTTTCTTCGCCGCGGATCTTCGTGA